>NZ_FWFY01000042.1 GCF_900172345.1 Limimaricola soesokkakensis
TGTGGGCTCACGCTGAAGCGCAATTTTCACGGCTTCAACTTACTCGCCTGACTTCATTGCCTCCATCAGCTTTTCCCGGAAGACTTCGGCCGGGGTCCGGTAGCCCAGGCACTTCCGGGGCGTGGCGTTGAGGCGATCGCAGATCGAAGTCAGATATCGATCTGTGATCGCCGTGGGGTCGGTCTTGCGGGGAAGGTATTTTCGGATCCGGTTGTTGGTGTTTTCGACCGTGCCTTTCTGCCACGGCGATTGCGGGTCGCAGAACCATGGAATCGCGCCGAGACCGGCCTTGAGATGCGCCCAGGCGGTGAACTCGGTGCCTCGGTCGAATGTGATGGAGCGGCGGGCTGGTTGGGGCAGGACCTTCAGGCCGGAGATCAGGGTCTCCATGACGGGCTTGGAGGTCCGGTCGGCGTTCTTCGCCAAGACGGTGAAGCGGCTGACGCGTTCGACCAAGGAGGTCACGTTCGCCTTGCCGAACTCCTTGCGAAACATCACAAGGTCACACTCCCAATGCCCGAACTGCTGGCGCTCGGAGACCTCCACGGGCCGCAGCGAAATGCTGTGTTCATTGCTGAATCTGCGGCCGTGGTGACGCCGCATGCCACGCGGCCGGCGACGGCGGCGGTGCTCCGGCAGGTGACGATAGAGTGCCTCGGATCGGCCATCTCCGGAGTAGGCGTAGCGATAGATGGTCTCGTGGCTGACAGACGTGGCATGGCGTTCGAGCTTCATCCGGCCCGCAATTTGCTCGGGCGACCATCCGGCCTTGAGACGATCGACCACGGCAGCTTTCACGGCCGGGTGCCGGATCAGCTTGCGATGGACGGCGCGTCGCTTCTCGTAAGCGCGTTGCGCGGTCATGCCGTAGTAACCGCTCAGATGGGGTATCTCAT
>NZ_FWFY01000040.1 GCF_900172345.1 Limimaricola soesokkakensis
CCGTCGGCCTTGTTGTTGGCCGGGCTGTCGTCGTAGTCGAACCGGTGCGACAGATCCGCGATGCCGCTGCTGTTCAGCTTCACCACGACGTGCTGGTTGTCGAAGGTGTTGTTGGCCTTGAAGGCGTAGGCGTCGAGCCGGTTTTCGACCAGCGCCGGGATGTCGCCCGCGCCCTGCACCGGGTTGAAACCCTTGGTCAGCGTCACCATCACCGTGTCGCCCGGGGTGCCGGACACGATCACCGAGGGCTGGCTGCCGCCATAGCTGCCGGTGCCGCCCGCCCCGACGCCGTTGACGCTCAGCGTCGGCGCCACCGCGCCGGCGCCGGCCTGCGAGGCGATGGCGTGGCTGCCCGAGGCGCTGCCGTCGGAGCCCAGCTGGCCCGAGGCGGTGGTGCCGTCGTCGAACAGCACCGTGAAGGTCGAGCCGATCAGCTCGTGCCCGGAGATGCCGCCGACGTCCCAGCCGTCGACGGCCAGGGCGTCCAGCGAGCTCTTGGTCAGACCGGCGATCGAGTTCGGATCCATGTCGCCCGAAAAGCCGACAATCTCGTTCTTGCCGAAGCCACCGCTGACATTCGGGTCGAACTTGACCATCGCGCCCTTGTAGCCGCCATTGGAGGGCTTGCCGGTGCCGGTGGTGTTGGGCAGCGGGTCGGGCCCGGGCAGGAAGTAGCCGCCGACGCCGCCGCCGATATAGGCGCCGGTGTTGCCCGCCGCGTTGACCGCCCAGGGCTTGGTGGCGCTGTCGCCGCCGGCGCCGTCGGGGTCGAAGACGCTGTCGGGGTAGAGCGCGCTGGAGACGTCGATGAAGATCGCCGAGATCTTCTTGTCGCCGGTGTTGGTCACCTTGAAGCTGTTCAGGCCGAAATTCGACGCCTCGATGTTGGCGTTGCCGAGCATGATGCCGAGCTTGGCCGCACCGACGGTCCCGGCCGCGTAGCTCTGCGAGGTATCGAGATCACCCTGCGCCGCAAAGGCCTGGAGCGCGTTGGTCGG
>NZ_FWFY01000043.1 GCF_900172345.1 Limimaricola soesokkakensis
AGGCCTCCGCGTCCATGGCCGCCGAATGATCTCGCTTTCGGGCCTCAACGCCCGGATGGGCCTGCAGCTGGTGGACGCCACGCGCGACCGCCAGCTCGAGATGATCCGCAGCAGCGCCGAGCACAGCCGCGCCATTGAGGCGTTCGAGGAGCGCATTGGCGACATCAAGACGGTCGACCAGCTGATGGAGGACCGGGAGCTCTATGTCTTCGTGATGAAGGCGTTCGATCTTGAGGACCAGATCTTCGGGAAGGCGATGATCAAGAAGCTGCTCAAGAGCGACTCCGAAGATTCCAGTTCCCTGGTCAATCGCCTGACCGATCCGCGATTTGCAGACCTCTATAAGAACCTTGGCTTCAAGGACGAGGGAACCCGGAACACGCTGACCAACTCCAGTTTCTGGCGCAAGACGATCGTCGACAAATACGTCGAACAGCATTTCGAGAATGCCCAGGCCGACCAGAACGAGACGGTCGGCACCGTGCTGGAGTTCCGCCGCAAGGCGGGCAGCATCAAGAGCTGGTACGACGTGCTCAAGGATTCCGACCTGACGGAGTTCATGCGCACCTCGCTCGGGGTGCCTGCGAGCGTCGCGGGTCTCGACATCGACAAGCAGGTCGAGCTGTTCAAGGCGAAGTTCGACCTCACCAAGCTCAAGGACCCGGACGAGCTTGCGAAGCTCGAGCGGACCTATGTCGCGATCTCTGACACGAAGTCCGGCGTCAACAGCTCGACCAACGCGGCGCTTGC
>NZ_FWFY01000039.1 GCF_900172345.1 Limimaricola soesokkakensis
CGGACGAAAAGCAGGAGGTCGCCCCCGATGAAGAACGGCGCATCGCCGAAGAGGCCGGGCTGACCTACCTGCATCACCCGGTCTCGCCCGACGCGCTCGACGATGAGTTGGTGGACGATTTCCGGCGTTCCCTCGACGACCTGCCGCAGCCCGTCCTGCTGCATTGCGCATCGGGCAAGCGCGCGGGCGCGATGACGCTGATGGCGCTCGCCGCCGAGCAGGGCCTCGACGGCGAGGCGGCCATCGCGAAGGGTCGTGCGGCCGGGGTCGATCTGACGCAAGAGAAGATCGGCCAGTTCGTGAAGGACTATGCGGACCGCAAGTCCGGGGCCTGACCCTCGCCCTGCGCCCGGACTGGCCGGGCGCGGGCTCTCACCGCGCCTCGCGCGCGCAATACAGCTTGTGCAGCGTCTCCAGAACGGCGGCAACTTCTTTGCCGGTGACGCTGTAATAGATCGTCTGCCCGTCCCGGCGGCCCTCGACGAGCCCCGCCTCCTTCAGCCGCTTGAGCTGTTGCGACATGGTCGGCTGCGACATCTCGCAGATCCGGGCCAGTTCCCCCACCGACCGCTCGCCATCGACCAGCCGACACAGGATCTTCAACCGCGCCTCGGAGGCCAGCATGCCCATCAGCGCGGCCGCGCCCGCGATGTCGCCTTCGAGGAAATCATCGGTGATTTTCATATGCTGCCTGTTGAATATTAGACGAGACGAATATATAGATGTCTTGAAACAAGACAAGCGCGACGGCGTTGACCGTCGTATCACGGAGTCGAGAGATGGAAACAGAGTTCACCCCTTGGCTGTCGCTCGGCGGCGGCATGATGATCGGGGCCTCGGCGGTGCTGCTGATGGCCACCAATGGCCGGATCGCCGGGATCAGCGGCCTCACCTCGCGTATTTTCGCCCGCTCGACCGATGCCGAGGCGCGCGGCGTCTCGGCGCTGTTCGTGCTGGGCCTGCTGCTGGCCGCGCCGATCTGGCTGCTGGTGTCCGGCGAATGGCC
>NZ_FWFY01000036.1 GCF_900172345.1 Limimaricola soesokkakensis
TCAGCCTTGGGCAATATCCCACCCGCCGAATTTGCCATGAAAACAGCACTGGAACAGCAGGCCGCATAGCCTCAGAAACCACCCATGGATTCTCCGTCAAACCGGAGGAAAGACGGGTCTCAGGTCAAGGCTGACACGCGGACCGGTTTAACTATTAAATGCGCTCACTCTGACAGACCCGACCCACGCGTCGAGGAGGTGTTGCGCCGGACAACATAGGCTACGAGCGAGTATGAGCCGTGTCGTCACCTGGCAAAGCTCACGCGGAGAGTGCGTGTTTGGGAATGTGCGGATTTGGCCGAGTAGCTGTCGGCAGCGTAGTCCAAGAAGAAATCCTGACAGAACACCAAACACTATGAGCTGATGCGGTGGGCGCCGCTGGGTGGCGCATCCACCGCATCAGTTCATTACAGCCCGCTCGATGCTGGCGGTCTGGACAGGCCCAAAGCGCCGGCTCGACCCAATACCGTCTCCAGTCTACCCGACTCTCATGTCCAAGCCTCGCCCATGCTTGCCGGCGCCGCTACCCTTGCCACGGTCGTCATCGGGACTCTCGTTGCTGCCGGTCGGATTAATCGACAGGCTGACACGCGGACCGGTTTAACTATTAAATGCGCTCACTCTGACAGACCCGACCCACGCGTCGAGGAGGTGTTGCGCCGGACAACATAGGCTGCGAGCGAGAATGAGCCGTGTCGTCACCTGGCAAAGCTCACGCGGAGAGTGCGTGTTTGGGAATGTGCGGATTTGGCCGAGTAGCTGTCGGCAGCGTAGTCCAAGAAGAAATCCTGACAGAACACCAAACACTATGAGCTGATGCGGTGGGCGCCGCTGGGTGGCGCATCCACCGCATCAGTTCATAACAGCCCGCTTGATGCTGGCGGTCTGGACAGGCCCAAAGCGCCGGTGCTGGATGTCAGGGCGGCGCTTGTGCTGATACTGTCGACGGTAGCTCTCGGTCGGTTTAACGATAAAATCCGGTCACAGCGAGATCCGCATGGGCAGGGCCCTGACAGCGCTCGGTATGCGAGAGCACTCAAGGTCACAATAGAAACTTAGTGATGCGGTAGATTGGCGAGAGGGAGCTATGTAACCCTGATCCGGCCCACGTGCTTGCCTCAAGCGATAATCCCATCACACAACAAAACGCTACTTACATAATTATCATTATGAGATAAAGATTCCTGTAGGGGTGGATTCACGTTCGAAGTGCAACTTCTGTATGGAAACAGATGGTTACATGGAGAGCAATCGATGGGCACCTGCTACGCACATTTGGATCTCGAAGAGCGCCAGAAACTCGCGCGGTGGCGCGAGG
>NZ_FWFY01000035.1 GCF_900172345.1 Limimaricola soesokkakensis
GCCCGAAGCCGACTTTCGATCGCAATCCGGGCGAAGGCAGGTTCGAATGATCCTTCTACCAATCCATTCTCCGAGCGCGCAGATGTTCGGGCGCGAGATCAAGCGACCATGTCCGGAGCGAACCGACGCTCCGCAAAGCATGCCATGCGGAGCGTCAAAGCCAATCAGTCGGCCCGGGTCACGACCGTCACGGTGGGCGGCGCCGCGACGCCGGCGCCTTCCATCGCCGATTTCAGCTCGTCGGAGTTCAGGAAGCCCTCCGCGGCTTCGAGGCTTTCGAAGCCGTGCAGGACCGTCACGTTGTTCGGATCGGCGGGGTCCTGGTAGACTTGCTCCATGACAACGCCGCCGGCCTGCTGCTCGTCGGAGAAGTCATCGTAGATCTGCCGCCAGGCGGCATAGTCCTCGACCGGGTGGCTGATCACGGCCAGCACCGGAGCGTCCTGTGCGGAAGCCACGACCGGCAGGGCAAGAAGGGCCGAGACGGCAAGGCTGCGGATGAACGGGATCATGGTGTCCTCCATGGGTTGGGTCTGCCGACGACATTGCTCGTCGCCGATACCCATAGCCTGCCGGAGGATCTTCGATGTCCGTATCCACTCAGGCGCAGAACCGGACGGCGTTCGCGCAGAGGCATGGGCAAGCCGTCAGACCGGGCCCCAGAGCGGCCCCTGCGGGATGTTGTCGCCGACGAACTTCATGAAGCTGCGGATCGGGGGCTGGGAGTAGGCCTCCTTCGAGGCCACGACCCAAAGCGTGTGATGGAGCTTCTCGTGCCGGAAGCACGGCACGAGATCGGGCTCGAAATCTCCGGCAACGCAGGGCAACAGCCCGAGCCCGGCGCCCGAGCGCAGCGAGCCGACCATGCCGGTGACGGAATTCACCTGAAGCGCCCGGTCCGCCTCGTCGACCTGTTCGGCCAGCCAGCGCGCGGCTCCGATCGCCTCGGCCAATCGGCCGTTGTAGAGGATGAACTTGTGGCCCTCGCACGCATCGAGGCCGTGCGGCGCGCCGTTCTGCCGCTCGTAATGGCGGCTGCAATAGATCCCCCAGGGAATGAGGGCGAGCTTACGCGCGATCAGCGTATCGCCCGTGATTTCGTCCGCCGCCCGAAGGGCGATGTCGGCCTCGCCCTTTTCCAGCGACACCTGGCCCGTGCTTATGTCGACCTCGAACTCGATGTCCGGATGCTTGGCGCGAAACCGCGCGAGCACCGGAAAGCCCCAATGCTCCATGGCCTCGGGGTTGCCCGTCAGCCGTATGACGCCCGAGACCTCGCGGGACAGGCGCTCGGCGCGGGTCTGGATCGTCTCGGCCGTCGCTGCCATCTGCCCCGCCAGGTCGAGCAGGGCGCTGCCATGCGGCGTCACCGCGTAGCCGCGCGGATCGCGTTCGAACAGGGTCAGCTTGAGCGCGTGTTCGAGCGCCTGGATGCGGCGGCTCACGGTCGTCTGATTGATGTTCAGCCGTTTCGATGCCCCCAGCGTCGAGCCTTCCTTCGCCACGACGAGAAATAGCCGAATATCGTCCCAGTCGAACATGAAACCCACTCCCCCAAGCGCGTCTGCATTCCCGCAGGACGGTTCTGCGACGGATGAGCTACTCGAAAACGGTCTGTCGCATGATCCTCGATGGTAGA
>NZ_FWFY01000034.1 GCF_900172345.1 Limimaricola soesokkakensis
GTCGACCTGGCGAACGTGAAGATGTCGATGAACCCGTTCGACGAGATCGCGGTCGAGGAGGCGATCCGGCTGAAGGAGGCGGGTGTCGCCTCCGAGGTAGTCGCGGTCTCGATCGGCGTGAAGCAGGCACAGGAGACGCTGCGCACGGCGCTGGCGATGGGCGCGGACCGGGCGATCCTGGTGGTGGCCGCCGAGGCCCCCGATCAGGACATCGAGCCGCTGGCGGTGGCGAAGATCCTCGCCAAGGTCGTCGAGCAGGAGAGCCCCCAGCTGGTGCTCTGCGGCAAGCAGGCGATCGACAACGACATGAACGCCACCGGGCAGATGCTCTCGGCGCTCTTGGGCTGGAGCCAGGCCACCTTCGCCTCCGAGGTGAAGATCGAGGGCGAGCACGCCCAGGTGACGCGCGAGGTCGATGGCGGGTTGCAGACGATCTCGGTGAAGCTGCCGGCGATCGTCTCGGTGGACCTGCGGCTGAACGAGCCGCGCTACGCCTCGCTGCCCAACATCATGAAGGCCAAGAAGAAGCCCCTGGATGAGAAGACGGCGGCGGATTTCGACGTCGATATCAGCCCGCGGCTCGAGGTGGTGAAGACCGCCGAGCCGCCGGCGCGCAAGGCGGGGATGATGGTCGGCTCGGTCGATGAGCTGGTCGAGAAACTCAAGGATCTGGGGGTCGTGGGATGAGGGTGCTGCTTCTGGCCGAGGTCACGGATGGCGAATTGAACCGTGACGCCACCGCCCGCGCCGTCTCGGCGGTGCAGGCTCTGGGCGAGGTGACGCTCCTGTGCGTCGGCGCCAAGGCGAAGGAGGCGGCGAACGCCGCCGCGACGATTCAAGGCGTGGCCCGGGTGCTCTGCGCCGAGGATGCGCTCTACAGCCACCGGCTGGCCGAGCCGGTCGCGGCGCTGGTGGCGCAGCTGGCCGAAGGCCACGAGGTGGTCGCCGCGCCTGCGACCACGGACGCCAAGAACATCATGCCGCGCGTCGCGGCGCTCCTCGACGTGATGATCATCCCCGACGTGCTGGCGGTGCATGGCGACGGCAGCTTCGACCGCCCAGTCTATGCCGGCAACGCGGTGCAGACGGTGAAGTCCCGGGACGCCACCAAGGTGATCACCATCCGCACCACCGGCTTCGAGCCGGCGGGCGAGGGCGGGTCGGCGGCGGTCGAGGACGTGGCGCCCGCGGCCGATCCGGGCCTGTCGTCCTGGGTCGAGGACAAGCTCGCGGAGAGCGACCGGCCCGAGCTCACCTCGGCCGGGATCGTGGTCTCGGGCGGCCGCGGCGTCGGCTCGCAGGAGAACTTCGCGCTGATCGAGAAGCTCGCCGACAAGCTCGGCGCCGCCGTCGGCGCGAGCCGCGCCGCGGTGGATTCGGGCTTCGCGCCGAACGACTGGCAGGTCGGGCAGACCGGCAAGGTGGTGGCGCCCGCGCTCTACGTCGCGGTCGGCATCTCCGGTGCGATCCAGCACCTCGCGGGGATGAAGGACTCGAAGGTGATCGTGGCGATCAACAAGGACGAGGAGGCGCCGATCTTCCAGGTCGCCGATTACGGCCTCGTCGCCGACCTGTTCACCGCGCTGCCCGAGCTCACCGAGAAGCTCTGAGCCCCCGCACCCCGACCAAGGGGCCCGGCGCGCGCCTTCACCGCGCCGGGCCCACCCGCCGGCCACTTTGTTCCACAAATACGCAAACCCCGCCGCCAGCCCCGATCCCGCCGCCAAGGACAAA
>NZ_FWFY01000033.1 GCF_900172345.1 Limimaricola soesokkakensis
ACACCACCTTCAGCGGCGATCTGACGGTGACCTACAACGCCGGCTCGGCGACGAACCAGACCCAGGCCGTCAGCTTCGCGGCTGGCATCGGCACGCTGACCGTGCAGGTCGCCAATGACGATGTCGACGACGGCGACGAGACGGTGCCGGTCACCCTGACCGGGGCCACCGGAACCGGTGTGGCGGTGACGCTCGGCACCGCGACCGCCAGCGGCACGGTCACCGAGGACGACGTCGCGGCGCCGCCCGATCCCGGCAGCGTGCTGCCGATCAACTTCAACGCCAGCCCGCTCTTGAGCTACAGCAACCAGGACCAGACGCCGCAGGGCTTCCAGATCGATCCCGATGGCGCCGGCATCACGCTGAGCGGCAACACCTGGAAGAAGACCCTGCTGCCCGGCGGCACCTTCACCGTCGACGCCGACACGGTGCTGCGCTTCGACGTGACGATGCAGAACGGCACCGCCGAATTCGTCAGCATCGGCCTCGAGAACGACGACAACTACAAGACCACCGACGACCTGCTGTTCCAGGTGTTCGGCTCGATCAACATCGCAAGGTTCGACCAGTCGGTGCGCAACGACTACACCACCGTGGGCCAGACCGTGAGCTACGAGATCCCGCTGGCGGCGCATGCCGGCAGGACCTTCGACTACCTGGCGCTGATCAACGACGACGACGCCGCGCAAAGCTCGATCGTGCGCTTCTCGAACGTCGAGCTGGTGCAGGGCGGCGGGGCGCCGGCGCCGACCGGGCCGGTGCTCTCGATCACCGACGCGCCGACGGTGGCCGAGACCGGCGACACCGGGACCACCGATCTCGACTTCGGGCTGAGCCTGAGCGACACCGGCTTCACCGGCACCCTGCAGGTGACCTACAACGCCGGCTCGGCGACGAACCAGACCCAGGCCGTCAGCTTCGCGGGTGGCATCGGCACGCTGACCGTGCAGGTCCCCAATGACGACCTGGCCAACGGTCCCGAGACGGTGCCGGTCACCCTGACCGGCGCCACCGGCACCGCCACGCCGGTGACGCTCGGCACCGCCAGCGCCAGCGGCACGGTCACCGAGGACGACGTCGCGGCGCCGCCCGATCCCGGCAGCGTGCTGCCGATCGACTTCAACGCCAGCCCGCTCCTGAGCTACAGCAACCAGGACCAGACGCCGCAGGGCTTCCAGAT
The DNA here is from genome assembly GCF_900172345.1 of Limimaricola soesokkakensis. Classification (GTDB taxonomy): domain Bacteria; phylum Pseudomonadota; class Alphaproteobacteria; order Rhodobacterales; family Rhodobacteraceae; genus Limimaricola; species Limimaricola soesokkakensis. The sequence goes on from NZ_FWFY01000033.1 coordinate 1,181, forward strand.
CGATCCCGACGGCGCCGGCATCACGCTGAGCGGCAACACCTGGAAGAAGACCCTGCTGCCCGGCGGCACCTTCACCGTCGGCGCCGACACGGTGCTGCGCTTCGACGTGACGATGCAGAACGGCACCGCCGAATTCGTCAGCATCGGCCTCGAGAACGACAACAACTACAAGACCACCGACGATCTGCTGTTCCAGGTGTTCGGCTCGGTCAACATCGCCAAGTTCGACCAGTCGGTGCGCAACGACTACACCACCGTGGGCCAGACCGTGAGCTACGAGATCCCGCTGGCGGCGCATGCCGGCAGGACCTTCGACTACCTGGCGCTGATCAACGACGACGACGCCGCGCAAAGCTCGATCGTGCGCTTCTCGAACGTCGAGCTGGTGCAGGGCAGCGCGCCGCCGCCACCCCCGCCGACCGGGCCGGTGCTCTCGATCACCGATGCCCTGACGGTGGCCGAGACCGGCGACACCGGGACCACCGATCTCGACTTCGGCCTGAGCCTGAGCGACACCACCTTCACCGGCACCCTGCAGGTGACCTACAACGCCGGCTCGGCGACGAACCAGACCCAGGCCGTCAGCTTCGCGGGTGGCATCGGCACGCTGACCGTGCAGGTCGCCAATGACGACCTGGCCAACGGTCCCGAGACGGTGGCGGTCACCCTGACCGGGGCCACCGGCACCGCCACGCCGGTGACGCTCGGCACCGCGACCGCCAGCGGCACGGTCACCGAGGACGACGTCGCGGCGCCGCCTGCCAGCGTCGTTCTCTCGATCGCCGATGCGCCGACGCTGACCGAGACCGGCGACACCGGGACCACCGATCTCGTCTTCGACCTGAGCCTGAGCGACGCCAGCTTCACCGGCAGTCTGCAGGTGGCCTACGACGCCGGCGCGGCGACGAGCCAGAGCGTCAGCTTCGTCGATGGGATCGGCATGCTGACCGTGTCGGTGGCCAATGACGATGTGGACAACGGCACCGAGACGGTGGAGGTCACCCTGACCGGGGCCAGCGGCGCCGGCCCGACCGTGACGCTCGGCACCGCGACCGCCAGCGGCATGGTCATCGAGGACGACATCACCGGTGGCGGCGGTACCGTTTCGACGGTCGTCACGGCGATCGGCGCCTCCTCCGACGACTGGGAGCAGTTCGGCGGCGGCGGCAGCGGCGACCTCGAATTCGGCCTGAACGGCAGCCGGGCACAGGCCGTGGGGATGCGCTTCGACGGGATCGACATCCCGCAGACGGCGACCATCACCGACGCCTACCTGCAGTTCACCTCGCTCCAGACCTCCTCGGGGGCCGCGAACTTCACCATCGGCATCCAGGGCAGCGAGACCGCCGCCACCTTCTCCTCCGGCGCGCCGCCGCAATCGCGCGTCACCGCGGACGAGTTCGCCTGGTCGAATGTCGAGCAGTGGACCGCCGGGGGCACCTACCGGACGCCCGACATCAGCGGGCTGATCGAAACGGTGATCGGCGCCGACGGGGCCACGAACGCCGCCCTGGCCTTC
>NZ_FWFY01000032.1 GCF_900172345.1 Limimaricola soesokkakensis
GTGAGGGTGTCTGCGGCGACGTCTTCGGCGATGAGGCCGATGGCGGCGCCGGAGGTCTGGCCGGCGATCTGGTGGGCGCCGGTGAGCACGTCGCGCAGCACGCCCTGCGGCAGGACGAAGCCGTTCAGCGGCAGGGCGACGAAATCGGCGGCGCCGTCGAGCCGGTAGGCCGCGCCCACGGCGAAGCCGGCATCGATGGCGATCTCGAGCCGCAGCTCGATCCCGGTGACGGCCGGGTCGGCGAGGCCGGGCACGTCGACGCGGGTGATCCGCTGGTAGACGTCGCCGGTCTCGACCCCGACCTCGAGATAGGGCGTGCCGCCCACCGCCCCCATGACGATCCGCAGGAAGTTGGACTGGGTGCCGTCGCCGAACATCAGCCCCGAGACCTGACCCTCGACGATCCCGCCCTGCTGGCTGGGGATCCAGTTGGCCATGTCGAGCGTGGCCAGGATGCGCCCGACATCGGGGTCGGGGCGGATCCCGGTATGCACCGCGTCGCGGGCGCTGTTGGCGCTGCCCACCGCCGTGCCGGGCTGCGCGTTCTTGATCTGGAAGGTCGGGGCGTTGCCGCCCGGGATGATGTTGCCGCCATTGTCATACAGCCCGTCCTGCTGCTGGCCGGCGGGGAAGTTCTCGGCCGCGGTGCGCGCGTCCTGGTTCGGCGTCACCCCGTCGAGCGCCGCGCCGAGAAAGCCGGTATCGGACAGGGTGCCGGGGAAGTTCGTGTTCTGCTGGGTGAAGTCGAGCACGATCTTCTGGCCCACCTCGAGCGCGTAGCCGTTCTCGGCCGAGAACTCGAACGGGTCGATCAGCTCGTTCAGCCCGTCGAGATCGGCATCGGTCTCGTCGGTGATGTCCTGACCCGCGAGCGGCACGGCGCCGTTGGCGGGCTGGAAGATCTCGATGAACGGGCCGTTCTGCTTGTAGGTGGCGACCCAGATCGAACCGCGGAAGGCGTTGTTGAGCCCCATCGCGCCGAACTCGTCGCCGATCGAGGCCAGCCCCAGCGGCCCGCCGCCGGCCTGCAGCACGGTGCGGTCGGCCGCCAGCGTCTCGCCCGAACTGCCGGTGGCGGTCTGCACCACCCCGTTCGCGTCGCGCCCGATGACGATCAGCGAGCCCTGGTTCAGCGAGGCCGCGATCAGCGCCCCGGACATGTCGACGCCACCGCCGTCGAGCACGGTCGAGGTGTATTCGGTCAGCCCGTTGATCGAGCCCTTGCCGGAATCGAGGGCGCCGTCGGTGAAGCCGCCCTCGAGATAGTTGCCCTCGACCGGGTTGGCGGCGGCGATGATCTCGCCGATATCGGCGGGCAGGCCGGCCTTGCCCAGGAACGTGCCGCCCTGCGGCGCCGCGCCGCCCGCCACCACGACCTGGCCCGAGCCGTCGGCGAAGCCGTAGATGTCGTAGAGCACGCCCGGGGTGACGGCGAGCACCTTCCGGGTCAGCTCCTGGTCGTCGGCCCCGTAGACGCCCAAGGTCGGGTAGGCCGCGTTGTTGGCCTCGACCGCCTGCAGCCAGGCGATGACCTCGTCGTAGTCGCTGCCGCCGCCATTGCCGGCGCTGTCGACGTTCGACACCAGCAGGAAGGCGTTGCCGACCCCGGCCTCGGGGGTGAACAGCAGCCCCGCGCGCGAGCCCTCGGCCCGGGTCGGGTTGGGATGGCCGCCATAGACATAGGTCAGCCCGTCGAGGGTGTAGGTCTGCGCCCCGCCCTGCCCCGCCGCCAGCACCCGCCCGGCCAGGTCGTCGGAGCGGGTCACCTCGTGCATCTGGTCGTAGTTCTTCGGGTCCCAGGCGACGAGGCTCATCGGGTCCTTGGTGCTGCCGTCGCCATTGTTGAGGTTGAGCGCGATGTAGCCCAGGGCCTGCGCGAAATCGCTGGTGGCGCCATTGTCGCCGGCCTCGCCGATCGGCCGGCCGCCCCAGAGGTTGTTGGCGCCGTTGTCATAGGTGTAGACGCGCCCGTCCTCGGTGACCTCGACGTCATAGGCGTTGCGGTAGCCCGGCGAGTAGATGCTGATCGGCCCGGCGGGGTCGATCTTGCCGCCGTTGAAGCCGTCATTGCCGCCGAAGGGGTCGTTGCCGTCAGCGGCGCCCGGCAGCGCCGGGTCGTCGAGCGTCGGCACGTCGTAGACGTATTTGCGGCCGCCATCGGTGAGCACCGGCATCGAGGCCAGCATCGTCAGGTCGACCTCGAGGATCGCCGCCGAATAGGCGGTCTCCTGCTGGCCCGCGAAGTGGTTCGAGGGCGCGCCGTTGTTGGCGTTGCCGCCATTGGCGACGATCAGCCGCTCGGAGACCAGCTTGCCGCTGGCGTCGAGCACCTGGATCACCTCGAGCCCGTTGAGCGCGTGGTTCTCCTCCGAGCGCGCCAGGCCGCGCACGATGTCGACCGCGTCCCAGCTGTTCGGCCCGGTCTGGGTCAGCTTGGTGATGACGCCGGAATTGGTGTCGAGATTGGCGTCGGCGCCACCGCCGCCGGCGCCGATCCGGCTGTCCGAGGAGGTGACGTAGACGGTGACCGCGGGCTTGCCGCCGATCATCACCGGAGCGCCGTTCGCGTCGAATTGCGGCGTCACGTCAATCCCCGTGACCTGCCGCTTCGTCGCCGCGTTCGCGGTGCCGTCGTCGTTGTGGTTGGGGATCGACTTGACGTGGTTCAGCGTCACCTGCTCGGTCACGTAGAACTGCGCGGTGGTGTCGCCGTCGTTCGGATCGGGGTCCCCGAAGGCGATCGTCAGGACGTGCACGTCCCCGTCCACCTCGGTGACGTAAAGCCGCCCATCCGCCCCCCACACCAGCGCGGTGGGTTGGGAAAGACCGCCGAAACCGTTGAAATCAAGCGAGCTGGCAGAAAAGTTGTTGGAAACAGCCACGACCATTACCCTTCGAAACACTCGTTAAAA
>NZ_FWFY01000031.1 GCF_900172345.1 Limimaricola soesokkakensis
CGCCGGAAATCGTCCACCAACTCGTCGTCGAGCGCGTCGGGCGAGACCGGGTGATGCAGGTAGGTCAGCCCGGCCTCTTCGGCGATGCGCCGTTCTTCATCGGGGGCGACCTCCTGCTTTTCGTCCGCGGTTCGGAAATTCACCACGCTGCGGAAACCTTCTTCGGCAGCTTTCCGAAGTGCGGCTTCGTCCGGGGCGAAGCGGGCGATGCTATGATTGCTGTCGATCTCTACGACGTTGTCCATTTGGGTCCTCATTTCTGCTCGGGGGTTTCGACCGGGAAGCCGGCGGCGCTCCACGCCTTCCAACTGCCCGGCACGTTGCGGATGGACTCAAAACCGTGCGCCGCAAGCAGGCTTGCCGCGATGCTGGCGCGGAAACCGCTGGCGCAGTAGGTCGCGTAGGATTTGCTACGGTCGAGATCGTTCATCTTCTTGCGCAGCTCACCAAGGAAAGCGTGCGTCGCGCCCGGCATGTGGCCGCCCTCCCATTCATCGGGCTTGCGCACGTCCAGCGGGGTTATGTCCTGCGCGTCCTTCAGCTCATGCACTGAGATCTGCGGGATCTGCGCGAAATCGCGCCCCGCCTCGCGCCAGGCGCTCATGCCGCCGGCAAGATAACCGCCGAACTCGGTGAAGCCTGTGCGCCACAGCAGCTTTACGACTTCGGGCAGGTCGGCATCCTCAAGCAGAACGAGGTAGATGGGCTTTTCCGGATCCAGCAGCCATCCGGCCCAGACCGACAGCTCCGGCCGCGCACCGATGTTGAGGCTGCCCTTCACATGGCCTGCACCGAAATCCATCATGTCGCGGGTGTCGACGATCTGCACGCCGCCCTCGGTGGCCTTGGCGAACCGCTCGACCGTGAGGGGAGGCACGCGGGGCAGGTTGCGCAGCACCTCGGGGCCCTGTGCATTCACCTTCTTCAGCCGGGGGTAATGCGTCGGCACCGGAGGGGCGTCCGTCTGCATGACCCGCTTGAACTCCTCGAGATTTTCGATCTTCGCGTAGTCGTTGAAGCGCCGCTCGTAGCCGATGGTCGAGGACATGCGGTCGCCGATATCGGGGCCGCAGGCCGATCCCGCGCCGTGGCAGGGATAGATGATCACGTCGTCTGGCAGTGCCATGAACACGTCGCGCACCGTGTGGAACAGCTTCTCGGTCAATTCCTCGGTCTGGTCGTCGCCCATCAGGTCGGGCCGACCGACGCTGTCGACGAAGAAGGCATCTCCGGATAGCACGCCCCACGGCGTCTCGGTGTCGCCGTCATACAGGAAATAGGACATGTGCTCGGGGGTGTGGCCGGGGGTGAAGCGCGCCTTCATCCGCAGCCCGCCAAACCGGAATTCGTCGCCGTCGCGCACTGTCTCGTGGTCGAAGCCGTATTCGGCGCCGCCCTCGGTGCTGGCATAGAGCTTGGCCTGTCCGCCAAGCCGGTCAGCCAGCTCGCGAGCGCCGCTCATGAAGTCGGCGTGGATGTGGGTTTCGAACACATGGGTGATGGCAAGGCCGAAGCGCCGCGCCGCCTCAAGGTAGATCTCCACGTCCGGCCGGGGGTCGACAATGGCGCAGACATGCGCGGCGTCGTCGCCCAGCAGGTAGGAGCATTCGGCGACGCCGTCGGCCAGGATCTGTTCGAAGCGCAGGGTCATGGCAGGTCCTCCTTCGAGGTGCCAACAACGGGCGGGAATGTGGGTTCCGATTGGTTTACTGCCAGCCGCCGGTGTTACGGTCGGCCTTCAGGAACGCATGCAAGGTCGTCGACGTGGCGCCCGAAGTAGACATTCGATGCCCCAGATTTAAGAGGCCCGCTCCGGGCCGCGAGCTGTTTTGGTAAAGAGGGCGGAAAGCAGTCATTCGCTGCGGCATGAGCGGATGACTGAGTTGGCCAATCTGCGACATCTCGTTGGCGAAGCGACCGGTCGTCCAGGGTGGACCGAGAGCACGCTCGAGATACCACGCGGTGCTGACCTCATTCACGGCGCTCCGATTGCCTGCACCGCAATGGCAAGATCCATGACCTACCGCACCTGCCGACCCTCTTTCAGCCATGCGGCCGCATCCTTCCCGAGCTCCTCCTCTGCACGCTGCTCATACGCGTCTGAGATGTCGGACGGCAGCCGGTCCTTCCAACGTCCATTCGTGCCCTTGTGGATGAAGCTCTGCGCACCGCCGTCTCAGAACGCGCCGCCAAGCGGGACCGAGGCCGCCGCGTTGCGCTTCATTGTCCCCCGTCAGCGCCTCTGGGACATCTGAGTTGATTTTGTAACGGAGGGTTTCTGGCTCATCGTAACCACCGAGGAGTGGAGATGAGACAGAAACCCGGAACAGCCAGACCGACGGCGGAGTCGCTGGTGAAGGACATCCGTCGGCGCACGCGGAAGCACCATTCAGCCGAGGAGAAGATCCGCATCGTTCTGGATGGGCTGCGCGGCGAGGACAGCATTGCCGAGCTTTGCCGGCGCGAGGGGATCGCTACGAGCCTCTACTACAGCTGGTCGAAGGAGTTCCTCAAGGGCGGCAAGAAGCGGCTCGCAGGCAACACGGCCCGCCAGGCCACCAGCCCCGAGGTCAGGGAACTGCGGCACGAGGCCTCGGCGCTGAAGGAGGCGGTGGCCGATCTCACCCTGGAGAACCGCCTGCTCAAAAAAAGCATGCTCGGGGATGGGGGAGACGAGTCATGAGATATCCCGCTTCCGAGAAGCTCGAGATCATCCGGCAGGTGGAACGCTCACACCTGCCGGCGAAGCGGACGCTCGACATGATCGGCGTGCCGCGCACGAGCTTCTACCGCTGGTATGATCGCTATCTGTCGCTTGGCCCCGCCGGGCTCGAGGACCGGCCCTCGCGACCGAGCCGGGTCTGGAACCGGCTTCCCGACAAGGTGCGCGAGCAGATCGTCGATCTGGCCCTGGAGCAGCCCGAACTGTCGCCTCGGGAGCTCGCCGCCCGCTTCACCGACACCCGGCGTTACTTCGTGTCCGAGGCCAGCGTCTACAGGGTTCTGAAGGCCCACGACCTGATCACCAGCCCGGCCTTCGTGGTGATCAAGGCAGCGAACGAGTTCCACGAGAAGACAACCCGGCCGAACCAGCTCTGGCAGACCGACTTCACCTATCTGAAGGTCATCGGCTGGGGCTGGTTCTACCTCTCGACCATCCTCGACGACTACAGCCGCTACGTCGTCGCCTGGCGGCTCTGCACGACGATGAAAGCGTCGGATGTGACCGCGACGCTGGAAGATGCGCTGGTCGCCTCGGGCTGCGATCGGGCCACCGTCGCTCACCGGCCCCGGCTGCTCAGCGACAATGGCAGCAGCTACATCTCCGGGGAACTGGCCGTTTGGCTCGGTGACAAGGGCATGGACCATATTCGCGGCGCCCCGAACCACCCCCAGACCCAGGGCAAGATCGAGCGCTGGCACCAGACCCTCAAGAACCGCATCCTGTTCGAGAACTACTACCTGTCCGGGGCGCTCGAAGAAGCCGTGGCGGCTTTCGTCGACCACTACAACCATCACCGCTACCACGAGAGCCTCGGCAATCTCACCCCTGTCGACGTCTATCTCGGCAGGGCCGACACCATCCTCAATCGACGAAAGGAGATCAAAGCCAGGACCATCGAAAAGCGCCGTTCGCTGCATCGCCAGACGGCGGCATGAACCGAAGCCCGGACGAGCCAGACCCTCCGGTCGACATCAGACCATCGTGTCCCAGATCATCTGACGACGGACAGCAGTAGGATCGGCCGGGTCGCTTCTGTGAGAGCCGCATGAAATGCATCGACGACGGCGACTTCGAAGTTCATCAGCTGGAGCCCCGCGACGCGGGAGGCTCGGGCTTTGGCCGGGGGGGGGCGCTTGCGGCGGGGCGAGCTTGACCGTGTCGTCCTCGATCGACTGGAGATGGGCATACCAGTTGCTCTCGAAGTAAGTCCGGAACTCGACATACATCCGGTAAGAGGCGCTAACGGTTGCGACGTCCTCAACCATGAGAACCATGATAGTATTGGGTGATCTTCATGGCTTGAATCCTTCAAGCTGAATTGGAAGGAGCCTCCGCAACCAAAATCAAGGGGGTCTCCGCATACCGTGTTGGCCGCTTTCAACGAACAGGGCTACCCATACTGGAGCTTTATCTCCACCGCGAGAGGACGAAGTCATTCGTGGTGCGGGGCTGTATTGCCGTATAGACCTCGTCCGGCTTCACCAAGCGGCCCAGTCTGTTGGTGACACCTCAACAGGCTCAAACGCTCACTGTTCGCAGCAGGCCGTGCCCCAGTCAGGGGCTGGGACTGAACCTGCAATCTCCCGGATGAGCTTTCTGCGCACCGCCGCCGCAAATGTCGCATAGCTATCCGCCGTCACCATAAAGGCCCCTGGCCCTCCGATGATGCGTTTGGCGTATTCCGCTTCGAGATTTGGTCCGGCCCTCCGGCCATCGTTCGGACGCAGGATTGGAAGTGCGTTAATCGTGATGCCGGCTGCCAGCACCTCCCTTCGCGCTCGAGCGATTGATGGCCCTGAGAATTCTCGAATGCTGTCTCCTGAGAAATCGATCACTGCGCGAGGAGCGTCGATATCGTTGGTCTCTATAAGCCGTTTGCCTTCGAGCAAGGCCCCGCCGATACGGTTGTTTCCGAAAGCAAGCCGCGGGGGCTTAACCAAGGCTTCGGCAAAGGCACTTGCGCTTTCTGGGCCGTCGATAATCGTCCAATCCACCACCACCGCCGTATTGCCCGCCCACTCGACATAGGTCACGGCAATCGTGCCGTAAGCGGAGTTCTCGATGGCACCGATCACACGCGGATCAGTCATGGCCATAGCATAGCCCTGGCGCTGGAACGCGAGCTCTTTCTCATCAATCGAGGGAGAGGCATCAGCAAGCAGCACGAGTTCCAATCCGACCTCGCGCCGGTCTTGTGCGACGCTCGTGCAGGCCAAGAGGATGAAGAGGAGGAAACTCGCTAACCACATGCATTCGAGATTACGCGGATTCGATGGACTGGTCTTCTTCGGCGACCGCGCAATCTTCAAAGCGCGTAGATGCGATAACGGCGCAGGCGTTGCCGCTTTCTGCAACATCACCCCCAGAGGGCCAAGGATGACCCGCCAGCAGGTCAGTGTAAGAGAGTCAGGAGGCACTACAATGCCTGTGACCTGAGACCCTGTTCCTCCTCCAGTTTGGGGTAGAGTCCGTCCAACTCAGGAGACGGACATGAAGCGATCGCGTTTCGCGGAAGAGCAGATCATTGGAATGCTGAAGGAACAGGAGGCCGGGCT
>NZ_FWFY01000027.1 GCF_900172345.1 Limimaricola soesokkakensis
TCGACGCCTCGATGTTGGCGTTGCCGAGCATGATGCCGAGCTTGGCCGCACCGACGGTCCCGGCCGCGTAGCTCTGCGAGGTATCGAGATCACCCTGCGCCGCAAAGGCCTGGAGCGCGTTGGTCGGAACGATCGGAATCGGGGGGTTCTCCACCTCCTCCGACAGCGCGACGATCTCGATGCCGTTGATGATCGGGTTCTGCTTGAGATCCTTCACCAGCCCGATGTTCAGCACGCCGTCATCGACGTTGACCCGCGCGGTCAGGACACCGCCGCCCGCCCCGTAGAGCGCGCCCGGATCGAGGTTGTCGAACGTGGCCGGGACGAAGCCCTCGAGAGAGGCGTCGAAGTTCCGGAAGTTTCCGGCTTGGCCAGTGGGGGAGATTTCGGCGAGATAGAGGCGCACCTCGTAATTCTGGCCGCCGCCGAGCGCCGAGACCGGGATGTCGTAGAAGAACGACCCGTCGCTCGAGCGTGCCGTCGAGAAGATCGCATTCGGCACCCCGTCGATACCCGGCGCCGCCTTGCCGCCGGTATCGGCGTCGTCACGCAGGGTGGTCAGGCGCAGATACGGGCTGCCATTGCCCGGCTGGTCGCCGGTCCAGACCGGACCGCCATCCGTCGCCGCGACCTGCGCGCCGCCGGTGTTGATCCGGTAGACGACCGTGCCGCCGGCGCCGATTTCAAGGTCGAGCGCCGCGTTGGTCGCCTCGTTGACGTTGGGCGTGTTCGCGCGATCGGAAACCGCACCCGCCACGAGCGCCACGCCGATCTGCATACCGTTGGTCCAACCGCCTTGCGGCGCGGCAATCTCGTAGCGCGCCACGCCACCAGCAAAACCCATGAAGGTGATCCCGGGATTGCTTGCCTCGACCCCGTCCACCGAGAGTGTCAGGTCGTCGTCGCCAAGGGTGGTCGTATCTATGCCGCTGGCATCGCTCAGCGCCACCTCCACGAGGATCGGATCGATCGCGTTCGCCGGATTGTTGAGCGTCAGCGCCGCCTCGGGTGCGTCCCTGTCCAAGGCCGGCACCGGGTTCGAGAGGATCTCGATGGCGTTGATGATCGGGTTGTTCCTGCCGTCGACCAGATCATGGAGGAAGCCGATGTTCAGCTCGCCATCCGTCACCTTGACCTCGTAGCTCAGGATCCGCAGATCGCCGCCACCGCTTGGAAGCGACGGATCGAAGTTATCCAGCATGCCTTCGGTCTGGCCCTCGACGCTGATGTCGAAGATCCGTCTGCCCGGAAGCTGGTTCGCGGCGGACAACTCGGCCAGGTAGAGGTTCACGATGTAGTCGCCATTGCCGATCAGATCCGTCACCGGGATGGCATAGGAGAACGGGCTGTTGGCGGAGCGGGCGGTACCGAGAACCGTCTGAGGAACATGCGACGGCAGGTTCGTCGTGTCGCCCCCGAAGCCCTGGCTGTCGCCGCGGTTGTTGCCGGCCCCGGTCGCCGTGATCACGTAGGGGCTGTTGGGATTGTTGTTGCCGTCGGCAAGCCAGTTCGGCCCGCCATCGGTGGCTGCGACCTCGCCGCCCCAAGCGTTGATCCGAAGGAGCGCCTCCGGCATGCCGCCATCCTCGTCGACATCCGTCACCATGACCGACATGAGCTGGGCCACCTCGTTGCTGCCGTTCGAGGCGATCACCTCGACATCATAGACGTTGTCTGCGCCCGCATCGCCCGGAGCTTCGAAGTCGGGCGCTGCGATGAAGCTGAGCGCGCCGGTGGACGGATCGATGGTGAAGAGGCTGCCATCGGCGCCGGCAGTGCCGATCGCGTAGGTAATCGGCGCGGTGCCGCCGTCCTCGGTGGCGACAACCGTCGTCACCACGGTCTGGTTCTCGGCCACCGTCGCGCTGGCCGGGCTATTGATAGCCAGCCCCTCCTCCGCATCGAGCACGGTGATAGTGACGTTCTGCAGCGCCTTGGCGACACCGTCGCTGGCTTCGACCGTGACCTCGTAGACATTGTTCTGATCGGCATCGCCCGGGGCTTCGAAATCGGCCGCGGTCACGAAGGAGAGCACGCCGGTATCGGGATCGATGCTCAGCTTGTCCATGTCGGCGCCGCCGACGATGGCGTAGCTCACCACCGCGCCTTCGGGATCGGCGGCGTCGACATCGCCGGCAATCACCGTGTTTTCGAGTACCTCTTGGGCAGCGGCGCTTTCGAATTGCGGCTGCGCGTTGGGGACGGGATTGAAGACCACCTTGTCGAAGCGCAGATGCTCCCTGGCGTCGCTGGTGCCGCTGAGCACCAGCCGGGCGCCATCGGGGACCTGGACACCACTCAGCGTGACCGAGGTCAGGTTGGCCGCCTGCAACGCGTTGCCCTGCCCGGCAAGCACCTGGTTCATGGTGAAGCTGCCGATCAATGTCTGCGTGCCATCCGCCAGCTGCAGCAGCACATTGACCTGGGACGCGCCGTCATTCTCGTCGAAGTAGCCGATCTCCAGATCATAGGTCCCGGCCACGACCCCGAAGCCCGCGAGGCTGGTCGAGATCACGCCCTGCTGCCCTGCGCCGACCTTGACCACCGTGCTCCCGGAGGCCGGGGCGGCGAATTCGGTCCTGAAGTTCACGAGGTCGGAATTGGCCTCGGTCAGCCCGGTGAAATTCTCGACCTCGATCAGGATCGGCTCGGGCAAGGTGACTTCATCGACCTGCAGCACGAAGCTGGCGGAGGTTTCGGCCTGCGCCGTGTCGGTGGCGAAGACGGTGACCGTGTAGTTGCTGTTCTGCTGCGGGGTGCCGCTGATCGTTCCGGTGACCGGATCGATGGAAAGACCGGCGGGCAGGCCCTCGGCGCGGTAGGTGAGCGTGTCGTTCGGGTCGATATCGGTGAACAGCCCCGCCGGCAGGGCCATGTTGAACGCCTGGTTCAGCGGGGCCGTGGCGTTGGGAATGCTGCCCGTGACGATCGGCGCGTCGTTGACGTTCTCGACCGTCAGGTCGAACTGGCCGATCGCGGCATTGCCCTCGGGATCGGTCGCGGTGACCTCGATCGTGTGGACGCCCACATGCTCGTTGCCGGGCGTGCCGACCAGCAGCCCGCCCGACAGGCTGAGGAAGTCCGGCAGCCCCTGGAAGGAGAAGGACAGCTGGTCATAGGCCGTGTCCGGATCCTCGAAGGGCAGGCTGACCTCGAGCGGCATGTCCTCCGTGGCGGTGACGTCGGGCAGCGCGTCGCCGACGATATGGGGCGGCTGGGTGTTGCCGCTCGCCCCGCCGCCCTGCACCAGCTCGACGTTCGAGAAGCGCACGATCGAGCTTTGCGCGGCGTCGTCGTCGTTGATCAGCGCCAGGTAGTCGAAGGTCCTGCCGGCATGCGCCGCCAGCGAGATCTCGTAGCTCACGGTCTGGCCCACGGTGGTGTAGTCGTTGCGCACCGACTGGTCGAACTTGGCGATGTTGACCGAGCCGAACACCTGGAACAGCAGGTCGTCGGTGGTCTTGTAGTTGTTGTCGTTCTCGAGGCCGATGCTGACGAATTCGGCGGTGCCGTTCTGCATCGTCACGTCGAAACGCAGCACCGTGTCGGCGTCGACGGTGAAGGTGCCGCCGGGCAGCAGGGTCTTCTTCCAGGTGTTGCCGCTCAGCGTGATGCCGGCGCCGTCGGGGTCGATCTGGAACCCCTGCGGCGTCTGGTCCTGGCCGCTGTAGCTCAGGAGCGGGTTGGCGTTGAAGTCGATCGGGAGGACGATCGCAGGCGTGGGCGCTACGTCGTTGGCCGCGATGGTCACGGTGGTGGTGCCGCCACCCGTGGCGATAACCGCGTCGTTGCCGGCGTTCGAGACCCCGGTGATCGATACGGTGAAGCTTTCCGCCGGCTCTTCCAGATCGTCATCGATGATCGGCACGGTCGTGCTGGCCGAGGTTTGGCCTGCCGGGATGACCACCGTGGTGGCGGCGAGTGGCCCACGATCCGCCGACGTCGTGCTGACATCGGTCAGCGACAGGGTGACGGTGACCGCCTCGCTCAGGTCCCCCATCCGGGTCACGGTGATCACGGCGTCCTCGCCCTCAATGGCACTGCCGGCCGAAACCGAGATGGTCGGCGGCAGGTCCGAGGGCACGGCATCATAGACCACGATCGCCGAATAGCCCGCCTGTCCGCTCGAGCTGTCGACCTGCACGGTGATGGTGCCGTCGGTGACCAGAACGTTGTGGCGGATGAAGGAATGCCTGTCGGCGCCCCCGCCTGCGACGAAGGCGTCGTAATCATCGCCGACCAGCGTGCCGTTGATGGTGAAATCGCCGACACGTCCGCCCGCCGCCGAATGGAACAGCTCGGCAAAATGCAGCTCGACCACGTATGAGCCATTGGCGAAGCCACCATAGGTAGCGGTCCAGATATCGGCCTGCGAGTCGCGATAGGTATGCAGCGCCGAACCGTCGAGATCGATTCCGCCGGAGTTCGAACCGGTGGTCCCGGACTGGCCGTCGACATTCGCGTTCAGCGGGCCCTGGCCCTTGGGGCTGGTATAATAGGCGTTGTCGTCCGCCTCGAAGGCGATCGGCTGTCCGGTCGCGTCGAGGAGCAGGCTGTCCGCTGCGATCGCGCCGCCATAGCGGTTGTTGTCGACCGCGCCGCCCTCGAGCGGATCCGGCCCGAGATTGGTGGCAGGCGAGGTGTCGGTGGTGCCGACATTGATCGCACGCACCACCGAGCCGCGCACCAGATTGTCGAGGTTCGGCTCGAGGATGAAGCTCGAGGTCGCACCCGCCGCGCTGTTGCCGGCCGCGTCGGCGAACACGCCGGCGGCGATCGAGATCTGGCCCTCGCCGCTCGGCCATGAGCCGCTGGCGGGCGGCTGCGCGACATAGGTCAGCGTCGCGGTCATGCCGCCATTGGTCAGCACCACGCTCGGTGCCGAGACCGCTGTGGGCACGATGCCGCTGAAGACCAGCTCGGAGCCGTCCGTGGCCAAGCTCGCGGCGTCGAAGCCTTTGTTGTCGCTCAGGACGACGGTGATCTCGCGCGGGCTGTCGGTATCGCCCTGCAGATTCTCGATCGACACGCTTTCGACCACCGGCGCCGTGCCGTCCGCGACCCGCGGCCCGCCCAGCTGGGAAATCTGGATCGCGTTGATCTTAGGGTTCTGGTTGTTGTGGATGAAGGCGAGGTTCAGCTGGTCGTCGACGGCCGTGTAGATCAGCTCGCGCGTCAGCACCGTGCCGAGGAAGGGCTGTTTCTGCGCGCTCGTGGCCGAGCTAGGCGGCAGCGCCTGCCCCATCGCCGCCGCGGCCTCGACCAGCGGGTTGAGATCGGCGAACTCGGCGAAGGCCGTGCCGTCCACCGTCACGTCGAAGATCCGGTCGCTGCTCGGGAGATTGAACGCGCCGGGCCAGTTCTCGGTGTAGAGCAGCGTGATCTTGTAGGTCGCACCCACGGCCACGTCGAAATTGTAGGTCAGCGGGATGTTGTTGTTGCTGTTGTCGCTGCGCTCGTGGACGAAGAGCTGCCAGGGCGCATAGCTTTGCACGCCCGGATCGATGTAGTCGATCTCGCCCTCGGAGTCCGTCAACGCGTTCGAAAACTCGTTGTCGACCTCGCCGGTGACCGAGATCGAGCCGTTGCCGTTCTCGAGCGCCAGATCGCCGATCCAGACCGGGCCACCATCGATCGCGGCGACGTCGGTGCTGCCCGCGTTGACCCGGTAAAGGATTGTTTCGCCGGAGGCACGGGTGATCCGCAGCCCGTCTGCGGTGTTCTCGAAATCGAAGGTGGCGGGACCCTCGCCCGGCACGAAACTCTCGAAATCCGGACCGGAGAAGGTGACCTTCTGGCCGTTGATGTTGATCACGGCCGAGCCGGCCTCGTAGCTGATCGGCGTATCGGTGTCAGCGCCCGAGATCACCAGAGCATCCTCGTTCGAGAAGTCCGTGATCTCGCTGCCGCCCACCGCTTCGAGCGTGCCGCGCACCACGTCGGCACCGCCGCCGGTGGTGATCTTGTTGATGCCGGTGCCCAGCGTGATGATATTGGCGCCGGCATTTCCGCTCAGCGTGACATCCGCGCTCGACCCCGATCCATCGAAATTCTCGACGTCATCGGCGAGCGTCGCGTCGACCGGAGCCGTGCCGGTATAGACGACGGTGTCGGTGCCAGGCGTGCCCGGACCGCCGACCGCGGCCGGATCGTTGGTGACGATTTCGTTGCCGAAGGCCTCGATTTTCAGTTCGTTGAAATCGACGGTTGTGAGGGTGTCTGCGGCGACGTCTTCGGCGATGAGGCCGATGGCGGCGCCGGAGGTCTGGCCGGCGATCTGGTGGGCGCCGGTGAGCACGTCGCGCAGCACGCCCTGCGGCAGGACGAAGCCGTTCA
>NZ_FWFY01000038.1 GCF_900172345.1 Limimaricola soesokkakensis
GTGACGATCTTGGCGTTGGAGGAATAGGCGCGCTGGGTGCTGATCAGGTCGGTCAGCTCCTGGGCCACCTCGACGTTGGAGCTCTCCAGCGCCCCGGCGGTCAGCCCGCCGGCCGAGCCCTCGCCGGCCTGGTTCAGGCTGAACTTGCCGGAGTTGCGCGACAGCACGTAGGCGTTGCCGTCGGCGGCCAGCAGCCCGTCGGGGTTGGCGACCTCGGCCAGCGGGATGTTGTAGAGCGGCTTGCGGCTGCCATTGTTGAACACGCCGTAGACGTCGCCGCGCTCGTCGATCTCGGTGCGCACCAGCACGCCGCTCTCGGCGCCGTCGGCGCCGATCTTGAGCGCCGAGTAGTCGCCGGCGAACTGGGTCATGCCGGTGTGGCTGTCGGGCGCGCCGATCGCCACCTCGATGGTCTGCGGCACGGCGCCGTTGTCGACGGTCAGCGTCGCGATGCCGGTGGCGGCATCGAAGACGAAGCCCGCCGGCGCCACGGCGTTGGAGGTGGCGTTCGAATAGAGCCGCGGCGCCCCCGCGAGCGGGCCGCTGTCGTGGAAGTCGACGGTGACCTCGCCGTATTGCGCGCCGTCGGCGCCGGAGATGCTGAGCGTCCACTGGCTGGCGGTGGCGCTGGGCTGCCAGGAGAACTGCATCCGCTCGGCCTCGCCCAGCGGGCTGTAATACTCGGCCGAGCTGAGGAACGGCTCGCCCGGGGTGGCCAGCCCGGTCTGCTGGGCCGGGATGTTGCCGCTGACGGTCATCTCGCCGGTGGGCGAGCCGGTCTGCGACAGGCTGCCGAGATTGACGGTCCGCAGATCGCCGAACTGGTTGCGGTCGACATTGCCGATCGAGGCGGTCTGGTCGTAGGGAAAGCCCGCGAGGTAGTAGCCGGCGGCGTTGCGCAGATCGCCGTTCTCGTCGGGCAGGAACGAGCCGGCGCGGGTCAGCATGAAGTTCGCCTCGTTGGTCTCGCCCGGCTGCTTGGAGACCACGAAGAAGCCCTGCCCGCCGATCGCCAGATCGGTGGCGCTGTTGTTGGCGCGCACGGCGCCGCCTGTGCTGACATCCGAACCCTGAACCGCACGCACGCCCGAGGGCGAGATGCCGGCATTGTCGCTCAGCGTGCTGGTGGTGACCATCTGCACGAAGCTGCGCCGGTAGCCGTCGGTGTTGGCGTTGGCGATGTTCTCCGAGATCCGGCCCACCGCCGTGGA
>NZ_FWFY01000024.1 GCF_900172345.1 Limimaricola soesokkakensis
TCAGCCTTGGGCAATATCCCACCCGCCGAATTTGCCATGAAAACAGCACTGGAACAGCAGGCCGCATAGCCTCAGAAACCACCCATGGATTCTCCGTCAAACCGGAGGAAAGACGGGTCTCAGGTCAGCGTGTCGCAACTCTCAGGGCTGACCGCCGCCATGTGCATCGTCGATCCGATATCGACGGCTCCAGACCAAGGAGTGACCAGCTTCATCTGCGGGTCGCTACCGGTCTTGGCTTTCGTCATGGCATCTCCTCCGTTCGAGCGGAGGGCGTGGGTTACGCCAGTTCGTCATCTTCCTAACCGGGATCGCGCGGACAGCCGGCGTCACCACTCTCAAGTGCGCATGAACCCATGGGCCACGTTTTTGACGGGGTCGAACCCACCAATAAGCGAAAGGCCGCTGCCTTCCTGGTCGAGCGTAGCATGCGGCGTTTCTATCCCGCACAGGCGGGCGTCGGCCCGGAATGGTCTTTAGGATGTCACGCTCCGCCTTGAGACGGGCGACCTCCTTGCGCAAGGCCGCGATCACGGCCTGCTCAGGGCTGATCCGCCCGTGGCCCGGGAATCCTCAAAGCGGGGCGTCTCCCACCTCGCGCATCCATCGGCGCAGCACGCTCTCGGACAACTCCAGATCCCGGCATGTCTGGACGACGGCAACACCGCGCTCCGTAACCAACTTCACAGCCTCGATCTTGAACTCTCGGCTGAACGTTCGTCTCTTCATCTGAGGTCTCCAATCCCATGGTCACGATCTTATCGTCGTGTCCACGGGACCGGCAGCAGCCAAGTCCGCCGAATCTACTATGAATACAGCGCTGGAACAGGAGGCCGCACAGCCTCAGAAATCACTCACGGGTTTTTCGTCAGACCGGAGAAAAGATGGGCCTTAGGACAACAATATTCGAACTCAGCCCCTAGGAGCGGAAGTTCGAGACTTTATCTTCTCTAAATACCAGCAGTATGTTGCTCGGATTCCATCCTCTAGCCGGACCTTAGGCTGCCATCCCAATTCATGAAGGCGTCTGGAATTCATCAACTTGCTGAATGTTCCATCCGGCATTGATGTGTCGAACTCTATGCACCCTTGGAATCCCGTGATCTCTGCAATTAGTCGAGCTAAGTCCCCGATCGATATTTCGCTGCCGGAGCCGACATTGATATGGCTCATCATGGGTTTGGTCTTCGATTCATAGAAGTGTCGATCAAGGCCCAAGAGGAAAATGCTCGCGTCGGCCATGTCGTCGACGTGCAAGAATTCCCGCCGTGGTCGTCCCGACCCCCATACGGTCACGGAACTGGCCCCGCATTCACGAGCTTCATGAAAACGCCGGATCAAGGCTGGCATCACATGGCTGTTCTCTGGGTGAAAGTTGTCCCTTGGGCCGTAAAGATTGGTGGGCATCACCGACCGATAGTCCCGTCCATATTGCCGATTGAAGCTTTCACAAGTCTTGATGCCGGCGATCTTAGCGACCGCATAGGGTTCGTTGGTCGCCGCTAGTCGCCCGGTCAAAAGGGCTTCCTCGGAGATAGGGAGTTCTGCCTCACATGGATAGATGCAGGAGGATCCGAGGAATAGAAGACGTTGTACCCCCGCTGCATGTGCCTGCCCGATCACGTTGGTCTGTATCATAAGGTTGTCGTGGATGAAATCGGCCGGATAGACATTATTGGCATAGATGCCGCCGACTTTGGCCGCCGCCAGCACGACCGCATCTGGCCGCTCATTCTGCATAAATTCTCGTACGGCGCCCTGATCGCACAAATCAAGCTGGTCGGACGTTCGGGTTACCAACTCGTCGCACCCGCGTGCTGCGAGCCGCCGCAGGATCGCACTTCCGACCATGCCCCGATGTCCGGCGATAAAGATTTTTGCCATGTGCTTAGCCTTCGAATTTGACGGGTGGACCGAACCCATGGGATTTCAAGAACGCATGGCGTTGCGCTGCCATATGGTCTGCGGCGACCATTTCGCGACACATTTCGCGTGCAGTGATCTCCGGTACCCAACCCAGCTTCTCGCGCGCCTTTCTGGGATCGCCCAAGAGCGTTTCGACTTCAGCAGGGCGAAAGTAGTGTGGGTCGATGCGCATGATCACGTCACCCGGCTTGAGCATAGGCGCGAGCTCGCCCTCAATGGCTTCGACAATACCAATCTCGTCTACCCCGACTCCTTCGAAGCGCAACGTAATGCCCAAGTCTTCTGCTGCCCAAGTGATGAAATTACGTACGGAATACTGCTTGCCAGTGGCGATGACGAAATCATCGGGTGTGTCCTGCTGGAGCATCATCCATTGCATGCGGACAAAGTCCTTGGCATGACCCCAGTCACGCAGAGCATCGATGTTGCCCATATAGAGACAGGGTTCTAGCCCCAGAGCGATGTTCGATAGTCCGCGCGTAATCTTGCGAGTCACGAAGGTTTCCCCCCGCCGCGGGCTCTCGTGGTTGAACAAGATGCCGTTGCAGGCAAAAAGCCCATATGCCTCCCGGTAGTTCACCGTCATCCAATAGGCGTAGAGCTTGGCTACAGCATAGGGTGAGCGAGGGTGAAACGGCGTAGTCTCGGTCTGCGGCGTCTCGCGGACCAATCCGTAAAGCTCAGAGGTCGAGGCCTGATAGTACCGGACATCCTTTTCGAGCCCCAAGAAACGTAGCGCCTCAAGCAGGCGCAAGGCACCAAGGGCATCTACATCGGCCGTATACTCTGGGGCCTCGAAGCTGACGGCAACGTGGGATTGCGCCCCGAGATTGTATATCTCGTCGGGCCGAACTTCTGCCAAAATCCGTGTCAGATTAGAACTATCGGTCAGATCCCCGTAATGAAGGTGAAACCGGCCGCCTTCGATATGTGGATCTTTATAAAGGTGGTCCACCCGCTGCGTATTGAACGAGGAAGCCCGACGCTTGATGCCATGTACTTCGTACCCTTTCTCTAAGAGCAGCTCGGACAGGTAGGAACCATCCTGGCCTGTGATGCCAGTGATGAGCGCGACCTTGGTCATTTCTTACCCGCAGTGCCGAGCAGGCCACAGGGGTGAGAAAGCAGGAGATCTACTGTACCGAGATCATTCCTCTCCTTGGCGCGACAGTATTCGACAAATTCAGTGCTGCTTTCATTGGATACGAGGCCCTTTATGTGAAACGACCGCAGCCTATCTCTGTACCCGTATCTATCCGGAAATTCTGATACGGCGTAGTCCCGTATCAACGAGCTGATAACCTCTGTCGGGTCTATTCCCTGAGAAACCAGTCTCATCGGTGAAAACTCAAACCTCAAAAGCCAGTCCTGCGACTGGAGGAACTTATCTCGAAGTTTTTCTAAGAAAATTTCGATGGGCGCCCTAGATCCAATTCTCCCGTAGAATCTATCGCAACCATTAATCGATTCGATGAGCTTGAAGACGGCTGCATTTTCTAGGTCTTCCGAGTTCTTCTCAAGATATTCTTCTGAAGGAAGTACGGAGATAGATTCTAAGCCATTCGACTTTGCGTTGTGACGAAGGAATGAGTTAACTCTCTGATCGAACTCAATAGACATCACAGGAACGTCTGAGAAACGGCTTGCCAAGATCAACGGTAAGGCTGACTGACCGGATGCGAGGTCGAAACAGAACTGTGGGTCTAGATCGCTCTTGAGGTGCTCATAGAAGAGGCTGGCCTCTTCGTGTCTCCAGCCCTCGGTATGATCCGAATTTTCTAGCTTATATTGGTGGTCGACGTCGAGAATGAGGCGTCTCAGGGTTATCTGTGAATTGTCTTTAACAAAAGTCGCACCAGCCTTGTGGCGGCTGAGCAGAATGGCATTCTGAGCTTCGCGAATGATCTGGAAGCCGTTATCCAGAAGGTAGGGGACAGCCAAAGTTCCTTTGGCGGTCCAGTTGCCGGCTGCATCGCGCCAGGTATCGTCGATGCATATCAGGCCGTCCGGGGACAGGCAGTCGACCAAAGCTATGGCGCATTTCAGATGCATTTCGTGACATTCGGACTCGTCTATGCGAGATCCCAAGAACTTTTCGTACCGCCCCTGCCGAAGTTCGCTATGCTTGCCGTGATCGAAGTCATACGCGTCCAGAAACACATAATCCAATCTTCCATTCCAGTTGGAAAGATAGGATTCTCCTCGGTCCGTCACTGCTTCGAAAGACATAGCTTCGGCATCGAAGCTCTTCCGCGCCTCTAAGCTGTTGTCAGGGTCCATATCAACGGTCACGAAATGCATGTTATGCGCTTGGCAGAACTTCGCAAGTTTCATGGTTGAGCCCTGCCCGGGTGTGCGCTCGCGCGTCGTTCCGACCTCCAACAGGATGCGATGACGCAAAGTGGCGGGTGGGGTGCTCTCTAGCGCTTTGAGTAGAAGTGCGTGACCATGCTCCCCTCTTCCCCCTTCGCCCTTCTCTAGAGCGTGTTGCATCGCCCGCCGTTGTAGCGGAGTGAATAGGGCTGTGTCCGTCAGGAATGAGTTGGCCAAGCAGGAAGCGGCCCGCCATGCTTCGTTACGAAGAAGATAGCGGCGGGAAATTCGAATGCGGGGTTCGACGTCATCGCATTTGAGCTGTGCTTCCGCCTCCGCCAAGCTGTCGAAGCCAGACTGAACGTTCCCTAGAGAGAAATATTTGTCCGATACAGATATGTAAAAGTCGCCACGTTCTGCGCGAGGGAAGGTGAGTGACTTCTCACGGATCTTCTCTCGTAAATCCGTTTCTGTCCGAAAGATTTCAGCTACAGCATCACTGTAAACGCGGCTCTTCGGCGCTTCTGGTGCTGGCGCATTGTCATAGGTATACGGGCGAACGAGATGATCTTGCAAGAGAGCTAAAAGAGACTTGGTTTCCTCAATATTCTGCTTGCTTGCGGCTTCCTCGGAAGCATCAAGCTCTTCGCGAATCTCCGCGGCGGTTTCTGGAAGGAGCCTCATCTCTATGAGCTGCCTGTAGTACCTTTGACGGCCGGTTGAGGAGTTATCAGCGGCTTTAGCATCCAAGTGAATAGACTCCTTAAAGAATCCACCTGCCTGAGAGGGCGCTAGAAAAGCTGCAACACGCCCGAGACTATTATTGGCAGAAGAGAGAAGCACTCCTTCGACGAGCTGAGGGTCACACCCTAAGCTGCAGGCTTGATCGACAAGATTGCGCATTCCAATCATATCACCGATCTGGCCACGGCCGACCCCCACTAGAAGGGAGGCCAAGGCTGGATCGGCCGAGGCGAGAATCTCGTCCTCTGTGACATGAGCGAGATCGTTCCAATGGCCGTTGCAAAATAAGCCTCTGATGTTCACAAGATCGTCGCCTTCGTCTGTGTGCTTGGGGGTGATATCCTATCTCCTTGTAGATGCGAGAAAGTCTCGTAGAATTTCTACTTGCCCACGCAGTTTTATCAGTTCCTCTTGTCCGCCCCTGAACACTTCGTTTGTACCAATCAGAAGCTCAGCATCTCTTCGAGCTCTTCTTAGGTCTTCCGCTAGCCGTTTCGCATAGGACTCCGTGTTCTCCAGCTTCTTGGCGAACTCCCTGTTCTTTGACTGCAAATCCGCAGATTCTTTCTGCATTTTCTCGAGTCGGCTTGCCTCATCGCGGAGCTTTTCTTTCGTGATATCCAATTCTTTCAATGCAGTGGAAAGCTCTGCTGATATTTCCCTGACACGAGACGATAGATTTTCAGCTTCCTTGTTGGGGTAAATGGACAGGATCGGTCTCTCAGGATCCGCATCACTTTGCCGAATGCTTTTTTGATCAAGCGCCGTATCGCACCAAGCGATGCAACTTTGTAGATCGCTCCCATTCGTGTATAGCGTTGAGCGCGAGGTTTGGACAGTGACGCAGTCGAAATCTGCGAGGAGGCCTTCATCATTAAGGCCCCTCAGGATGTTCAGTTCGGCGCCTGGGACATCAATGATCAACCGATTGGGGTGATCGGAGGAGAACTCCAGCATGACAGCCATCTCCTGGAAGGAAAGACCGGGAACCGTCTCTCGACCGGTCTCAAGCAAGTTCTGATACAGGCTCAGAAGTCCGGACGGCGCCAGAGGCGAATCATGCATTGGAACATTGAATCTAACCAATTCCTCGTTCCTTCCGAAAAGGTTAGGAATGGCATGAGTGACAGTAATGCGGTCATCGTAAAGATCACGCTTAAGTCTAAGGAAAACGTCCCGCCTGGCCTCGAACAAGAATATCTTTTGGGCTGCTATGCGCCGAAGGGAGGGAAGATGCACTTCTCCCCCCACGACCACTAAAGTTCCAAGCATTTCTGCTCCGGGAAAAAGACGGTCCGAAACAATCATCTATTTTGTACCTGATATCAGCCGCTTTGCGCTTCTCAATGGCCCAGTGACTTGCCACGAGGTGGATCGAAGAATTTCTTTAATATTCTCGTCGAGACGACTGCGCTCTGCCTCCAGTTCTGCAATGGTCTTCTTGGCCTTCTCGGAGTCGGAAAAGTATTTGTCGGCAGTTGCACGCAGCTGAACCAATTGCTGCTCAAGGAGCGCGCGGGTGGTCTGCTCTTCCTTAAGTTGCCCTTGTGTTCGTCGTGAGGCAATTTCCAAAGTTTGCATCTTCGCGGAAAGGCTTCTCAGCCTATTAAGCGCGTCGTCAATATCCATTGAGAAATCGAAGCCTCGCGGTCGCGTGCTGCTCGCCTGTAGCTCAAGAAATGTCCGGAGCACCTCAGGCATATCTTGGAGAGCAGCTTGGGCCAAAGCCTTGGTTATTGGGTCGCCCTTTGGC
This sequence comes from Limimaricola soesokkakensis, assembly GCF_900172345.1. Taxonomy (GTDB): domain Bacteria; phylum Pseudomonadota; class Alphaproteobacteria; order Rhodobacterales; family Rhodobacteraceae; genus Limimaricola; species Limimaricola soesokkakensis. The sequence goes on from NZ_FWFY01000024.1 coordinate 6,737, forward strand.
GTGATCGCGCTCTCGAACTCCGAAATGTTCAATCCCTTTTCTTCTAGTAGCTTGGGAAAGCCGGTCTTTCCGCTCAAGAGATCATCAGCGCAAAAAACCGTTAGCTTGTCGCGATACTGCCGGTAGAGCTCAAGATGGCGCTCGGCGTCGCACTGCCACCGCTCCAAGGTCGTCTTGACGTCGCCTTGTCGGGCAGACGCATTCAGCGTTGAGCGGGGATCCTGATATAGAAGAACGCCGCTTCCGACGGAATTCGGTAGAAGGAGACCTGCCTCGTCGGGATCAATCCGCTGCGACAGCGCGCCGTCCTCGATCAGATAGATGCCACAGAATGTTTCGGGGTGCTGGCCTTCGATTGGCGCCGCCGATCCCTTGCCATTGTTGAGCAGTACGTCGTAATCGACGCGTTCAAACTGTTCCAGTTTCCCGCCCTTGGTCGCGTTGTATATCTTCCTACCTACCGAAGAGAAGGCCAGATCGGCCATCTTATAATTGGCTAACACACGCTCTAGCTTTGGATCTTTCCAGGTCTTCCCCTTCCCAAAGTAGTCTTTGTGAAAGTGGTTCGGGTCGTCGGAGTCTGAGGTCAGAACGTCCCCGTTGCGACTATGGCTTTCCGGAATGATATAATCGAAATCCATCCCGATCAGATATACCTCCGTAAAGCCCATGTAAAACGCAAGCTGGAGGTTGATGTAGGTCACGGATTGGCCGCAATATAATACCCTGCTGGCGTCCGTCGAGAAGCGAGGAACGCAGTAATTGGGCGAAGATTTCTCGTAGAACCCCCTATTCATCTCAAAAAAGAATGTGTTCGGGGTCTTTTCGTGAAGTTTGGAGTATATCGTGGGGAAGAATTTGAATGGTGCGTCGTAGTTTCTGATTTCTTGAAGGTTCTCTTTCATGACGGAATTATCTTCAACCACATAGAATGTGGGCCTGAAGCCAGATTCTCGCGTTTTGTAGTAGAAAGAGTTCACACCAAACGAGTACTCATCCTCTAGAAGCGATAGGTCGTGCTTGTTAAGGGACGGTCCATTGCCGATGATAAAGCATCGCTTACCTTGATATTTATTGTGGAACGCCCTTAAATCAGCCGTATCGGGTTGGCCCGCACTGGCATATACTTCGCGCTTCGGGTAATCTTCCAGTCCCTTGAAGTCTGGGGGGAATATAGCGGTCTCTTCGATCGCTGCTTTATTCGTTTCCCTGACTCGTCGACCATTGACTGTGATCTGATCACCGCTCTTATAGAGGTCAAGGTCTCCAAAGTCTTCGGCGCGATCGATAAGGAGTTGGAGAGTCGTCTGCCGGCCGGCATGGGAGCAATTCTTATGGATATACTCTCCTGGCCGGATGGAAGGGTCGTACTTGCAGCAGTAGTTTTCGGTCAGATGACCGTATATCTCCTTGAATCTGCTACGGGCTGCCTGATCGGTAGGGTGGTGAAGGTGAACATAGGTCTGCCGGCTGACCTTAATCTTCTCGGGTGCAATGTGATTGAGAACAGTGACGTCTAACGCCCGATCTTCACAGGAATATCCCACATACTGTTCGAACCCTTTTACCGCGAGAAACACGGATCGGTTGAAGATGACCACGCCTCCGGAAATCGTCACCGGGTTGCGAATTTTGCTTTTGTCCTTGAGGGAAGTCAGCCGATAGGTTCGCCGAATCTCTTCGACCTCAGTCTCATCGGAGTAGTATATATTGACGTATGGGGAGACGACGTGCAGCTTTTCACGACAGTCGATCGTGTCTCTCAAGAAGTTCGGCCCGGTCAGAACATCGGTGTCCATGAGCGCCACCACGTGGGCATCTTGGCAGAAATGCCGGACCGCTACGTTGTATCCCCATCCACGGTTAAAATCAGACGGGTTGTATATGAACTCGTGCCTGACGTAGGATTTGGGATCTAGAAAGGCGAGGTCGAGTTGAGGTTTCGAGTCTTGCTCAACAATCAATACTTCGTAAATGTCGCCATAGTAATGGTCGATCCATTCAAGAAGAAACTTTAAATTCGCACGTCTTTCGGGCTGTTCTGGATTATCGCGGACCCCGATCACCAACGTCGCAAGATACTGGTCATCGCATTTTATAGAGTCCATAATGCGTTTTTTCTTCTTGGCGTCGATCCGCTCTATGGGAGCAAAGCCGGAGAACTCGTAATTTGGAAATGTGAAAGACGTTTTATCCACGGGTAGGGGTGACATATTCATAACTCTCATCAGCTCCGTATAGATATATTCGCTCCCGGCTTGAGTCAGGTGAATATTGTCGCAAGTGTATTTCTGGACATCGTTTTCATCCCAAGCCCTGAGGTCGACGAGGGGAATCCCGGCAGCGGACAGTTGTTCGGCGAATAGGTCTGCATAGGCGTGCGTCAGCGAGATGTTACTGGGGCGACCTCTCTTGAAGTTTCCCTCCCAACCCGGGACGAAACGGTTCGCAACCAAAAATACCAAGTTGGGTATTCTGCTCAACCTGTCAATTACCTTCGGCGCCATGTCTAGGCTGTACAGGTTGTTTGTCTTCTGCCCCTCGTATTCTGCGTCGAAATGTCCCTTTAGATGGTTCGTGACTTCAGACTCTCCGAACACCTCATCAAATATTCTTTTCTTGCAATTTATTATCTTTTTGGAATAATCTCTTGTATTTAGAGATATATTACCTTTGTTGCGCTGGTCCCTATTGTCGTAAAGATCTTTTATGGCGCTTTCGGAGGGACGCGGCGACCACTCTACAATACCTGTATAGAGTACAACGTGGTCGTATTCATATAAATCTTCTGGTGTAAAACTTTCCAGAAAGTCCAGCGTGGTTGTCCACTTGTAGGGGCACAGGTACATTTTGACGTCGAGCCTGCTATCTTTTGCAAGGCGTTCCGCAAAAATGTCATATGTTCCGTCGTCCGGTTTGTGTTGGCCGCGGCTGTCTGTGAAGATCAGTATTCTCTTCTTAATGGGCGTTTCCGGATTACTGAATTGCAATTGCACTTATCATCCTTGCCGTACGTCGTTCTTGGTAGGGTTCGAATGGCCCGGCCCTCGAAATCCGTTCGGGTTCCGTTGCTGCCATGCCCATGTACTCGTGCACATTTCGTCAAGTGTGCGTTCCGCTTTCCATCCCATAAGCTTGTAAGCTTTGGAGGGATCGGCAATGGAAGTTGCGATATCTCCAGGTCGGCGATCGGTAACGACGTAGGGGATATCTCGACCGCTCGCTCGTGAGAAGGCGTCGATCATTTCACGAACCGTATGACCGGCGCCGGTGCCGACGTTGATGGTCTCGGTACCCTGGTGTCGATCGGCCAGTTCCAAAGCCGCGACATGGGCGCGGGCGAGGTCGACGACATGGATGTAATCGCGCATTCCTGTCCCGTCGCGAGTTTCATAATCCGCGCCGAATATTGAGACCCGATCGCGACGTCCGATGGCCACTTGGGACACATACGGCAAAAGGTTGTTCGGTGTGTCGGTGGGATCTTCGCCGATTTCTGCAGAGTCGTGCGCGCCCACGGGGTTAAAATATCTCAGTAGCACCGCTGAGGAATCCGACCGTGCGCCTTGCCAGTCTTGTATGATCTTCTCGGCCATGTGTTTCGTGCGGCCATATACGTTTTCTGGCGCACAGGGGTGGTTTTCGTCGAACGGCAGGTATTCGGGCCGACCATATACGGTTGCCGAGGAGGAGAAGATAATTTTACGGCATCCCGACCGGTCCATTGCCCTGAGCAGATTTATCGTGCCCGAGACGTTCACGTCGTAGTACTCGACCGGCTTTTCCGCGCTCTCGCCTACCGCCTTTAATCCGGCGAAGTGGATCACGGCATCGGGACGATACGCGTCGAGATGGCCTTCCATAGCCTCGCTGTCACTGACATCTGCAGTGATCTGGGAGAAGTGGTGGCCGGACAGCTTTTCTATCCGCCTCAGGCATTCCGGCGAGCTGTTCCTGAAATTATCGAGAATGCAGATGTCATGCTGCTTTGCCAGCAGTTCGAGAGCTGTATGGGACCCTATATAGCCGGCTCCACCTGTTACCAGAATACGCATCACTTCACCTTTGAGCTGACTGGATCCATGAATTCCGCCATCCGATTTATAGCCTGATGGCTCGCTCGGATCACCGCGTCGACGCTGTTGGATCCATTGTGCGAGCCGAAGATGCAGCGATCCATGCCGCGCAGAGGACTTTCGATCGGCAATGGCTCAACCTCGAAGACGTCAAGCGCCGCCGAGTGGACGCGCCCGTCTTGCAGCGCCTCGATCAGCGCGGTTTCGTCGATCAGGGGGCCTCGTGCTACGTTGACGATACGGATCCCTGGTCGGACGCGTTTAAGTACGGTCGCATCGAGCATATGAAAGTTTTGGCGGTTCAGAGCGCAGGTGAAAACCAAGACGTCGAGATCCTCGACTGCCTCGGGCCAAGGGGCCCGATAGAGATCAGCAATGCCAGCGTCTCCCTCGATGCCGGGATCATAGGCGGTAACTCGCATGCCGAGGGCTTGCAATCGCGTGATCATGTTGCGGCCGATATCACCCATGCCCACTACGCCGGCATGTCGACCGACAAGCGAGATCCCGGCCGGTTTCGGCCAGCCGCCCGCCCGGACGCCCCGGTCGATGGAAAATAGCTCGCGTGCGAGGCCGATCACGTAGGCGAGACCGACATCGGCGACCTCCGTGCCGAACATCTGCGGTGTGTTGATGATGGGAATTCCAAGGTCCCGGCAGGCCTCGAAATCGACGTTGTCGACACCGATCCCCCATTTTACCGCAGCGGTCAGACGTCCGGCCTGACCGGCCTCAAACACGGAACGAGTGGCTGGGTCATCACCGATGATCCAGCCGTCATAGTCCGGAAGGAGTACCTTAAGTTCTTCTTCGGAAAGGATCTGGGTAGTCTGGGCCCGGTGCAACCTGAGGCCCCGGTCGGCGGCAAAATCGACGAAGCGGTCGAACTGGCCAAGCATTGGCGGGCAAGTGACGATGACATCTTTCATGCGGGCAACTCCACATCCAGTTCTTGGTCGTGCTTGCGCACCGCCTGAAGCATGGCCACGCATTCGGCCATGTCCCAGTCCTCGGGCGTGTCGATGTCGACGCTCTCGAGTTTTATGGTTTCATACATTTCCGGCTTCCGGCCGATCCGCGCACCGGTTGCAGCAAAACTCTCTGACGAAAAGATGTAGAGACAGGAGTTCTCTTCGAACCAAGGCTCCAGATCCTGGGTCTGAATGAGATTGAGGGGATCATGATTTACCGCAGACCCGTCCTGCCTATAGAAACGAGTCTGGATTCTGTTCACCGTGAACAGGCTGTCCGCGGCGCCTTTGGCCCGGGCACCCATATAGCAGTCTAGTGCAGAGGATATGGTGCGCGCCGACAGCATAGGGTTGGTGGTGTGGGTCATCAGATAGGTATCAGCTGGTACGGCCTCGATATCGTCGGCGATGATCTTGTTCATCGATACCAAATCGCCGCACAGTTCGGGCTTGCGGTCGCGGATCACTACGCGCTCACTCTCTGACAGTCCGTTCTCAGCGAGAATGTGGCGAGCGTCCGTATTAATAACAACTTGATCTACGGCATCAATCTCGAGGAGCGAATCCAAGATCCAACGGAAGAGTGGCTTGCCATGGAGAACGCGAAAATTCTTACCCTTCACGCGCTGGCTGTTGGCTTTCATGGGCAGAAGGGCGACGGTTCGGCTTGAGCCAGTCATTTGCAGTGTCACTTTCGATTACAGAAGGATAGAAGAAGCGGTCTTTTTGGGCTTGGGAAAGTCGTCGGTGGTCATTATTTCCCGCCCAAGACCCCCAGTACTGTGCAAGTCGATATTTCACGATCGACCACCAATCGGACTGAAACTTGCCGTGTCGGACTGCGCTTTTCCAGTCAAGCCAGACGCTGCTAGCGACATAGCGCAGCACGTCCGAGCGCCTCAGGTGAACCTCGGGCATGATGCTTTGCAGCGCGAGGGCTTCACGCTCAAAGCGCCGACGGATTTTTGCCCAGCTTTCGGTATGATGGTGGAACACAGGAGCTTCCGCGACGTATCCGACGCATCCCCCATCTGCGACAAGGCGCTTAGCAAGTTCCATATCTTCTAGGCCAGTGAGTTCCTCATCGAAGCGATACCTCTCCCATGCCGCCCTAGTGAGAGCCGAATTGGCATTGTTGCAAAAAAAGCCTGCCTGAGGAACGGAGCTTTTCTCCGGGAAATATTTAGCGAAGATCCTTCGTTCCGAAAAATGACTGTCGTCGTCTCCTACTTGGCGCCCATAGCTGTAATCAGACTGGCCCTTCATCAAGGGCCGGCAAAGATTTTCTAGCCATCTTTCGTTAACCGGAACGCAATGCCCGGAGATGAATACGAAAATATCTCCGCGGGAAAATTCGCATCCCATATTTAGGGAGCGTCCGAAGGAAAATTCGGATTTGTGGATGGTCGTTATACGGGCCCCATGGCGTCGTGCGATCTCTACCGTATCATCAGTAGATCCAGAATCGATCACGATCACTTCGTGAGCGAGATCCTCGCAGCGCTGGCGAGCAATCATGATCAACAGATCTTCGAGATACTCTGCTTCGTTGAGAGTTCGAATAACGATGCTTGCCAGCATTGCCTGCTCCTCAAATCTTTTTACTGGCGCGTTCAGTAATTAGCGTCCGATGCACGGTAATTTTCTGAAGCGGATGAAAGACGCCCTCATCATTTCACTTCCCGAATATGTCCTCGTATCTTGCCTTCTCGAAGATGGTGCAAGCGCCTCCTCGAGTGACGTCTATAATGCGGCGTCCCTCTCTTTCATAGGCTTCGCGGGCGCAGCGGTAGGAGGCTTCCGACTGCGCGAGGTTCGGCGCATCCCACTCCTTGCCTCCGAAGTAATCTGGACTGAAATGATTGGGATCTGGCCCCTCCATTCTTAGCGGCGCATTGGGCGCCCCGCTTTGCGTGTAACGGTGGTCCAGGCCGACGATCACCACCTCGGCCGCACCCATGTAGCGTGCGATCTGCAGAGCCACGAAGGTTACTGTGTGACCCTCCCGTACCGACCGCGCGATGTCATGGCAGAAGGGCTCAGGAATACGAGTGGTGTTGATGTGAAAGGTAAAAGCATCCTGCGGCAGCAGCTGTCGACACCGGTCGGTTATGAACTTGATCGCGGTCATCTTGCGGAGGGCAGGCGCCTCCTGAGCGATGACCTTATCATTCACGGCAGCTAGGTAACGCGGGTAGAAGCCGAAGCGCCGGAGCCCAAGGTGGATCTTGTTGAGTCCGAATACCGTCTCGTAGCGAAGCGGCGAGAGATCCATCTCATTGAGTGAGGGGCCGTTGCACACAAGAACGATACGCTCCCCACTATGGCAGTTCTCGAACCGAGCTAGGGGGGAAATGTCAGGCATGGAGCGTGCGTTCTCGCATCTAGTGGGGCTTCCGTGTCCATACGAAACTCCGACTACCTCGCCTAGCCCCGCTTTGCCAGATATGAACCGCTCCGGGTTTGTCGGAGGCTCCAACTCCTGAGTAAGGTGGAGCATGAGCAAGACGACGAACAAGTATGCGCCTGAAGTGCGAGAGCGTGCGGCTCGCATGGTTCTGGGCAACGAAGGGCAGCATGACTCCCGCTGGGCAGCCATCCCGTCGATCTCGGCCAAGATTGGCTGCGCGCCGCAGACGCTGAACGAGTGGATCAAGAGGGCAGAAATCGACAGCGGCCAGCGGGCGGGCATACCGGCTGAGATGGCCGAAAAGATGAAGGTGCTTGAACGCGAGAACCGCGAGCTGCGTCAGGCGAACGATATCCTGCGCAAAGCCAGTACGTCGATCACGCCCCTCGAACCGGTGGCGTGACGCGATCGACTTTGCGCAGGCGAAGCTCGACCGCCGGTCGAAATGATGGTCGCCTTCATCGACGAACATCGCCGAGAGCACGGGGTCGAGCCGATCTGCAAGGTGCTGCCGATTGCCCCGTCCACCTATTATGATCACGTAGCGAAACGGGTTGATCCGGCCCGGCGGTCGGAGCGTGCCAAGCGGGATGCAGAACTGCGGCTAGAAATCGCGCGTGTGTTCGATGCCAACTTCCGCGTCTACGGCGTTCGCAAGGTGTGGCGCCAGCTGGAGCGAGAGGGCTTCGACGTGGCGCGCTGCACGGTGGCGAGACTGATGAGGTCCATGGGGCTACAGGGTGTCATTCGCGGCAAGCCGATCAAGACGACCCGGTCGGACAAGGCCACCCCTTGTCCGCGCGACAAGGTGAACCGCCAGTTCCGGGCGCCGGCACCCAACCGGCTATGGGTAAGCGACTTCACTTATGTCGCCACTTGGCAGGGCTTCGTTTATGTGGCCTTCGTCCTCAATGCCTGTGCCAGGCGGATCGTCGGTTGGCGGGTGAGCCGTACGGCCCATACAAGCTTCGTCCTCGATGCTTTGGAGCAGGCGGTCCAACAGCGCCGGCCGGTGAAAGGCACCGGGCTGGTCCACCATTCCGACAGGGGCTCGCAATATCTTGCTATTCGCTACACCGAGCGCCTCGACGGGGCTGGGATCGAACCTTCCGTGCGCAGCGAGGGTGACAGTCATGACAACGCACTGGCCGAGAGCAACAATGGCCTTTTCAAGGCCGGAGTCATTCACCGCAGGGGGCCGTGGCGCAGCTTCGAGGCGGTCGAATACGCGACCCTCGAATGGGTGGACTGGTTCAACAACCGCCGCCTGCTCGAGCCCATCGGCAACATTTCTCCAGCGGTAGCGGGGGTAAATTACTACGCGTCTCTGGAGACATCGAGTATGGCCGCGTAGCTGAAACCAATCAGCCTCCGGCGAACGCGGGGCGGTTCAGTCCCACCGTCAGCCTGCATGCCGCACAGATGGACTGATCAGCTCGGCCCGCCATAAGCTTTGCCACGCCTTGGGACACGATCAGCATCCGAGAAGCCGTCATGGCAACTGCTATGACAATGCTGTCCCAAGGAGCTTCTTCGCCTTGCCCAAGCGCGAGAGGATCAGACGGCGCACCTACCGGACGAGCACGTGCTCAAGCCGGTCTGCCGCGACGCGCTGCGGCTCATGACGGGGCTTTTCCGGGACGTGGGCGCCCGTCGGATCAAGAGCGACCATGCTGAGATGGCGGCGATGAAGGCCAAACACGAAGAAGTCGCCGCGCTAGGGAGACTTGGCCGTACTTGATACGATGTCGACCCGAAGCACTCGAATATCACATTCTTAGTCACGGTCGCCGATGCCTTCGTCCATCAGCCCTGCCTTCTGCACCCGCGCCAACAGATGCGCGACCGATGATGTCGCCCATTTTGAGCGGCCGCGCGGCGTCGGCTCCCGCATCGTTTCGAGCCGCGCCGCGATCTCCTTCAGCGCCATCTCCGGCGCTGAGCTTTTGATGCCCGCGATGATTGCGAGAATCCGGTCGTCCTTCTGCGCGGGCGGGGCGCGGTCGAGCACGGCGCGATCCAGCAACCCGTCTTTCACGAACCGTCCAGCGGCGCGGCGCAGCCGCTCGACCGTCCAGGGCTTGGCGCCCGGATGCCGGCTGTTGATGATCCGCACAACGTCTTCCCACGGCAGCCGCGGCCGGAACTGCCGGATGGCGGGCAGCCACTGCTGCGCCTCCTCGTTCAGCTTGCCGAAGTAGCTGCGGTCGCGTGCCCGGCGCACCTTGGCGATCGCCTCTGGGTCGCGGTCCCGCAGCCCCGGATTGCCGCCGACGCGGCCTTTTTTCTCGCCGTGGCCAGTACCGCCAGCGTCCGCTCGCGGATCAGCGCGCGTTCGAAGACCGCCGTGGCGCCGAGGATCTGCAGCGTGAACTTGCCCTGCGCCGAAGTCGTGTCAATCGGATCGCCAAGCGAGCGGAAATGCGCGCCCTTGGCCTCCAGCGTCTCGATGACCTCGAGCAGGTGCGAGAGCGAACGCGCCAGGCGGTCGATGCGCACCACGACCAGCACGTCACCGCGGCCGAGGGTGGCCACCAGCTTCGCGAGGACCGGGCGGCCCCGGAGGCGAACTCCTCGTGGATCTCGGTGCAGCCCGCCGATTTCAGTTCGCGGCGCTGTGCCGCGGTGTCTTGAAGGTCGGTCGAGACGCGGGCGTATCCCATGAGTGCCATTAGCGTGCCGCCTCTCCGCACAGCACGACCTCGACCGTCTCCTCGAACTGCGAGCCGCTCGGCACCTCCCTCAGATGTTCGGCAATCCGGGCGAACCACTTGCGCGGCGGCGGTCGCTACGCCAGCTCCCGGAATGCCTGCTTGTCCTCGTCTCAGGAACTGTCGTCGCTGACGACCTCGGTTTCCACACTTGCCCTAGAGTTTTGAGAGAGCTTCCACATGGCATCGAGAAGCTCAGCGAGTTTATGTCCGGTGACCCGTGCTATCACGCTCTCGGGGAGGGCATGAAGTAAGGCCTCGGCGCTAGCTCTGTTCTCGCCAATATCGATTAGAGCATGGCGCGATTGATCTTGGTCCGATGGCTTGGGAACGTGGTCATTCTGAATCCTTTGGTTCGGCCCCACAAATGCAGGCGAGATGAACGTGACCATCGGTCAAGCCCTCATGCCGCTGGCAGAACACAGTTTCTCCAATTCAATTAGATAGATGAATACGGTCGTTTGAAAGCACCGGCAAGAGGCGCGCGGCTTTGACCGGCTTGGTAGGGGAGGGGAGGCGACAGGCGCCAGTCCCTTTGCCTTCAAGGGCGCGGAACGAAGCTGAGGCTTCCGTTCCACCTATAGGGGGTCGTCGGATTGGAGGGATCACCTCTCCAGACCCTTTCCTCAGAGGTTCTGATGAAACACGCCAGCAATCCACCAAGACAATTGAAAATGAGGCATTCTATCCTCAATTAGCATAGGAACTATGGGGTAGAGCAGGGGCTTGCCTGATGACCTCCGACGACACCGAAACAGCACGAAGCGCTGTCTCGATCTTCATGCGGGCCGAGGTTCTGGCTGCGCGACTAGAAGCCATGGCCCGGGCCGAGCCCGAGGTCGGAAACCTGTGGCGCTCGGAGATCGCACTGGCCGAAGCCGTGGCGAGCGCTGGTCTTGAGGGCATTCGGATTTCCGAGGGCGACCTGCTGCCACGCATCGCGCTGAATGGAAATCAGGACGCGGATCCGACCGGCGCGGAGCTGGCGCTGAGCCTGATCCGCGTGCTGAAGGCGCCGGGCGATCCTCTGGCGCGACCAGTCCAGATCGTCCGGCGCTTCGAGAGGGCGGCAGGCACCGGCATGGGGCCCGCTGTGGATCCGGACGATGAGCCCGAAGGCCAGCGGCTCGATGACGCCGAGATCGAGGGCCTCTTCGCAGACCTCAGCCCCGGCGACATGCCAATCCTGAGCGCGGCGCGGGCGGCGGCCGGCTATGCGGCGCTGTCGCAGCGCGCCAACCCGATCATCGAGAGGTTGATCTTCATGGCGGCCGACAGCAGCCTGCGAGGCCGGGCTGCGCGTGGGACCGGTCCCGAGGACGTTCTGCGGGGCCTGTCGGGCCGGGTCGATGCGCAGTGGGTCTCGCCGCCGGCGCTCGCGCTGAGCCATCGGAACTTCCAGCCTTGGTCGCCTGGAAGCGAGGCGGGGCTCATGACCCTTGGCACCAATCTCGCACGGCTCTTCGAGGCGGAGATCGGACGCTTCGCGCTGTCGCGCGACTGGCTGCGGCGCGGGCAGGAGGCAGCGCAGGGCAGGGGTGGCCGCTCGCGCATGGCCGATGCGGTGCAGGCCTTCGGCACCGCGCCGGTGCTGAGCTCGGCGCTGCTGGCCGGGACGATCGGCGTGTCGATCCGCACCGCGCTGACCCTATTGGACGAGCTGACGGATCTCGGCCTTCTGAAGGAGATCACCGGCCGCCGGACCGCGCGGATCTGGGCAGTGCCAAGCTTGGGCGCGCGCCTCGCGGCCCGGCCGTTCAGGCGGCCTCGGCGGCAGGGACACGTCGTCATGCCACGAGCCGAGATGCGGGAAACGGCGCGCAACCACAGCCGGGATGAGCGAGAGGCTTCGGTGCGGGCGATGGAGCATGCTTTCACTGATCTCGAGACGGCCCTCGGCAAGGCGAGCGCGCTTCTGATCCGTACGCGGCGGCAGGGGTGACGGCCTCCGCCAAGAAATTTCGGAAAAACCCGTTTCGGATTTTCGCAGAGATGGTTCAATTGCTTCGGCAGACCACTGAACAGGGATCTGCCCATGACGACGAATCGTACTTCTACCCCCCCTGAACCGCATCCCAAGCCGAATAGCATCCGTGCTCGGCAGTTGGCCGGGCAGGGGATCCCGGACTTCACCGCCCGCCGGACCGTGACGGTACTCGAGCCGCGTCTGCTGGCGACCGGCGCCGACATGCAGGCCTACCTGAAGGTCTCGCGGCTCGCGGCCCGCGCCATTCTCGAGGACCTGCGGATCAAGGCGCTGCCGGGCAAGCGCTACGACCTTCGCGACATCTGGTTCGCCCTCTGGGGCATCCGGAATGTCCCCGAAGAGGGCATTGAAGCGATGCGGGCGCCGCTCCTGACCGTGGCCGAGGTCGCTGTCTTGACCGGTGGCTGTGCCCGCACGATCCGCAGGGCAGGGGACAGCCGCTGCCCCGAGTGGCGATTGCCGCGCCATGTCGATCTGGGCCCTCGCACCCGCCGCTATCTGCGGCCGCTGGTCATGGCCGCCATCTACGATCTCGAGCCCGAGCCGTGGCTCACCCCGGCGCCGCGCAAGCCCATTCTGCAGAGCAGGCTGGTGGTGAAGACCCGCCTCGCGCCAGCCGAGAAGCCCACGAACGGACACAACCGCAGCTAACCGACAATATGACGAAGGCCCGTTCTCTTTCGGAAGCGGAAAACACACGGGCCTTCGTCATGTCCCCCTCGCATTACCGACAAACAGTCAAATAACGACATGACGATCCACCTCTCCACGCCTCAGGCCCCCACCCCGCGCCGCGCCTCCAACATGCAGGATGTGCTGGACCACGTTCTGGCCTCCCCGCGCTATGCCGAGGCCACGCGCATCGACTACGCCAGCGCGATCAAGCGCTGCGTGTCCCTCTACAACGCGAACCGCCTGACCGACGTGCCTGCCGATCTCGCGGCGTTCCAGCGCCGCTGGCCGAGCAACGGGTTCGACCCGTTGCGGTTCAAGGGCAAGCGGGCCCACCTCGCCTGGCGGCGCAAGATGCAGGCCGCCTTGCGCGAGTACTTCGGCGAGGCGGCGGCCGGGCGGGAACGGCGGTCACGCGACGACGACTGGGCCATTCTCATCGCCGTCACCGAGACGGCGCTGATCGAAACCGGGGGTGAGATTACCTCGATGATCCCTGTCAGGACCCTTGCCGACGTGGCGCGCAAGGCGAATCTGCCCCCTACCGAGCTGACAACGCCGATCGTCGCCCAGTGGGTCGAGGCAGCAGCGCCCGGTCGTCGGCGGTCACTGGTCCGTGCAGTCCAGACGCTGGAGGCGCTACGGGCCAGCGCGGCGATCCCCGCCGATCTGCTGCCCGCCACACCGCTCCAGGACATCGATGAGGACGCGGAGATGGACCGCGTCCAGCGGATGATCGCGACGAAGGCGGAGCTGATGTGATGCGGTATTACCGGGATCCGGCTCTAATGGCCGCGCGGATCGTGGCGGCGCCTTGTTGGGCGGCCATTCGCGAATTGCACAACATCCCGATGCTGGTCGTGAACGGCAAGGTGTCGCTGCCGCAGCTTCGCGAGCTGGATGCGTTCCTGGCCTATCGGGCGCGACGACGCGATCCGGAGATGACGCTGGGCTTCTTCGAGAAATACGGAGCAAAGCGCAGCCTGCATGAGCTCTGCTTGCTGCAATCGGCCTTCGGCGTATTCTTCGAGCGCAGCCCTGCGCATCGCGAGTTGGAAAAGGCGATCGCCAGCAAGCGAAGGGGCGGATCCCGGGATCTCAAGCCATATCCGCAGCGCCATCGGCGTTTCTCGGTCTATCCGCAGGAACTGCCGGGTGCCTGGCAGCAGGCCCTGGCGGACATGGAGATCGGATTGCCGGGGGTGGCCTGCGCAGCGCCGGCGGATCCGCTAATCACCACGACCCGGACCAAGCTGTGCGAACTGGGGCTCGTGATCCGCAACAGCGACCTTGATGTGGAACTGTCGATTGAGACGCTCTCGGCCTACGAGCACTCTCTCTACACGCGCGAACGGAGCTTGAGCCCGAGGACGATCCTGTCCGCTCTGCGGCAGCTGCGGGACTTCGGGAAATACATTGGCATCGATGAAGATCTGGAGCGCCACCTCGTCGCGCGGATCCGTCTGTGGGAGGACATGTCCGAACGAACCTTGTCATTCAAGGAGGGCAAGGTGATGGCCCTTCCAACTTATGCCGAGATCGCGGGTCTCGCGTTCGATCTACTGGGAGAAGCGGAACGGCTGTCGAACCCACGCCACGCGCAGCTGAAGCGCAACGTCGCCGTCGCGCTCCTGCTCTTCTGCCCGTTCCCGATGCGTGTCGCGGATACCAATATCCGGTTCGGGCACGAGCTGCTCTGGGACGGCAGCTTCTACCGCTTCAACATCCGGACGTCGAAGACCGGGGTCCCCTATGCACCGACGATCATCCCGGCCTACGGCATGTTCATCGACCTTCTGGTCCTGCAGGGCAGCTCGCCGGATCACCTCGAAACCCTTCGCCAGAAGTGCTTCCGCGAAAGGCGGCCGCTCTTCGTCAGCCATGAGGATCACAAGCTGCACGACGGGTTCGTCAGCCGGGCCTGGCGCATGGAGCTCGGCACGGGTTGTCACGCGGCTCGGACCAAGCTGCACGACGAACTCGCGCCATTGGGGCAGGAAGGCGTGGAGTTGGCCATGCGGGCTTGTGGCCAACGCAGCGAGAAGACCGCCGAGTTCTACCGCACCCGCGCCTATGACCTCGCGATGGTCAAGCGGGTGCATGATAACATGCTGGCAGGGATCACCGAGGACGAATGGCAGACTTACTTCGACTGAAGTTAAGGGAAACAGGCTAACACAAAAACTACATAATTATCATTACGCGTGCTGGCTGCGTGTGGCGGTGGATTCACGTTCGAAGTGCAACTTCTGTATGGAAACAGATGGTTACATGGAGAGCAATCGATGGGCACCTGCTACGCACATTTGGATCTCGAAGAGCGCCAGAAACTCGCGCGGTGGCGCGAG
>NZ_FWFY01000023.1 GCF_900172345.1 Limimaricola soesokkakensis
TCAGCCTTGGGCAATATCCCACCCGCCGAATTTGCCATGAAAACAGCACTGGAACAGCAGGCCGCATAGCCTCAGAAACCACCCATGGATTCTCCGTCAAACCGGAGGAAAGACGGGTCTCAGGTCACATTCTAAAAGCGCACAGGGCGCTACCCCACCCAGTTCGGCCAAGCGCCGGCAAGCCAACTCGTCGCCTTGGATGACCCTTGAGAAGGGGAGGTCGAAGTCTCCGCCGAAAGTGGCGGCCGGGAGGCCATTCCGGTTCGCAAGACGCGACATGAAGGAGAAGGCTGGTTCTCGTTCGCCGAGGGGAACGGAGAGAGGAAGTGAGGTCATCAAGATCTCGGAAAGAATAGGGGGCCAATGAGCGGCTGCTTCTCGGGCGTACTCCCTCGAATACCGTCGCTACATTACTGACGCTATCACTCAGTTGGCTCGATGAACCTCAACCGCTGCCCATAAACGGTCGTTTGCGTTGGGCGCCGCGAAGGTCGGCACCCAGCCCTTCCACGACGTTCGAGCATGGCGCAGCATTGATCGACGCTCGGGGCACGAAGGGCGGTAAGCCGACATTCCGACATTCGCCGCAGGCCGGGCCGAGGTCCAGTGAGCGGACAAAGCCGCCGTTGGAAGTTTTGGTTTGAACATCCGCTAATACTAAGGTGGGCATGTAAATAATGTGTGTTGTCACGGGAAACGAAAGCTCACAGGTGACCCAAATCGCGCAACACAGTGCCAAACCCGCTTCAAATCATGTAGATCGGCAGGTCCGCCTCTGCGAGCCTTCGCAATACAGGCGGGGGTCAAGTTCGGTCCATTAAAGAGGGACGCCGCGAGCTCAGCAATCCGCTCATCCCTGTAAGCTTCACAAAATGGAAGTTTCGATGCTGGCATAGAAAAGCCGGGATGCCATTCGACAGGGCATTCCAGATTATGCGCAAATTTTTCAATAACGGTGCCGCGGAAGCTTGGGTCAAGCACGATCGCACTGACATCATCCGAAAGATCTATCAGTCCATGTATTTGAGCCTCCACATAATCATCAAGCGGATCATCGGCTGGTTGGACGGCCTCAAGAAGCCCCATTTTTTCGGCTACCCCGAAGTTCTGTGGATCAAGGTGGCTATCGGGGTAACAAAACGTTGCGCGATCTAAGACTTCAGGGCGGAGCCGAAAATGCGCCGAACCGAACCTTGGCGAACCACCGATAGTCAATCGCTGATGGTTCAACGCCCCGTATTTTGGACGGTCCGTGGCTTCAGCGGAGTCGTAGGCTCCGCCAAAGATACGGCTTTCCCAAAGCAATCGACCACAATCGGGGTGAGCAAACATCGCGCCATTGCTGATCCCAGTTTCAAACTGGGAGCGGTAAACGCCATCTCGAGCAAGAGCCTCGATCACAAGCTCACTACCATAAAGGGCGTCAGGATGGAAATTTATGGTGATCGCGTAATCCCTGTCGAATGGTAGTCCGCTCGATTTGTTCCGAACGTTGCGCGTCGCTTTCTCGATGATTGCAAACGATGGAACTTCAATTCGTGGCATAGCTATCTCGCTCCATCACATTTCTTCGAACTCGACATTCGCGCCCTGTGCAGCACTAAGCAATATGGGCTCGAAGCTGACCTTTGCTACGCAAGGCATGAAGGTCGGCTTAGCGCCGGTCGCGTCGGTTGCCCTGTCGCTACTATCCGACTCTGCGAAGTCCGCTTCCTGCGCATCGCGGTCATTCGTACGGGGTTACGGCAAAGGCTCGCTTGCTAGATTCGGTGGCTAGCGCCCAGCAGCCGGAGAGGCCCCACCTCAGCTTACTATTTCGGACGCCGTTTCTCGCCTGCCCTCGAATCTTGCAGCTGCTTCGACCTCAGCAACTAGGGAATTTTCAGTCACACGCTGAAAGGAGGGTTGGATGGTCTTACGACAGGGAACGCACATGGACCTTGCTGGGATTTTCGCCTTCACTGCGCGCAGGGAGAAGGGGAGGTATCCATGAATCTGGCGAAGCTCTGCGCGGCGCGCGCGGCCGGGGGGCGGCCCGTCACCGCCGGTCTGATCGGCGCGGGCAAGTTTGGCTCGATGTTCCTGGCGCAGGTGCCGCATGTCGAGGGGCTCGAGGTTGCCGCGATCGCGGATCTCGACCCCGAGCGCGCCCGCGTGGCCTGCCGCGAGGTGGGCTGGGACGAAGCGCGGATCGCGGCCACGCGCTTTGTCACTGACGGGGCGGAGTTGGCGGCGCTGGACGGGGTCGAGGTGGTGATCGAGGCGACCGGCCACCCGCGCGCGGGCATCCGCCACGCGCAGGCCGCGATTGCGGCGGGTCGGCACGTGGTGATGGTCAATGTCGAGGCCGACGTGCTGGCAGGCCCCGTATTGGCGCGCCTAGCCGACGAGGCAGGCGTGGTTTACTCGATGGCCTTCGGCGACCAGCCGGCGCTGGTTTGCGAGATGGTCGACTGGGCCCGCTCGAACGGGTTTCGCGTCGTCGCGGCGGGCAAAGGCACGAAATACCTGCCGAGCTATCACGAGGTGACGCCCGACGCGGTCTGGGAGCATTATGGCCTCACGCCCGGGGAGGCGAAGGCGGCGGGGATGAATCCCCAGATGTTCAACTCCTTTCTCGACGGCACCAAGAGCGCGATCGAGGCGGCGGCGATCGCCAACGCCACCGGGCTTTCGGTGCCCGAAGAGGGGCTGGCCTTCCCGCCTTGCGGCGCGGATGACCTCGCCCGCGTGCTGCGCCCTCGCGAGATCGGCGGGCAGTTGGAGCGGACGGGCATGGTCGAGGTGGTTTCCAGCCTCGAACGCGATGGGCGGCCGGTGTTCCGCGATCTGCGCTGGGGCGTCTACGTGGTGATCGAGGCGCTGAGCGACTACGCCGCCGCCTGCTTCCGGCAGTACGGGCTGCCGACCGACGCGACGGGGCGCTATGCCGCGATGTACCGGCCGTTTCACATGATCGGCCTGGAACTTGCCACCTCGGTGCTGTCGGCGGCGCTCAGGGGCGAGGCCACGGGCGCACCCTTGGGCTTTCACGCGACCGTCGCGGCCATCGCCAAGCGGGACCTCGGCCCCGGCGACCAGCTCGATGGCGAAGGCGGCTACACCGTCTGGGGTCGGGTCATGCCCGCCACCCGGGCGGCGCGTGACGAGGTGCTGCCGATCGGGCTGGCGCAGGGGATCACGCTGCGCCGGGCGGTGGCCAAGGGCACGCCGCTGTGTTTCGCGGATGTCGAGATCGCCGAGGACGAGGCGGTGCGGCTCTACCACGACTGCCTTGCCATGGCCGGGGGCTGACCCCGGCCTATCGCCCGGCCGCCAATCGCGGCCCGGCGCTCAGCCCCAGCGCCGTCTCGGCGATCGAGGCGGCGTCGATGCCGAAGTGGTGGTAGAGATCGGCGATGCTGCCGGTCTGGCCGAAATGCTCCACCCCGAGCGACATGGTGCGGTGTCCCGCCACAGCACCCAGCCAGGCCAGCGTCGCCGGGTGGCCGTCGATCACCGTGACCATCCGGCAGTCGCGCGGCAGCCCGTCGAGCAGCCGCTCGGCATGGCTGCGCGCCCCCGCCACACCGCGCGCCCGCGCCCGCTGCGCCGCCGTCCAGCCGGCGTTGAGCCGGTCGGCCGAGGTCACCGCCAGCACGCCCACGTCGCGCCGCATCCCGGAGAGCCGCCCGGCCGCCGCGATCGCCTCTGGCGCGATCACGCCCTGATAGGCGATCACGACTTCGCAGTTCGGCCCCGGCGGGCGCAGCCAGTAGGCCCCGTCGATCGCGCCTTGTCGGAAGGCGTCGTCATGGCGCCGCCCGGGCTGCTCGATCGGGTTGGTCGACAGCCGCAGGTAGACCGAGCCGCCGGTCTCGTCGCGCAGCCATGTCCGCTCGTCCGGGTCGCCCGCGCCGTCGCGCTGCAGGTAGTCGAAGGCCCAGTGCATGATTACCGACAGCTCGTCGACGAAGGCCGGCTCGAAGGCGGCGAGCCCGTCCTGGCTCATGCCGATCAGCGGCGAGGCGATGGACTGGTGCGCGCCGCCCTCAGGGGCGAGGGTGACGCCCGAGGGCGTGCCGACCAGCAGGAAGCGGGCATCCTGGTAGCAGGCGTAGTTCAGCGCATCGAGGCCGCGCGCGACGAAGGGGTCGTAGACCGTGCCGACCGGGATCAGCCGCTTGCCGAACAGCGCGTGCGACAGCCCTGCCGCACCGAGAAACAGCATCAGGTTCATCTCGGCGATGCCGAGCTCCATGTGTTGCCCCTCTGGCGCGAAGTCCCATTTCGCGGTCGAGGGGATCTTCTGCGTGCGGAACGCGTCCTCGCGCGCGGCGCGGGCGAAGAGCTTGCGGCGGTTGACCCATGGCCCGAGGCTGGTAGTGCCGGTCACGTCCGGCGAGGTCGTCACCAGCCGGTCGGCGAGCGGGCCGCCCTGCTTGGCGATCGCGTCGAGGAACTTGCCAAAGCCCGCCTGCGTCGAGGCCTCGCGCTCCGACGGGAGATCGAGTGTGGGGGCGGGCAGGCGGTCGTCGTGTTGCCGTCGTGACCCGCCCGCGAAGAACGGCACGCGGTCGAGCCAGTCGCGAAAACCTGCCTTGTCCTCGACGGCGGCGAAGGGCTCCCATTCCGCACCCTCGGGCACGCCCATGTGGCGCTGCCAGTCGGCCATCTGCGCCTTGGTCATCAGCCCGCCATGGTTGTCCTTGTGCCCGGCGATCGGCGTGCCCCAGCCTTTGATCGTATAGGCGAGAAAGCAGGTCGGGCGGTCGTGGTCCACAGCGGCGAAGGCCTCGGCCATCGTCTCGACGCAGTTGCCGCCGAGGTTCTCCATTAGCGCGGCCAGCTCGGCATCAGAGCGCCGCTCGATCAGTGCGCTGACCTCGCCCTGATCGCCGAGATCGTCCATCAGCCGCTTACGCCAGACCGCGCCCCCCATGAAGGTCAGCGCCGAATAGTCCTGGTTCGGGCAGGCGTCGATCCAGTCGCGCAGCGTTGTGCCGCCCGGCTCCTCGAAGGCAGCACGCTGCAGCACCCCGTGCTTGATCCGCACCACCTCCCAGCCGAAGGCGCCGAAGATCGCCTCGATCCGCTGCCACAGCCCCTCGCGCACGACCCCGTCGAGCGACTGTCGGTTGTAGTCGACCACCCACCAACAATTGCGCAGGTCGTGCTTCCAGCCCTCCTGCAGGCATTCGTAGACGTTGCCCTCGTCGAGCTCGGCATCGCCCATCAGCGCGACCATCCGGCCCAAACAGAGGTCTTGGCCCCAATCCTTGGCCGCGACATAGTCCTGGACCAGCGAGGCGAAGGCGGTGATGCCGACGCCCAGGCCCACCGAGCCGGTCGAGAAGTCTACCTCGTCGTTGTCCTTGGTGCGCGACGGGTAGGACTGCACGCCGCCCCAGCCGCGGAAGTTCTTCATCCGCTCGAGATCCTGCCGCCCCATGAGATATTGCATCGCATGGAACACCGGTCCCGCATGCGGCTTGACCGCCACCCGGTCCTCCGGGCGTAGCGCCGTGAAGTAGAGCGCCGCCATGATCGACACCATCGAGGCCGAGGAAGCCTGATGTCCGCCCAGCTTGATCGCGTCCACCTTGGGGCGAATGTGATTGGCATGGTGGATCATCCAGTGCGACAGCCACAAAAGGCGCTGCTCCGCGGTTTTCAGATGGGACTGTGTCATTGGTGTTCCTCTCCCGCGCGGCCCGGATCGCCGCTCACTCCCCGGAGCAATTGCTGACGTGATGCGCGGGAGGAAACAATACCATCCCGACCCAGGTGCCGGCCTCCGGGGCGAGGGCAGGCGAGTATGCGCGGCCGCCCTCGGGGCGGCCGCGCATGGGTGCCGTGCGGAAGGCGTCAGAGGTTGCCCGCCGACAGCTCCCGCGAGATGTGGTCGGCCTGCCGGATCGCCAGCGCGACGATGGTCAGCGTCGGGTTCTCAGCCGCGCCAGTGGTGAACTGTGAGCCGTCCGAGACGAACAGGTTGTCGATGTCGTGGCTCTGGCCCCAACGGTTGACCACCCCGTCGCGCGGGTTCTCGGACATGCGGTTGGTACCGAGATTGTGGGTCGAGGGGTAAGGCGGCGTTGGCAGGGTACGGGTCGCGCCGACCGCGTCGTACATCGCCTGGCCTTGCTTGTAGGCGTGCTCGCGCATCGCACGGTCGTTGGCATGGTCGGAGTAATGCACGTTGGCCACTGGCATGCCGAACTGGTCGGTCACGTCATGGTTCAGCGTCACCCGGTTGGTCTCCTGCGGCATATCCTCGCCGACGATCCACATGCCCGCCATGTTCTCGTACTGATCGAGCGCCGAAGTGAACTCGCGCCCCCAGGCGCCGGGATCGAGGAAGGCCGCCATGAAGGGCAGGCCGAGCGACAGGGTCTCCAGCTCATAGCCGCCGACGAAGCCGCGCGAGGGGTCGTGCTTTGCCTCGTCCTGCATGATCCCGGCCATAGTCGTGCCGCGCCACATCTTCACCGGCTTGTCGAACACACCGTAGACCGAGCCGGTCAGGTGCCGCATGTAGTTGCGCCCGACTTGTCCCGAGGAATTGCTGAGCCCGTCGGGATACATCGACGAGGCCGAATTCAGAAGCAGCCGCGGGCTCTCGAAGGAGTTGCCGGCCACCGCCACGATGCGCGCCATTTGCTTGTGCTCGTTACCGTCGGCATCGGCGTAGACCACGCCGTTCACCTTGCCGTCAGGCCCGTGCTCGATCCGCAGCGCATGCGCCTTCTCGCGTACCTCGAGATTGCCGGTCGCCTCGCCCTCGGGGATGTCGGTATAGGCTGAGGACCACTTGGCCCCCCACTTGCAGCCTTGGAAGCAGAAGCCGGTCTGCTGGCACATCAGGCGATCGTGGTTTTCGGTCGAGTTGATCGCCATCCGGCCAGTGTGGAAGTTCTCGTAGCCTAGCGCCTTGGCTCCGGCGGCGAAGACCTTGTAGTTGTTGCTGCCGGGCAGGCCCGGATTGCCATTGGTGCGGGTGACGTTGAGCTTCTTCTCGGCGAGGTCGTACCACGGCGCCATTTCCTCGGCGTCGATCGGCCAGTCGAGCAGGCTCGCGCCCTGCACGTTGCCATAGGTGGTCGCGGCCTTCCACTCGTGGTCCTGAAAGCGCAGCGAGGCGCCGGCCCAATGGGTGGTAGTGCCGCCGACCGCCTTGACGATCCAAGCGGGCAGGCCGGAGAAATCCTTAGCCACGCGCCAGTCGCCCGAGGTGGTGCGCGGGTCGAGCCAGGCCAGCTGGCCGAAGCTCTCCCACTCGTCGTTGATGTAGTCCTCAGGAAGGTAGCGCCCGCCGGCCTCCAGCGCGACGACCTTCACGCCCTTCTGCGCGAGCTCGTTGGCGAGCACGCCGCCGCCCGCGCCGGTGCCGATGACGACGACGACGCTGTCGTCGGAAAGTTCGAATGGTGCAGTCATGTCATGTCCTCCCCGGTCCGGCTCAGAGCCAGGCGATGTCGTCGAAGCCGCGATACAGGTAGCCGCCTTGGCTGAAGGACTCGCCCTCGTAGCCGAAGATTGGCCAGACGGCCTTCTGATTGTAGAGGCCGGTTACCAGCCCGCCGCGGATCTTCTGGAAGAAGTCGCTGTCCTCGATCGAGCGCAGCAGGTCGACCCGGTCGCGCTCCCAGCCGATGTCGAGGTAGCTGCCGTAGCCCCGGCCGCGCGCGGCCGCGTTTAGCATTTCGATCCCGGCTTCGGTGGCGTCGACCTCCTGTGGCGTGTCGTAGCCCTTGACCGCGACGACGTAGTTCTCGTCGGGAATGCGATCATGCGGGTAGATGTCACGCGCGAGCTGCACCAGCGTAGCGAAGCTGTCGGGCTTCATCGCGTTCATCTCGGTCGCCCAGGCCGCGTCGGTGGCGGCCACGTAGCCGGCGCCCACCACGAAGGATGCCCCGGCGGCCGTCGCCCGGGCGAGCAGCTGCCGACGCGTCAGGCCGCGCGGGCCTGCAATGGTCTTTGTCATTGTCGTCTCCTCCCTGTTGGTCGTATAGGCGCTTCTCCGCGCCGGCGACCTCATGCGAAGCGCCCGGAGCGCTCCAGAACCTCGATCTGGTAGCCGTCGGGATCGGCTACGAAAAAGAAGCGGCCCACCAGCTTGCCGTCTGGCGCAAACTCCACCAGCTTGCGTGGCTGCAGCCCTTCCTCTTCAAAGCGGGCATGCTCGGCGTCGAGATCGGCGACCGAGACCGCGAGATGGCCGTAGCCGTCGCCAAGATGGTAAGGCTCTTCGCGCCCTTTGTTCACAGTGAGTTCAAGCTCGAAGCCGGTCTCGGCGTTCGACAGGTAGACCAGCGTGAAATCCGAGAAGTCGAGCCGCTCGGCGACTACCAGCCCGAAAGCGCGACGATAGAAATCGAGCGAGCGCGCCTCGTCGCGCACCCGGATCATGCTGTGGATCATCCTGGCCATGGTTCCCTCTCGTTCCGCCGCCGTTTCGACAACATTGCGACCGGTTCAAAGAGGTGGGGTAGTAGTCGGTTACTACCGGACGGGTTTTGCAACCGCGTCAGGCGCGCCGTGCGGCGAATTCATTCGGCCGCCAAGAGCGCCGGCTCATTGCGGTCCCCCTCGAAGGCCACGAGGCATGCGCAGCGCAACAACGATGTAAAGTTCGACGGCTCCCCGTGCAGTTCGAGCACTTCAGCATGCAGTTTGGAGATGAAGGCTGGAGTGCTGCTTGCCTCGCGCTCGGCGATCCGATCAATGATATCCCAGAACGAGTTCTCGAGCCGGATGCTCGTGCTCTGGCCGTTGAGGCGTAGCCGACGCGTGCTGCTGGCATAGCGTTCGGGATCCTGTCCGGCGAAAACCTGACACATTCGAACTCGCCCCCTCCTTGTACGGAACCGCGTTGTCCCGTGAGCCTTCATTCTCGAAGGAATTTCCTCGAGGTCAATGCTCCACACTATCACTGCGCTGTGAGTGCGCGATGCGTCCGATCTTCGTTAGTGCCGGAGAAGCAATCAGGTTTGCCGATCACGCAGCTTTCGGTTGCTTCCGGTCGTGGTAGGAACCTTGCGTCATTCAAGCCCGAGACCGATCGAGGTTCGATTGACGTTTTTGGCAGGATTGAATCAAGCAACGCGAGCGACTCCCGCAAAGCGAGCGTGGTGACACATCGAGGCCTTCGGATCTCAACGGACGAAGCAGCTAGGTTACAATTCGTCCGTTCTGGTAAAGTCGCAGGCCGGCCTCGGGTATTGTCAGGCAAATCTCAGAGCCATGACGGCAACTCCCAGCAGGCAAGCGGGCTCGGATAGTTTGGCCGCCGCGAGTCACCTCGACGATCTCCTCCAGCCCTTCAAACCAGATCCGGGAAACAACGCCCCTGATCGACTGACCCGGACCGGTCAACTCGACTTTCTCGGGACGGAACCCGATTTCCAACGGCCCTTTAGCCAGTTCTCGCGGCGCGCGGCAGGACAGATCCAGCCCCGGGACCCGGATCTCATTTCCTTCCCGGGTCGCAGGTAGGAAGTTCATCGCAGGGGCGCCGATGAAATAGCCCACATGCCGCGTGGCCGGCGCCTCGAACAGCTCGTTCGGGCCGCCCGACTGCACTACCTCGCCATGGTTCATCACGACGATGGTACGCGCGAAGGTCATCGCCTCGTCCTGGTCATGCGTGACCAGCACCATGGTCAGCTTAAACTCCTCGTTGATCTGCTTAAGAATTCTCCGAAGCTCGAACTTCATCTGTGGATCGATCACCGTCAGCGGTTCATCGAGCAGAATGGCGCTGACGTCCTCGCGCACCAGCCCGCGCCCGAGCGAGACCAGCTGCTTCTGGTCCGCCGTCAGGGCGTTGGCCCGGCGCCTGAGCTGCGCGGCGAGGCCGAGCCGCTCGGCGATGTCCTCAACGCGTTTTTTGATCTGCGCCTGCGGCATTTTGCGACACAGCAGCGGGAAGGCGAGGTTCTCGGCCACCGTCATCGAGGTGTAGATCACCGGCACCTGGAACACCTGCGCGATGTTGCGTCGCCCGGTGTCGAGCGCGGTGACGTCGCGCCCGTCGAACAGCACCCGGCCATGGCTCGGCTTCAAGAGGCCCGAAATGATGTTGAGCATCGTCGACTTGCCGCAGCCCGAGGGGCCGAGCAGCGCGTAGGTCTGCCCGTCCTGCCAGACCATGTCGATCGGCTTGAGCGCATAGGCAGGATCGGCCGCGTCGGGTGCGTAGGAATGGGCGAGCTGCTGCAGGTGGATCTCAGCCATGGGAGGCTCCTTGAGAGATGAGCGCACCGTTGGCCGCGAAGACGAAGCCGCGGTCCAGCCGCGCGGAAATGCCGATCTCGCTGCCAGGCGCGTGGGCGACGACGCTTTTCTCGTGCATCACAAGCGGCAGGCCGGCGAGGTCGAGATGGGTGACGGTCTCAGAGCCCGAGACCTCGGTCAGGATTACCCGGGCGCGATGCGGCCCGCCCGGCGCGATGTCGCCCGCGCGCAGCCCGAG
The DNA here is from genome assembly GCF_900172345.1 of Limimaricola soesokkakensis. Taxonomy (GTDB): domain Bacteria; phylum Pseudomonadota; class Alphaproteobacteria; order Rhodobacterales; family Rhodobacteraceae; genus Limimaricola; species Limimaricola soesokkakensis. Next base: position 10,460 of record NZ_FWFY01000023.1, read on the forward strand.
CCGATAGCGTCCCGGCGCGAGATCGCGGCCCAGCGCGCCGAGTTCCTGCGTGCCGAAGGGGCCCATCCTGGCCACGGTGTCGATCTCCAGCGGCACGATGTTGATCGGCGGGGCGTTGACGACCTGCGCGGCCTCGAGCGTGGCGGGGCGCTCGAAGATCGCCCGCGGGTCGCCCGCGTCGAGCAGCCTTCCCTCGGCCATCAGCATGATCCGGTCGCCGAGCTGCAGCGCCTCGCGCGGCTCGGTGCTGGCATAGAGGACGGTGGTGCCGGTCTCGGTGCGCAGCATCTCGACCAGCTCCTCGCGCAGACCCTCTCGCAGCTTGTAGTCGAGGTTCACGAAGGGCTCGTCGAGCAGCAGCACCGGCGCCTTCTTGACCAGCGCGCGGGCGATGGCGACGCGCTGCTGCTGGCCGCCCGACAGCTGCGATGGGCGACGGTCGACCATCGCGGCGAGGCCGACCTTGTCCAGCATCGCCCGCGCGGCGTCGCGCGCCGCGGGCCATTTCTCGCCGCGCCGCACGAGCGGGAAGGCGACGTTGTCGAGTACCGGCAGATGCGGGTAGTTGATGAACTGCTGGGTCACCATGGCGATCGGGCGCTTCCATGGCGGCAGCCGCCTCCAGTCGGCGCCGTCGAGACGGATCTCACCTGCGTCGGGGATCGCCAGGCCGGCGATGGCGCGCAGCAGGCTGGTCTTGCCGGCCCCGGTGCGGCCCAGAATGGTAGTGAGAGTGCCGGGAGCGAAGCTGGCGGTGATGCTGTCCAGATGCGGCACGCCATTCTCGGCGAGGCGGAGATTGTGAAGATCGAGCATCAGCGTACGGCTCCGGCGAGGCCGCCCTTGCTCAGGAACCGCTCAACCAGAAAGGCCAGCAGCACGAGGGGCGCGATGGAGATAAGGGCGGAGGCGGAAAGCGCCCACCACGGCGTCACCGAGGAGTTCAGCGCAACAATGGCGACGGGCAGCAGTTGCGTCTTAGTGAAGGTCAGCGTGAAGGCGAAGAAGAAGTCGTTCCAGCCGAAGATCACGCAGAACATGCCGGCAACGACGAGGCCGGGCAGGGCGTTGGGCAGGATCACCCGGACGAAGGTGGTGACCGGGTCGCAGCCATCCATCCACGCCATTTCGTCGAGGCCGCGCGGGATCGAGTTGAAGAAGTCGACCATCACCCAGACCGCGATCGGCATCAGGAGCGCCACGTAGACGAGGATCAGCCCCGCCAGCGTGTCCAGAAGCCCCAGCGCCTGCAGCATCAGGAAGAACGGGATCGCCAGCACGATCGGCGGCATGATCCGCTGCGAGATGAAGAAGAAGGTGATGTCGGCGTTGCGCATCCAGCCGAAACGGAAGGTGAAGCGGGACAACCCGTAGGCAGCAAGCGTGCCCAGCGTGATCGAGATCACCGAGGCGCCCAGCGTTACCGCGATGGAATTGAGGTAGGGCCGGGTGATGTCAGTGCCGCCGGCGCCGCCGAACAGCGAGGACCAGCCTTGGGTCGAGGGCCGATACTGGATCCAAGGCAGCCATGTCGCGCCGTTGGTGACGCCGTTGGCGTCCTTGAACGAGGTGGTCAGCGCCCAGAGGAAAGGGAACACCACGAAGGCCGACCACAGCAGGATGAATACGTATTTCGCGATCAGCCCGGGGCGCAGGGCGGGGACCGCCTCGGGCTCGCTGCGCGACAGGGCGGCGGATTGCGTGAGATCGGTCATGACTGTCCTTTGACGAGAAAGCGGACCATGAGCTTCGCGATGATCGTGAGCGCGACGATCATGATCACCAGATAGGTGATCGACAGCGCCGCGGAGTAGCCGATCTGGAAGTCCCGCAGGCCACGAATGTAGATGTAGTAGCTCGCCGTCTCGGTGGCCTCGCCCGGCCCGCCCGAGGTCAGCACGTAGACCGTGTCGAGGATCTTGGACGCCTCGATCAGTCGGATCAGCAGCGCGCCGACCGAAATGGCGGCAAGGCCCGGAAAGGTGACCGAGAAGAAGGTGCGCACCGGCCCTGCGCCGTCGATTTTCGCGGCGAGATAGGGCTCGCTGGGCAGTGATAGCAGTCCGGCCAGCAGCAGCAGGAACATGAAGGGCGTCCACTGCCAGATCTCGACGATCATCACGGCGGCGAAGGCCCAGCCGGGGCTCGACAGCCAAGGCTGGCCGCCGAGGACGATCGCGTCGAGCAGCGGGTTCAGCGGCCCAAGGGATTCATGGAAGATGGTGCGCCAGATCACCGACATGATCACCGGGGTGGTCATCATCGGCACGAGGAACAGCACTCTGAAGAAGCGCCGCGCATGCACGTCCTTCCAGACCATCAGCGCCAGGGCGAAGCCCAGCACATACTGAATCAGCACCGTCGAGATCGCCAGCAACGACAGCCGCGACAGCGCGCTCCAGTAGCGGGTGTCCTCGAACAGGCGGACGTAGTTCTTGACCCCGGCCCAGCTCAGGCCGGGGTTGTAGACGTCCCAGCCCGAGAAGCTGACGCGGATCGTGAAGATCAGTGGAAACAGGATGATCGCGGTGAGCGCGATCAGGCCGGGCAGCAGGAACAGGTATTTCTGACGGTACATGGGCGCGCCTCCAGCGGGCTGGCGCGATCGCGGGGGCCCAAAGGCCTCGCGATCGCGGTCGGGGATCAGCGCGCGTCTTCGAGCGCGACGACGTTGGCGTAGGCGCCGCGGATCGTGTCGGCACCGATCCGGTCGACGATCGCGGTCCATTCCTTGGCGACGCCGTCGAGCGCCTCCTGCGGGGTGGCCTCGCCCGCCTGCGCCCGGGCCACGCCGGCCGCGAGGGAGGACATAAACTCGCCGACGCCGGGGATGCGCAGGTCGAACACCCGGTTCGGGCTCGCGTCGATGCCACGCAGCGTGTCGACATAGGTCTGCGCCACCGCAGGCTCCCAGCCGAGCTTATCCTGGTAGAAGTTCGCGTCGAAATGGCTCTCGCGGTAGGGGTTCACCCCGAAGCGGCCCACCTGCAGGTCGGCGTTGGTGTTGGCCTCGTCGGAGAAGAAGCACAGGAAGTCGAAGGCCATGTCCTGGTCCTCGGAGCCCTTGGCCACGGCCGAGCTCCAGCCCCATGTGACATAGGCCGGGCGGTTGGGCTCATCGAAGCTGTCCCACTGGCCGGTCTCACGGTTCCAGACCTCGCGGGCGCCCGGCAGCTCCGCCGCGGCGACCTTGTTGCGGATCGGGCTGTCCTCCTGCATCGCCTGGATGAAGGCGTCGTCCCAAGAGTAGCTCATCAGGCTCTGGCCGCCGCCGAAGGAGAAGATCTCGTCGCCCAAGCCGAAGTTGGTGCCACCCGGCGGCATCGAATCCTGCGCCGCGACGAACTGCTCAAGCCCGCGCACCCAGCCGGGGGTGTTGATCAGGGGCTCCATGCTTTCAAGGTCGAAGAAGAAGCCGCCGCCAACGTCGGGGTGCTTGGCATAGGCCGCCACCCGGCTGATGAAGGCCGAGAACATCAGGTCGTCGCGCTTGGTGACCTCGGCGGTGCCAAAGTTGGGCTGGCCGTCGCCGTCCCAGTCCCAGCCCGAGAACACCTTGGAGATCTCGGCGTAATCGTCCCAGGTCACAGGCACGGCGAGATCCTTTCCGGTCTCCTCCTTGAACTTGGCCTGCATCTCGGAATTCTCGAAGATGTCGGTGCGGTACTTCAGGTAGTGCCGGTCGCCGTCCATCGTGTAGAGCAGCATCTGGTCGTTCCAGTTCGCCACGCCGCGATAGGTCTCGGTGACGTCCTGCATCCCCGGCACCTGCTGCATCTCCTCGGGTACCGCCGCCAGATAGGGGTTGAAGTCGCCGAGCCAGAGCGAGGCGAAGAACAGCACGTCATAGGCCTGCTGCCGCGTCTGGAACGGGATCATGATGCGCTGGAACAGGTCGCCGAAGGGCACATGCACGACGTTGACCGTGGCGCCGGTCAGCTCGCCGAACTGCTTGGCGTGCAGCGCGGTCGGCTCGCCGATCACCGGGATCGCGTGGGTGATGACGTTGAGCGTGCGGCCCGAGTAGTCCTTGGCATCGATCGAGGCGTAGCTGCAGGCGCCGGGCACGTCCTCGTCGATGCCGTAGGTGGCGCTGTAGTCGGTCTGCGCGAAGACCGGGGCCGCGGCGAGCGCGAGCGCGGAGCTGGCCATCAGGGCCGAGCGGAAGCTGAAGGTCACGGTATCCTCCCTAGGGATGTCTGTGGCGAATAGGATATGGCGCGGGACCGGCCTCCTCCGGTCCGGTCCCGCGCCGGGGCGGGCTCAGGGCACGAGGACGGCGCGACCCTTGATCCGGCCGGCATTGAGGTCCTGCAGCGCCTCGTTGGCCTGCGCGAGCGAGTAGTGCTTGGTTGCCAGCTCGACGAGGCCGCGATCGGCGAGCGACATCAGCTCGGTCAGCTCGGCCCAGGTGCCGACGAGGTTGCCGATGATGTTCTTCTCGCTGATGATCAGGTCGACGGTCGGCACTTGGATGTCCTCGCCGTAGCCGACGATGTAGTAGCTGCCCATTGGCCGGGTCATCGCGAGGCCGCGATGCGTGGTGCCCTTTTCGCCGACGAAGTCGATCACCGCCTCGGCGCCCTTGCCGTTGGTGAGCGACAGCACCGCCTCGACCTCGCCACCGTCGGCCTTCACGAGGTGATCGGCGCCGCCGTGGCCGGCGAGCTGCAGCGAGGCGTCGGAGATGTCGACGACGATGATCTTGGCCGCGCACATTGCGCGCAGTACCTGCACGCCGATATGGCCCAAGCCACCGGCCCCGATCACCACCACCGACTGGTCCGGCAGGAGCTGCTGCGCCGCCTTCTTGCAGGCGCGGTAAGCAGTCAGGCCCGCGTCGGAATAGGGTGCCACGTCTTTGGGCGCGAGGGTGCGGGGCAGGGCTACGAGGTTGCGCGCCGAGGTTTGCAGGTATTCCGCGTAGCCGCCGTTGCTGTCGAGGCCGGGGAACTTGCCGTCGGCATGCATGTCATGGCCGCGGCGGCAGGCGAGACAGGTGCCGCCGGTGACCTTGGGATGCACGATCACCGGATCGCCAACCTTGAAGCCTTCGACCTCTGGCCCGACCTCTTCGATCCAGCCGGCGTTCTCGTGGCCCATGATCAGTGGCAACAGCGCGCCGCCCGTGGGGTCCATGTGCGGCCGCCAGATGCCCTCGATGATGTGCAGGTCGGTGCGGCAGACCCCGGCGCCGCCGATACGAACGATGACGTCCGCGGCCTTGACAATCTTCGGGTCGGGGACCTCTTCGAGCGAGACCCAGGACGACGCCTTCAGCGCCGGATCGTAGTCGTGAAGCACTTGGGCCTTCATGGTTCCTCCATCCCTGTGCCGGGCCCCGGATCCCGGGGCGGATGAAGGGTCGTCGCAAAGGGGCGGACGTTACGGCAACTCTCGTCTCAGAGGCTTTGAAACTGTCAATTCGGTGAACACTTCCGCCGTCATGCCGTTCAATGAATGAACAAGGGACGCCCGCCCGTCATCCGCGCCCGAAGCCGAAGTGTTCAGCTTCTGGACACTTCACACAGCCTCCAGCGAATCACCCTTTAGGCGTGCTATGCATCCCGTCATGCAGGGCGGGGAGGCTCTGCAACTTCCGGCCTGCCTCGCACGCCGGGTCCGTGCGGGGGGAGACGGCATGGAGACCCAGACGACCGCGTTGATGCGCGCGCGCGGCATGCTCGAAACCCATGGCCGGTTTCCTGGCGGCGCGTTGCCTCCGGACATTGCAGATAGCTGGCTACGTTCGCTCGAGCACGGTCTTGACCCTGCGGGGCGGCCCGAGGCGATGGTGTTGCTGCCCACCGCCTTCGAGCAGGCCCGAGAGAGAAGTCGTGATCTGATCCGCTTTGCCCGGCCTGAGCTTGAGCTGCTCTATGACCAGATCGCCGGGTCGAACTTCATGATCGCGCTTGGCAGCCCGGAGGGGCTGGTGCTGGAAACGCTCTCGGACAGCCAGTTCCAGCAAAGCGAAGCGAGCCGCGCCGTAATCGCCGGCTCGATCTGGACCGAGGCCGTGGGCGGCACGAACGGTATGGGACTCTGTGCCGCGACGGGGCGTGCCGCGCAGGTCTATGGCGGCGAGCACTTCTTTCGCACTCACGGCAACATCGCCTGCATCAGCGCGCCGATCTTCGACGGGCGTGGCGGCATGGCCGGGATCCTCGACGCCTCATCGGGGATCACCGTGCGTCAGCAGCACACCGCCGCACTGGTGCAGATGTCGGCGGCCAATATCGAGAACGGGCTAATCCGTCATCGTCACGACAACCGGTTGGTTCTACAATTCCACCCGCGCCCTGAATATCTCGGCACGTTGTCCTCGGGGATGCTGGTGCTCGACGAGGATTTTTCAGTCCATGCCATCAACCGGCGCGGGGCGCTGTTCCTGACGGGTCTGCCGACACTGATCGGGCGAGGCTTTCCGGAAATCTTTGATGCTCGGTTCGAGGATCTCGCCTGCCGATTGGTCCGGGGGGAAACGCTGCGCGTGCGCGATCGTTTCGGCTCGGCGGTCTCGATGCGCTGCGTGGCAAATCGAGCTGCCTTCGCGCTGGCGGGACGCCACGGAGCGGCCGCGCCGCTGGCACCCGCCCGCAGCCAGACCGAACGCAACCTGTTCAAGGACGTCGTGGTCGAGGACCCGGATCTCTGGCGTCAGCTCGCTGCGCTGCCGGAGGCCGTGGCTCGGCGAGTGCCGATCTCGATCATGGGAGAGACAGGTACCGGCAAGGAAATGGTGGCACGGCTTGCCCATGCCGCGGCGGGCAAGGATCGGCCCTTCGTAGCCTACGATGCGCGACTGGCGACCGAGGAGGATTTCGCGCGGGTGATGTTCGGGAGCGGCCCCGGGGAACCGGGGCTGCTTGCGCGGGCTTCTGGGGGGACACTCTACCTGGATGAGGTGACGGAGCTGCCACCGCGCGCGCAGGCGGCGCTGGCGCGGGTGCTCGACACCGGTGAATATCGCCGGTCAGGGTCGTCGGAGACGGTGCGCTGCGACGTCCATGTCGTATCGAGTTCATGCCGTCCGTTCGATACGGCCCAGTCGGAGGGGCGGTTTCGAGCGGACCTCCGACATCGCCTTGCCGGTTACGCGATCAACCTGCCGCCCTTGCGAAGGCGGTCCGATATCGCCCCGCTGGCGCGGCGCCTCATCGCGGCAGCCAACCCGGAATTGCGCCTCGACGACGGCGCATTAGCCATCATCGCAGGCCACGATTGGCCGGGAAACCTGCACGAGTTGCGGGCGCGCATGTCGCAGGCCGCGCTGTTGGCCCGCGGTCCGACAATCGGCCGCGACGATCTATCGGATCTCGTCGCGGCGCGTCCATTCGACGACAAGGATCGACATCAGGCCTGCGCCGGTTGCAGCGGCACGGCTTGGAAGGAACAACAGTGCCGCGGCATTCAGCTGGAGGTCGAGCGCAGCCAGGGCAATATTGCGGAGACCGCGCGTCGGCTTGGCGTGTCACGTACCACGATCTACAAGCATCTAGGCAGGTGAGACTGAGATACTTGGCTGGCTATCAGAATTGATCTCCCGTCTCTCGTTCTGCGCGCCGTGCCAGCTTGGCGGCCAAGTTCGGCCCCACGCCGGGCCGTGACCACGGGCAGACCGCGATGCAGATCCCGCAGCCGTGATGCTCGTTGAAGAACGGCAGGCACTGGTCGAAATCTACGTACCACTTGCTCGCTCCGCGCACCTGCTGCTTCTCCGGGTAGATCGCCTCGGGCGGGCAGGCGTCCTCGCAGATCCGGCAGCTGGCGCAGAAGGCATCAATGCCATGCTCCCGCGCCGGGGTGGGGGCGAAGGGCGCGTCGGTCAGCACGGCCGAGAGCCGGAAGTTCGCGCCGAGATCGCGATCGATGATCGAGCCGTGCTTGCCGAGCTCTCCGAAACCGCAAGCGAGCGCTGGCGGGATAAGGGTGAAGTCCCCGGTCATCGGCCCGGTAACCGGCTCAGCGGCCAGCCCTCTTGGCGCAACCAGCCCGCGACCTGCTTGGCGGCATGCGCTGCCCGTCCGTATTGCCGAATAACCTCGGCACCGGCCTCGACCTCGGGCGCTTGGCTGAGCCGGGCGTAGTCGTGCTGCACCCCCAGCATGATCACCCGCGACTGCGGCACCGAGCGGCCCTCGTAGCACCATTCGGTTTGCATCTCGGCGACGCCGGTCTTCTCGCACAGGCCGGCTTCGACGAAGCCGTCGAGCAAGGCGGTCCAGTCTTCAGGCGCGCGCGTGACCTCCTCGGCGGCGACCTCCGGCAACGGCGCTTCGAGGATCGCCTGCCGCGCGGCCCGTTCCGCGAGTAGCGCCGGTGCATCCGGCTGGACCGTGTAGAACCAACGCTGCATCTCGCCATGCGGGATCTGGCTTGGATCAGGGGCCCAGTAGACTAGGCGCGGCGGATGCGGATCGGGATCATCCAGCCCGTTGATGTCATTTCCCGACACGGGGGCGCCAGCGCCATCTGGGCAGGGTCGGGCTGGTAGGGGCGATACGGATTGGGCTTCGGCATGGCCGGAGGTTAGCCGACCAGCGACACGCTACAAGCGGCCGCGGGCAAAGCGCGGGTTCACTCGAGAAGACCCGTCTTCCTGACGTAAGATTATCGACGTTGTTGCAGAACTCAGGCTTAAGGCGCAGGTGCCCCTTTCCCCAACGAGGTCATCCCACTCGAACGATTTCGGCGGTGCCGAGGGCTGAGAAGCGGTTCATGAGGGCGATGCGGATGTGGACTTCGGCGGTCTGGCGGTCGGGATCTCTCGCAGCGATGCGCTCCCCGAATGTCTTCAGGCATCGCATCTTGGCTTCGACGCGGCTGCGGAGGTGGTAGCCGGTCCGGCGTGTCCAGAAGGCTCGACCAAAGTGCCGTGTCGCCCGAAGGATGTCGTTGCGGGCCAGGGCTGCCGGGCCGTCCTCTTTCCAGGGGCGCCCGTTCTTGCGGATCGGAATAATCGCCGAGGCCTGTCGCTCGATGATCGCGGCATGGCGGCGGCGCGTGTCATAAGTGCCATCGGCGGTCACGGTGCCGATCGGCTCGTCGTCGAGGATCTGGTCGAGTAGGTCCGGCAGGACCGGGCTGTCGCCATCGCGGCTGGGGGTGAACTCCACGGCGCGGATGTCGGAGGTGGCGGTATCCATGACCAGATGGATCTTGCGCCACTGGCGGTGCCCCTGCACTCCATGTTTGCGGGCCTGCCATTCGCCATCGCCCAGGAATTTGATCCCATTCGGCATTGTCCTCGGACCGATGGCAGACGATGCCTCATTGTCGACGAGCAGGTTGAGCGGGCCATCGGCCCGGCGATACGGGACCTGAACTGACAAGGTCGTCTGCCTGCGGCACAGCGTCGAGTGGTCCGGCACCGGCCAGTTCAGCCTCGCCATCCGCAACAGACTGGCCACCATCCCTGCCGTCCGCCTCAGCGGCAGTTTGAACAGCACCTTGATCGAGAGACAGAATTGTATCGCGCTCGGAGAAAACAGGGGGACGTCCCGGCCGTCCTTCATGCGGTGCGAGCCACGTCATCTCCCGGTCCAGCCAGATCAGCAGAGAGCCACGCCTCCGTAGGGCGACGTTGTAGGCGGACCAGTTCGTCGTGCGATAGCGGGCAGCACAGGCTTCGTCATGCCACCCACCTAAGCGGCTACTTCGTTCTGCGAACCGTCAGGCAGGGAGTTCTGCAACAACGCCGTTTCGTGTGCCGCATCACTCGCCGCGTCAGGGCCAAGTTTTCTTCAGCCTGCGCTGAGCCGCACCATTTCCGGCGGGTCCTCGCTCTCACCGCTTGTCGGTGTTGCCCGTGCCAGCTTGCACGCTGCCTCGTGCTGGCTGAGGAACACCTCGCCGGTCAGCTCATCGAGGAAATGGCTGCGCTTGAGGCGGTCCATAACCGGGCCCTTCACCTCGCTCAGATGCAGGCGGATGCCCGCGTCGTGCAGACGGGTGTTGATCGCTTCAAGCGATTCCAAGGCCGAGAGGTCGATCTCGTTCACGGCAGGGAACATCAGCACGACGTCGGTGAGTTCGGGCTTGTCGGCAGCATAGGCCGACAGCTGGTCCTCGAGATAGCGGGCATTGGGGAAATAGAGGCTCTCGTCGACCCGCAGCGTCAGCACGTGTGGCTGGGTCTCGACCTCGTGGCGCAGCACGTTGCGGAAATGCTCGGTGCCCGGCACCCGGCCCACCACCGCCATGTGCGGGCGCGAGGTCTTGTAGAGATGCACGAGGATCGAGGTGACCACGCCTGCCGTGACGCCGACCTCGACGCCGAAGACCAGCGTCAGCAGGATCGTCGCCGAGACGGCGGCGAAATCGGCGCGGCTGAAGGCCCAGGCACGCTTCAGGATCGAGAAATCGACGAGGCTCAGGACGGCCACGATGATCGTGGCGGCCAGCGTCGCTTTGGGCAGGAAATGGATGAGCGGCGTCAGGAACAGCGCGGCGAGCGAGAGGCCGAGGGCGGTGAAGGCACCGGCGGCAGGTGTCTCGGCACCTGCGTCGTAATTCACCACCGAGCGCGAGAAGCCGCCCGTGACCGGGAAGCCCCCGGAGAAGGCCGCGCCCATATTGGCGGCGCCAAGGCCGATCAGTTCTTGGTCGGGGTCGATGCGCTGGCGCTTCTTGGCGGCCAGGGTCTGGGCGACCGAGATGCTCTCGACAAAGCCGATGATCGAGATCAGCAGCGCCGGGACGAAGAGCTGGGAAATCAGCGCGGGAGAGAAGGAGGGCAGGGTGAGCGGCGGCAGACTCTGGGGCACCTCGCCGACGATGGCGACGCCTCGCGCTCCGAGGTCGAAGGCCCAGACGACGAGAGTCGTGGCGACGATGGCCAGTACCGGGCCGGTCTTGGCGCCGATATCGGCCATGCGCGGGCCGAGGCCGATACGGCGCAGCAGCGGCTTCAGCCCCTTGCGGACCCAGAAGAGAAAGGCGGTGGCCGCCGCGCCGATCGCCAGCGTGATGAAACTGGTCTCGCCTAGATGCGCCAGCAGGCTGGAGACGATCTCGACCAGCGTATGACCCTCGCCCTTGATGCCGAGGATGTGCTTGAGCTGGCTCGCCGCGATCAGGATGCCGCTCGCCGTGATGAAGCCCGCGATCACCGGGTGCGACAGGAAGTTCGCCAGAAAGCCCAAGCGGAACAACCCCAGCGCCAGCAGCATCGCGCCCGACAGGAAGGCCAGCGTCAGCGCCGCGGCGACATAGCCCGCCGTGCCGCTCTCGGCGATGTTGCCCACCGCCGCTGCGGTCATCAGCGACACGACGGCGACCGGGCCCACCGCCAGCGCGCGGGAGGTGCCGAAGATCGCGTAAAGCAAGATAGGCGCGATCGAGGCGTAGATCCCGGCCTCGGGCGGCATGCCCGCGAGCAGCGCGTAGGCCAGCGATTGCGGGATCAGCATGATCGTCACAATCACCGCCGCGACCGCGTCGCCGGTGAACTGTCCCCGGTCGTAGTGGCGGCCCCAGTCGAGGATCGGCAGGTAGCGGGCAAGCGAAGGCAGGGTCATCGCGGCAGGTCCATGCGTGATCGAAGGGGGGGGCGGGCGGCCCTTGGGCCGCCCGGGGTCAGGCTCAGTCGAAGCGGTTGACCGGGTATTTCAGGTAGTGGTTGCCGTCATTCTCGGCCGGGGGCAGCCGCCCGCCGCGCAGGTTGACCTGCAGCGCCTCGATGATGCGGTGCGGCAGCGGCAGCGTCGCATCGCGCTCCTGCCGGCGTTGGATGAAGTCCTCGCGCGCGGTGCCGTCCTTGACGTGCCGGTTCTTCGCCTTGTGCTCGGCAACTGTGGCCTCCCACATCGGCTCGTCGCGCTCGGGCCCGCCATAGTCGTGGCCGACATAGAGCCGGGTGTTTTCCGGCAGGGCGAGGATGTCCTGGATCGAATCCCACAGTTCGTGCGTCTTGCCGCCCGGGAAATCCGAGCGGGAGGTGCCGATGTCGGGCTGCATCAGCGTGTCATGCACGAAGGCCGCATCGCCGCAGACATAGCTGATCGATCCTAGCGTGTGGCCGGGCGAGAGCATCACGCGCGCGTCGAGCTCGCCGATCTTGAAGGTCTCGCCCTCCTCGAACAGGTGGTCGAAATCGCGGCTCGGCTCGAAGGCGTCGGGCAGATTGTAGATGTCGGCCCAGATCTTGGCGATCTCGGGCACCAGCGCGCCGATGGCGTTGGGGGCGCCGGTGCGTTCCTTGAGATGCGCCGAGGCCATGACGTGGTCGGCATGCGGGTGGGTGTCGAGCACCCACTGCACCTTCAGGTCGTTGTCGCGGACGAGGTCGAGCACCTGATCCATGCTTTCGGTCGAGAACTTGCCGTTGCGGTGGTCGAAGTTCCACACCACGTCGATCAGCGCCGCCTGACGGGTCTTGGGATCGGCGCAGATGTACTGGATCGACCCGGTGTCGGGCTCGTAGATGCCCCAGACATCGGGGCTACCTTCGCCAGCCGAGGGCGAATGGCGGACGACGCGGCTCTTCAGGGGGTCGGTCATTGGGTAGCTCCTTTGCTGAGGGGCAGGGAGAGGTCGGGGGTGTGCCGGGCCAGCCACATGCCGGCCAGCATGAAGGGCACGAAGATCAGCGTCCCGGTCGCCGCGATCGGCAGCGCGGTCAGCGCCGGGCCGGGGCAGAAGCCGCCAAGCCCCCATCCGGTGCCGAACAGCGCCGCGCCGGTCAGCAGCTTGGGGTCGAGGTCGGTCCGGCTTGGAATGCGGAACTCGGTGTCGAAGAACGGGCGCGAACGGCTCCGGGTGAGCCATGCGAAGCCCGGCGCGGTCACCGCGATGGCACCGCCCATGACGAAGGCGAGGCTCGGGTCCCACGTGCCGAACACGTCGAGGAAGTTCAGCACCTTGGCCGGGTCGGACATGCCCGAGACGATCAGGCCGAAGCCGAAGATCAGGCCGGAGAGAAGCGCGAAAAGCTGTTTCATCTCAGCCTCCGATGAGGTGGCGGGTGACGAAGACCGTGACGAAGGCCGCGGCCATGAAGGTGACGGTGGCGGTGATCGAGCGCATCGAGCCGCGGCTGATGCCGCAGACGCCATGGCCCGAGGTGCAGCCATTGCCATAGGTGGCGCCGAAGCCCACCAGCAAGCCCGCGACCGCCATCAGCGCCGGGCTCGACGGCACCCATTGCTGTGGCCATTCGCCGGACACCAGCAGCCAGATCGGCGCGGCCAGCAGCAGGCCCAGCACGAACAGCGCCGAGACGCCGCGCGCCTCGGCATCGGTCGAGCGGGCGAAAATACGCGAGGTGAGGCCGCTGA
>NZ_FWFY01000006.1 GCF_900172345.1 Limimaricola soesokkakensis
CCGGCGAGGGCTCGGCCGGCGGGCTGACCGCCGGGGCGCTGGAGAGCTCCAACGTCGAGGTGGCCCAGGAGCTGACCGACCTGATCAGCACCCAGCGCGCCTATTCCTCCAACGCCAAGATCGTCACCACCGTCGACGAAATGCTGCAGGAAACCACCAACCTCAAGCGCTGATCATGGCAAGATCCAAGGGGCTCTGTTGCGCAAAACGGGTAATGGCCGAAGTGCCCCTTTCCCCGGACGGACTTATCCCACAGCCTCTGTGACGGGTATGCCGAGCGCAGTGAAGCCGTTGAGCACGGCGATGCGGATTTGGATCTCGGTCACCTGACGGTCGAAGTCCCGAGCCATGAGGCTTTGGCCCAACAGCTTCACACAATGCATCTTCGTCTCGACGCGGCTTTGGCGGTGATATCCGCTCCAATGGCGCCATAGGGACCGGCCGAGGTATTTCGACGCCCTGAGCGCTTCGTTGCGCGCGAGCGCACCGGCAGTGCGAGGCTTCCAAGGCCTCGCGTTCTTGCGAGGCGGGATGACCGCATGCGCGCCACGGCCTGCAACTGCGTCATCGCACTTGCGCGTATCGTAAGCACCGTCCGCCGTGACCGAGCCGATGTCTTGGCTGCCGGGGATCTGGTCAGCAGTTCTGGAAGCATGGGCGCATCGCCGACATGGCTCCCCGTGATCTCGACCGCCCGGACCTCCAGTGTTTCCTCGTCGATCCCGAGGTGGATCTTGCGCCACAGGCGCCGCTTTGGGCCGCCGTGTTTGCGCGCGTGCCATTCACCTTCCCCCTCAGCCTTGATCCCGGTGCTGTCGATCGGCAAGTGTAGCGGACTCAGTGAACCGCGATAGGGGATGTCTACAGCCAGCGCCTTCTGGCGTCGGCATAGGGTGCTGAAGTCCGGCACAGACCAGTCCAAGCCGATCAACTGCAAGAGACTTTCGACAAAGCCCGTCGTCTGGCGGAGCGCCATGCCGAACAGCACTTTCATCGTCAGGCAGGCTTGGATGGCGGCATCGCTGTAGCTTCGCTGGCGGCCCCTCTTGCCGCTCGGGGGCGGCGTCCAGTCCATGTCGGGATCAAACCAGATCGTCAGGGAGTCACGCTTCTTCAGCGCCGCGTTATAGTCGGACCACTTCCTGGTCCTGTAGCTCGGCGGCGTCGGTCTGCTGCTCATGCGCTCCGGCTACCATGCTGGATTCCGAAGATGAATCCCGTCAGTCCGTTTGCGCAACAGAGCCGCTCGCGGTCCAAAGCGGTTATTCGATTGCCGCGCCGCTGACGTCTGCTTTCGGAAAGGACAAAACTGTTGCACAGCTTGTCGCCGAGAAGCATCTCGCCGGACACCCGAGGGGTGCGGAAGTCACGACCCTGTCCCAAATCATCTGACGACGGACAATCGGCATCATGCCTTGAACGACAAACCGGGGAACCCCGGCTCCTTCGGGCGCCGAGGTCTGCCCTTGTGTTACTGCGAGGCGTCGAGATAGCTTTCCATCGGCGGACAGGTGCAGCTCAGGTTGCGGTCGCCCCAGGCGTTGTCGACTCGGTTCACCGGGGGCCAGTACTTGTCGACCCTGAAGGCGCCGGGCGGGAAGCATCCGGTCTCGCGCGAATAGGGCCGGTCCCAGTCGCGGACCAGATCCTCCATCGTGTGCGGCGCGTTCTTGAGCGGGTTGTTGGTCCGGTCGGCGCGCCCGGCTTCGATCTCGGCGATCTCGGCGCGGATCGCCAGCATCGCGTCGCAGAAGCGGTCGAGCTCGGCCTTGGTCTCGGACTCGGTCGGCTCGATCATCAGCGTGCCGGCCACCGGCCAGCTCATGGTCGGGGCATGAAAGCCGCAATCGACCAGCCGCTTGGCGATGTCGTCGACGGTGACGTCGGCGCTCTTGGCGAAGGGGCGGGTGTCGATGATGCATTCATGCGCGACCCGGCCCGAGGGGCCCTTGTAGAGCACCTCGAACGCGCCTTCTAGCCGCCGGGCGATGTAGTTGGCGTTGAGGATCGCGACCCGGGTCGCCTGGGTCAGCCCGGCGCCGCCCATCATCAGGCAGTAGGCCCATGAGATCGGCAGCAGGGAGGGCGAGCCGAAGGGCGCCGCCGAGACCGCGCCCTCGCCGCTGACCGGATCGCCGGGCAGGTGGTGGACGAGGTGGCGCCTGACGCCGATCGGCCCCATGCCGGGGCCGCCGCCGCCATGCGGGATGCAGAAGGTCTTGTGCAGGTTGAGATGGCTGACATCGCCGCCCAGATCGCCGGGCCGCGACAGGCCGACCATGGCGTTCATGTTGGCGCCGTCGATATAGACCTGTCCGCCATGCTCGTGGGTGATCCGGCAGACCTCGGTCACGGTCTCCTCGAACACGCCATGGGTCGAGGGGTAGGTGATCATGCAGGCGGCGAGCCTGTCGGCATGCTGTTCGGACTTGGCGCGGAAATCGTCGAGATCGATGTCGCCATTCGCGGCCGTTTTGACCGGCACCACCTGCCAGCCGACCATCTGCGCCGTGGCCGGGTTGGTGCCATGCGCCGACATCGGGATCAGGCAGATGTCGCGGTGCCCCTCACCCTGCGCGCGGTGATACCCGGCGATGGTCAGCAGCCCGGCATATTCACCCTGTGCGCCGGAATTGGGCTGCATCGAGATCGCGTCATAGCCGGTCACGTCGCAGAGCTTGGCCGAAAGGTCCTCGATCATCTCCATGTAGCCCGCCGCCTGGTCGCGGGGCGCGTAGGGGTGCATCAGCGCGAACTCGTCCCACGTCACCGGCATCATCTCGGCCGCGGAGTTGAGCTTCATGGTGCATGACCCGAGCGGGATCATCGCCCGGTCGAGGGCGAGGTCGCGATCCGACAGGCGTCGCATGTAGCGCATCATCTCGGTCTCGGCCCGGTTCATGTGAAAGACCGGGTGGGTAAGGTAGTCGGACTGGCGCAACAGCGCCTCGGGCAACCTATAGCGCGGCGTAAAATTCGTGTCGGCGCGCTCGATGCCGAAGGCGCGCCAGACCGCCTCAATGGTGGCCGGGCGGGTCCGCTCGTCGAGTGCGATGCCGATCCGCGTGGTGCCGACGCGGCGCAGGTTGATGCCCTCGTCCACCGCGGATTTGAGCACCGCCGATTGCAGCGCGCCGACTTCGACGGTGATCGTGTCGAAGAAGCTCTCGGGCTCCACCTCGAAGCCCGCCTCGCGCAGCCCCTCGGCGAGGCGCACCGTCTTGCGGTGGATCCGCTGGGCGATCGCCTTGAGGCCCTGTGGCCCGTGAAAGACCGCGTAGAAGCCCGCCATCACCGCCAGGAGCGCCTGCGCCGTGCAGACGTTGGAGGTCGCCTTCTCGCGGCGGATATGCTGCTCGCGGGTCTGCAGCGCCAGCCGGTAGGCGCGGTTGCCATGGCTGTCGATTGAGACGCCGACGATGCGGCCGGGCATGGCCCGGGTATAGGCCTGCCGCGTCGCCATGTAGGCGGCGTGCGGGCCGCCGTATCCCACCGGCACGCCGAAGCGCTGGGTGCTGCCCACCGCGATGTCGGCGCCCATCGCGCCCGGCTCCTTGAGCAGGGTCAGCGCCAGCGGATCGGCCGCGACGATGCCGATGGCCGCATGGGCGTGCAGCCGCTCCATCTGGGGCGAGACGTCGCGCAGCCGGCCATGGGTGCCAGGATACTGGAAGATCGCGCCGAACACCGCCTCAGGGTCGAGCGCGTCCGGGTCGCCCACGATGATCTCGATCCCCAGCGGCGCGGCCCGCGTCTTCATCACGGCGATGTTCTGCGGGTGGCAGTTCTCGTCGACGAAGAAGCCGCGCGCCTTCGACTTCGCGACCCGCTGCGCCATGGTCATCGCTTCGGCGCAGGCGGTCGCCTCGTCGAGCAGCGAGGCGTTTGCGATCTCGAGCCCGGTCAGGTCCGAGACCATGGTCTGGAAGTTCAGCAGCGCCTCCAGCCGGCCCTGGCTGATCTCGGGCTGGTAGGGGGTGTAGGCGGTGTACCAGGCCGGGTTCTCGAGGATGTTGCGCTGGATCGCCGGCGGCGTGACCGTGCCGTGATAGCCCTGTCCGATCAATGAGGTCAGCACCCTGTTCTTGCCCGCGGTGACCTTCATGCGGTGCAGAAGCTCGCTCTCCGACAGCGGCTTGCCGAAATCGAGCGGCTCGGCCTGCCGGATCTTGGCGGGCAGCGTGTCGTCGATCAGCGCCTCGAGGCTCTCGGCCCCGACGATCTCCAGCATCTGCGCCATCTCCGCCGGAGAGGGGCCGATATGGCGCCGGTTGGCGAAGTCGTAGGGGAGGTAATCGGTCGGAGTGAAGGTCATCGCGGGCTCCCGGGGCTCAGCCGATCAGGGCGGTATAGGCGGCTTCGTCCATGCAATCGTCCATCTGCGACGGGTCGGAAGGCCGGATCTTGAAGAACCACCCCGCACCGGTCGCGTCCTGGTTGGCGAGGGCCGGGTTCGCGGCGAGCGCCTCGTTGACCTCGACGATCTCGCCGTCGATCGGCGCCATGATCTCGGAGGCCGCCTTGACGCTCTCGATCACCACGATCTCCTCGCCCTTGGAGACCGTGGCGCCGACCTCGGGCAGTTCGACGAAGACGATGTCGCCGAGCTGGGTCGTCGCGTGCTTGGTGATGCCTACGGTGACGATGTCGCCCTCGGGGCGCAGCCATTCGTGCTCTTGGGTGTATTTCATCGAAGTCTCCCTGAGGGTCAGCGTTTGAAATTCGCGGGGGTGAAGGGCAGGGGGGTCACCGTGAGCGGCAGCCGCCTGCCGCGCAGCTCGCCATGGATGGTGGTGCCCGGCGTGGCCAGTTCGACGGGCAGGTAGCCCATCGCCACCGGGCCGCCGACGGTCGGGCCGAAGCCGCCGGAGGTGATCCGACCCACCGGCGTGTCCGCCTCGGCCTCGGCAAAGAGCGTCACCCCTTCGCGCATCGGCGCGCGGCCCTCGGGGCGCAGGCCGACGCGTTTGCGGGACGGGCCCTCAGCGAGTTGCGACAGGATGATTGCTGCCCCGGGAAAGCCGCCCTCGCGCACGCCGCCCTGCCGCCGCAGCTTCTGTATCGACCAGCCGAGATCCGCCTCGACCGGGGTCGTGTCCTCGTCGATGTCGTGGCCATGGAGGCAAAGCCCGGCCTCGAGCCGCAGACTGTCGCGCGCGCCCAGCCCGATCGGCGCCACCTCCTCATGCGCCAGCAGCTTCCGCGCCAGCTCTTCCGACCGGTCTGCCGGAACGGAGAGCTCGAAACCGTCCTCGCCGGTATAGCCCGAGCGCGACACCCAGCAGTCGACCCCGTCGATCCGCAGCGAGGCCACATCCATGAAACGCATCCCGGCGACCTCAGGCGCGAGGGCCGCCAGCACCTTCTCGGCCGAGGGCCCCTGCAGGGCGAGCAGCGCGCGGTCGGTGATCTCGGTGATCGCGACGCCATCCATCCGCGCGCGCAGATGCGCGAGATCGTCGGCCTTGCGCGCGGCGTTGACGACGAGAAACAGGTGATCGCCCCGGTTGGCGAACATCAGGTCGTCGAGAATGCCACCCTCCTCGGAGGTGAGCAGGCCGTAACGCTGCCGGTTCTCTGCCAGCCCAAGGACATCGGCCGGGATCAGCGCTTCGAGCGCTTGCGCCGCGTCGGCATAGTTGTCGCCACGGATCACGATCTGGCCCATATGGCTCACATCGAACAGGCCGGCATGGGCGCGCGTGTGCTGGTGTTCCTGCATCACGCTCATCGGGTACTGCACCGGCAGCTCGTAGCCAGCGAAGGGCACCATCTTGGCCCCCAGTTCGAGGTGCAGCGCGTGGAGTGGTGTATGGCGCGGTTCGGTCATGTCGGTGTCCTCGGGGGGGGCGGTCAAGCGGGAGGCATCGCAACGGGGGCAGCCTAGCGCGAGAACGATCGATTTTCACTAATGTTTGCTCCACCGCCACCGAGCGGGGGCGATAGAGCTGTTCGCGGAGCGGATCATGCTTCTGTGGCTTATTCTATGGTCGAGCCGAGCCAGAGCGAGATCGCCGGAAATGCCATCAGAAGCCCCAAGCGCGCGATATCGACCGCGATGAATGGCACCAGCCCGCGGGAGATCCGCAGCACGGCAACCTCCGGCAGCACCGCCTTGAGCACGAACACGTTCATCCCCACGGGCGGCGTGGTCAGGGCGATCTCGGAGGCGACGATGCCGATGATGCCGATGATGCCGATGATGCCGATGATGCCGAACCAGACGAGATCGAAACCCTGCGCCACCATGATCGGCGCAACGAGCGGCACGAAGATCAGGATGATCGCCATGCTGTCCATCACGCAGCCCAGCACCAGGAACACGGCGAGGATCACGAGGATGAGCGCCGTGCCTTCGAGCCCGCTCGCCTGCACCAGCCCCAGCAGCCCTGCGGCGAGGCCCGACAGCGTCAGCAGTTTCAACAGCATTAGCGCGCCGAACAGCACCGTATAGAGCCCGATCGAGGTATGGGCGGTATCGAGAAACACCTCTCTGAGCGCGGTGAGGGTGAGGCGGCGGTTCAGCGCGGCGATGGCGATCGCCAGCCCCGCGCCGATGCCGGCAGCTTCGGTGGGGGTGAACCATTTGGCATAGAGCCCGCCGATGATGAGTCCGAACAGCAGCTCGAAGGGCCAGACCCCGGCCAGTGCCCGACCGCGCTCGGCCCAGCCAATTCTCTCGCCGCGCGGTGCCTGCTCAGGCCGCCAGGCCGCGACCAGTCGGATCGCCAGCATGTAGAGCGCGAGGCCCAGAAGCCCCGGCAGTACGCCCGCGATGAACAGATGGCCGATATTCGTCTGGGTCAGGATGCCGAACACCACCATGATGATCGAGGGCGGGATCAGGATGCCCAGCGTGCCACCGGCGGCGATCGAGCCGGCGGCCAATTCGTCGGAATAGCCGTAGCGGCGCATGCTGGGATAGGCGACATTGGCCATGGTCGCGGCCGTGGCATAGCTCGACCCGCACACCGCCGAGAAGCCCGAGTAGGCGACCATGGTCGAGAGCGCCAGCCCGCCGCGGCGATGGCCGACGAAGGCGTGGGCCGCGCGGAACAGGTCCTGCGCGATGCCGGTGCGGGTGATGACGTTGCCCATCAAGATAAACATCGGCACCACCGCCAGCTCGTAGGACAGCACCGCCTCGGAGATGGTCATCGGCAGCAGGCGGAAGGCCACGTTCCAGTTCACGGCCAGCCCGAGCCCTAGCACCGAGGCGATCAACAGGGCGATGGCCAGCGGCACCCGCAGGAACGCCAAGCCGATGGCGCCGAACATGGCGACGAATCCCACGGTCATGCCGGCGTCTCCGTCTGTGCGGGCGGCAGCACGGTGTCGCGCCCGGTCAGCGCCCTTCGCGCGCTGTCGAGCGCGGCAATGGCCGCGAGCGCGGTGCACAGGCTCATGTAGAAGTAGAGCGGCGCGCGCGGCAGGCGCAGCGCCTGGCTGACTTCCACGATGGCTGGGCTGCTGACCTTCATTGTCACGGCCTCGGGCGCCAGTCTTTGGGGCCTTGGCGGCAGCTTCTGGGGTATCGTGGTCGGGCTCTGCGCGGCAGCGGCGCGGACTTTCCGCGCCGCCTGATCCGGTCACACCCGCCGAAGCACGCCTGTCCGCCGTCAGATGATTTGGGACACGATGGCCTGATGTCGAACGGAGGGTCTGGCTCGTTCGGGCTTCGGTTCATGCCGCTGTCTGACAATGCAACAAGCGGCGCTTCTCGATGGCCCCGGCTTCGATCTCCTTTCGTCGACTGAGAATGGCTACGGCCCTGCCGAGATAGACGTCGACAGGTGCGAGATTGCCGAGGCCCTCGTGGTAGGGGTGATGGTTGTAGTGGTCGATAAGGGCGCCACGGCGCTCCTCGAGCGCTCCGGGCAGGTATTAGTTCTCAAGCAGGATGCGGTTCTTCAGGGCCTGGTGCCAGCGTTCGATCTTGCCTTGGTCTGGGGAGGCGGGGCGCCGCGAACAGGGTCCATACCCTTGTTACGGAGCCAATCGATCAGCTCCCCGGAGTTGTAGCCGCTGCCATTGTCGCTGAGCAGCCGGGGCCTTCGGCGATCGTCGCATGCGCCCTACCGAAGGATTTGGGAGAAAACGGCTCAAGGCACGCCATCTGCGCCTAGGTCAGTCGCTGCGACACCTCTCTGATTGGGTAGCCCCGCTCGGTGATCTGCGCGATCGCGTCACGCTTGAACTCGTCGCTGAACCTGCTGCTGCTCATCATGGCCTTCTTGCTTCAAAATTAACGAAGAAGGCGCCCACAAGACACAGGGCTATTCAGACCTCGGCGAAGGCAAATTCAAGATCAGTGAGGCCGGCGGCGCCGTCGCCTCCGCAGCGTGCGCGGCGATCGGAGCCAGCAGAGCAAGGGAGGCGAAGGTGAGGAACCGCGCCGCGCGGTGCATCAGATCCGCCCCTGCAGCACGTCCTGCCATTCGGGGTGGCTGGCGATCTGCGCCTTGGCGAAAGGGCAGAGCGGCACGATGCTGCGGCCCTCGGCACGGGCATCCTTGACCGCGCGGGCGACCATCGCCTGTCCGGCGCCGCGGCCGCGCAGCGCGTCGGGCACGCCGGTGTGGTCGATGATGATCGCCGCCGCGCCGAGCCGGGAATAGGTCAGCTCGGCCTCGTGCCCGTCGAGCACCAGCCAGTAGCGGCCCTTGCTCTCACCCTCCTCGCGCGCGATCTCCGGGCCGCCGCTCATGCCGCGCGCGCCTCGACGAGGTGCTGCAGGATGCGGGCGTAGGTCTCCTCGCCCTGCGCGCCGGTCACGAGATGCTGGCGCTCGATGACCATCGCCGGCACGCCGCTGATGCCCTGCGCGGTCCAGAAGCCCTGCTTGCGGCGCACCAATTCGGCCCGGGCCTCGTCCTCGATCGCCGCGCGCGCGGCGTCGCGGTCGAAGCCGAGACCGGCGGCTACGGCGACCAGCATCTCGGGGTCGTTCAGGTCCTCGCGCCGGGTGAAGAAGGCTTCGAACAGCGCGAGGTTCATCTCGTGGCCGCGGCCCTGCTCGGTCGCCCAGTCGATCAGCCGGTGAGCGCGGAAGGTGTTCACCATGCGCATGTCGTCGGCGTAGTCGAAGGTGAAGCCGAGCGCCGCGCCCATCTCGGTCAGCCGCGCGCGCGCCTTGACCGAGTCCTCGGGCGAGGTGCCGTATTTCGCGGCGAGATGCTCGCGCAGGTTCTCGCCTTCCTCGGCCATCTGCGGGTTCAGCTCGAACGGGTGCCAGTGGATCTCGATCGCGATGCCGATCTCCTCCGCGGCCCTAGCCAGCTGGCTGTAGCCGATCACGCATCAGGGGCAGACCACGTCCGAGACGATATCGACGCGGATTGAGGTGTTCATGTCATTGCTCCTTGAACCTGGCGGCGTTGTCGCGCGCCGCCGCCTCGATGTCACCCTCGCCGAAGGCCGAGGGGCGCGGCTCGGGCAGCTGAAGCGCCGCCTGAACGCGCGGCATGGCGTCGAGCCGGTCGAACCAGCTTTGCAGGTGCGGCAGGCCCTCGACGCTTACCGTCGCCCAGAAATGGCTGCGCGCCCAAGGGTAGGTGGCGATGTCGGCGATCGACAGCGCGTCACCCACCAGCCAGTCGCGCCCCCTCAGCCGGGCGTCGAGCACTTCCAGCAGCCTCCGGCTCTCGTTGACGTAGCGCTCGATGGCGTAGGGCACCTCTTCGCCGTTGGGCTTGGCGATGCGCTGGAAGAACATGGCCTGCCCCATCATCGGGCCGATGCCGCCCATCTGGAACATCAGCCACTGCATCGTCTCCGAGCGCTCCTTCGGGTCGTGGCTGAGGAAGCGGTCGTATTTCTCGGCGAGATACCAGAGGATCGCGCCGGACTCGAAGACCGCGAAGTCGTCGTTGCCGCGGTCGACGATGGTCGGGATGCGGCCGTTGGGGTTGAGCGCGAGGTAGTCGGGCGATTTCTGCTCGCGGCGGCCGAGAGCGACCGGCCGGAGCTCGTAGTCGATCTCCGCCTCGTGCAGGAAGATGAGCGGCTTCCAACCGTTCATCGTGTTGGCGGTGTAGAGCAGGATGTCAGGCCGCGACATGGTCCGCCTCCGCGAAGGTCTGGCGCAGATGCGCATCGAAGCGGGCGAGGTCGCTCTCGATCTCGGGGTTCTTCATCACGTCGAAGGCGCCGAAGCTCGGCAGCGGGCTCATGCCGAAGAACTTGGCGCTGAGATGCACGGGCCGCAGCAGGTCGTCCATCGACAATCCCTCGAAGAAGGGCTCGGCCGGGTCGTCGAAGGCCTCGGCCGGCGCGTTGAAGGTCGCCGAGACCATGTAGCGTGTGCCGGTCAGTGTCCCACCCATGCCGTAGTTCTTCTTCGGCGCCTCGGGGCCGCGGCCGTCGCCCGCGGTCAGCCGCCCGTCCATGCCGGCGGTGTAGACCTCGTCCATGTACTTCTTGAACGACCATGGCACGCCCATCCAGTTCACCGGGAACTGCAGGATCACGGTGTCGGCCCAGCGGTGGTTCTCGACCTCGGCCTCGACGTCGTAGCCCTCGGCGACGGTGGTCAGACGCACGTTGTGGCCCATGGCGGTCAGCCGCTCGCGGGCGCGTCCGGCCAAGGTGGCGTTGAGCTTGCCGGGGGAGAAGCCGTAGGGCTGGGCGCCGTTCAGGATGAGGATCTTGCTCATGGTCATGGTCCTTTCTGCGATCTGTCGGGCCGCCCCATGCGGTCGTGCCGGGGAAACTGGCCTTGCAGGGAACCGATATCAACCAGTATACTTTTCGTAACCTAGTGCGACCGAGAAGGAGTGCGACAATGCGTGCCCATGTCGAACAGGACGAGGCCGGCCGGCGGCAGGCGCGCGACGCCTGCTTTGAGCCCTGCGCGATCGAGCGCGGCATGCGGATCATTGGCGGCAAGTGGACCGGCTCGATCCTGTGGCACCTGAAGGACGGGCCGGTGCGGTTCAACGACCTCGCGCGGATGATCGGCGGTGCCAGCAAGAAGATGATCACCGAGCGACTGCGCCATCTCGAAGCGCAGGGTCTCATCTCGCGCGAGGTGCTTGAAACCTCCCCGGTCTCGGTGCAGTACGAGGTCACCGATCTCGGCCGCACCGCGCTCGACTGCCTCGACGCGCTGCGGGCCTGGAGCGAGAGCCTGCCGGACCGGCCGGCGGTGCCGAGCCGCTGAAGGGCCTAAGGCCGGGCCAGAGTTGAGGCAGTTCAAGCGCTGGTTGTATTACATGTTGATGACCAAACACTTGTCACAAAGAAGCGCCGCCTAAGGTGTTAATTTTTTACACTATAGACTGCGCATTTTTCCTGAGTCGTCAGTAATCCCCGGAACCGCAAAGCCACTGCGCCTGATCTCGTCGAAATGCACGATCACCTCGCTCCGCCGGATGGGGCGGAAATGCCAGATATCTACGCCCGCATCGACCCGGCCCCCGAACTCTGTGGCCATCGGCGGCACCGAGCCATGCGTGTGACCTTACAGGTGGATGCTGTATGTAGCGGGCGCCCACCCATGAGGCCATCGGGTAGTGCGACAACACCAGCGTCCGTTTTCCGCCGTCCGGCATCAGAACGGTTGCCCCGAGATAGTCGCAGACGCGGGCCCACTTGCGGAACTTCACCACGACCTGCTTATCGTGGTTGCCTCGGACCAGCAGCCGGTGCTTCCCCGACAGCCGTTTCACGTCGATGTCGCTGGTGTTGTTCCAGGTCAGGTCGCGCAGCACGACCAGAGTATCCTCCGCCCCCACGCGTTAGAGGTTCTTCCAGATTTCCGCGTCCATCGCTTCGACCGAGGGAAACGGCCGGTGGCAATGCCGGCGGATCGCATCATGGCCGAAGTGGGGATCGGCGATGAACCATGTCCGCTCGTCCTGCAGAGTGATCTTTTGCGTGGTCGTGTCGATCATTGGCAAGCGGCTTCCTGTCCGGCGGCTTCAACTGAAGTGCAGCCTGCTGCACACCGCACGCCGATAGGGGCGCGGGATCAAGTCTCTTCTCATTTTGGGCGGCTGTTCTCGCCACGGAACGCCTCGATGTACATAACGGATTGCTTCTATCGGCCCTTTAAGACGCCGCATTCGATCGCGGCCTTGGGAGCTTCGACGACGTGGGGCAGCTGCTCCTCTCTCCTGTCTTAGGCAAAGTGGCACGCTCCGAGCTTCGCTGGGAGGAGCCGACCACGTTGACGGATAAGCACCGTACTCGCCTTGTCTGGCACCGCGATAAGCTCTTCAAACAAGCCATGAAGTAGGTAGTCGGCTGAACTTGATTTTTTTAACGCACCTCGACGGCCCCAGCGCTCTTTTTAAACAGGGACTTACGGCCAAGTGGAAGAAAATGCCCCGAAACAAACTCGCCAAAACGCTCCATTTGGCGGAATTGCTTCCGCCGGAACATCAGCGCGACGACGGGTGTCTTGGTAGGCCCGGAGGGATTTGAACCCCCAACCAAACCGTTATGAGCGAGGAGTCGAGCCCCTAAGTTGCTGACTTTTAACGCATCTCGAATAGTTAAGATCACCGAATTTAGTCAAATAAACACCATTTGCCACACCTCATGGTTCAGCGAACCATGAGCAAACCGTCACTACGCATCTTCGAAATAATCGAGCGAGCGAAATCGCATGATAATGCGTAAAGCTCGCCGCAGATGTGACGACAACGAAGTCTCCACTCTAACAGGAAGTCGGCCACTAGCGGAGACAGCTACGCATAAAAGCTGCGACTTCACTAAACGCAAAAAATCTGCTATATATATCAAGTCCCGCTAAAACGCGCAGGACAGGTCCGTCCAATACGACCAACCACATTTCGATAAGTTGAGCGACCTGAAGACGGCAATCTTCGGTCAATGAAATGGACGAGGGAGCTACTCCCAGCGTCGTGGTTGTATCGGGGGGCACGTATGATTCCCTAACATCTCAGTAGTATAGGGCTTTGCTCTCAAATGCAGCCTGCCGAAAAAAAATTTCGGCAGGACTTTGGTTTCGTGCGCTTTGGCCAATATGAGCACTGACAAAAGGATTACATAAGGCTCTTTGAGATCTAATCAGGACACATGTGAGCGAAGGAAATAGGGAGAGGTCAAGATGTGAAAAGTGAGATCATTCACCAACGCATGTAATCGGAGGAAGTAAATGAGGGCGCTACAGATGGACAAAATTCTTACCCTAGAGCAGGTCGCGAGAAGGTGGAACTGCTGCTCAAATACAGTGAGAAATGAGATTATCAGAGGGAAGCTGAAGGCATTTCGCATCGGGGAAAGGAGATATGGCATTCCGACCGAGTGCGTCATTGAATATGAGAGGCGCTGGTCAACATGCTGACACAACGGGCTGGAGTGCAACGCAAAGGAGCCAAGCCGTGACCTATAGAATCGGAACGCTAAATGGCCGGAAGGTGGTTACCTTTAATGATAACAATGGCGCAAGAAGAAGGATACGCTTGAGTGCGACGAGCATCGAGAGCGCCGCCGTAGAGGGATACAAGGTATACAGGGAGTATTGGGATAAAATCGAAAAAGACCGAGAATGGAGCATTTCGGAAATATGGTGCGGCTACAAGAAGCACCTGGGCGACAGGTCTTCGGGCCGAAATATGCTGTCAGAAGGGAAGTCCATACTTCCGTTCTTTGGGGGTTTGCGCCCGTCGGACATTACTGAGGAATTGGTTCAAACCTACATCTCAACAAGAGTAAATCTTCGAACGGGAAAGCCGGTAAGCGACGGCACGCTGTGGACCGAACTCGGACGACTGCGCGATGCGCTGCAATACGCCAGGAAGCGAAACTGGATAAAATCCAGCGAAATCACATACATCCCTCGTCCAAGCAAGCCCGAACCCCGAGATAGGTGGCTCCGAGATCCGGAAATTGTTTTCCTCTTTCGAGAAACGATGAATCAACCGCACCTATATTTGGCAGTTCACCTAATGCTGGCAACTGCGGGCCGGGTAACGGCTGTCCTCGAGCTGACATGGGACAGGGTCAATTTCGTCGAGAATTATATTGATCTACGCGTTGTTACAGACAAGCGTCAAAAGAAACGCGCGAGCGTTCCGATCACGAAGGCACTAAGGAAGCTATTAACCGACGCTAAGTCGAGGTCTACATGCGATCATGTTGTGGAATGGCACGGAAAGCCGATCAAATCAATAAAGACCGCCTTCAACCATGCTGCCAAGCGAGCCGGCCTCGTGGATGTAACTCCGCATGTTATGAGACATACGGCAGCAGTGCGAATGGCAGCGGCAGGTTGCCCTATGGAAAGAATTGCAGCCTATCTCGGACACTCGGATCCTGCGATTACTAGGAAAGTCTACGCTAGGTTTTCACCAGACCATTTGAGGATGGAGGCAGACGCAGTCGACGTTGGCCACTTGGTAAAACTGGCGGTGAATGAACGCCGTGGAACTAGGGTGCGGGTCAGAAGTCGAGTTCACGCTGCATCAGAAATCCCACGAAAATAGCGCCTAACATCTGAGGGTGGGCGCTCAATATAATGATCCATTGTTCTAGCGGTCGGATACGAAAAATGTGAATGCATAAACCGCAACTTTCCTTTGAGCCCTGTGCAGATGCTGGGGCTCTCCGGATCGAGACCGGTTCTAACTTCGGCATTTTTTCTAGCCTTCGACCAGCCGTTTCATGCCACGAACTTATGCAATGGAACGGCTGGCCTTGTGAACCCAATGCATTGTGTATTGGGTCTGAATGGGAGAACCCCATGTTCGATTATCCCCAGGGCAACGCCACTGGGCTGCAACTTTTCGTGGGCGAAAATATTAATGGCCTACTGAGTGCGGCATTTCTACTCGGCGGCAAGCGGAGGGCCGAACAGGTCTCACGGCTATTTGCCGATCTGCAATCCTGCACCGTCGTGACGAGGCGAATGCGCGCTGAAGCGGAGTCCGTATTGCGGCTACTTTGTCTCGAAAACGTTCATGACCCGGATCGCCCCGAAGCGGGCTTCTTTGCATCATTAGATCCATGCCAGCCGTATGTCGAGGACATTTGCTTGCTGGCAGATGGTCTGCTGGATGCATTGAATACCATTAATAACGTTCGCCCTACCGAGGCGGGCGAAGTAGGAGCAGCCGGAAAGGAAACTTCATGAACGGTAACTGGCGAGCCCAAGTCGATCCCTCAACTGGGGTGGCAATCGCGTTGGAAGCAGCCCGCATCGCTATCGAGGGCCTACATGCCGCATGCAGATCCTGGACACCCGATAAACTGCAACGCCGGCAAATAGTAGATCTAGATCGTCGACTGAACAGAGACCAGCTCTTCTGCCCGAGGACATTGGATCGTGTCGAGGCAACCATACGGACGCTTCACCAAGCTTCCGAACTGGAAAAGGTCACGGAGATCATCGCGGACGAAGGGTGCGTGTCTGGGTCCTATGCAGCCCAAGGCTATACACCATTAGGTTGGGTAATATATGCGGCGTGCCGAAACCTAATTGACCTCGCCGAGGCGATTAGAGCGGCTAACGATATAATGGATGCACAGCTCCTCGTAGAAGAATTACGCAGTAATCGCTCTTTGCTAGATTGATGAATTGTAGAGAACGTTAACTCTAGCGGTGCAGCCGCCCTTGGGGCGGCTGCATCTTTCATTGCGGGTTAGTTCCGCCAGCCCTGAGGCGGAGCAACTCCTTGAATACACGAGGATTCGTATAGTCGATCACTGTCGTGAGTGCTATCTCTTCGGCACTTTTGACGTCCATTCGAATATATCGGTCGGGACGCCGTCCAACGAGCCTAATATTCTTGAAGGAGGTTAACAGTGTGGCGGCTGCGACTGAATGCGTTTTTGGGCCTGAGCTAAACAGCTCGATCGAAACCCCAGACTCCGCAGGATAGCCATTGGCAATCTCCAGAAATACTTTGATCGTCTGCACAACTGATTCAGCATCGCACGATATAAAGGACTCTGGAAGAATGCCTAGATCGCTTTGAAGCCAAAGCCTCTGCTCGTCGATACGTCCACCGAGCGCCGGAGAATGAGAAGATCTAGCATCGAGGAAGTGGAACCTATCAAAGGAGTGCTCTCGAATAAACGATCGAACAAGACTGCGATCCGCGCCAAGCGCAAGAACGGCGACACGCTCAGATGCCATTCCACCGTTACCTAGAGCGCCTCTAATGGAGAAAAACTTAGAGGCTCCCTGACTAAGCCCGGAGGCAACCAATTCCGTTTGATCGTATAGTCCCGGACTGTAGGCCCATAGGGTATACGGACAAAATCCATCAACCATGAACTTTCGAAAGATCATCTGTGTAATCGATCTCGGCATCGAGGTGTAGTCGACGACACATGTGCCAAGACCATGATCGGCAATCTGTGATGTGAACTCCTCGGTGCGAGTCATTACCTCCTCATAATCAAGGGCATTCGGAAAATCGAGTATTTCGACCCTTTTAAAGTGCTTCTTCGCCTCTGTATGTGCTTGCTCGACTATGTGCGGTTCGAGATCGTCGCCGTCAAATCGGATGAGGTAGCAACGTTCCCCGTAGAAGGAGCCACTACTCACCACATTGAGGCTTCTAGTCTCCCAGCCGATAATGGCGATGAACGCATCAACCTGCATGAACTGTTCGTATGGGGGCCTCAGCTTGCAGTCCGAGATCTTGTGTCCGCCCAGGTAAATCTCATTGTTTCTCATAGGGGCAAGAACATCTGATTAGAGGAGCCGTTTGTGCGCTTTAATGCGGCATATTTCTCCCGCCCCCACTTCTCCGGATCGAATGTATCCCCTGCACCTAGTATGTCAGATAGCCAATTTAGCTGCAGGGGAATTAGAGGATCGTAAGGTCCAGTATAGCCGCAAGAAACATGTGGTCTAAGCCTCCGGTGCAGTGCAAATGTCACCTCGACGAAGTTGCTCTTCTCCTCGTTGCTAACAACCTTGATGTAGCGATCGAATTCCAATCTCCAAATTAGTTCGAGAATTCTCTTTCCTGGCGAGTAAGTCTCTTCAACCGTGGTTTGAGAGGGTATCTCTACAAGAAAGCGACCCCTCGTGGGTGTCTTTACTGCGAACCAGTCATTGTGATCCCTCTCGATCTCAGCTTGGAGATGCGCTAACGACAGGACCAGTCGCTCAATCTGAGGCTCAGAGCTGCGGAGTTGGGACAAGTTTTTGTATTTCGCTTGGCTTGCTAATAGGATTGCACTGCTCTGCGCAGAGTTAGGTATCCGGTCACCACTTAAAAATCTGTGCGCGGTATCATGCAGCCCGCGAGGGAAGACGTCAGCGCTCTGAGACTGGCGAGGGTTGGAAAGAACATCGAATAACTCTGCCATGACATCTAGGAAATCCCTTATACTGCGGTCGCTGACGGCTTTGATGTAATTAGCGCCGCAGTAAATCGGCTTAACTCCGTAGCGCGCACAGAATGCGATATAGGCCGCAGCCTGTTTCCCGTCGATCGTCTTCGCTAAGGAGGACTGAGCTTCCGGCGACGAATACTGTTCGACGCGGACATCTAAAGCCTGAAGAACAATGTGTTCTATATAGGGGAGTTGGTCTTTGCCGCATGAGAATCTGTCAATAAAATTCGCATTGACATACTTAAGTAACATCCCCTTGGTGCTCGCGACTTCAGACTTGAAAGCGCTAAGCTCTCTTTTCTCGCTGCCTTTAATGATCTGCGCGATTAAGTCGTTGTAAGGCTCTGATCTACCGAAGGTCTTCTCTAGGTTGAAGGATCCGGGCTTTCCTGTTTTCGAGTAAGTCGGTAGCTGCCCCAAGAATGTGGTTAGGCGCAAATTCGCGACTTGTTCGGAGAATGTCGTGAATTCCGATTCGGACATCTTGTTCATAAGAATAAGGTCACGATCGTCTTCGGTTAGGAAAGTATTATTTATCGACGTGTCCGAGGTATTAAAGCGCCCCGACAGAAAGCTCACGACCCATTTCGCCACTCCTTCCGTTCTTCGGATGTATGTATTGAGTGCAACCTGTTGAGGGGCGGATAATGCTTCGCAGTCGTCCAGGAGGATAAAAAACTCCACGCCGCTGTCGTCAAACTCTTTAGACCTAACTGATCGAAGCGCAAAATCCTTAATAAATTTGATGACGCTTCCCGGTAATATCGCCCCAATGGCTTCGCGAACACTTTCTTGATCGAGGTCCCACGAAGGGCGAAGGAATTCGGTTTGCAGTTCCCTCGCCAGCCGGCGAGCGTCATGGAAGCTATGCATGTTCCTAGAGTTCGCCCAAGGAAACTTTCGGAGAAGGGAGGTCAGCTCTTCGCAAGCCCTGCCTTCATCAGCAGCGCTAAAATGAAGATAGTCTATTTCCTGAAAGTGGATCAGGTCGTTGAGAAATGATGACAGGAGAGTTATTTCGAAATAGGTAGTGAAGAGCCGATACTGTGATTGTGGGTCGCCGTTTAGGCCTGCGGCTTCAATTATTCCATCAGTCTGCTCTTGGAATGTGCTGTTGAATTGAAGATACTGACCATACCATGAAAGCTTTCGCTTCCCATGTTGTTTGCGCAGGTTGGGGTCGGTGGCAATCTGGCGGCTAGAGAGAGACCTCAGGATTGTGGTCTTTCCGCTGCCTCGCGAGCCGCTGATATATACTGGCTTGATGCTGGGAATGAGGTCTCTGGCCCGGCGAGAAAGCCAAATGATAGGGCGCTTTTCCCATTCAAATTTCGTTGGTCGGAATGGATTATTAATTAACATCAGCCATCGCCTCAATTGACCATTTCGTTTTGCTTCTCCCGAGTTGATCAATTCTTACCATGCGGGCACAGAACAACCTCATTAGTGACTCTTCGATATCTGCCTCTGGCATTCCGGAGATCTCAGGTCTCTCATTTAGCTCGTGCCAGTTTACACGCTTCATCTCCCTGACGATCTGCCACAGTTTTCGGGTGGCGCTTGACAACAACTCGGCGGGGTTCATCCCCATGGGGATGTAGGTCACTTCTTGGTCGGAATAGTTGCCGACAGCATTCGACGAATTGGGTCTGAACTTCGCCACCCTCACCAAATATATCTCGTTGGCGTCGGTGAGAAAGACGGTTACTTCGTTGAAGCCGTCTTCGATCTTGGGTGCGGAAATGCTAACAATTGTGGCCTTGGCGAAGCCGCTGCTGCCGGGGGCGGGACTGCTTATCACTTCAATCGGATCTTCATGTATATGGCCGTGCAGATAGACGATGTTGCGCTCGGACTCCATTAGGAATTGCCTTACATGTCCGGCGTTTAGCATCTCACCATACGCAAGAATGCGCGGGGTTCGCTGCGGTAGAATATTGTGGTGTGCGATCAGGATGCACGAGGTGCTTTCTGAGTCTGAGAAACTATCCGCTAAAGTTTCCAACGTCCGGCGAGAGAAATATGGCGTGTCTAGCTGCTGGAAGAGTTGCTCGCTGCGACTTTCAGCTTCGCCTTCAACATTTGCTTCTCCCACCGCGTAATCTTCGCTCGCTGACGCAGCAATTGGCGGCAGTTCAAGTTCCGTTGTCTCGAACTTTTCGGCCAATCCTTGCGGCAGCATGTGGGGCGACCATGAACCTACACTGGAGTTACATAGGATCGCATCTATCCCATTTTCCGTCCCGCCAATTCTATGGCGGACCACCTCATCAATCGGAATGGTGACCCAGTCAACTGATTGTGCTTCGTTTGCTAGTTTGGAGAACTTACCGTTCTTCCCCAATCGCAAAGCTTCATCCTTATTGACATCGTGGTTTCCAGGGACGCATACTATTGGAGGGCGCTTGCCAGAGATATCGCGAGTTAGACTGTCGAGTATTTCTATTGCTGGTGATATGTATTCCTGCTTGCCCATGGATGTCAGATCACCCATTACCGCAATGCAGTCGACATCTCCAGATGTAGAAAGTTCATGAATTCGCTTGAGGATATTTCGTATTCGAGCTGGCCGAAGGTCGCGCGTGATCTTTTTTGAGAAGGCGCCGTCTTTGACATCTAAAGCGACTTCTTTCTCCTGCCAGTCGGGCAAGTGAAGATCGCCGATCTGTAGGATTCTGCATACGGTTGGCACTTGTTTCCTGCCCCACTCTTTAGTCTTTGCTTGTTTGCCCGTTCGACCGAGGCTTCCTTGTTGCTTGATAACCTTTGGGGGCTTCGCAATCTATAGGCGATTCACATCGCTAGCTATTCGTTTTCTGGAATACATGCTATCATGGCGCATCGGACCGCTGGCTGCTGTGCCTGATATGCTCAGTCAGTATGCGAGCATGCGGCGTGGGTATTGGGCCCATTGAGCTCAGTCACACGTCGAACAATGGTGCATCACGTCGCGTGAGGGTGCTTCTTGCCTAAGAGCTCCTCAAACCAGGTCGGTTTCGCAACTGCTTGAGGGTGGCAAGTCCTCGCGGACCCTGAGCTTGGGTTCACTGAACCAACAAGCTCATTGGTCCTGCGACCTAAGTGCTTGATAGTTTGGTAGGCCCGGAGGGATTTGAACCCCCAACCAAACCGTTATGAGCGGTCTGCTCTGACCGTTGAGCTACGGGCCCCCGCGTTCCTCCTAGCAGACCGGAGGGGCGGGTCAAGTTGGCGCTGGCCCTCGCGGGGGGTCTGAGGTATCGCGGCGTCACTTCACAAACCGGCATTCGGGGGACGCGATGCAGAAGGACGGGCTCACTTACGCGCAGGCGGGGGTGGATATCGATGCGGGCAACGCGCTGGTGGAACGGATCAAGCCCGCGGCGAAACGCACCGACCGCCCCGGCACCATGTCCGGCTTGGGCGGCTTCGGCGCGCTGTTCGACCTCAAGGCCGCGGGCTACACCGACCCGGTGCTGGTCGCGGCTACCGACGGCGTCGGCACCAAACTGCGGATCGCCATCGACACCGGCCATCTCGACGGGGTCGGCATCGACCTCGTGGCGATGTGCGTCAATGACCTCGTCTGCCAGGGCGCCGAGCCGCTGTTCTTCCTCGACTACTTCGCCACCGGCAAGCTGGCGCTCGACGAGGCGGCGCGGGTAATCGAGGGCATCGCCGCGGGCTGCGAGGCCTCTGGCGCTGCGCTGATCGGCGGCGAGACCGCGGAGATGCCCGGCATGTACCCGGCCGGGGATTTCGATCTCGCCGGTTTCGCCGTGGGCGCGATGGAGCGTGGCTCGGCGCTGCCCGATGGCGTGGCCGAGGGCGACGTGCTCCTGGGCCTCGCCTCGGACGGCGTGCATTCGAACGGCTATTCCCTCGTGCGTCGCATCGTCGAGCGCGCGGGGCTGGGCTGGGACGACAAGGCGCCCTTCGCGGAAGGCAGCCTCGGCGCGGCGCTGCTGGCCCCGACCCGGCTCTACGTGAAGCCGGTGCTGGCGGCGATCCGGGCGGGCGGCGTGCATGCGCTGGCCCATATCACCGGCGGTGGCCTGACCGAGAACCTGCCGCGGGTGCTGCCCGAGGGCTTGGGCGCCGAGATCGATCTGGACGCATGGTCGCTGCCGCCGGTCTTCGACTGGCTGATGCGCGAGGGCGGGCTGGAGCAGGCCGAGATGCTCAAGACCTTCAATTCCGGCATCGGCATGGTCGTCGTCGTCTCTGCCGAACGCGCCGAGGCGATCGAGGCGCTGCTGGCGGGCGAGGGCGAGACCGTGCACCGGCTCGGCCGGGTCAAGGCCGGGCAGGGGGTCGCCTATACGGGCCAGCTGTCGTGAGCGACAAGAAGCGCGTCGCCATCCTGATCTCGGGTGGCGGC
Organism: Limimaricola soesokkakensis; assembly: GCF_900172345.1. Lineage (GTDB taxonomy): Bacteria > Pseudomonadota > Alphaproteobacteria > Rhodobacterales > Rhodobacteraceae > Limimaricola > Limimaricola soesokkakensis. Next base: position 21,680 of record NZ_FWFY01000006.1, read on the forward strand.
TCGAACATGCTTGCCTTGGTCCGGGACATGGGTCCCGACCATCCGTGCCGCCCGGTGCTCGTGGCTTCGAACGATCCGGCGGCGAGCGGTCTCGCTCGCGCGGCGGCGTTGGGAATCGATACGGCAGCGGTGGATCACCGGCCCTTCGGCCGCGACCGCGAGGCGTTCGAGGCGGCCCTGACCGAACGGCTCGAGGCGGCGCGGCCCGACATCATCTGCCTCGCGGGCTTCATGCGGATCCTGACGCCGTCCTTCATCGCGCGCTGGGAGGGGCGGATGCTCAACATCCATCCCTCGCTGCTGCCGAAATATCGCGGCCTGCACACCCATGCGCGGGCCATCGAGGCGGGCGATGCCGAGCACGGCGTCTCGGTGCACGAGGTGACCGCCGAACTGGATGGCGGCCCGGTGCTGGGCCAGGCGCGGGTGCCGGTGCATCCCGACGACACGCCCGAGCGGCTGGCCGCGCGGGTGCTCGAGAAGGAACATATCCTCTACCCGATGGTGCTGCGCCGCTTCGCCATGGGCGACCGGACGCCGATCCGGCTCTGAGGCTCATGCTTTCCATCCGCGCGCCCATCGCCTAAGAGGTCGGGGATCGGCGCCGCGCGCCGCCCCTTATTCCGCAAGCACGGGACGACATGCAGACCATCACCACCACCGAAGACCTCGCCGCCTATTGCGAGAGGGCCGCAAAGCACGCCTATGTCACGGTGGATACGGAGTTCCTGCGGGAGCGGACCTATTATTCCAAGCTCTGCCTGATCCAGCTCGCCCATCCCGGCAAGGACGGCCCGGATGGCGGCGAGGGCAGCGCCGTACTGGTCGACCCGCTGGTCGAAGGGCTCGATCTGGCGCCGCTCTATACGCTGTTTCGCGATCCGGGCGTGGTCAAGGTGTTCCACGCGGCACGACAGGATCTGGAGATCTTCCAGGTCGAGGCCGGTCTGATCCCGGCGCCGCTGTTCGACACGCAGGTCGCGGCGATGGTCTGCGGCTTCGGCGAGCAGGCGGGCTACGAGACGCTGGCGCGCAAGATCGCCAAGGCGGAGATCGACAAGTCATCGCGCTTCACCGACTGGTCGCGTCGGCCGTTGTCGGAGGCGCAAAAGGCCTACGCACTGGCCGATGTGACGCATCTGCGCGTGATCTACGAATGGCTCGCGGCGCAGCTCAAGAAGTCGGGACGTGCCCGCTGGGTCGCCGAGGAGATGGCGGTGCTCAACGATCCCTCCACCTACCGCGTCGATCCGGCCGAGGCCTGGCAGCGGGTCAAGACGCGCTCCAACTCGCCGAAGTTCATCGCCGCGCTGCGCGAGCTGGCGCAGTTCCGCGAGGCCTATGCGCAGGAGCGCGACGTGCCGCGCTCGCGCGTCTTCAAGGATGACGCGCTGGTCGAACTGGCCTCGACGCGCCCGGCCTCCGAGAAGGATCTCGGGCGGTCGCGGCTGCTCTTGCGCGAGGCCCGCAAGGGCGAGATCGCCGACGGCATTCTCGCCGCGATCGAGCGCGCCGCAAACCTGCCCGCCGACCAGATGCCCAAGGCCGAGAAGCCGCGCGACCAGCTGCAGGTGAACCCGGCCCTGGCCGACCTGCTGCGGGTGCTGCTCAAGGCGCGCTCGGAAGCCGAAGGGGTGGCGCCGAAGCTGATCGCCTCCTCCGCCGAGCTCGATGCGCTGGCTGCGGGCGAGCGCGAGGTGCATGCGCTTTATGGCTGGCGCCGCGAGGTGTTCGGCGAGCAGGCGCTGGCGCTGTGCGAGGGCCGCGTGGCGCTCGCCGCGAAGGGCGCGCAGGTGGTGACGGTGGAGCTCTGAGCCGCCGCGCCGGTTCCCGGACAGGCCAAGGGTCACGGCATGCGGTCGCGCCCACTGGCAAATCCGGGCATCGTGCTTACCTAGGGAACAGGTCCAGACCACAGGAGACGCAAATGGCTCAACCCGCCTTCGAGGAGATCGCCGAAACCTTCGAGTTTCTCGACGACTGGGAGGATCGCTACCGGCACGTGATCGAGCTGGGCAAGGCGATGGAGCCGCTCGAGGAGGCGTTGAAGGTGCCCGCGACCAAGGTACATGGCTGCGCCAGTCAGGTCTGGCTGGTGCCTTCGCCAAAGGGCGGTACCTATCATTTCCGGGGCGACAGCGACGCGATGATCGTGCGCGGGCTGATCGCGGTGCTGCACGCGCTCTATGACGGGGCGCCGGTGTCCGAAGTGCCGAAGATCGACGCGGGCGGCGAACTGGCGCGGCTCGGCCTCAATGACCATCTTTCGGCGCAGCGCTCCAACGGCCTGCGCGCCATGGTCGAACGGATTCGCGAAACCGCGCTTACCGCGGCCTGACCGCGTCAGGCGCGGGCTAGTGCCCGTTCCAAATCGCCATAGCCGGTCAGCCGCCGCTCGAACCCAAGCCCCAGCCGGTCGGCATGGGCGCGGGCGAGGGCGGTGAGCGCCGGATCGTCGGTCTGCGCCTGGTAGACCAGCGTCGTGTAATTCCCGAAATACATCTCGCGCAGCTCCGAGTGCCGGTCGAGGCCGAGCGGCGTCCACACGAAAGCGTCGAACTGCCGCACCAGGAAGTCGGTGAGGTAGAAGCAGGTGACCTCGCCCTTTTCGGCAAAGGCCTCGACGCCGTCGTAGAAGGCGTAGCAATGCGGCCCCTCGACCATGCCGATGCCGAGACGTTCGCAGGTCCGGGCCAGATCGCCGCCCGTACCGCAATCGGCATAGACCGCGAAGACCCGCTCGTAGCCCGCGCCGCGCGCGGCCACCGCCGCCTCGACGGCGGGCGCGATCCTGTCGGGCCGGTTGTGCAGGAGCGCGGGCAGGCAGTGCAGGTCGAGATGATCCCAGCCGTTCCGGCCGATCAGCGCCAGGATCTCGCGCGCCAGCGCGCCGCAGGCGATGAGCAGCACGCGGCCCCGCCCCGAAGGGGCGAGACCGTCGCGCGTCAGCGTCGCGTCATCTGGTTGCATCGTCTTGCTCAGGCGCCCGCCTGCATCTGGTTGTGGCGGCGCGAGATCCAGTCCTTGGCCGTCTCGACCGCGACGGCGGCGTCGCGGCAATAGGCGTCGGCACCGATCGCGCGGCCGAATTCCTCGTTGAGCGGCGCGCCGCCCACCAGCACGATGTAGTCGTCGCGGATGCCCTGCTCCTTCATCGTGTCGATCACGACCTTCATGTAGGGCATGGTGGTGGTCAGCAGCGCCGACATACCCAGAATGTCGGCCTTCTCGCGGGCCAGCGCCTCGAGATAGCTCTCGACCGCGTTGTTTATGCCGAGATCGACGATCTCGAAGCCCGCGCCCTCCATCATCATCGCGACGAGGTTCTTGCCGATGTCGTGAATGTCGCCCTTGACGGTGCCGATCACCATCTTGCCCATGCGCGGCGCGTCGGTCTCCGCGAGCAGCGGCTTGAGGATCGACATGCCGCCCTTCATGGCGTTGGCCGCGAGCAGCACCTCGGGCACGAAGAGGATGCCGTCTCGGAAATCGTTGCCGACAATGGTCATGCCGCCGACCAGAGCCTTGGTCAGCACGTCATAGGGCTGCCAGCCGCGATCGAGCAGGATCTGCGTCGCCTCCATGATCTCGTCCCGCAGACCGTCATAGAGGTCGTCGAACATCTGCGCGACGAGCTCTTCATCGTCGAGTTCGGAGAGGATCAGGTCGTCATCTTCGTCAGCCATGTCTCGGGGCTCCTGGGGCGGGCGATGGGTCTTGGGGCGGATCAACGCCCGGATCGGCGCACGGGTCGCGGCCGTTTCCGACACTGCCTGCATCGCAACCGACGAGGATGCAAATGAAAAGGACCCACGACGAATATGAGCCCGGCTCAACTGGGGGCTTGCCCCCTATCCTGGCTTGCGGAAGCGTGGGCGCTACAGGGGAGGAGATCGGGATGAAGATGGACCGAGCGGCACTGACCGCATTTCTCGCGCGGGACTTCGCGCAGGTGGCGGCGCAGTTCGCGGTCGAGAGCGTCGAGGACGGCCGACTCGTGCTGCGGCTCAGGGTGGCCGAGATGCATCTGCGCCCGGGCGGCACGGTGTCGGGGCCCGCGATGTTCGGGCTTGCAGACGTGGCGATTTATCTCGCGATCCTCTCGGAGATCGGCGCGGTGGCGCAGGCGGTCACCACCGGCGCCTCGATCGATTTCTTGCGCCGGCCCGAGGCCGGGGTAGACCTGCTGGCCGAAACCCGGCTTTTGAAGCTCGGGCGCCGCCTCGCTGTGGGCGAGGCGCTGCTGTTCAGCGAAGGGCAGGCGGCGCCAGTGGCGCGGGCCTCGATGACCTATTCGATCCCGCCCGGGGCGGCGCAAGGCGCGGCACCGGCCTGACGATCCAAAAGGCCGCATGAAAAAAGGGGCCGGATCGCTCCGGCCCCAGAGGCATGGTCGGGCCGGGGATCAGCCCTTCCAGAACGGGCGCGCGGCCTCGGCCTGCGCGGCGATGGGATCGAGCCCGAGATCGCGCAGCGCCCGCGCATCGAGATGCGCCAGCGCGCGACGGGTGCGGGCACGCCGCTCCCACAGCGCCACGCGCCGGGCCAAGCCGACGAGAAGCGCGGAAATGGCCCCCTGGTCGAGAGCGGCCTCGAAGGGCGTGGCGGTCGGGGCGAGCGTGGTCATGTCGATCTCTCTTGTATTGGTACAATCTAGCTATATGCTGCCCAATACGCATACAATGCCGCGCAAATGACGTCCACGGAAGTTTTGTCATGGATACAATCTGGTGGCCCAGCCTCGACAAGGGCGGCCCGGTCAAGCACCAGGCGCTGAAGCGCTCGATCCAGGAGGCGATCGGTTCGGGGGTGATCGCGCCCGGCTACCGTTTGCCGCCGGTGCGCGAGGTGGCTTGGCGGCTCGGCGTGACGCCCGGCACGGTGGCGCGAGCCTACAAGGATCTCGTCGAACAGGAGGTGCTGCGCGCCGTGGTCGGGCGCGGCACCTTCGTGGCCGAGCCGGACCTGCCGGCCCCGCTACCGGCGCTCATCGATGCCAGCGGCACGGGCCAAGATGGGCGCATGCTGAACCTGCGCACAGCGCAGGTGGCCGATGTCGGCCAAGGCAAGATGCTCCATGATTTGCTGAAAAACCTGCCCGATCCGCCGCCCGGTGCCTATGTCAGCTATCCCGGCCCCGAGGCCGACGCCAAGCTGCGCGGGCTTCTGGCGGAATGGTTCGCCGCGCCTGCGCATGGGCCGGTCGATCCCGAGGACGTGGTGCTCACCTCCGGGGCGCAGCACGGCATGGTGGTGCTGCTGCAGGCGCTGCTGCACGGTCCGCGCCCGGTGGTGCTCACCGAGGAGCTGGCCTATCCCGGATTTCGCCACGCCGCGGCGCTGGTGCGGGCCGAGATCACCGGGATCGCCTTCGATGGCGAGGGGCTGCTGCCCGAGGCACTCGATCGGGCCTGCCGCGAGACCGGGGCGCAGCTACTTTGTACCAGTGCAGAGGCACACAATCCGACGACGATCCGCACCTCGCCGGAGCGGCGGGCCCAAATTGTATCCATAGCTCGCCAGTACAATCTGCAGATCATCGATGATGACTGCTTCCGGTCGGATGCAGGAGAGGATGCAAGCTATCGCCGCCTCGCGCCCGAACGCTCATGGGTCGTGACCACGTTGTCGAAGACGCTGAGCCCGGATCTGCGGCTCGGCGCGATCCTCGCCGCGCCGGGCAGGGTGGCGTTGCCGCGGGTCGCGGCGCAACAGCAGTTCTTCGGCCTGTCGCGGCCGACCGTGTCCCTGGCCGAGGCGGCATTGTCGGGCGGGCTCGCCGAGCGGGTGCGCGATGCGGTGCTGGAGGTGCAGGGCAGGCGGCTCGCCATCCTGCGTTCGCGCCTCGCGCCGTGGCAGCCGCGCACCCGCGAGGGCGTGCCCTTCGCGTGGCTCGACCTGCCGCGCGGCTGGCGGCCCTCATCCCTGAGCCGCGCCGCCGAGGCCGAGGGCATCCGGCTCAAGCCCGCCGATGAATTCGCCCTGATCGACGGGCGCGCCCCTTCGGCGGTGCGCATCGCCCTGACGGGCCTGCGCGAGGACGCCGCCTTCGAGATGGCGATCGACCGGTTGGCGGCGCTTCTCGCCGCACCGCCGCAGGTGATGGAGGTCTGAATCCGCCAATTCTGTGGGGTATTATGATACCTTAATTTCAAGTCACTGATTTCACATGGTTATTTACAGAGGTGTGCGCTTGACTGCGCCACTGCTTCGTTTAGAACCCGCCCATCGAATTTGCGCGGGCGGCCCGTACGGGGCGGTGCGCGTTGCAGATCAAGGGCAGAACCATGAAAACCTTCACCGCTACCCCGGCGGATATCGAGAAGAAGTGGATCCTGATCGACGCCGAGGGCGTCGTTCTGGGCCGCCTCGCCTCGATCATCGCCATGCGCCTGCGCGGCAAGCACAAGGCCTCCTTCACCCCGCACATGGACATGGGTGACAACGTCATCGTGATCAACGCGGACAAGGTGCAGATGACCGGCAAGAAGCGCGAAGAGCACTTCTACTGGCACACCGGCCACCCGGGCGGCATCAAGTCGCGCACCAAGCAGCAGATCCTCGAGGGTGCGCACCCCGAGCGCGTCGTTATGCAGGCCGTCAAGCGGATGCTGCCGGGCAACCGCCTGTCGCGTCAGCAGATGACCCATCTGCGCGTCTTCGCAGGTGCCGAGCACGGCATGGAGGCGCAGAAGCCCGAGGTTCTGGACGTCGCGTCCATGAACAAGAAGAACACGAGGACCGCATAATGGCCGATCAGATCAATTCGCTCGAAGAGCTGGGCTCGGCCGTCTCGACCGAAGGTCAGGTCAACACCGAAGCCCTCGCCCCGCGCGAGCCGGTCCGCGACGAGCTGGGCCGCTCCTACGCCACCGGCAAGCGGAAGGACGCGGTCGCCCGCGTCTGGATCAAGCCGGGCACCGGCAAGGTCGTGGTGAACGGCAAGGACATCGACACCTACTTCGCGCGTCCGGTGCTGCAGATGATCCTGCGCCAGCCGTTCCAGGTGGCCGGCGTCGCCGGTCAGTTCGACGTCTTCGCGACCGTCGCCGGCGGCGGCCTCTCGGGCCAGGCCGGTGCCGTGAAGCACGGCGTCTCCAAGGCGCTGCAGCTCTACGATCCCTCGCTGCGCGGCGCGCTCAAGGCCGCCGGCTTCCTGACCCGCGACAGCCGCGTCGTCGAGCGTAAGAAGTACGGCAAGCGCAAGGCGCGTCGTAGCTTCCAGTTCTCGAAGCGCTGATATCTTCGCAGATCATGCGACAGGAAAGGGCGGTCCCGCGGGGCCGCCCTTTTCACGTGTGGCGGCGTGAACTCCGGGCGCGCTGAGCAATGTGGCCGGATCGCACGAGACCACTTGCGTCGCGCCCGGTTTGGGGCAAAAGGCGCGCGCGCGGTTGATCTTTGCCGCCGCGCGGTCAAGCATCGCGGCGGGGCATGAAGGGGCGGCCATGGGTCTGGGAAGTTTCGCGAAATCCGAAGGCGGCCGCGCGGCCACGCTGCTCGCGCCGCCATTCCTCTACGCGTTGGCGCTGCTGGCCCTGCCGATTCTCGCGGTCGTGCTGTTCAGCTTCTGGACGCAGGACTTCATGACGATCGACACGCGGTTCACGCTGGCCAACTACCGCGAGTTCTTCGACAAACCGATCTATGGCGTGCTGCTCGGCCGGTCGCTGATGGTGTCGGGCATCGTCACGCTGGTGACCGTGCTGCTGGCCTATCCGGTGGCGTATTTCCTGTCCTTCCACGTGCCCAGCCACCGCAAGTCGCTCTGGCTGTTCCTGATCACCATCCCGTTCTGGACCAGCTATTTGATCCGCGTGTTCCTGTGGAAGGTGATCCTGGGCTATAACGGCGTGATCAATTCCGGCCTCGTCGGCGCCGGGATCATCGACGAGCCGCTGAGCTTCATCCTCTACAACGTCAACGCGGTGATCATCACGCTGGCGCACGCCTTCGCGCCCTTCGCGATCCTGCCGATCTTCGTCGCGCTGGAAAAGATCGACCGATCGCTGATCGAGGCCAGCCGCGATCTGGGCGAGACCCGCCTCACCACCTTCTTCCGCGTCACCCTACCGCTCTCGATGCCGGGGCTGGTGGCCGCGGTGCTCATCGTCTTCATCCCGACCATCGGCGACTACGTCACGCCCGAGCTGATGGGCGGCGCCGGCGGAAAGCTGATCGCCAACATGATCCAGACCCAGTTCCTGCAGCTCAACAACGCGCCGATGGGCGCGGCCATCGCCATGGTGGCGATGGTCTGCGTCACCGCCATCGCGCTGGTCTTCGTCGCGCTCAACCGCCGCTGGCTCAGGGGGCGAGGATGAGGAGGGCGGGGATGAGAGGCGCGCCGCTCAGGGTCTATGCGATCCTCTATCTGCTTTTCCTCTATGCGCCGATCACTCTGCTGCCGCTTTTCGCCTTCAACGACGCGACGATCATCGCCTTTCCATTGTCGGGCTTCACCACCCATTGGTTCACCGATCTCGTGGCCAACGCGGCGCTGCGGCAGGCGGTGGGCAACTCGCTCTTCATCGCCGCCATGACCGCGATCTTCGCGACGCTCTTGGGGCTTTGCGCCGCGCGCGCGGGCGCGATGGCGCGGTTTCCGGGCAAGGGCGGGATCATCGGCTTCGTGATGCTGCCACTGGTGCTGCCCGAGATCATCGTCGCAGTGTCGCTCCTGATCGTGCTGCGGCAGGTGCTGGGGCTGAACCTCAACAACTGGACCGTGATCTCGGCGCATGTGCTGATCTGCACGCCGTTCTCCATCGCGATCCTCAACGGCGCGTTCCAGAACCTCGATCCATCGATCGAGGAGGCGGCGATGGATCTGGGCGAAAGCCGGTTCTCGGCCTTTCGTCTCGTGACGCTGCCGCTGGTGATGCCGGGCATCATTTCCTCGATGCTGATTGCCTTCACGATCAGCCTCGATGAATTCATCATCGCCTTCTTCCTGACCGGCGCGAACCCGACCATGCCGGTCTATATCTGGGGCCTCCTGCGCTTTCCGGCGCAGTTGCCCGTGGTCATGGCGCTCGGCACGATCCTCGTGGCGCTGTCGGTCACGCTTCTTATCATCGCAGAACTGTTCCGCCGCCGCGGCCTCGCGCGTGCCGGGATCAAGGATACCGGAGGCTTCCTGTGACCGCTCTCATCGAACTCAAAGGCGTCGAGAAGCACTACGGCGACTACCACGCGCTGCGCGGCATAGATCTGGAGATCCGCGCCGGCGAATTTTTCTCGCTCTTGGGCCCCTCGGGCTGCGGCAAGACCACGCTTTTGCGCACCATCGCCGGTCTCGAAGAGGTCTCCTCGGGCTCGATCCGCATCGACGGGCGCGACATGAAGGGCGTTGCCGCCAACCACCGGCCCACCAACATGGTGTTCCAATCCTATGCCGTGTTCCCGCATCTGACGGTGGCGGAGAATGTGGGCTTCGGCCTGCGCCGCGATCCGCGCGGCAAGTCTGAAAAGGCGCGGGCGGTCGAGGAGGCGCTCGATATGGTCGGCCTCGCAGGCTACGGCAAGCGCCGCGCCCATGCGCTTTCGGGCGGGCAGCGGCAGCGCGTGGCGCTGGCCCGCGCGCTGATCCTCAAGCCCAAGGTGCTGCTCCTGGACGAGCCGCTCTCTGCGCTCGACCGGCTGATGCGCGAGCAGATGCAGCTCGAACTGATCCGGCTGCAGCGGCAGGTCGGTATCACCTTCATCCTCGTCACCCATGACCAGGAGGAGGCGCTGGTGATGTCCGACCGCATCGCCGTGATGTTCGAGGGCGAGATCGGTCAGCTCGCCGACCCGGAGACGCTCTACCGCCGTCCCGCCACCAAGCGGGTGGCGCAGTTCATCGGCAAGATGAACTTCCTGCCCGGCGCGCTTTCGGCCGATCGCCGCGAGATCGACATCGCCGGTCTGGGGCGCGTCGCCACCGCCGATCTTGCCACCTCCGGCGAGATCGACGGGGCCGTCTCGGTCGGCATCCGCCCCGAAACGCTGGCGATCCTGTTCGAGGGCGAAACCGCGCCGCGCCGCGAAGTGCAGGGCGTGGTGAGCGAGGTCGTCTATTACGGCGACATGACCTATTACGACGTGCGGGTGGACGGGATCGACCGGCCGCTCACCGTGTCGATGAAGAACCTGATCGGTCGCCCGGTGCTCGATGTCGGCGCGGCCGCGCGGCTGGCTTGGGACGAGCGCGCACTGGTGCTGCTGCCCGGCTGATCACAAGGGCAACGCGACGCGCAGCCCGAAGGTTTCCAGCCCCGGATTGGGATCCGACAGCTCGGCATTCGAGCGATGATCGAATTGCAGCGACAGCCGCGCGCCGTTGTCGAAGGCATAGCCAACGCCGATCGAGGAGCGGAACTCGATCATGTGGCCCAGATCCGGGCCGTCGGTCTGCGCGTGAAAGCCCGGCAGCAGCGACAGCTGCACGAAGCTGTCATGCGGCAGCGCCCCGGTCCATTGCAGCCCCGCGCCGACCCAAGTGTCGCCATCGGCGGATATCGACAGACCCAGCACCGGTTCCAGCCCGCCGAAGCGCCGGGGCAGCATCTGCTGCAGGTACAACTCGCCCCCCTGTCGTTCGCCCTGATACAGCACCTCGCCATATTGCAGGGCGGTACGGGCCCGTGTTGTCTCGAGGGCATCGCAGCCATCGAGGCCGCAGCCCCGTGCCCCGAAGACGAGATCGGCGGCGGCGACGAGGGCGAAAAGCGCGGCGAGTGATCCGTCCATGGAATCTCCTGCGAAGGTCGTGGCGCCGCCATGCAGGAGGGCCGCACCCGCGATCGAGTAGGCTGCGCGATCGCGGGCCGGTCAACCGGTCGGGCGCTCTCAGCCCCCCAGCCGTGCCACCAGCGCCACGAGTTCGGCCTGCCGCCGCGTGCCGGTCTTCTCGAACAGGCTGCGGATCTGGTTGCGCACCGTGTTGACGCTGACCTCGCGCATGGCGGCGATCTCGGCCATCGAAAGCCCCTCGCACAGCCGCCGCAACACCAGCGTTTCGGTGGGGGTAAGTTCGAAGAGCTTGGTGAGATCCTCGTCCAGCGCGCCGGGCGCACCCGGCTCGATCACCGTCAGCACCGCGATCGCACGCTCGCCGCGGAACAGGCTCTCGATCGGCGAGCTGGCGAGAGGCCGGGGCAGATGCGACAGTCGCGCCAGCATCCGCTGCGGGGCCCTGTCATCGACTACGAAGCTCCCGCCGACGCGTCCCTCCTGCAGCAGTCGGTCGTCCAGCGCGGCATTCGCCTCCGCATCCGCAAAGCGGAGCCGGCGCTCGTCGCCAAGACACAGCGCATCCCCGCGCTCGAGCAATGCCGCACCGCGCGAATCGCAGGCGACGAGCCGGCCCCGCGAATCGATGGCATAGCAGGCATGCGGCAGGCCCAGCCCGTCGATCAGGCGCGTTCCCGCCTGCAGGGTGCTGTGACCCGCCATCTTCGTCAGATCGAAAGCCCGGCGCAGATGCGGGGCCAGCGTCGCGAGCAGCTGGCTGCCGGTCACGCCGACCGCCTCGGCCTCCGAGGGGGCGTAATTGCAGCTCACCACGAGGCTGCCGGTGTCGCCGCGCGTGATGATCGTGCCGAAGGTGCGATGGATGTCGCCCTGCGGCCTGAGAAACTCAGTATAGAACTCGCTTCGGAAAAATCCTTTTCGTTGAATGACATGGTGGTCGTGGGTCAACTGCAATGCGGGCCGTTGCAGCAGCGAGGCGAGCCAGGGATTAAGCGCCGCGTAGCGATCCGGATAGAGCGCGACCAGCTTGGGATCGAAGTTGCAGCCATGCAGGTCGGCACGGCGCGGCTGCCCCGGGCGGACCAGTTGCAGGGCCCATGCGCCACCGCCGACCGCCGCGGCCAATCGTTCCGGAAGGGTGCCCCAACGCTCGGGCGAAATCACGCTATGGTAGATTTCGTCGAGCAACCCTGCAATCGCAGCATTATGCGGCAGCGGTGGCATGGAAATCCTCGAAACAATTATAGGTTTAGTTCATTCGCACCATGCACGGTTAGGTGCGGCATGACACTGAGTATTCAGGCGGGTCCTGTCAGTTTTGCCGTTCCCCGAGTTTCCCAAGTATAGGGCAGGGCCCGCCACCGGCTACTCGTCCGGCGCGATCAACCCCAGGCCGCGCAGGTAGACACCGATACCGCTCTCCAGCAGATCCTCCGGCGGGAACGGCGCCCGCGTTCCCGGAGAGCCGCGCGCGAACAGCTCCACCACGCCGTGACTCATCGCCCAGACATGCGCCGCGAACATCTGCGGCGGCGGGCGGCGGCCCTCGGGAATGCGCTCCGACAGCGCCTCGGCCGCACGCTCCAGTACGCCGAGCGCACGGCGTGAGGCGGCGGCGAGTTCGGGGTTGCGCTGCATCGAGATGCCGCTCTCGAACATCGCGACGTAGTGGCCGGGGTGCTTTCGCGCGAAGGCGAGATAGGCGCGCCCGGTCTTTTCGAAGGCCGCGAGCACCGAGGGCCGCCCCTCGTCATAGGCGTATTCCAGAAGGTCGGCGAAGATCTCGTAGCCTTGACGCGCGGCTTCGGCGATCAGGTCCTCGCGCCCCGCGAAGTGACGATAGACGGCGGCGGGCGTAACGCCCGCCTCGCGCGCCGCCTCCGACAGGGTAAAGCCCGTCGGCCCCTTTTCCTCGATCAGCTTCAGGCTGGCCTCGACCAGCGCCTGACGCAGATTGCCGTGATGATATCCCTGTTTTGCCACGTCAGTCGCGCGGCCACAGTTCCGGACCACCCGCGATCCTCGGATCGAGGGCACAGACGGCGTCCTCGTCCTTGTCGGGATAGTCGAGCCGCGCCAGCACGCTGCGGATCGCGTTGACCCGGGCACGGCGCTTGTCGTCGCCGCGGATCACCGTCCACGGCGCAAAGTCGAAATCCGTCCGCGTGAACATGGTACCGATGCGGTGGGTATAGGCGTCCCATTTTCGCAGCCCCTCGACATCGACCCAAGACAGCTTCCATTGCTTGAGCGGATCGCTCTCGCGCTTGAGAAATCGTTCGAGCTGGGTGGCGCGGCCGACATTAATCCACAGCTTGAAGAGCCGGATGCCGTCATCGGCGAGCATCTTCTCGAACGGCTCGACCTGGTCGTAGAACCGGGCCACCTGTTCCTCGTCGGCAAAACCGAAAACCGGCTCGACCACGGCGCGGTTGTACCAGGAGCGGTCGAGAAACACGATCTCGCCGGCGGTGGGCAGCTCGCGCACGTAGCGCTGGAAATACCACTGGCCCGCCTCGACCTCCGAGGGCTTGGCCAGCGCCACGACCCGGGCGCCGCGCGGGTTCAGGTTCTCGCGGAACCGCGCGATGGTGCCGCCCTTTCCGGCGGCGTCGCGCCCCTCGAAGATCACCACGACGCGCTGCCCGGTCGCCTTGACCCAGGCCTGCATCTTCACCAGCTCGATCTGCAGATCCGCCATCGCGGCGGCGTAATCCTTGCGCTTCCATTTCGAAGGATAGGGAAAGCGCGTGCTGACGATGCCGTCCTTGCCCGCCTCGTGCAGCATGCGGCGGATCTCCTCGGGCGCCTCCTCGTCGCGAAAGCGGCTGATCGCCCCGTCGAACGGCTTGTCCATCTGTCTCTCCTCAAGCGGCCCGGCCCGCGACGGCGTTCAGCGCAGGCCGGCGCGCGCCGCGGCCCGGTCGATCGCCGCCACCACCTCGTCGGGCACGGTATGGTGCGGCATATGGCCAACGTTTTCCAGCACCGTCAGGTTCGCCCCGGGGATCAGCTCGGCAAGTCGGGCCGAATGCACCTCGAGCGGCACGATGGTATCGGCGACGCCGTGCACGATCTCGACCGGCACATCGATCGAAGGGTAGCGCGCGCGCATCTCGGTGACCTGCGGCAGCAGCCCGTTCACCTGCCGTGCGTTGACCCGCAGGCTGTCGCGGCGGACCGCCAGCCCGGCGCCGACGAAATCGGCATAGCCCTCTGGCACCGGGTTCGGAGCGAAGACCGCCTCGACCGTCTCATCGACCATCCGTTCGGGGGCGAAGGCGGTGATGAGCGGCACCACCGCCGCGCCGCCAAGGGCCGAACCGTTGACCCTGTAGAGCGTGGCGAGCCCGGTTTCCCATGGCATCGTCGCACCAGCGAGATCGACCAGCGCCGCGAGGTTGTCGGGCCGCTCCAGCGCCCAGGCCATGGCCACCGCGCCGCCGAAGGAATGGCCCAGCACGATGGGCTTCTCGGCGCCGAGCTCGGCGGCGGCGGCCTGCAGCAGCCGCGCCTGCGCGGCGAGGCTGTCGGCATGGGTGGTGAAGGCGTCGTCGGCGGCCGGGTCGATCGGGTCGGAATAGCCAAGCCCCGGGCGGTCGAAGGCAATGACGCGGTAATCGTCGTCGAGCCGATCGAGAAAATCGAAGGCCATGTCGCGCAAGTTGCCGGAGGCGCCGTGGATCAGCACGAGGTCGGGGCCGCTGCCTGAGACCAGCGCGTGCACGCGGCGCCCCTCGATTTCGACGAACTGGCCGAGCGGCGGGTGCGCGGCCATGGCCTGCGCCTCGCGCCGCCCGGCGCGGTGATCGACCAGCGCGCAGCCCGCCAGCGCGCCGATCGCGAGCACCGCGGCGATCCTAGCGGCCAATGTCGTTCAGATCGTAGGGGGTGGTTTGGTAGATCTCGTTGATCCAGTTGCCGTAGAGCAGATGCGCGTGGCTGCGCCAGCGGTTCGAGGGCGGCTTGGTCGGATCGTCGCCGGGATAGTAGTTCGCCGGGACCGAGATCGCCGCGCCCGAGGCCACGTCGCGGTCGTACTCTTCCTTCAGCGTGTGGCTGTCATATTCGAAATGGTTGAAGATATAGAGCGTGCGGCGCCCCGGATCCTCGACCAGACAGGGGCCGACCTCGTCCGAGGCCAGAAGCGTCACCAGCTCGGGCCGCGCGTCGATATCCTCCTGCCGGATCTCGGTCCAACGGCTCACCGGCACGGTGCAATCGTCGGAAAAGCCGCGCAGATAGGGGCTGTCGGGCTTGAGGTTGCGGTGCCGGAAGCAGCCGAAGGCCTTGCTGTCGAGCAGGTGCTTGGCGATGCCGTGCTGATGCGCGATCATCGCCATGCCGCCCCAGCAGACGCCGAAGGTCGAATGCGCATGGGTCTCGGTCCAGTCGAAGAGGCGGCGCAGCTCGTCCCAATAGGTCACCTCGTCGAAATCGAGATGCTCGACCGGCGCGCCGGTGACGAGGAAACCGTCGAACTTCTGCCCCGAGGCCTCGATCTCGGAGAACGAGTGGTAGAAGGTCTCCATGTGCTCGGCGGCGGTGTTGCGCGATTCATGATCCGACATGCGGATCAACGTCAGCTCGATCTGCAGCGGCGTCGCGCCGATCAGCCGCGCGAACTGCGTCTCGGTCTGGATCTTCTTGGGCATCAGGTTGAGCAGGCCGATCTTCAACGGGCGGATGTCCTGCCGCGCCGCCTGATCCTCCGACATCACCATCACGCCCTCGCGCGTCAGCACGGTGTAGGCAGGGAGGGCTTCGGGGATCTTGATGGGCATGGTTCGACCTTCTCGTAGGGAGGGCTGATCTAGGCTTCTCGACGGTGTTTGCCAAGCCGCGCATCGAGTGCCTCGGCCACCACGGCGTCGAAATCACGGGCAGATTCAAGGCCCGACAGCGCCTCGGCCGGAATCGCGAGCCCCCAGCGCTCGGCCATCTTCGCATAGCGCGGCTGCCGATGCGCCAGCGCCCGGCCATAGGTCCAGCGGATGAAGGCGTCGGGATCGACGCGCGTCTCGATCAGGCCGGTCTCGGCCAGATAGTCGTTCCAGGCTTGGAGCAGGAAGTCGGGGCTGTAGGCCATCGGCTTGGGCGCGCGGTCGAAGCGGCGGATCAGCTCCTCGGTATGCGCCTCGGAACCCTCGATCCAGATCATCAGCATCCGCTCGGACAAGAGCGTCATCAGCGGGTCCTGCGGGTCGTCGGGATCGACCCATTCGCAGATCGAGCCGCCGGTGTCGCAGACGAAATGTGGATAGCCGTAGAGCGCCTCGGCCCGGTCGATGAACCACGGCGTGTCCTCCAGCGCCGCGATCTCGGCGCGGCGGAACTGCTCCTGCCGCTGCCGGTAGGTCTCGAAGGGCAGGCCACCCTTCTCCGGGTCGCCCGGCTTGCCGAGATAGGTCGAGACCGGGGCGAGATTGTCGAAGGTGATGTTGGAGCCGATATAGATGCTGTCCGAGAGCAGCAGCTCGCGCAGGAACGGCACCTTCATCGCCTCGCGCTTGGCGTTGTCGGCGATCAGCTCGCCCATGTGGCGGGTGCCGATGCGGTAATCGATCGAGTAGTGGAACCAGTCGCCCGAGCGGCGCAGGAGGTTCGACACATGCGTCTTGCCGAGGCCCGACATGCCGAACAACAGGATGCGTTTGCGCGGGGCGGACAGCCAGTCCGAGGCGGAGGAATGGATCATGGGCGCATCGCTAAACAAGCCTTGCGACACGGTCCAGTCTGAACTTCGGCCTCAGAACTTCGGGGCGGGCGCCGCCCCCCGGGCCCGGGCGCGCCGCAGTAGCCGCCCGTCGAGCACCACGAGCCCCGCCGCCAGCGCCGCGAAGCCGGCATAGGCGCGCACCGGCAGCGTCTCGTCGAGCACCACCACGCCCAAGAGGATCGCCACCGGCGCGACCATCAAGGTCACCAGCAGGACGTTGCCGCTCCCGGCGATGGCGATGACCCGGTAGTAGATGATGTAGGCCAGCGCGGTAGAGCCGATCGAGACATAGGCCAGCCCCGCAATAGTGGCCGGGGCGAGGTCGAGCCGCGGCGCGCCTTCGAGCAGCCAGGCCAGCGGCACCATGATCAGCGCCGCGCCGGTGGTCATGCCCGCCGCGGCGGTGAGCGGTGGCAGCCCGCCCATCTTCTTGCGCGCCCAGACCCCGGCCAGCGCATAGGAGATGGTGGCGCCGA
The DNA here is from genome assembly GCF_900172345.1 of Limimaricola soesokkakensis. GTDB lineage: Bacteria > Pseudomonadota > Alphaproteobacteria > Rhodobacterales > Rhodobacteraceae > Limimaricola > Limimaricola soesokkakensis. Next base: position 38,612 of record NZ_FWFY01000006.1, read on the forward strand.
TCGCCGCGACCTGACCCAGCGCGCCGGGATCGAAGCCCGACAGCGCCGCCGGGCCGACCACCCAGACCACGCCCGAGAAGCCGAGCGCCACGCCCAGCGCCTTGCGCGCCGAGAGCCGCTCATCGGCGAAGAAGATCGCGGCGAAGAGCACGCCGAAGATCGCCGTGGCGGCGTTGAGGATCGCGATCAGACCGGTCTCGACATGCTGCTGCCCCCAGGCCAGCAGCCCGAAGGGAATGGCGTTGTTGAGCGCGCCCATCACCACCAGCACGGCCCAGAGCCGCCAGCTCCGGGGCAGGGGCAGGCGCCGCAGCATCACCACCGGCCACAGCACCAGCGCCGCCCAGACGGCGCGGTGGCCGACGATCCACATCGGCCCCACCTCGTCCAGCGCCACGCGCACCGAGAGGAACGAGCCGCCCCAGATCAGGGCGAGCAGGCCGAGTTGGGCCCAGGCGGCGTTGGTCATGGTCTTCTGAACGGTCATGACCGGCACTGTGCACGCGGCCGGGATCGGCGCAATCCGAAACATGCGCTTTGCATGGAAATGCGAAAGGGGCCGGCCCTGCGGCCGGCCCCTCGCGCGTGACCCCCGGCGGGATCAGAAACGGTAGGCGACGCTCATGCCGATCGCGACGGCCGAGTTGTCGGAGAACTCTGCCCGGTCGGAGATGCTGCCATCGGGGTTGCGGGTTTCGGGGTTGGCATCGCCCAGCATGGTGTAACGGATGCCGCCCGAAAGGGTCACCGTTTCCATGTTGTAGGCACCGCCCAGACTGATCCATCGCTTGCCGTTGGTCGGGTCGAGCGGCGAGATGCGCTCGTCGCCCTCCGGCTCGAAGCCCACCGCGACCTGGGCCGCGAACATGTCCGAGAACTTGCGTCCGACGCCGACCTGCACCTGATAGTTGTCGTCGATATTGGTCAGGCTGGCGCCGCCGGTGGCGGCGCTGAAGACCTGCGGCGACACCAGAGTGTCCTCATAGGCGGCGTAGCGAAAGTTGGCGAAGGCCAGCGTGTCGGGGGCGATCCCCGTCTGCAGGTCGAGGTTCCAGCTTTCGGGTGTCTCGACCGTGGTGGTGCTGGGCACCTGCGCGGGCAGACCGAGACCGGCCTGCAACGCGGCGGGAATCGATTCGACCGTGTCGAAGTCGTGCTCGATCGCCGAATTGTAGGTCAGCGCCGCGCGCAGCGCGATTTCGGGGATCTCGTAGGCCACGCCGACGAGGTAGCCGGTGGCGTCGTTCTCCTCCAGCGCCACTGAGTAACCGTTCAACGGGCCATAGGCCGCACCCGACAGGGTGATGTCCCCCTCGAGGGTCTGGCGCCGGACGCCGGCATGGACACTGACGTTCTCGTTGAACTGGTAGCGGCCCACCGCCGTGATCGTGTGGCCGTCGAGCTGCGCCATCGTGCCGCCCAAGGCAAGCGCGGTGGTCGGGTAGTCGATGTCGGCGCCAAACGGCTGGTCGATGATGACGGCACCGGAAAAGCCGTTGCCGAAATCCATCTTCGCGCTGGTCGATACGTTGAGGAAATCCTCGCCGACATTGTCGTATTCGCCGCCACCGAACACGGCGACGTCCTTACCCGAGAGTTCCGGGAACACCTTGCCGAAGCTCAGCTCGAGGACGTTGCCTTCCTCGAAGATCGCCGTGATGTCCTGGTTCGAGCGATCGAGCCCGACGGCTCCCGCGCCGCTGGCCATCAGCGCCGTCGCCAGCGCCAAGGCGCTCGTGGCGCCGTAATGCAGTTTCATGATGTCTCCCTGTCGCATGATGCGTCCTCCGCCACGCAGGAGAAACAGCACCGCAGCTTCCTACAATCTGTGACGTCGCGGCAGCTTGACGTGGACGTCACGGCGTCACCTTCACGCATCACCGGGGGGCGGATACGCGAAGGGCCCCCAAAGGGGCCCGTGGCAGATCTTGCTCATATCCCGCCGGGCCGGCGGGTCATTCCCACTCGATGGTTCCCGGCGGCTTCGAGGTCACGTCATAGGTGACGCGGTTGATGCCGCGCACCTCGTTGATGATCCGCGTCGCGGTCTCGCCGAGGAACTCATGACTGAACGGGTAGTAGTCGGCGGTCATGCCGTCCACGCTCGTCACCGCGCGCATCGCGCAGGCGTAGTCGTAGGTCCGCCCGTCGCCCATCACGCCGACCGTGCGCACCGGCAGGAGCGCCACGAAGGCCTGCCAGATCTCGTCGTAGAGGCCGTGCTTGCGGATCTGGTCGATGAATACCGCGTCGGCACGGCGCAGGATCGCCAGCTTCTCGCGGGTGATCTCGCCGGGGCAGCGGATCGCGAGGCCGGGCCCGGGGAAGGGGTGGCGGCCGATGAAGCTGTCGGGCAGGCCGAGTTCGCGGCCCAGAGCCCGGACCTCGTCCTTGAACAGCTCGCGCAGCGGCTCGACCAGCTTCAGGCCCATCTTCTCGGGCAGGCCGCCGACATTGTGGTGGCTCTTGATCGTGACGCTCGGCCCGCCAGAGAAGCTGACGCTCTCGATCACGTCCGGATAGAGCGTGCCCTGGGCGAGGAAGGTGGCGCCGCCGACCTCGGAGGCGTGCTTCTGGAACACGTCGATGAACAGCTTGCCGATGGTCTTGCGCTTGACCTCGGGGTCCGAGACCCCCTCCAGCGCGTCGAGGAACAGGTCCTGCTCCTGCGCGTGGATCAGTGGCATGTTGTAGTGGTCGCGGAACATGGTCACGACCTGCTCGGCCTCGCCCTCGCGCAGCAGGCCGTGATCGACGAAGACGCAGGTCAGCTGGTCGCCGATCGCCTCGTGGATCAGCACGGCCGCGACCGAGCTGTCGACGCCGCCCGAGAGGCCGCAGATCACCTTCTGGTCGCCAACCTGCTCGCGGATCAGGCGGATCGCCTCCTCGCGATAGGCGCCCATGGTCCAGTCGCCGGTAAAGCCCGCGATGTGCAGGAAGTTTTCGAGGAAGGTCTTCCCATGCGGGGTGTGGTGCACCTCCGGGTGGAACTGAACCGCGTAGAAGCGCCGCTCCAGATCGGCGGTGATCGCATAGGGCGCACCGGGCGAGGTGCCGCAGACCTCGAAGCCCGGCGCCAGCTTGCTGACATGGTCGCCATGGCTCATCCAGACCTGCTCGCGGCCCTCGATGAACCAGCCGCGCAGCAGGTCGGTGGCCTCGCCCTCGGGCTCGACATAGGCGCGGCCGAACTCGGCGGTGCCGTCGCCGCGCAGCACTTCGCCACCCAGCATCTGCATCATCACCTGCTGGCCGTAGCAGATGCCCAAGACTGGCACCTCCAATTCGAAGATCCGCATCGGCGGGCGCGGGCTGCCCTCGTCGGGCACGCTCGCGGGGCCGCCCGACAGGATCACCGCCTGCGGTTCGAAGCGGTCGAGGAACGCCTCGTCCACCGCGTTGAAGGGATGGATCTCGCAGTAGACGTTCAGCTCGCGGAGGCGGCGCGCGATAAGCTGCGTCACCTGAGAGCCGAAATCGACGATGAGAAGGCGCTGGTGCTGTTGGCTATGCTCGGTCATGGCCCAGCGAATAGGCCCGCCCGCCCATCCGCGCAAGAGCGACGAGGGCGAAAAATCGCGCCGCTCCGGGCGACATGTCGCTTTCACACCTGAGGCGGCGCAATCCGGCCAAGCGCGCGCGCCGCGCACCGCTATCACGGGGCGCAAGGATGCATCACGGGGAGCGGGCGATGACGGAAGCGGCACAGATGGCCGGAGAGCGGGCAGGGCGGCGCGGCCGGTCCGGCGGAGGTGCCGCGCGACGCGCCGAGCGCACCGCGGTCAGCGTCGAGACCGCGCGCTACATCGAGCGCAACATCCCCGATTTCGAGGTGCTCGACGCCGCCGCCATCGAGGTGATCGAACGCAACGCCGAGACCGTGCTCCAAGAGATCGGCGTGGTGTTTTCCGACAATCCCGGCGCGCTCGACCTCTGGCGGCAGGCCGGGGCCAATGTCGATGGCGATCGGGTGCGGATACCGCGCGGGCTCGCCCGCAAGCTCGGCGCCACCGCGCCCGCGAGTTTCACCCAGCACGCGCGCAACCCCGCCCGCAACGTCGAGATCGGTGGCCGCAACCTCGTGCTGGCGCCGGTCTACGGCCCGCCTTTCGTGCGCGACGCCGATGGCGGCCGGCGCTATGCGACGATCGAGGATTTCCGGAATTTCGTGAAGCTCGGCTACATGTCGAAATGGCTGCACCACTCGGGCGGCACGGTCTGCGAGCCGACGGACGTGGCGGTGAACAAGCGCCATCTCGACATGCTGCTGGCGCACATGGTCTATTCCGACAAGCCCTTCATGGGCTCGGTCACCGCACCCGAGCGGGCGCAGGACTGCGTCGAGATGTGCGAGATCCTGTTCGGAAAGGACTTCGTCGCCGAGAACACGGTGATGACCTCGCTGATCAACATCAACTCGCCGCTGACCTTCGACGGCATCATGATGGGGGCGCTCGAGGTCTATGCGAAGGCCAACCAGGCCTGCATCATCTCGCCCTTCATCGTCGGCGGCGCGATGGCGCCGGTCTCGGTCGCGGGCACGCTGACGCAGGTGCTGGCCGAGGCGCTGGCGGGCGTCGCCTACAGCCAGCTCGTGCGCCCCGGCGCGCCGGTGATCGTCGGCGCCTTCGTCACCTCGATCGACATGAATTCGGGCGCGCCGACCTTCGGCACCCCCGAGGCCTCGCTCATCACCTACGGGATGGGCCAGCTGGCGCGGCGGATGGGGCTGCCCTACCGCTCGGCTGGCGGGTTCTGCGGCTCCAAGCTCCCCGACGCGCAGGCCGGCTACGAGAGCGCGAACAGCCTGAACATGGGGTTGATGTCCGGCGTCAACTTCATGCTGCACGCCTGCGGCTGGCTCGAAGGCGGGCTCGTCGCCTCCTACGAAAAGTTCGTGATGGATGCCGACCAGCTCGGCGCGCTGCACCAGATGGCCAAGGGCGTCGACATCTCCGAGGAGATGCAGGCGATGGACGCGATCCGCGAGGTCGGGCCGGGCGGCCACTACCTCGGCTGCGCACACACCCAGGCCAATTTCAAGACCGCGTTCTGGCGCAGCGATCTGTTCGACTACAAGCCGTTCGAGACCTGGGACGAGGAAGGCGCGCGCGACACGCAGGCGCTCGCCTCGGCGCGGGTGGCGAAGCTGCTCGACACCTACCGCCAGCCGCCGCTCGACCCCGAGATCGCGCAGCGGCTGAACGACTATGTCGAGGCCAAGAAGGCCTCGATGGCCGACAGCTTCAGCTGAGAGCGGCGGCGCGCAACAGCCGCGCCTCGCCCATCAAGGCCACGATCAGCTCGACATGGCGGGCGGGGCGGTAGTCGCCGGTCCCGGCCCGCCGCCGCGCCTCCAGATCGGCCTCGCGCTCGATCAGCGCCATGAGCGCCTGCGCCGGGCCGCGGGCCGCCGCCCCGATCAGCCGTGGCAGCGCCGCCGTCCGGTCATAGGCGTCGACTCCGAACCGCGCGGCCTCGACCAGTAGCGGTGGCCGCCTCAGCGTCGCGAGCCTGCTCAGCGGGTCCTGCATGGCCTGTCCTCCTCGTGATCTGCTCCAATCGCCATAGTTGTCTCACACCCCGGCCCGCGTTGCGTGAGACCGGCGCGCGACGCGCGGTGGCTTCAGCCTTGTTTGGGATTCTTCAATCAAGCTGAACAGGTTCGGGGCGGATTAACGCCTCGCTAACCGGGGCAACTGAGAGTTGAGATCGTGAATCTTGGGGACGTCAGGGAGAGCCGGTCGCGGACGCCATGTCCACCGTCCGGGATCGCGGCACGAGACCGCAACCACGGGCCGGAACCATTGCCCGAATGGGTGCCGCAAGCGGTGCGGCATTATCTCGAACATGTCGAGGGCGGGGCCCCGATCCGGGTACTGGCACGCCGGTCCGAGGTGCATGCCTCGACCGTGCTGCGCCAGGTGCGCCAGCTGGAAAACCGGCGCGACGATCCGCTGATCGATGCCGCGCTGCGCCGCCTGTCCCGCCGATTCAAGCCTGCCCCTCCCGAGGAGAATGCAATGAGCTGTCACGACCCGAAGGGCCCGCGCCCGCAGACCGGCGAGGAGAACGGCCCGGCCGAGGCGATGCGCGTGCTCCGGCGCATGGCCGAGCCCGGCGCGGTGCTGGCGCTGGCGCCCGAGATGCAGATCGCGGCGGTGCTGCGCGAGGGGCCGCAGGGCGCAACGCAACGATTGGCGCGGCTCGACCGGGCGCTGGCAGAGACTTTGGCGCTGCGCGGCTGGATCGCCGCTCAGGAGGATACGGGACGCGTGGCGCGCTACCGCATCACCGCGCAGGGCCGCGCCGCTCTCAGGGGCGCCGGGGCCGAAATGCAGGCGGGCTTCGCCGAGGCCGCGACCGGCTTCGAGCCGGCACCCGGCGCCTCCCGCATGGCGCCGTTCGAGGGACCGTTGACACTTCTGGCGCGGCGGCGCGACCGCGACGGGCGGCCGTTCCTCGGCCGCGAACTGGTCGCCGCCGGGGAGCGGCTGCGCGAGGATTTCGAGCTGACCCAGGTCGGGCCGAGGGTAACGCAGGACTGGTCACGCTATCTCACCGGCGGCTGCGAGGGCGGCGCGGGGTGCGGGCAGGCCCCGTCCGGGGCGCGCGACCGGCTGGCGGCGGCGCTGGCGGATCTGGGGCCGGGGCTCGGCGACGTGGCGCTGCGCTGCTGCTGCTATCTCGAGGGCATGGAAAGCCTCGAGCGGCGCATGGGCTGGTCGGCCCGATCGGGCAAGATCGTGCTGCGGATCGCGCTGGAACGGCTCAGGCGTCACTACGACGCCAGCGGCGGCGGCGAGATGATCGGCTAGGCCGGCGCGAAGCCGCAGCGCCGGGCGATCGTGTCGGACCAGGCGCCGATGGCGGGCAGCGTCTTCGCATGCCGCGCCACCGGCGTGTCCATCGGCCAGCCCAGCATCGGCGCCAGCATGCCGTACATCGTTGCGTCGGCGATGCCGGGGGCGGGGCCTTCGACGAAGTCATGCACGCCGAGCCAAAGATCGAGCGCGTCGAGCAGATCGCGTCCACGCGCCGCGATCTGTTCGGGGCCGAGCCGTACCAGCCCGCGCGCGTGCAACTGCCGCCCCAGCGAGCGCCGCGACATCCGGTGCACCAGCACCGCCAGCGGAGCCGACATCTCGGAGCGCAGCAGCTCGCGGAACCAGGCCGAGCCTTCGGGCAGCATGATCAGCTCCCATTCGAAGATCTGGTGCAGCCCTTCCTCGGCGGCCATCTTCCAGCCGCGACCCGCGGCGGCGGGGGCGGTGTCGGCCACGGGGGGCGGGATGCCGTGCCGGCGCGCCAGAAGCGCGATGATCGCGTCGCTGTCGGCCACGGTCTCGCCGTCGATGACGGCCCATGGGCTTTTCTTCAGCGGGCCCTTGGCGGGGTTGTTCTCGACCGCGAACTCATAGGGCACGCCGTTCAGCGCGCACCAGCACAGAAGCTTGAGCGCGAAGGGGCCGGAGGTCGGCAGGCCGAAGGCCGGGGAGAAACCGTAGATCGTTGCAGGGGTCATGGCGAAAGTCCCGGAACTGGAAACGACATGAGCGCCATGCTGACGCGCTTCGGGGAGTCCCACAACAAAAACGGCGGCGGGTCTCCCCGCCGCCGTCCGAAAGACGTACTGGCCTCAGCCGATCATTCGGCTGCGTGGCTGGTGTCGACGCCGACATTCTCGGCGTTCTGGTGCTTGAGCGCCGCGCGGATGCCGTCGCCGTAAGCCTGGTCGACCTTGTCGAAATGCGCCAGCTGGCGGTCGATGATCTCCTGCGGCACGCCGGTCATGGCGGTAGCGATGTTCGAGAACAGCCGGCTCTTCTGGCCCTCGTCGAACAGGTTGAACAGCGCCCGCGGCTGGCTGTAGTGATCCGCCTCCGAGCGGAAGTCGTAGCGGCCGACCTCACCCTCGTAGCGGTGCGGCGGCTCGGCCACCGACGGATCCTCGACCGGCCCGCCGAAGGAGTTCGGCTCGTAATAGGCGTCGGGGTTGGTGCGCAGGCCGAAGGGCATGGTGCCGTCGCGGTGATAGTGGTGCACCGGGCATTTCGGCTTGTTGACCTCAAGGCTCTCGTAATGCGTGCCGATCCGGTAGCGATGCGCGTCCGGGTAGGAGAACAGACGGCCCTGCAGCATCTTGTCGGGCGAGAAGCCGATACCCGGCACCACGTTGGACGGGTTGAAGGCCGACTGCTCGATCTCGGTGAAGTAGTTCTCGGCGTTGCGGTTCAGCTCCATCTCGCCGACCTTGATCAGCGGGTAGTCGCCATGCGGCCAGACCTTGGTGAGATCAAAAGCCGACCAGCCGGTCTTCTTTTCGAACTCGATCGCTTCCATCTCGGGCATCACCTGGATGAACATGTCCCATTTCGGGAAATGCCCGCCCGCAATCGTGCCGAACAGCGCCTCCTGATAGGTCTCGCGGCTCTTGCCGATGACCTGCACCGCCTCGTCATTGGTAAAGTGCTTGTGGCCCTGCTGGGTCTTGAAGTGGAACTTCACCCAGAACCGCTCGCCCTGGTCGTTCCACAGCGAGAAGGTGTGGCTGCCGTAGCCGTTCATGTGCATCGGCGTCTGCGGCAGGCCGCGATCCGACATCAGGATCGTCACCTGGTGCAGGCTCTCGGGGCAAAGCGACCAGAAGTCCCACATCGCGGTGGCCGAGCGCAGGTTGGTCTGCGGGTGGCGCTTTTGCGTGTGGATGAAGTCCGGGAACTTGTAAGGGTCGGCCACGAAGAACACGGGCGTATTGTTGCCCACGAGATCCCAGTTGCCTTCCTCGGTGTAGAACTTCAGCGCGAAGCCGCGCACGTCACGCTCGGCGTCGGCGGCACCCTGTTCACCGGCCACGGTGGAAAAGCGGGCGAGCATCTCGGTCTCGGTGCCCGGCTTGAACACGGCGGCGCGGGAATACTTGGTGATGTCCTCGGTGACGCGCAGGGTGCCATAGGCACCCCAACCCTTGGCGTGGACAACGCGCTCGGGGATCCGCTCGCGGTTCTGGTGCGCCAGCTTCTCGATCAGCTGGTAGTCCTCGAGCAGGACGGGGCCGCGCGGGCCGACGGTCTTGGAGTTCTGGTTGTCGGCGACGGGCGCGCCGGCGGAAGTTGTCAGGCGGGGTCTGTCGGTCATGGCTGTCCTCCGGGGGGTGGCTTCGCGGCGCAATATGACCCGGTCGCCCGAGAAGGCAAAATCGGATTTTCTGGCCCTTCCCATAAGGCCGGGTTATGGGTCCGTCATGAATCCATCACTGAAACAGTTGCGCTACTTCGTGGCGCTGGCCGAAACCGGTGGCTTCGGCCGCGCCGCGGAGACCGTTTTCGTGTCGCAACCGGCGCTGAGCCAGCAGATCAAGGAGCTGGAAACGATCCTCGGGGTCGAGCTGGTCGAGCGGCTGCCGCGCGGCATCCGGCTGACCCGCGCCGGGCGCGAGGTGCTGGAGCGGTCGCGCCGGATCCTGGGCGAGGTGGCCGAGCTGGAGCGCGCGGCGCGGCTGTCGCGCGGGCTGACGGGGCGGCTGCGGTTGGGGGTGATCCCGACCGTCGCGCCCTATCTGCTGCCGATCGCCCTGACGCGGCTGCGGGCGCGCGACCTGACGCTCGACATCCGGGTGCGCGAGGCGCAGACCGAAAAGCTTCTCGACGATCTGGAGGCGGGGCGGGTGGATGCGGTGGTGGCGGCGCTGCCGCTGCCGGTGGCCGGTCTCGCGGTCGAGCCACTGATCTCGGACCGCTTCGTGCTGGCCGGGACGGCGGCGCGGCTGGCACGCTGGGTCGGTGATCCCGAAGCGCTGCGGCCGACCTCGCTGGCGCCGGATCAACTGCTTCTGCTCGACGAGGGGCATTGCCTTGCCGATCAGGCGCTGGAGGTCTGCGGTCTCCGGGGGCGCGGCCGGGTCGATCTGGGGGCCTCGTCGCTGGCCACCTTGTCGGGGCTGGTGGCCGAGGGCTTCGGGCTCACATTGCTGCCCGAGATCGCGCTTCGGGCCGAAACCGCGGCGGCGCCGGGCCTGGCGCTGATGCGCTTTGCGACGCCGGAGCCCGCGCGCGAGCTGGCGCTGGTACGCCGGGCCGGGGGCGATGGCGGCTGGGCCGCGCCCTTGGCCGATCTGCTGCGCGAGGCGGGGGCCGAGCTTATGGGCTCGGCCCGCACCGTCTGTCCGTAACGCGCGTTCTGCGATCTGGAAGCAACGCGCGTTCCGCGCGATCTGTGCCTAACGCGCGCTCCGCGCGATCTACCCGTGGGAGATCAGGCGGCCTGCTCGCGCGAGGCCTCTTCGAGCCAGGCGAGGACGTTTTCCGGCGAGGAGACGCCGTAGGGGTCCTCGGGGTGGTTGTCGCACAGGCCCGGCTCCTCGAACCACGCCTCGACGCGGCCATCATTGATCACGGCGGCATAGCGCCAGGAGCGCAGCCCGAAGCCCAGATTGTCCTTGCGCACCAGCATGCCGGCGCGGCGGGTGAACTCGCCGGAGCCGTCGGGGATCACCTCCACATTCTCGAGGTTCTGGGCGCGGGCCCACTGGTTCATCACGAAGGCGTCGTTGACCGACATGCAGTAAATCGCGTCGATGCCATGGTCGCGGAACGCCTCGACGTTCTTCTCGAAGCCCGGCAGCTGGTAGGTCGAGCAGGTCGGGGTGAAGGCGCCGGGCAGCGAGAACAGCACCACGCGCTTGCCCGCGAAATAGGAGGCGGTGTCGCGCTCTTCCCAGCGGAACGGGTTGGGGCCTTCGATGCTCTCGTCGCGGACGCGGGTGCGGAAGGTCACGTCGGGAATACGGGCGCCGGGCTGCATGGGCATGCTCCTGTCTGTCGGTTCGTTGATTTCGGAGCCCGATCTAAGAAATCGGGCACGGCTACGCAATGCTGCAATGCAGCAGATCGGCGCTGGAGCTTGGATGCATGGCGGGGTTGCAGCAACTGCCGGGCCAGCGGCCCGAGCCGCGTTGCGCCCGTACGTCATGGGGCCTATGTATCGACGAGGCCAAGAGGAAAGGCATGATCGTGCGCGACCTGAAGATCCCCGGCGACCGCCACCCCGAAAAGGCGCGCCGCGCCGACAGCGCGCCGCAGCCCAAGAAGCCGGAATGGATCCGGGTCAAGGCGCCGACCTCGGAAGGCTACAAGCAGACCCGCGACATCATGCGCGAGCACAAGCTGGTGACGGTCTGCGAGGAGGCGGGTTGCCCCAATGTCGGCGAATGCTGGAGCCAAGGCCACGCCACCATGATGATCATGGGCGAGATCTGCACCCGCGGCTGCACCTTTTGCAACGTGGCGACGGGGCGGCCCGACGCGCTCGACGTGTTCGAACCGGGCCGTGTCGCCGACGCGGTGAAGAAGCTCGGTCTGAACCACGTGGTGATCACCTCCGTCGATCGCGACGACGTCGATGACGGCGGGGCCGCGCATTTCGCGCAGACGATCCGCGCGGTGCGGCGCCAATCGCCCGGCACCACGATCGAGATCCTGACCCCGGATTTCCTGCGCGCGAAGCCGGGATCGCTGGAGGTGGTGGTCGAGGCGAAGCCGGACGTGTTCAACCACAACCTCGAAACCGTGCCCGGCCTCTACCCGGAGGTGCGGCCCGGCGCGCGCTATTTCCACAGCCTGCGGCTGTTGCAGCGGGTCAAGGAGCTGGACCCGTCGATGTTCACCAAATCGGGCATCATGGTGGGTCTGGGCGAGGACAAGCAGGCCGTGCATCAGGTGATGGACGACATGCGCGCCGCCGACATCGATTTCCTGACCATCGGCCAATATCTGCAGCCGACGCCCAAGCACCACGCGGTGGACCGTTTCGTCACGCCCGACGAATTCGCAAGCTACGAGAAGGCGGCGCGCGGCAAGGGCTTCCTGATGGTGTCGGCGACGCCGCTCACCCGGTCGTCTTATCACGCGGGCGAGGATTTCGCGCAGCTGCGCGCGGCGCGACTGGCCCGTCTGGGCGCCTGATTTCGGTCGTATCGAGAAATCCGCCGCCGATCACTCGGCGGCGGGTTCGATCGCCGGCACCGCCTTGAGATAGGCGGCAATGGCCGCGCGGTCCTCGTCGGGCAGCTTCGCGAGTTCGGACACCACCGCCGCCATCTCGCCGCCCGCGGTATCGAATTCCGGCGTGAAGCCGGTGCCGAGGTAATAGGCGATCTCTCCCTCGGACCACTTGAGCCCGCCGGGGGTGATGTTGGGAATGCGTCCATCGCCCGAGGGGTTGGGTGCGCCACCGAGCCACTGCGCGTGATCGAGCCCGCCCAAGGGCCCGCGCGGCGTGTGGCATTCGCCGCAATGGCCCAGCGCCTCGGCAAGGTAGCGGCCGCGCGCCGCGGTCTCCGGCAGGTCATCCTCGATCACCCAGGCTTGTCGCAGGTTGAGCGCCTTCCACAGCCCGACACCGCGCCGGATCGAGAAGGGAAACGGCACCTCGTGCGGCAGGTTTTCCTGCGAGGAGGGCGGCAGGGTTCGCAGATGCGCCACGAGGTCGCGCATGTCCTGCGGATCGGCCATGGCATAGGCGGCATAGGGCAGGGCGGGATAGTAATGCGCGCCCGAGGGCGACACCCCGCGCATCACCGCATCCATGATCTCGGCATCGGACCAGTCCCCCACGCCCTGCGGCGATGGCGAGATGTTGGGCGCATGGAAGGTCCCGAAGGGCGAGTCGAAGGCCATGCCCCCCGCCAACAGGGGGGCCTCGCCGATATCCGTATCGGGCGCGACGTGGCACGAGGCGCAGCCTGCGGCCGCGAAGACCAGCGCGCCGCGCTCGGGATCGCCCGGCGGCCCTTCGACCGCCGAGGCAGGAAGCGGCTCGGGCGAGGTGAGCATCCAGCCCACCCCGCCCGCCAACAGGATGATGGCGATCGCCGCCCCGAGCGCGCGTCCGATCATTCTTCGGGTTTGCGGTAATCTTCGTGGCAGCTACCGCAGGCCTCGCCCAGTGGACCCATGGCCGCCTGGAGGGATGCCAGATCAGTGCCGGCGGCCTCCTCCATCTTCATCGCGGCCTCGTGCAGCGCCTCGGTCTTGGAGTTGAAGTCGTCCATGTTCTCCCAGATGGCGGGAAGCGCGCGGCTCTCCTCGAGATCCTCGCTCGAAGAGCCCTCGACCCAGTAGAACCTCTGATCGATGGAGCCGAGCGCCGCGAGGTTGCCGGCGGCGGCGGCGGCCATCTCGGCGTCATAGGGCTGCTCTTCCTTGGCCATCGCGCCGAGCATGCCGATATTGAGACCCATGAGCTTCATGTGACCCTCGCGCAGCGATTGCGCCCGCTCGGGGTCGAGGCCCTGGGCCAGCGCCATCGGGGCAAGAGCGGCAATGACGAGGCTGCCGGCGAGAAGACGGAACGAACGTGTCATAACGGTACTCCAAAACTTCCGGTGATCGTGCGGGCTACCGTAACGTAAGAACGCCTCACTCCAAAGCTGAATCACGCGCCCGTTATCTGCATTACCGCATGAAAGATGTGCGCCCACCGGGCGTTACGGTCAGCGCCTCGGGCCAGCCCCAGGTTCGCTCGATGCCGACCAGCAGCAGGCACAGCAGGATCACCCCGGCGATCAGCGCCATCTGGCGCGGCGAGGAGGGATGCCGTGCCCAATGCGCCAGCCGCAACAGCCAATGGATGTTCATCGCGCTCTTTCCCTGTCGATTCCGTGCCCCAGATCGGTGCCGAGACGAGGTGCCGCATGACCGGCGGGGTTGATCTCCACCACCGCCGGGGCGAGATGGGACCAGACAGGAAGGAAAGATCGATGCCGACACATTCCGAGACCCGCACGCTGCCCTACAGCTCGCAGCAGATGTACGACCTGGTCGCGGATGTCGGCAACTATCCCAAGTTCCTGCCATGGACCGCCGCCGCGCGGGTCCGGTCGGTGACGCCCGAAGGCGATCACGAGGTGATGCTCGCCGACATGGTGATCTCTTTCAAGGTGTTCCGCGAACGCTTCGGCAGCCGGGTGACGCTCTGGCCCGAGCAGAAGAAGATCCACACCGAATATATCGACGGGCCGTTCCACCACCTCGTCAGCAACTGGAACTTCCACGACGTCGAAGGTGGCTCGGAGGTGCATTTCGACGTCGATTTCGAGTTCCGCAACAGGCTCTTGCAGGGCGCGGCGGGGCTCTTCTTCAACGAGGCGATGCAGCGCGTGGTGCGCGCCTTCGAGCGGCGCGCGCAGGAGCTTTACGGCCGCCGCTGAGCCTTGATCGCCCCGATCACCGCCGCGATGGCGTGATCGCGCGCGAGGCTGCGCACCGTGTCGCGGCCGCGCGCCCCGAATTCGACCGTCTCGGTCTCGCAGCCCGAGGCGGTCGCCACCCCGAAACAGACGCGACCCTCTGGCTTGTGCTCGGAGGCGCCGGGCCCGGCGATGCCGGTGATCGCGACGGCGATGTCGGCGCCGGAACGCTCCAGTGCACCGCGCGCCATCTCGTCCGCGACCTGCTCGCTCACCGCGCCATGCGCTTCGAGGCTCTCGGCGCTGACGCCGAGCAGCGCCTGCTTGGCCGCGTTGGAATAGGTGACGACGCCCCAGTCGAAGACGTTCGAGGCGCCCGGCGTCTCGGTGATCGCGGCGGCCACCATGCCGCCGGTGCAGCTCTCGGCGGTGGCGACGCGCAGCCCCGCCTCGCGCGCGCCGTTCACCAGTCTCGCCGTGTCGCCCATGCTCAGCCTCCGAAGATCATGACGCCATGCGCCAGCACCGCGAGCACAACGACGCCGAGCGCCGCGAAGATCCCGGCGACGACGTCGTCCAGCATCAGCCCGGTCACGTCGCCGCGCCGGTCCATGCGGCCGACGAGCCCGGGCTTCCAGATGTCGAACAGCCGGAACAGCACGAAGGCCGCGATCCAGCCGGGCCAAAGGTCGAGCACCGGCGCGCCGACATGGGCTGCGCCGAACAGCACCGGCCAGATCGCGATCCACTGGCCCACCACCTCGTCGATCACGACGTGAGAGGGGTCGTGGTCGCCCGACCGCGCGGCTTCGGCGCGGGCGGCGGGAAAGCCCAGCCCCAGCGCCAGGGCGATCATGGCGAGCATCAGCCATGGCCCGCCGATCCAATGGATCGGCAGCGCCGCCGCGAGTGCCGCGAGCGAGCCCCAGGTGCCGGGGGCCGGGCGGATCAACCCGCTGTAGAAGAAGGTGGCGATCAGCCGGCTCATGCCTTCACCAGCGTCGCAGTGGCCATGGCGGCGATGCCCTCTTCGCGGCCCGGAAAGCCCAGACGCTCGGATGTGGTCGCCTTGACGCTGACCCGGCCCGGCTCGATCTGCATGATCCGCGCCAGTTCCGCGCGCATCGCCTCGGCATGCGGGCCGATCTTGGGCCGTTCGCAGATCAGCGTGACATCGCAATGAGTTATGGCAAAGCCTTCAACCCGGGCGAGATCGGCGGCATGGGCCAGAAAGATCTCTGAGCGGGCGCCCTTCCACTGCGGATCGGAGGGCGGGAAATGCTGGCCGATATCGCCATGGGCCAAGGCGCCATAGATCGCGTCGGTCAGCGCATGCATGCCGACATCGGCGTCGGAATGGCCCTTCAGCCCGCGGTCATGCGCGATCTCGACGCCGCAGAGCCAAAGGCTCTCGCCCGGCTCGAAGGCGTGCACGTCGAATCCGTTGCCCGTTCTTACATCCATGTCGCACCCCAATATCCTCTCGGCGCGGATGAAATCCTGCGCATCGGTGATCTTCAGATTGTTCTCGTGGCCTGGCACGACCTTGACCGCAAGCCCGGCGGCGCGGGCCACCGCGACGTCGTCCGCGGCGGGCGGACCCTCATGCGCCTGATGCGCCGCGAGGATCGCCTTGAAATCGAACCCCTGCGGGGTTTGCGCCCGCACCAGCCCCTCGCGCGAGGGGGCTTCGGCCACCGCGCCGGCCTCCACCCGCCACAGCGCGTCGGTGAGCACCAGCCCCGGCGCGGCGGCCAGGCCGTGATCGAGCGCGGCGATCACCGCCTCGATCGTTTCGCGCGGGACCAGCGGCCGCGCGGCGTCGTGGATCAGCACCCGGTCCGGCGCCAGCGGCGCCAGCGCCTCGAGCCCGGCGCGCACCGAATGCGCCCGCTCGGCGCCGCCCGGCACCACGAGCTCGGCCATCGCCTCGACCGCCGGGTAGCGGCCCATCGCCTCGGGGTGCAGCACCAGGCAGATCGGACCGAAACCGGCAAAGGCCTCGATCGTGCGCGCCAGCACCATGCGGCCGCCGAGATCGCGCCATTGCTTGGGCAGTCCGCCGCCCGCGCGCAGGCCGCGTCCCGCCGCCACGATCACGATGGCCAGGCCTTCGGCCCGAGAAGTTGGTGTCATCGGGGGCACTTTGTCTCCTTCACGCGGCCGTCGGGCTTGTGTAGGGGCTGGCATGAGGCGGTGCAATTCCATCCTTTTCGGCAAACATCTGCATATATTTTGTGCAAACGCGATATGCTGAGGCAGTCTTGTACCCCCTGCGATTGTGGCGCCTCGTGGCGACCCGTAGATCACTCCCAGACGCACAGGTTTTAGGCAAATGACACCCGCCCCGCTTTCCCCCATCGATCTCGGTTCCGGCGTGTCGCTGGACGCACCGGCGGCGCTGGCGCCGCTGGCGGGGATCACCGACCTGCCGTTCCGCAGCCTTGTCGGCTCGTTCGGCGCCGGCTGGGTGGTCTCGGAGATGGTGGCGAGCCAGGAGATGGTGCAGGCCAAGCCGGGCGTGCGGGAGCGGGCCGAGCTGGGCTTCGAGCGCGCCGACACGGCTGTGCAGCTCGCCGGGCGCGATCCTTACTGGATCGCCGAGGCCGCCCGCATGGTCGAGGCGAACGGCGCGAAGCTCATCGACATCAACATGGGCTGCCCGGCCAAGAAGGTCACGGGCGGGCTGTCGGGCTCGGCGCTGATGAAGACGCCGGACCATGCGCTGCGGCTGATCGAGGCGGTGGTCGGCGCGGTCTCGGTGCCGGTCACCCTGAAGACCCGGCTGGGCTGGGATGACGACATGCTGAACGCGCCCGAGATCGCGCGGCGCGCCGAAAGCGCAGGCGTGCGTATGGTGACGATTCACGGGCGCACTCGCTGCCAGTTCTACAAGGGATCGGCCGATTGGGCCGCGATCCGGGCGGTGCGCGAAGCGGTGTCGATCCCGGTGATCGCCAATGGCGACATCACCGACGCGGCCACGGCACGGCAGGCGCTGGCGCAATCTGGCGCATCCGGAGTGATGATCGGCCGCGGCGCGCAGGGACGCCCCTGGTTGCCGGCGCAGGTCATCGCGGCGCTGCGCGGCACGCCGGGCCCGAATGTCCCGCAGGGACGCGACTTCATCGACATGGTTTCAGGACATTACGAGGCGATGCTCGCGTTCTATGGCAGCACGCTCGGCGGCCGTGTCGCGCGGAAGCATCTGGGCTGGTACATGGACGAGTCGGGCACGCCCGAAGCGCTGCGCCGCGAAGTGTTGACCGCCGCGCCGGAACGGGTGCTGGGGCTTCTCGGGCTGGCGCTCGATGGCGAAAGGCGGGCGGCATGATCCACGATACCGCGCTGTGGAACTCGCTGCCGGTGCCGGCGCTGCTGCTGGATTCCAGCGATGCCATCTCGGACGCGAATTCGGCGGCCGAGCTGTTCCTGAACCTCTCGCAGCGCAGTCTCGTCGGGGCGCCGGTCTGGGACAAGGTTTCGATCGACGCGCCGCTCGCGGAGGCCTTTGCCCGCGCCCGGTCGCAGAAAAGCTCGCTTTTCGTCAACGACGTCGATGTCGGCTCGGGCGAGCGCCCGGCGATGCAGTGCTCGATCCTGTTCGCGCCGCTCACCGGATCGGACGGCATGATGCTGATGATGATCTCGCCGCGCGAGATGGCCAATCGCCTGACCCAGCACCAGGCCACCGGCAAGGCCGCGAAATCTGCAATCGGCATGGCCGAGATGCTGGCGCATGAGATCAAGAACCCGCTGGCGGGCATCACCGGCGCGGCGCAGCTGCTGTCGATGGGGCTTTCGGCCGAGGATCGCGAACTGACCGACCTGATCGTCGAGGAAAGCCGCCGCATCGTGAAGCTGCTCGAACAGGTCGAGCAGTTCGGCAATCTGCGCCCCCCCGCGCGTCGACCGGTCAACGTGCATGACGTGCTCGACCGAGCGCGGCAATCGGCGGCGGTGGGATTTGGCGCCCACATGGAATTCATCGAGGATTACGACCCCTCGCTGCCGCGTGCTATGGTCGATGGCGACCAGCTGCTGCAGGTGGTACTGAACCTCGTCAAGAACGCCTGCGAGGCGGGCAGGCGCGGCGGCAAGATCCGTCTGCGCAGCTTCTACGAGCCGTCGCTGCGGGTGCGCCAGCCCGATGGCAGCCAGGCGCGACTGCCCTTGCAGATCGAGATCCAGGATGACGGACCGGGACTGCCGCCCGAGATCGCGGCCGAGGTGTTCGAGCCCTTCGTGTCGGGGCGCGAGAACGGCACCGGGCTCGGCCTCGCACTGGTTTCCAAGCTCGTGGCCGAGAATGGCGGCTGGATCTCGGTCGATTCCGCGCCCGGCCGGACCGTGTTCCGGATCTCGCTACCACGCGCCAAAGAAGCCTTACCAAGCGGAGAAAACTGATGGACGGAACGATCCTGGTCGCCGATGACGACCGCACCATCCGCACCGTGCTGACCCAGGCGCTGACCCGCGCCGGCTGCAAGGTGCATGCGACCTCTTCGCTGGTCACGCTGATGCGCTGGGTCGAGGAGGGCAAGGGCGACCTGGTGATCTCGGACGTGGTCATGCCGGATGGCAACGGCATCGAGCAGCTGCCCAAGATCTCCGAGGCGCGGCCCGGTCTGCCGGTGATCGTGATCTCGGCGCAGAACACGATCATGACCGCGATCCAGGCCGCCGAGGCCGAGGCCTATGACTATCTCCCCAAGCCCTTCGACCTGCCGGACCTGATGAAGCGCGCCTCGCGCGCCTTGGAGGCCAAGCGCCGCGCGCCCGCGCCGCGCGAAACGCCGACCGAAACGGCGGCGGGCGGCGACCTGCCGCTGGTGGGCCGCACCCAGGCGATGCAGGCGCTCTACCGGCTGGTGGCGCGGGTGATGAACACCGCGCTCCCAGTGCTGATCACCGGTGAAAGCGGCACCGGCAAGTCGCTGATCGCGCGGGCGATCCACGATTTCTCGGACCGCCGTTCGCTGCCATTCGTCACCGTCTCGGCCAGCGATCTGTCGGGCATGGACGGCCCCGGCGCGGTGCTCAGCCGGGCGCGCGGCGGGTCGATCCTGTTCGACGAGGTCGGCGATCTCGATGGCGACGCGCAGGCCCGGATCGTGCGCATGCTCGACGCGATGGGCGACAGCGCGCCGCGCATCATGGCCAGCTCGCAGGGCGATCTGGCGCGGCGCATCGAGGCGGGCGATTTCCGCGAGGATCTCTACTACCGCCTCGCCGGCGTCACCATCGCTGTGCCGTCGCTGCGCGAGCGGGTCGATGACATCCCGCTTCTGGCCGAGCATTTCCTGCTGCGCGCCGAGCGCGACGGGCTCGGGCCCCGCCGCCTGTCGCCGCAGGCCACCGAGATGATCCGCGCCTATTCCTGGCCCGGCAATGTGCGCCAGCTCGAGAACGCGGTGCGCCGACTCGTGGTCACCTCGACCGAGGAGGAAATCACCCGCGCCGACGTCGAGACTGTGCTGGGCGGACAGCCCGCGGCAGAGCCGCTGCGCGGCGGCGGCGAGGGGGAAAAGCTCTCGGCCAGCGTCGAGCGGCACCTGCGACGTTATTTCGACCTGCATGGCGGGCAGCTGCCGCCGGTCGGACTTTATCAGAGGATTCTCAAGGAGATCGAGACGCCGCTGATCGAGATCGCGCTGGATGCGACCGGCGGAAATCAGGCGAAATGCGCCGATCTTTTGGGCATCAATCGCAATACGTTGCGCAAGAAGATCACCGACCTCGATATTCGCGTGACACGACGCCGTAAGTTGATGTAAAACCGCAACAGAACCGTGACCCCCCGGACGCATGGCCGGGATGAGATCATGGCAATGAGGCGGCGGAACTTGCGTTCCCATCAACGGGGCAGGGTGCTTGAGGCGGTTATCGACCTCCCGATTCTCTCGCGTAACGCGCTGGCGACGCCAGCGGCGGGTGCAGAACGCTGCGACCTTGTCGCTGGTCGTTCTCGGGCCGTTGCTGGCCTTCGCCACCTTCTGGGTGCTGGGGCCGCTCGACCAGGGTGCCAGCTCGCCGATGCTGCGCCTCGTGCTTCTGGGCGATCTGGTCTACGCGCTGGTCGTGGCGGCGCTGGTGTCGTTCCGCGTGGCGCGGATGATCTCGGCTCGGCGCGCGCGCTCGGCGGGCTCGCGGCTGCACCTGCGGCTTACCGGCGTGTTCGCGCTGATCGCGCTGATCCCCACGGTGCTGGTCGCCGTGTTCTCGGTGCTCACCATCAATGTCGGTCTCGAGGGCTGGTTCTCGGAGCGGGTGCGCACCGTGCTCGGCGCTTCGCTCACCGCCGCCCAGGCCTATGAGGAGGAGCATCGGCAGGATCTGTCGCGCGACGGGCTCGAGCTTGCCGCCTTCCTCGACGCCGAGCGCGAGGCGCAGCCCTTCCTGTCGGATGGCGAAGTGCGCCAAGCGCTTGGCCGGGTGCAGAGCCAGATCGAGAGGGGGCTAACCGAGGCCTTCGTGATCAACGGGACGGGCGAGATCCGCGCTCGCGGCGCGCGCAGCTACGAGTTCGATTTCGAGCGTCCGGCGCGGGAGATCTTCCGCCGCGCCGACGCGCAGGGCATCGCCATCGTCGAGGACTGGGTCAACAACGAGTTCCGCGCGCTGATCCCGCTCGAGAATTTCACCGACCGTTATCTCTACGTGACGCGCGAGGTCGATGGCGGCATCCTCGCGCTTCTGGACGACACGCAGCAGACGGTCGAGCTGTACCAGCAGCTCGAGGCCGAGCGCGGCCGGCTGCTGTTCGAGTTCGGCCTGCTTTATCTCGGCTTCGCGGTGATCCTGATCCTCGCGGCGATCTGGCTCGGGCTCTGGTTCGCCGAGCGGCTGTCCAAACCGGTGGGCCGGCTCGTCTCGGCCAGCCAGCGCGTCGGCGCGGGCGATCTCGACGTGCGGGTGATCGAGGAGGAGGGCGACGACGAGATCGCCCAGCTCGGCACCTATTTCAACCAGATGACCACCGAGCTGAAGGCTCAGCGCGACCGGCTGCTCGACAACACGCGCCAGATCGAGGCACGGCGCCGGCTGTTCGACAGCGTGCTGGGCTCGGTGACCTCCGGCGTGATCGGCCTCGATGCCGAGGGCCGCGTGGATTTCGCCAACCGCTCGGCGCTGCGGCTTCTGGGCATCACGGTGCTGCCCGAGGCGGCGACGCTGGCGATGCTGGTGCCCGAGTTCGAGCCGCTGTTCGGATCGTTGCGCGACGAGGGGCGCGACGCGGTGCAGGAACAGCTGCGGCTGGTCCGCGACGGCAGCCAGGAGGTGCTCCTGGTGCGGATGGCGCCACGGCGGGCCGATGACGGCGCGCTCGAGGGCTATGTCGTGGCCTTCGACGATGTCAGCGATCTCGTTTCGGCGCAGCGCATGGCCGCCTGGGGCGACGTGGCGCGGCGTATCGCGCATGAGATTAAGAACCCGCTGACGCCGATCCGGCTTTCGGCCGAGCGAATCCAGCGCAAGTTCGGCCGCCAGCTCGGCGAGGCGGATGCGCAGGCACTGGCGCAGATGACCGAGGTGATCGTGCGGCAGACCGGCGATCTGCGCCGCATCGTCGACGAGTTCTCGAAATTCGCGCGCATGCCCGAGCCCGATCGCAGCCGCAACGACCTGGCTGCGCTCTTGCGCGACGCGGTGACGCTTCAGGAGGCCGGACAGCCGGACGTGCGCTTCGAGGTGGATCTGCCGGCACAAGCCGTGCCCGCCGAGATTGACGCCACCATGATCACGCAGGCCTTCACGAACCTAATCAAGAACGCCGGTGAAGCCATTGAAAGCGCAATTGAAAAAGGCATGGGTGAGGGGCTCACCCCGACCATCCGCGTGACGATGCAGACCGATGCCGCCGAAGCGCGCATCAGCATCGCCGACAACGGCATCGGCCTGCCCGAGGATCGGGCACGGCTGTTCGAGCCTTACGTGACGACCCGCGACAAGGGCACTGGCCTCGGCCTGCCCATCGTGAAGAAGATCATCGAGGAGCATGGCGGCAGCCTGTCCCTCGTCGACGCGCCAGCCTTCGAGGAGGGCGCCCGCAAAGGCGCCATGGCGGTCATCACCCTTCCCGTTCTGGGCCAGGGTCATGGCGAATCGGGGGACATCGAGAAGACCGGGCAACCGGCATTGCAGGCAACAGCATGAGGCATGAGATGGGCGACATCCTGATTACCGACGACGAGCGCGACATCCGCGAACTGATCTCGGACATCCTGCGCGACGAGGGCTATTCCACCCGGCTCGCGGGCACCTCCGACGAATGCATGAGCGCGATCGAGGACGAAGTCCCGGCGCTGATGATCCTCGACATCTGGCTCAAGGACAGCCGAATGGACGGGATCGACATCCTCAAGGCGGTGAAGCGCGAACATCCCGGCGTGCCGATCGTCATCATTTCGGGCCATGGCAACATCGAGATCGCGGTGGCCGCGATCAAGCAGGGCGCATACGACTTCATCGAAAAGCCGTTCAACATCGACCAGCTGCTCGTGGTCATCAAGCGCGCGATGGAAACCTCGCGACTGCGGCGCGAGAACAGCGAACTGCGACGCGGCGATACCGCCCCCGCCGAGATGCTGGGCGACAGCGCCGCGTTCCGCTCGCTGCGCAGCCAACTCGACAAGGTGACCCGCTCGAACGGTCGGGTGATGCTGTCGGGCCACCCCGGCTCCGGCAAGGAGGTCGCCGCGCGCTACATCCATGCCAATTCGAACCGCGCCGACGCACCCTTCGTCACCGTCAACTCGATCACCATCGAGCCGAACCGGATGGAAGAGGTGCTGTTCGGCCGTGAAAGCCCCGAAAAGGGCATCGAGAAGGGCCTCCTCGAGCAGGCCAATGGCGGCGTGATCTATTTCGACGAGGTGGCGGACATGCCGCTCGGCACCCAGTCGAAGATCCTGCGGGTGCTGGTCGACCAGTCGTTCCACCGCGTCGGCGGCTCGGAGAAGGTGCAGGTCGATCTGCGGGTGATCTCCTCAACCAACCGCGATCTGCAGGCGGCGATCCAGGGCGGCTCGTTCCGTCAGGAGCTCTACCACCGCCTGAACGTCGTACCGATCCACGTCCCCGGTCTCGAGGAACGGCGCGAGGACATCCCGCTCCTGGCCGAGCACTTCATAGCCGAGCTGAACAGGAGCCAGGGCCTGCCGCTGCGTCCCTTGGGCGAGGATGCCCGCGCCTTGCTGCAGACCATGCTCTGGCCGGGCAATATCCGCCAGTTGAAGAACGTCATCGAACGCGTTCTGATCCTTGGAGATTCCTCCGGCGAGATCACCGCCAAGGAACTGCCGGGTCTCGAGGATCCGGGCGCCGAGGAAGGGCGCGTGGTGCTGTCGGGCGGGCTTGCGACCCTGCCGTTGCGCGAGGCGCGCGAGCTGTTCGAGCGGGAATACCTGCTGACCCAGATCAACCGCTTCGGCGGCAACATCTCCCGCACCGCGGCCTTCGTTGGCATGGAGCGCTCGGCGCTGCACCGCAAGCTCAAGAGCCTCGGCGTCGTCACCTCGTCCAAGGCGGGCGCGCGCGTGGCGCATGTCGAGGACTGATTGACCGCCCCTTCGGGCTCTGGCACTCCGTGGCGGCATGAGCGCCGCCACGGGCGCGCCCCAAAGGACCGGGAACGAAGATGAAGGTCATCATCTGCGGCGCCGGGCAGGTCGGCTGGCAGATCGCCCGACACCTGTCGGGCGAGCGCAACGACGTCACCGTCGTCGACAGCAATCCCGACTTGGTGCGCCGCGCCACCGACACGCTCGACGTGCAGGGCATCACCGGCTTCGCCAGCTATCCCGACGTGCTCGATCGCGCCGGGGCGCGCGACGCCGACATGATCATCGCCGCCACCCATAGCGACGAGGTCAACATGGTGACCTGCCAGGTGGCGCATTCGGTATTCTCGATTCAGCGCAAGATCGCGCGGCTCCGGGCGCAATCCTATCTCGACGCGATCTATTCCGATCTCTACCGGCGCGATCACATGCCGATCGACGTGGTGATCTCGCCCGAAAAGGAAGTGGCCGAGGCGGCGTTGCAGCGGCTCGCCGCGCCATCGGCTTTCGACGCGGAAAGCTTTCTTGACGGGCGCGCGCATCTTCTGGGCATCTCGATCGACGAGGATTGCCCGGTCATTAACACGCCGCTGCGGCAGCTCACCGACCTGTTCTCGACTTTGCGCGCCATCGTGGTGGGCATCCGCCGGCGCGGCCGTCTCTTCGCGCCGAGCCCCGAGGACCAGATCTTTCCGGGCGACGCGATCTACGTCTTCACCGACACCTCCGACATGGTCCGGACGCTGGAGATCTTCGGCAAGCGGCCCGCCAAGCAGGAGCGGATCGTGGTGATCGGCGGCGGCAATGTGGGCCTCGGCGTGGCGCGGGCGCTGGAAGGCCGCGCCGACCGGCTGCGCGTCAAGATGATCGAGCGCGACCGCCTTGCCGCCGAGCGCGCCGCCGACCAGCTCGACCGGACCATCGTGCTCAACGGCGACGGCCTCGACGCGGCGCTGCTCGAAGAGGCGCAGATCGGTACCGCCGACGCTGTGCTTGTGGTCACCGACGACGACAAGACCAATCTTTTGGCCTCGGTGCGCGCCAAGGCGCTTGGCTGCCCGCTCGCGATCTGTCTGGTCAACGATCCGACGCTGGTGCCGCTGATGCAGGCGATGGACATCGACGCCTACATCAACCCACGCGCCACGACGGTGAGCTCGATCCTGCGCCATATCCGCCACGGGCGGGTGCGCGGCGTCTATTCGATCGGCGACGCCGAGGCCGAGCTGATCGAGGCGCAGGTCTTGGGCACCTCGCCGATCGCGGGCCAGCGTATCCGCGACATCGCCTTCCCGGAGGGCGTGCTGGTCGGCGGCGTGGTCAAGGACGGGCGGATGATGAAGATCCACGGCGCGCTTCGGATCGAGGAGGGCGACATGGTCGCGCTCTTCGCCATGGCCTCGGACGTGCCGGAGGTCGAACGGCTGCTCCAGGTCTCGATCGATTTCTTCTGAGCCGCATGGAGCACCGTCTCACCCGCATCCCGTTCTTCGTGCTGCTGATGGCGATCGGTTCGGCGGCGATGATGCTGCCGGCGATCCACGCTTTGGTGCGCGAGGAATGGCTCACGTCGCGCACCTTTCTCTACGGCGCGATACTCGGGCTGATGCTGTCGCTGCTGATCGGCCTCGCCACCGCGAATTACCGGCCCGCCAGCGTGCCGCGCAGCCAGCTCTCGGCGCTGGTCGCGGCCTTCACGGTGCTGCCGGTCATGTTCGCGATCCCGTTCCACGAGGCGCTGGGGACGACCTCTTTCCTCAACGCGTGGTTCGAGATGGTGTCGAGCTTCACCACCACCGGCGCCTCGGTCTACGACAACGTGGTGCGGCTCAATGACAGCCTGCATCTGTGGCGCGCCACGGTGGGCTGGCTCGGCGGGCTGCTGATCTGGGTGACGGCGGTGTCGATCCTGGCGCCGATGAACCTCGGTGGCTTCGAGGTACGCAGCCCCTCGATCATCGGCGAGGGCGGCGCGCGGCTGAGCCAGATCACCCGCATCGCCGACCCCTCCGAGCGGCTGGTGCGCTACGCCACGCGGCTACTGCCGATCTATGCCGGGCTCACGGGGCTGCTCTGGCTTGGCCTCGTGGCGGCGGGCGACCGACCCTTCGTGGCTTTCTGCCACGCGATGTCGACCCTCGCCACCAGCGGCATCAGCCCGGTGGGCGGGCTGCGCTACGCGAATTCCGGGCTGCTGGGCGAGATGCTGATCGTGCTCTTCTCGGTCTTCGCGCTGTCGCGGCTTACCTTCGCGCGCAACCTCTTCGGCGATCAGGGCGGTCGGCTGATGCGCGATCCCGAGCTGCGCATGGGCCTTGCGCTGGTGCTGATCGTGCCGGGGCTGCTGTTCATGCGGCATTTTTTCGGTGCGGTCGAGGACCGGGTCGAGGCGGACCTGCCGCAGGCCTTCTCGGCGCTGTGGGGCGCGTTGTTCACCGTCTCGTCCTTTCTCACCACCACCGGCTTCGAGAGCCGCTACTGGCTCGGTGCCGCCGACTGGTCCGGCCTCGAGACGCCGGGGCTGATCCTCGTCGGGCTTGCGCTGATCGGCGGCGGCGTGGCGACCACGGCGGGCGGGGTGAAGCTGCTGCGCGTCTATGCGCTGTGGATGCACGGCAAGCGCGAGCTGGAGCGGCTGGTGCATCCGCACTCGATCGGCGGCGACGGCGTCGAGGCGCGGCGGATCCGTCGCGAGGGCGCCTTCATCTCGTGGATCTTCTTCATGCTTTTCGCGCTGTCGGTGACGGCAGTGATGCTGGCGCTGTCGCTCACGGGCGTGCAGTTCGAGGTGGCGATGACGCTGACCGTGGCAGCGCTCTCGACCACCGGGCCGCTGGCCGAGATCGGCGCGCAATACCCGATCTCCTATGCCGGCATTCCCGACATGGCCAAGACGATCCTCGCCGCGGCGATGGTGCTGGGCCGGCTCGAAACGCTGGCGATCATCGCGCTTTTGAACCCCTCCAGCTGGCGCAGTTGAGACACGCGCCTCCGCCCTGCGCCTTTGCACCTATTTCCGGGCTGGAAACTCCACCTGCGGCGCGACATACTCCTTTCCAACGAGGGAAAAGGCCGGTACGCGGCCGCAAGAACAAAGGGACCGTGATGGCCGGTGACAAGCAGAACCTTCAGGACGCCTTCCTGAACCATGTGCGCAAGATCAAGGTGCCGGTGACGATCTTCCTGATCAACGGCGTGAAGCTGCAGGGCGTCATCACCTGGTTCGACAATTTCTGCGTGCTGCTGCGCCGCGATGGTCAATCCCAGCTCGTCTACAAGAGCGCGATCTCGACCATCATGCCGTCACAGCCCGTGAACCTCTATGACGGTGAAGATTGACCGACTATTACATCCCCGAGGCCCCGGACACCCGAGCATGGGTGATCCACCCCGAGATCAAGAACGACAACGACCGGCGTGAGCCCGTGGCCGCGCTGGCCGAGGCCGTGGCGTTGGCCGATGCGCTGCCCGGCCTCGACGTGCTGGGCTCCGAGATCGTGCGCCTGCCAAAGCGCCATCCCGGCATGCTGTTCGGCACCGGCAAGATCGAGGAGCTGAAGCAGCGCCTGCAGGCCAACGAGGTCGAACTGGTGCTCATCGACGGCCATGTCGGCCCGGTGCAGCAGCGCAATCTCGAGAAAGAGTGGAAGGTCAAGATCCTTGATCGGACCGGGCTCATTCTCGAGATCTTCGGCGACCGCGCTGCGACCCGCGAGGGCGTATTGCAGGTCGAGATGGCGGCGCTGTCCTACCAGCGAACGCGGTTGGTCCGCGCCTGGACCCACCTCGAGCGGCAGCGCGGCGGGCTTGGCTTCGTCGGCGGCCCCGGCGAGACGCAGATCGAGGCGGACCGCCGCGCCATCGACGAACAGCTGGTGCGGCTCAAGCGCCAGCTCGACAAGGTGGTCAAAACCCGGGCGCTGCACCGCGCCTCGCGCGCCAAGGTGCCGTTCCCGATCGTGGCGCTGGTGGGCTACACCAATGCCGGGAAATCGACGCTGTTCAACCGGTTGACCGGGGCCGAGGTCATGGCCAAGGACATGCTCTTCGCGACGCTCGACCCGACGATGCGGCGCGTGGTGCTGCCCACCGGCGACGAGGTGATCCTATCGGACACGGTGGGCTTCATTTCGGACCTGCCGACCGAGCTGGTCGCGGCGTTCCGCGCCACGCTGGAAGAGGTGCTCGACGCCGATCTGGTGCTG
This sequence comes from Limimaricola soesokkakensis, assembly GCF_900172345.1. GTDB lineage: Bacteria > Pseudomonadota > Alphaproteobacteria > Rhodobacterales > Rhodobacteraceae > Limimaricola > Limimaricola soesokkakensis. The sequence goes on from NZ_FWFY01000006.1 coordinate 66,571, forward strand.
CATGTGCGCGACATCGGCCATGCGCAGACGGTGGAGCAGGCGCGCGAGGTCGAGAGCATCCTGTCGAGCCTCGGCTTGCCCGACGACACCCCGAAGATCGAGGTCTGGAACAAGATCGACACGCTGGCGCCGGATGCCCACGAGGCGGCGCTGGAGCGGGCGGCGCGGACCAAGAACGTCTCGGCCGTCTCGGCCATCACCGGCGAGGGCATGGATGCGCTCCTGACCGAGGTCTCCGAGGCGCTCGGCGGCGTGAAGCATGTCGAGGCGCTGGTCGTGCCCTTCGCCGCGGGCCGCAAGCGGGCCTGGCTGTTCGAGCAGGGCCTCGTCGAGGAGGACACGCCGACCGAAGAGGGCCACAGGATGCAGGTTCGCTGGTCGGCCGCGCAGAAAGCCCGCTTCGAACGGCTCTGATGCCCTGACAGATGCGATGGCCGCGCCCTGTCGGATGGGCGCGGCCATTCGCCCGGCGCAGACTTTCCCCGTGTTCAAGACAGGGAGAGACGCCATGAGACCCCACATCCTGATCCCCGCTCTCGTCATTGCCGCCTCGCCGGCCTTGGCGCAGGAGCCCTGCGGCGAGATGCCCGCCGAGACCGGCCAGATCGCGGCAGCGCGGCTGATCATCGAGTACAATCATACCGACGGCGATATCGGCGTGCATGGCTACGGCGATGACGACGGCTGGAGCGAGCTGTGCGTCTTCGACCCCTCGGGCGCGCTGGTCCTGCACATCGACCCGCAGGCGCAGCTTGGCGAGCTGGGCCTCGGCTCATTCTTTTTCGAAAGCCGAGAGCCACCCGAAGAGGTCTGGGACTATGCGGCACTGAAGGCCGCCTTTCCCGAGGGCGATTACGCGGTGCGTGCCAAGCTCTTCGACGGCACCGGGCGGGAGGGCGTTGCGCGCTTCACCACGCTAGTCCCGCAGCCACCCGTCATCACCGCGCCCGAGTTGGTCGAGGACGAGGAAGACGACGCACCGCGAGTGGCCGTCGCCGATCTTGAAGTAACCTGGGAGCCGGTAACGGCCTCGCTCGACGACCGGACGCCCGAGATCACCGGTTACGAGCTGATCGTCACCGACGAGGAGTACGAGGACCCGGACGGGTTCTCGAAGCCAGAGCTCGACGTGCATCTGGGGCCGGGGACCACCGGCTTTACTGTGCCAGCGGCCTTCCTGCGCCCCGGCAGGCTCTACGAGGTCGAGGTTCTGGCGCTGGAAGCCTCCGGCAACCAGACCATTGCCTTGGGCTTCTTCGCCACCGACAACTGAGATCACGGGTGCCACGGAACGAAAACCGTGGCATCCTTCCGTTGTCTGGGAGGGCGCCACTGTCCGGGAGGACGGCCATGTCCCGCATCGTCATATACGCCACCGCTGCCGCCGGCCTATTCGGCCTGCTGGTGGTGCTCGAGGTCGTGCAGGCCGATGAGCCGTTCACCTGGGGCACCTTCGCGGTCGATCTGTTCGAAACCGCGCTTCTCGCCGGAGCCGTCGTCTTCACGGCCTTCGGCTCGCAGGCCAGCCGAGAGATGCGGCGCGAAAGGGCGCGTCTTCTGGGCGATCTCGACCGTGCCCGGCGCGAGGGCGAGCAATGGCGGCAGGCCAGCCGGGCGCATGTCGACGGGCTGAGCCGCGCGATCGCGGCGCAGTTCGCGGAGTGGGGCCTGACCGGGACCGAGAGCGAGATCGCGCTGCTGATGCTCAAGGGGCTCAGCCACAAGGAGATCGCCACGCTGCGCGATTGTTCGAGCGCCACGGTGCGCCAGCACGCTACCGCCGTCTACCGCAAGTCCGGGCTGACCAGCCGGTCGCAGCTCACCGGTTTCTTTCTCGAGGATCTGCTGGCGCCGCTGCAGGCGCGGGGCGGGTTGCATGTCGTCACGTCGTCGCCCGCACAGGGGGATGACGCCTCGTCCTGATAGCGCTATCAGAGTGCGGCATGACAATCACGGGACGCCGCAGATGATCCTCGACCTCCACCATATCCAGCTTGCCATGCCCGAAGGTGGCGAGGATGCGGCGCGCGAGTTCTATGGTAGCGTGCTGGGCCTCGCGGAGGTGGCCAAGCCCGAGATGCTGGCCGGCCGGGGCGGGGTCTGGTTCGAGGGGCGCAGCTTGCGGCTGCATCTGGGTGTCGAGACGCCCTTCGCGCCTGCGCGCAAGGCGCATCCTGCCTTTCGCGTCGCCGATCTCGCGGCCATGCGCTATCACCTCGACGCGCATGACATCGCGGTTCGCACCGATACCGAGCTGCCGGGGCTCAGACGGTTCTACGTGTCGGACCCGTTCGGCAACCGCATCGAGATCTGCGAGACGGTCTGAGGCGTCACTTCAGCGGGTCGTGGCCCCAATTCATCAGCGAATAGCGCCACTTGGAATGCTCCATGTCGTCCTTGGGGCCGCCCTGTGCCTTGTGACGCTTGATGTAGCCCACGACCTTGGCCATGTGGTCCCACTGATCCTCCGAGAGATCGGCCTTGTTGGTGCGCTTGATCACGACGATGCGCTTGCCCGATTTGTGGCCGGTGCTCTCGCCATCGCCGCCGGTATCGCCGACCGACCTGCTCTCCTCGGTATCGAGGAAATCCTCGATCTCCTTGGGAGCCATGTTCACCAGATCCCGGAATTCGTCCCAGACCTGCTCATGCGACTTGCCGCTCATGCGATCCTCCGTGTCGGTTCGGAGGGGCAACCGGTGCGCGGCGCGGCGGTTCCGCGTCAGGGCCGGGCGGGCAGGAGCTGGGTGATGCCCACCGCCGCACCGCGTGCGAGGCTGGGGTCGAGCGACATCGGGATGTATTCACCGCGCCGCCACAGCTCGCCCAGATCGTCGTAATGGCGCGACAGCGGGTGGCCCGACTGGCCGGTGGATATGATGAAGACCGAGCTGTCGGGGTCGGCAAAGTCGTAGACGCCGCGATAGCCCGCCGCATGGACGTTGTGGAACGGGTTCGGGGCATGCCCGTCGGTCAGGCCGCGCCTCAGCGTGTTGTCGCCGCCCGAGGTGCTCTGACGGATATTGACGAACCAGTTGATGAACGGGGCTTGGCCCAGCACCGGGTGATCCTGCCGCGCCTCGTGCGCGTCGCCCCAGCGCAGCGCGTCGAGATTGGCGCCATGAGTCTCGGTGATCCAGATCAGCGCGTCGTCGAGCGCCATCCGCGCGATGTCGGCGCAGCTTTCCTCGGCCGCCGACTGGCGGATGTCGCACCAGGCGCTGGCGCCGTCGATATCGCGGAACACTCGGTCGATGAAGAGCGGACGGACATGGGTATAGGCGTTGGCGAGGGGGCCGAGATCGTCGCGGATCAGCCGCTCCTGCAAGGCCCGCATCCAGGCGGCGTAGATCAGCGGCTCGGGCAGGTGCTCGTTCATCTCGCCGTTCCATTCGCCCAGCAGTTCGAGCGCGCGCTGACGGCGCCGGGCCGGCGTGCCCTCGGGGGCCGGTTCGCCGGTGAACCACAGATCCGCGCCGACGATCGGTAGCAGCGCCCGGGCGGTGGGGCTCACCGTATCAAGCTGCGCCTCGATGAAGCTGTCGCGGGTATGCACCTCGCGCGACTGCATCAACCCGCGCCAGCGAGCGATCCGCTGGGTGTCGCCCCAATGGTAGGAGACATGCTCGGGAAAGGCTCGGTCGACGGTCTTGTTGTTGGTGTTGCCGACGAGACCGCCGACCGGCTCGGTGGACTCTGGCAGGTCGACATAGGGCAGCCAGCCCTGCCAGCGGTTCTCGGCCATGTAGCCCAGCGTCGGAAGCCGGCCCTTGCTCTGGTGATCGGGGTCGCGCAGCGGCACCGCGCCCACGGTCTTGAACGCGACGCGGTTGCGGTCGGCGAGGATCAGGTTCTGGTTCGGCGCCACCTGTAGCCGACCGGCGCGGATGCCTTCCTCGATCGAGCGGGCCTGCATCAGCCTCAGCCCGGCGGTCATCGAGGTGTCGTTGTCCGACAGTCCCGACCAGGCCAGCGTCATCACGTGGCCGCGCGGGCGGATCGTGTCGAGCGCGAACTGCTCAGGCGGCAGGACCGGCCCGTTGGCGGTGCGTTGCAGCCGCAGCGTGACGGCGGCGGCATCCCTGATCTCGACGATGCTGTCGCGCGCCTCGAACCGGGCCCAGCCATCCTCCGTGCGGTATTCGCCCGCATTCTGCGGGTTCACCTCCTCGGCATAGAGGTCGAGATCGTCGGCGAAGGAGGCAGTGATACCCCAGCCGAGATCGTTGCTGCGGCCCGCCAGCACCAGCGGGATGCCGGGGATCGTCGCGCCGATGACGCCGCCCGAGCGCAGTTCCAGCCGCGCCAGGTACCAGATCGAGGGCGCGGTGAGCAGCCGGTGCGGGTCATTGGCCAGAAGCGTCGCGCCGGTGGCCGAGCGCGAGGGTCCGGCGGCCCAGGCGTTCGAGGCACCCGACAGCGCCGCGGGCAGGCTCGCGGCGAGCGGGTCGAACGGCGCCTCGGCGGCGGCGTGACGCTCGGGGATCGCGGGCATCAGATCGGCGTAGCGGGGCAGGGCGGTCAGCCCCGGCCCGGGCACATCGGGCAGGATGTCGCGCAGCCGCTCTTCCTCGAGCAGCAGCGAGCTGCGCGCGCGCAACACCTCGGCCTGCAGGTGGTCGCTCTGCTGCCAGGCCATCAGCTTGAGGATCGCGATGCTGTCGGCCGGCTGCCACGGCGCCAGCGGCTGGTTGAACAGCCACATCTCGGGCGCGCCGCGGCCCCGCGCCCCGGCATTGACTTCGCCGACCCAGGCGTTAACGCCCGCCGCATAGGCTTCGAGCGCCGAACGCGTCTGGCCGTCCTGATCCTCGACCGAGGCGGTGGCGGCGCGGTAGAGGTCGAGCCGCCGCATCAGGATATCGCTCTCGGCGGTGCGGCGGCCGAACAGCTCGGACAGGCGTCCCTGCACGGTGCGGCGCAGCAGCGTCATTTGCCACAGCCGGTCCTGCGCATGGGCGTATCCGAGCCCGAAGAACACGTCGCGATCCGCGTCGCCGAAGATGTGCGGCACGTTGGCGTGATCGCGCACGATCTCCACGGGCGCGGAAATCCCCGCGACACGGGCGCGGGCGTCGTAGTCGGGCAGGGAGCGGGCGAAGAACCAGTAGACCAGCACCGTCGCGGCAAGGCCGAGGAGGATCACGCCGACGGTCAGGCGCAGGAGCCAGCGAAACAGAGTGGCCATCGATCCTCCGGGGGGCAGTCGCCCGTGCTTGACGGGCCGGTTGGGCATGGTGAGTATCGCGCCTCGGGGGCGAACGAAAGCCCCGGGAGGCAGGGAGAGCATCATGGCGAAGCTGACGTTTCTGGGACTGGGCGTGATGGGATACCCCATGGCGGGACATCTGGCGAAGGCCGGGCACAAGGTGACGGTCTACAATCGGACTACCGCCAAGGCCGAGGCCTGGGCCCGCGAGCATGGCGGCCAGCACGCCGCGACACCGCGCGAGGCCGCCCAGGGCGCCGAGATCGTCTTTGCCTGCGTGGGCAATGACGACGATCTGCGGTCGGTCTGCGCGGGCGATGACGGCGCCTTCGCGGGGATGGAGGCGGGCGCGCTCTTCGTCGATCACACCACGGTCAGCGCCGCCGTGACGCGCGAGTTGGCCGCCGCCGCCGATGCGAAGGGCGTCGGTTTCGTCGATGCGCCGGTTTCGGGCGGGCAGGCCGGGGCCGAGAATGGCCAGCTTTCGGTGATGTGCGGCGGCGCGCAGGATCATTTCGACCGGGCCGAACCGGTGATCGATGCCTATGCGAAGATCTGCCGCCGATTGGGCGAAAGCGGCGCCGGGCAGCTTGCCAAGATGGCCAACCAGATCGCCATCGCCGGGCTGGTACAGGGCCTGTCGGAATCGCTGGCCTTCGCCGAGAAGGCCGGGCTCGACGGTCGCGCGCTCGTGGAGGTGATCAGTCAGGGCGCCGCCGGAAGCTGGCAGATGGTCAATCGTCACTCCACCATGCTCGACGATCATTTCGAGCACGGCTTCGCGGTGGACTGGATGCGCAAGGATCTGGGCATCTGTCTCGACGCGGCCGACGAGCTGTCGGTCAGCTTGCCGGTGACGGCGCTGGTCGACCAATTCTACAAGGAGGTGCAGCAGATGGGCGGCGGCCGCTGGGATACCTCCTCGCTGATCAAGCGGCTCCGAAAGCCGTGACCTGACCGGTCTTGCTTTTCCGGAGCGGTGGCGCTAAGGGCAGCGCACGATCAATCCCGCAGGCGGGGGCGGGCCTATCGGGGGGAGAAATCCCCCGAGGTCCACCGGTTGGGGCAGCCGCCCTGATCCCCCGTCGAGGCAAAACCGGAAAGGTATAGAGACATGGCTCTTCCCGAGTTCTCCATGCGCCAGCTGCTCGAGGCCGGCGTCCACTTCGGCCACCAGACCGCCCGTTGGAACCCGCGGATGTCCGAGTACATCTACGGCGCCCGCAACGGCATCCACATCATGGACCTGACCCAGACCGTCCCGATGCTGGACAAGGCTCTGCAGGTCATCCGTGACACCGTCGCCAAGGGCGGCCGCGTGCTGTTCGTCGGCACCAAGCGCCAGGCTGCCCAGCCGATCGCCGACGCCGCCGAGAAGTCGGCCCAGTTCTACATGAACCACCGCTGGCTCGGTGGCACGCTGACCAACTGGCAGACCGTGTCGCAGTCGATCAACCGTCTGCGCGCCATCGACGAAGCCGCCGAGCAGGGCTTTGCCGGCCTGACCAAGAAAGAGCGTCTTGGTATGGAGCGCGAGCAGATCAAGCTGCAGGCCTCGCTCGGCGGTATCCGCGAGATGGGCGGCGTGCCTGACCTGCTGTTCGTGATCGACGTCAACAAGGAAGACCTGGCGATCCTCGAGGCCAAGAAGCTCGGCATCCCGGTCGTCGCCGTCGTCGACACCAACTGCTCGCCCGAGGGCGTGGACTACGTGATCCCGGGCAACGACGACGCCGCCCGCGCGATCGCGCTCTACTGTGACCTCGCCGCCCGCGCCGCGCTCGACGGCATGAGCGCGCAGCTCGGCGCCGCCGGCGTCGACATGGGGGCGATGGAGCAGTTCACCGAAGAGCAGCTCGCCGCCGACGCCGAAGCCGCCACCGCCGAATAAGGCGCACCGTCACATCACGGTTGCCGGGCGCGGATATGCCGCGCCCGGAATCCATTCAAATTCTAGGAGAGACGCGATGGCGATCACCGCGAGCATGGTCAAGGAACTGCGCGAGAGCACCGGCGCAGGCATGATGGACGCCAAGAAGGCGCTGACCGAAACCGACGGCGACATGGAAGCCGCGGTCGACTGGCTGCGCACCAAGGGCCTGGCCAAGGCCGCCAAGAAATCCGGCCGCACCGCCGCCGAGGGTCTCGTGGCCGTCGCCGTCGAGGGTGGCCGTGGCGTCGCGATCGAGCTGAACTCGGAAACCGACTTCGTCGCCAAGAACGCCGACTTCCAGAACCTCGTCTCGAAGATCGCGCAGGCCGGCGTCAAGGCGTCGAGCCTCGAGGAGCTGAAGACCACCGAGGTCGACGGCAAGCCGGTCGACACGCTGATCACCGACGCGATCGCCAAGATCGGCGAGAACATGACCCTTCGCCGGATGGCCGCGATCGAGGGCGAGAAGGTCGTGACCTACGTCCACAACGCCGCCGCTGCCGACATGGGCACCATCGGCGTGCTGGTTGCGCTTTCGGGTGGTGACGAGGCCTTCGGCCGTCAGGTCGCGATGCACATCGCCGCCGCCAACCCCGCCGCGCTCGGCGAGGCCGATCTCGACCCCGCGATCGTCGAGAAGGAAAAGCAGGTCCAGATGGACATCGCCCGCGAAAGCGGCAAGCCCGAGCAGGTCATCGAGAAGATGATCGAAGGCCGCATGAAGAAGTTCATGGCCGAGTCGACCCTGCTTGGTCAGGCGTTCGTCGTGAACCCCGACCTGACCGTCGAAGCCGCCGCGAAAGAGGCCGGCGCCACGATCACCGGTTTCGTGCGTCTCGCCGTGGGCGAAGGCATCGAGAAGGTGGAAGAGGATTTCGCCGCCGAAGTGGCCAAGGTCGCCAAGGGCTGATCCGGCTCCACAATGTCGACAATGACGCCGTCCGCAATTTGCGGGCGGCGTTCTTCGTTCTGCCGTCCAAGCCGTGCGATTGTGAAAAGCCGTGCGATTCTGAAATCGACCGTGATCGCAAAGGGCAGGGGTCGCTACAAAAGAGTGCCGCGCCCGGCGGCGGTGACGGACGCGGCGATCTCATACTGGATACCGACCTGCTGCTGTCGGTTTGATACATGCGCCAGATCAAACACTTCCCAGGGCTGCATCACTTGGCCAAACCGGCCTTCACTCGTCAACATAATGACCATCTCATGGCGCGGGCCGCGTTGGAAGTCTGGTATTCCTGACCCACACAAGTACGAAAACGAACTCAACTGAAAATCTGGTTAAAGAGTGACGCCTTCAACACAGCCTGCGCCGTCGTGGCAACTTCCAGGGTCTCGCGGGCCAGCTTGAGATGCTTGTCGATGGTGGCCGGTGTGAGATCCAGCTCTTCCGCCATGTGATGCGTGGTATGCCCGCAGGCCACGAGTTCGAGCACCTGTCTCTGACGAGCGGTCAGCTTGTAGGGCCCGAAGGGCAGCGACAGGAAGCGCAGGTGAAACACGTGGAGTTGCGCCTCGATCTCGGCGGCGCGCTCGTACCACATTCGGTCGATGCGCTGCTGGTCGAGGCTTGGCTTTGCTGTAAGCCAGAGCACGCCCTTGGTGCGTCGCGGCAGCGGCGGAAAACTTATGGTGACCCCGGAGCACACCCTATAGGCACGATCCAGTTCCCGCAGACGGAATTCGGCGGTCGGATCTCCAGACGGCAGTTCATCGGACCGGCTCCACGGAAGAGCGCCGCTTTCGGTGAAAGCCCAGTCGGCGATCCGCGTCCCGCGCAGCATGCCGCCGCCGCCGAAGAGGCGGCGCGCATAGCCTTCGTCATGTGTATGGAGAACGACCCAACTGGTAGGATCGGCGGGGCCGGAATCAAATAGGTGGGTGATCGCATAGGTGAGACGATCGAAGCCGTAATCCTTCATTCTTACGCAAAGCAGATGCCAAAGCTCTTCGCTTTCGCCGCATTGCGCGACGCGCGACACAAACCTCAAGGCAGGTTGCGGGATTTCCGACAGGTGGGACATGTCCAAACCTATCATTCGAAATCTCGAACCGGCAACGATCCAGTAAATTACATAATCTTCATTATGAGTTAATCGTTATGGGACGTGGGAAGCCATGATATGCGGCTTCCCTTTCGATCCGATCATCCCAGCGCGTAACCCGCGCCGCGCACCGTGCGCAGCGGGTCATCTCCGCCATGGGCGCAGAGCACCTTGCGCAGCCGGCCGATATGCACGTCGACAGTCCGGGTGTCGACATAGACGTCCCGGCCCCAGACCCGGTCCAGAAGCTGTTCGCGGCTCCAGACCCGCCCCGGCTTTTCCATGAAGGTCGCGAGCAGCCGGAACTCGGTCGGACCCAGCTTCAGGAGATGGCCGTCGCGATGCACCCGGTGCGTTTCGGCGTCGAGCGTGATGTCCTCGTAGCTCAGCGTCTCGCCCACGCCCGCCGGTCGCGACCGGCGCAGCTGGCCCTTCACCCGCGCCATCAGCTCGGTCACCGAATACGGCTTCACGACATAATCATCGGCGCCTGTTTCGAGCCCGCGCACCCGGTCGACCTCCTCGGAGCGCGCCGAGAGCATGATGATCGGCACGTCGCGGGTTTCGGGCCGCGACTTGATGCGCCGGCAAATCTCGATACCGGTGACGCCGGGCAGCATCCAATCGAGCACGATCAGGTCCGGAACCTCCTCGGACACCATCAAGAGCGCCGCATCGCCATCCTCGGCCTCGGAGATACGAAACCCTTCGGATTCAAGGTTGTAGCTCAGAACCGCGCGCTGCGACGGCTCGTCCTCGACGATCAGGACATGGGGCTGCACCTGGCGCATTCTCTCACTCCGGGCTCGCCACGTAGGAGGTGTTGTCGCCCTTCGGACGATCCTCGTCGGGCATCTGACCGGTGATGAGATAGATCACCTGCTCGGCCATGTTGGTCACCAGGTCGCCCATCCGCTCGATGTTCTTTGCGATGAAATGCAGGTGCATGCAGGCGGTGATCGCGCGCGGGTCTTCCATCATGTGGGTCAGGAATTCGCGGAACAGCGCGTTGTACATCTGGTCCACGTCTTGGTCGCGCAGCAGCACCTCATGCGCCAGCGCCGCGTCGCGGTTGACGAAGGCGTCGAGCGTGTCCTTGAGCATGTTCTGCACTTCGCGGGCCATCCGCTTGAGCGCAGCGTCGGAGCCCTCGATCGGGCTCAGCTCGGCCAGCACGCTCGTGCGCTTGGCCATGTTCTTGGCATAGTCGCCGATCCGCTCGAGGCTGGCGGCAAGCCGCAGCACCGAAAGGATCACCCGCAGATCGCGGCTAACCGGGGCACGGATCGCGATGACACGGGCGGCTTCCTCGTTGAGCTGCTCCTCGAGCGCGTCGATCGCCTTGTCGCCACGCCGGACCCGCTCGGCGTTCTCGATGTCGCGGTCGGCGAGACTCTGGGCGCCGTCGATGATCGCCGCCTCGACGAGGCCGCCCATCTTCAGGATCAGCGCCTGGATCGATTCGAGATCGCGGTCGAAGGCCGAGGCGATGTGCTGCTTTTCCTGCATGGTCCTAGCTCCCTTACCCGATCCGGCCCGAGATGTAGCTCTCGGTGCGGCTGTCCTCGGGGTTGGTGAAAATCTTGCCGGTCTCGCCGTATTCGACGAGGTTGCCCAGATGGAAGAAGGCGGTGCGCTGGCTCACCCGCGCGGCCTGCTGCATCGAGTGTGTGACGATCACCACCGAGAAGTTCTGGCGAAGCTCGTCAATCAGCTCCTCGACCTGCGCGGTGGCGATCGGGTCGAGGGCCGAGCACGGCTCGTCCATCAGCAGGATCTCGGGCTCGGTCGCCACGGCGCGGGCGATGCAGAGCCGCTGCTGCTGGCCGCCCGACAATCCAGTGCCGGGCGCGTGCAGCCGGTCCTTGACCTCGTCCCAGATCGCACCGCGGCGCAGCGCCTTCTCGACGATCTCGTCGAGCTCGGTCTTGTTCTTCGCGAGCCCGTGGATCTTGGGGCCGTAGGCTACGTTGTCGTAGATCGACTTGGGAAACGGGTTCGGCTTCTGGAACACCATGCCGACCTTGGCGCGCAGCTGCACCGGGTCGACGCGGCTGTCGTAGATGTCAGCCTCGTCGATCTTGATCTCGCCGGTCACCACGGCGCCGGGGATGGTGTCGTTCATCCGGTTCAGGCAGCGCAGAAAGGTCGACTTGCCGCAGCCCGACGGCCCGATGAAGGCAGTGACTGTGCGGTCGGCGATGTCCACGTCGACGCCCTTGATGGCGTGGGTGGTGCCGTAATGCACGTTCACGTCGCGCGCGGTGATCTTGGTTTCGTTCAACACGGTGTTGTCCATGGTTCGCATGTCGTTCATGTCCGGGCCCCCTGCCCTTTGAGCGCTCACCAGCGCCGCTCGAAGCGGCGGCGCAGGAGCACCGCGATGAGATTCATGGCCAGCAGGAACACCAGCAGCACGATGATGCCGCCCCAGGCGCGCTCGTAGAAGGCCGGATCGGCCCGCTTGGCCCATTCGTAGATCTGCGCCGGCATCGCCGAGTTGGGCGCGAGAAAGCCCTCGGCCACGCCGTCGGGATAGTTGGTCGCGATGTAGCCCACCATGCCGATCAGCAAGAGCGGCGCGGTTTCGCCCAAGGCCTGCGCGAGGCCGAGGATGGTGCCGGTCAGGATGCCCGGCATCGCCAACGGCAGCACGTGATGCGTCACCGCCTGCATCTTCGACGCGCCAACGCCGAGAGCAGCGTTGCGGATCGACGGTGGCACGGATTTGAGCGAGGCGCGGGTCGAGATGATGATCGTGGGCAGCGTCATCAGCGTCAGCACCAGACCACCGACCAGCGGCGCCGATTGCGGCAGATGCATGAACTGGATGAAGACCGCGAGGCCGAGGATACCGAAGACGATCGACGGCACGGCGGCAAGGTTCGAGATGTTGACTTCGATGATGTCGGTGAGCCGGTTCTGCGGCGCGAATTCCTCGAGATAGATCGAGGCCGCGACGCCAATCGGCAGCGACAGGATCAGCACCACCAGCATCATGAACAGCGAGCCCAGCATCGCGACGCCGATGCCCGCCTGCTCGGGGCGCGAGTCTGAGGCGTCGGCCCCGGTGATGAAATCCCAGTTGAAGCGCTTTTCGACCAGCCCCGCGTCGCGCCAGGCGTCGATCAGGTCGAGATGCTCGGCGTCGAGGTTCTTGTCCCGCGCGAGGCTGGCGCGGCTGACGCGACCCTTGAGATAGCCGTCGACGCGGCTCGAGGCGAGCAGTTCGACCGAGACGGTCTGGCCGATCAGTTCCGGGTTGGCGAGCACCCGGTCGCGCAGCTGCGCGGCCGCCGAGGAGGACAGGATCTTGGTCAGCGCCTTGGGTTCAAGCTCGGTCTCGACCCCGGTCTTCTCGACCAGATCCACCAGCCCCGCCTCGATCAGAGGCGCATAGCCGAAAGTCGAGACCTTGGCGATCTTGGCCGGGTCGCGGTCGCCGTCCTTGTCGAGCTTTTCCTCAAGCAACGGCACGTCGAGCTGCACGTAGCTCTGGGTGAAGGCGGTCAGCCCGTTCGACAGGATCGCCCAGAGAAGCGCCACGAGGAACGCCATGCCGACGCCGAGTGCTGCGATGCCGTAGGCCTTGAACCGGCGCTCGGCGCGGTTGCGGCGCTTGGTGCGCGCATCCGTGACGAGCAGCGAGTCGCCCTTGGGCGCGGGAGGTTCGACCGGGGTCGCGCCGGATTGCGGGATATCGGTCATTCGTATTGCTCCCTGTAGCGGCGCACGATCCACAGCGCGACGACGTTCAGCGCCAGCGTGATCACGAAGAGGGTCATGCCGAGGGCGAAGGCGACCAGCGCCTCGGGCGAGGAGAAATCGGCGTCGCCGGTGAGCTGGCTCACGATCTTGGCGGTCACCGTGGTCATGGCGTCGAACGGGTTCATCGACAGCCGGGCCGCGGCCCCTGCCCCGAGCACGACGATCATCGTCTCGCCGATGGCGCGGGAGGCTGCCAGCAGCACCGCGCCGACGATGCCCGGCAGCGCCGCGGGCAGCACCACCTGGCGGATCGTCTCGGAGCGGGTCGCGCCGAGGCCGAGGCTGCCGTCACGCAGGCTCTGCGGCACGGCGTTGATGATGTCGTCCGAGAGCGAGGAGACGAAGGGAATGAGCATGATGCCCATCACCAGACCGGCGGTCATCACCGCAGTGCCGCCCTGCATCCAGCCCAGACCCAGATAACCGCCGCGCCCGAAGGCTTCGACCAGCAGCGGGCCGACGGTCAGCAAAGCGAACAGGCCGTAGACGATGGTCGGGATGCCGGCCAGCATCTCCAGCATCGGCTTGGCCCAGGACCGCACGTTGCGATGCGCGTATTCGGCGAGGTAGATGGCCGCGAAGAGGCCGATCGGCACCGCGACCAGCAACGCGATGATCGAGATGTAGAGCGTGCCCCACAGCAGCGGCAGGATGCCCAGCTCGGAGCCGCCGCCGAAGCTCGGACTCCAGGTCGTGCCGAAGAAGAACTCGGCCGCCGGGTAGAGGCGGAAGAACTCGATCGTGTTGAAGATCAGCGCCAGCACGATGCCGACCGTGGTCAGGATCGCGAGCAGCGCGGCCGAGACCAGCACGCCGCGCATCGCCTGTTCGACCGCGTTGCGGGCACGGAAATCGGGCTTGGCCCGGGACACGCCCCAGGCCGCCCCCGCCAAGGCGAGGCCGATCACGACGATGCCGCGCAGCAGGTCGCCGGTGCCCGACAGGCGGCGCCAGCGCAGCGCCGCGTCGCGGGTGGCCGGCGTCACCTCGGAGCCGAGCGCCACACCTTGGGCGGCCATGGCGGCGCGCAGTTCCTCGGGCGGCAGGGCGCGCGCCTCTTCGGCGGTCAGGCGCCCGGTCGCGACCGCCGCGTCGAGCCCGGAGGCGAGACGCTGCACATCGGCCATCATCAGCGAGGGCACGGCGTTCTCGCCCGCCTCGGCGGCGAGCACCGGCCAAGTCAGGCTGCGGGTGGCGATGGGTTGGGCCACGAGCCAGATGGCAAGCAGCAGCAGCGCGGGACCGGCGGCATAGATCGCCGCGGTCCAGCCATAGTAATTCGGAAGGGAGTGGAGCCTGCGCGCCTCGCGGCGTGCCGCCGCCTGCGCCCTTGCGCGGGCCAGCACGAAGCCGGCGGCAGCGATGGCCAGGACGATCAGGGCGATCCAGGACGGGGTCATGGCAGGGCCTTCAATTGTCGAGGCCCGAGGCGGGGTCGCGTCGGGCCGGGCGGTGTCTGTCTGTCTTGCACCCGGAGGCGCCGGTGGGGGCGGCGCTGGCGCCGCCCCTTTCCGATAACGGCTGGGTTACATCGCGTCCATGGTGGTGCCGTTGGCGACGGCCTCTTGCGTCGCGGCAAGCTCGGGATCGGCGACGAGACCGTAGGCCGAGAGCGGGCCGTCAGGGCCGGCGATCTCGTCGGCGACGAAGAACTCGGCGAACTCCTGCAGGCCGGGGATCACGCCCAGATGCGCCTTCTTGATGTAGAAGTAGAGCGGGCGCGACACCGGGTATTCACCGCTGGCGATGGTCTCGGTCGAGGGCTCGACGCCGGACATGGTCGCGACCTGCAGGCTGTCGGTGTTGTTCTCGTAGAAGGACAGGCCGAACACGCCGATGCCCTGCGGATTGGCCTCGATGCGGGCCAGGGTCTCGGTGTAGTCGCCGTCGATGTCCACGGAGACGCCGTCGGTGCGGGTCTCCATGCAGGCCGCCTCGGCCGCATCCTCGTCGCCGCCGTTGATCTCGAGGATCTGCTCATAGGCGCCGGTTTCTTCGCAGCCCGCGAGCAGGACCTTCTCCTCGAACACCTCACGGGTGCCGTGCTTGGTGCCCGGGATGAAGGCCAGGATCTCCTGGTCCGGCAGCTCGGAATTCACGTCGGCCCAGGAGGCGTTCGGGTTGGCGACCATGGCGCCGTCCTGCGGGATCTCGGCGGCCAGCGCCTGATACCAGTCGGCCGGGGTGAAGGCGAAGGTTTCGCCGTCGATGTCGGAGGCGAAGACGATGCCGTCATAGCCGATCCGCACCTCGATGATCTCGTTTACGCCGTTGGCGGCGCAGCTCTCGACCTCGCCCTCGCGGATCGCGCGCGACGCATTGGCGATGTCGATGGTGTTCTCGCCCACGCCCTCGCAGAACCGCGCGAGACCGGCCGAGGAGCCGCCCGATTCCACCACCGGGGTCGGGAAGTCGAAGTTCTCGCCAAAGGCCTCGGCCACGATCGAGGCATAGGGCAGCACGGTCGACGACCCGGCGATCTGAACGTTGTCGCGGCTCTGGGCCGTGGCGAAGCCGGCGGTGGCGGCGATAAGGGCCGCGCTCGAGGCGGTCAGCTTGACGAGAGACATGGATCGCTCCTGTTGTTCATTCCCCCGGAGCCCCTACCGGCGCTCCGTTGCGGCCGACTTAGGCCTTCGGGAACTCGGTTCTGTGACAGTTGTGTAAAACTTTCATGACACCCGGCGATCTAGCTCGGATGACCATGCGGCAAGGGGTCAGGACGCCGGAAGGATCACGGAGAAGCTGCTGCCCTGCCCCGGCGCGCTTTCGATCCTGAGCCTGCCGCGATGACGATTCACGATATGCTTGACGATGGCGAGGCCCAGACCGGTGCCGCCGACCGCGCGCGAACGGTGCGAGTCGACGCGGTAGAAGCGCTCGGTCAGACGCGGGATATGATGGGGGGCGATGCCCTCGCCCTGGTCGGTGACGCTCAGCCGCACGCCGGCCCCGCGCAGCTCCCGGTGTTGCGCCGGCGCGCCTAAGGATAGCGTCACGTCGCGATCGGCGCCGCCATACTTGATGGCGTTGCCGACGAGGTTGCTCAGCACCTGTCTGAGCTGTTCCTCGTCGCCCGGTACGGAGACCGGCGCCTCGGGCAATTCCAGACGGATGCGCACGCGGTCGCGCGCCGCGACCGGCTCCAGAAGCGCCGCCACCTGCGCGACCAGCGCCGAGAGATCGACGGTTCCGGTGGGACGCTGTCGCTCTTCTTGCTCGACCCGGCCGAGCGACAGCAGGTCGGCCACCAGTTGCGACATGCGCCCGGCCTCGCGCTCCATGATCGACAAAAATCGCTCGCGCGCCGCCGGGTCGTCGCGCGCGGCCCCCCGCAGCGTCTCGATGAAGCCCGACAGCGCGGTGATCGGCGTGCGCAGCTCGTGGCTGACATTGGCGACGAAGTCGCGGCGCATCGCCTCGGCCGCTTCGACGGCGGTGATATCCTCGAAGCTCAGCACCGCGCCGCGCCCGTGCGGCAGCGCCACCGCCCCCGCCGTCACGGTCCAGCTGGTGTCGCGGCTGCCCTCGCGCCCCAGATAGCGCGCCTGCCCCGTCACGCCGTCGCGCAGGCAGGCCTCGACCGCGTCGAGCACGGCGGGCTGGCGCAGCGCGGTGATGTAGTGCCGACCGACTTGGGCGGCGCCGAAGAGCCGCAGCGCGGGCGGGTTCGCCGCAGCGATCCGCTCGCTCGGATCGATGAGCAGCACGGGGATCGGCAGGGCGCCTGCAAAAGATTCGAGCAAGGAGGTGTTCATATCGCGGTCGTAGCGCGCGATCGCCATTCGGCACAGTCCCAACCTGTACGAAAAGCCAATTTCCCGTTTCATTTCCCGACGCACCGCAGTATGCGGGGCTGCGACACCGCGCCACGGGGCGCCGCCCTCCCGAATTCCGGAACTGCTCGATGCTCGAAATCACCGCCAGACCAAACGATCAGGATCTTGCGATGCTCCTGATCACCGGCGGCACCGGCACGCGACCGGTCGGCGGACCCGGAAGCCCGGCCACCCGCTGCGGCTTCGAGGTGCTGGATTCCGAAATCCTCAGGAAGATGTCTCCGCGCATCGTGCTTTCGGCGCTGAGCGGGCCGGGTTTCGACGCGCTTGAAGTGGCCTGGCGCCTTGTGGAGCTGGGCTATCGCGGCAGCTACCGGATCATCGCCGACGCCCTACCCCATCCCGCGATGGTACGAGACGAGATCGCCGCGGCGGTGCCGGAACTCGAGGTGCGACTGAGCTGCGCGCCGCAGCCTGGCGCTGGAAGTATCTAGAGCGCCGCGAGCCCGTCGCGGAAGCGCGCGGCATTGTCGCGGTAGTTCAGCGCCGATTGCCGCAGTTTCTCGATCGCATCCGCATCGAGCTGTCGGATCACCTTGCCCGGCGCGCCCATCACCAGGCTGCCATCGGGAATCTCCTTGCCCTCGGTGATCAGCGCGCCGGCGCCGATCAGGCAGTCGCGGCCGATCTTCGCGCCGTTGAGCACGGTCGCGCCCATGCCGATCAGGGAGTTCTCGCCGATCGTGCAACCATGCAGCATCGCCTTGTGGCCCACCGTGACGCCAGCGCCGATCTCGAGCGGAAAACCCATGTCGGTGTGCAGCACGCAGTTTTCCTGCACGTTGGTGTTCTCGCCCAGCGTGATGCGTTCGTTATCGCCGCGGATCGTCGTGCCGAACCAGACCGAGCTGCCGGGGGCCAGCGTCACGCGGCCGATCACATGCGCGCCGGGTGCGACCCAAGCGGTCGCGTCGATCTCGGGGGCCTCGCCGTCGAGCGAATACAGGGTCATGATCTCTCCTCGAACTCGGCCTGCAGCGACCGGACATGGTCGAGCAGCCAAGGCTGCTGGCTGCGGCGCAGGCGCTCCGCCTCGATGATGATCTTGAGCCGCGCCTCGGTCGCGTCAAGGTCGTCATTGACCAGCACGTAGTCGTAGCCGTCCCAATGGCTGATCTCGTCCCAGCTCTTGAGCATGCGCCGCTCGATCACCTCGGCGCTGTCCTGTGCCCGGCCGACAAGGCGGCGATGCAGTTCGGCGATCGAGGGCGGCAGGATGAAGATCGACAGCACCTGATCGGCCATGTGGCTGTTGGAGATCTGCTGCGCACCCTGCCAGTCGACGTCGAAGAGCACGTCGCGCCCGGCCTCGGTCGCCTCGGCCACCGGGCCGCGCGGGCTGCCGTAGTAGTTCTCGAAGACCCGCGCGTGCTCGAGCATCTCGCCCTCGGCCACCAGATGCTTGAACCGCTCTTCGGTGACGAAGTGGTAATCGACGCCGTCGGTTTCGCCGGGACGCGGCGCGCGGGTCGTGGCCGAGACCGAAAAGCCGAGCGTTGGGTCCCAGTCGCGCAGCCGCCGCGCCAGCGTCGATTTCCCGGCGCCGGAGGGCGAGGAAAGGATGATGAGTAGGCCGCGCCTTTGCATGGTGTCTGCTGCTCCCGTGATGTGCCGCTCCGGTCCGTCGGGACTAGGCGCATCGCGCCCGCTGGGCAAGAGCGGCCCCGGCCCGCGTTAATCAGTTTACCCGATATTAAGCCGCGAACGGCCCGCCGCGCCGTAAGATCATGGCGGAAACAGGGCAAAATCGTGGAGGACTCGGATGGAAATGCGTGACGAGACAGTCCCCGCCGGAGACGACGCGGGGGCACGGTTGGCGCAGCTGGAGCGCTACTGGCGCAGCCTCGCGCTTCGCGGCCTGCCGCCATCGCGCGACGAGATCGATCCGGACCGCATCGGCGCGGCGCTGCCCGGCGCCTTCGTGCTCGACCGGATCGCGCCGGGACAGGCCCGGCTGCGGGTGGCTGGACGGGCGCTGTGCGAGATCGTCGGCACCGAGGCACGCGGCCTGCCGCTGTCGCGCCTGTTCCGACGCGCCGATCACATTCGGCTCGCGGCGCTGCTGGAGCGGTGCTTCGCGGAACTGCACCCCTGCCGGGCGCCGCTGCTAGTCGAAGGCGGGCCCGGCCCGATCGGCGGGCTGGCGCTGCTGCCCCTGCGGCAGAGGCTCGGCGCCGCGCCGCAGATGATCGGGGCGCTGTTGCATGACCTGCCGCCCGGGCGGCCGCGTCGCTTCGGCCTTGCCGGGCCGGCGCGGATCGGGGCGCCTCCCGCAAAAGCGCGCGACGCGCGATCGAATCTGCGGCTCGTCGTGTCGAACGAGAATAGCCATTCCGACCGCTGAAACACCACCATTCGACCAATAAAAAGGGGAGCCCAAGGCTCCCCTTTTCCGAACTCTGGCAGGTGACGTCAGACCGCGGCGGCGGTCTGCATCCCGGCGCGCCGCGCCGACAGCTCCTCGGCCACGAGGAAGGCCAGCTCCAGCGACTGCGAGGCGTTGAGGCGCGGGTCGCAGGCGGTGTGGTAGCGATCCGAGAGATCCTCGTCGGTGACGGCGCGGACGCCGCCGGTGCACTCGGTCACGTCGGCGCCGGTCATCTCGAAATGCACGCCGCCGGGGATCGTGCCTTCGGCGTTGTGCACGCCGAAGAACTCGCGCACCTCGCGCAGCACGCTCTCGAAGGGGCGGGTCTTGTAGCCCGAGGAGGATTTGATCGTGTTGCCATGCATCGGGTCGCAGGACCAGGTCACCTTGGCGCCCTCTTCCTGCACTGCCTTGATCAGCCGCGGCAGATGCTCGGCCACGTTGCCCGCGCCGAAGCGCGCGATCAGGGTCAGCCGCCCTTCCTCGTTGCGCGGGTTCAGCTTGGCCATCAGCGCCTTTAGGTGACCGGTGGTCATCGAGGGGCCGCATTTCAGGCCGATCGGGTTCTGCACGCCGCTAGCGAACTCGACATGCGCGCCGTCGGGCTGGCGGGTGCGGTCGCCGATCCAGATCATGTGGCCCGAGCCCGCGAGCCACTTGCCGGAGGTGGAGTCGACGCGGGTCAGCGCCTCCTCGTATTCCAGCAGCAGCGCCTCGTGCGAGGTGAAGAACTCCACCGTCTGCAGCGCATGCGCCGCCTCGTCACGGATGCCGGCGGCCTCCATGAAGTCGAGCGCGTCGGTGATGCGGTTGGCCATGTCGCGGTACTTCTCGGCCTCGGGCGCGCCGATGAAGCCCAGCGTCCAGGCGTGGACCTTGTGCACGTCGGCATAGCCGCCGGTCGAAAAGGCACGCAGCAGGTTCAGCGTGCCGGCGGCTTGGGTATAGGCCTGCAGCATCCGCTCGGGCTCGGGGATCCGGGCCTCGGGGGTGAAGTCGAAGCCGTTGATGATGTCGCCGCGGTAGGAGGGCAGCTCGACGCCGTTCACCGTCTCGGTCGGTGCGGAGCGCGGCTTGGCGAACTGGCCGGCCATGCGGCCGACCTTCACCACCTCGACCTTGGCGCCGAAGGTCAGCACCACAGCCATCTGCAGCATCACCTTGAAGGTGTCGCGGATATGGTCGGCGTTGAAGGCCGCGAAGCTCTCGGCGCAATCACCACCCTGCAGCAGGAACGCTTCGCCGCGACCGGCAGCGGCCAGCTTGGCCTTGAGGCGGCGCGCTTCGCCCGCAAAGACCAGCGGCGGATAGGAGGCAAGACGCGCCTCGACGGCGGAGAGACGCTCCGCGTCGGTATAATCGGGCATCTGCACCCGCGGCTTGGCGCGCCAATCGGCCTTTTTCCACTCGGTCATGGTCTTCGCTCCCATGGAGGCTTCGGGGATCTCGGCGGCCTCTATAGCGCGCATGACGCGCAGGGCCAACGCGAAATGCCGCTTTGCGGCATGTCCTCGGCCCATCCATGGCCCGGAGCGCGGCGCTCATGCGACCGGACCGCGCCTCTTGATGCGGACGCGCAAACCTGTTTCGGTCGAAACGAACGCGGCACGGCGCCGCGGGCTTCGCAGGCGCGCCATGACAGTCGAAATCCAGACAATCCCCCTGCCCTCCGGCGACCAGATCCGGACCCGGCGCTTCGTCTTCGTGCTGCTGCCGAATTTCACCATGCTCTGTTTTGCCTGTGCGGTGGAAGCGCTCAGGATCGCCAACCGGATGGCCGGGCGCGAGATCTACAGCTGGGTTCTGGCCGGCGATGGCGGCGAGACCGCCACCTGCTCCAACGGCACGGTGTTCAAGCTGGACATGGATCTCGACGAGCTGACACGTGACGACATGGTCATGGTCTGCGGCGGCATCGACGTGCAGGCGGCCAGCACCAAGCGGATGTTAAACTGGCTGCGGCGCGAGGCGCGGCGCGGCGCGGTGATGGGCGGGCTGTGCACTGCGGGCTACACGCTGGCAAAGGCCGGGCTGCTCGACGGCAAGCGCGCCACGATCCACTGGGAGAACCAGGACAGCTTTGCCGAGGAGTTCGAGGAGGTGACGCTGACCCGGTCGGTCTTCGTGATCGACGGCAACCGCATCACCACCGCGGGCGGCACCGCCTCGATCGACCTGATGCTCAAGCTGATCGCGGATCATCACGGCGAGGATCTCGCCAACGCGGTGGCGGATCAGCTGATCTATACCGCGATCCGCACCGATCAGGACACGCAGCGCCTCTCGACGCCGACCCGGATCGGCGTGCGTCATCCCAAGCTCGCCCAGGTGATCCAGGCGATGGAGAAGGCAATCGAGGACCCTGTGAGCCCCGCGGTCCTCGCGGAACGGGCGGGCATGTCGACGCGACAGCTGGAACGGCTGTTCCGCCGCTACCTGAACCGCAGCCCCAAGCGCTACTACATGGAGTTACGTCTGAGCCGGGCCCGCAACCTGCTGATGCAGACGGACATGAGCGTGATCAACGTGGCGCTGGCCTGCGGCTTCGCGAGCCCATCGCATTTCTCGAAATGCTACCGCGCGCATTACCAGACCACCCCTTACCGCGAGCGCGGCAGCCACGGCGCGCGGCCCGCGGTAGGCTGAGCCCCGCCACCGCAAAGCGCAGGAAACGACGCGGTTTCTCGCGTAGCGGGAGCCGTGCCGTGGCAAGCATATCGCAGCCCGGAACGGCGCGTCCTTGGCGCTACGGCAAGTTCGCGCAACCACTTTCTTTTCGCATGAGCGGGGTCTAGCCTGCCTTCATAATAATCAATCGTCAGGGAGACGAAGATGAAGAAACTGCTGCTGGCTTCCGCCGCGACCGCGCTCGTCGCGGGCACCGCCATGGCCGAAAGCCACATGGGTCCGGTCAAGATCGGCATCATTCTGGGCTTCACCGGTCCGCTCGAGTCGATCACCCCCGACATGGCGGGCGGCGCCGAGCTCGCGATCAACGAAGTCAATGAATCCGGCGCCTTCATGGATGGCACGCAGATCGAGGCGGTGCGCGCCGACAGCACCTGCATCGACAGCGCCGCCGCCACCGCCGCGGCCGAGCGTCTCGTCACCAATGACGGGGTTGCCGGCATCATGGGCGCGGACTGCTCCGGCGTCACCGGTGCGATCCTGCAGAACGTCGCCCGCGCCAACGGCGTGGTGATGATCTCGCCCTCCGCCACCTCGCCCGCGCTCAGCGAGGCCGAGGATGACGGCATGTTCTTCCGCACCGCGCCCTCCGACGCGCGTCAGGGCGAGATCATGAGCCAGGTGATCATGGATCGCGGCATCTCCGAAGTCGCGCTGACCTACACCAACAACGACTACGGCAAGGGTCTCGCCGACAGCTTCCAGAAGGCCTTCGAGGCCGATGGCGGCACCGTGACCATCTCGGCCGCGCATGAAGATGGCAAGGCCGACTACTCGGCCGAGGTCGCCTCGCTCGCCTCCGCGGGCGGCGAAGTGCTCGTCGTCGCGGGCTACACCGACCAGGGCGGCAAGGGCATCATCCAGGCCTCGCTCGACTCGGGCGCCTTCGACACCTTCGTGCTGCCCGACGGCATGATCGGCCAGCAGATCGTCGACGATCTGGGCTCGGGCCTCGACGGCTCCTTCGGCCAACTGCCGGGTTCCGACAGCGAAGGCTCGGCCATCTTCCAGGAGATGGCGACCGAGGCGGGCATCAACCCGACTGGCATCTATACGGGCGAGAGCTACGACGCCGCGGCGCTGATGATCCTCGCCATGGCCAAAGCCGGTTCGACCTCGGCCGCCGACTACGCGGGCGAGATCATGGACATCGCCAATGCCCCGGGCGAGCAGATCCTGCCGGGCGAGCTGGCCAAGGCGCTGGAGCTGATCGAAGCTGGCGAGGAGATCGACTATGTCGGCGCCACCGCCGTCGAGCTGATCGAGCCGGGCGAAAGCGCCGGCACCTTCAAGGAGATCGAGATCAAGGACGGCGCGATCGAAACGGTCGGCTTCCGCTGAGACACACCGCGCCGCGCCCCGGTCGGGCGCGGCGCATCCCGTAACAAGAACATGGCCCAGACCCCTGACAAAAAAGGGAAACCGGGCCGATCGGGGACCAATGATCACCGTCGAGAACCTTCACCGCCACTTTGGCGGTTTTCATGCTGTTGATGGGGCGAGCCTCAAGATCGAGACCGGCTCGATCACCGGGCTCATAGGCCCCAACGGCGCCGGAAAGACCACGCTGTTCAACGTGATAGCGGGCAGACTTCCACCGACATCGGGCCGCGTCACCATGGACGGCGAGGACATCACCGGCCTGCCGCCGCACGCGTTGTTTCACAAGGGGCTTCTGCGCACCTTCCAGATCGCGCATGAATTCTCTTCGATGACAGTGCGCGAGAACCTGATGATGGTCCCCGAGGGCCAGCATGGCGAAACGCTGTGGAACGCGTGGTTCGGTCGCGGCAAGATTGCCGCTCAGGAGCGGGAGCTTGCGAAGAAGGCCGATGAGGTCCTTGAATTCCTGACGATTTCGCATCTCGCGGACGAGCGCGCGGGCAATCTCTCGGGCGGCCAGAAAAAGCTTCTGGAGCTGGGCCGCACGATGATGGTCGATGCCAAGATCGTGTTCCTCGACGAGGTCGGCGCGGGCGTGAACCGGACGCTTCTGAACACCATCGGCGATGCGATCGTCCGGCTCAACAAGGAGCGCGGCTATACCTTCTGCGTGATCGAGCACGACATGGATTTCATCGGCCGCCTCTGCGACCCGGTGATCGTCATGGCCGAGGGCAAGGTGCTGGCCCAGGGCTCGGCCGACAGCATCATGAAGAACGAGGCGGTGATCGAGGCCTATCTCGGCACCGGTCTCAAGAACAAGACCGTCGGGGAGACGGCATGAGGGGACGAAATTTGCGTATATACTCAATGGTGACGCGCCATGGCTGAGCCGCATCTGATCGGCGAGGCGATGACCGGCGGCTACGGGCGCGGCGCCGACATCCTGCAAGGCTGCACGCTCTCGGTCGACAAGGGCCAGATCGCGGTGATCGTCGGCCCCAACGGCGCCGGCAAGTCGACCGCGATGAAGGCCGTGTTCGGCATGCTGAACCTGCGTTCGGGCTCGGTGCGCATCGGCGGCGAGGACATCACCCATCTGAGCCCGCAGGACCGCGTCGCCAAGGGCATGGCCTTCGTGCCGCAGACCTCGAACATCTTCCCGTCGATGACGGTCGAGGAAAATCTCGAGATGGGCGCCTTCCTGCGCCGCGACGACATCCGCCCGACCATCGAGCAGGTCTATGACCTGTTCCCGATCCTGCGCGACAAGCGCAGGCAGGCGGCGGGCGAATTGTCCGGCGGCCAGCGCCAGCAGGTCGCGGTGGGCCGGGCGCTGATGACCCAGCCCTCGGTGCTGATGCTCGACGAGCCGACGGCGGGCGTGTCGCCCATCGTCATGGACGAGCTGTTCGACCGCATCATCGAGGTCGCCCGGGCAGGCATCACCATCCTGATGGTCGAGCAGAACGCGCGCCAGGCACTGGAGATCGCCGACAAGGGCTATGTGCTCGTGCAGGGGTGCAACGCCTATACCGGCACCGGGGCCGAGCTGATGGCCGATGACGAGGTGCGCCGCACCTTCCTGGGGGGCTGACATGACCGATATCCTCAACGCCATCGTCGCGCTCTCGAACTTCGTGCTGATCCCCGGCGCCGCCTATGGCGCGCAGCTGGCGCTCGGCGCGCTCGGGGTGACGCTGATCTACGGCATCCTGCGGTTCTCCAACTTCGCCCATGGCGATACCATGGCCTTCGGCACGATGGCGACGATCCTCGTCACCTGGGGGCTGCAATCGATGGGCGTCAGCTTCGGCTTCCTGCCCACCGCGCTGATCGCGCTGCCCGTCGGCATCGCCATCACCGGGCTGCTGCTTCTGGGCACCGACCGCGCGGTCTATCGCTTCTATCGCAAGCAAAAGGCCGCGCCGGTGGTGCTGGTGATCGTCTCGATCGGCGTGATGTTCGTGATGAACGGCCTCGTGCGCTTCATCATCGGCGTCGGAGACGTCAACTTCGCCGATGGCGCGCGCTTCGTGATCAACGCCCGCCAGTTCAGGGAGATGACCGGCCTCGACGAGGGTCTCGCGATCCGCTCGACCACGCTGATCACGCTGATCACTGCGGCGATCGCCGTGGCGCTGCTGTTCTGGTTCCTCAACAAGACCCGCACCGGCAAGTCGATGCGCGCCTTCTCGGACAACGAGGATCTGGCGCTGCTGTCGGGCATCAACCCCGAGCGCGTCGTCGCCGTGACCTGGCTGATCATCGCGGCGCTGGCGACCACTGCGGGCGTCCTCTACGGCCTCGACAAATCGTTCAAGGCCTTCACCTATTTCCAGTTGCTGCTGCCAATCTTCGCCGCCGCCATCGTCGGCGGCCTCGGCAACCCGCTGGGCGCGATCGCGGGGGGCTTTGTGATCGCCTTTTCCGAGGTGTTGGTCACCTACGCCTGGAAGAAGGTGCTGGAATACCTGCTGCCTGAGAACCTCGAGCCTTCCAGCCTCGTGCAGCTCCTCTCCACCGACTACAAATTCGCCGTGAGCTTCGCGATCCTGATCATCGTGCTGCTGTTCAAGCCCACCGGCCTCTTCAAGGGACAGTCCGTATGACCGCGCGTGGCTATCTTCTCTATGCCGGGATGGCGCTGCTGATCGTCCTGACCGGCTTCGTTCAGGGCTGGAACCTGGCGCTGACGATCCTCAACATGGGGCTGATCTCGGCGATCATGTCGCTCGGCGTGAACCTGCAATGGGGCTTTGCCGGGCTGTTCAACGTCGGCGTCATGGGCTTCGTGGCGCTCGGCGGCCTCGCGGCGGTACTGGTGTCGATGCCGCCCGTGGCCGAGGGCTGGAACGCCGGCGGGCTGCGGCTTCTGGGCGCGCTGGCGCTGGGCGCCGCGATCCTCGTCGCGGCCGTGCAGGTCTGGAAACGCAAGATTGGCGGGCGGATGCGCGCGCTGGTGATGCTGGCGCTGCTGATCGGCGGCTTCTTCCTGTTCCGCGCGTCGCTCGATCCGGCGGTGAACGCGATCGAGGCGATCAACCCCTCGCTCTCGGGCTATCTGGGGGGCCTGGGCCTGCCGATCATCATCGCCTGGCCGGTGGGCGGTCTTCTGGCCGCCGGTGCCGCGTGGATCATCGGCAAGGCAGCCTTGGGCCTGCGTTCGGACTATCTCGCCATCGCGACGCTGGGCATCGCCGAGATCGTGATCGCGGTGCTCAAGAACGAGGACTGGCTGTCGCGCGGCGTCAAGAACGTGGTCGGCCTGCCCCGGCCCGTGCCCTACGAGGTCGATCTGCAGCGCGATCCGGGCTTCGTCGAGGCTGCGGCGGGCTACGGGCTCGACCCGGTCACCGCTTCGACGCTCTGGGTCAAGATCCTCTATTCCGGCCTCTTCGCCGTGGTTCTGATCGCGATCCTGTTCCTCGCGCAGCGGGCGCTGGCCTCCCCTTGGGGCCGAATGATGCGCGCGATCCGCGACAACGAGGTCGCCGCCGCCGCCATGGGCAAGAACGTCACCGCGCGGCATCTGCAGGTCTTCATCCTCGGCTCGGCCGTCTGCGGCATCGCCGGCGCGATGATGACCACGCTGGACGGGCAGCTCACCCCCGGCTCCTACCAGCCGCTGCGCTTCACCTTCCTCGTCTGGGTGATGGTGATCGTCGGCGGCTCGGGCAACAATTACGGGGCCGTGCTGGGCGGCTTCCTGATCTGGTGGCTCTGGGTGATGGTCGAACCGCTCGGCCTCTGGGCGATGGAGCTGATCACCTCGGGCATGTCGCCGGACAGCTGGCTCCGGGGGCATCTCACGGACTCGGCGGCGCAGATGCGACTGATGACCATGGGGATCATCCTGCTGGCGGTGCTGCGCTTCAGCCCCAAGGGCCTGATGCCGGAACGCTGAGAGGCGGGGTCCGCGAGAACGAGAAAGGGCGGCGACCGGACATGGTCGCCGCCCTTTTTCATGCGCTGGCCGTCGGGATCAGAGCATCGTCCGCTCGACCACCCAATAAGCGCCGATCAGGGCGATCGCCGCAGAGGCCGGTATCGCGACGACCTGGCGGTACCAGTTGCGCTTCCAGGCCAGCCCGACCACGAGGAAAGCGATGGCGATCACGGTGAGCTGGCCCAGCTCGACGCCGATGTTGAAGCCGATCAGCGCCGGGACGAAGGAGCCAGCGGGCAGGCCGAATTCGCCCAGGACGCTCGCGAAGCCAAGGCCGTGCAGCAGGCCGAAGCCGAAGACGACGATCGGCCGCCAGAGGCCGAGGCGTGGGAAGAAGATGTTCTCCAGCGCCACGAAGGCGATCGAGGCGGCGATCAGCGGCTCGACGATCGCGGCGGGCACCGAGACGTAGCCCAGAGCCGCGAGCGCCAGCGTCACCGTATGCGCCAGCGTGAAGGCCGAGACCTGCCACAGCAGCGGCTTGAGCCGCGCTGCGAGGAAGAACAGCCCCAGCACGAAAAGGATATGATCGAGCCCCTTTGGCAGGATGTGGTCGAAGCCGACCGGGATGTAGCGAAGGAAATACTGCCAGTTGCTGGCCTGATCGCCGCCCGACAGGCGGATCGGATCGGACAGCGCGCCGCCTTCCAGGTAACCGTCATAGGGCGCCTCGACCCCCTGCTGGCGCAGCACCAGCGTGCCATAAGCTGCGTCCCAGCCAACCTGAACTGTCTGCGCCCCCGCCGCCAGCGGCGCGGAAAAGCGCAACAGCGCCGGGCGCGGCAGCGACACATCGCCGGGCGCGGGCACTTCGACCGCCTCCAGTTCGGGCGCTACGCGGGCCCCGTCGACGAGGATATCGATCCCCTCGGCCATCTCGGGCCAGAAGGCGCGGAACCTTGCCCCCATCTCCTCGGGGTCGAGCGCGCGCAACGCGTCGTAGCTTTCGGCCTCGGCCTCGGGGGCGGCGTCGGTGTCGGCGACTTCGCCGAGGTCGATCCCGGCAACGAACCCCTCGAGCGGCGTCTCGACCACGAAGTCGAGCCGATCGCCCCGCCTCTCCATATCGGCGATGGCGGGCAGCACCTCATGCGCCGTCGCCAAGGCCGCCCAGAACATCGCGATGCTTGACAAGACGAGGCCAAGGATCACCCTGCCCTCGAATTTCGGGAGCCTTCGAATGCGCGTCATAACTGCCTGCCTCTTCTTGCTGTCCACGCCTGTCGCGGCGCATGAATTCTGGATCGAACCGCTCGAATGGCAGATCGCGGCGGACGATATGGTCAGGGCCGAGCTTGTCAACGGCGACCTCTTCGAAGGCATCCGCTACGCCTATCTGCCGCAGCGCTTCGAAAGCTTCGATCTGCACATGAACGGTGAGGCGCGCCCGGTCGAGGGACGGCTCGGCGCCCGCCCCGCACTCGACATGTCCGCCCCCGAGGAAGGGCTGCTGGTCGCGTCCTACGTCTCCAAACCGAGCATCGTGACATATGACGATCGGGCGGTGTTCGAGCGTTTCGTCGCGCACAAGGATCTCGGAGCGGTCGCGGCCGTTCACGCAGCGCGGGGCCTGCCCGAGGCAGGCTTCAGGGAGGTCTTCACGCGCTACTCCAAAGCCCTGTTCGGCGTCGGCGCGGCGCAGGGCGCGGATAGCCGCCTCGGCCTCGCGACCGAGCTGGTGGCGCTGGACAACCCCTATACCGACGACCCCTCGCAGGGGCTGCGGGTCCAGCTCTTCTATGATGACGCGCCCCGCGCCAACGCGCAGGTCGAACTCTTCGCCCGCGATGCCGATGGCGACGTCGAACTGACGCTGCACCGCACCGATGCCGAGGGCGTGGCGCGGCTCCCGGTCGTCCCGGGGCACGACTACCTCGTCAACGCGGTGGTGCTGCGCGAACCCGACAACGCCATGGCGATCGCCACGGGTGCCGTTTGGGAAAGCCTCTGGGCAGCGCTGACCTTCACCATCCCCGATTGACCGGGGCGCGGGGCTGCGGCAGACCGGAGCCCATGAACAAGACACCTGACATCCTGTGCATCGGCTCCGTGCTGTGGGACGTGATCGGCCGCACCGCGAGCCACATGCGCGTGGGCTCGGACGTGCCCGGCCGCATCCACCGGCTGCCTGGCGGCGTCGCCATGAACATCGCTATGACGCTGGTGCGCTTCGGGCTGCGCCCGTCGCTTCTGAGCGCGCTGGGCCGCGATGCCGAGGGCGACGAGCTGGCCGCCGAGGCAGCGCGCATGGGCATGGAGGTGGATCACATCTACCGCTCCGACGATCTGCCCACCGACATCTACATGGCGATTGAAGGCGCCAATGGCCTGATCGCGGCCATCGCCGACGCGCATTCGCTCGAACAGGCGGGTGACAAGATCCTGCGCCCGCTGGCGGACGGGCGGCTGGGCTCGACCGAGGCGCCCTGGACCGGCCTGGTCGCGCTCGATGGCAATCTGACAACCGACCTGCTGGCGCAGATCGCCCGGTCGCCGCTCTTCGCCCGCGCCGATCTGCGTGTAGCCCCGGCCAGCCCCGGCAAGGCCGAGCGGCTGCTGGCGCTGATGGGCCACCCGACGGCGACGCTTTACGTGAACCTCGAAGAGGCCGGTCTGCTGTGCCACGCCACCTTCGAGACCTCGGAGGCCGCGGCCCGCGCATTGGTCGCGCGTGGCGCGCATCGCGCCCTTGTCACCGATGGCGGGCGCGCCGCGACCGTGGCCACGGCCGAAGCCATCTTCACCCAGGCCCCGCCGGAGGTGCTGGTCACACGCGTCACCGGCGCGGGCGACACCTTCATGGCGGCGCATATCGCGTCCGAGGCCGAGGGCATGGCGCCCGAGGCGGCGCTCGCGCGTGCGCTGGCCGCCGCCGCCACCTACGTATCCGGAGACAACCCGCTGTGATCGATATCCAATATTCGCCCGAGGTTGCCGATGCGCGCGCCGAGGGCCGCCCGCTCGTCGCGCTCGAAAGCACGATCATCACCCACGGCATGCCGTTTCCGCAAAACGTCGAGACGGCGCGCCGGGTCGAGGCCGAGATCCGCGCCCATGGTGCCGTGCCCGCCACCATCGCGGTGCTGGGTGGCCGCTTGCATGTCGGCCTGACCGACGAGCAGCTCGACCGGCTGGGGCAGGCGCAGGACGTGGCCAAGCTGTCGCGCGCCGATTTCGCGGCCTGCCTTGCGCGCGGTGGCGACGGCGCGACCACGGTGGCTGCCACGATGATCGCGGCGCGGCTCGCAGGCATCGAGGTCTTCGCGACGGGTGGCATCGGCGGCGTGCATCGCGGCGCCGAGGACAGCTTCGACATCTCGGCCGATTTGCAAGAGATGGCCAAGACACCGGTGACCGTGGTGGCAGCGGGCGCCAAGGCGATCCTCGACCTGCCCAAGACCTTCGAGGTGCTGGAAACGCTCGGCGTGCCGGTGATCGCCTATGGGCAGGACGTGCTGCCGGCCTTCTGGTCCGCGACCTCCGAGATGCCCGCGCCGCTCAGGATGGACAGCGCCGCCGAGATTGCCGCCGCCGCCCGGATGCGCGCCGCGATGGGGCTCGAGGGCGGCCAGTTGGTCGCCAACCCGATCCCGTCAGAGGCAGAAATCCCCGCCGAAGAACTGCGTCCGGTGATCGAGCAGGCCCTGTCGGAGGCCGAGGCGCAAGGCATCGCCGCCAAGGCGGTGACGCCGTTCCTGCTGGGTCGGATCTTCGAGTTGACCGATGGCCGTTCGCTCGAGGCGAACATCGCGCTGGTGCTCAACAATGCGCGGCTTGGCGCGGCGATCGCCGTGGCGCTGGGCAAGCGACGGGGTTGAGCCCCGGCCCGCGCGTGCCCCATTGCCGGGACCCGCGCGGGAGCCTAGATAGGCAGCAGCCCCGCGCTATTAGGACGAGCCCCCCGTGACACGCCCGCCGATCCTGCCGCCCAATCCGAACGAACCGCCGCGGCGCCGTCGCCTGATCGGCATCCTGCGCAACAACTTCATCGCCGGTGTCGTCGTCATCGCGCCGATCGGCCTGACCGTCTGGCTGATCTGGGCCGTGGTCGGCTGGATCGACGGCTGGGTACTGCCCTTCGTTCCCGACCGCTTCAACCCCGAGCAGTATATCGGCATCAACCTGCGCGGCGTTGGCGTCATCTTCTTCATTCTCTTCACCTTTCTGGTCGGCGCGCTGGCCAAGGGCTTCGTCGGACGCAGCCTGCTGCGGATCGGCGAGAGCCTCGTGGCGCGGATGCCGGTGGTGCGCTCTGTCTATTCCGGGCTCAAGCAGATCGCCGAAACCGTGTTTGCGCAGACCGAGACCAGCTTCGACCAGGCCTGCCTGATCGAATATCCGCGCAAGGGGCTCTGGGCGCTCGCCTTTATCTCGACCACCGCCAAGGGCGAGGTGGCGCGCAAGTTGCCCACCGATGGCGACATCGTCACAGTGTTCCTGCCGACCACGCCGAATCCGACCTCGGGCTTTCTGCTGTTCCTGCCGCGTTCGGACGTGATCGTGCTCGACATGACGGTCGAGGATGCGGCCAAGCTGGTGATCTCGGCAGGCCTCGTCACGCCGGCCGATCGCGGCCGCCCCGAGGATCTGGGGGAACAGCCAACGCTCCTGACCGGCACCGGCCGCTGAAGCGCGCCGTCCTCAACTGAACATCGCCCGCAGATCGACCGTCTCGCGCTTGCCGATATCCGCCTTGTGCGCGGCGAGAAACCTGTCCATCGCCGCCTCGCCTGCGGCGCGCAGCCGGGCGAGGATCACCGGTGCCGGGATCGTCTTGGTCGCGGTGTTGAGATCGTTCATCAGCGCATCGTCCCCGACCATGTGCACCAGCACTCGCTTCATGCTGCCCTCCGGCAGTCGGTCGGTCGCGATCAGGCGACGCACGAAATCGATGGCGCGCAGTTCGCGCAGAAGCGACGAATTGAAGCTGATCTCGTTGATCCGATTCTGGATCGAGAGGCTGTCATCCGGCAGGTCTTCGCGGTAGAGCGGGTTGATGTTCACGATCAGAAGATCGTCCGGCAAACCCTTCTCGAACAACGGAAAAAGCGCGGGGTTACCGGTGTATCCACCGTCCCAATATGCCTCGCGCCGGCCAGTGGCCGGATCGTCCATCTCGACCGCGCGGAACAGCGTCGGCAAACAGGCCGAGGCCAGCACGGCCTTTGCCGACAACTCCGGCCCCGAGAACACGCGGATCTTGCCCGAACGGACATTGGTGGCGCCGACGAAAATCTGTGGTCCGACGGCGTCGCGCACGTGTTCGAAATGGATCTCTTCAAGGATGCGCTCCAGCGGATTGCGCAGCATCGGCCCGTAGGCATAGGGCGAGAGCAGCTTGGTCGCGGCCTCCATGGCACGGAAGGCCGGTGACCATTCGATCGCGCGGGCCAGCGCCGGGGCCGTCGGCGCCAGCGCCGAGATCCAGTCGGACCAGCGCGCATCCGTGACGGCCCCGACGCGGCCCCAAAACCAGGCAAGGTTCTCCCGTGCGCCCTCGCGCCCGCCCCGCACCAGGCCAGCCTTGAGCGCCACCGCGTTCATCGCCCCGGCGGAGGTGCCCGAGATCCCGGCGATCTCGACATCCTCCTCGCAGAGCATGCGGTCCAGCGCGCCCCAGGTGAAGGCGCCATGCGCGCCTCCGCCCTGCAGCGCGAGGCTGATCCGGATCACAGCGCGGTCCAGCCACCATCGACGCTGATGGTGGTGCCGGTGATCTGCGCCGCGGCGTCTGAACACAGGAACACCGCCGTCCCGCCGAGCTGCTCGGTCGTGGCGAACTCCTTGGAGGGCTGGCGCTCAAGCATGACCTTCTCGATCACCTCCTCGCGGTCCATGCCGTATTTCTGCATGGTGTCGGGGATCTGCGCTTCAACGAGCGGCGTCAGCACGTAGCCCGGGCAGATCGCGTTGGCCGTGATCGGTTCGCGCGCGGTTTCGAGCGCGGTCACCTTGGTGAAACCGACGATGCCGTGCTTGGCCGCGACATAGGCGCCCTTGTAGGGCGACGCGGTGAGACCATGGGCGCTGGCGATGTTGATCACCCGGCCCCATCCCGCCTTACGCATCATCGGCAGCGCGGCGGCGGTGGTGTGGAACGCCGAGGTGAGGTTGATCGCGATGATCGCCTCCCACTTGGCGGCTGGGAACTCGTCGATCGGCGCGACGTGCTGGATTCCGGCGTTGTTGACGAGGATATCGCAGCGCCCGGCAGCCTCGATCAGCCCCCGCGCGGCGTCGCCATCCGAGAGATCGGCGGCGATGTAGCGGGCGCCCACACCATGGGCATCGGCGATTTCTTGCGCGAGCGCATGGTCCTCATCGCGATCGGTGAAGGAGTTGAGAACCACGTCGGCGCCGGCGCGCGCCAGCTCCCGGGCGATTCCCAACCCGATTCCCGAATTCGATCCCGTGACGATCGCGGTCTTGCCCTTGAGCTGCATGATGCTTGTCCTCGCTTCTGGCGTCTGGCCCGGATTGTGCAGCGATACCTCGGAAAAGCGAGGGGTAATCGATGATAAACCCTTGATAAAAACGCTTTTGCAAGGTACCGCCCGTTGCGCGCTCATCCCCGAATACGCCCGATGCAAGGGCAAAAAAAACGCCCGCACAAGGCGGGCGCTGAGTTATGAGGCAGGTTTCATACAGGCAAGAAACCTATCGAGCAGTGACTCTCTTATAAGCCTTTCCCCGCGCTCCTCCAAGCTAAAAGTTTGATAAAGATCAGGGGGGGCTATACGGTCTTCTTCAACTATAAGTCTGGTCAGAAAACCGAACCGACAGGGGGCTTCCGTCGAGATGACTTCATCTATTTTTAACAGCTTGCGTAACGGCACGCTTGCATTGCTGCTCGGCACCGGGGCGGGCCTCGCCGAGCCTGCGCATGGCATTGCGATGTATGGCGAACCTGCCCTGCCCGCAGACTTCACCTCCCTGCCCTATGCCAATCCCGAGGCCCCCACGGGCGGCCGGATGGCGACCGCCGAAGTCGGCGGATTCGATAGCTTGAATCCCTACATCCTGAAGGGCTCGGTGCCGTGGCAGCTGAGCTACCTGATCGGCGAAAGCCTGCTGGGGCGTACGCTCGACGAGCCCTTCACGCTTTACGGCTTGCTCGCCGAATCGGTAGAGACCGCCGAGGATCGTTCCTGGGTCGAGTTCACCCTGCATCCCGAGGCGAAATTCTCCGATGGCAGCCCGGTCACGGTCGAGGACGTGATCTGGTCCTTCGAGACGCTCGGCACCGAAGGCCACCCGCGTTACCTCGGCTTTTGGGAAAAGGTCGAGAGCATCGAGGAAACCGGCGAGCGCAAGGTGCGCCTGACCTTCAACACGCCGGACCGCGAGCTGGCGCTGCTGGCTGGCCTTCGGCCAATCCTCAAGAAGGCACAATGGGAGGGCGAGGCTTTTGCCGAGAGCGGCCTCGACGTCGTCCCGATCACCTCGGCACCTTACGTGATCGAGGATTTCGAGGCGGGCCGCTACATCTCGCTCAAGCGTGACGAGGATTACTGGGGTGCCGACATCCCGTTCCGGCGCGGCACCAACGTGCTCGACGAGATCCGGCTCGAGTTCTTCGGCGACGAGACCGCCGCCTTCGAGGCCTTCAAGACCGGCGAGACCAACTTCACCCGCGAGTTCAACGTCGCCCGCTGGGAGAGCCAGTACGACTTCCCGCGCGCCCGCGATGGCGAGGTGGTGCTCGAGGAGCTGCCGCATGGCCGCCCCACCGGCATGACCGGCTTCGTGATGAACACCCGTCGTCCGGTCTTCGAGGATTGGCGCGTGCGCCAGGCGATGATCGAGGCGTTCAACTTCGAATTCATCAACGATGCGATGACCGGCGGTGCGCAGCCGCGCATCACCTCCTATTTCTCGAACTCGCCGCTGGGCATGGAGGAAGGCCCCGCCGAGGGCCGCGTCAGGGAATTCCTGATGCGCTGGGAGGAGGATCTTCTGCCCGGCGCGCTCGAAGGTTACGCGCTGCCG
The DNA here is from genome assembly GCF_900172345.1 of Limimaricola soesokkakensis. Classification (GTDB taxonomy): domain Bacteria; phylum Pseudomonadota; class Alphaproteobacteria; order Rhodobacterales; family Rhodobacteraceae; genus Limimaricola; species Limimaricola soesokkakensis. Next base: position 101,742 of record NZ_FWFY01000006.1, read on the forward strand.
GTGGGCGACGGCACAGAGCGCAACCGCGCCGGCACCGCCTCGGCGCTGTCGCTGCTGTCGAGCGCGGGCTGGGTGATCGACAACGGCGTGCTCACCAACGAGGCCACGGGTGAAGCCTTCGCCTTCGAGATCCTGCTCGAACAGGGGAGCTCGGAGAACGCGGCGATCATCGACATGTATGTGCAAGCGCTCGAACGGATCGGCATCACCCCGACCATCTCCACCGTCGACAGCGCCCAGTTCAAGGAACGCACCGACGCGTATGATTTCGACATGACCTATTTCCGGCGCGGGTTGTCGCTCAGCCCCGGCAACGAGCAGTATGCCTATTGGGGCTCGGAGGCCGCCGACACGCCGGGCGGGCGCAACGCCATGGGCGTGAAGAGCCCGGCCGTCGACGGTCTGATCGACCTGCTGCTCACCTCCGAGAGCCAGGACGATTTTATCGCCGCCGCCAAGGCGCTGGACCGGGTGCTGACCACCGGGCGCTACGCAATTTCGATCTACCAGTGGAACATCAGCCGCATCGCCTATGACGCCGATCTGCACCACCCCGAGACCATCCCGGTCTTCGGCGACTGGCCGGGCTGGCAGCCCGACGTCTGGTGGTACGAGGAGGTGGCCGAGGGCGAAACGCGGGCCGGTGCCGAAGCGGACGAGACGTCCGCGAATGCGGAGCCGGGCGAGTCCCCCGAGGAGACCGCCCAGTGAGGCGCGCGCTCCTGCTCCTTGCGGCGCTGGGCCTGATCGCAGCTTGCACACCGGTGCGGGTCGTGGGCAACGCCGCGGTGGGCACCGCGCAGCTCGGCCTCGGCGTGGTCGACATGGCGCTCTGACCGGGCCCTGCCAGCGACGACCCTTGGGGGCGGACCGGAACCCGGTCCGCCCCCTTTCCGTTGCCGCTTCGAGACATCGGGCAGCATGAGGAGACCCGCAATGAAATGGAGCCATGTGGCCAAGCACTGGCACGCCTTCGTGCCCAACATCCTTACCCAGTGGCCGGATCTCGACAGCGACGAGGTCGAGGCCACCGAGGGTGAGCTGGGCCCGTTCCTCGACCATCTTTGCGAGGTCACCGGGATGAGCCGCGAGGATGCGCGCGACGAGGTGTCGGAATGGCTCGAAGGAACCGATCCCGCCGATGCGATGATGGACGAGACCCGCGACAACGAGCGCATCATCGCCTCGGCGCGCTCGATCCACCCCTCGGAGGACGTCTACAGCGACGACGCGGCCTTCGGCGACGACGACAGCAAGGAGGGCCGCGACGACAGCTGAGGGCGGCTCTCGGAGCCTCTCTTAGTCGCCGCTTGGCGGTTCACTCCAGCGACGTGACCCACAGGATGGTCGCGTCCTCGGGGCTGGTCGAGATCACGTTGTGGCCCATGGCGGCATCGTAATATGCACTGTCGCCGCGCTTCATCTCGACCGGCTCGTAGAACTCGGTCAGCAGGCGGATCGTGCCCGTAAGCACGTAGAGGAACTCTTCGCCGTCATGGCGCACCCAGCCATCGAACTCCTCGAAGGCCCGCGCCCGGATCCGCGCGCGGTAGGGCAGCATCTTCTTCGATCTCAGCCCCTCGGCCAGGAGCTCGTGCTCGTATGTAGTGGTGATCTGCCCGGTACCCTCGCCCGAGCGCGTGGTCACCATCCGGCCCATCACCTGATCGCGACGCGGCGGTGTGAACAGTTGCGGCACCGAGATGCCCATGCCCTGCGCCAGCTTCTTGAGCGCGTCATAGGTGGGCGACATCTGCCCGTTCTCGATCTTCGACAGCGTCGACCGCGCCAGCCCGGCGCGGATCGACGCCTGCTCCAGCGTCCAACCCTGAGCCTGGCGCAACTCGCGCACGCGGGCCCCCAGATCGAGCGGCGGCGCGGTCTCGGTGGCGCCGTTCTCTCGGGCGATGCGGATCAGGGAGCCGGGGCGGGTTTTCGAGGAGGCGGTCATGCCGCTGGACATATACGCGCGCGGCGCGGCCTTGCAACAGCGCGCCCGGGGGGCTAGCTGCGGGGCTGCACAAGGAAGGGGCGCGGCCAATGGTGAAACTCGACATCCTCTCGGACCCGATCTGCCCGTGGTGCTGGATCGGCAAGGCCGGTCTCGATGCGGCGTTGGCGGAAATTCCCGACCACCCCTTCACCATCGAATGGCACCCGTTCCAGCTCAACCCCGACATGCCGGCCGGGGGCATGGACCGGCGCGCCTATCTCGAAGCCAAGTTCGGCGGTCGCGACGGCGCGGCGCGGGCCTATGCCCCGATCGTCGAGCGCGCCGAAGAGGCGGGGCTCGCGCTCAATCTCGACCAGATCGAGACAACGCCCAATACGCTCGACGCGCACCGGCTGATCCACTGGGCCGGGATCGAGGGGCGGCAGACCGCCGCCGTTAGCGCCTTGTTCAAGGCCTATTTCACCGAGGGCCGCGACATCGGCGACCACGACGTGCTGGCCGACATCGCCGACGGGATCGAGATGGACGCCGCGGTGGTGCGCCGCCTTCTGGGCAGCGACGCCGATCTTGAGGATATCCAGCGGCGCGACGCGCATAGCCGCGAGATGGGCGTGACCAGCGTGCCGACCTTCATCGTGGCGCAACGCCACGCCGTACCCGGCGCCCAGACGAAAGAGATGTGGGTCAAGGTGATCGGCGAGATCCGCGAGCAGATCGCGGAGGGCTGAGCCTCACTCGCCGATGGCGAGGCGGAAGACCGCAATCTCGTCACCATGCGCGATCTCGCGACGCCCCTGCGGAGTCGCATCGCGCCCCAGTCGCTGCGACAAAGCCGTCGCCTCGTCCGCTTCCGAGATCAACAGGTGCGCGCCGTCGCGCTCATCCGCATCGGCTGCGAGCCGAACCTCGCGGCCGGGCAGCATCATTGCGAGATTGCCGGCGGCCCACATGCTGTCGGTAACGATCGGCAGATCAGGATGCGCCGCCTCGATCTCCGCGGCCCAGTCGGGAAAATCGGCGCCCCGATAGCCCGGATCGACCCAGCCGGAGACCGGCAGCAAGGCGAAGGCTAGCGTCCATAGCCCGGCCAGGCCGATACCAAGGCGCCGCTGGCCTGAGGGGCCGAGCCGGTCGATCGCCCAAAGCGCCGCCAAGGGCCCCGCGAAGAGCGCGACCGGCAACAGCCAGCGATCCTTGACCTCCGTGGCACCGCCCGCGACCAGCCCGACCGCGAGCAGCGCCGCGCCGGTCAGCATCACCGCGATCATCAGCCGCGCCTGCTCGTCCGGTCGCCAACATGGTCGCCTGCGCGTGGCGATCGCGATGCCGATCATCACGAGGATCACGAGGCCGCAAAAGGCCAGCCACGCCGCCGCGAGACTGCCCAGACCCTCGAACGCGCGCAGCAGCGGCGCCGTCGCCTCGATCCCGAGCTTGTGTAGCGAACCGCTGGCGGTAGCGAGGTTGCCTGTCACCCACCATAGCGGCGCTGCCACGACGGCGGACGCCGCCGCTATCGCAAGGAGCGCGCCAGCGGGCGAGATTCGGGCCCGCCATTCGGCTCGTATCAGCGCCGCCACCGCGATGGCCGCCGGCAGCAGCGCCACGTTCCACTTGGAGATCACGCCGAGCCCCGCGGCGATGCCGAAGGCCAGCCAGACGCCCGGGCTTGCCCGCCCCGGACCGCGCAGCGCCCGGTCGGCCAGCGCGAGGATCACGAGCGACAGCGAGATCGCCAGCACCGAATGGGTCAGCGCGCGCTGCGCCTCCCACAGCACCTGCGGCAAAAGGCCAAGCGCCATCACCGCGAGCCCGGCCTCGAAGGGCGGGCGCAAACGCCGTAGCATGGCGTAGAGGGCCAGCCCGCCCACGGCCAGGAGCGCGTTCTTCAGGAGGGCAAGTGCGAGGATGCCTTCGCCCGCCACTTGGAAGACCGCCCATTGCAGCCAGAAATAGAGTGGCGGCTGCGCGTTATAGCCAAGTGCCAGATGGCGCGCGTGATAGAAAGCTTCGGCCTCGTCGAGTTCGAGCGAGGGCCCTTGCGCAAATCGCCACGCGACCTGCGCGACGGCCCAGAGCAGGATCGCCGCGATCCAGTGGCGATCAGCCTTCATGCCCCGGCTCGCCGGCGCGACGCTCGGTCCAGATGAAGTAGATGTTGCGCGCATAGACCACGAGGCCGAAGGCCTGGCCAAGGATGAAGACCGGGTCCTGCCGATAGATCGCATAGGCCAGCAGCATCGCGCCGCCCGCCGCCGAGAAGTACCAGAAGGCTTCGGGCACGATCGACTTGCGCACGCGCTCGCTTGCGATCCACTGCACGAGGAACCGGGCCGAGAACATCGCCTGCGCCATGAAGCCGATGGTGAGCCAGACGATCTCGGCCCAGCCGTTCTGGGCGAACCAGTTGGAGAGCATGGTCACGATACCTCCTGCGCGCCCACGGGACGCGCCCGCATCACCAGCCAACGCACCCCCATCAGGTCGGGTACGCCCTGAAGGCCGCGCCGCCAGTTGGTATATTTCGACGCGCCGTGCTGCCGGGGCCGGTCGCCGATCGGCACATAGGCGGTGGCGGCGCCATAGGCGCGGAACAGCGCCGGGAGATAGCGATGCTGGCCATGGAAGAACGGCAAGGCAAGATGCCGGTCGCGTTCGAACACCTTGAGCCCACAGCCCGTATCCGGGCAGTCGTCATGCAGGATACGGCGGCGCAGCGCGTTGGCCAGCCGCGATGCGGTGCGCTTGGACCAGGTATCGCGCCGCTTGGCGCGGACACCGCCCACCAGTTGCGGCCCGGCCGGATCATAGGCCGCGACCAGCGCCGGAATGTCGCCCGGCGGGTTCTGCCCGTCGCCGTCCAGCGTCGCAATCAACGGATAGCGCGCGGCGGCGACGCCGCTACGCACGCTGGCGCTCTGCCCGGCATTGACCGCGTGGCGCAGCACCCGAAGCCGCGGCTCGCGCGCGCTCAGCGCCCGCAGACGCGCCACACCGTCATCGGTGGAGCAATCGTCCACGACGATCACCTCGCCCAGCAGGTCATCGGGCAGAAGATCAAGCGCCTCCTGCACCAGAACCTCAATGTTTCCAGCCTCGTTGAAGGCCGGAATGACCAAGCTTATCATCCGCTTGGAAGTCGTATCTAAAGTCACTTCGGCCATCAGACAGCGGCCTTCGCCTTCTTCTTCGCCTTGACCTTCTCGGCGAGGTCGCGAGCGATGCCGAAGGCGCCGCGGATCTTGTCCGCCTCCTTGGTCCAGTCGCGCATGACGACGATCTTGTTGTCTTTCACCTTGGCCTGGCCCTTCTGGTCCTGGATGAACTCGACCAGCCCCTCGGGCGAGACGAACTTGTCATTGTGGAAACGAATGGTCGCGCCCTTGGGCCCGCCATCGAGCTGGCTGATCCCGGCTTTCAGGCACATCGCCTTGATCCGTACCACCAGCAAGAGCGTGTTGACCTCCTTAGGCAGCGGCCCGAAGCGATCGATCAGCTCGGCGGCGAAGCCCTCGAGCTCGACCTTGGTGGTCAGCTCCGACAGGCGCCGGTAGAGGCCGAGCCGCACGTCGAGATCGGGGACGTATTCCTCGGGGATCAGCACCGGCACACCGAGATTGATCTGCGGCGCCCATTGGCCCTCTTCCTCGGCCAGTCCTTCGGCCTCGCCGGAGCGGATCTTGGCGATCTGCTCCTCGAGCATCTGCTGGTACAGCTCGAAACCGACCTCGCGCATCTGCCCCGACTGCTCCTCGCCTAGCAGGTTGCCCGCGCCCCGGATGTCGAGATCCTGGCTCGCCAGCGTGAAACCGGCGCCGAGGCTGTCGATGCTGCCCAGTACCCGCAGCCGTTTTTCGGCGCCGGGCGTCAGTGGCGCACGTGGCTTGGTGGTGAGATAGGCATAGGCGCGGGTCTTGGAGCGGCCGACGCGCCCGCGGATCTGGTAAAGCTGCGCCAAGCCGAACATGTCGGCGCGGTGCACGATCATCGTGTTGGCGGTCGGGATATCAAGACCGCTCTCGACGATGGTGGTCGCCAGTAGCACGTCGTAGCGGCCGTCATAGAAGGCGTTCATCCGATCATCGAGTTCGCCCGCCGCCATCTGGCCATGCGCCACGACGTAGGACACCTCGGGTACCTCGGTCTTGAGGAACTCCTCGATCTCCGGCAGATCGCTGACGCGCGGCACCACGAAGAAGCTCTGCCCGCCCCGGAAACGCTCGCGCAGGAGCGCCTCCCGCACGGTCACGGTGTCGAACTCGCTGACATAGGTGCGGATCGCGAGACGGTCGACGGGGGGCGTGCCGATGATCGACAGGTCGCGCACCCCGGTGAGCGACATCTGCAGCGTGCGCGGAATCGGCGTCGCGGTGAGCGTCAGCACGTGCACATCGGTGCGCAGCGATTTCAGCCGTTCCTTATGGTTCACGCCGAAATGCTGCTCCTCGTCGATGATCAGCAGGCCCAGATCGCGGAACTTCACGCTTTTCGACAGGAGTGCATGGGTGCCGATGACGATGTCGACCTTGCCATCGGTCAGGCCCGCGCGGGTATCGGAGGCCTCCTTGGCGGAGACGAAGCGCGACAGCGGCCGCACGTTGATCGGAAAGCCCCGGAAACGCTCGGCGAAATTCTTGTAGTGCTGGCGCGCCAGCAGCGTGGTCGGGGCGATGACGGCCACTTGCACCCCCGACATCGCGGCGACGAAGGCGGCACGGATCGCCACTTCGGTCTTTCCGAAACCGACATCGCCGCAGATCAGCCGGTCCATCGGATGCCCGGATTCGAGGTCGTTGAGCACGTCCTCGATCGCCTGAAGCTGGTCCTCGGTCTCGTCATAGGGGAACCGCGCGAGGAACTGCTCCCAGATGCTGTCCTGCGGCTCGAGCCGTGGCGCGGTGCGAAGCGCGCGCTCGGCGGCGATGCGGATCAGCCGGTCGGCAGCCTGACGGATACGCTCCTTCAACTTGGCTTTCTTGGCCTGCCACGCGCCGCCGCCCAACTTGTCGAGCAGCCCCTCTTCATGGCCAAAGCGGCTTAGGAGTTCGACGTTCTCGACCGGCAGATAGAGCTTCGCGTTCTCGGCGTATTCGATCAGCAGGCATTCATGCGCGGCGCCGGCCGCCGTCACCACCTCGAGCCCGTGATAGCGTCCGACGCCGTGATCGACATGCACGACGAGATCGCCGGCGCTCAGCGACTGCGCCTCGGTAAGGAAGTTGTCGGCCCGGCGTTTCTTGCGGGCGCGGCGGATCAGCCGTTCGCCCAGCACGTCCTGCTCGGAGATGACCGTGACATCCTCGGTCTGGAAGCCGTGCTCCAGCGGCCAAACCGCGAGATACAGCCCACGCTTGCCGACGCCGCTCCAGTCGCGCACATGAATCGTCTCGACCAGACCCTCATCCTCGATCAACCCCGACAAGCGCTCGCGTGCGCCCTCGGAATAGGAGGCGATGACCACCGGGCCGGCCTTCATGCGATCCTTCACATGTGCGGCTAGCGCGGCGAAGAGGCTGATGCTCTCCTGCTGCCGTTCCGGCGAGAAGTTGCGGCCGATGCGCCCGCCCGCGTCGATCACGCCGGGCCCCGTGGCCTGCGGCAACGGCGCGAAGCGCAGCACCCTGCGGCCCTCGGTGGCTTTGATCCAGGCGTCGTCGTCAAGATAGAGCAGCTGCGGCGGGCTCGGCTTGTAGACCGAATCCATCCGTCCTTTCTGCGCCAGCGCGTGACGGCGGGTCTCGTAGGCATCGGAGACCAGCGTCCAGCGCGCATCACGCTGCGGCGCGATCTGGTCGTCCAGCGTCACAGGCGCGCCGGGGAGGTAATCGAACAGCGTTTCCAGATCGTCCTGGAAGAAGCCGAGCCAATGCTCCATCCCGGCCTGCTTGCGCCCGGCCGAGACCGCTTCGTAGAGCGGGTCGTCGGTGCCGGCCGCGCCGAATTCGATGCGGTAGGATTGCCGGAACCGGGTGATCGCCTCCTCGTCGAGGATCACCTCAGAGACCGGAGCCAGCTCGACCCGGTCGAGCTTTTCGGTGGTGCGCTGAGTGGCCGGGTCGAAGCGGCGCGCGCCATCGAGCACGTCGCCGAACATGTCGAGCCGCACCGGGCCGCCCTGACCGGGGGCATAAATGTCGATGATGCCGCCACGGATCGCGTAATCGCCCGGTTCGGTCACGGTCGGGCTCTGGGTGAAGCCCATGCGCACGAGAAAGGCGCGCAGCGCCGCTTCGTCGATCCGGTCGCCAACATGGGCGGTGAAGGCCGCATCCTTTAGCGTGGCGCGCGCCGGCACCCGCTGGGTCGCGGCGTTGAGCGTGGTGAGCAGCACGAAGCGCTTCGGCCCGCCATGCAGAAGCCCCGCCAGCACCGCCATGCGCGCGGCCGAGATCTCGGCGGCGGGCGAGACCCGGTCATAGGGCAGGCAATCCCAGGCCGGGAAGGTGATCACCGGCATGTCGGGGGCGTAGAATTCGAGCGCGGCGCGCATCGCCGCCATGCGCTTGTCGTCGCGCGCAACATGGATCACCGGGCCACCGGCCTTCTCGGCCTCCTTGAGGACCAGTGTCGCGTCGTAGCCTTCGGGCGCGCCCGAGACCGTGATCCTGCTGCCGTTCGTCTTTGCCATTGCGCTCACCTACCTTTCGGGCGGGCACTGTCAAGCGTCCCGAAGGATCAGAACCCCGGGGCGACCGAAAGGTTCTGATACATGCCGTACATGGCGGTGACGAAGATCGACACCATGCCCAGGAGCTGCACCCAGAACCGGTGCCTCGCGAGATGGCGGCAGAGCGCCTCCACCTCCGGGCGCTCGACGGCGATGCGCCGCGCGGTGGCGAAGCTCATCGCCGCCACGATGCTGAGCGGCAGCAGGATCAGCACCACCGCCTGGGCGAACTCGATATCGTACCAGAAGGCCAGCAGCGACAGCGAGGACAGGCCGAAGGTCGTGACGCCGATCAGCCAGCTGCCCGCGACATGGCCCAGATGCAGCATCCGGTTGATGTTGATCCGCACCATGTCGATCAGATCGCGCTCGGACTGACCGCCGAAGCGGCGGGCCCGTACCACCATGTCGAAAGGCACGCCGAGCACGCGGTGGCTCGCCGCGGACCAGATGAGCGCCAGCATGATCCAGAACCAGAGATTTGAGAAGGATCGCATGTCGATCACTTCGAAGAGCGTCTGGGTCAGGTCCACGTTCGGCAACATCCGGTCTTGCAGTCGGGCCGAGCCTAGACGCGGGTCCGGAGCTTGCCCAGCCTTGTGGGCCACGGCAAACCGTGCCACCCCCTGATTGTGATATGAAAACCCCGCCCGGGAGACGCCCCATGCAGCCCTTCTCCGCCCCCTACCCGCTCTCGCGTCCGCGCCGGTTGCGTCGGACTCCGGCGCTGCGCGCGATGGTGCGCGAAACGACGATGACGCCCGACAACCTGATCTGGCCGATTTTCCTGCAGGCGGGTCGCGACGAAGAAAGCGCTATCGCATCGATGCCCGGCGTGTCGCGGCTGACCGTCGACCGCGCCGTGAGAGCTGCGCGCGAGGCGCATGGCTTGGGCATCCCGGCGATGTGCCTGTTTCCCTATACCGGCCCCGAGAGCCGTACCGAGGACTGCGCCGAGGCGTGGTCGGACGACAACCTCACCAACACCGCGATCCGCGCGATCAAGGACGCGGTGCCCGAGATGGCGTTGATGACCGACATCGCGCTCGATCCCTACAACGCCAATGGCCATGACGGCTTCGTGGTCGATGGCGAGATCGTCAACGATCCCACGGTCGAGGCGCTGGTCAAGATGGCACTGGCGCAGGCGCGGGCCGGGGCCGACATCCTCGGCCCCTCTGACATGATGGACGGGCGCATCGGTGCGATCCGCGCGGCGCTGGAGGCCGAGCGCCACGGCCAGGTGGCGATCCTGAGCTATGCCGCCAAGTTCGCCTCGGCCTTCTACGGCCCGTTCCGCGACGCCGTCGGCGCTTCCGGCGCGCTCAAGGGCGACAAGAAGACCTACCAGATCGATCCCGCCAACGCCGAGGAGGCGCTGCGCATGGTGGGGCGGGACCTCACCGAGGGGGCGGACATGGTGATGGTCAAGCCGGGCATGAGCTATCTCGACATCTGTCGCCGCGTGAAGGACGCCTACGAGGTGCCGACCTTCGCCTATCAGGTCTCGGGCGAATACGCGATGATCGAGGGCGCCGCGCGCAACGGCTGGCTCGACGGCGACCGGGTGATGATGGAAAGCTTGTTGGCGTTCCGCCGCGCTGGCTGCGACGGGGTGCTTACCTATTTCGCGCCGCGTGCCGCGCGGATCATGGCCGGCTGAACCTTGCCGGGCCATCGGCGGATGACAGCGCGGGCAGGCTGGCCTATGGTTCGCCCGACCGCCCGGACACAAGGGCGGCGCGATATCGCATGAGGGGCAGCGACATGGACAAGACGACACGGCGCGGGCTGATGCTCGGCCTCGGCGCCACCGGCCTTTTGGCCGCCTGCGGCAACGGTGTGGGCAGCGACGGCGGATCGCGCATCGACGCAAGGGTGCAGAGCACGCTCGATCACATGTATGACCGCTACCCGGGCACCCGCGAGCTCGCGGCCCAGTCCAAGGGGATGCTGGTGATGCCGCTGGTGACCGAGGTCGGTCTCGGTCTCGGCGGCGCTTATGGGCGCGGTGCGCTTCTCGTCGGACAAAGCGTGGTCGATTACTACTCCGCGACTTCCGCCAGCGCAGGCCTGCAGATCGGTGCGCAGCAATTCAGCCACGTGCTTTTCTTCATGACCGAGCAGGCGCTGGGCGATTTCCGGCGCGCGCCGGGCTGGGCTGCGGGCGCCGATGTCGAATACGCGATCAACGACCGCGGTGAGATGCTGCGCGCCGAGACCATCACGTCGCTTTCGCCGGTGATCGCGGTGGTCTTCGCGCAGACCGGGTTGCGGGTCGGTGCGACGCTCGAGGGGACCAAGTACAGCCGCATCATCCCCTGATCTCAGCGCCGCCGCAGCGCCTCGGGCGTCGCGGCCTCGAGCCGTTCGAGATCGGGCGCGAAACCGATCGCCGCGCGGCCGCGTGCCAGCGCCTCGGCGCTCATGCAGCGCGCCGCATCGGCGATGGTCGGGTCGGGGTGGCGCTCCAGCGCGGCCAGTGTCTTGAGCATCGAGATCAGCACCTCGACCTGCCCCGCCCCGTCGCGGGCGATCGAGCCGAAGCCGTCCTGCATCAGATCCGCCGCGTCGAGCGGCACGACCCAGAGCCGGTCGTGCAGGGCCTCGTGTATCCCGTGGCCGATCTCGTCGCGATAGGAGCCGATCACCCGGCCGATCCGGCCGATCACGTCGATAGCGGTTCCGGGGTCGTTGATGCCGGGGCTCAGGGCCTTGGAGCCGATCTCGGACAGCATGATCAGCGAAAAGCGCGGGTCCTGCTCGGAGGTGCGCAGCTCGCCCAGATGGATGTTCGCGCGGGCCGCCTGTTCCAGCGCCTCGCCGCCGCCCACCAGATGCGCCAGGGGTTCGCCCCGGTGCACGAAGCGACCGATCGGCGCGTCGAGATATATCCGCCCGTCATGTTCCTCGGCCGCGGCCTGCAGGCTTTCCTCGTAGATCGCCTGCACATAGGCGGTGCGCTCGGCGAGCAGCGGTCGGGCATGGGCCGGAATCCCGCCGGGCTCGAGCACATGCCCCCCGAGGCAGGGTCGCTCCATCCGCACCTTGAAGCTGCGCAACGCCTCGCGCTCGATCCGCGCGGTGGTGTCGACGAGGCTGCCGAGCGCCTGCAGATGCAGGATCCAGCGCAGGATCACGAAGACGATCAACACCAGCACCGCCAGCGTGGCGAGGTAGAGCGTCACGATCTCCTTCTCGCCGTAATAGGGCGTCGACAGCAGGATGATCGCGGCGAGGGAATAGATATAGGCGCCGACGAAGGTGGCGAGGACGGTCTGGGTCGTGGTGTCGGCGAGCAGCATCCGATGCGCCCGCGGCGTCCATTTCGACGAGGCGGACTGGTGCACCGACACCATCACCGACAGCGAGAAGGTGGTGACCGCGAGCATCGATGTGGAGATGATGTCGAGCAGTCGGTTCAGCGCATCGGCACCGATCACTTCCGACAGCCCGTCGGGGATCATCGGGCCGAACAGCTTGGCTGCGCCGAGCGCCACGAAGGCGAGGCCGGAGATCAGCGCGACGCGCACCCAAAGCCGGCGCGACAGGCGGTGGATCTTGCGCAACAGGGTGGGAAACATGCATTCTTCCGTGTCAGACCGCTTCTGCCTTGATGCGCGCGGCGTCACGGCCCCAACGCCAGCCATCGAAAGGGAGTTGCACGTGTTTCCCCTGTTGATCCTCGCAGCAGGCCGTTCGAGCCGGATGCGAGGCGCCGACAAGCTCGCGCAGGAGATCGACGGCGTGCCGCTGCTGCGCCGTCAGGTGGCGGCGGCGATCGCGGCGGGGGCGCATGCCCATGTGGCGCTGCGCCCAGACGATCCGCGCGCTACGCTGATCGCCGGGCTCGACGCCGTGATCCTGCCGCTCGAGGAAAGCGCTGAGGGCATGGGCGGCACGCTGCGCGCGGGCGTGGCGAGGCTGCCCCCGGCGCGGCGCTTCGGGTTGTTGCCCGCCGATCTTCCCGATCTTGACGCGGCGATGATCGCGCAGGTGATCGCTGCCGCGGCGCGCGATGATGGCACGCTGGTCTGGCGTGGCGCGACGGCGGCGGGCCGTCCCGGCCACCCGGCATTCTGCGACGCTGCGCTCAGGCCGCGCTTCGCGGCCCTGTCGGGGGCGCAGGGTGGCCGTGCCGTGCTCGCCCCATACGCCGCGCGGACCCGGCTCGTGCCCCTGCCCGGAGAGGCGGCGCTGAGCGACCTCGACACGCCCGAGGACTGGGCCGGATGGCTGGCACGAAAAAGGGCGGAGGAATACGCTCCCCCGCCCGGCACTGGTTAAACTTGGCGGGCGCGTGTTCTGCGCGCCCTTGTGTTCTCAGACTACCATCAAGCGCGCCTCGTGACGCTTGAGCGACTTGCGGGCGGAGCGGTAGCCCTGAAGACCCTCGCGACCGCGAAGCTCGGGGAACAGTTCGAAGATCTCGTCCCGCTGCTCGGCGCCGATCCCCTTGAGCGAGTGGTCGCCGGGCTGGAAGCTCTCGGTCCAGGCGCCGTTCGACAGCACCACCTCGTGGCGGTCGAACATGAAGTGGATGTAGCTGGTGCGCATCACGTCGATGGCGTGAATGCCCTGCGAGCCGACCAGATGCTTGGCCGCGGCCAGAACCTCGCTGTCCTCGAAGTAGAGCTGGGCCCGGTCACCGGTGAGCAACAGCCGGTGGTTGGGCGAGACCATCATGTCGCGCTCGGGCAGGCCGTTGCCGAGCGCGCCGGCGCGGATCATCACCGGCTTCAGATGCGGGCTGGTCAGGAACTGCGCCGGCCCGACCTGTTTGTGGCCGACCCAGCGGATCTCCTGGATGCCGTTGTCGCGGGTGATGACGCGGTCGCCCTCGCGCAGCTCCTCGACCAGCCGCTCGCCGCGCGGCGTGGCGATCACGGTGCCCGGGGTAAAGCAGGGCACGACGTTCTCGATCTCCTCGAAGCGCAGCGTGGTGCCGTCCTTGAAGTAGACGATGCCATCCTCGCGGTCGTCCGAGGTGTATTCGATCCGGTCGATGTCCTCGCCGCTCAGGTCGAGCGTGTCGTAGTCGTCGCCGCCTTCGCCACCGACCACGTGGTCGCCACCATTGCCGCCGATGAAGCTGTCGCGATCATCTTCGCCCGAGAGGAAATCGTTACCCTGACCGCCAATGATCGTATCATTGCCCTTGCCGCCAAAGACGGTGTCGTCGTCGATGCCGCCATCGAGCGTGTCATCGCCCTGCCCGCCAAAGAGCGTGTCGTCGTCATCCTGGCCGAGGATGGTGTCGTTGCCTTTGCCGCCATGGAGTTCGTCCCGGCCGTTGTCGGTGACGAGATCGCCCTGATCGTCGCGGATGTTCAGGCTGTCCGGGAACTTGGGATCGAGGCCGCCGCGGATCACGTCGTCGCCGGCGCCGCCGAAGATGGTGTCGTTGCCTTCGCCGCCGGTCAGCTGGTCGTTGCCCTTGTTGCCATAGACGAGATCGTCATCGATGCCGGCATCGACGATGTCATTGCCCTCGCCGCCACGGATCGTGTCCTGATCGTCGCCGGTCGTGATCGTGTCGTTGCCCTTGCCGCCGAAGACCAGGTCGCGGTCGTCATAGGGGTCGGGATCGGCCTTGAGGTCGGGATAGGGGTTGTCGAAGCGATCGAGATCGGCGTGACGGTCGCCATCGCTCGTGTCGATCACGTCGTCGCCGTCGCCGCCATGAATCTTGTCATTGCCCGCGCCGCCGAAAAGCGTGTCGTTGCCGGCGCCGCCGAAGATGGTGTCGTCGCCTGCCTCGCCATAGACGGTGTCATGGCCGGCGCCTGCATGGACGATGTCGTCGCCAAGGCCGGCGCGCACCGTGTCGTCGCCGCCATAAGCCTCGATCCGGTCGTCGTTGGGGGCGTCGTCGCCGAGGATCGCATCCTCGTTGTCGACCCGATCACCATCCGGATCACCGGTATAGGCGAGGTCGATCATGTCGTTGCCAGCGGTGCCCTCGACGATGCCGTCGGGACCTTTGGGGCAACTCACATTAAGCGCGACCTCGGCCGTGTCGGTGCCGCCACGGTCATCGGTGATGGTATACTCGATCACCACGTCGCCGGTGAAACCCGGCTCGGGGGTGTAATGCAGCGAACCGTCATCCTGAATGACCACCTCGCCGCGGCTGGCGCGCGCGCCGGTGACGCGCAGAGGATCACCGTCCGGGTCGCTGTCGTTGGCGAGCACGTCGATGGTGACGGCCATGCCCTGGCTGGTGCTGGCGCTGTCGTTCTGGGCGTCGGGCGCGTGGTTGCCCTGCGGGTCCTTCTTGAAGTGCTCGATGTTGTAGAAGTCGAGCCGCTCGCCGGTCGGCTGCATGTGCTCGTCGAGGAACTGGATCCAGCCGCTCGAGCCGTTGCCGTCGCCATCGGGGACGATGTCCTTGGCATAGACGTTGCCCATGCCGCGCAAGTCGAGCGTATCGAAATCATCCGCCTCGCCCGCGCCGCCGCCATACACGGCACCGCCACGCCCGGGGGTGAAAGTGTCGGCGCCTTCGTCGCCATACAGCGTGTCATGCGCGTCGCCGGACAGGTGATCATCGCCCGTCCCGCCATAAACTTCATCTACCCCGGCGCCGCCGTCGATCCGATCGTTGCCCGCGCCGCCATAGATCGCGTCGTCGCCGGCCCCGCCGTACAGCGTGTCGTCACCCGGGGTTCCGTCGATCCGATCGTTCGCCATTCCTCGTCTCCTTCATCGGGACACCGTCCCCGCCCGCACTCGCTCAGATCTTCGCCGCCTGCCCGCCAATGGGCGCACCGGTGGACTCCGGCAACGGCTCGGGCGGCTGCCCAGGAAGAGGTCTGCTGTCTCCCCCCAGGGTCACATGCAGAATTCCCGTACTCCGCCAGCTTCGGGACGGAGCGTCCTTTCCAAGCTCGAAACACAAATATTACGCAGGACCCGACCGACAAAGGAAAAATTGTCCAAAACATGGTGCCAAAGGGTCATCTATCGGGAGAAGCGAGGGCCTTCATGGACGCACCGAGCGCAGATTGACCGACTTTAGGAAACAGAAGACTTCGCCAATCCGCCATAATGCCATCGAAAACAAGCCACTGGCGATTGCCGGTCATTTTATTGTCGCCATAGACCGAACGGAGGGCGCCACAATCCATGCGCCACCGACCTATACCTTTGCCTCATTACCGCCACTATTCGTCGTTGCCGCATCGCGGCTAGTGGGTCGGCTTCTGGACAATTGTCCGCCCAGAGCAGTGAAACGCGGCAAAGGCGGCGGCTCAGCCGCCGAAGCTGCGCAGACCGCCGCCGGTGCGGGCCGCACCGAACCCGCCGGTGCGGGCCACGGTGGCGCGGGTCATCGGCGCCGCGGTGCGGGTCACCGGCCCGGCCTTGAAGGCATTGGGTGACAGCGAGGTGCTGCCACGCGCCTGGTTCAGCACCGTACCGCCGGGGGTGGCAAAGCCGCCGGATGAGCGGCCGTAGAAGGGCTGCGCCATCGCGCCGCGCCCGCCGAGCATGTTGCCCAGAAGGTAGCCAGCCATCAGTGGCAGGAACACCGAGCCACCGCCGCCCGGTCGTTCCTCGACCATGCATTCGCCGCCATGTTCGGCCTCGCAGAGCGCCTCTTCGTCATAGCGCGGCGCGGTTTCGACATGCGCCTCGAGCGCTTCGCCGAAGCCCTGTTCGCAGCTTTCCTCGGTGACCCAGGTGCCCGGCCCGGCCGCGGCTTCGAGGCAGGCATCGAGCGTCGGGAAGGCTGCGGAGGGCACCTCCTCCTCGCGGCAGGCGGCCAGGCTGAAGGCGGCGGCGCCCAAAAGCGCGATGCGCACGTGGCGCGAGCGCTTGCGCGGTGTAGCGGGGGGATGGCTGGCGATGGTCATGGCGGTCTCCTCCTCGCGCGCGGTCAGGCGCGAATGAAATGCGGCTTGAAGCGGCTCAGGTCGCGCGTGATGCGGCCGCGATCCTCGCGCAGCCCCATCGCCACGCAAGTCTCGCCGACGATCCAAGCGCCGACCACCGGGTGCATGCCGTCGAAGACCGGCAGCGGATGGTAGGCCTGCAGGATCGCCGGATGGCCGTCATAGCTGCGATCCGGCGCACGCTCCCTGCCCTGCGGCGTCACGATATCTATGCTCGATCCCTCGCGGGAGAAGAGGGGTTTGCGCACATGGCCGTCCGACAGTGCCGCGCGGGCGGCGGGCTGGGTCGCCTCATCCTCGAAATAGGCGGGAAGCAGGTTCGGATGCCCCTCGAACAGCCGCCACAGCACCGGCAGGATGCCCTTGTTCGACAGGATCGCCTTCCAGGGCGGCTCGAGGAACTGGCAGCGGGCCTGCGGCAGCGCCTCGGCGAAGTCATCGCGCAGCATGTCCTCCCAGGGGTAGAGCTTGAACATCGCGCCGATCACCCGGCCCTCGCCATCGGCGAACTGGCCCGCCTCGGTCAGGCCGATTTCGGGGATCGGCACGAAATGCGCGCCGAGGCCCGCCTCGCGTGCGGCCCAAGCCATGTATTCGGTGGTGGCGTAATCTTCGGGGTCATCGGGAAAACAGGCGAAATGCAGATCGGTATCGGGCGCGAATATCTCCGCCAGCCGCGCCACCAGCGCTTCGTGGAGGCCGTTGAACTGGTCCGAGCCCTCGGGCAGCGCTCCGGCCTCGACCATGTCCTCGAGCCACTGCCACTGGAACGCCGCACTCTCGTAGAGGGCGGTCGGCGTGTCGGCGTTGTATTCCAGCAGCTTCGCGGGACCTTCGCCGTCATGGGCCAGGTCGAAACGCCCGTAGAGCTCGGGCTCGCCCGCTTCCCAAGACGCCGCGATCATCGGCCGGGCCGCTTCGGGGATCGCGAGGCGGTCCATCAAATCGTCGGAGCGCAGCACGTGGTCCACGGCCTCGCGGCACATGCCGTGCAGCTCGGTGGCCGGGTCCTCGATCATGGTCTCGACCTCGTCGAGATCGAAGGCGTAGACGGTGTCCTCGTCCCAATAGGGCTCGCCATGCATGTGATGAAAGGTGAAGCCGGCCTCGCGGGCCTTATCCTCGAAATCCGGGCGGGCGCCCGTGGCGATGCGCTGCATGATCGGTCCCCCCGCGCGCAACCTGCGCGCCAGTCGGACCTATCGCGAGCACGCGGCGCGGGCCAGCCCCAAGAGTGGCTTCGCATCGAAACGTGAGCAAAGCTGGTGCCGGTGGGGTGAGTTTTGTTCCCGCTACAGGTACCAGGGAAACCTCCAACGTATTGATGCGCCTCGGCTTTTGACTGGATCAAGCCAAGGCGCAGTACATTCCGGAGGTATGCCTGCCGAAAGCAGTTGCGTCTGACCTCGTACAGATCACCTCAGGGATGAAGATTCCCTAACGGAAAGCAAGTTTTTCTGGTAGGTCTGGTCTGTGTTTGACGAGTTATGCTTGTTTAACTGGCGGTGTCACGGCTCAGATCCGGCAATTGACCACTTCGCCTGAGCAGCACAGATGAATGACCGCCTTGTCTGAGGCCGTGACCCACTTCCTCGCTTTTGGCCACTGATCGAACAACTGCGCAGTTCAAGCAACTCTCATCTTGCCTGCCGATGCAAAACCGAAACTTGCAGATAAACCGGGGCGGGAAGGCCCCGGTCTTTCTCCATTCGGCGGCGATATTACGCAGCGACCGAGACGCGCTGCTTGCCCTCTACCGCCTCCGACTTAGCCGAAGTCGCAGTATATACGCCATTCGCTCGCTCGGTTGAGGCAGCTTCGATCGGCTTAAGTGTGATGCCAACCGTGTCAGCGCTGCCGATCAGGGAAATCAGCGACTCCTGCATCATCTTGGCTTGAACCCGCTCGGCGGCTGCACGCGAAGCGGCGACATCGACATCCTCGTCGGCCTCATGGGCTTCCTCGGGACGAACGGTTGCGGTCAGCGAGTTATCGACCTTGTTCCAGCCCTTCTCCTTCGGGCCAGCCCGCTCCGAGGCTTTCGAGTTTTCAGATGCCTTGTTCACGCCTGCGACAGCCTCATCGCTGGCGCCGTTCGCAGCCTTGGCACCCGCTCCCTGTACGGCAGCGGGACCAGCAACTGTATCGCCTTGGTGCGCAGAAGCGTTCCCAGCGGCTTTGGCTTCAGCCTTGGCCAGATCTTCTGCTTCCTCAGCAGCCTTCTCAGCAGCCTTCTCGGCGGCTTCGAGAGCCTCCTCTTCTGCCTTGGCTTGAGCCTTGGCCGCGTCCTCAGCAGCCTCAGCGGCCTCCTTAGCCGCCTTCTCAGCAGCTTCGAGTGCCTCTTCCTCCGCTTTCGCCTGCGCCTTTGCAGCGTCCTCGGCAGCTTCCGCAGCGTCCTTCGCCGCCTTCTCGGCAGCTTCGAGAGCCTCCTCCTCGGCTTCGGCCTGCGCCTTCGCGGCGTCCTCCGCGGCCTTTGCAGCAGCTTCAGCAGCTTCCTCCTGAGCCTCTAACGCGGCCTTCGCAGCGTCTTGCTCTGCTTTGGTCATCGTCGGCGTGCTGGTCGTGCTGCTGCTCGCGCCTTCTGAAATATCCACGATGATTGCTGGTGAGGTCTGCGTACCACTGAATGTCGTCGGCTCAGTCGTCGTGTTCGTGTTCGTGTTCGTGTTCGTGTTCGTATTCGTGTTCGTGTTCGTGTTCGTGGATGCGGCATTCTGCGCGGCTTGCCAGAGCTGATCGAGCGGCTGGCCAATGTTCGAGATTGTCATTCGGGGGTCCTCCTTCCTGACATGCCCTGGTGAACTGCAGCTCGATCACGGCCTAATTCTTGTGCAAGTGAGACTTTTTCAGGCCTTTGTCCCTTTGGTCAAAGCATTCCCCTGGGGCCGGGCGGACTGGCGCCAATGGTCCTTCAATCCGGTACGGGGGCAGTCGTCTTGTCCGTCCCTTACAGGGATCGAACCTTTACGTTTCGCCGGCAGCTGCGGATTGCATCCACCTTCGCAAGACGATCAGAGGGTAGCCTTTCCCGTAACCGTGACCGACGCCCTCGGTTTGCCAACCGCCGATTTGGCCACGATGTCTGCTGGGCATTCCACTGCCCGTAGCCGGTCACGCATCGAGTGCCGGAAGCTATGCATGGTGGTCCCCTTCGGCACATAGGCCTTGAGCCACTTGTTGAGACCTGCACTGGCAGCATTCGCGTTTGTGGTGTCGGTCTTGTTATAGCGAGGGAAGGCGAAAGCCGTGCCGTCCTGCGCCTCCAACAGCCGCCCTGCCGCCCATCGTACCGAGCCAACGAGAGGGACTTCCCTCGCGCTGCCAGCCGTCTTGAGCCTACGCCACGGGTGCAGAGTAATCCGGGCCGTGTAGTTGCCGTCAGCGTCCTGCACGATGTCCTCGCAGAGCAGCCCCGCTGCCTCTGCTATCCGCATCCCCGTATCCGCGACCAAAGCAACCAGCCAGCGCATCTCATCGTCCAGGCGGTAGCACTCGGCCTGTACAGCATGGATAGCCTCAACCGGAACAGGCTGACGGTCCGAAACACCTGCTGAACGGTCGTAGTAGACCTTGCCGAAGAGGTTCATCAGCTCGATCCCCTCTTCATTGCCAGCGAAGTTGATGACCGACCGCACCGTGCCGAAGACCCAGGTAATGCTGCTGCCAGCCATGCCACGAGCAATCAGAGCATCGCGGAAAGCATTGGCGTCCGCCTTCGTGTAGCTCGTGAGAGGCTTGTCTCCGCAGGTGTCGATCACATAGCCGCAAGCCCGCTCTGCTGCCCGGTGAAAGGTGATCCCTTTCCCGTCACCCTTGAGCCGCAGGTATGTCACCACAGCCTCGGAAAGCCTCATGCAGTCGATGTTGACACTGCCGCCCTCGGAGGTCCGCTGACGGGGATCAGCCACTCCAGTCGCAGCATGTGCTTCCCTGGAAGGTCCGCATCCTGACTGCGGAGGTGGTCCCAATATTCATCGAGCTAGTTGGCCGCTCGTACGGCTCGTGCAGCTGCCACTGTAGCGAATACGAGATCTTCGATGAGGTGTAGTGGCGTCTCAGTTCCGTCGGCACCCGACGTTGGAAGTAGAAGATGCCGCCCTTGAGAAAGCAGTGGGGGGCAGAAATATACTCCGGCATGTACTACGCCTTGGCTTGATCCGATCAAAAGCCGAGGCGTTACAGTGCCTTGGAGATTTCACTGGTGCCGGTGGGGGGACTCGAACCCCCACGCCTTGTGGGCGGCGGATTTTGAATCCGCTGCGTCTACCATTCCGCCACACCGGCTAGCCCGACCCGCATAGACCGGCCCGGCGATCCCGTCAACGCGCCTCAGATGCGATCCGTGGCGAAGGTGTCGCAGGCCTCGAGACTGCCCTGCTCGTAGCCGGTCGCGAACCAGCGCTGGCGTTGCTCTGAGGTGCCGTGGGTGAAACTGTCCGGTCGCACCGTGCGCCCCGCCTCGCGCTGCAAGGTGTCGTCGCCGATCTGGGCCGCGGCATTCATCGCCTCCTCGATGTCGCCCGGCTCGAGCGAGCCGAACATCGCCTCGGCCCGGCGCGCCCAGATGCCCGAGAAGCAGTCTGCCTGAAGCTCGATCCGCACCGACAGCGCGTTCGAAGTGGCCTCGTCGCTGCGTTGGCGCACGGCGTTGACCTCGCCCAGCACGCCCAGCTCGTTCTGCACGTGGTGCGCGACTTCGTGAGCCACGACATAGGCGGCGGCGAAATCGCCGCCCGCGCCGAGCCGCCGGTCGAGGGTGGTGAAGAAATCGGTATCGAGGAAGATCCGCTCCTCGGGCGGGCAGTAGAACGGACCGGTGGCAGCCGAGGCGCCGCCGCAGGCCGATTGCGTCGCCCCCTTGAACAACACCAGTTCGGCCGGCTCATAGGCCCTCCCTACCTCGCTGGCGAATATGTCGGCCCAGATCTCCTCGGTGTCGGCGAGGGTGACGGAAACGAACTGCGCCGCTTCCTCGTCGGCGGCGGTGATCTCGCCGCCGCCACCCTGCATCTGCCCGTCATCCAAAAGCGGCGTCAGGTCCACCCCGAGGAAATAACCGACAACCACGATGGCCAGTAGCCCGAAGCCGCCCGCTCCGCCGATGGCCACGCCGCGTCCGCCGCCCGAGCGGCGCCTGTCGATGATGTTGCCGCTGCCCCGGCGTCCGCGCCATTTCATGTCGTCGTTCTCCCCTGCGGGCGATTGCCCGGTTGACCCCGCGCCGGGGCCGTGTTCCTGAACAAGTGACGTTTCAGAGGTGACCCGAGTTCCATGCTGCGCCGTTTCTATGACATGACCATTTCTCTGGCGGGTCACCGTCATGCCCTGCCCGCCCTTGGCGCGGTCAGCTTCGCCGAATCCTCGGTCTTCCCGATTCCACCGGACGCGCTGATGATCCCGATGATCCTCGCCCGGCCGCGCCGCGCCTGGGTCATCGCGCTGGTCTGCACGCTGGCCTCCGTGGCCGGTGCACTTCTGGGTTACTGGATCGGCGCGGCGCTATTCGACAGCCTCGGACAATGGGTGCTCGACCTCTACGGCAAGGCCGAGAAATTCGAGGAGTTCCGGCTGCGCTACAATGACTGGGGCGCCTGGGCCGTGCTGGTCGCCGGCGTCACGCCGTTTCCCTTCAAGGTGATCACGATCGCGTCGGGAGTGACCGGGCTTTCGCTGCCGGTGTTCATCCTGTCCTCGATCATCGCGCGCGCGGCGCGGTTCTTTCTCGTGGCGGCGATCCTGCGCGTGTTCGGCGACGTCGCGCGGGACTTCATCGAGCGGCGGCTGGGTCTGGTCTTCACCGTCTTCTGCGCCATGCTCTTCGCCGGTTTCTACGCGACGAGGTACTTGTGAGCCGCACCCTGACCATTCTTCTCGCGACGCTCGGCTCGGCCGCGTTGCTGGGCGGGGCCTTCATCTTCCAGGCCTTCGGCTACCCGCCCTGCGCCATGTGCATCTGGCAGCGCTGGCCGCACGGCATCGCCATCGTCATCGGCCTGATCGCGCTGATGCTGCCGGGCCGGGTCCTGCCGCTTCTGGGTGCGCTGGCCGCCGTGACCACGGCCGCCATCGGTGTGTTCCACACCGGGGTCGAGCGCGACTGGTGGGAAGGCCCGGCGAGCTGCACCGGCACCGGCCAGAGCCTCGGCTCGCTGTCGGGGGGCGACCTGCTGTCGATGGACGGCCCGCGCCTGGTGATGTGCGACGTGGTGAGCTGGGAGTTGTTCGGTCTGTCGATGGCGAGCTGGAATGCCCTGTTCTCGCTGGTGCTGGTTGGCCTGTGGGTCGCCGCGCTGCGCCGCAGCTGAGCGTGATCTCCGCCGTACGGGCCCCTTCACCGGCGGCAGGGCGACCCAAGGATACCCCTTGCCCGTGCCCCCGCGGGCACGCCATGATCCCGGCATGACAGATTGCATCCTCATCGGCGCCCCGGTGGATTGCGGCAAGCGACGCCGCGGCTGCCTCATGGGCCCCGACGCCTACCGTACCGCAGGTCTCGCAGAGGCGCTCGCCTCGCTGGGCCACGGTGTCACCGACATCGGCAACGTCGCCCCCGACCGGGTGGAGGTCGCGCCGCCGCGCAATGGCGCGGTGCACGAGCTCGCGCTCAATGTCGGCTGGACCGCGGCCCTGATGCGCGCCGCGCGTGAGCAGGCGCCAAACGGTTTTCCGATCTTCATGGGCGGCGACCATGCGCTGTCGCTCGGCACAGTGGCCGGGATGGCCGCTCACGCCGAAGAGATCGGCCGCCCGCTCTTCGTGCTCTGGCTCGACGCGCATAGCGATTTCCACACGCCCGACACCACCACCACCGGCAACCTGCACGGCACGCCACTAGGTTACGTCACGGGCCGCGAGGGCTTCGACGCCTTTCCGCCGTTGCCGGCCACGGTGCCGGTGAGCCGGGTCGGAATGATCGGGCTCAGGAGCGTCGATCCCGAGGAGCGCGCCGCGCTCGAGGATGGCGACGCGATGCTGGTCGACATGCGGATGATCGACGAGATCGGCATCGCGCGCCCGCTCTCGGAATTCCTCGACCGCGTTCAGGAGGCCGACGGCATCCTGCACGTTTCGCTCGACGTCGACTTCCTCGACCCGGCCGCCGCTCCCGCCGTGGGCACCACGGTGCCCGGCGGCGCGACGGTGCGCGAGGCGCATCTGGCGATGGAGATGCTGTCCGACAGCGGTCTCGTGGCCTCGCTCGACCTCGTCGAGTTGAACCCCTCGCTCGACGAGCGCGGCCGTACCGCGGCGCTGATGGTCGAACTGGCGGCTTCGCTGATGGGTCGCAGGGTGTTCGACCGGCCAACCCCGCGCGGCGCCTGAGCGACTTTGTTCCCGAAATACGCCGGGGGACCGGGGGCAGCGCCCCCGGGGCTTCCCCGCGGCGCCACGCTCAATGATAATGGAACTCGCCGGTCACGTTGCGCCACTCACCCGGCGAGATCAGCTTTCGGTGGGTGAAACGGACCGAGTGCAGCGGCCCCTCGATCTCGTCCTGCCAGAATTCGATGAATTCGAACAATCTCGGATGGTCCGGCGCCAGGTCGTATTCCTGCCAGACGAAGCTGTTGAGCACGTGCCTGTAGTCGGGCATGCGGTAGAATAGCTCGGCCGTGGTGAGCCCATAGCCCTTGAGCATCAGTTCGGTTTCCGAGAGGTCCTGCGCCATCGAATGGCTCCTGCGTGGCATGCGGGCTTGACCCCGCATCTCGATTCCAGCATAGAACTGCGAAAAGTCAATTATCCCAGTTTGTTAGCCACTCTGCCCAGCGGCTGCCAGCGGGCAGCGGCATCCTCTGTTGCGCCCCATATGGCGCGGGTGCTATAGGTTTGGCTCACAATATATAGCAGTCACAAGACAGCAGGCTTTCCCCCCGTGAGCGACATTCCCGACACACCCGAGACCGACGATTCCATGCCCGAGCGCCCCGCGCCCAGCGGCCCCACGGTCTCCATCGTCGAGGAGATGAAGACCTCCTATCTCGATTATGCGATGAGCGTGATCGTCAGCCGCGCGATCCCAGATCTGCGCGACGGGCTCAAGCCCGTGCATCGGCGCATCCTCTACGCCATGCACGAAACCGGCAACGCGCATGACAAGCCCTATCGCAAGTCGGCCCGCCCCGTGGGCGACGTGATGGGCAAGTATCACCCGCATGGCGATTCAGCCATCTACGACGCACTGGTGCGGATGGCGCAGGACTTCTCGATGTCGCTGCCGCTGCTCGACGGACAAGGTAACTTCGGCTCCATGGACGGCGACAACGCCGCGGCCATGCGCTACACCGAGGTCCGCATGGACCGCCCGGCGGCGTTCCTGTTGTCGGACATCGACAAGGACACGGTCGATTTCCAAGACAACTACGACGGTAAGGACCGCGAGCCGACCGTGCTTCCGGCCCGCTTTCCGAACATGCTGGTCAACGGCGCGGGCGGCATCGCCGTCGGCATGGCGACCAACATCCCGCCGCACAACCTCGGCGAGGTCATCGACGCCTGTCTCGCGCTGATCGACGACCCGGACCTCTCTTCCGAGGGGCTGATGGAGTTCGTCCCCGGTCCCGATTTCCCGACGGGCGGGCTGATGCTTGGCCGTTCCGGCGCGCGCAAGGCTTATCTCGAAGGGCGCGGCTCGGTGATCATCCGCGCCAAGACCCATGTCGAGGAACTGCGCAAGGACCGCTACGCCATCGTCGTCGACGAGATCCCCTACCAGGTGAACAAGGCGTCGATGATCGACCGCATCGCCGAGGCCGCGCGCGACAAGCGGATCGAGGGCATCGCCCATGTGCAGGACGAGAGCGACCGCAACGGTGTGCGCGTCGTGGTCGAGCTCAAGCGCGACGCGACACCCGACGTGGTGCTGAACCAGCTGTTCCGCTTCACGCCGATGCAGACCTCGTTCGGCTGCAACATGCTGGCACTCAACGGCGGTCGGCCCGAGACGCTGACGCTGCGCGGTTTTCTGACCGCCTTCCTCGACTTCCGCGAAGACGCGATCGCGCGGCGCACGGCGTTCCTGCTGCGCAAGGCGCGCGAACGTAGCCACATCCTGTGCGGCCTCGCCGTCGCGGTGTCGAATGTCGACGAGGTCGTGGCCACGATCCGGTCCTCGGCCGATGCGGGCGACGCGCGCGAAAAGCTGATGACCCGCGCCTGGCCCGCGCATGAGATCATCGAGTACATCAAACTGATCGACGACCCCCTCCATCCGGTGAACGAGGATGGCACCTACAATCTGTCGGAAGCGCAGGCCCGGGCGATCCTCGAACTGCGGCTGCAACGCCTGACCCAGATCGGCGTGCAGGAGGTCACCGACGAACTGCAGGAACTGGCCGCGAAGATCCGCGACTATCTCGACATCCTGTCGTCGCGCGAGCGGATCCTGACCATCATCCGCGACGAGCTGCGCGAGGTGCGCGATCTCTTCGCGGTGCCACGCCGGACCGAGATCGTCGACTGGGCCGGCGACATGGAGGACGAGGACCTCATCGAGCGCGAGGACATGGTCGTCACCGTGACCCAGGGCGGCTACATCAAGCGCACGCCGCTGGCCGAGTTCCGCTCCCAGCGGCGCGGCGGCAAGGGCCTGGGCTCGATGCAGACCAAGGAGGACGACGTCGTCACCTCGCTCTTCGTCGCGAACACGCATGACCAAATGCTGTTCTTCACGACCGAGGGCATGGTCTACAAGCTCAAGTGCTGGCGCCTGCCGCTCGGCAGCCGCACCGCGCGCGGCAAGGCGATCGTCAACATCCTGCCGATCCCCACGGGCGTCTCGATCGCGGCGATCATGCCGGTCGACCGCCCCGAGGAGGACTGGTCGGACCTGCAGATCGTCTTTGCGACCTCGGCGGGGGACGTGCGCCGCAACGCGCTGTCGGACTTCACCAACGTCATGCGCAACGGCAAGATCGCGATGAAGCTGCCCGAGAATGTCAGCCTCGTGAACGCGCGCATCGCGTCCGAGGATGACGACGTGATGCTGGTCACGGATTCCGGCCGAGCGATCCGCTTCCGCACCACCGATGTGCGGGTGTTCCAAGGACGCTCCTCGACCGGCGTACGCGGCATCCGCCTGTCGGATGATGACCACGTGGTGTCGATGGCCGTGATCCCGCATTTCGAAGCCGAGGCATCCGAGCGAGTGGCCTATCTCAAGATGCGCCGCGCCATGGCGGGGATCGCCGACGATGCCGAGGCCGAGGATGATGACGAGGGCATCGTCGCCGGGGCGCTGTCGCCCGAGCGCTATGCCGAGATGTCGGCCTCCGAGACGTTGATCCTGACCATCTCGGCCCGCGGCACCGGCAAGCTGTCGTCGAGCCATGACTATCCGGTCCGCGGTCGCGGCGGCATGGGCGTCAACGCCACAGACAAGGCGATGCGCGGCGGACCGATTGTTTCGGCCTTCCCGGTCGAGACAGGGGATCAGATCATGCTGGTGACCTCCGCCGGCCAATCGATCCGGGTGCCGGTGGACGGGATCTCGTTCCGCTCCCGTTCGGCCGGCGGCGTGAAGGTGTTCGACACCGGGCGCGGCGAAGAGGTCGTCTCGGTGGCGCGGATCGCCGATCAGGGCGACGCGGTGGACGCGGTCGAGGCCGCGGCGCCGGAGGACGACGCCGAGTGAGGCAACGCCCCGTCCGGTCCGCCGGACGGGGCTTTTCATTGGCCGCCGCTGCGCCTATCTGGGCGCCATGACAGAACCTCTTCACATCGTCGGCGGTGGCATGGCCGGCTCCGAAGCCGCTTGGCAGGCCGCCAATGCCGGCATCCCCGTCATCCTGCACGAGATGCGCCCCAAGACCGGCACCTTCGCGCACCGCACCGGCGACCTTGCCGAGATGGTCTGCTCTAACTCGTTCCGCTCGGACGATGACGAGCAAAACGCGGTGGGCCTGCTGCATTGGGAGATGCGCGCCGCGAACGGTCTCATCATGTCGACCGCCGACCGGCACCGCCTGCCGGCGGGTGGCGCGCTGGCCGTCGACCGTGATCCCTTTGCCGCCGATGTCACGGCGCAGCTCAAGGCGCATCCCAACGTCACGGTCAGCTACGAGGAGATCACCGATCTGCCCGAGACCGGGCACTGGATCTTCGCCACCGGGCCGTTGACCTCGCCGGCCCTGGCCGATGCGATCTCGAAGGTGACCGGCACCGGCGCGCTGGCTTTCTTCGACGCCATCGCCCCCATCGTCTATGCCGAGAGCATCGACATGTCGAAAGCATGGCTGCAGTCGCGCTATGACAAGGGCGAGACCGAGGAAGAGCGTACCGCCTACATCAACTGCCCGATGACGAAGGACCAGCACGAAGCCTTCATCGACGCGCTGCTTACCGCCGACAAGGCCGAGTTCCACGAGGGCGAGACGGCGGGCTATTTCGACGGCTGCCTGCCGATCGAGGTGATGGCCGAGCGCGGGCGCGAGACGTTGCGCCACGGACCGATGAAGCCGGTGGGGCTGACCAACCCGCACGATCCGGAAAACAAGCCCTACGCCGTGGTGCAGTTGCGCCGCGACAACAAGCTCGGCACGCTTTACAACATCGTCGGCTTCCAGACGAAGATGAAGTACGGCGCGCAAACCGATGTTTTCCGTATGATTCCAGGCCTCGAGAACGCGCGTTTCGCGCGGCTGGGCGGGATCCATCGCAACACTTTCCTTAACAGTCCGACGCTGCTGGATGCGGAAATGCGGCTCAAGGCTCGGCCGAACATCAGGTTCGCCGGCCAAGTGACCGGTGTCGAAGGATATGTCGAAAGCGCGGCCATGGGGCTGCTGGCGGGTCGCCTCGCCGCTGCGGAGATCCTCGGCGGCTCGGTGCCCGCGGTGCCGCAGACCACGGCGATGGGCGCGCTCGTCACCCACATCACTGGCGGCGCCGAGGCCAAGACGTTCCAGCCGATGAACGTGAATTTCGGGCTGTTCCCGCCGCTCGACGGCGTGCGCGGCGGGCGGCGCGGCCGCAAGGACCGTTACAAGGGCTATACTGACCGTGCCAAGGATGATTGGCAGGGCTGGCTCGCGGCGCAGGAAACCTCCGTGGCGGACGTCGGCGCCTGAACCCTTGCCGCGCGGCCCCCGTGACCACATCTCGGGGGCAGACAACGAATGGACGATTGATGCTCTACATCCTCGCGCTGCTGCTACCGCCCGTCGCCATCATGCTCACCGGTCGGGTGATCCTCGGCATGGTGGTGCTGGTGATCTGGTTCCCGGCGATCCTGATCTCGGGCGGTCTGGGCCACCCGATCTTCATCCTGCTGGCATGGCTGATCATTCACCAAAGCGCGGTGAAGCGCGGCTGAATGCGAGTCACCCGCTTCGCGCCGTCGCCCACCGGGCCTCTGCATCTGGGCCACGCCTTCTCGGCGCTGACGGCCCATGCGCGGGCCGAGGGCGGCACGTTCCTGCTTCGGATCGAAGATATCGACCGCCAGCGGTCGAAGCCCGAATGGGAGCGGCGGATCTACGACGATCTGCGCTGGCTCGGTCTAGAGTGGCCCAAGCCGGTGATGCGGCAGTCGGAGCGTATTTCTGACTACCGCGCAGTGCTTGAACGTCTCTGGGCCGAAGGCCTCCTATATCCCTGCTCGTGCAATAGGCGCGACATATTGGAAGCTGCCTCGGCCCCACAGGAAGGCGGGCCACGTTTTGGGCCCGACGGCATGATCTATCCCGGCACCTGCCGTGGCCATGATCGCTCGGGGCCGTTGCCCGAGGATATGCCACTACGGCTCGACTTGCGGCAGGCGATGAGGCGGATCGACGGCCGTCTGCGCTGGACCGAGACCGGCACCGATCCCGGCCAACGTGAGATCGACCCCGCCGCATTGATCGAAAGCGTCGGCGATCCGGTTCTGGCGCGGCGCGACATGGGCACCTCCTACCATCTCGCGGTGGTGATCGACGATGCGGACCAGGGTGTGACGGAAGTGGTGCGCGGCCGCGACCTGCTGGAGGCCACGCCGCTGCATGTGGCGCTGCAACGGCTGATGGATCTACCGGTCCCCGATTACCACCATCATCGCCTGATCCGCGACGAAACCGGCCGCCGTCTCGCCAAGCGCGACGACGCGCGGGCCATCGGCCTCTACCGCGCCGAGGGGGCAAGCCCGGCCGATATCCGAAAGATGATCGGCCTCTAGGCTACTTTGTTCTTCAAATACGCAAAGGCGACGCTGCCAGCCTCACGCCATCGGCCGGGCCAACTCGACCTCCTCACCTTCGCGGATCGCGGTGTAGAAGCAGTTGCGCCGACCGGTATGGCAGGCAGGACCGGATTGTTCGACCTGCAACAATAGGCAGTCACGGTCGCAATCGAGGCGCATCTCGACCAGCACCTGCTGGTTGCCCGAGGTTGCGCCCTTTTCCCAGAACTCCTGCCGCGAGCGCGACCAGTAGGTGACGCGACCCGAGGCGAGCGTCTTCTCGATCGAGGCCGCGTTCATCCAGGCCATCATCAACACCTCGCCCGTGGAGGTCTCCTGCGCGATGGCGGGGATCAACCCGTTGGCGTCGTAGCGAAGCGTCTTGGGGTCGAACATCGGCACAAACCTTTTGCATCCCGGGGCGTCGTGCCTATCTAGAGGCACGACTGACGAGAGGCAAACATGACCGAGCGCGCCAGCGGCGAGACCGACCTGATCAAGCTCTATTCGCAGCGCATCCTCGCGTTGACGACGGAGATGCCGCTGACCGAGCGGCTGGATGCGCCCGACGCCACGGTGAAGCGGCGCGCGCCATTGTGCGGCTCGACCGTAACGGTCGATGTGACGGTCGAGGATGGCCGGGTGAGCAGGTACGGGCAGGATGTGAAGGCCTGCGCGCTGGGTCAGGCGGCGGCGGCGATCGTCGGCGGCGCCGTGATCGGGCGCGACCATGGCGAGTTGGCCCATGCCCGCGACCAGCTGCGCGCCATGCTGACCGAAAATGCTCCGGTGCCCGATGCCCCCTTCGACGGGTTCGAGGTGCTGCTGCCCGCGCGGGAATACCGCAATCGGCATGCCTCGATTCTACTGGCGATCGAGGCGGTGACCCAAGCGGTAGAGGAAGCCGAAGCGCGCCGACGCGCTGCAGTCTGACAGCACGAAAAAAGCCGCCGCGCATCCTTCGGGATGGCGGCGGCGAAGGCGGGACCCTTCGGGGCTCCGGCCGCGCGCCGAAGCATGGCTTCGGGGCGACGGATGGGCGATCCGCCGCGATTACCCCGCGGGATCAGGGCTGCGGCGACCGGCAAAGGGTCCGGGCAGATCAGATCAGGCCGGGCAGCCACAATCCGACGAACAACAGGATCATCAGAGACGCCGCGCCCAGCGCGTCGGCAACGAGGGTGTCGCGAGAGCGGTTCACTGCAAGTTTGAGTTCCTGGGCCATCCGCGTCTCCTCTCTGCAAGCTCCTGTTGCTGCTTTGTTCCCATACGAGGCGACTGCTGTAAAGAACTTTATGAGAACATTGCCGCTAGGCCGAGGTAGTGCTCTGTATTCTACATGAATTTTTCAGCCGACAGAGATCAGCCGGATCGCCCGATCCTGCTCCATGAGCCAAAGGAGAACACGTGTGGAACGTCCGCGTTCTCCTTCCAAGGCGGGATCGATGGTCAGCAGCGTGCGCGCATCGCTCTGCGCCAAGGCCATCAGCCCGGCATGGCGTTCCAGATCGGCGATGCGGAATCGCGGCAGGCCGGACTGCGCAGTGCCGATCACGTCGCCCGCGCCGCGCATCGAGAGGTCTTCCTCGGAGATGCGGAAGCCGTCCTCGGTCTCGCGCATGATCTCCAACCTGCGGCGCGCGGTCTCGCCAAGGGGCGGCTGGTACAACAGCAGGCAGGTGGACTTGGCGCTGCCGCGTCCGACGCGCCCCCGAAGCTGGTGCAGCTGCGCGAGGCCAAAATTCTCAGCCCGCTCGATTACCATGATCGAGGCGGCGGGCACGTTGACGCCGACCTCGATCACCGTGGTGGCGACGAGCACCTTGGTTTCGCCCGCGACGAAGCGCGCCATGGCGGCATCCTTGTCGGTGGGGGCCAGCTGCCCGTGCACCAGCCCCACCACGCCCTCGCCCAGCGCGGCGCGCAGATGCTTGAACCGTTCCTCGGCCGCCGTCATGTCGGAAACCTCGCTCTCCTCGACTAGGGGACAGACCCAATAGGCCTGTCTCCCCTCCGCCACGGCGGCACGCAGCTTCTCGACCACCTCGCCCAGCCGCTCGGTCGAGACCAGCGCCGTGATGACCGGCGTACGCCCCGGGGGCTTCTCGTCGAGCACGCTTACATCCATGTCGCCGTACTGTGTGAGCGCGAGGCTGCGCGGGATCGGCGTGGCGGTCATCACCAGAACATCGACGCCACGACCCTTGGCGCCAAGCTCCATCCGCTGCGCCACGCCAAAGCGGTGCTGTTCATCGATCACGGCAAGGCGCAGGTCGCGGAACTCCACGTCCTTTTGGAACACCGCATGGGTGCCGACGAGGATCTGTATACGCCCCTCGGCCAAGGCTTCGAGTTTGCGGCGGCGCTCGGCTCCCTTGTCACGTCCCGTGAGCAGCTCGATCACCACGCCCGCGCTTTCGGCCAAGGGCTGCAGGCCTTTGAGGTGCTGACGGGCGAGGATCTCGGTGGGGGCCATCATCACGCCCTGCCCGCCTGCCTCGACCGCGACGAGCAGCGCCATCAGCGCCACGAGCGTCTTGCCCGACCCGACATCGCCCTGAAGCAGCCGGTTCATCCGGCTCTCCGCTCCCATGTCGCGGGCGATCTCGTCCACCGCACGGGCCTGTGCCCCCGTGGGCGCATAGGGCAGCGCCGCAAGGACGCGCCTGCGATGCCGCTTGTCGCCGATGCTGGCTCGTCCCGGCGACCGGCGCGCGGTGGCACGGGCCAGCGCAAGGGTGATCTGGTGCGCCAGCAGTTCGTCATAGGCAAGGCGCAGCCGCGCGGGATGGGTGGGCGAGAGATCGGCTACCCCTTGGGGTTGATGCGCCCGGCCCAGCGCCTCGCGCCAAGAAGGCCAGCCCTCGCGCTGCAGGAGGCCTGGATCGATCCATTCGGTCAGGTCGGGAGCGAGGCCCAGCGCCGATTGCGCGGCGCGCGCCATCTGTTTCTGGGTGATCCCGTTCGACAGCGGGTAGACCGGCTCGAAGGCGAGGATCTCCTCCTCCTTCTCGACCGGCAGCACGTGATCGGGATGCACCATCTGCGCCAGCCCGTCGAACAGTTCTAGCTTGCCGGAGACGACGCGTCGCGCCCCGATGGGCAGCAGCCGCGGCACGTAATCGCCCTTGGCATGGAAAAAGACTAGCTGGAACGCGGTCTCGCTATCCTCCACCGTGACCCGCCAGGGCCGCCCCTTTGCCGCAGGCGCGTGGTGGCGCACCACCTCGACCTCGACCGTCACCACGGCGGGCGGCACTACCTCGCGGATGCTGCCCTTGCGGGCCCGGTCGATGCCCGAATGCGGCAGCGTCAGCAGAACGTCGCGGGGCCGCGCCAGCCCCGCCGCCTCGAAGGCGGGCACGCTCTTGGGGCCAATGCCCTTGAGCTTCTGGATGTCCCCGAAAAGCGGAAACAGGATCTCGGGGCGGCCCTTGACGCTCATGCGTCGCCGATCAGCGCGAGCCAGCCATCCTCGTCGAGCACCTCGACGCCCAGAGCTTCGGCCTTGGCCGCCTTGGAGCCGGCGCCGGGTCCCGCGATCAGCAGGTCGGTCTTGCCCGACACCGAGCCCGCGACCTTGGCGCCGAGCTGTTCGGCACGGGCCTTGGCCTCGGCGCGGGTCATCTTCTCGAGCGTACCGGTGAACACCACGGTCTTGCCCGCCACGGGGCTGTTCTCGGTGCGCGGCTTCTCGGCCGGCTGGATCTCGAGCTGCGCCACCAGCCGATCGACCGAGGCGCGCTCCGCCTCCTGGCTCAGCGCGGTCACAAGGCTCACTGCTACGGTAAAGCCGATACCGTCGATACCGGTGATCTCGGCCCAGCTCGGACTGTCGGGAAGGACCGCCTTGCGCGCCTTGTCGTCCTCGGCCTGCGCGGCGGGCTCATTGGCGGCGGCGTCGACGGCGGTGATCAGCGCGTCCCATGTTCCGAAATGCCGGGCAAGGACATTGGCGGCCACTTCCCCCACATGCGCGATCCCTAGGCCGAACAGCATCCGTCCCAGCGGCACCTTGCGGGCGATATCGATCGCGTCGAACAGCGCGGCGGCGGATTTCTCGCCCCACCCCTCGCGATTCTTGAGCTGCTGCATCCCCGTGCCGTAGCGCTCGCGGAGCATGAAGATGTCGGCGGGTTCCTTGATCCAGCCATCGCGATAGAACTGCTCGACCTGCTTGGCGCCCATCCCGTCGATGTCGAAGGCGGCGCGGCTCACGAGATGGCGCAACTTCTCGACCGCCTGGGCCGGGCAGATCAGCCCCCCGGTACAGCGACGGACGGCATCGCCCTCCTCCCGCGGCGCGGCGGAGCCGCATTCGGGGCAATGATCCGGGAACACATAGGGAACACTGTCTCTGGGACGGCGTCCGAGATCGACATCGGCGATCTTCGGGATCACGTCGCCGGCGCGGTAGACCTGCACTCGGTCGCCTTCACGGATGTCGCGTCCCTCGCGGATCTCCATCCCCTTGGAATCGCGGCCCCTGATGTAATCCTCGTTGTGCAGCGTGGCATTCGAGACGACGACGCCCCCGACCGTCACCGGCTTGAGCCGCGCCACCGGCGATAGCGCGCCGGTACGGCCTATCTGGATCTCGATCTTCTCCAGCGTGGTCCAGGCCAGCTCGGCGGGGAACTTGTGCGCCAGCGCCCAGCGCGGCGTGGTCGAACGCATACCAAGGCGACGCTGGAACGAGAGGTCATCGACCTTGTAGACCACGCCGTCGATGTCATAGCCCAGATCGGCGCGCTTGGCCTCGATTTCGCGATATGCCTTAACCATTTTGTCCGGCGTATCGCAGCGCCGGGTCAGCGGGTTGGTGCAGAATCCCAGCTCCTGAAGTCGAGCGATGGCGTCGTATTGATGCGTGGCCAGCGGTGCGGAAAGCTCGCCCCAAGCATAGGCGAAGAAGCGCAGCGGCCTGAGCCTCGTGATCTCAGGGTCGAGTTGACGCAGCGAGCCCGCGGCGGCGTTGCGCGGATTGGCGAATGTCTTCGAACCGCGCTCGGCATGGCGGGCATTGAGAGCGGCGAAATCGGCATGGCTCATATAGACTTCGCCGCGTACCTCGAGCACGTCGGGTGCATCCTCCAGCGTCTCGGGGATGTCGTCGATGGTCCGTGCATTGGCGGTCACGTCCTCGCCCACGGCACCGTCACCGCGTGTAGCAGCGCGCACCAGACGCCCCTGTTCGTATCGCAGCGACAGAGACAGCCCGTCGATCTTGGGCTCGGCCGTGAAATCGAGCGGCGCGTCCTCGGCGAGGCCGAGGAACTTGCGCACCCGCATCGCGAACTCGGTCACCTCCTCGTCAGTGAAGGCATTGGAGAGCGACAGCATCCGCACCGCGTGGGGCACCTTGCCGAAACCTTCGGCGGGTGCCGCGCCCACCTGTTCCGAGGGGCTGTCGTGGCGCTTGAGCGCCGGGAAGCGCGCCTCGAGCTCGGCATTTCGCGCGCGCAAGGCGTCATAGGCGGCGTCGCTGATCTCGGGGGCATCCTCGACGTGATAGGCCGTGTTGGCCGCGCCGATTTCGGCGGCGAGCCTTTCGAGCTCCTCTTTCGCCTGCGCCTCGGTGAGCGTCGCGACCTCGATCGCCCGCAGATCCTGTTCCGCCGTCAAAGCCGTCTCCCGGTCCCCGTTACGGGCCGAGCTGCCCGCGCGGCGAACTTAGAAGTCCGGCGGGGGAGCGTCCAGATGCCGGGGCGGTTCAGGCGCCGATGGCCAGCGGCGGCACCTCCCGCGCCGGTTCCGGATCGCGAAGCACGTAACCGCGC
Organism: Limimaricola soesokkakensis; assembly: GCF_900172345.1. Classification (GTDB taxonomy): domain Bacteria; phylum Pseudomonadota; class Alphaproteobacteria; order Rhodobacterales; family Rhodobacteraceae; genus Limimaricola; species Limimaricola soesokkakensis. The sequence goes on from NZ_FWFY01000006.1 coordinate 137,194, forward strand.
CCCCAGACCGTCTCGATGTAGTGCGCCCCCCCGGTGGCCTGGGCCAGCTTCTTGCGCAGTTTGCAAATGAACACGTCGATGATCTTCAACTCTGGCTCGTCCATGCCGCCATAGAGGTGGTTGAGGAACATCTCCTTGGTGAGCGTCGTGCCCTTGCGAAGGCTCAGCAGCTCCAACATCTGGTACTCCTTGCCGGTGAGATGCACCGACTGCCCACCCGCCTCCACCGTCTTGGCGTCGAGATTGATCGCAACCTCCCCTGTGACGATCACCGATTGCGCGTGTCCCTTGGAACGACGGATGATGGCATGAATGCGCGCCACCAGCTCGTCGCGGTGGAACGGTTTTGTCAGGTAATCATCCGCCCCGAAGCCGAACCCCTTCAGCTTGCTCTCGGTGTCGTCGTCGCCCGACAAGATCAGGATCGGCGTCGAAACCCGGTGCAGCCTGAGCTGACGCAGCACCTCGTGGCCGGTCATGTCCGGCAAGTGCAGATCGAGGAGGATCAGGTCGTAGTCATAGAGCTTCGCCAAGTCGATCCCCTCCTCCCCCATATCCGTCGCATAGACGTTCAGGTTGGCATGGGTGAGCATCAGCTCGATGCTCTTCGACGTGGTCGGGTCGTCCTCAACCAGCAAGACGCGCATTCCTTACCCTCCGTGCTCCGGGTTCAACCATCGCCGGCGAGTAAGCCACCGGACGGTTAACACCGTATTACCCTGGGTCAACCATGCCACTGCACCTCACGGTTGTCTATACTTCTGTATAGTCGTTACGCGCAGTCCCTCGGGGCCATGACGCCTCGCCAGTCTTTCCCAGCTTTGCAGCTCCTCCTCGGACAGGCCGTAGGTCTCGATCGCATAGTCCCGTGAAACGAGACCCACGGTGATCGCCAACAATAATCGCGCCTTGCGCGAGGCGACCCAGCGCTCCGTATCCGGGCTTGGCAGGTCTGCGCGCGTCAGGATGCGCCCGTCAGGCAGCGTCACCGCCCGCGGCCCCTCGACTTTCCGTAGATACATTTTCACCCTCCTCTCACCCCGGCTCCGACCCTGCGCGCGCCAGGGCTAAGGAGCGGTGAAGCCGGGGGGTTGGAAATGGGGGGCATTTTCCTATATTGCGGCCCGATCGCCGCTTCGCGCGCGCCTCCACCCTGCGCCAAGGATCGTCCCATGCCGCTCGACAGCTTCGCCACCACCGGGCTCAATTCGCTGGGCTTTGCCAAGCCCGCCTCGCAGACCCGCGTCGTCGTGGCGATGTCGGGCGGCGTCGACAGCTCCGTTGTCGCCGCCCAGCTCAAGGAGGAAGGCTACGACGTCGTGGGCGTGACGCTGCAGCTCTACGATCACGGCGCGGCGCTGGCCAAGAAGGGCGCCTGCTGCGCCGGGCGCGACATCCACGATGCACGACGCGTGGCCGAGGCGATGGGCTTTCCGCACTACGTGCTCGACTACGAGAACACCTTCCGCGAGGCGGTGATCGACGAGTTCGCCGACAGCTATCTCGCTGGCGCGACGCCGGTGCCCTGCATCCGCTGCAACGAGCGGGTGAAGTTCAAGGACCTGCTGGCCACCGCCAAGGATCTCGACGCCGATTGCATGGCGACCGGCCACTACATCCGCCGCGAGATGGGCGCCGCGGGCGCCGAACTCCATTCGGCCGCCGATGCGAACCGCGACCAGAGCTATTTCCTGTTCTCGACCACGCAGGAACAGCTTGACTACCTGCGCTTTCCGCTGGGCGGGCTGAAGTCGAAGGCTGAAACCAGGGCGCTGGCCGCACGCTACGGGCTTTCGGTCGCCGACAAGCCGGACAGCCAGGACATTTGCTTCGTGCCCAATGGCAACTACGCCGCCGTGATCGAGAAGCTGCGCCCCGGTGCCGCGGAGCCGGGCGAGATCGTGCATGTCGACGGGCGAGTGCTGGGCGAGCATCGGGGGCTGATCCACTATACGGTGGGCCAGCGCCGGGGTCTGGGTATCGGCGGTCTAGACGAGCCGCTCTACGTCGTGAAGCTCGACGTGGAGGCGCGGCGCGTCGTAGTCGGACCCAAGGAGATGCTGGCGACGCGGCGCGTGCCGCTCAAGGAAATCAACTGGATTGGCGGCGGTAGCTTCACAGATGCCAAGGAACGCGAAGTGCTCGTGCGCGTCCGCTCGACCCGCCCGCCGGCCCCGGCGGTGATCCGTCCGACCAATGAGACGGAGGCCGAGGTCGAGTTGCTCTCGCCCGAACAGGGCGTCTCTCCCGGCCAGGCCTGCGTGTTCTATGCCACCGAAGGCAGCCGCGTGCTCGGCGGTGGCTGGATCTGGAAGGGCCGCTGAGGCGGGACCAAAACTCTTCCAAGAGTTTTGGCAAATTTCTTCGAAGAAATTTGTCAGCGCATCCGGTCGAGGATGGCGCGTGCCGCCCGCAGGCCGGGCGGCTCACCCCCGGCGCCCAGCCGCCGCATGGTCTTGGCCAGCGCGTGGCGCTGGGCTTCGGGCCGCTCCAGAAGACGCAGCAATGCCCGACCGATCGGCTCGGGACGGCAATCCTTGCCGATGTATTCCGGAACGGTGCGGGTCTCGCTCACCAGGTTCACCAATGTCACCGTATCGGTCAGCAGCATCCTTCCGATGATGGCGCGTGAGATCCAACCCATGTCATAGGCCACGACCATGGGCGTCCCCGCCGCGGCCAGTTCAAGCGACACCGTGCCTGACGCCGCGAGCGCTACGTCGGCGGCCCGAAACGCGGCGCGCTTTTCGGCGCCATCCGGGTCCTGCGCGGGATCGATCAGCAGCGGCGCGACCGACCAAGTCCTTGTCTCGGCGCGCACCAGATCGGCGACTGGGGCTGCACAGGGCAATACGACGCGGGTTTCCGGCAACGCCGCCTGCACGCGTGCCAGCGCTCCACCGAAAGTCTCCGAGAGCCGCTGAACCTCGCCACGCCGCGAGCCGGGCAGCGCCAGCACCAGCGGCGCATCGCCGATCCCGTGACGCGCCCTGAAGGCATCCGCCTCCTTGGGGCTCGCCTGCGGGTCGGTCACCACGGGGTGGCCGACGAAATCGCATTCCATCCCGGCAGCTTCCATGTAGGGAGGCTCGAACGGCAAAAGCGCCAGCACCTGGTCGATGCTACGCGCCATCTTCGCCGCCCGGCCGGGTCGCCAGGCCCAGACGCTGGGCGCCACGTAATGCACACATCGTACCGGCGCACCGGCCGCCTTGACCCGTCGCGCCACGCGAAGGCAGAAGTCGGGACTGTCGATGGTAAGCAGGATGTCCGGCCGGCTCTCGATCACCGCACGCGCCGTCTCGTCAAGCCGCCGCATGAGATGGCGGTAGCGGGGCAGGATCTCGGCGATGCCCATGACCGACAGCTCGTCCATCGGAAAGCGGCTCTTGAGCCCTTCGGCCGCCATGCCTGGCCCGCCGATGCCATCAAAGCGGATGTCCGGGGCGAGGCTCTTCAGCCCGGCCATCGCGGCGCGGCCCAGCCGATCGCCAGAGGGCTCTCCCGCGATGACAAAGATCTTCATGCCTGCACCATCAGCGCGATGCCGTGACGATCGGCGGCGGCGATGGTCGCCGCGCGCTCCAGCACCATCACGCCGCCCACTTCGATCGCGATGGCCCCGAGACCCGCGCGCGCCGCGCCCGCGATCGTGCCGGGGCCGATGACCGGCAGATCGGCCCGCCGATCCTGACCCGGCTTCGGCGCCTTGTAGAGCAGCCCGCCCTTCGCCTCTCCGCCCGCGAGGCTGGCCAGCATCCAGTCGGTGCCCGGCAGCGCCTCAACCGAGATGCAGAGCCCGTCGCGCACCACGCAGGCCTGACCGACATCGGCCTTGGCCATGGCGCGGTGCACCGCCCATGCGCGTCGCGCATCGGCCGCATGGGCTCCGGTGAAAGGCACGGCGCCCATCAGGCCGGCATTGGGGAGCAGCGTGGGCGCGATCTCGTGCGCCGCGCGCAGGACAAACCCCTGCTCTTCCAGAAGCGCCATCACGGCGCGCAACGTCGCGTCGTCGCCTTGCCCCATGGCGGCCATCAACCGTGGCACAAGAGGGGCTGTGGCGGCATCGATCCGGGACGGATCGACCTGCGGACGCGACATCGCACCGGCAAGACAGATCTCGGTCACCCCCCGTGCCCGCAGATCCTCCAGCAGCGTGCCGAGCGTCTCGATCCGGTAGTCGAGGCGCTCGGTGCCCTTCGGTGCCGTCACCGGCACGCCCGCCATCTCGCAGACCAGCGCCTCGGGGCGCTCCGCGAGGATCGCGCCCGGCAGCGCACCGGTCCCGGCGAGAAGCGCCAGCATCGGATCAGCCCTGCGGCGTCAGGAACTGGCGGTCGCTCTGCGCCGAGACGAACTCCGACAATTCGCGAACGAGGTCGCTTTCCCCGGATCCGAGCGCCGCGGCCCGCTCGTGGAACGTGCCCTCGCCTTCCTTCAGGGCGCGGAACGCGGCGCGCAGCGCACCGATCTCCTCGCGCGAGGTGCCGCGCCGCTTGAGGCCGACGAGGTTGAGCCCGTCGAGCCGACCGCGCGGCCCCTGGACGAGACCGAAGGGGATCACGTCGTTGGTCACCATCGTGACTGCACCGATAATCGCGCCACGGCCGATCCGGACCCATTGATGAATGCCGCAAAGCCCGCCGACGATCACGTCATCGCCGATCTCGCAATGGCCCGCGACCGCGGCATGGTTCACGAGGATCACCCGATCGCCCACCCGCACGTCATGCGCGACGTGACAGCCCGCCATCAGCAGGCAGTCGTCACCCACCCGCGTCTCGCCACCGCCACCCGCCGTGCCGGTGTTGATCGTTACGTGCTCGCGGATGCGGTTGCGTGCGCCGATGCGCAGCCGGGTATGCTCGCCGCCGAACTTCAGATCCTGAGGGATCTCGCCGATCACCGAGAAAGGGAAAACCACCGTCTCCGCGCCGATCGCTGTGTCGCCGGTGACGACCACGTGGCTCTTGAGCTCGACGCCATCGCCCAGAACGACTTGGGCGCCGACATGACAGAACGGCCCGATCCGGCAGTTCTCGCCGATCCGCGCGCCCTCCTCGATCACCGCCGAAGAGTGAATCCGCGCCATCAGCCCTGCAGGTCCATCATCGCGGTGAACTCGGCTTCGGCCGCCATCTCGCCATCGACCGTCGCCACGCCCTTGAAGCGCCAGACCTTGCCGCCCGGCTTGCCGCGCGTGGTCTCGACCTTCATCAGCAGCTGGTCGCCCGGGATCACCTTGCGGCGGAACTTGGCGGCGTCGATGCCCATGAAGTAGATCAGCATGTTGCCGTCCACGAGGTTCATCGTGGTGCCGACCATCACTGCCGCCGTCTGGGCCATCGCCTCGATGATCGTGACGCCGGGCATGATCGGATTGCCGGGGAAATGCCCTTGGAAATGCGGCTCGTTCATCGTGACGTTCTTGATGCCCGTGGCGCTCGAGGTGCCGTCGATGTCGATCACGCGGTCCACCAGCAGGAACGGGTAGCGATGCGGCAGGATACGCTGGATCAGCTGGATGTCTGCGGTAGTCGGCGTGCCCGTCTCGGGGGTGTCGGTCATGTCGGTGCGGTCCTTCCGTCGCGGGGCTATTCGCGATCTGAGTAGCAACTCGCCCCCCGAGCGGCAAGGCAGGCGCGGTCAGGGATCGGCGGGCTCGGCGGGTTCCGGATCGGCGGAAAGGGTCGCGCCGTTGCCGATCGCCGCGTCGACCGCCGCGAGCGCGGCATCGGTGACATCGACCGCGCTGGTGGACAGGAAGACCGCGCGCCGGTCGAGGATGATCGAGGCGCCGCGCTCCAGCATCACCTGCCCCAGCGCCGGACCCGCGGCGGCCAGGAAGATCTCGCGTCCGGAGGCCGCCTCCTGCTGCAGTGCGCGTTCCTTGGCGTCGCGCTCGCGGCGGATCTCCTGAACCCTGGCGTCGAAGGCCTCGGCCTCGGCCCGGAACGCCTCCGGCGTCATCGACGGGCGGCGGCGCGTCAGATCCTGTTCCTCGGCGGTAAGCTCCGCCTCGATCCGGCGGTTCTCCTCGACCAGCGCTTCGGTCTGGGCCTGTAGATCTGCGGCCAGACGCTGTCCGAACAGGCTTTCCGAGAAAAGCCGATCGGTGTCGAGCACGACGATGCCGCCTGCGGCTGCCGGGGTCTGGGCTGGCGCTGGCGCGGCGGGATCGGCCACGCGCTGCGCAAGCGCCGGCCCGCCGAGCGCCGCCATCAGGCAGATGACCGCCGCCGCGCGCCGCATCAGAACCGCGAGGAGATCGTCAGGTCGAAGCCACGGGTCTCGTCGAACTCCTCGGCCTCCAGAGCCTCGGTGAAGTTGAAGCGCAGCGGACCGAGCGGCGTGTCCCAGAATACCGAGGCGCCGACCACGGCGCGCGGCGTGAACTCGTCGTAGAGCACGGTCGCACCGGTGCCGCGGGTCGAACCCACATCCCAAACCGAGCCGTAATCCACGAAGGCGCCGCCGGAGATGCCGTAATCCTCGGGCAGACCCAGCGGGAACTCGGCCTCGAGCCGAGTGACGGCGTATTTGTTGCCGCCCAGTGCGTCATCGGTATCGGCGTCGCGCGGGCCGATGCCGCCGGCTTCGAAGCCGCGCATGATCCGACTGCCCATGAAGAAGCGGTCGGTGACGCGGGTGGTGCCGTCGGAATGGTTGATGATCCCGCCTTCGACGGTGGCGCGCAGCAGCACGTCCTCGCCCAGCACTAGTGTTTCGGCCGAGGCCAGCGCCGTGGTCTTGACGAAGGACTCGTCGCCGACCCCGAACTCCTGCCCGAAGCGCAACAGGATGCCGGTATCGGGATCGAGCCCAGAGCGGCGGGTGTCGTAGCTGTAGCTATAGCCGAGCGAATTGGTCCAGACGCCGTCCTCGGCCTGCTCGGCGATGATGATGTCGCTGGCATCCGGATCGACATCGGTGATGTCGTTGTACTCGGCCGCGTAATAGGTCTGCAACCGGCCGTTCTCGCTCACCGGGAAGGTGAAGGAGGGCGAGATACGGAAGGTATCGGTGTCGTAGAGCGCCGAGTCGTTGTCGGTCGAGCGGTAATCCACGCCAAAGCCGAAGCGCAGATCGCGCCCGAGGAAGGCGGGCTCGGCGAAATCGAAGGAGATGACGCGGTTGTTCTCGCTGGTCGAGAGGTCAAGGCTGAACAGCTGACCCCGGCCAAGGAAGTTGCGCTCGGCGAAACCCGCGACGAGGCCGAAGCCGTCATCAGTCGAATAGTTGGCGCCGAAGGAGAGCGAGCCGGTGGGCTGTTCCTCGACATCGACGTCGATCACGACCGAGCCCGGCTCGGTGCCCGGACGGGCATTGACCTGCGCATCGGCGAAATAGCCAAGTGCGCGGATCCGCTCGGCGCTCTCGCGCACGGCGCGCGGGTTGAAGGGATCGCCCTCGACGGTGCGGAACTGCTGACGCACCACCCGGTCGAGTGTGGTCGAGTTGCCCTCGATGTCGATGCGCTCGACGAAGATCCGCTCGCCCCGGCTCAGCACATAGGTCACCTCGAGCGACAGGTCGCGCGGGTTGCGGGTGATGCGCGGCTCGATCCGCAGGAAATCGATGCCGTCGCGGATCGCGATGCGCTCCATCCGCGCGATGTCGTCCTCGACCGCCGTGGGCGAGTAGTAATCGCCGCGATCGAGGCGGATCGCCTCGTCGAAGCGCGTGGTCGAGAGGCCGGGAATCTCGCTGGCGATATTCACGTTGTTGACCTGGTAGCGCTGGCCCTCGCGGACGTTGAAGGTCAGCAGATAGGCGTCGCGGGCGCGGGTCAGTTCGGCATCGACGTCGAGGATCTCGAAATCCACATAGCCGCGCGAACGATAGAAATCGGTGAGCATCTGCCGGTCAAAGGCAATGCGGTCGGCCACGAAGGTGTCGCTCTTGATAAGCTGGCGCAGCGGACCGGCCTGACTGGTGGCCAGCACGCCGCGCAGGCGACGGTCGGAGAAGGCGCGGTTGCCGGTAAAGGAAATGCGCTCGATCTCGGTCACACCGCCCTCGGTGATCTGGTAGACCAGATCGACACGGTTGTCGGAGCGCTCGATCAGCGCCGGGCGCACGACGGCATTTATCCGGCCGCGCTCGGCATAGGCGGCGGCGATGGCGTCGGCATCGGTCTGGGCCTGCGCGGGGTTGTAGACGCGGCGTTCAGTCGCGGTGACCAGCTGCGCCAACTCCGCGTCGTCGATCTTCGCGTTGCCCTCGAAGCCGATGCGGTTGATCGTCGGGAATTCGGTCACCTCGATGACGAGGCGGCCGCCCTCGGGCCGGATCTCGACCGAGCGGAACAGCCCGGTCTCGCGGATCCGCTGGCCCGCATCGTTCAGGGCGGCGGCGCTAACGGTCTCACCGCGCGAGATACCGGCATAGGTCAGGATGGTGCCGGTCTCGATCCGGCGGTTGCCCTCGACCGAAACTTCCTCGAAGCGGAAATCCTGCGCCAATGCCGGCGCCACGGCGCTGATCGCCGCGATCAGCGCGGCCGCGCTCGCGGCACCTGTCAACCTACGCGCCAAGGCGCCCCTGCTTCGAGCCGTCATCGTCACCATCCCTGCCACGCGTCGTTTCTTGACTAGGGAGTTACCGACCCCGGGAAGCGTTGTCAAAAGCTCCGGTGCTTTCGAAGCATGTTCATGGCGCGGCGATCCGTATCGCCACAGTCAGGGCCAGCACCAGCGCGGCCGGCAGCAGCAGCCGGCCCATGTGGAGCTCGACCAGCAGGCCCAGACCGGCATCATCCTTCAGAATCGTGTTCATGCCTCGTCTCCTGAATACGAGGCTCGAACACTAGGCGGCAAATCCGGCGGAAATTCGACCAAGCGATGGCCCCGCCGCAGCCACGACGCGGCTTCAGGGGCAGAGAAACAGGTCGTTGAGCACCGCGAAAACCGTCATGGTCAGGATCAGCGACAGCCCCAGCGCCATCAGCACGCGCAGCGCCTTGTCGCCCGGCTGGCGGCCGGTGATCGCCTCGTAGCCGAAGAAGACGAGATGTCCGCCGTCGAGCACCGGGATCGGAAACAGGTTCAGAAGTCCCACCGCGGTCGAGAGCACCGCGACGAACCAGATGAAGCTGGTGGCGCCCTGCTCCGCCATGGCGCCGGAGGCCTGGGCGATGCCGACGGGGCCCGACAGATTGCACGATGAAATCGCGCCGGTGATCATGTGGCCCAACCCCGAGAGCGAGGACACGATGATATTCCAGACCTGCGCCACGGCGTCGCCCAGTGCGGTGCCGAGGCCCGGCGTCTCGGTCGCGGCCTCGAAGAAAAGCCCCGACGAGATACCCAGAAGCCAGCGTGTCTCGAAGCCGCCCTCGGGGCGCGGCAGGTCGACCCGGCGTGGGGTCAGTGACAGCTCGCGCGTTTCGCCATTGCGCCAGATCGTCAGATCGAGCGTGCGGCCTTCCGAGGCGGTGACGATTTCGATCAGCTGGGCGAAGGCGAAGACTTCGCTTCCCTCCAGTTCGAGGATCACGTCACCGGCGCGCAGACCGGCTGCGTCCGCGGCCGAACGCGGGGACACGCCACCCACCAGCGGCGGCTGCGGATAGGGGCCGCGCACCAGCATCTCACGCCCGTCGCGGCGCACCCTGTAATCGAGAACCGGCTCGGCCGGGTAGCCCTCGGCCAGCCGCGCCAAGCCATCCTCGCCGGGCAGCTCAGAGCCGCCGATGGCGAGGATCTCGTCCCCGGCACGAAGCTCATTCACATAGGTGGCGGGCAGCGGCAGCATCCGCTCGATCGTCAACGGATCGGCGGCGCGGCCTTGGGTGAGGATCACCGCTGCGAAAATCAGGATCGACAGGATGAAGTTGAAGATCGGGCCCGCCGCCACGGTGGCCGCGCGGGCCCAGAGCGGCGCGCCCAGCATGGTATGGCGCAGCTTGGCCGGATCGGTGCCAGCCGCCTGCCCGACCGAGGCCGCGTTGGCGTCCCCGAGGAACTTCACGTAGCCACCGAAGGGCAGCGCCGCGATCTGCCAGAGCGTGCCGTGCTTGTCGCGCCGCGACACCAGCACCGGGCCGAAGCCGAGGCTGAAGACCTCGGCGTGGATGCCAGACCAGCGGCCGACGATGTAGTGGCCGTATTCGTGGATCGCCACGATCACCGAAAGCGCCACCACGAATGCGGCGAGGGTGAAGGCCACGTTGCCGAACTGCGGCAGGATCTGGGTCAGGTCCAAGGGGTCGTCCTATGTGGTCTGGAGATCGGTCCGGGAGATACGCGCGGCGCGCTCCCGCGCCTCCGCATCGGCCCCAAGGACCGCGTCGAGGCCCGGGATGTCAACCCGCAGGGCGCCCGCGCGCGACATCGTGTCCAGCACCTGCTCGACCACCTGCGCCATCTGCAAGAAGCCGATGCGCCGGTCGAGGAAGGCGTCGAGCGCGGCCTCCTTTGCGGCGTTGAAGGCCGCCCCGGCGAGGCCGCCCTCCTCCATCACCCGCCGCGCCTGTCGCAGCGCCGGATAGCGCGCCTCGTCCGGCGCCCGGAAGGTCATGGAGCCGGTGGCGGCGAGGTCGAGCCGCGCCACGGGCAGGTCGCGTCGCTCGGGCCAGTTCAGCGCGTAGCCGATGGCGTGGCGCATGTCGGGCGCGCCCATATGGGCCATCAGCGCGCCATCGTTGAAGCCCACCAGCGCGTGGATCAGGCTTTCTGGATGGATCACCACCTCGACCTGATCGGGCGCGAGGCCGAACAGCTCGCGCGCCTCGATGACCTCTAGCGCCTTGTTGAACATCGAGGCGCTGTCGATGGTGATGCGCTGCCCCATCGACCAGTTGGGATGCGTCGCCGCCTGTTCGGGCGTAGCCGTGGCCAGCCGCTCCAGCGGCCAATCGCGAAAGGCCCCGCCCGAGGCGGTGAGGATCACCCGTTCGACCGCTGCGCGGTCCTCGCCCACGAGCGCTTGGAACACGGCGGAATGCTCGCTATCCACGGGCAGCAGGGTCGCGCCATGGGCACGCGCCGCCTCGAGCACCAGCGGGCCGGCGGCGACCATGGTTTCCTTGTTGGCGAGCGCCAGCGTCGCGCCCTGCCGGATCGCCGCGAGGCCCGGCACGAGACCCGCAGCGCCGACGATCGCGGACATTACCCAGTCCGCCTGCATCCGCGCCGCCTCGGCGACGGCGGCATCGCCCGAGGCCACCTCGATGCCGGTGCCCAACAGCCGCTCGGTCAGCTCGGCCCGGCAGTCATCATGGCAGGTGACGGCGAGGCCGGGGCGCAGGCGCTTCGCCTGTTCGGCCAGGAGCGCGACGTTGCGCCCGCCCGTAAGTGCGACCACCTCGAAGCGCTCGGGCGCGGCCTCGATCAACTCGATGGTCTGGCAGCCGATCGAGCCGGTGGCGCCCAGAATGCTGACGCGTTTCAAAAATGCACCCCGGGAATGAAGCCCAGAGCCGCGACCAGCAGCATGAAGAGCGAGGCCCCGAGCATCGCATCGAAGCGATCGAAGAGACCGCCATGGCCGGGGATCAGCGTCGAGCTGTCCTTGACCTTCATGCGGCGCTTCAGCGCGCTTTCGGCGATGTCACCCATCTGCGAGGCAAAGCTCAGCAGCATCGAGATCCAGATCAGGTGCCACGGGCTGTGAGTCATCAGCACGAAGCCGAAGCCGACGAGACCGGCCGCGAGCCAGCCCGCGGACGTGCCCGACCAGGTCTTCTTGGGGCTGACCTTGGGCCAAAATTTCGGCCCGCCCAGCGCCCGGCCGGCAACATAGCCGAACACGTCGGTGAAGATCACCACGAGGATCAGCCAGAGCAGCCACTGGAACCCGTATTCGGCTCGGAACGTGACCAGACCCCAGCCCGCCACCTCGATGCCCAGCGCGAAGGCGAAGAAGGTACCGCGTTCGCGGCGCAGCATCGCCGCCCCGGCGATCGGCGCCACCAGAAACAGCAGCAGCACCCAGTTGCCGTCGCCCGAGAGCTGACCCGACAGCACCGAGGCGCAGAGCGCCGCGAGCAGCATGCCTGGCGTCGGCTTGCCCGGCTCGATCATCATCCAGAGTTCCCAGACCATCACCGCCGTGACGAAGACCGTCAGCATCTGGAACCAGACGCCGCCCATCATTACCGCGAGCGCGCCCAGCACCGCCATGCCGGCACCGGAAGCCATGCGCACGCCCAGATCGCTCCAGCGGCCCGGATCGGCCAGCGCCGCCGTCACCGCGACGCCCTCCTTGTCTCCCCCCTCCGCCATGTCAGGCCTTGACGGCGCCGAAGCGGCGGTCGCGATGGGCGTAGCTCGCGCAGACCCGCGCGAACTCTTCAGGCGTGAAATCGGGCCAGAGCGTGTCGACGAACTCGTATTCCGCATAGGCCGACTGCCACAGCAGAAAGTTCGATATGCGAGCCTCGCCGGAGGTACGGATCACGAGATCGGGATCGGGCAGCACATGGGTGTCGAGAAAGCGTGACAGCGTTTCGGCATCGACATCCTTGTGGGTGAGCCGCCCCTGTTCGATCTCGTAGGCGAGCCGCTTGGCGGCGCGGGTCACCTCGTCGCGACCGCCATAGTTCAGCGCCACGGTGAGATGCACGAGGTCGTTGTGGCTGGTGATCAGCTCCAGCTCGTCCATCATCGCGACCAGCTTCTCGTCGAGACGGATCCGGTCCCCGATGAAGCGCACCCTGACGCCCTGGCTCAGAAGCGCCCGCGCCTCGCGCACGATGTAGCGCCGGAACAGCGCCATCAGCCCCGAGACCTCGGTCTGGGTGCGTTTCCAGTTCTCGGTCGAGAAGGCGAAGATCGTCAGATACTTGACCCCGAGATCGGGGCATGCCTCGACGATGTCGCGGACCCGGCGAGCCCCGGCCTGATGGCCGAACAGCCGCGGTCGGCCGCGGCTCTGGGCCCAGCGCCCATTGCCGTCCATGATGATCGCGACATGCTCGGGGCCGCCCTTCGGTGTCTTGTCTTGCGCGTCGGCAGCCATGACGGCCTCCCTGCAACTGGTGAGGCGCGAGCCTCAGACCTGCATGATCTCGGCCTGCTTGGTCTCGAGCTGCTGGTCGACCAGCTTGATGTAGCGATCGGTCAGTTCCTGAACCTCCTGCTCCCAGAACTTCTGGTCATCCTCGGAGAGGCCGTCATTCTTGGCCTTCTTGATCTGGTCCATGCCGTCGCGGCGCAGGTTGCGGATCGCGACGCGGGCGTGCTCGGCATACTGGCCTGCCACCTTGGTCAGCTGGGTCCGGCGCTCCTCGTTCAGCTCGGGGATCGGCAGCATGATGATGGTGCCGTTGAGCTGCGGGTTGATGCCGAGCCCGCTTTCGCGGATCGCCTTTTCGACCTTGCCCACGAGCGCCTTGTCCCAGACGTTGATCGTCACCATCCGCGGCTCGGGCACGTTAACGGTGCCGACCTGGTTGATCGGGGTCATGCTGCCATAGGCATCGACCATCACCGGCTCGAGCATCGAGGCCGAGGCACGGCCCGTCCTGAGCGAGGCGAATTCGGTGCGCAGCGAGGCGATCGCGCCGTCCATGCGGCGCTGGAGGTCGTCGGTATCGAGTTCGAAATCGTCTGCCATCGGTCTCTTCTTGTCTTTTGAGGGCGAGCTGTTGGCGCCGGTGATAGCGTCAACAGCCTGCGCATTCCAGAACACTTTGCCCGGTGCTAGCCGCGTCCCGTGTCAGTCACGGGGCGAAACCGGGAAGAGTTTCGCTCAGCCATGCACCCGGGTCGAGGTCCCCTCGCCCGCGAGAATGCCACGGAAGCCGCCGGGCTCATCGAGCGAAAAGACGATGATCGGCAGGCTGTTGTCGCGCGCCAGCGCGATGGCGCTCGCATCCATCACCCCCAGATGCTTCTGCAGCACCTCGTCATAGGTGATGGTCTCGTAGCGCTTGGCATCGTCGAATTTCTTGGGGTCCTTGTCATAGACGCCGTCCACCTTGGTGCCCTTGAAGATCGCTTCGCAGCTCATCTCGTTGGCCCGCAGCGTCGCCGCGGTGTCGGTGGTGAAATAGGGGTTGCCGGTGCCGGCGGCAAAGATGCAGACGCGCTTCTTCTCAAGGTGCCGCACGGCACGGCGCCGGATATAGGGTTCGCAGACCTGGTCCATCGGGATCGCCGAGATCACCCGCGTGAAGACGCCCAGCTCCTCGAGCGCCGACTGCATCGCCAGCGCGTTCATCACCGTGGCGAGCATGCCCATGTAGTCGGCGGTGGTCCGCTCCATCCCCTGCGCCGAGCCGGACAGCCCGCGAAAGATGTTGCCGCCGCCGATCACCATGCAGATCTCGACGCCGAGATCATGCACCGACTTGACCTCGCGCGCGATGCGTTCGACGGTCGGCGGATGCAGACCGAACGCCGTGTTCCCCATCAGCGCCTCCCCCGAGATCTTCAGCATCACCCTGCGGAAGGCAGGCTTTTGGGTATCGGTCATGGGGGCTCCGTGCGTGTTTCGGGGGAAATCGGGTCGCGGCGCAAGATGGACGAAAGCAGGTCCATGTTCAATGCCATGCAGGCGGCTTCGGCGACCGGCAGCCGGGGGTGAGCGGCTGGCACGAGATCGCGCGCGGCCTCGATCCCGCGCGCCCGGTGCTGATCGCCGGGCCTACCGCCTCCGGCAAGTCGGCGCTGGCGCTCGCAGTGGCGGAGACGGGGGGCGGCGTCGTGATCAATGCCGACGCGCTGCAGGTCTATGCCGACTGGCGCGTGATCACCGCGCGCCCCTCGCCCGATGAGGAGGCCCGCGCTCCGCATGCACTCTACGGCCATGTCGGACGCGACCAAACCTATTCGGTCGGGCACTGGCTGCGAGACGTGGCACCGATGCTGGGCGGTGCGCGACCGATCATCACCGGCGGCACTGGACTCTATTTCTCGGCGCTGACCGAGGGGCTGGCCGAGATCCCCGCGACGCCACCCGAAATCCGGGCCGAGGCGAACGCCATCCCCCTGCCCGACCTCGTGGCCGGGCTCGATGCGGCCAGCGCCGCGCAGATCGACCTTCTGAACCGTGCCCGGGTCCAGCGCGCATGGGAGGTGCTGCGCGCCACCGGGCGTGGCATCGCCGAGTGGCAGGCCGACACGCCGGCACCCTTGCTCCCGCTCGATCAGGCCCAGCCGCTGGTGCTCCGTCCCGAGCCGGCATGGCTGAATGCCCGTATCGCGCGGCGCTTCGACGCGATGCTCGAAGCGGGCGCGCTCGACGAAGCGAGGGAAGCGCTGCCGCACTGGACCCCGGAGGCGCCTTGGGCGCGCGCCATCGGCGCGCCGGAGCTGATCGCGCATCTGCGAGGCGAGACCGACCTCGCCACCGCGCGGGAGGCCGCCATCATCGCGTCTCGGCAATACGCAAAACGGCAGCGCAGCTGGTTTCGCGGCCGCATGCGGGAGTGGCGCGAGATCGATCCCGCGGCACCGACCGGATGACGCCGCCACCGCCCGCTGCGCCCCATTCTCGTAGCGAGGCTATCAGCGCCATACCCGATCCTCCGGACCGGCTCATGGAGCCGTGATTAACGCGAAGCTCGCATTGACGCTTCAACCTGACCACCCAGATCCATCGGCAAGTCTCGTCGCCCGAGCGACGCGAAACCCGGGTCCGGAAGGGACCCGCGACGGCGGCCGTCGACGCGCCGCTCAACAGGGAGACGCAGATGACGATCCACCACAACCCACGGGGCACGGCGCATCCCGCCGCCAGGATGTACGCCGCCGAGCACGAGGCGGGGCAGCTGTCGCGCCGCGAATTCATGACCCGCGCCACCGCGCTGGGCCTCAGCTCCTCCGCCGCCTTCGGCCTGATCGGCCTGCCTGCCCCCGTCCGCGCCGAAAGCCATGCCCAGATGGGCGGCACGCTGCGCATGGAGATGGAAACCAAGGCGATGAAGGATCCGCGCCTCGCGGATTGGGGCGAAATCCATAATTTCTACCGCGGCTGGCTCGACTATCTTGCCCAATACGAGGCCGATGGCTCGATCACGCCGATGCTGCTCGAGAGCTGGGAGGCGAATGACGACGCCACGCAGTTCACGCTCAAGGTCCGGCCCGGCGTGACCTGGAACAATGGCGATCCGTTCACGGCCGAGGACGTCGCCCGCAACATCACCTTGTGGTGCGACGGCACGGTCGAGGGCAACTCCATGGCCAGCCGCATGGTCCAGCTGGTAGACCCCGAGACCAACATGGCCCGTGAGGGCGCGATCGAGGTGGTCGACGACCTTACGGTCCGGCTCAACCTTGCAGCGCCCGACATCACCGTGATCGTCTCGATGGCCGATTACCCGGCCGCCATCGTGCATTCGAGCTTCGACGGCGGCGATCTGTCCGCGAACCCGATCGGCACCGGTGCCTATCTGCCCGTGATCAACGAGGTCGGGGTGCGGCAGGTGCTGGAGCGCAACCCCGACCATACATGGTGGGGCACCAAGGTGTTCGGCGGCCCCTATCTCGACCGGATCGAATACATCGACTACGGCACCGACCCCGCAGCCAAGGTTGCGGCGGCTGAATCGGGCGAGATCGACATCACTTACGAGACGACGGGCGATTTCATCGACATCTTCGACGCGATCGGCTGGCAGAAATCCGAGGTGGTGACGGCCTCGACGATCGTGGTGCGCTTCAACCAGGACAGCCCGCCCTTCGACAATCGCGACGTGCGCCGCGCCCTGCAGATGGCGGTCGACAACGAGATCGTGCTGGAGCTTGGCTACAACGGCCGCGGCGAGGTGGCCGAGAACCACCATGTCTGCCCGATCCACCCCGAATACGCGCAGGTCGACGGCCCGGCATACGACCCTGCGGTCGCCAAAGCGATGCTGGACGAGGCCGGCTTTGGCGACGAGACGTTCGAGCTGATCTCGCTCGACGACGCCTGGCAGGCATCGACATGCGACGCGGTGGCGGCGCAGCTGCGAGATGCCGGCATCGACGTGCAGCGCCGGGTGATGCCCGGTTCGACCTTCTGGAACGGCTGGCTGGAATATCCTTTTTCGGCGACCGACTGGGCTATGCGACCACTGGGCGTGCAGGTGCTGGCGCTGGCCTACAAATCCGGCGTGCCTTGGAACGAAACCGCCTATTCCAGCGAGGAGTTCGACGCGCTGTTGGCCGAGGCGATGTCGCTTGCCGATGTCGAGGCGCGGCGCGAGGTCATGGCCAGGATCGAGACCCTGCTGCAGGAGGACGGCGTGGTGATCCAGCCCTACTGGCGCTCGATCTTCCGCCACTACACCGAAAAGGTGCAGGGTGCCGAGATGCACCCGTCCTTCGAGCACCACCATTACAGGTGGTGGATCAAGGCCTAATCCCGACCTTTGGGCCCGGGGCGGGGCGACACCGCCTCGGCCCACGGCCCGCCGAACTGACTTGGCCATGCATGACGCCCGACCGGGATCGACCTCTGGCCGGCGGATGTGACGCAACGGTGAATCCCCGTTTCGAATCCTCGCGTTGACACCAATGCCCCTTTGCGACACCTAATGTCGCATTCAGGCCTCGGAACAGCGGTTTTGCGCAATTGTCGCGTTGACGCCGCGACCTCGCCGCACAGATGCTCATGCAAGCACCGTTGCGCAGATGACGAGGCCGGGCCCGCAAGAGGCCCGTGAAGGCGGCCATGATGCGCCGTCCAACAGGGAGATGACCATGACGATCCACGACCCCCGCCGGGCCGGACTTCACCCCGCCGCGGAGATGTATGCCGCCGAGCACCGTGCCGGCCGGTTGTCGCGCCGCGAGTTCCTGACCCGCGCCACCGCGCTGGGCGTCGGCTCCTCCGCCGCCTTTGGCCTGATCGGCCTGCCTGCCCCCGCCCGCGCCGAAAACCACATGCCGATGGGCGGCACGCTGCGCATGGAGATGGAGACCAAGGCGCTCAAGGATCCGCGCCTCGCGGATTGGAGCCAGATCTCCAACTTCTACCGCGGCTGGCTCGATTATCTCGTGCAGTACGAAGCCGACGGTTCGATCACGCCGATGCTGCTCGAGAGCTGGGATGCCAACGAGGACGCCACACAGTTCACGCTCAAGGTCCGCCAAGGCGTCACCTGGAACAACGGCGATCCCTTCACTGCCGCCGATGTGGTGCGCAACATCACTCGCTGGTGCGACGGCACCGTCGAGGGCAACTCCATGGCCGGGCGGATGAGCCAGTTGGTCGATGCCGAGACCAACATGGCGCGCGAGGGTGCCATCGAAGAGGTCGATGAGATGACCGTGCGGCTCAACCTCGCAGCCCCGGACATCACCGTGATCGTCTCGATGGCTGATTACCCGGCCGCCATCGTGCATTCGAGCTACGAGAGCGGCGACCCGTCCGAGAACCCGATCGGCACCGGCCCCTACCTGCCCGAGGTCAACGAGGTTGGCGTGCGCCAGGTTCTGGTGCGCAACCCGGATCACCAGTGGTGGGGCACCGAGGTGTTCGGCGGGCCCTATCTCGACCGGATCGAATACATCGACTACGGCACCGACCCCGCGGCCAAGCTGGCGGCGGCGGAATCGGGCGAGATCGACATCACTTACCAGACCACCGGCGATTTCATCGACATCTTCGACGCGATCGGCTGGCAAAAGTCCGAGGTGGTGACCGCGGCGACGCTGGCGGTGCGGTTCAACCAAGACAGCCCGCCCTACGACAACAAGGACGTGCGCAACGCACTGCAAATGGCGGTCGACAACGCGATCGTGCTGGAGCTCGGCTATAACGGGCGTGGCACGGTGGCCGAGAACCACCATGTCTGCCCGATCCACCCCGAATACGCGCAGATCGATCCGCCCGTGCACGATCCCGCCGCCGCGAAGGCGCTGCTCGACGAGGCCGGCTTCGGCAACGAGACCTTCGAGCTGATCTCGATCGACGACGCCTGGCAGGCGGCAAGCTGCGACGCGGTTGCGGCCCAGCTGCGCGACGCGGGCATCCAGGTCGAGCGGCAGGTGCTGCCCGGCTCGACCTTCTGGAACGACTGGCTCGAATACCCCTTCTCGGCCACCGAGTGGAACATGCGTCCGCTCGGCGTGCAGATCCTCGGGCTCGCCTACAGGTCCGGCGTGCCGTGGAACGAGACCGCCTATTCCAGCGAGGAGTTCGACACGCTCTTGGCAGAGGCGATGTCGCTCGCCGATGTCGAGGCTCGGCGCGAGGTCATGGCCAAGATGGAGAAGCTTCTGCAGGATGACGGCGTGCTGATCCAGCCCTACTGGCGTTCGCTCTATCGCCATTACACCGACAAGGTGCAGGGCGCCGAGATGCATCCGACCTTCGAGCATCACCACTACAAGTGGGCGATCGCTTCGTGACCCGATACAGGTGCGCCCCGGCATTGGGCCGGGGCGGCCTCCCGACATTCCACCTCATGCGTACCGGACCCATGCTCAAATGATCCGATTTCTCCTGTCGCGTCTTCTGACGTTGCTGGTCACGACCTTTGCCCTGACCTTCATCGTCTTCTTCCTGACCAATCTAGAGCCCAGCCTGGAGAAGATCGCGAAATCCGAGATCGGGACCCGCGTCTCCGATGCCGAGGTAGAAAGCTGGCTCGACCGCAACGGCTATGGCGAGCCGATGCTGGTACGCTATGGCGAATGGCTCGGCGTGGTACCGGGCTGGACCCATACGGTCGATGGCGAGGTGGTGGCCGGGCGCTGCGAGGCGCCGGCCGGCGCGGTCGAGGCCGGGGCTTTCTGCGGCATCATGCAGGGCGATTGGGGCTGGTCGACCGTGTTTCGCCGCGACGTGGCCGAGATCATCGGCCGCAGCCTCGCGCTGACCGGCAAGCTGATGTTCTGGGTAATGATGGTGATGGTCCCCGGCGCGCTGATCCTCGGCGTGCTGGCGGGGATGCGCGAGGGCTCGAAGCTTGACCGCTCGCTCTCGACCGTGTCGATCCTGACCACCGCGACGCCGGAATACGTCTCGGGCGTGGTGTTCATCGCCGTCTTCGCCTCCACGGCGGTCGGCCTGCGATGGTTCAACGGCTCGGCCACTTCCGCGATGGAAGACGCCACTTTCGAGAACTTCACCCTGCCGGTTCTGACCATCGCGCTATACGGCATGGGCTACATCGCCCGGATGACGCGGGCCTCGATGACCGAGGTGATGACCGCGCAATACATCCGCACCGCCCGGCTCAAGGGCGTCTCGTTTCCCATGATCGTGCTGCGCCACGCGCTCAGGAACGCGCTGATCGCCCCGTTCACGGTGATCATGCTGCAGTTCCCGTGGCTGCTGAACGGCGTGGTGATCGTCGAGACCCTGTTCAACTACAAGGGCTTCGGCTGGACGCTGGTGCAGGCGGCCGGCAACAACGACATCGAGTTGCTGCTCGGCGTCTCGGTCGTCTCGGTGGTGGTGGTGCTGCTGACGCAGCTCATCTCCGACATCGGCTATGTCTATCTCAACCCGCGCATCCGCGTCTCGTAAGGAGGTCAGCCCTTGGAACCGCTGAGCTGGACCGGCCCTTGGGGCGCTTGGTTGAACCCGCTGCTGGGACTGTCGGTCGCGGGCCTCGTGGCCGCGTCGCTCCTGTCGCTCGTGCTTTCGCTGGTCAGCGCGCCGGTGCGGCGCCAGAGCCTGCCCGATGGCACGCTCGCGGCGCGCGCCGGCCTGCACGGATTGGCCGATCTCGCCGGCCGCGCCTTCTTGTGGCTCACCGCGCTGGTGCTGGCGCTTTACCTAATGTTGCCGCTGCTTCTGCCCTATGGCGCGCTGGGCATTCTCGGCGAGATGTCGCAGCGCTTCCTGCCGGTCTGGATCGCCCTGGCCCTGACCTTCGGCCTGTCGATCGCTTTCAAACGGCGCCTCGGCCTTTATGGCAAGCTGTTCGACAGCACGATCGGCATGGCGGGCTTCGCATTGGTGATGTTCTGGGTCTTCACCGCGCTCTTCGCGGGGCTGTTCGACATGATTGCTACCCATGATCCGCTGACCGCGCTGTCGGGGATGAAGAACAAGGTACCCGGCACGCCACTGGCGATGGCCGATGACGGGGTCTATCCGCATTACCTTCTGGGCGGCGACAATCTCGCGCGTGACGTGTTCTCGCGCATGGTGCACGGCTCGTGGATCGTGGTGCAGATCGCGCCGCTGGCGACGATTTTCGCTTTCTTGGTCGGCATCACGCTCGGTCTTCCGGCGGGCTTCTACGCGGGCCGCCTCGATACGTTACTGTCGTTTCTCGCCAACCTGATCCTCGCCTTTCCGGTGATCCTGCTGTTCTACCTGCTGGTCACGCCCGAAATGGTGCAAACGGGCGTACCGGCCTACATGGCAATGGTGCTGTTCCTGTTCCCCATCGCCTTTTTCGGGGTGCTGCTGAACGCGCGGCTCGCGCCGCGCCCGATGCTGCGCCTCGTCGTGCTGGCCACGCTGCTGCTGTTCGGCGGCTGGCTCTATCTCTCGATGGTGAGCCAGGACGGCACACCGGTCGATTTCTGGCCCGACGCGCTCGACCTGTTCGACGTGCCCGGCGGCATCCTCGTGGTCTTCGTAAGCGTCGTCTTCGTCAATGCGCCCACGGTGTTCCGGATCGTCCGCGGCCTGACCATGGACATCAAGACCCGCGACTACGTCGCCGCGGCCCAGACCCGCGGCGAGAGCCCGTGGTACATCATGCTGTGGGAGATCCTGCCTAATGCGCGGGGTCCGCTGATCGTCGATTTCTGCCTACGCATCGGCTACACGACGATCCTCTTGGGCACGCTCGGCTTCTTCGGTCTCGGCCTGCCGCCGGACAGCCCCGACTGGGGCTCGACCATCAATCTCGGTCGCCGCTTGCTGTCGATCTACCCGCATGCCGCGATGGTACCCGCACTTGCGCTCTTGAGCCTCGTCCTCGGCCTGAACCTTCTGGCGGACGGTTTGCGCGAGGAGAGCCTGAGGGACTGATGGCCGACTTTGTTCCCGAAATACGCCACGGGGGTCCGGGGGTGTGAAACCCCCGGTCCCGCAGTTTCCGCCCGCGCGCCGCATCAGGAGTGCAAGATGACCGATACCGCGACAGATCCCGCCCTCGAGGTCGCTCCCGGCGAGCCGATCCTCGAGATCCGCAACCTGTCCATTTCCTTCTTCACCCGCACGCGCGAGATCCCGGCGGTGATGGACTTCTCCGCCACCGTTCGCGCCGGCGAGGCGCTGGGCCTCGTCGGGGAATCCGGCTGCGGCAAGTCCACCGTGGCACTGGGCGTGATGCAGGATCTCGGCGTCAACGGCCGCATCACCGGCGGCTCGATCAAGTTCCGCGGCGAGGAGCTGACGACGATGTCGCCCGCACGCCTGCGCGAGATCCGCGGCCGCGACATCGCGATGATCTACCAAGAGCCGATGGCCTCGCTGAACCCGGCGCTCAAGATCGACCGGCAGCTCATGGAGGTGCCGATGATCCACGAGGGGATCTCGGCCGAGGAGGCGCGCGCCCGCGCCCTCGAGGTGGTGCGCGACGTGCGCCTGCCCGACCCCGAGCGGATCCTCGACGCCTACCCGCACCAGCTCTCGGGCGGCCAGCAGCAGCGCATCGTCATCGCCATGGCGCTGATGTCGAAGCCCGCGCTGCTGATCCTCGACGAGCCCACTACGGCGCTCGACGTCACCGTCGAGGCGGCGGTGATCGATCTGGTGCGCGAGTTGGGAGTGAAATACGGCACTTCGATGCTGTTCATCAGCCACAATCTCGGGCTGGTGCTGGAGACCTGCGACCGGATCTGCGTGATGTATTCGGGCGAAGCGGTCGAGCGCGGCCGTATCGGCGAGGTCTTCGACGAGATGCGCCACCCCTATACGCAGGCGCTGTTCCGGGCGATCCCCCTGCCCGGCGCTGACAAGGCGACGCGGCCGCTGATCGCCATTCCCGGCAACTTCCCCCTGCCCGACGAGCGCCCGCCGGGCTGCAATTTCGGCCCGCGCTGCGACTACTTCCAACAGGGCCGCTGCGACGCGCAGCCGATCCCGATGATCGAGGTGCCCGGCGACGGTCACGAAGCCCGCTGCATCCGCACCAACGAGATCGACTGGGACGCGCCACCGGAGGTTTCCGATCACCGTGAAAGCACGGAGATCGGCGAGGTGGTCCTCAAGGTCGATGGGCTGCAGAAGTATTATCAGGTTTCGCGCCCCGGCCTTCTGGGCGGCGGCGAGGCGCAGGTGGTCAAGGCCAACGAGACGCTGAGCTTCGAGGCGCATGAAAGCGAAACGCTGGCCATCGTCGGCGAATCCGGCTGCGGCAAGTCCACCTTGGCCAAGGTGCTGATGGGGCTGGAGACGGCGACGGCGGGCGGCGTCGAGCTCGATGGCCGCGCCGTGGGCGACGTGCCGATCGAAAAGCGCGACACGCGCACCGTGGCTGATGTGCAGATGGTGTTCCAGAACCCGTTCGACACGCTGAACCCGTCGATGACGGTGGGGCGGCAGATCATCCGGGCGCTGGAGATCTTCGGCGTCGGCGACAGTCCACGCGACCGCAAGCGGCGGATGCTGGAGCTTCTCGATCTCGTGAAGCTGCCGCGCGAATTCGCAACCCGGATGCCGCGCCAGCTCTCCGGTGGCCAGAAACAGCGGGTGGGCATCGCGCGCGCCTTTGCCGGCGGCGCCCGGATCGTCGTGGCCGACGAGCCGGTCTCGGCGCTCGACGTTTCCGTCCAGGCCGCCGTCACCGACCTGTTGATGGAGATCCAGCGCGAGCAGAAGACGACGCTGCTTTTCATCAGCCACGACCTATCGATCGTGCGCTACCTCGCCGACCGGGTGATGGTGATGTATCTCGGCCATGTGGTCGAGATCGGCACGGCGCGGGAGGTCTTCGCGCCGCCCTACCACCCCTATACAGAGGCGCTGCTCTCGGCGGTGCCGATCGCCGACACCCATATCGAGAAGAAGCACATCGTGCTGGAGGGCGACGTGCCCTCGGCGATGAATCCGCCTTCGGGTTGCCCGTTCCAGACGCGTTGCCGCTGGAAGTCCCGGGTCCCGGACGACCTGTGCGAACGCGAAGTGCCGCCGATGGTCGAGTTCGCGCCGGGTCACAAGGTGAAGTGCCACCTGAGCCAAGAAGAATTCGCCTCGATGGAGCCGGTGATCACGCTCGCCGAAAACTAGCGGATGCCAATGGAACAAGCGGGCCCCGCATCCGCTTGTCCGGGCATGACACAGCAGAATCTCCAATGGGCAGTGCCCGTCATGCGCGCTGGCTATGCCGGTCGCGGTCTCATTTACCTTGTCGTGGCGGTGCTCTCGCTTCTGGCGATCTGGCGCGGATCGACGCCGGAGGGCACCGGCGAAGCGATGGCGTCGCTGGAGCGGGCCTGGTGGGGCATCGCGCTGCTGGCGCTGATCGCCATCGGCCTCGCGGCCTACGGGATCTGGCGCCTCGTCGCCGCCTTCTGGGATCTCGAGGCGCATGGCAGCGAGGCCAAGGGCATCATCGCGCGGATCGGCCAGGTGGTGACCGGCCTGATCCATCTCGGCCTCGCCTTCACGGCGGCGGCGATCCTGATGCCGTCCTCCTCCGGCTCGAACGGCGGCTCCAGCCTCGACAAGTGGACCGCCAAGATCATGCAGATGCCCTTCGGCCAGTGGATCGTCGGCATTGCCGGGCTGATCGGCCTCGGCGCGGGCATCTATTACATTTGGAAGGGCGTCTCGCACAAATACATGGAGAACCTGCGTGCCAAGCCGATGACGCTGAAGCTGCAACCGGCGCTGACCACCGGTCTCGTCGCCAATGGTGCAGTGATCGCCATCGTCGGCTTCCTCTTGGCCTATGCGGCATGGACGCTGAACCCCAGCGAGGCCGGCGGCCTGGCCGAGGCCTTCGACTGGCTGCGCGAGAAACCTTACGGAACGGTGCTCGTGACCGCTCTCGCGGTGGGGCTTCTGGGCTTTTCGCTATTTTGCTTCGTCAACGCCGTCTACCGGATCGTGCCGAAGCTGAAGACTGACGACATGGAGACGCTGGCACGCCGCCTCGCCTCCTAACGGCCCAGAATCGCTTTCACATAATGCTGCGTCTCGGCATAGGGCGGGACGCCGCCATACTTCTGCACGGCGCCGGGCCCGGCATTATAGGCCGCGAGCGCGAGGCGCCAATCGCCGAAGGCGTCGTGCTGCATCCTGAGATAGCGCGCACCGCCTTCGAGATTCTGGCGCGGGTCCGTCGGATCGACACTCAAAAGCCGTGCCGTATCGGGCATCAGCTGCGCCAAGCCCAGCGCGCCCACCCGGCTTACCGCACCGGCGTTCCACCCGCTTTCCTGCTGCACGAGGCGCAAGAACAGGTCTTCGGGGATGCGATGCTTGCGGGCCGCGTCGCGGGCCAACGTGAGATAGGGCCCGGCATAGCGGCCGGTAAAGGCCGGAGCCGCCACGACCTGCAACTCCTGCGGTATTTCGGCACGAGGCGGCTGCAGCCGAGAAGAGCTCGCATATTGCGAGGCGGCCCGGCCGTCGAGCACGTTGAGTTGCGAGGCGAAGAGGCCCGGGGCCGAGCTGGTCGAGACCCGGTCGGCCGAGGCCGGTGTTGCGCAAAAAAGGCTCAGCGCCGCCAGCGCGGCGCCCGTCAGGTAATGGTACATCGCGTCCCTCCGTTCCACCGGCTGGTTCCGGCGCTGGTGCGTTCGCTGCGCTCACGCTAGCCGGGTTCGTGGCGGAAAGGGAAGCCGGAACCGGCGTTTCCCCTGTCATCCGATGCGCGCGGCGCATATTGTCGGCGCAACGAAATACGAGATTCGACAAGGCAGGAGGCGTTATGGCCGGTTCCGTGAACAAGGTGATCCTCATCGGCAATCTGGGCCGCGACCCGGAGGTGCGGACCTTCCAGAATGGCGGCAAGGTGGTGAACCTGCGCGTCGCCACCTCCGAGACATGGAAGGACCGCAATACCGGCGAGCGTCGCGAGCGCACCGAATGGCATTCGGTCGCGATCTTCAACGAGCCGCTGGGCCGGATCGCCGAGCAATATCTCAAGAAGGGCTCGACCGTTTATCTCGAGGGCCAGCTGGAAACCCGCAAGTGGCAGGACCAGCAGGGCAACGACCGCTATTCCACCGAGGTGGTGCTGCGGCCCTTCACCGGCAACCTCACCCTGCTCGGCGGCCGCGGCGATGGCGGTTCGGGCGGCGGTTATGGCGGCGATGACCGGGGCGGCTATGGCGGCGGCTCGGGTGGCTATGACGACCGCGGCGGCTATGGCGACAGCAACCAGGGCGGCAGCGGCGGTGGCAGCCGCGATATCGACGACGAGATTCCGTTCTGAGATCGGCCCCTTCCGACGACCAGGCGCCGCCCCCTTCGGGGCGGCGTCTTTCGTTTTAGCCCAGCGCCACCGCGAGTTCGCCGGGACGGCTGAGCGTGCCGCCGCCCACCGCCGCGCGCACGCCGGTGGTGCCCGGAGCCGAGGTCGGCAACCCGCGCGCCACGCGCACGGCGAGATAGGCGAAGGCCTGCGCTTCCAGCATGTCGCCGTCGAGCCCCACTGCCTCGACCGGCGCGACCGGGCAGTCGCAGCCTGCCGCGATCATCTTCATCATCACCGGGTTGTGGCGCCCGCCGCCCGTCGCCAGCAGCCGGTCGGGCGGTGTCGGGCAATGCTCCATGCCGCGCATCACGCCTGCGGCAACGCAGGCGGTAAGCGTCGCCGCCGCATCCGCATCCGACAGGTTGGTCACCTCGCGCGACAACCCGGCAAAGGCATCGCGGTCGAGCGATTTCGGCGCCATGCGGAAGAAATGCGGGTGCTGCAGGAAGCGCTCCACGATGGCGTCCTTCACCTCGCCCTTGGCGGCCAGCGCCCCACCCTCGTCCAGCGCCCAGCCCAGCCGCGATCGCACGAGATCGTTGATCGGCGCATTGGCGGGGCCGGTGTCGAAGGCCAGCAGCGCGCCCTCGGCCTCGGGGCGGGCGAAGCCCGGATCGGCAAAGGTCAGATTGCCGACACCGCCGAGATTGAGAAATGCCAGCGGCGCCTCGGCGCCCACGAATTTCGCCAGCGCGAAATGGTAGAACGGCGCCAGCGGCGCGCCTTCGCCGCCGAAGCGCACATCCGAGCTGCGGAAATCCCAGACCACGGGCACGCCCAGCGCCTCGGCGAGGATTGCGCCGGAACCGGCCTGATGCGTGCCGCGTCCCTTGGGATCATGCGCCAGCGTCTGGCCATGAAACCCGATCAGATCGACGCCATCGAAGCCGGACAAGATCTCGGCATGGGCGGTCTCGACCACCTCCGCCGCCGCCTCGACCGCCTCGCCCTCCCACAGGCCGAGAGCGGCGCGCAGCACCTCGCGCTCGGCCTCCGAATAGGGCCTGTAGGCGCTCTCGCCAAAGCCGAAGACGGTCTCGCCATCGGTTTCGATGATGGCGGCGTCGACCCCGTCGAGCGAGGTGCCCGACATCGCGCCCAAGGCCCTGATCCTGTCGCCTGTTCCGATCCGCCGCATCGCGCTTTCCCTCGCCCCGCTTGATGCCTATAGAGTGGCGCGACCAAGAGAGGGGCACAAGACATGACCTACCACCCCAAGAGCGACTTCATGTCCGTGATGATCGAGCGCGGCTATCTTGCCGACTGCACCGATTACCAGGGCTTGGACGAGGCGCTGTCGAGGGGGGTCGTGCCCGCCTATATCGGCTATGACGCTACCGCGGCGTCGCTGCATGTGGGCCACCTGCTCAACGTGATGATGCTGCGCTGGCTGCAGAAGACCGGGCACAAGCCGATCACCCTGATGGGCGGCGGCACCACCAAGGTGGGCGATCCGAGCTTCCGCTCGGACGAACGGCCGCTGCTGGGCCCGGACCAGATCGCGTCGAACATCGCCGGTATGCAGAAGGTCTTCGCGCGCTACCTCTCCTATGGCGAGGGGCCGACCGACGCCCTCATGCTCGACAACGCCGAGTGGCTCGACAACCTCAACTACCTAGAGTTCCTGCGCGACATCGGGCGGCATTTCTCGGTCAACCGGATGCTGAGCTTCGAGAGCGTGAAGTCGAGGATCGACCGCGAGCAGTCGCTGTCCTTCCTCGAATTCAACTACATGGTCCTCCAAGCCTACGACTTTCTCGAACTGAACCGCCGCTATGGCTGCGTGCTGCAGATGGGCGGCTCGGACCAGTGGGGCAACATCGTCAACGGCATCGACCTGACGCGCCGCGTGCTCGACCACGAGATCTACGGGCTGACCTCGCCGCTGCTGACCACTTCGGACGGCCGCAAGATGGGCAAGAGCGCCGGTGGCGCGGTCTGGCTCAACGAGGATATGCTGAGCCCTTACGAGTTCTGGCAGTTCTGGCGCAACACCACCGATGCCGATGTCGGTCGCTTCCTCAAGCTCTATACCGAGCTGCCGGTGGCGGAGTGCGAGCGCCTTGGCGCGTTGTCCGGCTCCGAGATCAACGAGGCCAAGATCGTGCTGGCCGACGAGGTCACGGCGCTGCTGCATGGTCGCGAGGCCGCCGAGACCGCGAAGGCCACGGCGCGCGAGGTGTTCGAGAAGGGCGGCGTGGGTGACGACCTGCCGACGCTTACCCTGACCGAGGCCGAGGTGGCCGAGGGCATTTCGGTGGTGCAGCTGATCGTGCGCGCCGGGCTTGCCGCCTCGGGCAAGGAAGCCAAGCGGCTGATCTCTGACAACGGGGCAAGGCTCGACGACGCGCCGCTGACCGATGCCGGTCTGATGATCGACCGCGCGGCGCTGACCGCGCCGATCAAGCTCTCTGCGGGCAAGAAGCGTCACGCGCTGGTGCGGCTGGGCTAAGACGACAGATCCAACATGGTGATGGCGAGGGCGGCGAAAGCCGCCCTTTCCTTTTGGACCAACCCGGCCCGCCGCAAGGAACCATGCCATCCCCCTCCCGTTGGCCTGCCATCAGGGAGAGTTTTCATGAAGGATGCCCTCGGACAACCGATCGATGCGGAGCGGCCCTATCTTCTGCTGCTGCTCGCCGGGCTCGGCTTTTTCGGCTGCGCCTCGCTCGTCGGCGGCACCATCGCCGCGCAGATCGTCGTGCCGGGACATGACTGGATCGCCGACACGATCAGCGATCTCGGCGCGGGCGAATGGGAGATCATCATGGATGTCGCGCTCTACGGTTTTGCCGCGGGGCTCTTCGCCATGGCGCTGGCGGCGTCGCATGCGCATCTGGGCGGCATCGGCTGGTCCGCAGGCGTCGTGTCGCTCGCGATTCTCGCGGCGCTGGTCGTGGTGGTCGGCGCCCGAAACGAATACGGCGATGGGGATAGCGATGGCGTCGTCATCCACATATATCTCGTCTACGGGCTCGGCGCGCTGTTCCTCGCGGCACCGCTCAGCATGGCGGCGGGGTTCGGACGCGACCATCCTTGGGCCCGGCTGGCCCTGATCGGTCTCGCGATCGCATGGGCGGTCGGCGTGCCGCTGTTCCTGATGGCGCCCACGACGATCGACGGGCTGGCCGAGCGGATCCTCGGCCTCATCGCCTGCGCCATCCTCGCGGTGATGGCATATGTGTTCTGGCGTCGCGGGCTCGATGCCCGCGAGGGCCGGCACTAACCGCCGAGCATCCATTCCCCGTCTGGCCAAAAGGCGTGAAAGGCAAAGGCGAAGAGCACGTCGTGGGGAAGGTCCCGGCCCTGCGCGTCGCGCACCCGGACATTGCCCACGTCGCGGCCTTGCGCGACCTGCGCCGCATCGAGCGCGCTGGCCTGCCCGGCCTCCCAAGTGATCGTGACGCCCGCCTCCGTCACGGTTCCCGCCTCCCGCAGCCGTGAGAACGGCCAAGCACGGTCACCGACGCGCACCACCCGCATCAGAGGCGCGATGCCATGCGGCGGCATCTCGCCCCCGTAGAGGAAGGGTCGCGAGGAGCTGTCATAGCTCACATAAGGGTTGCGCCCATAGGCCCGGCTCCAATCCGGCTCGTCCATTACCAGCCCGTCCGGATAGGCCACCCGGAACCGCTCCCAGCTATCCATCCAGGCGGGCAGCAATTCCAGTTCGGCCCCGGTCATTTCGCCGACGATGCCGGTGCCGATGGCCTGCTGCCACCAGCTTTCGGTTTGGCGGTCATACATCACCATGTCCGAGGCGCGCAGCATGCCCGAGACTCCGAAGGACAGCGTCTGCCCCGCGACCCGGCGGTCGAACACCATGCCGGAATTACACAGTGGGCAATAGGTGACGGCTACCGGCACCCCGCCGGCCGTGTCGTTGACGATCTCGTGCCACAGCAGGTAGCGGATCGGATAGGCCCGGGCCGGACCGCCGGGGGCCGGCCAGACCATGACCGGCTCGGTCGCCCCCAGTCGCGTCTCCGAGTCCGCGGGGATCATCCTCGGCTCGTCGATCGCCGGGATGCCATCCTTGGGTGGGCCACCGGACATGATCTCGGACCAGTCGGAAATGCTGGTCTCGGTGAAATCGGTGTCCGGCCATTGGCCTTGCCAGCGTGCCGGCTCGGCGCTGGCCGCCCCGGCCAGAGCGATGGCAGCGATAATCGTCCAGATGCGCATGTCGCGTCCTCCCCCGGGCCCAGCCTGCCCGACGCTTGGCACCGCCGTCACCCTGCCTCACCGCAAGGTGACGGCGCGCGAGACGGCGTGTACCCTCAGGGTGGCGCCGCCGTGACGAACCGGCTAGACGGGCCGCGAGACATGCCACGGACCACGCCCATGCCCAAGACCATCCTGAAGCGCTGCGAGCAGAACGGCCTGCGCCTGACCGAACAGCGCCGGGTGATCGCGCAGGTACTGGAGGCGGCGGACGACCATCCCGATGTCGAGGAGCTGCACGCCCGCGCCGCCGCCGAGGATGCGCGGATCTCGCTGGCCACGGTTTATCGCACGGTGAAGCTGTTCGAGGAGGCGGGCATCCTCGAAAAGCACGAGTTCGGCGACGGGCGTGCCCGTTACGAGACCACCGACCGCGAGCATCACGACCACCTGATCGACATGCATTCGGGCGAGGTGATCGAGTTCGTCGATGACGAGATCGAGGCGCTGCAGGAGCGCATCGCCGAGCGGCTCGGCTACAAGCTGATCGGGCACAGGCTCGAACTCTACGGCGTACCCGCCAAGAAAGAGAGCTGAGATGGAGAACCTGCGCGGCAGTCTTCTCATGGTCGCGGCGATGCTCGGCTTCGCGCTCGAGGACATGTTCATCAAGCTCCTCGCCGGCGCACTGCCGGTGGGCCAGATCCTGATGCTGCTGGGCCTAGGCGGCGGGCTGGCCTTCGCGCTGATGGCCCGTGCGCGGGACGAGGCGCTGTGGTCGCCCGATTTCCTGCATCCCGCCGTGATGGCGCGCAATCTGGGCGAGGTGATCGGAACGGGAAGCTTCATCACCGCCGTCGCGCTTTCGCCGCTCGCCACGGCCACCGCGATCGCGCAGTCCATCCCGCTTCTGGTGACGCTGGGCGCGGCGCTGTTCTTCTCGGAGCCGGTGGGCTGGCGGCGCTGGAGCGCGATATGTGCGGGCCTCGTCGGCGTGCTGCTGGTGATCCGCCCCGGCGCCGACGGCTTCACCCCGATGTCGCTCTTCGCGCTCCTGGGCGCGATCGGACTGGCAGGCCGCGACCTCGCCTCGCGCCGGGTGCCGCGCGCGATCTCGTCGACCAAGCTGTCGGTCTATGCCTTCCTGATCCTCGTTCCGGTGGGCTACGCGATGGTTCTCGTCGCCGGAGAGCGGCTGGTCCAACCCAACCCGACCCAGCTGGCGATGCTGGCGGGCGGCGTCGTGATCGGCGTGGCGGCCTATTACATGCTCACCGCCGCGACGCGGATGGGCGAGGTCTCGGTGATCGCGCCCTACCGCTATACCCGCCTCATCTTCGCGCTGGTGATCGCCGTCTCGGTCTTCGGGGAACGGCCCGACGCGCTCACCTATCTCGGGGCCGCGATCATCGTCGGCTCGGGGATCTACACGCTTCTTCGCGAGGCTCGGCTCAGGCGCGCTTCACGCCGGGTCACGCCCGCGTTATAGAGCCCACGAACCTTCCCACAGGAGACTTCCATGAGCACGATCATCGACATTCACGCCCGCGAAATTCTCGATAGCCGGGGCAACCCGACGGTCGAGGTGGACGTGATCCTCGAAGACGGCACGATGGGCCGCGCCGCCGTGCCCTCGGGCGCCTCCACCGGCGCCTACGAGGCGGTCGAGAAGCGCGACGGCGACAAGTCGCGCTACATGGGCAAGGGCGTGCTCGAGGCGGTCGCGGCGGTGAACGGCGAGATCGCCGAGGCGATCCTCGGCATGGACGCGACCGAGCAGGTCGAGATCGACCAGACCATGATCGAACTCGACGGTACCGACAACAAGGGCCGCCTCGGTGCCAACGCCATCCTCGGCGTGTCGATGGCGGTCGCCAAGGCCGCGGCCGAGTTCACCACCCAGCCGCTGTTCCGCTACGTGGGCGGCATGTCGGCCCGCGTGCTGCCCGTGCCGATGATGAACATCATCAATGGCGGCGAGCACGCCGACAACCCGATCGACATCCAGGAATTCATGATCATGCCGGTCTCCGCGACCAGCATCCGTGAAGCCGTCCGCATGGGCTCGGAGGTGTTCCACACCCTGAAGAAAGAGCTCTCGGCCGCCGGCATGTCCACGGGCCTCGGCGACGAGGGCGGCTTCGCCCCCGAGCTCGGTGGCACCCGCGAGGCGCTCGACTTCATCCTGCGCTCGATCGAGAAGGCCGGCTACAAGCCCGGCGAAGACATCTACCTCGCGCTCGATTGCGCCGCGACCGAGTATTACAAGGGCGGCAAGTACGAGATGAAGGGCGAGGGCAAGTCGCTGAGCTCGGCCGAGAACGTCGCCTACCTGCAGGCGCTGGTGAACGACTACCCGATCATCTCGATCGAGGACGGCATGTCCGAGGATGACTGGGATGGATGGAAGATGCTCACCGACGCCATCGGCGACAAGGTGCAGCTGGTGGGCGACGACCTCTTCGTCACCAACCCTGCCCGCCTCAAGGACGGCATCGAGAAGGGTTCGGCCAACTCGCTGCTGGTAAAGGTCAACCAGATCGGCACGCTGACCGAAACGATGCAGGCCGTGGAAATGGCGCAGCGCGCGCGTTTTACCTGCGTGATGTCGCATCGCTCGGGCGAAACCGAGGACGCGACCATCGCCGATCTCGCCGTCGCCACGAACTGCGGCCAGATCAAGACCGGCTCGCTCGCGCGCTCGGATCGGCTTGCCAAGTACAACCAGCTGATCCGCATTGAGGAAATGCTGGGCGAAACCGCGATCTACGCCGGACGCTCGATCCTGCGCGGCTGAGTTCGCGCCCAGTAAAGAATGAAAGGGCCGCGACAGATGCCGCGGCCCTTTGTACGTGTCCGGGGCGTCAAGCCCCGAGCGCCATCAGTTCCACCAGTTGTAGTAGCCCTCATTGGCCTCCGGCAGCGCTTCGAGCTGCTCCTGGCTCATTCGCGTGACGAGCGAGAAGTCACCGCCGACATAGTCACCGGCCAGACGCACCTCGCTGAAGTCCAGAACGACCTCCTCGTCGCCGATATCGAGCCAACCGCCGGTCTCGATCACGAGGCCGATCATCTGGCCGTCGGCGGAGATCACGATGTCCTCAACCTCGCCGATCTCTTCCCATTCGGCATCGACTTCCTCGTAATAGGGCGTGTCGACCCAGACCGTCTCGTCATATTCCGCCTCGAGCGTGTAGACGTTCGAGCCAATCAGGCTTTCCGCGCGGATCGTGTTCGACAGGTTGTCGGCAGTCAGGCGGCCCGAGCCCATGCCCATCTCGGTATGGGCTTCGGCAAGAGCGCCGCCGGCAGCCATGGTGAGTCCGAGAGCGAGAGCGGTGGTGTTCATCATGCGGGTCATGACGTTTCCTTCTTCTTGCGTTTTCATATTCGGCGGGTCAACGATGCCCGCCGCCACCAGTTCCAAGACGAGGCCGATCCCTTGACCGTGACACCGCTTTCTCCCGACCCGAGGCACTACGATGCCCGCGGGCTCATCTGTCCGCTGCCGGTGCTCAAGGCGCGAAAGATCCTCGCCGGGATGGCGCAAGGCGAGGTCCTCGAAATCATCTGCGACGATCCCGTGGCGCGGATCGACCTACCCCATTTCTGCGCCGAGGCGGGGCATGAGCATCTGGGCCTGGTCGAAGAAGATGGCGCGCAGCGGCATCGCATCCGCCACGGCTGAGCGAACGAAAGCGGTTGTTTCGTTCCGCTGCAGCGGCGATCCAAGTGTAGTCCCGAATAAGAAAGGCCGGGCAGGTTTCCCTGCCCGGCCTTCTTGTTTCTGCTCAGCCAGCCCGGCTCAGCGACCGATCGACCACCAGCCGCGGCGACGCGGCTTCTTGCCGTCATCCTCGGCCCCGGCATCCACCGTCTCGCGCGGGGTCTCGGCCTCAGGCTCGGGCGCCTTGCGAGTTTCGGCGACCGTCTCAGCCACCTGCTCGGCCACTTCCGGCATCACCTCGGGTGCATTGGAAGCCGGCGCCTGCTCGGGCTTGTCGCCGCCGTGGGTTTCGGCGGCCCCTGCAGCTGCCGGCTCTGCCTCGGCCGGAACCGGCGCGGTCTCGGCGACCTCTTCGGGCTTCGGCTCGGCCTTCTTGCGACGCGTGCGCTTGGGCTTCGGCGCGGGCTCGGCCTCACCGGCAGGCACGGCCTCGGCCTCGGTCGGCTCGGCCTTCTTGCGACGCGTCCGCTTGGGCTTCGGTGCCTCTTCGGCAACGGGCGCGTCGGCCTCGCTAGGCGCGGCGGGCGTAGCGTCCTCAGCCGGTTCCTTCTTACGGGTCCGGGTACGGGTCCGCTTCGGCTTGGCTTCCGGCTCGGGTGCCGCTTCTGCCGCTGCCGCAGGCGCGGTTTCGGCGGTCTCTGGTTCCACTGTCGCTTCAACCTCGGCCACCGGCGCGGCCGTCGGCTCGGCAACCACCTCGGGGACTTCGGCAGGCGCCTCGTCGGCTTCGGCCTCGGTCACGTTCCGATCCTCGGACTGTTCCTCGCCCTGCGTCTCGGCCCCTTCGCCATTGCCGCTACGACGACGACGACGACGACGACGCTTCTTACGCGGTTTGTCATCCTCATCCGTCGCCGCGCGCGGCTCGTCCTGAGATGCGCTCTCGGTCGCGGCCTCGGTGCCCTCCTCGTCTTCTTCGTCCTCCTCCTCGATATCGATATCGAGATCGAGATCGATCTCGGCGTCGAGTTCCTCCATCAGGGCGGCGGTCGAGACGACGGGTGCGGCTTCGGGCACGGTCCGGGTGGCGGTCTTGAACTTCTCGACCACGAAGTCGGGCGACACCAGCGTCGGATCTCCCTCGACCCGCACGGCCATGCCGTAGCGCTGCTCGATGGCGGCCACGTGCTCGCGCTTGTGGTTCATCAGGAAGTTCATGATGGCGTAGGGCACGCGCACCAGCACTTCCTTGGTACGACCGCGAACGCCCTCTTCCTCAAGCTGGCGCAGGATCGCCAGGGCGACGTTCTCGTCAGAGCGCAGCAGGCCGGTGCCGTGGCAATGCGGGCAAGGCTGGGTGGTGGCCTCGAGCATGCCGGGGCGCAGGCGCTGGCGGCTCATCTCCAGCAGGCCGAAGCCCGAGATGCGCCCAACCTGGATGCGGGCGCGGTCGGTCTTCAGCTTGTCCTTGAAGCGCTTTTCGACCGCGGTGTTGTTGCGCCGCTCGTCCATGTCGATGAAATCGATCACGATCAGACCAGCGAGATCGCGAAGACGCAGCTGGCGCGCCACCTCGTCCGCCGCTTCTAGGTTGGTCTTGAGCGCGGTCTGCTCGATCGAGCCTTCCTTGGTGGCGCGGCCCGAGTTCACGTCGATGGCGACCAGCGCCTCGGTGACGCCGATTACGATGTAGCCGCCGGAGGGAAGCTGCACGGTCGGGTTGAACATGCCCGCGAGGTAGCTCTCGACTTGATAGCGCGCGAAGAGCGGCAGGCTATCGGTATAGGGTTTCACGTTTTTCGCATGCGACGGCATGATCATCTTCATGAAGTCGCGTGCGATCCGGAAGCCCTCGACGCCTTCGACGATCACCTCGTCGATATCCTTGGAGTAGAGATCGCGGATCGACCGCTTGATGAGGTCGCCTTCCTCGTAGATCTTGGCGGGTGCGATCGACTTGAGCGTCAGCTCGCGGATCTGCTCCCACAAGCGCTGCAGGTATTCGTAGTCGCGCTTGATCTCGGACTTGGTGCGCTGCGACCCGGCGGTACGGATGATCAGACCTGCGCCTTCCGGCACATCCATTTCGGCCGCGATCTCCTTGAGTTTCTTGCGATCAGCGGCATTGGTGATCTTGCGGGAGATGCCGCCACCACGGGCGGTATTGGGCATCAACACGCAGTAGCGACCGGCGAGAGACAGGTAGGTGGTCAGCGCCGCGCCCTTGTTGCCGCGCTCTTCCTTGACCACCTGGACCAGCATGATCTGCCGGACCTTGATCACTTCTTGGATCTTGTAGCGCTTGGGCCGCGGCTTGCGCGCCGGGCGCACATCCTCGCTGTCATCCTCGTCGGCGACGCTTTCGATGTCCTCGTCCTTGGTGTCGGCGTCGGTCTCGTCCTCGTCGTCGCCCTCGGGGTCGATGGTCTCCATGCCGGAGACGGCGTCGCTGTCTTGGCTGGCGACGGCGTCGGTGTTGGCATCGGACGCGCGGCGGCGCGAGCGCGAGCGGCGGCGGCGCGGGCGGTCGCCCTCCTCGCCATCGGTCTCGCTCTCGTCCACGTCAGCATCCGCGGACGCGGCCTCAGCCTCGGCCTTCAGGCTCTCGGCATAGGCCTTCTCTTCCGCGAGCAACGCTTCGCGGTCGGCCACGGGAATCTGGTAGTAGTCGGGGTGGATCTCGGAGAATGCGAGAAATCCGTGCCGGTTTCCGCCGTAATCGACGAAGGCCGCCTGCAGCGACGGCTCTACGCGCGTGACCTTGGCGAGGTAGATGTTTCCGGCGAGCTGACGGCGGCTCTGGCTTTCGAAGTCGAATTCCTCGACCTTGTTTCCGTCACAGACCACGACGCGGGTTTCCTCCGCGTGCGTGGCGTCGATGAGCATTTTCTTTGCCATGTTATCCATTCGCATGATGCACCGGGCGGCGCCCCCGGAGGGAGGCCTGTCGGGCGTTCATGTCCGATTGTGGCGATCAAGCGCGTATCGGCCTCCGCGCGGCCCCTCGGGGCCGTCATCGGGTCGCCTGCATGCTGCGCGCGTTGCATCGCGGTTCTTCCTCGCCCCCTCGGGGGCCGTTCATGCCCGTCGGCCACCTCCGCGGAGGCGGGTCGACCGGGGTCAGGTATGCGGTCCCTCTCGGGGCCGGTCTCGTCCGCCGCCGGTGCCGGGGTACCCCGTCGCAAAGGTGGCGGAAAATCCGTCCGGGCCGGGGCGCCAAGCGCCCGCCCGTTCCGACCTTCATAGCGGCACTTGTCCACATGACACAATGACGAATGTGAAAGACCGCCCCGAAGGGCGGCCCTATCCGTGGCAGATGCCGTTGGTTTTCAGAGGTAATCGGAGCGCTGAAGCCCGTATTTGGCCATCTTCTCGTTCAGGGTCCGGCGCGGCAGGCACAGCTCGTCCATCACCGCGACGATCGAGCCCTTGTGGCGCCGCATCGTGTTGTCGATCAGCATCCGCTCGAAGGCCTCGACGAATTCCTTGAGCGGCTTGCCCTCGGTGGTCATCGCCTGATCGCTCTGCTCGTCGCCATCGCTCATCAGCAAGGAGGCGATCGAGCCGGAGCCGCGGCGGTTCTGCAGCACCGCGCGTTCGGCCACGTTGATCAGCTGGCGCACATTGCCGGGCCAGGGCGCCTGCAGCAGCTGCGCCGCCTCCTGCGCGCTGACCTCGGGGGCGTCGCAGCCATACTCGTCGGCGAACTGCTCCGACAGCCGGGTGAAGAGCGACAGGATGTCCTCGCCGCGCTGCCGAAGCGGCGGCACGACGATCCTGAGCGCCGCGAGCCGGTAATAGAGATCCGGACGCAGCACGCTCTCGCAGGTCTTGCCCTCGTCCTGCAGGTTGCAGATCGCGACGATGCGGGTCTCGGCGGGAGTACCCTGGTCGTTGATCGCGGTCAGGAGCCGCGCCTGCATCGCGCTCGACAGCGCCTCGATGTCCTCGAGCACCAGCGTACCGCCACGCGCCTCTTCGAGCGCCGGGATCGGCTCGTCCTCGGCCGCGGGGCCGAACAGCCGCGCCGCGAGCCGCTCCTCGTCATAGGCCGAGCACGAGATCAGCACGAATTTCTTCGAACCCCGGGAACCCACCGCGTGCAGCGCATGCGCCACCAGCGTCTTGCCGGTGCCGGTCTCGCCCTCGATCAGCACGTGGCCATCGGCCTGGCCAAGATCGAGGATGTCCTCCTTGAGGCGCTCCATCACCGGCGAGGAGCCAATCAGCTTGTTCATCAGCGCCGAGCCGTCCGACAGTTCGCGCCGGAGCGCCCGGTTGTCGAGCACCAGCCGGCGCGCGTTGCTGGCCTTCTTGGCTAGCTCGGTCATACGGTCCGGGTTGAACGGCTTCTCGAGAAAATCGAACGCCCCGAGCCGCATCGCCTCGACCGCCATTGGCACGTCGCCATGGCCGGTGATCATGATCACCGGCAGCGTGCTGTCGACGCTCTTGAGCTTGCGCAGGAATTGCATGCCGTCCATGCCGGGCATGCGAATGTCGCTCACCACGATCCCGGGGTAATCGGCAGTCAGCCCCTTGAGCGCCTCCTCGGCGCTGGCAAAGCTTTCCGTGTCAAACCCCGACAGTGCCAGCCACTGACTGATCGACTGGCGCATGTCCTTTTCGTCGTCGACGATGGCGACCTTCATGGTCTTGCTCATTCGAGCCCCCTATTCCGCCGCAGCCATACCTTCTTCCAAGATAGGCAGTTGCACTTCGAAAACAGCCCCGCCGCCGGATGCATTCCGCGCGGTCAGCCGTCCGCCGAGATCGTTGACGATCCCCGATGAGATCGCGAGCCCCAGACCGACACCGTCGCCGGGCTGCTTGGTTGTATAGAACGGCTCGAACAGCGCATCGAGATTCTCGATGCCCGGGCCGTTGTCATGCACGGTCAGAACGACGGCATCCTCGACCGTGAGCGTGATGTCGATGCGCGGGTCGCGCACCTCCTTGGTCGCGTCAAGCGCGTTCCGAAGCAGGTTGATGATCACCTGTTCGAAGCGCAGCCGATCCCCGAGGATCATCGCCGGCCCCGAGGGCAGCGTGCGGTTGATCGCGACCGACCGGGTCTTGAGCTGCGGCTCCATCATGGCGAGCGCCGAGGACAGCGCAGCTCGGGCATCCACCGGCTCGAAGGCCTGATTGCCCTTGCGGGCATAGGATTTGAGCTGGCGGGTGATCGCGCCCATCCGGTCGATCAGATCGTCGATGCGCTGGAACGAGGAAAGCGCCTCCTCCGGGCGGCGGCGCTGCAGCAGCAGCCGCGCCCCGGCAAGATAGGTCTTCATCGCCGCCAGCGGCTGGTTCAACTCGTGACTGACGCTGGCCGACATCTCGCCCAGCACCGCGAGCTTCGAGGATTGCGCGATGGTCTGCTCGGCGCTCTCGAGGTTGCGCTCGACCTGCTGGCGTTGCGCGATCTCGCGCTGCAGCCGCATGTTGAGCCGCCGCAGCTGGTCGCTTTCCCGGCGCACCAGCAGGAGCCGCGAGGCCGATTTGCGTGAGCTGAGCCAGAAGGCGAAGGCCAAAAGCATCGCGAAGCCCATGATCTCAAGCGCCAGCACGCCGTTCACCTTCTCGCGGACGCTGCTATAGGCGGTGAAGGTGACCATCTTCCAGCCCTGGAACGGCACCCGCAGTTCGCGGCGCATCACCGCCTCGCCGCGCAGATAGGCGTCGATCGGCAGGGCGGTCCAGTCGGTGGCGAGGAAGGCGCGCTCGATCGCCGAGGGCGCGCTCTGACGCTCCAGCGCCTCGCTCTCGGGCAGGCCGCGCCAGCGCGGCTCGGTCGAGAGGATGATCTCGCCCGAACTGTCGGTGACCAGAACCGCGTCGGATGTGCCGGCCCAGCTGCGTTCGAGCTTGGCAAGGTCGACCTCGACCGAGATCACGCCGAGCGTCGCGCCGTTGCTGTCGACCTTGCGCGAATAGAGGAAGGCATAGCCGCCGGTTTCGCGCCGGAAGATGGTGAAGACCGTGGAATTGGCGCGCATCGCATCGACGAAATAAGGCGCCGCGCGATGCGTCTCGCCAAGCCGGTTGCGATCGGTCGCCGCTACGATGCGACCGTCGCGATCGTAGAGCACGAGGCTCGCCGCGCCGATCTCGTCGACGAATGAGAGCAGCCTCTGGGTCGAGCGCGAGAAATCCGACGAGGACAGCGCGCCGATCAGCTCGGGGTCGCGCGCGAGCAGCTGTGGCACGATGGAGTTGCGTTGCAGCTCGGAAATCAGGTTGCCGACATAGAGGGTAAGCCTGACCTCGGCGCGATTGCGCGTGGCCTCGGTAAAGCGCTCGGTCAGCAGCACGTTGGTGATCCAGATCACCGCCATCGCGGCGAGGCAGAACAGGGCCAGCGCGATGCGCGGGCCCCAGCTGCGCCTCGGCCTGGGCGGTCTGGGTATCTGGGTCGACATGCCGAAGGGTTTACGCGGCCCCGCGCCTCGCGGCAAGCGGGGCCCGATCACGCCACCTTCGGGCGGGCGTGAGGCGCATCGAGGTCAGGCCGAGACCAGCGCGCCCACGAGGCCGTCGAACAGGCCGCGCCCGTCGGTGCCGCCATGGCCGGCATCGACCGCCCGCTCGGGATGCGGCATCATGCCGAGCACGCGGCGGTTCTCGGAAAGGACGCCGGCGATGTCGCCGGTCGAGCCGTTGGGGTTGTCGCCATAGGTGAAGGCGATCCGATCCTCGACCCGCAGCCGCTCCAGCGTCGGCTGGTCGACGAAGTAATTGCCGTCGTGATGCGCAACCGGGATCTGCAGCGATGCGCCCTTGGCGTAACTACGGGTGAAGTCGCTTTCCGTGGTCGCCACTTCGAGCGGCACGGTCTTGCACACGAAGCGAATGCCGGCATTGCGCATCAGCGCACCCGGCAGCAGCCCGGTCTCGGTCAACACCTGAAAGCCGTTGCAGACGCCGAGCGCATAGCCGCCCTTGTGGACGTGATCGATCACGGCGCGGCAGACCGGAGACTGCGCGGCGATGGCGCCGCAGCGCAGGTAATCGCCGAAGGAAAAGCCACCCGGCACGGCGACCAGATCGATGCCGCGCGGCAGACCGGCATCCTTGTGCCAGACCATCTCGACATCGGCGCCGGCGGCGCGCAGGGCGACGGCCATGTCGCGGTCGCAGTTGGAGCCGGGGAATACGATGACGGCAGCCTTCATGGCGGGCATCCTTCGGGATCTGGGGCGGCGGCGCCGCGAAAGGGAAATCGGGGCGAGGGGCGGCGACGCCCCTGCTCGGGAAGTCAGGTCGGCGGTGGCGCCCTCCCCTGCAACCACCGCCGCATCGCTCCCGGTGCTCAGGCCCCTCAAAGGAGCCGAGCGGTGCCCGAAAGCGAAACCTGGTCCGAAGACGCGAACGCCGCCCCGAGAGGCGGCGTGCGACCTCAGCTCAGGTCGATCTTGTAGCTCTCGATCACCGTGTTGGCGAGAAGTTTCTCGCACATCTCGGTCACTTGGGCCTCGGCCGACGCCGCGTCGGTCTCTGCGAGGTCCAACTCGATCACCTTGCCCTGCCGGACGCCCTCGACGCCGTCGAAGCCCAGCGCGCCCAGCGCGTGGCGGATCGCCTCGCCCTGGGGGTCGAGAACTCCGGTCTTCAGCATCACCTGCACGCGAGCCTTCATGCGCGCCGCTCCTTCTTGTCGATCTGGCTTGTCGGTCTGGTCTCGCCCGGGGCGTCAGTTGATCAGCGTCGGACGGGGGCGATGGGTCACGTTGGAGGGCAGCACGCCCAACCGCCGCGCCACCTCGGTATAGGCGTCAGTGAGGCTGCCGAGATCCTTGCGGAACACGTCCTTGTCGAGCTTCTGGCCGGTCTCGATGTCCCACAGCCGGCAGCTGTCGGGCGAGATCTCGTCGGCCACCACGAGGCGCTGGAAGTCGTTGTCCCAGATCCGGCCGATCTCGATCTTGAAATCCACCAGCTTGATGCCGACGCCGTGCATCACGCCCGACATGAAGTCGTTGACCCGCAGCGCCAGCGCCACGATGTCGTCGAGATCCTGCTGGGAGGCCCAGCCGAAGGCGATGATGTATTCCTCGGGGACCAGCGGATCACCGAGCTTGTCGTCCTTGTAGGAGAACTCGATGATCGGACGCGGCAGCGGCGCGCCCTCCTCCAGACCCAACCGCTTGGCCATGGAGCCGGCGGCGAAGTTACGCACGATGACCTCGAGCGGAATGATT
Source organism: Limimaricola soesokkakensis (assembly GCF_900172345.1). GTDB lineage: Bacteria > Pseudomonadota > Alphaproteobacteria > Rhodobacterales > Rhodobacteraceae > Limimaricola > Limimaricola soesokkakensis. The sequence continues at coordinate 179,501 of NZ_FWFY01000006.1, forward strand.
TCCACCTGACGAATCAACTGCTCGCGCATGTTCAGCCGCTTGATGAAGTGCGTCGGCACGCCGATCGACTGCAAACCGGTCATGAAGAACTCGGACAGGCGGTTGTTGAGCACGCCCTTGCCCTCGATCACCGCCTTCTTCTCGGCGTTGAAGGCGGTCGCATCGTCCTTGAAATACTGGACCAGCGTTCCCGGCTCGGGGCCTTCGTAGAGGATCTTCGCCTTGCCCTCGTAAATCTTCTTGCGACGTGCCATGCGCTCTCCACGGGGTTCGCGCGCCAGGGCCCCGGATGTCGGGGCGACGCAACGTTTCCGTGACAGGATTGCTGCGTGACGCGGCCTTGGCCGCCTCATAGTGCAAGCCCCCCTTGCGGGCAAGGTGTCGCGGGACGTATCCTTGTGGCCTAGGACGGAAGCGTGGAAAGGCAAGTCACATGACACTTTTCGATGAACGCGAGCACGCTTTCGAGGCGAAGTTCGCCCATGACGCCGAGATGAAGTTCCGCGCGGAGGCGCGGCGCAACCGCAAGCTCGGCTTCTGGGCCGCCGGTCTGCTAGGCAAGGAGGGCGACGAAGCCGCCGCCTATGCGCGCGAGGTCATCAAGGCCGAGTTCGAGGAGGCGGGACAGGACGACGTGTTCCGCAAGCTGCGCCGCGACATCGGTCATCTGCTCAGTGACGCCGAAATTCATGAGAAGATGGCAGCCTTCAACGCGGAGGCTAAGGCCGAGCTCGTCGAGGAAAACTGAACCATCTCAACCAAGCGCTGTTAGCGGCGCCGCGCGCCCTGATGGCGCGCGCTTAAATTCCCCTTCACCCCTGACCGATACCGTCCCGCGGAGCGCCGCGGCAGTATCCCTGCCTGCCATTGCCCAGGAGACGCCATGACCGCCTCGCCCGGCCCGCAACTTGCCTCCCGACTTGGCCGCCTCGCGCTTCGGCTCCTGCCGCTCGCCGCCTTGGCCTTGGGCGGGCTGCTGCTTGCCCGGCGGCTGGAGACGGTCGATCTGGGTGCGGTGGTGCCGGCGCTTGGCGCCTTGCCGCCAGCGCAATGGATCGGCGCCTTGCTCTGCACCGGTCTGAGTCTCTGGGCGCTGGGCCAGTACGACGTGGTCCTGCACCGCGCCATGGGCACCGGCGTGGAGCCTCGCCGCGCCCGCGCCGCGGGCATCCGCGCCATGGCCATCGCGCAGACTGTCGGCTTCGGCAGCCTCACGGGGGCTTTGGTGCGCTGGCGCAGCCTGCCGGAGTGCGACCTGTGGCTGGTCACGCGCCTGTCGCTCTGGGTTTCGGTCTCCTTCATGGGCGCGCTTGCGATGCTCGGCGGGCTGTCGCTCCTGCTGCTCGACGGACGTGTGCTGCTGGCAACGGTGCTAGCGCTTGCGGTGATCGTGCTGGCGCCGAGGCTGCCACGGCTGCCCGGCCTGCCGCAGATGCGCGCGGGCACCCTGCCCCGGCTGATCGGCTGGACCGCGATCGACACCTGTGCCGCCGGCGCGGTGATCTGGCTGCTGCTCCCACAAGGGGTGGACGTGCCGATTTCGGCGGTGGTCTTCGCCTATCTGGCGGCGCTGGGCGCAGGTCTGGCAAGCCAGAGCCCCGGTGGCGTCGGGGCCTTCGAGCTGTGCCTGCTGGCGCTGCTGCCGCAGATCGCCGAAACGGATCTCGTCGCGGCGATGCTTGGCTACCGGCTGATCTATCACGCGATCCCGGCCCTCGTGGCGCTGGCGCTGCTGGTGCGGCCGGTGGCCCCGGTCGAGCGTCCGGCGTTGCTGCTTGCCACCGGTACGGCGCGGCATCAGGCCATGGCGCGCGCGCCGCAGGCGGAATGGGGCCTTGCGCATCAAGGTGCGGCGATCTTGCTGTCGCGCAGCCTCGAGCATGGCTGGCTGGTGCGCCGGGCCGGCGGGACCCTGACCGCGATAGGCGAACCGCTCGGCCGACCCTGCCTGGCCGAACTGCGCGCCCATGCGCAGCGCGCCGGGCTTGGCGTCGCGCTCTACAAGGGTGGCGCCCGGCTTGCCGTGCGGGCCCGCCGCGCAGGCTGGGCGGTGGAGCGCATCGCCACCGAGGCGGTGATCGACCTCACCCGCTGGAGCCCTGACCGACCCGCCTGCCGCAACCTGCGTCGCAAGCTCAAATCGGCGGCGAAGTCCGGCGTTCGAACCGAACTGGCCACCGGGCCGCTGCCGCTCGCGGACATGGAAGCCGTGCATGGCGACTGGGCCTTGCGCAGTGGAGGCGAGCGCGGCTTTTCAATGGGGCGGTTCTGCCCGGAGTTGCTGGGCCAGCAAATGGTGGTGCTGGCTTGGCAGGGCGAATGCCTGCTAGGCTTCGCGAGCTTTCATGGCGGCCGCGAGGAATGGACGCTCGACCTGATGCGTCAATCGGCCGGGGCGCCGGACGGCACGATGATGGCGGCGATCTCGACCGCGATCGAAGCCGCGCGCGCGGCCGGCATGGCGCGAGTTTCGCTCGCCGCCCTGCCCGAGCTGCCGGGTTGGCTGCCCGGCTGGGCACGCGCCCGGATCGCGGCGCGGCCCGGCTGCGCCGGTCTGGAGCAGTTCAAGCGTGGCTTCGGCCCCGAGTGGCGCCCGCTATACATCGCCGCGCCGCACCGCGCGGGGCTCTTGCGGGCGGTGATCGAGATCGCCCGCGCCGTGCATGATCCCGCTCCGCTTGGTGCCGAGCCGCCGATCGCCGACATTGAAATCGGGGGCCGTCCGGTGCAGAAGGACCCGGACACCGCCCGGCGGCCGATCCGGCTTCCGGTCCTTCGCGGCGCCACGCCGCGCTTCACTGACCAGACAGGCCCCGTTCATGACCGACGCGCTTACACGACTTCTCGAAACCCGTGACTGGCTGCTGGCCGACGGGGCGACCGGGACCAACCTGTTCAACATGGGGCTGAGCTCGGGCGATGCGCCGGAGCTGTGGAACACCGATCAGCCCGAGAAGATCCGCAAGCTCTATTCCATGGCGGTCGAGGCCGGCTCCGACCTGTTCCTCACCAACAGCTTCGGCGGCAACGCCTCGCGGCTCAAGCTGCACCAGGCGCAGGACCGTGTGTTCGAGCTCAACAAGGCCGCGGCCGAGCTGGGCCGCGAGGTCGCCGACAAGGCGGGCCGCCCAGTGATCGTCGCGGGCTCGGTCGGACCGACCGGCGACATCATGGCACCGATGGGCAGCCTCACCCACGAACTCGCGGTCGAGATGTTCCACGAGCAGGCCGAGGGCCTCAAGGCCGGGGGCGCCGACGTGCTCTGGGTAGAGACGATCTCGGCCGGCGAGGAGTTCCGCGCCGCGGCCGAGGCCTTTGCCAAGGCCGACATGCCTTGGTGCGGCACCATGAGCTTCGACACGGCCGGGCGCACGATGATGGGGCTGACCAGCGCCGACATGGTCAAGATGGTCGGCAAGATCCCCAATACCCCCGTCGCCTTCGGCGCCAATTGCGGCACCGGCGCCTCGGACCTGATGCGCACCGTGCTGGGCTTTACCGCCGCCGGTGCCGAGCAGCCGATCATCGCCAAGGGCAATGCGGGCATCCCCAAATATCAGGATGGTCATATCCATTACGACGGCACGCCAGAGCTGATGGCCGATTACGCCTGCCTCGCCCGGGACGCCGGCGCGACGATCATCGGCGGTTGCTGCGGCACCATGCCGGACCACCTGCGCGCCATGCGCGAGGCGCTGGAGACGCGACCCGCGGGCGAGCGTCCGACGCTCGAGACCATCGTCGAAAAGCTGGGCGGCTTCTCCTCGGCCTCTGACGGCACCGATGGCGCGGGGCCCGAACGCGCGGCACGGCGCGGTCGCCGCCGGAACTGAGCCTAGGTACGAAAAAGCCCCCGCGACCATCCGGTCGCGGGGGCTTTTTCATCGGCGGCTGGCAGATCAGAGATCGTAGAGCGCGCCGAACTTGGTTTCGAGATAGTCGAGCAGCGGCGCTTCGGAGGGCGCGGCACCGCAGGCCACCTGGATCGTCTCGCGTGGCGACATCAGCGCCCCGTGGCGCTGCACCTTATCGCGCAGCCATGTCGTGGCACCGGACAGGTCGCCGCGCGCCAGCTCCGCGTCGAGCTCCGGACGGTCGGCCCGCAGCGCGGCGTGCAGGCAGCCCGCATAAACATTGCCAAGACTGTAGGTCGGAAAGTACCCCATCAGCCCCACCGACCAATGCACGTCCTGCAGGCAACCGTTGGAGGGCTTGTCGACGGCAAAACCGAAATCGGCAGCGAAGCGGTCGTTCCAAGCCGCCTCGAGATCGTCCATCGCGAGGTCGCCGGACATCAGCGCCCGCTCGAGATCGAAGCGCATCAGCACATGCAGATTGTACTGCACCTCGTCCGCCTCGGTGCGGATATAGCCGTTCGAGACGCGGTTGAGGGCGCGGGCGAACTCCATCGGGTCGTCGATGCCGATATCGCCGAAGCTGTCGCGCATGCGTCCCAGCAGCCAGTCCGCGAAGGCCGGCGAACGGGCCAGCTGGTTCTCGTAGATCCGGCTCTGGCTCTCATGCACGCCCATCGACACGCCGCGTCCGATCGGCGTCAACAGGTAGTCGGGCTCGACATTCTGCTCGTAGCTGGCGTGACCCACCTCGTGGATCGTTGAATAGAGGCAGTTGAACGGATCGGCCGGATCGGTGCGAGTGGTGACCCGCACGTCGTTGCCAGAGCCCGAGCAGAAGGGATGCACCGCCTTGTCGATGCGCCCGCGCGCGAAGTCGTAGCCGAAGACCCCGGCCAGCTCGCGCGACAGGGCGAGCTGCGCCGCCTCGTCGAAGTTGCCCGACAACGGCGCGGGCTGCGGCCGGTCGAGGATCGCCGCGCGCAGCGCGACGAGGCGCGGGCGCAGCGCGCCGAACATCGCGTCGAGCTCGGTCGCCTTTGCGCCCGGCTCGTAGTCATCGAGCAACGCGTCGTAGACGTCGCCGCCCTGCGCCAGCGCCTGCCCCTCTTCCTGCCGGAGCGCCACGACGCGCTGCAGGGTCGGCAGGAAGGCCGCGACATCCTCGTCGGCGCGGGCCTGCGCCCATATGCCCTGCGCGACGGAGGTGACGCGGGCGATCTCGGCGGCGAGCTTGGCGGGCACCTTGTTGGAACGCTCAAAGGCGCGGCGGATCTCGCGGAGATTGGCCGCGGCAACCTTGTCGGTGGCCTCCGCCGCCTCCAGCCATTCGCCGATGCGCGGATCGGTGCGGCGGGCGTGCAATACGCCCTCCATCGCCGCGCTCTCCTCGCCGCGCTGGGCAGCGGCGCCGCGCGGCATCACCGTCTCCTGGTCCCAGCCGAGTCGTCCCGCGACCTGCGCCAGCGCCTCGGTCTCGCGCGCATGCGCCATCAGATCGTCGTAAGCGGTCATTTGCGGATCTTCCTAAGCGACTGGACACGGGGATAGCGAGCAAGGAAACGGGCGCGCAGGATCAGCACCCACAGCAGCACCGCACCGAGCTGGTGGGTGATCGCGGCGTGCAGCGGCGCGCTGTAGAGCGCGGTCACGATGCCGAGCACCATCTGCACCACCAGCATCGCCAGCACGGCGTTGACCGCGAAGCGGGTCGCGCGGTGCGGCGAGCGGCTGCCGCGGAACCACACGACGACCCCGAGGATCAGCAGCAGGTAGCCCGCCATGCGGTGGATGAACTGCACCAGACCCGCATCCTCGAAGAAGTTGCGCCATAGCGGCTCGAGCTGGAACGGATCAGGCGGAAAGAAGCTGTCGCCCATCAGCGGCCATGTGGGAAAGGCCCGTCCGGCGTCGATCCCGGCCACCAGCGCGCCGAGGATGATCTGCACGAAGCCCAGATGCATCAGCCCGGTCATGCCGCCCCAGACCTTGCGCTCGGCCGAGCGGCGCGCCTGCAGCAGGTCGACTTCGCGACGCCCGAGCTTGAGCATGTACCAGGTGATCAGCCCGAGGATCGCGAAGGCGAGGCCGAGATGGGTGGCAAGGCGGTACGAGGCGACGCTGATCATGCCGTCCTGCAGCCCGCTATGGACCATCCACCAGCCGACCGCGCCCTGCAGGCCGATCAGCACGCCCAGGCCGAGAAAGCGGCTCGACCAGCCGGCCGGAACCCGGCGCGTCAGAAGGAAACCGGCGAAGCCCAGCGCCCAGACGAGGCCGATGGTCCGACCGAGCTGCCTGTGCCCCCATTCCCACCAGAAGATCGGCTTGAACTCGGCCAGCGTCATGCCCTGGTTCATCAGCTCGTATTGCGGGCTGGCCTGGTAATTGGCGAACTCGACCTCCCAATCCTCGGCCGAGAGCGGAGGGATCGCGCCGGAGACCGGGGCCCATTCGGTGATCGACAGCCCGCTGTCGGTGAGCCGCGTCATGCCGCCGACGAAGACGATGCAAACGACCAGCGCGAACAGCAGGCCGAGCCAGATCCGCAGCCCACGGCGCGCATCGGCGCGGCCCCGGTCGATGCCGCCGGGGGTGGCGACTGATTTGCGGGTCGTGCCGACCTCCTCGAAGATGGAGCGGGGCCGTTTGTCCGCCTGTTTCGCCATGTGGATGCCTCCGGTCTGATCGGCGCGCAGCCTAGGCGCGCGCCCTTCGGGCGGCAACACCCGCCCCGTCAACGGCTTGGAACGCAGGAGGGCTACGCCCTCAGCCGCGCTCCTTCCAGCGGACCATCTGTCGCATCACCCCGTGCAGCGTCTGCACGTCCGATCGGGTCAGCGGCATTCGGCTCCACAGGTTGCGCATGGTCTGCTTCATATGTGCGGCCTTGTGCGCGGGAAAGAAGAACCCGGCCTCGTCGAGGCGCTCCTCGTAATGCTCGGCCAGCTTCTCGACCTCGTGCGCCTGCGCCCATTCGGCCCCTGCCATCTCGATCCGTCGATCGGCGGTCTCGCTGCTGGCGCGGCGCCACTCATAAGCCAGCAGCAGCACGCATTGCCCGAGGTTGAGCGAAGCGAATTCGGGGTTCACCGGCACCGAGACAATGGCATTGGCGCGAGCGATGTCGTCGTTTTCCATGCCTGCCCGCTCGGGTCCGAACATCACCGCGACCTTCTGGCCTTGGGCGATCCGTTCGGCGGCGTCGCGCATCGCGGCCTCCGGCGTCATCACCTCCTTGGTGAGGCCGCGTGGCCGCGCGGTGGTGGCATAGACGAAGGTGCAGTCGGACACCGCCTCGGCCGTGTCGCCCGCCAGCATCGCCTCGTCGAGCAGCCGGCCGGCGCCCGAGGCCAGCGCCACCGCGCGTTCCTGAGGCCAACCGTCGCGCGGCGCCACGACGCGCATTCGGTCGAGGCCGAAATTCCACATCGCGCGGGCGGCCGCGCCGATGTTCTCGCCCATCTGCGGGCGGATCAGGACGAAAGCGGGTTGCGGCGAATGCTCGGTCATGGCGGTCCGGTCTGTGCGAGGGATACCGCGCGGTGTAGCCTCGGGGGACGGCCGAGACAAGGAGTGGACCCATGGCGTATGACCAAGGACTGGCGGAACTGCTGCGCGACGATCTCGACGGGCGGCCCGGAATATCAGAACAGGAGATGTTCGGCGGGCTGGCATTCATGCTATTCGGCAACATGCTGTGCGGGGTGACCTCGCACGGCGCCATGTTCCGGGTGGGCAAGGACCGCCAGGCCGAGGCCATGGAAATACCCGGCACCGGGCCGATGGAATTCACCGGCAAACCCATGGGCGGTATGGTTTCGGCCAGCGACGAGACCATGGCCGACGAAGAGGCGCGCGGCACGCTGCTGGCCTTGGCTCTGGCGCATGCCGAGGATCTGCCTGCGAAGTAGCCAAGCGTCGCGAAGCCGGATATAGGGCGGCCTCGAAGTGCAGGAGGCCCTCATGAGCGACCAAGACGACGCGCCGCAGATCTATCTCGTCACCCCGCCCGAATTTGAACTGTCGGAGTTTCCCGACCGGCTCGCCGCCTGCCTCGACGCGACGCCCGTCGCCTGCGTGCGGCTCGGGCTCGCGACGCGCGACGAGGACCGGATATCCCGCGCCGCCGACGCGCTGCGCGAGGTCACGATCGCCCGCGACGTCGCCCTGGTGATCGACAGCCATGCCCGGCTCGTCACCCGGCTCGGGCTCGACGGGGTGCACCTGACCGACGGTGCCCGCTCGGTGCGCGCCACCCGCAAGGAGCTTGGCGAGGACGCGATCGTCGGCGCCTTTTGCGGCAATTCCCGCCATGACGGCATGACGGCGGGCGAGCTTGGCGCCGACTACGTCTCGTTCGGCCCGACCGGTGCGACCGATCTCGGCACCACGCCGCAGGCCGAGGCCGAGCTGTTCGAATGGTGGTCGATGATGATCGAAGTGCCGGTGGTGGCCGAAGGGGCGCTCGACCCCGAACTGGTGCGCCGGCTAGCGCAGCATGCCGATTTCTTCGGTATCGGCGAGGAGATCTGGCGCGAGGAGGATGCGGCCGAAGCGCTGCGCCGCTACGCCTCGGCGATGGCCGGCTGAGACCGGCCCAGCGCGCCGGCGGCATCGAGCCCGGCGCGCACCTGTGCCTCCAGGGTCCGCGCCAGCGCCTTGCGATCCGGGTGATCGGCAACGCGCAGCGCCGGGTGGTAGACCACCTCGATTACCCCGTGCCGCCGCGTCGACAGCATCCGCAACATGTGCGGCCCGAAATCCATGTCCCCCCACCAGCCATAGAAGCGCGATTCCGCCGTCTCCGGCGCGCGGTAGACGAGGCTCACCGGCTGGATCTCCAGATCCGGCTGGTCCGGCGACAGGAAGGCCGCGAAGAGCGTCGGCTTGAACGGCAGCACCCTTCGCCCATCGGTCGAGGTACCCTCCGGGAAGAACACCAGCCTATGGCCATGCGCCAGGCGTTCGCGCAGCAGCCGCACCTGCGCCGTGGCCTCGCGCCGGTCGCGGCGGATGAACACCGTGCCCGTCGCCCGCGCCAGCCAGCCGATACCGGGCCAGTCCGCGACTTCGGCCTTGGACACGAAATAGACCGAGGCCCGGGCGTTCAGCGCGAAGATGTCGAGCCACGAGGAATGATTGGCGACCATCGCGCCGTGCCCGGCCATCGGTTCGCCCGTGACACGGAGGCGCGGCCCAAGGATCGCAAGGCCCGCGCGGCAGGCGGCGCGGGTGATGCGCGAGGTAAGCGGGCGCTCCAGCCCCCAGATCCGTCGCTCGAGCGGGCGCAGCACCAGCAGGATGATCAGCGCGCCAAGCATGGCCAGGACCAGCATGGGCCCGCGCCACGCCACCCGCAACCAACCGCGCAAATCCGGTCCGTCCCATGGCGTCGGTTCGGCGCCGTGCCAGGTCAGCCGCTGAGGCGTGTCGTTCATCCGCGCACCCCGTAGCGCGCCCGCTGACCGGCATGCGCCGTGTCCATGTCGAGAATCATGCAGACATCCGTCGTGTTGAAGGCCCGGTCGGCATAGACCCCCTGCCCGACCCGGCCGCCGAGCCTGAGGTAGGCCTTGATCAGTGGCGGCATCGCCCGCATCGCGGCAGCCCGGTCGAGCTCCGGCAGAGCAGGCATCTCGGCATGCTCCGGCTGACGGCTCGTAACCCGCAGTTCCGGCGCTGCGAGGTGGTCGCATCCGAGCAGCGAAAGCGGCGCGGCATGCATCATGGGGTCCGCGCCGCGAAACGAGGCCGTACCGAACAGGATCTCGATGCCGCGGGCCTCGATATGGGCCGCCAGCCCCTGCCAGAGCCGGAACATCGCCGTACCACCGCGATAATCGCGATGCAGGCAGGAGCGCCCCAGCTCCAGAAGCCGTCGCCCCGAGGCCTTGAGCGGATCGAGATCGAACTCGTCCTCGGTGTAGAACTGCCCCATGCGAGCCGCCCCCGCATCGTCGAGAAGCCGGTACAGGCCGACGATGCGGGCGCCTTCGGGACGGGCCTCATCGATCAGCAGGAGCTGCTCGGCCACCGCATCGAAACGGTCGCGTTCCCGACCGGCGGCATGATCGACCATGTCACCGTCACCGCCCAACTCGCGCACGAACACCTCGTAGCGGAGGCGCTCGGCTTCGGCACGCTCGGCCGCATCGCGGGCGAGCCGTACCGACAAAATGGGAGAGGAAGCGATCATCGGCGTCGGATCGGGCTCGGCTTGGTCGCCATGCAGTCGGTCTCCGGACGGTGGTTGCAGGCGGGTTCTAGGCGCGACGGGAGAGCTTGGCAACAAAACGATCGTTCAGAATCCTTAGGTTGACCAATTCACAGCATGCACTACTCTGGGTTGAATTCAGTCGCTCGCCGATACCAGTATGAGGGCAACCTTTGACCCATCGAGCACCACCTTGCCCTCCTCCCGGAAATTCACGGTGATGCGCCCGCCGATGTTCGACTGCACCTGTCCCTCTCCCCATTCCGGGCGGTTGGGATGGCGCACGATCATGCCGGGCGTGATGATGGAGTTCAAATCGGCCATCGAGGCCTCCTGCTACCTGGGGGAGAAGTCATGACCGACGAGCCGGATCTCGGCGCGCTGATCGCCTCGCGCATTTGCCACGACCTTATCAGCCCGCTGGGCGCCATCGGCAATGGGGTGGAACTGCTGGCGATGACCGCGCCGCCCGGGCCGGAGCTTTCATTGATCTCGGAGAGCGTGGAGAACGCGATGGCGCGGATCCGGTTCTTCCGTCTCGCCTTCGGGGCCAGTTCCCCCACCCATGTCGTGGGACGGCTCGAGATCCTGTCGATGCTCGACGCGGTCTCGCGCGGTGGGCGGCTTCGATATGACTGGGACGTGGTCGAAGACATCCCGCGCGCCACCTTGAAGCTGGTCCTGCTATTGACGGCCTGCATCGAGACGGCGCTGCCGCAGGGCGGCCGGATCACGGTGTCGGGGCAGCCGGAGGCGCTGCGCATCCAAGGGCATGGCCCGCGCCTAAAGATTGCAGCCGAAGCCTGGGACCGTTTGCGCCGCGGGATGATCGCCCCGGATGCCCGTGCGGCCGAAGCGCAGTTCGCCGTCGCCGCAGCGGAACTGCGTGAGCGCGCCCGCCCGGTCTCGATCGAGACGGGCGAGCGCGGCATCGAGATCCGGCTCTGATCAGCTCCGGACCGCGCCGTCGCCGACCACGAGGTACTTGAAGCTGGTCAGCTGCTCGGCCCCGACGGGACCGCGCGCATGCATCTTGCCGGTAGCGATGCCGATCTCGGCCCCCATGCCGAACTCGCCACCATCGGCGAATTGGGTCGAAGCGTTATGTACGAGGATCGCACTGTCGACCCGCTCGAAGAAGCGCTCGGCCGCAGCCTTGTCTTCGGTCAGGATGCCGTCGGTGTGGTTCGAGCTGTAGGCACGGATGTGCTCGATTGCCCCGTCTACATCGCGTACCGTCTTGGCGGCGATATCCATGTCTAGATACTCGCGCCCCCAGTCCTCGTCGGTGGCGGGAGTGGTGCCTTCGACCGATTGGAATTCCGGCGCGGCATGGACGTTGACGCCTGCCTTGACCAGCGCGGCGACGATCTCGCGACCGAGGCCGTCCTTCAGATCCTCGTGCACCAGCAGGCATTCGGCCGCACCGCAGATGCCGGTCCGGCGCGTCTTGGCGTTGAGCACGACCTCAAGCGCCTTCTTGGGGTCGGCCGCCTTGTCGACATAGATGTGCACGATGCCTTCGAGATGGGCAAAGACGGGCACGCGGGCCTCGCGCTGAACGAGGCCGACGAGTCCCTTGCCGCCGCGCGGCACGATGACATCGATGTAATCCGTGGCCTTGAGCATCTCGGACACGGCGGCGCGATCGCGCGTTGGCACCAGCTGGATTGCGTCAGTCGGTAGGCCGGCCTTCTCCAGCCCGGTCTTCAGGCATTCCGTCAGGATCGAGGAGGAATTGAGCCCTTCGGAGCCACCGCGCAGGATCACCGCATTGCCGGATTTCAGGCAGAGCGCACCAGCATCGGCGGTCACGTTGGGACGGCTTTCATAGATCACGCCGACCACGCCGAGGGGCGTGCGCACGCGGCGGATGTTGAGGCCCGACGGCATGTCCCACTCGGTCAGCACCGCGCCCACCGGATCATCCTGGGCGGCGATGGCGCGCAGCCCGTCGACGATCGACTGGATCCGGTCGTCGTCGAGCTTGAGGCGGTCCATCATCGCGGGGCTGATGCCCTTCTCGGTCGCAAATTCCTGATCCTTGGCATTGGCGGCCTTGATCTCGTCGCGACGGCGCAGCACTTCCTCGGCGGCGGCCTCGAGCGCGGCCTTCTTGGCCTCGGGCTTGGCGAAGGCCAGCTCGGCGGCAGCGGCGCGGGCACGCTCGCCGATATCCTTCATCAGGGCGGGAATGTCGGTGTGATCGGTCATGCGGGGCTCCTTTCGGAAGCTGATTTCGGTTTCGGCGAAGCGAGCGGTTTCAGACGACCATGTCGTCGCGATGCACGAGCGAGGCGCGGCCCTTGTAGCCGAGCACCTTCTCGATCTCGTCGCTTTGATGACCGCGCAGCTTGCGTGTCTCCTCGGCGGTGTATCGCGTCAGGCCGAAGCCCACACGAATGCCGTCCGGCCCGGTGATCGCGACCGGATCGCCGCGACCGAAACGGCCCGAGACACCGGTGACGCCGGCCGGCAACAGCGAATTGCCTTCGGCCAGCGCCTTGGCGGCACCGGCGTCGACACGGATCTCGCCCTTGGGTTTCATCGCGGAAATCCAGTTCTTGCGCGCCGAATGCGGGTCGGTCTGCGCCTTGAACCAAGTTGAATTGCAGCCATTCATCAGCTGTTTCAACGGATTGAGAGGCGAACCTAGAGTGATTGCCATGTCGCAGCCCGCCTCGGAGGCGACCTTGGCGGCGAGCAGCTTGGTGATCATGCCGCCCTTGGAAAGGCCGGAGACACCGAGACCTGCCATCGCCTGGATCTCGGGGGTGATCTCTTCCACTTCCTCGAACCGTTTCGCGTTCGGATCGACGTGGGGATTGCCGTTGTAGAAGCCGTCGACATCCGACAGCAGGATCAACTGGTCGGCACCCACGGTCACCGCGACCTGCGCCGCCAGACGGTCGTTGTCGCCATAGCGGATCTCGTCGGTGGCGATTGTATCGTTCTCGTTCACGATCGGGATCGCACCGAGGCTCAGCAGCGTATCCAGCGTCGCCCGGCTGTTGAGATAGCGCCGGCGGTTCGTGGAATCGTCAAGAGTGACAAGAACTTGCGCGGTGATCTTGCCATGAGGGGTAAAGACGTCCTCGTAAGCGCGCGCCAGACGGATCGAACCGACAGCGGCGGCGGCTTGGCTTTGCTCGACCGGCAGTTCGCCTTCGGGCAGGTGCAGAACCCGACGGCCTAGCGCGATCGAGCCCGACGACACCAGCGTAACCTCGGTGCCGTTGTCGCGCAGCATGGCTACGTCTTCGGCCAAACTGCGCAGCCAGTCGGATTTGAGCTGTCCGGTCTCCCGGTCCACCAGCAAGGCCGAACCGATCTTCACGACCAGCCGCTTGGCGTCCGTCAGGGTTGCCATGTCTTGTCTTCCTCTTCCGGTATTTCCTTTTGGCGCAGGCGGTCCGCGTCGATGCGAGCACGTAGTGCGCGCAGAACCTCGGTCACGCCTTCGCCGGTAGCGCCGGACATGAGCATCACGTCACCGCCGCTTTCGGCGGCGAGTTCATCGGCCAGAAAGGCCCGCTCTTCTTCATCCAGCGCGTCGATCTTGTTCAGGACGGTAATCCTCGGCTTTTCAGCCAAACCCCCACCATAGGCTTCGAGTTCACCGATGATGGTACGATAATCGACCATCGGATCGCCGGAGGTCCCGTCGACGAGATGAAGAAGCACCGCGCAACGCTCGACATGGCCCAGAAACATGTCACCCAAGCCCCGCCCTTCGGAGGCGCCCTCGATCAGGCCGGGGATGTCGGCCACGACGAATTCGACATTGTCGACCCCCACGACGCCGAGATTGGGCGCCAGCGTGGTGAAGGGGTAATCCGCGATCTTGGGACGTGCATTGGAGGTGGCGGCAAGGAAGGTCGATTTGCCGGCATTGGGCAGGCCGAGAAGACCGGCATCGGCGATCAGCTTGAGCCGGAGCCAGATCATCCGCTCGACGCCCGGCTGGCCGGGATTCGCGCGGCGCGGGCTCTGGTTCGTCGCCGATTTGAAATGCAGGTTGCCCCAGCCACCATTTCCGCCGCGCGCCAGCACCACGCGCTGGCCGACCTCTGTGAGGTCGGCGATCACCGTCTCCTCGTCCTCGTCGATGATCTCGGTGCCAACCGGCACGCGCAGGACAATGTCATCGCCATCGGCGCCGGTGCGCTGGCTGCCCTGACCGGCACGACCGTTCTGGGCGAAGAAGTGCTGCTGGTAGCGAAAATCGATCAGCGTGTTGAGCCCATCGACCGCTTCGGCGATCACGTCGCCGCCATTGCCGCCATCGCCCCCATTGGGGCCGCCATATTCGATGAATTTCTCGCGGCGAAACGAGACACAGCCATTACCGCCCGAGCCTGAACGGATGGTGACCTTTGCGAGATCGAGAAATTTCATGGGTCGGCGCCTCTTGCGGATAGGCGCTTGAGGTAGCCGATCAAGCCGCCCTTCTCAAGGGCGCGTGCAGGCGGCTACCATTCGGTGGCCGCCCGCTTGTATCACGCCGCGGCGCGGCGCTCTGCCGCCGCCAGCGCCTCCCAGCGGGCACGGGTCAGCCGCGTCCGCTGTCCCGGCACGTCGTGGCCGAGCACCATCGAGGGCAGCATCTGCGGGCCCACCCGCTCGAATCCCAGCTTGGCCAGCACCCGGCCGGACCCCGCGTTGTCGTCGTAGTAACCCGCCTCGACCGCCTCGGCGGAGGTGGTCGCGAAATGCATCGCCAGCAGCGCGCGCCCGGCCTCGGTCGCATAGCCCCGACCCCAGCGGTCGCGCGCGAACCAGTAGCCCAGCGTCGGATCGATCGCGATCACCCCGGCAAAGCCCTCGGCATCGATCACGGCATAGGCCGGGATGCGACCGGCCTCGACCTCGCCCGCGAACCATTCGGCATCGGCGCGGCCATAGGGATAGGGCACCCGGCTGAGCCAGCGCGCGATCTCGATATCCTGCAGCGTGGCGTGGATCGCCTCGACATCTTCCATGCGCACCGGCCGGAGCCGGAGGCGTTCGGTCTTCATTTCTTGGGTCATCACTCGATCTTCAATGCATAGGTCCAAGTCGGCGCGGTCGCGCCGCGGGCCACGGAATAGGCTTCCGCGTCGCCCAGATATTCGAAGCCGCAGTTGGTCAGGACCCGCGCCGAGACGGCGTTGTCCTGAAACACCTCGGCGAAGATCTGCGCCGAGCCATGCGGGTTGGCGGCGATCAGCGCACGCAGCGCCTCGGAGGCGAAGCCGGTGTTCCAGAAGGCGGGCGCGACCCAGTAATGCACCTCGGACTGGTCGCGATCCATGCGGGTCAGGGTCACGAGGCCCAGCACCTCGGCCAAGGCGTTCTCGGAGCCATCGATGACCCAGACATCCTCGGTGCGGTCGGGGCGCTGCGCCCGCTCGATCAGCTGCGTCACGGTGCCCGGCGGCAGCGGGTGCGGAATCCGGCGGGTGCCACGCGCAACACGGGGATCGGCGGCGTAATGCGCGATCAGACCCTCGTCGGAGCGACGCAGCGGCCGTAGCACGAAGCGCTCCGCCGTGATCACTGGCTGGCCGTCGCTCACCTTGATGTCGTTGCTTCTCATGGGCCGCCTCCTCCGCTTCCCTGCTGCTCTGCGCCCGGTTCTGCGCCGGGTCGTTTTCCGCCTCATAGACGAATCTTGTGTCCACAATGCGAACGGGGGATCGGCTTGTCACCGATCCCCCGCGCTTTGGTCTTCAGCTGAAGGGCCGGCGGTTACTCCGCGGCCTCTGCAACCGGGAGCACCGAGATGAAGGTGCGGCCCTTGAGACCCTTGTGGAAGGTCACGCGGCCCTCTTCGGTCGCGAAGATGGTGTGGTCGCGACCCATGCCGACGCCAGCACCCGGCCACATCTTCGTGCCACGCTGGCGCATGATGATGTTGCCCGGGATCACGGTCTCGCCGCCGAACTTCTTGACGCCGAGGCGGCGTCCGGCGCTGTCGCGCCCGTTGCGGGAGGAGCCGCCTGCTTTTTTGTGTGCCATGTGTCTCTCTCCTTAGGCCTTGAGGTCCTGGGACTGGGCGACCCAGCCCTCTTTCTCGATCTTGCCCTTCAGGCCCAGCTCTTCGTCGTAGCGGGCGATGTCCGCCTCCGACCAGCCAGCGATTTGGGCGAAGCTGGTGATGCCGGCGGCATTCAGCTTCTTCTCGAGCGCCGGGCCGACACCCGACAGCTTCTTGAGGTCGTCGCCAGACGCGGCGGCCTTCGGGGCCTTCGCGGCAGGGGCGGCCTCGGCCGAACGCGGCGCCGAACCGGCACCGATCGCGGCCTTGACGCCCGACTTGTCGGCGCCTTCGGCCAGCAGGTCGGTGACGCGGATCAGCGTCAGCTGCTGACGGTGGCCCTTGGTGCGCTTGGAGGAGTGCTTCCGGCGACGGCGCACGAAGTGGATGACCTTCTCGCCCTTGATCTGGTCGATCACCTCGGCCTGCACGCCGGCACCCGCGACGAAGGGCGCGCCGATCGCGTCGCCGATCATCAGAATGTCGTTGAACTGGACGGTGTCACCCGCCTCAGCGGCCAGCTTTTCGACCCGGAGCACATCGCCCGAGGCCACTTTGTACTGCTTGCCGCCGGTCTTGAGAACCGCAAACATGTGTCGTTCCTTCATATCCCGCGTCACTTGGGTCCCCCATGCGGGGCGTTCAAGGGCTCATGGCCCCACCGTCGGACAGCGCGCCCCCATGCGGGGCGATCGTTGAAATTCGCAGTCCACCTTGCGGATGACCGCGCATCCCGCAACAAGGGGTCTTGCCGGGATGCGGGCTTATCGGCGAGGCGGTATCCCAAGTCAACCCCCGCGAAAGGACCGCCATGCGCCCGCTCTTTCTCATATTGCTCGTCGCCCTGCCCGCCTGCGCACCCGGTGCACTGCCTGGCCTGCGTTCCACGATCATGCCGGTTTCGGCGCAGGACAACGCCCGTCGAGGCGCGGTGGAGATCGCGGTGAAGGGCGATTTCCCGGCGCTGCTGTCGGATATCGAAGCAGGTGGCGGCCCGTCGCTCGAGCGCGCCTTCGACGCGGCAGGCGTGCCCGTCGGCGACCGTCCGGCGCGGCGGCTCCAGCTTTCGGGAGACCTTGCGCTTTACGAGAGCAATCCCGGGGCGCTCGTCACCTCGCTGCTGCTCTGGGGCGGCTGATCAGATTTCCTGCCCGGCCATCAGCCGGGCGGCGCTGGCGCCCAGATCGCGCGAAATCTCGGTGAGCATCTCGTCATAGGCGGCGAAGAGCGCCCGGTTCAGGTCCCGTCCCGCGGGGCTTCTGGAAAACGCGACATACTCCTGCATCTCCGTCTCCGTGGCGGGGGCGTAGGCGAGCATGAGGAAGGCATAGAGCCACTCGGTGGTGTCTTGCCTGATCTGGGGTTCCTGCGCCCAGACATCGCCGAGAATTTCCGCCTCGCTCACTGCGCCGCCGAAGGCGCCGCCGTCGAGCAGGGCGCGAGAGAACGCGAGATTGGCATTGAGCGCGCCGGCGACGTTGGCCTCGATCAGGTCATTGGCCTCGACGAAGGCATCGACCAGGACGAAGCGCGGGGTTTCGTCGCGCATCGCTAGCGCGGCGACCTCCTCGGCCCCCGCCTCGACATCGGGCGCCAGCATGGCACGGCGCGCAGAGGCCTCGAGGCGGGCGAAACGGGCGCCCGGTCCGGTCTCGAAGAATTCGAGCACGGTGGGCAGCTGCGTTCCGACCAGCCCCGCCTCAAGCCCCTCCGCCAATGCATCGCGCATCGCGTCGGCATCGTAGATGCGCGCCACCTCCCGGCCCCAGGCGCCGGTGCCATCGGGGAAAAGTTCGCGTCCTAGCTCGGTGCCGTAGGTCAGCCCCTCCTCACGCATCACCGCGACGATCTCGTCGAGGGCAAGCGCATCGACCAGCCGGTCGATCCCCTGTCCCGGCACGGCCATTGCGGGCAGCGGCGCGAAGGCGGGCAATGCCCCAAGAGTGAAAATGGCGATGGAGCGGGCGATATTCCGCATGGCTGGCTCTCCCGGATGCATGCACCGTTGATATGCGCTCCGCCTCCCCTTTCCAACAGCCGCCACGCCGCTGACGCGACGGCGCGCAGTTTCTCGCGACATTCTCGACGATTGGGCCTTGCACCTGCCCGCCCCACTGGCTAAACGCCCCTCAGACCGCGGAGAGGTGCCGGAGTGGTCGAACGGGGCGGTCTCGAAAACCGTTGAGCCTGCAAGGGTTCCCAGGGTTCGAATCCCTGTCTCTCCGCCAAAAACCCCCTGATATCGCTTCAATATTCACGACATCGGCGGGGTATTTGTTGGCGCTCTCCCCTTCTTCTGATTGGAAAAGTTGTCATACTATGACGACTTCCTGCGTTCCGACTGGTCTGGAAGATACGTCATACACAGTCGGTCCAGCCTCGGAGAAATTAGGTCAAACCGAAGACCGGCGCGGAGGAACGCGCCCCTGCGCACAAGGCGTGGTCAAGCGAGCAACATATCCTCGGTTGCCATTATGAGTAATCCTAAGAACGCTTCCGGCCTTGAGCCGACCTTTCCGACCGACGCTGCGAAGGTCTGGATCGAGCCCAAATCGACGGAAATGTTCCTCTCGGCAAACCTCCGTGTGCCGACGCTCGGATGGACGAGGCACGAGGTCTCCGGTTACATTCGACCGGCTTGACCGAAAGGCGGCACGATCATGAAGCGCTTCACGGGTGGCTGCGTCTGCGGCAACATTCGAATCTCGGCTTTCGGACGTCCATACAGGGTCGGCATCTGTCATTGCCTCGACTGTCGAAAGCACCATGGCGCTCTGTTCTACGCTTCGGCCGTTTTCCCAGAGGGTGCGGTGGAAATTCAGGGCGAGACCCGAGACTATGCCGGACGCCATTTTTGTCCTCGCTGCGGCTCTTCGGTTTTCGCCCGCAGTGGGGATGAAGTCGAAGTGCATCTCGGGGCCCTCGATGCACCCGATCAGTTGACGCCCAGCTATGAAAGCTGGGTCGTCCGCAGGGAATCATGGCTGCCTCCGTTTCCCGGCATGAAGAAATACGATCAGGATCGAACCGAACCAGATCGCGGCGAGGAGTAAGACCTTTCCTTGCACGAAATAGCGGTCGTTCGTGAAAGAGTTGCCGATGGCCGTTCTGTCCGCACAACCGACCCCGATGCAATGCGCAGAGAAGGTCTGGTTCGAGCCCAAACTAACCGCGTTGGCAGAAGAGGTCATCGCAATCGCAGCATGGGTGTGTCTCTCGCAACCGACCTTGGGCCGGCCTTCCCGCCAGCCGTTGCGCAGGTGGTCCGCTTCGAGCCTCCAAAACCATATGCCGCGCCACGTCCAAATGGGCCGGATGCGCACAAAACCTGTCGGAAGCGAGATGTCGGGACGTCGATGCTATCAATGCAGGCGTTCCGCTCGACAATTTGGTCTTTCGAGCGGTTTCCGGTAGGGTGGCGCATCTGCGGAGGCGTCGATTGTGCCGAAACTGCATCTCGCTCTTCTTCTGGCAACTACGCTTGTCTTCGGAGTGCCGGGATTGTCGCTCGCCCAATTGTCACCCGACGCGACCAGCCGGGTCGTCGAAATCGAGGTGCCTGCTCCGGCACTGGCAGGCAACCTGCTCGGGACCTCCGAAATGCAGGATGCCGCAATCTATCTGCCGCCGAGCTACGACAGCGATCCCGACCGCCGCTATCCCGTCATCTACCTGCTGCACGGCATCTTCGACGACTATGGCATCTGGCTTGATATCGAGGAAGTGCCGGCGCGGCTGAACCGTCTGATGGCAGCGAAAGCGATGCCGGAGGCCTTGGTTGTCATGCCCAATGCCGGCAACAAATACGGCGGCGGTTATTATCGCAATTCACCGATCAGCGGGAACTGGGCGGATTACATTGCCGATGATCTCATTGGTCATGTCGATGCGGAGTTTCGCACGTTGGCCAGCGCGGACAGCCGCGCGGTCGTCGGCCATTCGATGGGGGGCTACGGCGCCATCAATCTGGCGATCAACCGCCCCGGCACCTTCTCCGTTGTCTGGTCGATGAGCCCCTGCTGCCTGGCCGCGACCGATGATTTCGGCTTCGGTAATGACGCGTGGAAGCGCGCGGCGCGCGTCGAGACGGCGGAGGATATCGAAAAGCTTCTGGCCGATCAGGATTTCTACGCCATCGCCTTGCTTGGCATCCTGTCGGCCTTCAGCTCAGAAGCTGGCGATCCACCGGTCCATGGAGATTTCCCGTTCGACATCGTGCGGGGTGAGGTGGTGCTCGATGATGCGGCCTATGATCGGTATCTCGATTCCCTGCCGACCCGTCAGCTGCGCGCGGCGCGCGATGACTTGCGCGCTCTGCGCGGATTTGGCCTCGATGTCGGTCTGGGCGATCAGTTCCTGCATATCCCGCCCGGGACGATCGAGCTCTCGCAACGCCTCGGCGCCGAGCGCATCCCTCATCTTCTGGACGTCTACGATGGCGATCACCGCCAGAAAGTCGGCGACCGCCTGGAGACCGTTGTTCTACCGTGGGTCGGTGCGCGCCTGATGGTCGCGGAGTAGATCGATGGCCTGAAGCAGGCAGGGACTCCGGCCTCGCCACTCTTGAACGCTCTGATGACGGGCCCTGCCCCGATGAGCCCTAAGCGGATTTTCCTGCCAAGCGCGGCGCGGGTCCGCTCAGGACCAGTTTGCGAGATCCTGCCCTATGGCTTATCGGGCCTGCCAAGTGCCGGCACCGAGCTGGACGGTGTTCTCTTCGAGTATCCATGACAATCTGGACCCACGTCGCTCGATGAACCTCTCTAGCAAGCGCGGATAGTCGCTGGAGACGGCCTGGACGACAGATGGCCTGTCAGCCAAGGCTCGGCGCCACCTTCCGACCTTGGAAAGCTCCGCGAGAACTCCGAAGTCGGCGATCCGGTCGAACGTGTCGAAGTAGCGAAACACCGGGCCGAAAACCACGTCGACGAGGCTGAACAGGTCCCCGGAGAAGTAAGGGCCTGTCCCCAGTTCGCCTTCGAGCCATTCGAATTTGCGGCGAAGACCGGCGGTCTTGGCAGCGAATGTTCGCTCGTCCGATGCTGAGTAGAAGCCCGCGATGTCGTTCAGCGTGGCCGATCCGAACTCCATCCACGCCCGATGCCGCGCGCGCTCGAGCGGGCTGCCCGGATGCAGCGGGTGGGGCTGCGTCTCTTCAAGATACTCGAGGATCACGGCGGATTCGAAGATCGGCACGCCGTCGGCCAGCAGGACCGGCGTCTTTCCGAGGGGCGAGATGGCACGAAACCAGTCCGGCTTGTTGCCAAGGTCGATATTGCTGCGCTCGAAGTCGACGCCTTTTTCGGCGAGGGATATCACGGCCCGCTGCACGTATGGGCAGAGGTCGTGGCTGATGAGATGAAGGGTCATGATGGCTCCTCCCATACATAGACAAGCTCCTCCCCTTCGATGCGCGTGGGTAGGAACATGAGCCGCGCGTTTGCCGGGGCCGGACCATCCATGTGCCGACCATCGGCCATGTCGAACCGGGCCCCATGCCAGGGGCAGACGAACGCCCCGTCCTTGCATTCGAGCGGGCCGCCGAGGTGGAGGCAGGTGTTGGCGGCGGCGCGGATGCGATCTCCGCGCCGCCAGACCTGAACCTCCCGCCCGAAGAACGGGAACACGCGCGCTTCGCCCTCTGCGGGGACTTCGGCGAGATTGCAGATCACATGTTTCATTGCATCGCCTCCTTCTTGCTCCATCCGACGATCTTGCTGGGGGACAGGGAGCGGCTGAGCGCGAAGGCTCCGTCGCCGAGCAAGCCCTGCACGCCGGCGAGAAGCGCCAAGTAGGCAGGATATTCCCAGCCGCCATTCTCGTAGGCGAACATCCAGCCATTGCCGGAATGCGCCCATGTCGCGCCGAGAAGAACCGGCACGGTCGCGAGGGCCACCCATCTGGTCTGGACGCCGAGAATGAGAAGAAGGCCCGAGACGACCTCCATGGCAAAGACCACATAGGCAAGCCAGCCTGGCAGCCCGAGCGCCTGAAAGAACTGGGCGGTGCCCGGCAGCTTGAAGACGAACAGCTTCACGATGAGGCTATGGGCCAAGAACATAGTCCCAAGAGCCACGCGCAGAACGAAGGCGGCGAGTTCGGTGAGATATGACTGTGACATGACGGTGTCCTCATTTAGATGCACCTGCATCTAAATTGCCCTCACTGAGTTTTCATGTCAATCTTGATGCAGATGCATCTACATGTCATACTGCAAATGTGAACACACCGGATCCCGTCATTCAGGCAGCTTGGGTAACCATCGTCTCCAAGAGCCGAACGCTCCTCGAGGCTGTCGAGGCGGCGCTGAAGAATGCCGGGCTGCCACCGCTGGCATGGTATGATGCGCTGTTGGAGATCGAGAAGGCCGGTCCGGACGGCCTGCGCCCCTTCGAACTCAAGGAGCGTCTTCTGTTGCCACAATACGGCACGTCTCGTCTGCTGGACCGGATGGCAAAGGCGGAACTGATCGAACGCCGGGACTGCGACGACGACGGACGCGGACAAATCGTCTGCATTTCCGATAAGGGGCAAGCCGTCAGGCAGGCAATGTGGCCTGTCTATGCACGGGTGCTGTCCGAGAAGATCGAAGACAAGCTGTCGCCCGAGGACGCGGCGCAGCTCGTGAAGCTGCTATCGAAGCTGTGAGAGCCGACTGCACGATGCGTGTGCTGAATCGACATCGTCCTGCTCTTCGGCGTGGGTTCGCTGTGAAGCGAAAGACCACTTGTGTCCTCATTTGAGGGCAGCCTTCAGGTGCAGCGTCAATTGGGCGCTCGCAGCAAACGGCAGGAAGGTCCGCATTGCGGACCTCAGCTGGCACCGATGCTGCGCCTTTAACGAATGGCGCCTTTTGAACGATCACCTGAGGCTGCCGAACGGCGCTTATGGGCCGGAACCGCCTTTCAGCCATCGGCTGAATCGATCAACCAGTCCTTCGCATACTCAATTGTATCAGCTCCGGCCAAATGCCGGACCCGTTCGAGTTCCGACATCAATCCGGTCGTTCGCGCATTTCCCATCCGAACGCCGATCTCGGGCCAGAACGCGCGAACCACAAGCATCGTGCCTGAGCGCTTGGCGTCCAGCCGACCGATTAGTCGATCACCCTGCAGCACAGGGAAGATGTAATACCCATACCGTCGCTTGGCTTCGGGCACGAAGATCTCGATGCGGTAGTGGAAGCCGAACAGGCGCTCGGCACGCCCGCGGTCTCTCAACACTGGATCGAATGGCGACAGGAGGCGGACGCGCGCGCTCGGACCGGGCAACTTGCGCACGTGGTCCAAAAGGGCTTCGGTGCTGAAACAGCGGCGTCGAGATCCATCTGCCATCTCGATGTCGACCTCGAGGATGCGTCCGCTCGCGAGGGCGGCGTCGCACCAGGCCCTCGCCTCGTCCCGTGTCACGATCTCGAAAAAGGCTGCGAGCTCCCCACTTGTGCCGTAGCCGAGGCGGTTGAGCGCTGCGGACATCGCCCAGTCGACAATGTCCGCATCGGCGATCCAGTGGTTGCGCTGCGCTTCGGGTATGACCCGCTCTGTCAGGTCGTAGAACTTCCGGAAGCCCTTACGATGGCAAACCGCGAGCCGGCCCGATCGCCACAGGAACTCGAGAGCTGTCTTGGAGGGATGCCAGTCCCACCAGCCTGTGGACTTGCGCTCCTCGCCATTGGCGACATCGAGAGAACAGGCGGCGCCGTTGTCGGCGATATGCCGAAGCACGCGGTCGAGCTCGTCCGTCCACCGGGGGCGCCCTGCCGCGGGCCACCGCGCCTGCATGCGCGCCTCGTCGCGGGCGAACTTCGCTTGCCACATCGGATAGAACGCCATCGGGATCGCGGCCGCGTCATGTGTCCAGTGCTCGAAGGCGGAACGGCGACGCGCGACGAGGGACTCGAGCGCGCGGGGCCGGTATTGCCCACGCCGTGACCACAGGATCAGGTCATGCGCGCGGGCCAGCGTGTTGACGCTGTCGATCTGGACGAAACCGAGCCTGTACAGCACTTCGTCCAAATCCCTGCCACGACCCGGGCCGGGTTCGGCGCGCAGCAGGAGGTGCAGGTCTAGGAAAAGGCGGCGCGCGTCGGTGTTGTGCAGGAGCGGTCGGTGCATCCGGTCACAATACCACTGATACCGCGTGAGTGGTTCAGTATCTCCTTCGGCGAACAAGCTAAGCAGCAGGATCCACAGAACAAAGGTCTGCTAAGGGCCGCCTTCGTATAGGCGGCCCTGCTGTTCAGATCTCGACCGCCTCGGCGATGGCGAGGGCGTCTTCAAGATCGACCCCGAGATAGCGCACCGTGCTGTCCATGTTGGTGTGCCCAAGCAAGAGCTGGACCGCTCGCAGACTCCCCCGCCTTTCGATAGATTTGCGCAACCTTGGTCCGGCGCATCGAATGGGTTCCATAGGCGCTCGGCTCGAGCCCGATTGAGGTCACCCAGTCGCGGACGAGCCGCGCATACTGGCGTGTCGAAATGTGGAGGCGTTCGTGGCAGCGGCCCGGCCACAGATACTGCGACCCGACCATCATCGGACTGGCGAGCCATGCTGCGAGAGACTTCCGCGTCCCCTCCGTGATCTCGAAGCGGACCGGCTTGTGCGTTTTGCTCTGGATGATCGAGGCGCGCTCCTTGACTTGGCTGGCGGCGTAGACGTCTGCGACTTTCAGCTTCACCAGATCGCAACCGCGCAACTTGCTGTCGATCGCTGTGTTGAAGAGCGCGGGATCCCTGACCTGGTCAGCAATCTCAAGCCGAACCCTGATCGCCCAGACATGCCTCGGCAGAAGCGGACGCTTCTGGCCAATGATGCGTCCTTTGTTCCAAGCCGGACGACATGCACGAATGGTGGGAAGATCTTGCGTGGACATGGCAGTTCCTCCGATCCGCCCCGTCCGCCACGACGCCGGCACTATGCCGACAACTGCCCCATAGCACGGCAACCAGCCCCTAAAGGGGGCTGCATGTTCTCCGCGTCCCGCTCTACGAGGGGCACCGCTTGGCGGGCGGAAAGCAGTCATTCACTGCGGCATGAGCAAATGACTGAGTTGGCCGATCTGCGACATCTCGTTAGCGAAGCGACCGGTCGTCCAAGGCGGACCGAGAGCACGCTTGAGATACCACGCGGTGCTGACCTCATTCACGGCGCTCCGATTGGCCTGCACCGCAATGGCAAGATTTATGCACTACCGCACCTGCCGGCCCACTTTCAGCCACGCGGCCGCATCCTTCCCGAGCTCCTCCTCTGCACGCTGCTCATACGCGTCTGATAGGTCGGACGGCAGCCGGTCCTTCCAACGCCCATTCGTGCCCTTGTGGATGAAGCTCTGCGCACCGCCGTCCCAGAACGCACCGCCGAGCGGGACCGAGGCTGCCGCGTTACGCTTCATGTAGTCGAAGGAGCAGTGCTCGATGATCCGCGCGCGTCCATCTTCCGGGATGGGGATCTCGAGAAACGCCGCGATGCGCTCCAGCTCGCCCTCGAAGTCGCGCTTCAGATCGGCGAAGTGCACCATCAGCACGTTTGGCAGGTCGCGGATCTCCCACCAGGACCGGACATTCTCCCAGAACGGCCAGAACGGCGCGCCGTCATTTTTCAGCCAGTGGCGGAAATACTCGACGGGGTCCTCGTGCGGCGGCCCGATCTCGGGGCCGACCAGGCCGGGGGTCTTGTTCAGCGCGTCATACCAGGCCTGATTAGCGGTCGAATGGTGGTTGTGCATCGACCACATCACGTCGCGCCCGTCCCGGCCGATGTAGATGTATTTCGCCTTCGACGACATGCGGAGCGCGTCGACCGGCAGGTGAGTCTTGAGGAACCGGCGGTGCGTCTGGGCCTCGACCTCCGGCAGCTTGGCCTGCTTGGGCGGCACCCGCAGATCGAGCCAGGGCGACATCTCGGCCACCGGCAGCGCCTCCGCACCCTCGAAAATCAGCTGGCTGACGATCTGCTGCATCCATGTGGTGCCGGACTTGGCATAGGTCGAGATGACGATGTCGTCGTCGCGGAACACGAGGTCGTTCCAGATAGTGCTGTCGAAATGATGGTTGTGCATCTCGCGCGTCTTGACTGGCATCCGGTGCTGTGTGGCGGTTGTCATGATGGTTTCCTTTCTTGGCATCCGCGTCGCCGTGGCCAGGCACGGCACCGCGCGAGATCGGTCAGCGCTCCACGCCGCGGGCAGGGAAGGCGACGTGGCGCAGGAGCTTCATTCCATCGGGCGTGTGCTCGGCGACCAACACGTATTCGCCCGGCAGCGTGGCCCCACCCATCTCGGGCGGCAGCGTCACACTGTAGGTGCCGATGAAGAGCGTGTGACCCTCGCCCAGCGGAACCCTGTCGTCGATCTTGGCCGTGAAATCCGCGACATCCGGAAAGTCCGACAAGCTTCTTGCGATGCTCTCGGCGCCCTCGAAACGGCCGCCGGTGGAGGGCATGTAGACTGCGGAGTCCGCGAGGTGCGGCGCGAGGGCATCGTCCTCGCCGCCGAGGGCCTGGGCGAAGGCCTCGATCATCTTCGCCTCTTCAGTCTCGATCGAGTCGGCCGCGACCGGAAAGGTGAGAGCTGCCATGGCGAGGGCGGTCAGGATTGTTGTGCGAAGCATGGTTATCCTCTTAAAGTAATGCCTGCCGCCGCGTCATGCGGCGCCAGGATCTACCATCGAGGATCATGCGACAGACCGTTTTCGAGTAGCTCATCCGTCGCAGAACCGTCCTGCGGGAATGCAGACGCGCTTGGGGGAGTGGGTTTCATGTTCGACTGGGACGATATTCGGCTATT
>NZ_FWFY01000010.1 GCF_900172345.1 Limimaricola soesokkakensis
AGCCCGGCCTCCTGTTCCTTCAGCATTCCAATGATCTGCTCTTCCGCGAAACGCGATCGCTTCATGTCCGTCTCCTGAGTTGGACGGACTCTACCCCAAACTGGAGGAGGAACAGGGTCTCAGGTCAAGAGCGAAGACGACGCGGAGGCGGTCGACGATCTGGAAGAGGAACTCCGCGAGATCCGTGACGAGTACAAGGATGCCATCCGCGAGTTGAAGGACGAGATCGCCGACGTCGGTGATGATGACGACGAGGCCCGCAGCGAACTCGAGGACGCCCTCGCGGAGATCGAGGAGGAGGAGCGCGAGGCTCTGGCCGAGCTGGAGGACGAACGCCGAGGCATCGATCGGGACTTTGCGGAGGCCCTGCGCGAACTCGAGCAGGAGTTGAGGGACGCCGATCCGGGCGACCGCGCCGACGTGGAAGAGGAACTTCGCGAACTGGAAGCGGAAAAGGCCGACGCCCTCGCCGAACTCGAGGAAGAGAGCGAAGGCATCCTGAACGAGAAGCGCGAGGCCATCGCGGACCTGACCGAGGAACTTGCGGGGATCGACGAAGACAACGACGAGGCACGAGCCGAACTGCGCGAGCGGCTTCGCGAACTGAAAAAGGAACAGCGCGAAGCGATCCGGGACCTCGAGGAAGAGGCCGAGGATGTTGATCGTGATCGCGAGGAGGACGAGGAGGACTTCGAAGAAGACGATCACGAGCACGACGAGAGCGACCACGACGAGGACGATCATGACGAGGACGACCACGACGAGGACGACCACGACGAGGATGAGGACGACCGCGAGGACGTCACTGATGGCTCGGGCGCCACGGTCGAGAAGAAGAGCAAGCGCGAGCTGAAGGCCGAGAGGCGCAAGCAGCGCAGGGCCAGCGAGGATGAGGACGACCGCGACGAGGACGAAGACGATCGCGATGAGGAAGTCGATGGCGACTCCGACACCAAGGTCGAAAAGAAGAGCAAGCGCGAACTGAAGGCCGAGAAGCGCGAGAAGCGCAAGGCCGCGAAAGAGCGGCGTGAGCTCAAGAAGGCGGAACGTCGGAACAAGCGCAAGCAGAAGGACAGCGACGACGAATAAGTCACCATCAAGCCAAATTAACTGCGGCGGCGCTCATGCGCCGTCGCCGTCGTTCGGAAGCGAGCAGCCACGCAGCCATGCCGCAACATGGCAGTGAGGAAACGGAAAAGCGCTCCATGGGAGGGGGCGCTTTTCGTATTTCGGCCAAGATGTTTGACCCACTTCGGACACGTGGTCCTAATAGGGACAATCCCGGTCCGGGGCCGCATGCTTCGGAGCCCTGCACGGTCACGCCGGGGAGCGGGTCGACGGTGGCGCCGACGCGTGCGAGGTTGGCGCGAAGCCGGCGCGTTCCGGATGACGGTCTTGGGGAGATGCGCGAGAAGATGAAGGACAGGGTGGTCGAACTCTATCAGGGCGCGACGCCGCGCGCGCATCGCTTTCGCTATTGGCTGCTCGGCTTCGACATCGTCGCGATCCTGTTCGTCGTGGTCACCTCCTTTACCGCCTATGGCCCATGGGTTCAGGGGCTCGACCTGCTCTTCGGCACGGTGATCCTTGCCGATCTTGCCGCGCGGCTGTGGATCGCGCCCCGGCGGTGGCGGTTCCTGTGCTACCCAACCACGCTGGCCGATCTTGTCAGCGCAGCCTCTTTCTTCGCGCCGCTGGCGGGCGAGGGCTTTGCCTTCCTGCGGATTCTGCGCACCTTGCGGCTCTTGCACATGTTCCAGACCAAGGACCGGCTCAGGGCCGATTTCCGGTTCTTCCGCGACAATGAACAACTGCTCGTGGCCGCGACCAATCTCGGGGTGTTCATCTTCGTGATGTCGGGCTTCGTCTTCGCGACCCAGCATCGGGGCAGCGCCGATATCGGCAACTACGCCGATGCGCTCTACTTCACCGTCACGGCGCTGACGACCACGGGGTTCGGCGACATCACCCTCTCGGGCACCGGCGGGCGGATGATCTCGGTCGCGATCATGATCTGCGGCGTCACGCTTTTCCTGCGGCTGGCGCAGGTTCTGTTCCGCCCCAGCAAGGTGCGGGTGACCTGCCAGACCTGCGGGCTTTTCCTGCACGATGCCGACGCGGTACATTGCAAGCATTGCGGCAACACCATCAACATCAAGACAGATGGCCAGGTCTAGCCTTTCCCTGATGGCGACGCTCAACCCTGCCGGTCGACCGCCAGGGCGTCGAGATAGATCCGCACCGCGTCCTGCACGTGCCGGAAGCGGTCGCCGCCCAGATGCTTGCCGCCATACCAGCGGGTCACGATGATGAGGTGGTCGTGCAGCCCCTCGCGCTCGAGCATGCGCAGGATCACCATGCCGGCCCCGCTCTCGCCGTCATCGTTCTTCAAGGGACCGTCCGCCGCCAGCAAGGCCCAGCTGTTATGGGTGGCCTTGGCGAATTTCTTGCGGCGCTGCAGTTCCTTCAGAAACAGCTTGGCCTCGGCGTCGGAGGTGCAGGGCGCGCCCGAGACGGCGTATTTCGAACCACGGTCGCTGATGATGTTCTCGAGGACGCGCATGGGTGGGGCCTAGTATGCGGGGACATCGGGGATCAAGCCGTTTCACCGGCGAGAGCCCGCTTCTGTGGGGCGCACGGCTCGCTCTTTCGGCGACCACCGGTGAACTGCTGCGCGACGCGGGCGGTCTCGTGGTGATCGCGGCGCATCCCGGTGACGAGATCCTGGGCTGCGCGGCGCTGATCCACGGCGCGGTCCGGGCCGGGCTGCCGGTTCGGGTCGTCTGCCTGACGCGCGGCACCGCCGTGGCGGCCCTGCAGGACGACTCGACCGCTCTATCGGGCCTTGCGCCGGAGGCGGTACTGCATTGCTTTGACGAGCGGGAGGGGATGTTGCCCTCGGGCGGGCGGCCCTTCGACCTCGTCGCCGCGAAGGTCGCGGCCTGCATTCCGGAGAAGGCCGCGGTGCTGCTACCTTGGCGCGAGGAGGCGCATCCTGACCGGCAAAGAAGCCATGCGATCGGCCGGGCCGCCATGAGCGAGGCGCATCGGGCTCTGGCCTATCCGCTCGCGGCGCGGTTTCAGGCGGCCGCGCCGGTGCCGCGTGCCATGCGTCTTCTCTCGGCGCCGCCCGCCGCGATCGCCGCCAAGCGCCGGGCGCTGGGCCTCCTGTCGACGATCCCGCTGGAGGAGATCGACGGCGACGTGCCACCGCTGAGTGAGCATTTCCTGACCCAGCCCGAGATCTTCATCCTCGATTGACGCGTGCGGACGACCCCGGTGCGCGGGGCCTGACCGGTTCACCCTGGACGGGACACGACGAGATGCACCGAGACATAGCTCAAAGCGAGACGGCCATCCGGCAAGGCATGCTCGGCGCGCCAGCGCGCCTCTGCGGTGCGCAGGGCGGCCCGCCCCCAGCCGGCGCGGGCGTTGCCGGTGACACCTGTGGCGCGCAGATGGCGCAGCAGCTGCGGCAGGTCGTTGAAACCCATCACCTCGCGCCGGGCTTCGATCGCGGCGATCCGCAAGCCGGGCGGCAGCAATTCCGGCCACTCCTCGGGGTCGGCATAGGAGAGCGGCGCGGGCGCGCCCAAGGCAGCGATCTCCGCGAAATGTCCGCGCCCGAAGCCGCCGAGCAACAGGAATCCGCCGGGGGCGAGATGCGTGCAGAGCCGCGACAGCAGCGCCGCGGGATCGGCGATCCACTGGATCGTGGCGCCGGAGGCGATCAGATCGAAACGCCCGTCGAGCGCCAGCCGCTCCACCGGCCCGGCGCAAAAGCCCGGGCGCAATTCTGGCGGCAGATGCGCCGCTGCCTCGGGAAGAAGGTCGTTGCTGCGGTAATCGCCGATCTCGAAGCGGGCGCGCAGCGCCTGAGTCAGCAGCCCGGTGCCGCAGCCGAACTCGAACACCCGATCAATGCGTGGTCCCGCCCCCTGCTCGGCCAGCATCTCGGCCAGGCGCGCGGCGCTGCGGGCCTGTACCCGCGCCTCGGCATGGTAGCTCGACAGCCCTCGGCGAAACGCCCGAGCGACACGCTCGCAGGACGGGGTCACGCGAGCACCTCGTCCCAACTCGTCCAGCCGCAAAATGGCGCGTGCGGCGCCTCGACCTCGCGCAGCGGCACATCGGCGAAGGCCCGGCGCAGATTGGGGGCCGGAAAGACATGGTCGCGCGTCGCGATCAAAGCCGCGTCCCATGCCGCAACAGGGGCCGGGCCGCGCGCCGCGACGGCGTCCAGCTCGGTGCGCAGGGCGTCGATGTCGGGGGCCGTCAAGGGAGGCGCACCGGCACGGTCGAGAAACGCCGCGAGCGTCACCTCGTCCAGGCTATCGCGGGTGCGCGCGAAGATCGCGGGCGGGATGCCGAGGCGGCGGTCGACCGGGTTCGGGCTGCCGCAGACCGCGACACGGCGATGGAACGGGTCCGCGCGCCCGGCCTGCCAATGGGCATAGGCCGCCACGCCGAACGACCATGCGACTAGGCTGCGCCGTGCATAACCCGATAGCGAAGGCAGCTCGGCGTCGAGATCGCGCCAATCCTCGACGAACAGGACGTCGCGGTCATCGCCGAGATGCCGGAACGGTGCCGCGCCGGCGGCCCAGCCGCCGAACAGCACCACCACCTGCCCTGCCCGGTCCGGTCCGCTGAGCCAGCGCCAGCGCATCGGCCTAGAGTATCTCCGCGAGGCGGATCATCGCAGCGCTCACCTGCCCGACCTCTTCCGGCGACAGGATATAGGGCGGCATGGCATAGATGTTGCGCCCGAAGGGCCGCAGCCAGACCCCGGTTTCGCGCGATATCGGATGCGCGCGGTCGGCGCTGACCTCGTGGTCCATCTCGATCACCGCGATCGCCCCCAGCACCCGCACATCCGCGACGCCCGGCAGCGCTTTCGCGGGCGCAAGCTCGACCTCCATCTGCCGGGCGATGCCGGCCACGCGGTCGCGCCATTCGCCATCCGCCAGCAGGTCGAGGCTGGCGCAGGCGGCGGCGCAGGCGAGCGGATTGCCCATGAAGGTGGGCCCGTGCATAAAGAGCCCCGGCTCACCGGAGCCGATGCGCCGCGCCACTTCGCCCGAGGCCATCACAGCGGCAAAGGACAGGTGCCCGCCGGTCAGCGCCTTGCCCAAGCACATGATGTCCGGGGTGACCCCGGCCAGATTGGCCGCGAACAATTCGCCGGTGCGGCCGAAGCCAGTGGCGATCTCGTCGAAGATCAGCAGGACCCCCAGCTCATCGCAAAGCTTGCGCGCACGGCGCAGATATTCGGGGTGGTAGAAGCGCATGCCCCCCGCCCCCTGCACCACCGGCTCCAGGATCAGACCCGCGATCTGGTCGCCATGCTCGTGCAGCAGCCGCGACAGCGCCGCGACGCCGTTGGCCTCGTCGTCCTCGGGCCAGTCCTCTGACATGGTCACCGGCGGCTGCGGTGCGAAATACTGGATGTTGAGCGCACCCTCGAACAGGTGGTGCATGCCGTTCACCGGATCGCAGACGCTCATCGCCTTCCAGGTATCGCCGTGATAGCCGCCGCGCGGCGTGGCAAAGCGGGTGCGTCCCGGATTCCCGGCGGCGAGCTGGTGCTGCACCGCCATCTTCATCGCCACCTCGACCGCGACCGAACCGCTGTCGCAGTAGAACACGTGGTCGAGCCCTTCGGGCGTCATCTCGACCAGCCTGCGCCCCAGCTCGACCGCCGGGCGATGAGTGAGCCCGCCGAACATCACATGCGGCAAGTGGTCGATCTGCGCCTTCATCGCCGCCGTGATCGCGGGGTGCCGATGGCCGTGGATCGCGCACCACCACGACGACATGGCGTCGATCATCCGCGTGCCGTCGTCGAGCGTGATCCACGCCCCTTCGGCGTGCTCGACCATGTAGGTCGGACCCGGCGCCATGACGTTGGTGTAGGGGTGCCACAAATGGCGGCGGTCAAAATCGGCGTCGGTCATGCCGCCCCCATCGCGCGGCGGATCGCGGCGATGTCGATCGCCGCGAAGGCATCCCGCAGGCTGTCGCCATCGAGCGGATCGAGCGGCCCAACCCGGCCTAGATGGGCCACCTCGCCCATCTCGGCGATGGTGCGCTCGACGCGGGGCGCGGCCTCGCCCGAAAAGATCAGACCGGCCACCGGCACCCCGGCCCCGCGCAGCGCCGCCAGCGACAGCAACGAATGGTTGATGGTCCCGAGCGCGGTGCGCGCGACCAGCACCACCGGCGCGCCCCAGCGGGCAAAGAGATCGAGGAAGGTGGTCTGGTCGTCGAGCGGCACCATCAGCCCGCCCGCCCCCTCGACCACCAGCGGCCGGGGGGAGTCGGGCAGCCTCAGCGCCTCGACGTCGATCCGCACCCCTTCGGCCTCGGCCGAGATATGCGGGCTGGCCGGGAGTTCGAGCCGCACCGCCTCTGACAGCACCGGCGCACCGGCGAGCCGCGCCACGATCTCGCTGTCGGTCTCCTCTTCAAGGCCCGACTGCACCGGCTTCCAGTAATGCGCGCCGAGGGTCTGGACGAGGCCCGCCGAGACCACGGTCTTGCCGATGCCGGTATCGGTGCCGGTGACGACGATCGGTTTCATGCGGCGGCCTTTCGGATGTCCGCGAGATCGGCGAAGAGCGCGTCAATCTCGTCCTTGCTGACATTGGGGGTGATCGAGACGCGCAGCCGTGCCGTGCCGCGCGGCACGGTGGGCGGGCGGATCGCGCGCACGTCGTGGCCGCGCGCCTGCAAGGCCTGGGCCAGCGCCAGCGCCTCGGCATCGTCGCCGATCAGCACCGGCAAGATCTGCGTACCGAACGCGCCGAAGCCGCCGCGCCGCGCGGCCTCATGTGCATGGGCAATGTTGCGCCAGGCCGCCTCGCGCAACTTGGGCCGCTCCGCGACGAGCCGCAGCGCCGCGCGCATGACAGCGGCGTCGAGCGGCGATGGCGCGGTAGAGAAGATGAAGTTGCGGGCGCGGTTGATCAGTGTGTCGATCAGCATCGGATCGCCGCAGATCAGCCCGCCGGCCCCGCCGAGCGCCTTGCCGCAGGTGTGCAGGCTGAGGAGATCGACCGAAGGGTCGAGCCCGTGCGCCCGGCCCTGCCCCTGCACTCCATAAAGCCCGGTCGCATGCGCCTCGTCGACGACCAATACCGCGCCGTCCTCGGCCGCGACGGCGGCGAGATCGTCGAGCGGCGCGAGATCGCCCTCCATCGAATAGAGGCTTTCGCAAGCGATCCAAGCCCGGCCAGTACCACCGGCGGCGCGCCATGACCGCAACGCGTCGCGCGCGGCATCGGCGTCGTTATGAGCAAAGCTCTGCGTCTCGGCCCGGCCGAGCCGCAACCCGTCATGGGCGCTGGCATGGACCAGCGCGTCGTGCAGCACGAGATCGCCCTGCATCGGCAGGCTCGAGAAGATCGCCACGTTGCCGGGAAACCCCGCCCCCATGTAGAGCGCAGCCGGCGCCCCGAAGAACGCCGCCGCCTCTTCCTCCAACGCCACGTGCTCGGCATCATTCCCGCGCAACAGCCGCGAGCCGCCTGAACCCGTGGCCACGCCCCGATCGAGCGCCGCGCGCGCCGCCGCGCGCAGCAGCTCGGAACTTGCCAGCCCGAGATAATCGTTCGAGGAAAAGTCCCGCCCCGCACGGGGCATCAGCGCCCGCCTGCGGCC
This sequence comes from Limimaricola soesokkakensis, assembly GCF_900172345.1. Lineage (GTDB taxonomy): Bacteria > Pseudomonadota > Alphaproteobacteria > Rhodobacterales > Rhodobacteraceae > Limimaricola > Limimaricola soesokkakensis. The sequence goes on from NZ_FWFY01000010.1 coordinate 7,663, forward strand.
GCGCACGCCGAGCGCCTCGAGCGCCTCGGCGTGGCGCGGAAAGCCGGGGCGGCCCCGTGAGGCCGCCGCGCTCATCGTGCCCCGGTCTCGCCCAGTTCCATCGGCTCCAAACCGAGCCGCCCGAACAGGACAGAATCCTTGTCCTCCCCCGGGTTCTCGGCGGTGAGCAGCACGTCGCCCGAAAAAATCGAGTTGGCGCCTGCGAAGAAGCACAGCGCCTGCGTCTCCTCGCTCATCGCGGTGCGCCCGGCCGAGAGCCGCAGATGCGCCTTGGGCATCAGGATGCGCGCCAGAGCGATCACGCGGACGAAGTCGATCCCGTCGACCGGCTCGGCCTCGGCGAGCGGCGTGTCGGGCATCGGCATCAGCTGGTTGATCGGCACACTGTCGGGATGCTCTGGCAGGTTGGCCAACGCCAACAGCATGTCGATCCGGTCCATCTCAGTCTCGCCCATCCCGAGGATGCCGCCCGAGCAAACCTTTATCCCAGCCTCGCGCACGCGGTTGAGCGTGTCGATCCGGTCGGCGAAGGTGCGGGTGGTGATCACCTCGGGGTAATACCGCTCCGAGGTGTCGATGTTGTGGTTGTAGTAGTCGAGCCCCGCGCCCTTGAGCCGAATCACCTGGTCGTCGTCGAGCATGCCCAGCGTCATGCAGGTTTCCATGCCCATGGCGCGCACGCCCTCGACCATGGCGACGAGCTGGTCCATGTCGCGCTCCTTGGGCGAGCGCCAAGCCGCGCCCATGCAGAATCGGGTCGAGCCCTGCTCCTTGGCGCGGCGCGCCTCGGAGAGCACGCGCTCGACCTCGATCAGCTTGGAGGCCGGCAAGTGCGAGCCGTTGCGAGCCGACTGGCTGCAATAGGCACAATCCTCGGCGCAGCCGCCGGTCTTGATGTTCGACAGCCGGCTGCGCTGAACCTTGTTGGGATCGAAGTTCTGCCGATGCACGGTCTGCGCCTGGAACAACAGGTCGTTGAACGGCTGGTCGAAGATCGCCTGCGCCTCGGCGCGGGTCCAGTCGTGGCGGATGGGGCTGGCGTCGGTCAAGGCAGTTCCCGCTCTTCTCGGAAGTGTTTCCGACTTCTAGGCCCCCCTGTGCTGCGGGTCAAACGGGTTCGACCCGCAGCACCCCGGCGCCCTGCCCGCCCCGGCGCCCACTGACGGCGCTGGGAAAGCCCCGCGGCCTGCGCTAGTGAGGCCCGAGGACCCACGCTGCGGTTGAAGAGCACGCAGAGATGACCCCCAGCATCGCCCGGCCATCGGACACCGCGCCGCTCTATGCCGCCCTGTGGATGATGGGCGCAGTGACGGCCTTCACCTCGATGGCGGTGGCGGGTCGGGCCGTATCGATCGAGCTCGACACATTCGAGATCATGGCGTGGCGGTCGCTGATCGGCATGGCGATCGTCGCTCTCGTCCTGAGCCTCGGCCGCCGCTGGCACGAGGTGACGCCGCGCCACCCCGGCCTGCATCTGGCGCGCAACATCGCCCATTTCAGCGCCCAGAACCTGTGGTTCTACGCGCTCGCTGCGCTGCCGCTGGCGCAGGTCTTCGCCTTCGAGTTCACCGCACCGCTTTGGGTGCTGGTGCTGTCGCCGCTGCTCCTGGGCGAAAGGCTGACGCGGCCGCGCGCCATCGCGGCGATCCTCGGCTTCCTCGGGATCGTGATGGTCGCGCGTCCCGGCGCCGCACCGCTCAGCCCTGCGCTTCTGGCCGCGGCGGGCTGCGCCGTGGGCTTCGCCTTCACTTACATGCTGACCCGGCGCCTTACGGCGGAGGCCCCGGTGGCCCGCATCCTGTGGTGGATGACCGCGAGCCAGACGGTGCTCGGCTTTGCCTGCGCCGGGATCGACGGCGCCATCGCCGCCCCGTCGCAGGCGGCCCTGCCATGGATCGGCGTGATCGCCGCGGCCGGGCTCGGCGCGCATTTCTGCATCGCCAACGCGCTGCGCCTCGCGCCTGCGACGCTGGTGATGCCGTTCGACTTCCTCCGCCTGCCGGTCATCGCGGTGGTCGGGCTGGTGCTCTACGGCGAACCCGTCGGGCCGCTGATGCTGATCGGCGCCACGCTGATCCTTGGCGGCAATTATCTGAATATTCGAGCCGAAGCGCGGCGCCCGACTAACGCCTAGGTAGATCCGAAGCACCCGGGCCGCGTCGCATCGAACAGCGCTCGACGATCGAGCCAGATTGGCAGCGGTCTGTCTTACGATAGATGGGGAAATGGCGCACCCGAGAGGATTCGAACCTCTGGCCTCTGCCTTCGGAGGGCAGCGCTCTATCCAGCTGAGCTACGGGTGCCGATGCGGGATCGATAGGGGAAAGCGGGAGCGGGCGCAACGGCTTTTCGCACCCGCCCCCGCGTCAAGCGATGCTCATGCAAAGAGCTCGTGGCACAGCTCCAGCGCCTCGACCAGGCGATCGATCTCGGCTTCGGTGTTGTAAAGGCCGAAGGAGGCGCGGCAGGTGGCGCCGAGGCCCAGATGCGCCATCAGCGGCATCGCGCAATGGGTGCCCGCGCGCACCGCGATGCCCTTCTTGTCGAGCACGGTCGAGATGTCATGCGCATGCGCGCCGCCCTCGATGCTCAGCGAGAAGATCGCGCCCTTCCCGGCCGATGTGCCTTGGATGTCGAGCCAGTTGAGCCCCTTGAACCGACCGATCGCATGATCGCGCAGGCGCCGCTCATGCGCGGCGATGTTCTCCATCCCCACGCCCATCATCCAGTCCAGCGCCACGCCCATGCCGATGGTCGAGACGATCGAGGGCGTGCCGGCTTCGAACTTCATCGGCGGCACGTTGTAGGTGACCGTGTCGCGCGTGACCTGGTCGATCATGTCGCCGCCGCCCATGAAGGGCCGCATCTCGGCCATGCGCTCGCGCCGCGCGTAGATCGCGCCCGAGCCCGAGGGGCCATAGAGCTTGTGGCCGGTGATCGCGTAGAAATCGCAGCCGATCTCCTGCACATCGACCGGCATGTGCACCGCCGCCTGGCTGCCATCGACCAGCACCGGCACGCCCTTCGCGCGCGCGCCGTCGCAGATCGCCTTCACGTCGACCACCGTGCCCAACACGTTCGACATGTGGGTGACGGCCACGAGCTTCGTCTTCGGCCCGATCGCGTCGATCACCGCCTGCGGGTCGAGGTCGCCATTGGCATCCACGTCCACCCATTTGATCACCACGCCCTGCCGCTCGCGCAGGAAGTGCCACGGCACGATGTTGGCGTGATGCTCCATGATCGACAGCACTATTTCGTCGCCGGGCTCCATGCGCGGCATCGCCCAGCCATGAGCGACCATGTTGATGCCCTCGGTGGTGCCGGTGTTGAGGATGATCTCCTCCTGGCTCGCCGCGCCGAGAAACTTGCGCACGACATCGCGGGTGCCCTCGTATCTCTCGGTCGAGATGGTCGAAAGCGTGTGCAGCCCGCGATGCACGTTGGAGTATTCATGCGCATAGCCGCGGGTGATCGCGTCAATCACCACCTGCGGCTTCTGCGCCGAGGCGCCGTTGTCGAGATAGACCAAGGGCACGCCGTTGATCTCGCGCGAGAGGATCGGGAACTGGGCCCTGATCTCTTCGACATCATACATTGGTCAGTCCTCCCTGGGCGGTCAGCCCGGTGAGCGCCAGCAGCAGCGCGAGCGCCGTACCGATGGCGATGAAGGCAAGAAACAGAGCCACCGTGGCGCGGCCGACGCTCTGAAAACCGTGCAGCACCTGAACGAAGCGCGCGAGGCACCAGAACAGCCAGACCAGCCCGGCCAGCCCGACCAGCCCCGCAAGCGGCGGCAGAACCAGGATCAGCACCCCCTGCACCAGCCGCAGCGCCATGGCCAGCACCTCGAGCCAGACCACGAGCGCCAAGGCGGGTCCGAAACTCCCGACCCCGCCCAGCAACCGGCCCGTAGCGGTCACGCCGCCGGCGAGCAGCACCAGAGACGCGCCGAGAAGCCCCGCATAGCCGAAGGGCGAGAGGCCGAACGCGCCCTCGGCGTCCATCGGCATCACCGGCATCGCGCCTTGGATGAGCGCGGTCACAACGACGCTGACGCAGGTGACGAGCACCAAGGCCTGCCAGGTGGCGGTCGAACCGGGAAACCCGCGCAGGAGCCGCGCCGCGGCTTCGGCCGGGGCGCGCAGGCTCAGCCGCAAAAGATCCGTCAGATAGCCCCACATGGTCTCAGCCCCGCCCCGTGACGGCAGCACGCAGACCCTGCGCCCAGAACCAGAAAAAGGCGGCGATCCAGATCGCGCCCACGAGCTGCGCGGCCGGCCCGAACCCGTTCAGGCCGGTCTGCAGCCCGTAGAGGAGCCCTGCCGGGGTGGCCGCGAGAAAGGCCCAGAACAGCGCAAGGCGCGCCGAGAAGCCAGAGATCCCGCGCCCCACGAACCGCAATGCGAGAAAGCTCAGCCCCGCGATGGCATAGAACATCAGGGGCCAGAAGAAGATCCAGGCCACAAGCTCGTAGGCGACGAGCTTCGACAGCTCGTCGCCCGTCTCATGCGCCACCCGCGCCAGACGCGGCCATTGCGCCACGAAGATCAGCCCGCAGCCCGCCATCAGGAAGGCGATGGCCCGATCCTCGCGCCGCCCCTGGTCGAGCAGGTCGGCCACGACCCGGCGCGGGTGGCGCCAGGTCCTCAGGATGTCCGAGGACACCGCCATCTCAGCGGCGCCGCTCGAGCCAGCCCGCGAGCTGCGTGCGCAGCGTCTCGGCCAGATCCTCGTCCTCGATCTCGGCCAGCGCCTCGGCAACGAAGGCCAGAACCAGCAGGTCCTGCGCCTTGTCCTCGGGGATGCCGCGCGACTTCAGATAGAACAGCGCCGTCTCGTCGATCGCACCCGAGGTCGAGCCGTGGCTGCACTGCACGTCGTCGGCATAGATCTCAAGCTCCGGCTTGGCGAGGAAGTTGGCGTCCTCGTCCAACAGCAGCGACTGGCTGATCTGGTAGCCATCGGTCTTCTGCGCGTCCGGCTGCACGAGGATCTTGCCCTGGAACACGCCGGTGGCACCGTTCCGAAGCACCTTCTTGAACACCTGACGGCTTTCGCAGTTCACCGCGTCATGGGTGATGAACACGGTATCGTCGTGGTGGAAGTCGCGCCCGTCGCCAAGCGCGGCACCGGCCACATGCGCCACCGCGTCGTCGCCCTTGAGCGTGATGATCACCTCGTTGCGGGTCATCATGCCATTGAGCGACAGCGTGAAGCTCTTGAAGGTGCTCTCTTCGCCCAACCGCGCGAACACATGAGTGGCGGCGCGACGCTCGTGGTCGCGGCCCTGCATCCGGACATGGTGGAACACGCCGCGATCGGCGATGTCCACTTCCAACCCGGTGTTGAGCCGCGAGGCCCCGACACCGCTTTCCAGAAGCGTCAGCTCGGCCCCGTCCTCGACGCGCACCATGTGCCGCAGCACCGCCTCTGCCGTATCGTCCGAACGGCGATACTCGACATGCACGGGCTTCGACACCTTGCCGGTGGCGCGCAGAACCACACCGTCCTCGGCAAAGGCGGTGTTGAACGTGGCGAAGGGCCGATCGACGCGATCCTGACCAGCCGTCTCAAGAACGCCCAGCAAACCCTTGATCCAATGAATGTGCTTGGTCACGGCATCGGCGAAGCGCTCGATCTCCAGACCTTCCTGCGATAGCGCGTCGGAGGCCTCGGCGTCGAACACGCCGTCGGTGAAGACCACACGCAGAACGTCCGTATCATCGAAGCCCGGCGCGTCGAGCGCGATCTCGGCGCGCGGCGTCTCGGGTTTCAGGAACTCCGCCGGGTTGGTGAAGCGCCAGTATTCGTCGCGGCGCTGGGGCAACCCCATGCCGGTCAGGCGGTCCAGCGCGTCCTGCCGCGCTGCGCGTGCCCAGCCCGCGCCGCCCTCGGGGATTTGCATCCCCGACAGGCGCGCCTCGGTGGCGTCGGATTTCGCTTGTGCGAGCGCCATTACTGCACCTCGTCCATCAGGTCGGCATAGCCGTTCTTCTCAACCTCGAGCGCCAGTTCGGGACCGCCCGACTTCACGATGCGGCCATTCGCCATGATGTGGACGACATCCGGCGTGATGTGGTCGAGCAGGCGCTGGTAGTGGGTGATCACGAGGAAGCTGCGGCCCTCGTTGCGAAGCGCGTTCACGCCGTCGGAAACGAGCTTCATCGCGTCGACGTCGAGGCCCGAGTCGGTCTCGTCGAGGATGCACATCTTCGGCTCGAGAACCGCCATCTGCAGGATCTCGTTGCGCTTCTTCTCACCACCCGAGAAGCCGACATTGACGGGACGCTTCAGCATCTCGGCGTCGATCTTCAGGTCCTTGGCTTTTTCGCGCACGATCTTGAGGAACTCGGCCGCCGATGCCTCTTCCTCGCCCCGCGCCTTGCGCTGAGCGTTGTAGGCGGTGCGCAGGAAGGTCATGTTGCCGACGCCCGGGATCTCGACCGGGTATTGGAAGGCGAGGAAGAGACCGGCGGCGGCGCGCTCCTCGGGCTCCATGTCCAGAAGGTCGACGCCTTCCAGCTCGGCCGAGCCCTCGGTCACTTCGTAGCCGTCGCGGCCCGACAGCACGTAGGACAGCGTCGACTTGCCCGAGCCGTTCGGCCCCATGATCGCATGCACCTGGCCCGCGCCGACCTCGAGGTCGACGCCCTTCAGGATCTGCTTGTCTTCTTCTTCAAGTTTGACCTTCAGGCCGCTGATCTTAAGCATCTAATTCTCCTTCCGCATCACTTCCTGCGGGTAAATGTCTCGAGGATCCAGGTCAGGTCACCTGCCGGGATCGGTGTGGGTTCGAGGGCGAACTCGGCCATGCGGCCATGCATCGCCACCGGGGCACCGTAGCGTTCGATCTCGTGGTAGATCGGCCGCTCGGCATAATCGTCGAAGAACAGCCGCACCGGACGGGTGATCCGGAACAGCGTGGTCAGGAAACAGGCCGCGCGAAAGCGCCCGTCGACCAGCACCACGTCGGGATGGACGAAATCGTCGCGGTCCCAGACCGTGGTCGGATAGCGGTGGAACCGCCGCCAAGTCGCGGCCTCGTCCGCCGGCTGGCCCCACTTGCCCGTGGGGCCGATATCGCCGTGATGCAGATGCACCGTGGCCTCCGGCGGGCTGGCCTCGAACCAGCGGTTCAGCCGGGCGATGAAGCCGCGATCGCTTTCAACGGCGAAGACGGTCCGTCCCGGCAGCAGCGCCGCCAGCGCGGTCGAGCCGCCCGAGCCGTATTCAAGGATCGTGGTCGCACCCTCATAGGCCGCGCCAAGGGCACGGGCCTCCGCCTCCGGAAAGGCGAAGTCCGGGGGCGCGACCAGATCCATCAGCCGACCGAGCCTTCCAGCGAGATCGCGACGAGGCTCTGCGCTTCCATGGCGAACTCCATCGGCAGCGCCTGCAGCACCTCCTTGCAGAAGCCGTTGACCACGAGGGCCACCGCCTCCTCCTCGTCCATGCCGCGCTGGCGGCAGTAGAACAGCTGCTCGTCATCGACCTTCGAGGTGGTTGCCTCGTGCTCGACGCGGGACGAGTTGTTCTTGACCTCGATGTAGGGGACGGTGTGCGCCCCGCACTTGTCGCCGATCAGAAGGCTGTCGCACTGGGTATAGTTGCGGCTTTCCTTGGCCTTGGGGTGCATCGAGACGAGGCCGCGATAGGTGTTCTGCGCCTGGCCGGCCGAGATGCCCTTGGAGACAATGCGCGACTTGGTGCGCTTGCCCAGATGGACCATCTTGGTGCCGGTGTCCGCCTGCTGGTGGTTGTTGGCGATGGCGATCGAGTAGAATTCGCCTTGGCTGTCGTCGCCGCGCAGGATGCAGGACGGGTATTTCCAGGTCACGGCGGAGCCGGTCTCGACCTGCGTCCACATCACCTTCGCCCGGTCACCACGGCAATCGGCGCGCTTGGTGACGAAGTTGTAGATGCCGCCCTTGCCGTTCTCGTCGCCCGGATACCAGTTCTGCACCGTGGAGTATTTCACCTCGGCGTCTTCCTCGACGATGATCTCGACCACGGCGGCGTGCAGCTGCGCGGTGTCACGCTTGGGCGCGGTGCAGCCTTCGAGGTAGGACACGTAGGAGCCCTTGTCGGCGATGATCAGCGTCCGCTCGAACTGGCCGGTGTTCTCCGCATTGATGCGGAAATAGGTCGAGAGCTCCATCGGGCAGCGCACGCCCGGCGGCACGTAGACGAAAGAGCCGTCCGAGAACACGGCCGAGTTCAGCGTGGCATAGAAGTTGTCGGACTGCGGCACCACGGTGCCGAGATACTTCTTCACCAGCTCGGGATGCTCGCGGATCGCCTCGGAGATCGAGCAGAAGATCACGCCCGCCTTCTCAAGTTCCTTCTGGAAGGTCGTGCCGACCGAGACGCTGTCGAAGACGGCATCCACGGCGACCTTACGCTCGCCATCGGCCGGTGCGGCGTTCTCGGCGCCTTCGACGCCGGCGAGGATCATCTGCTCCTTCAGCGGAATGCCGAGCTTCTTGTACGTCTCGAGCAGCTTGGGATCGACCTCGTCGAGCGATTTCGGCTTCACCTCCATGCTCTTGGGGCGGGCGTAGTAGAAGATGTCCTGGAAATCGATTTTGGGGTATTTGACCATCGCCCAGTTCGGCTCGTCGAGCTTTTCCCAGCGCGCGAAGGCCTGCAGACGCCATTCGGTCATCCACTCGGGCTCTTCGTTCTTGTCCGAAATCAGCCGCACGATGTCTGGGTTCACGCCCTTGGGCGCGTAATCCATCTCGATCTCGGTGTTCCAGCCGTGCTTGTAGGCACCCGACAGCTTCGCCACGGCATCGACAGTCTCCTGATCGACGCCTTCCTTGGCTTCCTTGGTCATGTCCTGCTCGAGGATCGCCATGACGGTCTCCTTTTCCATCTCACGCCGCGCGGGCGCGCATTTTCCTGTAGGCCGAACTCCAGGCCTCCGCGAAACGCGAAACCTCGTCCTCGGTCGTTTCCACTCCGAGCGAGACGCGGATCGCCGATCCTGCAAGCTCGCTGTCGTATCCCATCGCGGTGAGCACCCGGCTGGCGCGCACCTTGCCGCTCGAACAGGCCGATCCGGCGGAAATCGCGATTCCGGCGAGGTCCATCGCCATCACCTGGGTCTCGCCCTTCCAGCCCCGGGCCGCGAAGCAGCTCGTATTGGGCAGACGCGCGGCGCCTCTGCCCGCAAAGATAAGATCGGGCGCGGCGTTTTCCACCGCCCCTTCCAACTTGTCGCGCAGGGTTGAAACCCTGTCCCAGACACCGGTTTCGAGGTCGCGCTGCGCGGCCTTGGCCGCCGCCGCCATGCCGGCGATGCCGATCACGTTCTCGGTGCCGGCGCGCCGGCCCATCTCCTGCCCGCCGCCCCTGATCCGCGCCGCCAGATCGGTGCCGCGCCTGAGGATCAGCACGCCGACCCCCTTGGGTCCGCCGAACTTGTGGGCCGAAAGGATCGCCATGTCGACCCCCGACCAGTCGAAGGCGAAGGGCACGCGGCCGAAGCCCTGCGTGATGTCCGCCAGGGCGAGTCCCCGGGGCAGATCCTGCAGCACGCCGGTCTCGGAATTGGCAAGCTGCAGCACCGCGCGGCCGGGCTCGGCCACCTCGACATGGCCCTGCCCGTCCACCGGCAGCGCGTCCGAGACCCATGCCGCGATGGCATCATGTTCGACCGCCGCGCCATCGAGATCGCGCCCCTCGAGCGCCAGAGCCGCCGCCTCGGTGGCGCCGGAAACAAAGACGATATCGGCCGCGGCAGCGCCCGCCGCCTCGGCGATTTCCGCACGGGCGCGCTCCACGATTGCCTTGGCGGCGCGGCCCTCGGCATGCACCGAGGACGGGTTGCCGGTGACGTCCATCGCCGCGAGCATCGCCTCGCGCGCCTCGGGCCGCAGCGGCGCGGTGGCGTTGTGATCGAGGTAGATCCGGCTCATCCGTCCACCACCTGAAACAGGTTTGGCACGGCGGGACAGGGCGCGAGCCCGTTGCAGGTCACGTCCGAAAGCCGGGTCTGGTGCAGGAACACGTAGACATGCGCCGACAGCCCCTCCCACAACCGGTTGGTCAGGGACTGGGCACGGCTGCCCGAGGCGCCGCCGGAGGCGCCCGCGCCCTTGTGCATGGCGCTTACCGTTTCGTCGACCGCGGCGAGGATCTCGACCACGCGGATCTCCGAGGATGGCCGCGCCAAGCGATAGCCGCCACCCGGCCCGCGCACCGACTCGACCAGACCGTCGCGCCGCAGCTTGACGAAAAGCTGCTCGAGATAGGGAAGCGAGATGTCCTGACGCTTGGAGATCTCTCCGAGCGTGATCAGCGTGCCCGCAGGCTGGAGAGCCATGTCGGCCAGCGCCACCATGGCATAGCGCCCCTTGGTCGACAGCTTCATCGCGTACCGCTCCGTTCCGACACCCGCAGGGGCATTCCCGCCCCCCGCTGGGGCATATCTCACCCTCTAGAAGGGCAATCTCATTGACGCCGCTGGGGGGTCTGGTTAACTCCCAACAGCCGCTCCGACGCAACCGCTTTCGGAGTTAGAACCGTTCTAAGGTGCCCGATGGTTTCTGTCAAGAAACTGTCACAGGCACCGCAGCCGCAAGGGACGTCCATGCCCGAAGTCATCTTCCCCGGCCCCGAGGGCCGGCTCGAAGGCCGCTACCACCCGCAGAAAGACCGCGATGCGCCGATCGCCATCGTGCTGCATCCGCATCCGCAGTTCGGCGGCACGATGAACAACCGGGTCGTGTACAACCTGCACTATGCCTTCTACGAGATGGGCTTCACGGTGCTGCGCTTCAATTTCCGTGGCGTCGGCCGCAGCCAGGGCGAATACGACCAGGGCGTGGGCGAGCTCTCCGACGCCGCCTCGGCGCTCGACTACCTGCAGTCAATGAACAACAATGCCAAGCATTGCTGGGTCGCGGGCTTCTCTTTCGGCGCATGGATCGGCATGCAGCTCCTGATGCGCCGCCCCGAGATCACCGGCTTCGTGTCGGTGGCGCCGCTGGCCAACATGTATGATTTCTCGTTTCTGGCGCCCTGCCCCTCCTCGGGGCTGATCATCAACGGCTCGGCCGACCGCGTGGCCCCGCCCGCCGACACGGTGGGCCTCGTCAACAAGCTGCACGACCAGAAGGGCATCACCATCACCCATGAGGTGGTCGAGGGTGCCGGGCACTTCTTCGAAGACCCGCATATGGACACCCTCATCGGCTCGGTGAAGGGCTATGTCGGGCGGCGTCTGACCGAGAACACCCGCTGATGGGCATCACCGAGGATCTCGCCGACGCGCTGGCGCGCGACGCCATCGCTGCCGCCGAGAGGCTCGGTGACGACACGGTGATTTCCGAGGTTTCCGACGAGCTGGGCGCCTCCTCCACCACGGTGCAGGAGGCGTTCCTGACGGCGGTTCGCGTGCGTCTCGCCGAACAGCGGGCGCGACGGCATCTCGACGAGCGGCTGCGCCGCGGCCCCAGCGCATGAGCCGCCTCGACGCGCAGCTGGCCTTCCTCGCGGAGGCCGACCGGCTGAAATCGGTGCTGCGCGCCACCAGCCTGCACGACTGCTCGCGCCGCGAGAACTCGGCCGAGCACAGCTGGCACGTGATGCTGCACGCGCTGGTGCTGTCCGAGCACGCCGCGCGCCCCGTCGACGTGTCCCGGGTCATGACAATGCTGCTCCTGCATGATCTGGTCGAGATCGACGCGGGCGACGCGCCGATCCATGGTGACCACGATCCGGCCCGGCAGGAGGCGCTCGAACAGGCCGCCGCCGAGCGGATCTTCGGGCTGCTGCCCGAGGATCAGCGCGCCGAGATGCGCGCGATCTGGGAAGAGTTCGAAGCCGCCGAGACCGATGACGCGATCTTCGCGAAATCGATCGACCGGGTGCAACCGGTGCTGTCGAACCTCGCCAGCGATGGCGGCACTTGGCCCGAATACAACGTCACGCCGGAACAGTTGGAAACCCGTGTCGGCAGCAAGGTCACGCGCGGCGCGCCGGCAATCTGGACCGGGCTCAGATCCCGCATCGACGCGTGGTTCGACGGGCGCTGAACGCGTCCATCCGGTAGTAAAAAATCTTGAACTCCGCGCCCGGCCTCAGCCGCGCGGCGTCACGTCGCGCATCCCCGCCTCGGCCTCACGCTCCAGATGCTCGCGCAGGATCGCCGCGTTGCGCAGGTTCGCCTTGAAGCCGAAATCGACGAGGTCGCCGATCACCGGGATTGAGCCTACCACGTAGTCGACCCCGGTATTCACCGCCATCCGGCCGATCTTGCGCTTCGGCACGCCGAGCTGATGCGCCCGCCAGACCAGCCAGGCCGATGGCGCGAGCGAGATCGTGTCGCCGATGCCCGGGATCAGCCCGAGCAGGCTGTCATAGCCGAAGCGGAAGCCGAACAGCTTGAACCGCGCATCCATCAGATGCGCGAGACGGTCGAGCCGGGCCAGTTCCTCGGCGTGGCGGATCGCTCCGGTGGTATCCTTGGGCATGATCGGGCTCCTTTCGTCCCCCAACCCGCGAAACCGGGCGAAGTTCGACCGTATACGAGTGTATGCCGTCTTCCAAAGCGCCGCGAGACGCGTTATGCCCCGGCGCGAGACAGCATAACAATTGCGGAGGCCCCCGTGACCAAGATCAAAGTCGAAAATCCGGTCGTCGAGCTCGACGGCGACGAGATGACCCGGATCATCTGGGACTTCATCAAGCAGAAGCTGATCCTGCCCTATCTCGACATCGACCTGAAATACTACGACCTCGGCATCGAGGCCCGCGACGAGACCGACGACCAGATCACGGTCGACGCGGCCCACGCGATCCAGAAATACGGCGTCGGCGTCAAATGCGCGACGATCACCCCCGACGAAGCCCGCGTCGAGGAGTTCGGCCTGAAGCGGATGTACCGTTCGCCCAACGGCACGATCCGTAACATCCTCGGCGGCGTGATCTTCCGCGAGCCGATCATCTGCCGCAACGTGCCGCGCCTGGTGCCGGGTTGGACCCAGCCAATCGTCGTCGGCCGTCACGCCTTCGGCGACCAGTACCGTGCCACCGACTTCCGCTTCCCCGGCAAGGGCAAGCTGACGATCAAGTTCGTCGGCGAGGATGGCGAGACCATCGAGAAGGAGGTGTTCGACGCGCCTTCCGCCGGTGTGACCATGGCGATGTACAACCTCGACGATTCGATCCGCGACTTCGCCCGCGCCTCGATGAACTACGGCCTCGCCCGCGGCTGGCCGGTCTACCTGTCGACCAAGAACACGATCCTCAAGGCCTATGACGGTCGCTTCAAGGACCTGTTCCAGGAGGTGTTCGACAACGAGTTCGCCGAGGAATTCAAGAAGAAGGGCATCACCTACGAGCACCGCCTGATCGACGACATGGTCGCGGCGGCGATGAAGTGGTCGGGCGGCTATGTCTGGGCCTGCAAGAACTACGACGGCGACGTGCAGTCCGACACCGTGGCGCAGGGCTTCGGCTCGCTCGGTCTGATGACCTCGCAGCTGATGACCCCGGACGGCAAGATCGTCGAGGCCGAGGCCGCGCACGGCACCGTGACCCGTCACTTCCGCCAGCACCAGCGCGGCGAGCAGACCTCCACGAACTCGATCGCCTCGATCTACGCCTGGACCGGCGGCCTCAAGCACCGCGCCAAGCTCGACGGCAACGACCAGTTGCGGAACTTCGCCGAGACGCTCGAGAAGGTCACCGTGCAGGCGGTCGAAGACGGTCACATGACCAAGGACCTCGCGCTGCTCGTCGGCCCCGATCAGAAGTGGCTCACCACCATGGGCTTCCTCGAGAAGATCGACGAGTACCTCAACAAGTCGCTCGCCTGAGCGCGATGCGCCTGATGCGCAAGCTGAAATGGACTGCGGCGGCCCTTCTCGGGGCCGCCGTTCTCCTTCCCATGGCCCGGGACCGCCTCGGCCCCGAACGGCTGCCCGTGGCCGATGACTGCATCTCGGCGGTGCGCACCAATCGCTGCGACGTCGATCTCGTGGTACAGGCCGGCGACATGGCCACCGGACGCCGGATCTGGCTGCCGCCGGGCCGGACCCTGCCGCAAGGCGCCGAGCCGCCCTACCACGCCTGCGAGATACCGACCCTGCCCGCGCAACTGCCTCATCGCTTCATTCCCGCGGCCACGGTCTGGGGCTGCGAACTGCCGCCACGCCTCAAGGGCGACTGAGCCCACTGGACAGGTCAGCATTCCTGCCCTAGATGGCGCGCATGCGCCGCGCCTCCACACCCACCCGCCACTCCGCCCTCGAGGACCTTCAGGGTCTCGGCATCGGCATCTTCGCCTGCTCGATCGGGCTGCACGTGCTGACCCAGGTGGGGCTCATCACCGGCCAGACCGCGGGCGTCGCGGTGATCATCTCCTATCTGACGAGCTGGTCCTTCGGTGCGGTGTTCTTCGTCATCAACCTGCCCTTCTACGTCCTGGCATGGTTCCGGCTCGGCCCCGAATTCACGCTGAAATCAATCGTCTCGGTGACGCTGTTGTCGCTCCTGACCGAGCTGCTGCCCGCGCATTTCGAGATCGTCCGGCTAGACACTTGGCTTGGCGCCATTATCTTCGGCACGCTGACCGGCCTCGGCCTTCTGGGCGTGTTCCGCCACAATGGCAGCCTCGGCGGTCTGGGCATCGTGGCGCTGATCGTGCAGGACCGCTATGGCTTTCGCGCGGGCTACGTGCAGCTCGCGGCGGATGCCGCGATCTTCGCCACCGCGCTGGCGCTGTTTGACGCGGCGACGGTTCTGTGGTCGCTTCTGGGGGCCGTGATCCTCAACACCGTGATCGCCTTCAACCATCGCCGCGACCGTTACATCGCCACCTGAGGTGCCGCCCATGCCTTGGATCGTCCTGCTGTTCGCCATCGCCAGCGAAACCATCGCCACTACGGCCCTGCATGCCAGTCAGCAGTTCACCCGCATCGGCCCGGCCCTCGTGGCGGTACTGGGCTATTGCCTGTCCTTCTACCTGCTGTCGCTGGCCCTCAAGGCGATCCCGGTGGGCATCGCCTACGCGATCTGGGCGGGACTGGGCATCGTGCTGATCGCCGCGATCGGCTGGAGCCTGTTCGGCCAGAAGCTCGATGCGGCGGCGGTGATCGGCATGTCGCTGATCCTGTCGGGCATCGTCGTGATCAACGTGTTTTCCGGCGCCAACCCGCATTGAGCGCCGCCCGCTGCGCGCAAACCCGCCTTGATGCCGCAACGCGGCGACAAGGCTAGCCAGCGGCGGCCTTTTGCTGTAAAGGCGCGCTGACCCCTGAAAGAGTGAATTGAATGGATATCCGCAACATCGCGATCATCGCGCACGTTGACCATGGCAAAACGACGCTGGTGGACGAGCTCCTGAAACAGTCCGGCGCCTTCCGCGAGAACCAGGCCGTCTCCGAGCGCGCCATGGACAGCAACGACATCGAGCGCGAGCGCGGGATCACCATTCTCGCCAAGGCGACCTCGGTCGAATGGGGCAACACCCGGATCAACATCGTCGACACCCCCGGTCACGCCGATTTCGGCGGCGAGGTCGAGCGGATCCTGTCGATGGTCGATGGCGTGGTGCTGCTGGTCGACGCCGCCGAAGGCCCGATGCCGCAGACCAAGTTCGTGACCTCCAAGGCGCTGGCACTGGGCCTGCGCCCGATCGTCGTGCTCAACAAGGTCGACAAGCAGGACGCCGAGCCCGACCGCGCACTCGACGAATGCTTCGATCTCTTCGCCAATCTCGGCGCCGATGACGATCAGCTCGATTTCCCGGCGATGTACGCCTCGGGCCGTTCCGGCTGGGCCGACATGGAGCTCGACGGGCCGCGCAAGGACCTGACGGCGCTGTTCGACCTGATCGTCAAGCACGTCCCCGCGCCGAAGCAGCAGGCCGCCAAGTCCGAGCCGTTCCGCATGCTCGCCACCACCCTCTCGGCCGACCCGTTCCTGGGCCGGATCCTGACGGGCCGGGTCGAAAGCGGCACGCTGCGCGCCAACGAGACCGTCAAGGCACTGTCGCGCAAGGGCGAGAAGCTCGAGCAGTTCCGCGTCTCCAAGATCCTTGCCTTCCGCGGCCTCGGCCAGCAGCCGATCGAGGTTGCCGAGGCCGGCGACATCGTGACGCTCGCGGGCATGTCCAAGGCCACCGTGGCCGACACGATCTGCGATCTTTCGGTCGAGGAGGCGATCCCGGCCCAGCCGATCGATCCACCGACCATCACCGTGACCTTCGGCATTAACGACAGCCCGCTGGCTGGCCGCGACGGCAAGAAGGTGCAGTCCCGCGTGATCCGCGAGCGGCTGCACAAGGAAGCCGAGTCGAACGTCGCGATCCGCATCGACGACACGCCGGGCGGCGAGGCCTTCGAGGTCTCGGGCCGTGGCGAATTGCAGATGGGCGTGCTGATCGAGAACATGCGCCGCGAGGGCTTCGAGCTGTCGATCTCGCGTCCGCAGGTGATCTTCCGCGAGGAGAACGGCGTCCGCATGGAGCCGGTCGAGGAAGTCACCATCGACGTCGATGACGAGTACACCGGCGCCGTGGTCGAGAAGCTGACCGGCGCGCGCAAGGGCGACCTGGTCGAGATGAAGCCCGCCGGCGCCGGCAAGACCCGGATCATCGCGCATGTCCCCTCGCGCGGCCTGATCGGCTATCACGGCGAGTTCCTGACCGACACGCGCGGCTCGGGCGTGCTCAACCGGATCTTCCACGGCTGGACCCCGCACAAGGGCCCGATCCAGGGCCGTCGTCAGGGCGTGCTGATCTCGATGGAGAACGGCACCGCCGTGGCCTATGCGCTGTGGAACCTCGAGGATCGCGGCAAGATGTTCGTGCATCCGCAGGCCCCGGTCTACGAGGGCATGATCATCGGCGAGCACAGCCGCGACAACGATCTCGAGGTGAACCCGCTCAAGGGCAAGAAGCTCACCAACGTGCGGGCTTCGGGCACCGACGAGGCCGTGCGCCTGACGCCGCCGATCGAGATGAGCCTCGAGCAGGCCATCGCCTATATCGATGATGACGAGCTGGTGGAGGTCACCCCGAACGCGGTGCGCCTGCGCAAGCGGTTCCTCGATCCGCATGAGCGCAAGCGTCAGGCCCGCGCCAGCTGATCGCCACGACATAAGACATGAAAACGCCCGGTCGAAAGACCGGGCGTTTTTCGTTCCGTTTCGGCGGATTTCAAACCGGGGTGACGGTACCGCCCCGCTCCAGTCGCCCCGGCTCGACCACCTCGCAGCACCAGCCACCATGGCCGCGCATCGCGTTGTAACCGCCCTCACCCAGCGCCGTCTCCATCCGCGAGCACGGCGCGCAAGGCACGGAAAAGCGCAACAAGGCGGTCCCGACGCGCAGCAGCCGATGCCGCGCCGCCGTGAGGTTCAGCCCGGAGACGACGATGTTGCGGCGCAGGGTTTCCGGCGCGAGGGCGTCATGCCCCGACAGCGCGGCGATGACCGGCAGATGCTCGGCCTGGATTAGTGTCACCGCCCGCTTGCCGGGGCGGGCGTGATCGCCCGCGAGGCCGGATTCGGTGATCTCGGCGCTCTCGACATGGAGAAGGCCCGCGCGTCGCGCGGGCCTCAATCCGATCCATTCGATTCGACCGGGGCGCGGAAACCGCGCGGTCAGGCTTGCGACCGTCTCCAGCCTCAGACCTCCTCGACGATCACGAGGTCGCGCTCGGCCGCATTGCGGGCATAGCTCAGCGCCTCCTGATAGGCCGCGGAATGGTAGCAGTCATGCGCCGCCTGCAGGCTCGGGAACCGCGCCACGACATTGCGCGGGCGGTCCTTTCCCTCGAGCTGCTCATAGGCCCCGCCGCGCGCGAGGAAGACGCCGCCGTGATCGGCGATCGCCCCCGTGGCACGCGTGGCGTACTCCTTGTACGCCGCCTCGTCGGTGACCTTCACATGGGCAATCCAGAGCGCGCTCATGCCACGCCCTCCGCCGCCTGTGCCAGAACCGCCTCAGCGGCCTTGATCGCAGCCTCGGCGTTGTCGGCGCTCGCCGCGCCGCCCTGTGCCATGTCGGGACGGCCGCCGCCGCCCTTGCCGCCAAGCTCGGCCACCGCCGCGCGCAAAAGCTCGACCGCCGAGACGCGGTCCTTGAGATCGTCGGTGACGCCCGCCGCCACCGCCGCCTTGCCACCGGTATCGGCGATGAGCAACACCGCGCCGGAGCCGATCTGCGCCTTAAGCTGGTCGATCAGCGCCGGGAGGTCCTTGCCGGTCACGCCCTTGAGCACCTGGCCCTGGAACTTCACGCCGCCGACCTCGACCGGCTGGGCGCCGGCGCCGCCGGCGCTGCCGCCCATCGCCATTTCGCGCTTGAGCTGGGCGATCTCGTTGGCGAGGCGGCGGCGCTCGTCGGCCAGCGCCTTGACGCGGTCGAGCACCTCGGCCACCGGCGTCTTCAGGATCTGCGCCACTTCGGACAGGGTCTGGCCCTGCTGTGCGAGATGTTTCAGCGCCTCGCGGCCCGTCAGCGCCTCGACCCGGCGCACGCCCGACGAGGACGCGCTGTCCGACAGCAGCACGAAGGCGCCGATATCGCCGGTCTGACGGACATGGGTGCCGCCGCAGAGTTCGATCGAATAAGTCGCCTGGTCGGTGCCCTTGCCCGAACCGTCGAGCTTGCCCATCGACACGACGCGGACCTCGTCGCCGTATTTCTCACCGAACAACGCCTGCGCGCCCAGGCCCCGCGCCTCATCCGGGGTCATCACCCGCGTCTCGACGGTGGAGTTCTGCCGGATCATCTCGTTGACCTCGTCCTCGATCTTCTCGATCTCGGCCGGGGTCAGGGCGGCGCTGTGGCTGAAGTCAAAGCGCAGACGGTCATGCGCGTTGAGCGAGCCGCGCTGCGCGACGTGATCCCCAAGCGCGCGGCGCAGCGCCTCGTTCAGAAGGTGCGTGGCCGAGTGGTTGGCGCGGATGCCGGTGCGGCGGTCGTGATCGACTTTCAGCTCGGCGCCCTGCCCGCGATCCACATGGCCCTCGGTCACTTCGCCGACATGGACGAAGAGCCCGGCGATGCGGCGGCAATCCGAAACGCGCACGAGACCGGTCTCGGTGCGGATCGTGCCGGTGTCGCCGACCTGGCCGCCGCTCTCGGCGTAGAACGGCGTCTGGTTGAGGACGACCTGCACCTTGCGGCCGGCTTCGGCCTTCTCGACCTGCTCCGCGCCGTCGAGCACGGCGAGGATCTGGCCCTCGGCCTCCTCGGTGTCATAGCCGAGGAACTCGCTGGCGCCGTGCTTGTCGGCGAGATCGTACCAGTGGCTCGCATCGGCCACCTCGCCCGAGCCGGCCCATGCGGCGCGCGCCTTGGCCTTCTGCTCGGCCATGGCGGCGTTGAAACCTTCGGTGTCAACGGTCCGGCCTTTTTCGCGCAGCGCGTCCTGCGTCAGGTCGAGCGGGAAGCCATAGGTGTCGTACAACTTGAACGCCGCTTGGCCCGGCAGCGCCGCGCCCTCGGGCAGGTTCGACAGCTCGTCGTCGAGCAGCCGCAGGCCGCGATCGAGCGTCTGGCGGAACCGGGTCTCCTCGGCGCGCAGCGTCTCCTCGATCAGCGCGCGGGCTTGCCCCAGCTCGGGATAGGCCGCGCCCATCTCCTGCACCAGCGCCGGCACCAGCCGGTGCATCAGCGGGTCCTGCGCGCCGAGCAGATGCGCGTGGCGCATGGCACGGCGCATGATCCGGCGCAGCACGTAGCCGCGCCCCTCGTTTGAGGGCATGACGCCGTCGGCGATCAGGAAGGAAGTCGAGCGTAGGTGGTCGGCGACCACGCGGTGGTGAACCTTGCCGTCGCCGTCCGGGTCGGACGAGGTCGCATGGGCCGAGGCCTCGATCAGCGACCGCATCAGGTCGGTGTCGTAGTTGTCATGCTTGCCCTGCAGCAGAGCGCCGATCCGCTCCAGCCCCATGCCGGTGTCGATCGACTGCGCGTCGAGGTCGCGGCGGGTGCCGTCCTCGAACTGCTCGTACTGCATGAAGACGATGTTCCAGATCTCTATGAACCGGTCGCCGTCTTCCTCGGGCGAGCCCGGAGGGCCGCCCCAGATCGATGGGCCGTGATCGTAGAATATCTCGGAGCAGGGTCCGCAGGGCCCCGTGGGCCCCATCATCCAGAAATTGTCCGAGGTCGAGATGCGGATGATCCGCTCGTCCGGCAGGCCGGCGATCTTCTTCCACAGGTTCGCCGCCTCGTCATCGGTGTGAAACACCGTAACCAGAAGCTTGTCGGGGTTCAGGCCGAAATCGCGGGTCAGCAGCTCCCAGGAATAGCGGATCGCTTCTTCCTTGAAGTAGTCGCCGAAGGAGAAGTTGCCCATCATCTCGAAGAAGGTGTGGTGCCGCGCGGTATAGCCCACATTGTCGAGATCGTTGTGCTTGCCGCCGGCGCGCACGCACTTCTGCGCCGTGGTGGCGCGGCTGTAGTCGCGCGTCTCGACCCCGGTGAACAGGTTCTTGAACTGCACCATGCCCGAATTGGTGAACATCAGCGTCGGGTCGTTGCGCGGCACCAGCGGCGAGCTGGGCACCACGGCGTGGCCCTGCCGCCGGTAGAAGTCCAGGAAGGTGGAGCGGATATCGGCGAGGCTGGTCATGTCGTCTCCTTCGGGTCGCGGCGTCCACGTCCTATCCCCGCCCATGCATCGCGTAAAGTCCCGCGCGCATGCGGGGCACGCAAAGGCGAGGGGCCGAAGCTTGCGCCCCGGCCCCTTCCATCATCCCGTGTCACCCCGAAGGGGTGGCATCACATGTCGACGAGATCGTCGTCGCTACCGGAACCGCCATCATCGTCGGACATCACGAATTCAAGACCATGCGCGGCGCGGATCTTGTCCTCGATCTCGGTCGCGACGGCGGGGTTCTCCTTGAGGAATGTCTTGGCGTTCTCGCGGCCCTGGCCGATCCGCTGGTCGCCATAGGAGAACCAGGAGCCGGACTTGTCGACCACGCCCGCCTTGACGCCGAGGTCGAGCAACTCGCCGGTCTTGGAGATGCCCTCGCCATACATGATGTCGAACTCGACCTGCTTGAACGGCGGCGCGACCTTGTTCTTGACAACCTTCACGCGGGTCGCGTTGCCGACCACCTCGTCGCGATCCTTGATCGCGCCGATGCGGCGGATGTCGAGGCGCACGGAAGCGTAGAACTTGAGCGCGTTGCCGCCGGTCGTGGTCTCAGGCGAGCCGAACATGACGCCGATCTTCATCCGGATCTGGTTGATGAAGATGACCATGCAGTTGGAGCGCGAGATCGAGCCGGTGAGCTTGCGCATTGCCTGAGACATCAGGCGGGCATGCACGCCGACCGAGCTGTCGCCCATGTCGCCCTCGAGCTCGGATTTCGGCGTCAACGCCGCGACCGAGTCGACCACGACCATCGACACCGCGCCGGAACGCACCAGCGTGTCGACGATCTCGAGCGCCTGCTCGCCGGTGTCGGGCTGCGAGATCAGCAACTCGTCGAGGTTGACCCCGACCTTCTTGGCGTATTGCGGGTCGAGCGCGTGCTCAGCGTCGACGAAGGCGCAGACGCCGCCCTTCTTCTGCTCCTCGGCGACGGCGTGCAGCGTCAGCGTCGTCTTGCCCGAGCTTTCAGGGCCGTAGATCTCGATGATCCGGCCCTTGGGCAGGCCCCCGATGCCCAGCGCGATGTCGAGACCGAGCGAACCGGTCGAGGTCGCCTCGATGTCGGGAAAGGCGTTTTCGCCTCCCAGCTTCATGATGGAGCCCTTGCCGAACTGCCGTTCGATCTGGGCCAAGGCGCTGTCGAGCGCCTTCTGCCGGTCTGCCGTGCGCTTGTCGCTCATCTGGAGAAGATCTGCCATTGCCATTGTCCGCAATCCTTATCCCACACCCGCCACATGGCGGCAATCATTGCGTCGTTCATGTCTTGTTCACTACCCGCCATATGAGACCATAATGGGAACATTGCAAGTGAAACCTGCCGCCAGTTTCCCTCGAGAGCGGTTAATGTAAGGTTGAGGCGATCACGTCACGGAGAGCTCGATGCTGGTATTCTGGAAAGAGCGGCTGATCCTTCTGGCGGTGCCCAAGACCGGCACCACCGCGCTCGAGGGGGCGCTGGCGCCGCGCGCGCAATTCGTGCTGCGCGACCCGCCGCAGATCAAGCACGCGCCGCTCTACCGCGCCCGGCGCTTCGTGGTGCCGTTGATCGAGGCGGCGGGCGGATCGGGATTCGAAACCGTGGCGGCGGTGCGCGAGCCGGTGGACTGGCTCGGCAGCTGGTGGCGCTACCGCCAGCGCGACGATCT
Source organism: Limimaricola soesokkakensis (assembly GCF_900172345.1). Lineage (GTDB taxonomy): Bacteria > Pseudomonadota > Alphaproteobacteria > Rhodobacterales > Rhodobacteraceae > Limimaricola > Limimaricola soesokkakensis. The sequence goes on from NZ_FWFY01000010.1 coordinate 29,945, forward strand.
CGCAGGGCAGGTCAACTCGACGCGCGGCGTGGGCTTCGACGATTTCGTCGACCAGTTCGCGCGCGGCAAGCCCGCCCCCTATGCCGCCGTGGGCAGCCAGGCGCGCTTCGTCGGCGATGGCGAGGGCAATGTCGCGGTCGACCACCTGTTCCGCTACGAGTCGATGGAGCTTCTGGTGGGCTTTCTCGAGGAGCGGCTCGCGACGCGGATCGACCTGCCTCGGGTCAACGTCTCGCCGGAGCATCCGATGGATTTGCCGGAACACGTCGCCTCGAAGCTGCGCCGCAAACGCGCCGCCGAGTTCTCGGTCTGGGAGCAGGCGCGCGCCTAGGCGGCGGATTCGCTCTCCCCGCCCAGCGCCGCGCCCAGCGCCGCCGCCCGCTCGGGATCCATGCCGCGCTTGAGCGCGCTTTCATGCACCGCCTCGCGCAGCGCCGGGCTGCGCCGCAAGAGCCGCAGGAACCGCGCCTCGTCGAGCTCCAGCAGCACCCCGTGGCTGAGCGCCCGCACCTCGGCGCGGCGCCGCTTCGGGCTGAGTAGCGCCAGCTGGCCGAACATCTCGCCACGGCCGAGCCGGATCTTCTGCCCGGCGGTCTCGATCTCCACGGCACCCGAGGCGATAAAACTCACCGATCGAGCTGGCGCGTCGCGCGCCTGAAGCACCTCGCCCGCGGCCACGAAGCGGGTTACCAGCGCCTTGGCCAGCCGCTGCCGTACCGCCTCGTCGAGATCGGCGAAGAGCGGGAATTGCTGCACCAGCACCGCCTTTTGCACCGCGAGATCGAGCTTGGGCCGGGCTTCGGCCTCGCCGCGCTGCGCCTCGATCTGCGCCAGCAGCGTCGCGTGCAACTCTGGCCCGATCAGCCCGTCCTCGCGCAGCGCGGCGTATTCACGCTCCTCGATCCGGAGCGCAGTGCGACGGATGAACCGGCGCTCCAGCTCCTCGGCATAACCCGGATACTGGAGCCTGAGGCCGTCGAGAGCCTGTGCCACCTGCTCGGCCCTGCGTCCGATCAGCTCGTGCAGAAGTTCGGCCACGCGGCGGCCATGGATGCGGCGGATCCGGCTGTCGATGAAGCCGTCGAGATCGCGCAGCACCAGCCCTTGGGTCAGCAACAACTCGAAGCGGTCGGCGGTGAGCCGCGCCAACGGCCCCGAGATATGCAGCCGGTTATGCAGGAAGGCGGCCATGCGAACCTGCCCGCCCTGCCCGAGGCTTTCGCGCGCCGCGCGCCGATAGCCCGAGCGGCCGCCGGTGCGGGTTGTCTCGATGAGCCGGTCGGCCTCCGACAGCGCCCGCTCTGCCTGCCGGTTGGAGATCGCCCGGTCCCGGAACAATTGGAGAACATGCTCGCGCTCGGCACCGGCCAGCGCGATCAGCCCCAGCGTGATCCGGTCGCGATCCAAGATCGCCTCTCCCTCCTCGGCCCTCTCGACCGCCCGATCGAGCCGCTCGGCAAAGAGCTTGGCCTCGGAGCGCACCGTCTCGCGGGTCAGGCCGTAATTCTCGGCCGCCTCGCTCACGGCCTCCCGCACGCTTTGCAGCGCCACGGCGACCACCTGCCGGGCCAGCGCGGCGTCGAGCGGCGACAGCTTCTCCAGCCCCAATCGCTTGATCAGCGGGCGCAGCGTCACGCCCTGCACGATCAGCGTGAACAGCGTGAAGCCGGTGGCGAGGATGCCGGTGAGGCGGCGCACGTCTTCCGGCACGCGCAGGCTCTCGGTCACCGCCAGCGCCAGCGCCAAGGTGATCGCACCGCGCAGGCCGCCCCAGAGGATCGCGGTGCGGTAAGGCCGCTCCACCGGAGGCGACAGCTTCAGCAGGCTCAGCAGCGGCAGCAGCCCCCACAGGATCGCCGCGCGGGCGCCCAGCGCCGCCACGATGACGACGGCAACGAGGGCGAAATCCACCGGCCGCACCCCGTCGAGCAGGCGCGGGATCAACAGCGCCGCGAGCAGAAAGATGAAGGCCCCGGCCCAATGCGCCAGCAGGTCCCACACCTCGCGCATGTTGGTCCATGCCATCGGTGACAGCCGCCCCGGCGCCGCGAGGTTGAGCGTGAGCCCAGCGCCGACCACGCCGATCACCCCGGAGGCGCCGACCAGCTTCTCGGCCGCGACATAGGCGAGATAGGGCAGCGCCACCGAGATCGAGATCTGCGCCAGCGGGAACCGCCCGAGCCAGCGCATCAGCCGTACCGCGATCTGCGCCATAACCCAGCCGGTGAGACCGCCGGCGCCAAGCAGATAGGGAAACTGCGCCAGCCCCTGCAGCATCTCCGGGTTCGGCACGCCGCGCATCACGAAGCCCATGAACAGGCCGAACAGCGCGATCGCCGCGGCGTCGTTCAGAAGGCTCTCGCCCTCGATGATCCGGCTGAGCCGACGCGGTGCCGCGAGGTTGCGAAAGATCGAAACCACCGCCGAGGGATCGGTGGTCGAGACGATCGAGCCGATCAGCAGGCAGGCCATCAGCGGCAGAACCCCGGTAAGGAACAGCGCGTAGCCCACCGAGAGCGTCGCCACCACCACCGCGACCACGGCGAGCGTCAGGATCGGCACCCAGTCATCGAGCATCCGCCGCAGGTTCACCCCCAGCGTCACCTGGAACAGCAGCGTCGGCAGGAACACGTAGAGGAACACGTTCGAACGGATCGGCAGGTTCAGGATCGCCTCGGCCACCGGGTTCAGCGCATCGGTGAGCTGGGTGTTCAGGAAGAAGGTCGCGCCGGCACCCGCCGCCAGACCGAACCCCGCGAGGATCACGTTGTAGGGCAACCGCAATCGCGCGGCGAGCGGCTCACCCAAACCGATCAGGAAGAAGAAGACAGCGAGGATGACGGTGGCGATGATGATGTCCATGGCCATGCGATACAGCCTTGGCGCGGCTTGGGAAACGGGTCTCGGTCCGGGATCGGCGGCAAAGCGTCGCGCCAGCGGATCCCCCCTGCGAGGCGGTCAGGAAACATGACCAACGCGCTTGCCAGATCCGCCCCCCTCATGCAGTCTCCTGCCCAGCAGGGCGACCGGGGAGGGTCGTCGCAACGGGAGGATTTCATGACCATCAGCACCATTCTCAAGGGCGCCGCCGCAGCCACCGCGCTCGTCGCCACGCCGCTCGCCGCGAACGCGCAGGAGTTCATCAACATTCTAACCGGCGGCACCTCGGGCGTGTATTACCCGCTCGGCGTCGGTCTCTCGAACATCTATGGCGAGAACATCGAGGGCGCGCGCACGCAGGTGCAGTCGACCAAGGCCTCGGTCGAGAACATGAACCTGCTGCAGGACGGCCGCGGCGAGCTGGCCTTCGCGCTGGGCGACACCGTGGCGATGGCTTGGGAAGGCAACGCCGATGCGGGCTTCACCGCGCCGCTCGACCAGATCCGCGGCATCGCGGCGATCTATCCCAACTACATCCAGGTCGTGGCCTCGGCCGAGAGCGGCATCACCGAATTCGCCGATCTCGCGGGCAAGGGTCTCTCGGTCGGCGCGCCGGCCTCGGGCACCGAGCTCAACGCCCGCGCGATCTTCGGCGCCATGGGGATGAGCTATGACGATCTCGGCAAGACCGAGTACCTGCCCTTCGCGGAGTCGGTGGAGCTGATCAAGAACCGCCAGCTCGACGCGACGCTGCAATCGGCGGGGCTCGGCGTGGCCTCGATCCGCGATCTCGCCTCCTCGATCGACATCAACGTGGTGGCGATCCCGACCGAGACCGCCGAGAGCCTCGGCGCGCCCTATATCGCCGCGACCATCCCCGCCGGTACCTATGACGGGCAGGAGGAGGACGTCTCCACCGTCGCCGTGTCGAACTACCTCGTCACCCATGCCGGCGTCTCGGACGATCTCGCCTACCAGATGACCAAGCTGCTCTACGAGAATCTCGACACGCTCGAGGCGAACCACATGGCCGCCGCCGACATCAAGATCGAGAACGCGCTCGAAGGCATGCCGATCCCGCTGCATCCGGGCGCGGAGCGCTATTACCGCGAGCAGGGCATGATCGACTGATCGGCCAGACCCGCCCGGACGCCCCGAGACGGTGGCGTCCGGACCCCGATCCCGATCCCGCCCCGCCATCCCCCCGGATGACGGGGCTTTTCGCACCAGACCGAAGGCACGCCGCATGACCGCAACGCCCGATCCGCTCACCGACATCCCCGCCGAGGCGGGCGGCCCCGACCACCACATCTCGGGCTTTCCCCCCGGCGCGACCGGACGGCTCCTGTTCTGGATCGCCGTGGTCTTCTCCAGCTTCCAGATCGTGACGGCGGCGCATCTCGTCGACCTGCCGAGCCAGGTCACCCGCGCCCTGCATGTCGGCTTCCTGATGCTGATGACCTTCCCGCTCGTGGCCGCGGCGCGGGGGCGCGGCACGGGGCTCAAGACGGTGGCCTGGGGCTTCGCGCTCGCGGGCGTGGCCGTGGCCCTCTACCAGTGGTGGCAGTACGAGCCGTTGATCATGCGCGCGGGGCGGCCGTTGCCGATGGATTTGGTGATCGGCGTCGTGGCGCTCGTCACAGTCTTCGGCGCGGCGCTGGTGCTGATGGGCCCGGCGCTGCCGATCATCTCGGGCGTCTTCCTCGCCTACACGCTGTTCGGGCAGCTGCTGCCGCCGCCGCTCATCCATCGCGGCTATGATTTCGAGCAGGTGATCGACCACATGGCCTTCGGCACCGAGGGTATCTACGGCATCCCGATCTACGTGTCCTCGACCTATATCTTCCTGTTCATACTGTTCGGCGCCTTCCTTGAAAAAGCCGGGATGATCCGGCTCTTCACCGATGTGGCACTCGGGCTCTTCGGTCATCGTCAGGGCGGCGCGGCCAAGGTGGCCGTGGTCTCCTCGGGCCTCATGGGCACGATCTCGGGCTCGGGCGTCGCCAATGTCGTCACCACCGGCCAGTTCACGATTCCGCTGATGAAGCGCTTCGGCTACCGCGCCGCCTTCGCGGGCGGCGTCGAGAGCACCGCCTCGATGGGCGGGCAGATCATGCCGCCGGTGATGGGCGCCGTGGCCTTCATCATGGCCGAGACGCTGGGCGTCGAATATGTCGAGGTGGTCAAGGCCGCGATCGTCCCGGCCCTGCTCTATTTCCTCTCGGCGTTCTGGATGGTGCATCTGGAGGCGGGCAAGCACGGGCTGCGCGGGCTCTCCAAGGCCGAGCTGCCCTCGGCGCTGGGCGCGCTCAAGGAAAACTGGATGCTGATCGTCCCCTTGGGCATCCTCGTCTACCTGCTTTTCGCGGGATACACGCCGCTCTTCGCGGGGACCGTGGGTCTCGGCCTCACCGTGCTGCTGATCCTCGGCGGCTCGATCGCGCTCGGCCTGCCCAGCGCGGTGCTGCGCGCGATCATCTGGGTCGGCCTCGGCCTCGTGGCGGCGGCGTTCCTGCAATGGGGCATCGAGGTGCTGGTCGCGGCGATCCTCGTGCTGATCGCGGTCTGCCTGTTCTTCAAGGGCGGGCGCGAGACGCTGCTTTTGTGCCGCGACAGCCTTGCCGACGGCGCGCGCACCGCGCTGCCCGTGGGCGTGGCCTGCGCGCTGGTGGGCGTGATCATCGGCGCGATGACCCTGACGGGGGCGGCCAACACCTTCGGCCAGTTCATCGTCGCGGTGGGCCAGAACAACCTGTTCCTGAGCCTCGTGCTGACGATGATCACCTGCCTACTTCTGGGCATGGGCATCCCGACCATCCCCAACTACATCATCACCTCCTCGATCGCGGGGCCCGCGCTTCTGGCGCTGGGCGTGCCGCTGATCGTCAGCCACATGTTCGTGTTCTATTTCGGCATCCTCGCGGATCTCACGCCCCCGGTGGCGCTGGCCTGCTTCGCCGCCGCCCCGATCGCGCGCGAGAACGGGCTGAAGATCTCGATCGAGGCGATCAAGGTGGCGGCGGCGGGCTTCGTGATCCCCTTCATGGCGGTCTATTCGCCGGCGCTGATGCTGCAGGGGGGCGGGCCGCTGGCCGAGGCGATCGGCTACTGGCCCGCCGTGGCCTGGATCATCACCAAATCGGTCTTCTCGATCGGGCTGTGGGGCGCGGCCGTGATCGGCTGGGTCGGGCGACCCCTGCCCGCATGGCTCCGGGTGCTGGCGATGATCGCGGCCTTCACTCTGGTGGCGGCATGGCCGATCACCGACTGGATCGGCCTCGGCCTCGCCGCACTCACCGCCGTCCTGATCGCCCGGCGGCCGGTCGCGGCAACGGCATGAGCGCCTGCCTGATGATTGGCGCTACGGCGCTGGGCCTCGCGACCGGCGATTTCGACCTGAGCTGGACCCATTCCGTCGAGAAGGTGGAATGGCGCGAAAGCTGGCGCGTCGAGGGGGATGCGCTGCGTCTGGTCGAGGCGCGGGTGCGCGGATCGGGCGCGGGAATGGAGCCCGGGTCCGGGGCCGTGCTGCTGGATGGCTGGTGGGTCTGGTCGCCCGGCCTCGCCGTGCCCGCGCTCGCCCTCGCGGCCTCCGGCGCAACCGGCGCTGGCTGGACGCTCTGCGCCGACGGGAGCTGTCGCGAATTCGGCACAGAGGCGGGGGAGACGCTGCACCTCACGCCCTGTTGAGGGACCTCGGCGGCGGCGTCCCCGTTAGGTTGGCGAAAGGTCGCCCACGGGGTGCCGCTTTTTCGCCCGGCGGCTGTCGCCATGCGCGTGCAGCCTTGAAGAATCGCTACCGCCGGAGTGTAGCGGCACCGCATGAGGCGGCCTGAGCGAAGGCCGCAGACAAGGAACGCGACATGCCGAGCAACACCACGTCCAAAGACGCCCCAGCGCAGCCCCGCCAGGGTCAGAAGCCCCCCGCCAAGCCGATGTTCCGGGACTTCGCGGCGATCTGAGCCCCGGGCCCCGGCCAAGCCGCGCTTTCGCGGCGCGGCGCGGCGGGCTAGAACGGTCGGACCGCTTCCTGGACGGAGTTTTCCGATGCGTTACAGCCGCCGCGCCGCCCTTGGCCTATCACTGGCTGCCCTTGCCGCCTGTGGCCGACGGCAGCCCGAGCCCGCCGAGCTTTATCCCAACGAATCGCCACAGATCAGGCGACTGATCAACGCCTATGCCGATGCCTACAAGGTGCCGCGCGATCTGGTGCATCGGGTGGTGCAGCGCGAAAGCTCCTACAACCCGCGCGCGCGCAACGGGTCCTATTACGGGCTGATGCAAATCAGCCCCGAGACGGCGCGCACCATGGGCCATCGCGGCCCCGCCTCCGAACTTCTCGATCCGGCAACCAACCTGCGCTACGCGGTGAAATACCTGCGCGGCGCCTGGATCGTCGGCAACCGCAACCGCGACGCGGCGGTGAAGTGGTACAGCCGGGGGTACTATTACGAAGCGCGCGATCGTTGCCTGCTGGTCGAGACCGGCCTGCGCGACAGCGAAGTGAAGTGCTGAGCCGGTGAGCGTTTCGGACCCGGTACGGCTGCGCGAGATCGTCGACGAGATCTGCGAGCGCATGGCGGGCGAGACTGAGCGCGGCCGCGTCGCCGACTACATCCCCGAACTGGCCAAGATCGATCCCGGCCGCTTCGCGCTGGTGCTGTCGACCGCCGAAGGCAACGTGATCGCCGGTGGCGATGCCGATACCCGCTTTTCGATCCAGTCGATCTCCAAGGCCTTCGCGCTCGCGGTGGCGCTGGGACGGATCGGCGATCAGCTCTGGACCCGGGTGGGCCGCGAGCCATCGGGCGATCCGTTCAACTCCATCGTCCAGCTGGAGCACGAGCGCGGCATCCCCCGCAATCCCTTCATCAATGCCGGGGCCATCGCGGTGACCGACGCGATCCTGTCGCGCTCCGAACCGCGAGAGGCGCTGGGCCAGATCCTGCAATTCGTCCGCTTTCTCGCCGATGACGACGACATCGCCATCGATCCGGCGGTGGCGAAATCCGAGACCGAGACCGGCTGGCGCAACGCGGCGCTGGCTAATTTTATGCGCGATTTCGGAACGATCCAGCGCCACCCCGAAAAGGTGATCGGCACCTATTTCCACCATTGCGCCATCGCGATGACGCCGCGCCAGCTGGCGCAGGCCGGACGCTTTCTCGCCTTCGACGGCGCGCTGCATCCGGGCGGGCCGCGCGCCATCGCGCCGCGCATGGCGCGCCAGATCAACGCGCTGATGCTGACCTGCGGCCATTACGACGGCTCGGGCGAATTCGCCTTTCGCGTGGGCCTGCCGGGCAAGAGCGGCGTCGGCGGCGGCATCCTCGCGGTGGCGCCGGGCCGCGCCGCGATCGGCTGCTGGTCGCCGGGGCTCAACGCGGTCGGCAATTCGCAGCTCGCCTCGATGGCGCTGGAGATGCTGGCGGATCGCACCGGCTGGTCGGTCTTCGCCTCGAATTGAGCGCGGCCGGAGAGGTCGCACATCCCCAATCAGGGCATGCGGACGTGATCGCACCGCCGATGCTGCGGCGCCGTGGTTCAGGCATCTGACAGTCCGGAGTTTCAACCGGTCGCTCGCTGAACCTCGCGTCCTTCAAATGCGCCCGGTGATCGGATAGGGCCTATGCCGGATCGAATGACAAGGGTCGAGGACAGCATGCTCCCGTGGATTCATCTGGCGACGGCGACGGCTCCGCAAGGGGACACGCTCAGGCTGCTGCGGCGGGGCGAGGAGTTCTCGATCCGTCTCGGCGACGGGAACGAGCTGATGAGCAGCCGCCTCAGCGGCTCCGAGGAAGCCCTCGCCAGTTTCGCTTTCGAGCGCTTGGCCGGTCGCCCCGCCCCGCATATCCTGATCGGGGGGTTGGGCATGGGCTTCACCTTGCGGGCGGCGCAGGCGATCGCGCCGCCCGACGCGCGGTTGATCGTCTCGGAAATCGTTCCTGAGCTGGTCGACTGGGCGTCGCGCCACATGGGATCGGTCTTCGGTGACTGCCTGTCGGACCCGCGGGTCGAGATCCAGCTCGGCGATGTCGGTCAGGAGATCCGCGCGGCGTCCGACACCTACGACGCGATCCTGCTCGACGTCGATAATGGTCCGGATGGGCTGACGCGCGAAGGCAACGACGCGCTTTACGGCAAGGCCGGGCTGCGCGCCGCGCACCGCGCCCTGACCCCCGGCGGGGTTCTCGCCGTCTGGTCCGCTGCGCCGGACAGGAAATTCTCGGAGAGGCTGTCCCTGAGCGGCTTCGAGGTGGATGCGAAGACGGTCCGTGCCGGCCGCACCAAGCGCGGGGCCCGGCACACGATCTGGACGGCCATTCGCGCTGGCGCCTGAACCGCTCGATCAGGTTCGCCGGAGAAGCTGGACGCTTTTGGCGGTGCGGGATGGCGACCACGACTGACCGCTGTCGCCTGCGTCGATGACCCCCGCATCGTCGTGGCCGAGGGCCGACGAAGCGATAAGGATTTTCGCCGCTGCCTGCCTTCTCGTCTGCCCGAAGGCGTTCACGAAAAAGGGCCCGCGCGATGGCGGGCCCTTCGGTCGTTGCGAAACGAGGTGGCCTTAGCCGACCAGTTCGAGGCCCGAGAAGAAGAAGGCGATCTCTTCCTTGGCGGTCTCGGGGGCATCCGAGCCGTGCACCGAGTTCTCGCCGACGCTCTCGGCGAACTCGGCGCGGATGGTGCCGGCGGCGGCGTCGGCGGGGTTGGTCGCGCCCATCACTTCACGGTTCTTGGCGATCGCGCCTTCGCCTTCGAGCACCTGCACGACGACCGGGCCGGAGGCCATGAATTCGGTCAGCTCACCGAAGAAGGGACGCTCCTTGTGGACGGCGTAGAACTGGCCGGCCTGGTCCTGGGTCAGCTGGATCCGCTTCTGAGCGATGATGCGCAGGCCCGCATCTTCGAACTTGGCGTTGATCTTGCCGGTCAGGTTGCGCTTGGTGGCGTCGGGCTTGATGATCGAGAGCGTGCGTTCGGTGGCCATGATGTCCCTCATTTGAACGGGTTGCAGCAAGGGGGCGCGGATATGCGCCTCCGGTCGCCGCGCGCCCTAGCACGAGCCGGGCGAGGTGAAAAGACGCCGGATGTGCATGGGGTTCAGGCAGCGCCTCTTGGTCCGCCTTCGGGATCTGCGTATTTGAGGAAAGATGAACCGGAAGAGGCGCCGCCCCCGTTCATCTTTCTTCAAATACGCATGGCGCCCCCGAGCCGCCTGGGACCCGCCCCGTTGACCTCGCGCCCGGCATCGGGCAAGGCCCGTCCATGTTGCGCATCACAGACATCTCCTATTCCGTCGAGGGCCGCCCGCTTCTCGAACATACCTCCGCCGTGATCCCGGCCGGCCACAAGGTCGGCGTCGTGGGCCGCAACGGCACCGGCAAATCCACGCTGTTCAAGCTGATCCGGGGCGAGCTGACGCTCGACACCGGCGAGATCGAGCTGCCGCGTGGCGCCCGCATCGGCGGCGTCGCCCAGGAGGTGCCGGGCAACGAGGTCTCGCTGATCGACACCGTGCTGGCTGCCGATACCGAGCGCGCCAGCCTGATGGCCGAGCAGTCGAGCGACCCGTCGCGGATCGCCGAGATCCAGACCCGGCTCGCCGATATCGACGCTTGGTCCGCCGAGGCGCGCGCCGCGACGATCCTCAAGGGGCTGGGCTTCACCCATGAAGAGCAGCTCATGCCCTGCTCCGCCTTCTCGGGCGGCTGGCGGATGCGCGTGGCGCTGGCGGCGGTGCTGTTCTCCGAGCCCGACCTCCTGCTGCTCGACGAGCCGACCAACTATCTCGACCTCGAAGGCGCGCTCTGGCTCGAAAACTACCTCGTGCGCTACCCGCACACGGTGCTGATCGTCTCCCACGACCGCGAGCTTCTGAACCGCTCGGTCGGCGGCATCCTGCATCTGGAAAACCGCCAGCTAACCTACTGGTCCGGCAATTACGACCAGTTCGCCAAGGCCCGCGCCGCGCAGCGCGCCGTGCTGGTCGCCGCCTCGAAGAAGCAGGATGCCCAGCGCGCCCACCTGCAAAGCTTCGTCGATCGCTTCAAGGCCAAGGCGTCCAAGGCCAAGCAGGCCCAGAGCCGTGTGAAGATGCTCGAGAAGATGGAAACGATCCGGGTGCCCGAGGACGCGGCCCGCACCGTCTTCACCTTCCCCGAGCCCGAGGAGCTGTCGCCGCCGATCATCGCCACCGAGGGCGTCTCGGTCGGCTACGACGACAAGGTGGTGCTCTCGAAGCTCGATCTCAGGATCGACCAGGACGACCGGATCGCGCTTCTGGGCCGCAACGGCGAAGGCAAGTCGACGCTGTCGAAGCTCCTGTCGGACCGACTCGCGCCGATGGGCGGCAAGATCGTGCGCTCGAACAAGCTGCGCATCGGATTCTTCGCCCAGCACCAGGTCGACGAATTGCGCGTCGAGGAGACGCCGCTGCAGCACATCCAGCGCGCCCTGCCCGACGTGATGCCGCCCAAGCTGCGGGCGCGGCTCGCGGGCTTCGGCCTTGGCGCGGCGCAGGCCGAGACCGAGGTGGGCCGGCTCTCGGGGGGGCAGAAGGCACGGTTGTCGCTGCTGCTTGCCACCATCGACGCGCCGCATCTGCTGATCCTCGACGAGCCGACCAACCACCTCGACATCGAGAGCCGCGAGGCGCTGGTCGAGGCGCTCACCGCCTATTCCGGCGCGGTGATCCTCGTCAGCCACGACATGCATCTTCTGTCGATGGTCGCCGACCGGCTCTGGCTCGTGAAGGACGGCCGCGTCTCGGCCTATGAGGAAGACCTGCAGGCCTATCGCAAGATGCTGCTCAGCGGCGACAAGCCGGCCGATAAGCCGAAAGCCGAGAAGCCCAAGGTCGAGAAACCCTCTCGCGAGGCGATCCTGACGCTGCGCTCTGAGGCCCGCAAATGCGAGGAGCGGGTGAACAAAATCAACGAGATGCGCGACAAGCTTGCCAAGAAGCTCGCCGACCCCGCGCTCTACGAGGATGGCCGCAAGGGCGAACTCGAGACTTGGAACAAGAAATACGCCGAGGCCATGGAGGCGCTGGGCCGGGCCGAGGCGATGTGGATGGCGGCGCTCGAGAAGCTGGAGCGCGCCGAGGCGGCCTGACCGGGTTTCGGGGGCGCTGCCCCCGGGCCTGCGGCCCTCCCCCGGCGTATTTGAAGAACAAAGTCATGGGCGATGCCGCGTCATTTCCGGCGCGGCCTTGCCCCAAGGAGCGTCGCCCGGCACGGTGCGACAGGAACGCGGGTCCGGCCCGCCGGCAGGCCCGAGGACCCGACCGTGATCGAAATCGCCACCCTCGTCACCGCTTTCACCACGCTGTTCGTGATCGTCGATCCGATCGGTCTCGCGCCGCTTTACGTCGCGATGACGGCGGGAATGTCTCCGGCGCAGCGGCGCGGCGTGACCTTCCGGGCGCTGTCGACCTCTGCCGTGCTGATGCTGCTGTTCCTGGTGCTTGGCGACGCGGTGCTGCGCTTCATCGGCATCTCGGTCCCGGCCTTCCGCATCGCCGGCGGGGTGCTGCTGTTCCTGACGGCGCTCGACATGCTGTTCGAGAGACGGCAGGCACGACGCCGCGACAATGCCGAGGAAGGGGCCGAACCCGATCAGGATCCTTCGATCTTTCCGCTGGCGCTGCCGCTGATCGTCGGTCCCGGCGCGATCACCACGCTGATCCTGCTGACCGCCGAGGCCACCGGCCCGCTCGGCTACGCCGCGATCTACGGCGTGGCCCTATCGGTTCTGGCGACCGTCTGGATCGCCTTCGCGCTGGCCGATCCGCTGGCGCGGGTGCTGGGCTCAGTGGGGCTCAACGTGGTGACGCGGGTGCTCGGCATGCTGCTCGCGGCGCTCGCGGTGCAGTTCATCATCGACGGTCTGCACGGTTCCGGTTTCGGACTGCCTTTCCCTGCCGAAAATTGATACCATATTAGGGCGATGAGCCCAGACAACCTCGCCAGCCTTGCCTATCTCGGCCTCCTCGGCGCCGCCATCGCCGGTTGGTTCCTCGTGCAGAATCGCGACCGGCTGGGACAGGTCGCGCAGCAGGCCGCCGTCTGGACGCTGATCTTCATCGGCGCCATCGCCGCCGCCGGGCTGTGGTCGGACATCCGCGAGGATGCGATGCCGCGCCAAACCATGATCGGCGCCGAGGGCATCGAGGTGCCGCAGGCGCGCGACGGGCATTACTACCTGACGCTCGAGGTCAACGGCGCGCCGATCGATTTCGTGGTCGACACCGGCGCCACCGACATGGTGCTGGGCCGCGAGGACGCGCGCCGCGCCGGAATCGACCCCGAAGAACTCACCTATCTGGGCTCCGCCGTGACCGCCAACGGCACGGTGCGCACCGCGCGGGTGCGGCTCGACAGCGTCGCGCTGGGCCCGATCAAGGATGAGGGGCTGAGCGCCGTGGTCACCGATGGCGACCTCGCCGGATCGCTCCTTGGCATGGGCTACCTGCGGCTCTTCGGCCGCATCGAGATCGAGAACGGCACGCTGGTCCTGACGCGCTGAGCCTCGTGACTTTGTTCCCGAAATACGCAGATTCCCGGCCCGCCCCGGGGCGTCACCCCTCGGCCTTCTTGGTCCAGCGGCCGCCCTCCTGCGCCCAGTACTGCGCGGCGCAGCCCGCGCCGGTCAGCCGCTTCCATTGGCCGCGCGCCGCCTGAACCGCCGCCTCGTCGAAACCGTCGAACAGGATGCAGGCGCGCTCGGCCGCCTGCACCTCCTCGGGCGCGATCTCGGCGCCGTCGAGACAGATCACGCAAGGCAGCTTCGGCGCCGCCTCGCCCTCGGCGGTGAGAAGGATCGGCTGCATCCCGTCATGCGGCCCGCCGGCACGCCCATGCGCCAGAAAGCTCTCGGGCGGTCCCATGCGCCACAGCGCCGCGTCGAGCCGGTCCATGGCGCGGGCGGCGCGGCCCCTAATCTCCACCCGCCAGCCCTGTTTGCCCGCAAGCCCGAGGAGCTGCGGCAGCAGCTCCTCGGCCGGTCCCTCGGTCAGGTGATAGAAAAAGGCCGCGCCCATCGTCTCAGCCCTCGTAGCGATCGGCCACGAGGCGGTTGAGCGCCATCACGCCCCAACCAGTTGCGCCCTTGGGGCCAAGCGCCGAATCCGACTTCAGCGACGCGGTCCCGGCGATGTCGAGATGGATCCAGGGCGTGCCGTCCTGCACAAAGCGCTTGAGAAACTGCGCCGCGGTGATCGATCCGCCCTCGCGGCCGGTGCCGACGTTGCGCATATCGGCGACCCGACTCTTCAAGACCTTGTCATAAGCCTCGCCCATCGGCAGCCGCCACGCGCCCTCGCCCTCGGCCTGCGCCGCCGCCAGGAGCGCCTCGGCAAAGCCGTCCTCGTTCGAGAAGACCCCCGCATTCTCGTGGCCCAGCGCCACGATGATGGCGCCGGTCAGCGTCGCGAGATCGATCATGCCCGAGGGCTTGAACCGCTCCTGCGCGTACCACATCACGTCAGCCAGCACGAGCCGGCCCTCGGCATCGGTGTTGATCACCTCGATCGTGTCGCCCTTCATGGAGCGCACCACGTCGCCGGGGCGGGTGGCGTTACCCGAGGGCATGTTCTCCACGAGTCCCACAAGGCCCACGACATTGGCCTTGGCGCGGCGCAGCGCCAGCGCCCGCATCGTCCCCGCGACGGTGCCCGCGCCGCCCATGTCCATGGTCATGTCCTCCATGCCGGCGGCGGGCTTGAGAGAGATGCCACCGGTGTCGAACACCACGCCCTTGCCCACCAGCGCCAGCGGCGCCTCGTCGCCGCCACCCTGCCAGCGCATCACCACCACCTTGGAGGGGCTGTCGGAGCCCTGGCCCACGGCAAGCAGAGCGCCCATGCCAAGACGCTTGAGCTCGTCCTCTTCAAGGATCTCGACCTCGAGCCCCAGTTCCTGCATCGCAGCGAGACGCGCCGCGAAATCGTCGGTGGTCAGCACGTTGGCGGGCTCGTTGACGAGATCGCGGGTGAAGGCCACGCCCTCGGCAATCGCGGCCATCGGACCGGCCTCGCGCGCCAGCGCCTCGGCATCGTCGGAAATGAACCGCACGCACCCATCCGGCTCGGCATCGGGGTCCTGCTTCTGATGCGCGTCGAAGCGGTAGGCGCGCAGCGCGAGGCCCAGCGCCACCTCTCCGGCATGGCGCAGCCCCGAGGCCAGCACCGTCAGGTCGCCGCGCCCGGCACTGGCGGCGATGGCGCCACCGGCGCGGCGCATCGCGAGACGGTCGGTCTCGGCATCGTGCTTCACCACCAGCACCGCCTCGGCGGCAAGGCCCGCGGGCACGGCGATCTCGACCACGTCGCCGGTACCGGCCCGGCTCCAGCGCCGCCCCCCGGCCAGCCGCGCCAGCGCCCCGCCCATCGCCTCGTCGAGCGCACGCACCGCCTCGGTCTCGGGGCCGTCGGGACCCATGAAGACGGCGACTCGGCCCTGCGCGGCGGTGAGATCCTGCGCGTCATGGGGATGGAAATCGATGCGGGGGGTGCGGGACATGCCGGCTCCTTGGTCGTTGTCGGGGATCATTGGCTCTGGCGGCGGAGCCTAGCCGCCGAGACCGGCAAAGGCCAGATCGCGGTTCAACCCGCCCGCACCCTCGGCTAGGATGTGCGAAGACGGGCGGCCACCTCGGCGGCCATGGATGGACGAGGGACCGGTGGCGCGATTCGACAGGTACATGCTGTCGCAGCTGATGATGCTGTTCGGCTTTTTCGCGCTGGTGCTGGTGCTGGTCTACTGGGTCAACAGCGCCGTGCAGCTGTTCGACCAGCTGGTGGCCGACGGGCAGAACCTCTCGGTGTTCCTCGAACTCACCATGCTCACCCTGCCCTCGCTGATCCGGCTGGTGCTGCCAATCGCGGGCTTTGCCGCGGCGCTCTACGTCACCAACCGGCTGAGCTCGGACAGTGAGCTCACCGTGATGCAGGCCACCGGCTTCTCGCCGTTCCGGCTGGCGCGGCCGGTGTTGGCCTTCGGCATCGTGGCCGGGCTGCTCACCGGCGCGCTGACGGTGGTGATCAACCCGCTCGCCAATGCAAGGCTCGCCGACCGGCAGGCCGAGATCGCGCGCAGCGCCACGGCGCGGCTGCTGCAGGAGGGCGAGTTCCTCTCGCCGATCTCGGGCATCACCCTCTACATCCGCGACATCACTCCCGAGGGCGAGCTGCGAGACCTGCTGATCTCGGACAGCCGCGACCCCGAGGAGACCGTCACCTACACCGCCTCCAGCGCCTATCTGGTGGAAACCGCGACCGCGCCGCAGTTGGTGATGATCGACGGGCTGGTGCAGGTGCTGCAACCCGAGGCGGCGCGGCTTTCGACCACCCGCTTCGAGGATTTCGCCTATGATCTGGAGCCGCTGACCCGCGCCTCGGACAGCGGTCGCAGGCGCACCCGCGAGGTCTCGACGCTAGAGCTGCTGCGCCCGACGCCCGAAACCCTGGAGGCGACCGACCGCAACGCGGCGCAGCTCGCTGTGGAGGCGCATGACCGCGTCGCGGCGGCGCTCCTGTCGGTGGCGGCGCCGCTGATCGGCTTTGCCACCCTGCTGATCGGCGGCTTTTCGCGCTTTGGCGTCTGGCGCCAGATCCTCGGCGCGATCGGGCTGATCATCCTCGTGCAGTCGCTGGAATCCGTGGTCGCCTCGGCGCTGCGCGGCGATCCCTCGCGCTGGCCGCTGGTCTATGTTCCCGCCATCGCGGCCCTGGCCATCGTCGCCGTGGAGCTGGTGCTGGCGGGTCGGCCGCGCCGCAAGTACCGAAGGGGTGTTCCGGCATGATCCTGCACCGCTATTTCGCCCGCCGCTACATCATGGCGTTTCTCGGCACGCTCGGCATCTTCTTCGCGATGCTGACGATGATCGATTTCGTCGAGCAGGCGCGGCGCTTCGGCGGCACCACCGGCATCGGCGAGCTTCTGGCCGTGAGCATGCTCAACGCCCCGGCCCAGCTCTACGAGATCCTGCCGCTGATCGTGATCATCTCGGGCATCGCGCTGTTTCTCGGCCTCGCCCGCTCCTCTGAGCTGGTGGTCACCCGAGCCGCCGGCCGCTCGGCGCTCGCGGCGCTGATCGCCCCGGTCGTGGTGACGCTGCTCCTCGGCGTCGCCGCCGTGGCGCTGATCAACCCGCTGGTCGCCGCGACCACCCGCGCCTACGAGGCCCGCACCGACAGCCTCAAGGGCGAGGAACGGGTGATCACCCTCTCGGATGATGGGCTCTGGCTCAGGCAGGGCGACAGCGAGGTGCAGACGGTGATCCGCGCCAAGGGCAGCAATCTCGACGGCACCGTGCTGCGCGAGGCGAGCTTCCTGACCTTCGACACCGAGGGCCGCCCGCGCGAGCGGGTCGAGGCGAGCCTGGCCGAGCTGCAGACCGGCCACTGGCTGCTGCGCGGGGTCAAGCGCTGGCCGCTCTCGGCCGATAACCCCGAGACCGCCGCCGAGCGGTTGCCACAGATGACGCTGGCCTCGTCGCTCACCGCCACCCAGATCCGCGACAGCTTCGGCGATCCGGCGGCGATCTCGGTGTGGAAGCTGCCGGGCTTCATCGACCGGCTGAAGGAAGCGGGCTTCACCGCGCGCCGCCACCAGGTGTTCTTGCAGACCGAGCTGGCGCAGCCCGCCTTCCTGACCGCGATGCTGCTGATCGGCGCGGGCTTTACCATGCGTCACCAGCGCGGCGGCCGGGTCGGCGTCATGGTGCTGGGCGCGATATTGCTGAGCTTCGGCGTGTACTTCCTGCGCAACTTCGCGCAGATCCTCGGCGAGAACGGACAGATCCCGCCCGCGCTCGCGGCCTGGGCTCCGCCCGTCGCGGCGATCCTGTCGTCGCTCGGCCTGCTGCTACACCTGGAGGATGGATGATCCGACGCCTGCTTGCGGCCCTGATGGGGCTGATGCCCGCCATGACGCCGCTGCCCCTCGCCGCGCAGGGTCTCGCCCAGCTCGTGGCCGACAGCGTCACCGTCACCGCGCAGGAGGTGCTGGTGGCGCGCGGCAATGTCGAGGCCTTCTACGACGGCACCCGGCTCAGCGCCTCGGCGATCACCTATGACCGCGCCGCCGACCGGCTCAGCGTCACCGGGCCGATCCTGATCACCACCCCCGATGGCGAGGTGTTCACCGCCGAGGCCGCCGAGATCGATCCGCGGCTCGAAGCCGGGCTGCTGCGCGGCGCGCGGCTGGTTCTGGACCGGCAGCTTCAGGTCTCGGCGGCACGGATCGACCGCACCGGCACCGGGCTGACCGCGCTCACCCGCACGGCGGCGACCTCGTGCCGGGTCTGCGGGACCGAGGCGCCGCTGTGGGAGATCCGCGCCGCGCGGGTGGTGCATGACGAGATCGGCCAGCAGCTCTATTTCGACGACGCGACCTTCCGCGTCGCCGGCGTGCCGGTGTTCTGGTTGCCGCGGATGCGCCTTCCGGACCCGACGCTGGATCGCGCCTCGGGGCTCTTGGTGCCGCAGCTCTTCTCCTCGGACACGCTGGGCTTCGGGCTGAAGCTGCCCTATTTCATCCGCCTCGGCGGCCGCCGCGACCTGACCGTGACCCCGTGGATTGCCACCGGGGCCCGCAATCTCGAACTGCGCTACCGGCAGGCCTTCCGCAGCGGCTGGACCCAGATCGAGACGCACCTCGCCGAGGATGACGGCGCGGTCTCGCCGCGCTATGCGCTCTTCGCCGAGGGCGCCTTCGCACTGCCGCGCGACATCCGGCTCGAATTCGATCTCGAAGCCGTGTCGGACGAGGCCTTCCTCCTCGATTACGACCTCTCCGATCAGGATCGGCTCGACAGCAGCCTGCGCGCCTACCGGCTGCGCGACGACGGCTACGCGCTGGCCGAGATCGCCTACTACGAAAGCCTGCGCGAAGATGAATCCAGCGCGTCGCTGCCGCCGCTGGTGGCGCGGGTCGAGCGCGAGGCGGTGCTGCGCCCGGCTCCGCTGGGGGGCCGGCTGCGCCTGCGCGCCGACGCCGACGCGCTGTGGCGCGACGGCGACCCGGGTGACCCGGAGGCGACGCGCGACGTCACCCGCGGCGGCGTTTCCGGCGACTGGTACGGCGATGTCATCATCGGCCCCGGCCTGCAGTTCACCACCGAGCTGCGCGGCCGGCTCGACGCCTATGCCATCGACGATGACCCCGAATTCGACGACACGGTGCTGCGGGCGGCGCAATCGGCCGGGGTGACCCTGCGCTGGCCCCTGCTTCGGCGCAGCGACGACGGCACCGCCCAGATCATCGAGCCGGTGGCGAGCCTTGCCGGCGTGGCGACGCAGGGCGGCGACGTGCCCAACGAGGATTCGCGGCTGGCCGAGTTCGACGCGGCCTCGCTCTTCGCGCTCGACCGGCTGCCGGGCGAGGATCTGCAGGAAACCGGTCTCAATGCCGGACTCGGATTGCGCTGGAGCCTGCTCGGCGCCGATGGTCGGAGCCTGTCGGTGCTGGGCGGGCGGCTGCTGCGCGACGAGGCGCTTCAGGGAATCGACGACATCACCGGGCTGACCTCGACCCGCTCCGACTGGCTGATCTCGACAAGGCTCGATCTCGGACAGGATCTCGGGCTCGAGGCCTCGACCACCTTCGATGACGATTTCGGCATCTCCACCGCCGAGGCGCGGCTCGGCTTCGACCGCGAGAGCTTCGATTTCACCGCCGCCTATCTGTGGCTCGAGGAGGGACCGGCTGAGGACCAGCCCCGGATCTCCGAGATTGCGTTCGACACGGTGCTGAATCTGGGCCCGCGATGGAGCCTCTCGGCCGAGGCGCGCTACGACATCGCCGCCGACGCGCCGGTGCGCGCCGAGATCGGCGCTGGCTGGCGCAACGAATGCGTCACGGTGGACCTTTCGGCATCGCGCCGCTACACCGATACCGATGACGTGGACCCCTCCACGAGCTTCGGGCTCTCGGTCAATCTCGCCGGCTTTTCAACCGGTCAGACGGCCATGCCCGCGGCGCGAAGCTGCGAGGGTTGAGACGGAACGTTCGGACGAGGATGGGAGCCGGAATGCGGGCTTTTGATGTCGTGAAGGCCGTGGCGCTCGCCACTGCCCTGGCTGCGCCGGTGGGCGCCGCCGCGCAGGGGCTGTTCGCCCCGGCGGTCACGGTGAACGGCAGCGCCGTCACCAATTACGAACTCGACCAGCGCGCCAAGCTGTTGGCCGCGTTCAACACGCCGGGCGATCTCGGCGCGGAGGCGCGCAAGCAGCTGGTCGAGGAAAAGCTCAAGCTGCAGGAGCTGAACCGCGCCGGGATGCAGCTCACCGAGGAAGGTCTCGAGGCCGCGATGGCCGAGTTCGCGCAGCGCGCGAACCTGTCGCTCGACGCCTTTCTCGCGCAGCTCGCCACGCAGGGCGTGGCGCGCGAGACGCTGCGCGATTTCGTGCGGGTCAACGCCTCGTGGCGCGACTATATCCGCCGCCGCTACGGCTCGGGCGTCGATATCTCCGAGGCCGAGATCGACGCGGCGCTGGCACGGACCGGCGGGCCGGAATCGGTCGAGCTGCTGCTCTCAGAGATCATTATCCCGGCGCCGCCGCCGCGCGCCGCCGCGGCGATGGCCCGCGCCGAGGCGATCTCGAAGCTGCGCTCCACCGCCGCCTTCGAAGCCGAGGCCCGCGTGGTCTCGGCCCTGCCCTCGCGCACTCAGGGCGGCCGGCTCGACTGGGCCGCGCTGAGCGATTACCCGGCCGGGCTGCACGGGCTGCTTCTGTCGCTCGAGCCGGGCGAGGTGACGCCGCCGATCCCGATCCGCAACGGCGTCGCGCTGTTCCAGCTACGCGACATCCGCGAGGCGCCGAAGGCCCCGGCCGCGATCGCCGAGATCGACTACGCGCAATTCGCGATCCCCGGCGCTGGCACCGCGCAGGCGCTGGCCGAGGCGGCGCGGATCGACGGCCTCGTCGATACCTGCGACGATCTCTACGGCGTCGCCAAAGGCCTGCCCGAGGAGCGGCTGGTGCGCCAGAGCGTCGCGCCCGCGTCGCTGCCGCAGGATCTCGGGCTCGAACTGGCGCGGCTCGATCCCGACGAGGCCTCGTGGAACCTGAGCCAGGACGGCACGCTGCTCTTCACCATGCTGTGCTCGCGCACGCCGGTGGCGGCCGAGGGCGTCGATCGTGAGGCCGTGCGAAACCAGCTCCTGAGCCAGAAGCTCTCTGCCCGCGCCGACATCCTGCTCGCCGAGCTGCGCGCACAGGCGCGTATCGGCCAGTGAAGCCGGTCGCGATCTCCTGCGGCGAACCCGCGGGTATCGGCCCAGAGATCGCGGCCCGCGCCTGGGAGAAGTTGCGCGGCGAGATCCCGCTCCTCTGGCTCGGAGATCCGCGCCACCTGCCCGAGGCGCTGCCATGGCAAACAGTGAGCGGGGCTTCCGAGGCGGCGGATCTGAGCGGAACCGCGCTGCCGGTGCTGGCGCGCGATTTCGGCCCGCCTGCCGTGCCGGGACGACCCGATCCGGCCCATGCGCAGGGCGTGATCGACGCGATCCGCGACGGGGTCGACTTGGTGCGCTCGGGGGACTGTTCGGCGCTGTGCACCGCGCCGATCCACAAGGCCGCGCTGATCGACGGCGCGAATTTCGCCTATCCGGGCCATACCGAGTATCTCGCGGCGCTGGCTGGCGTGGACGAGGTCGTGATGATGCTCGCCTGCGACGCGCTGCGCGTCGTGCCCGCCACCATCCACATCCCGCTGTCGCAGGTGCCCGAGCGGCTCACGCCGGAACTGCTCGAGGCCACGATCCGTATCACCCGCGACGCGCTGATCCGCGATTTCGGGATCGAGGCCCCGCGCATCGCCATCGCCGGGCTGAACCCGCATGCGGGCGAGGACGGCAAGATGGGCCATGAGGAGATCGCCATGATCGCGCCGTTGATGGCGCGGCTGGGCGACGAGGGCTTCGATCTGCGCGGGCCGATGTCGGCCGACACGATGTTTCACGCGGGCGCACGCGCGGGCTATGACGCGGCGATCTGCATGTATCACGACCAGGCGTTGATCCCGATCAAGACCATCGATTTCTCGGGTGGGGTCAACGTCACGCTCGGCCTGCCCTTCATCCGCACCTCGCCCGATCACGGCACCGCCTTCGGTATCGCCGGACAGGGGCTCGCGGACCCGTCGTCGATGATCGCCGCGATCCGCATGGCCGCCGATATGGCGCAGGCGCGCGGCGCGCGCTAAGGGAACGGCGCGGCGGTCCCCGGCGGAGCGCCATGCGTATTTTCAGAAAGATGAACGAGGGATCGCCCCCATGGCCGCTATCGACGATCTGCCGCCCCTGCGCGAGGTGATCGAGACCCACGGCCTGCGCGCCAAGAAGACGCTGGGCCAGAATTTCCTGCTCGATCTCAACCTCACCGCGCGGATCGCGCGGGCGGCGGGGGATCTGGCGGGATCGGACATTCTCGAGATCGGGCCGGGCCCGGGCGGACTGACGCGCGGGCTCCTGGCCGAGGGCGCGCGCCGGGTGCTCGCCATCGAGAAGGATGCGCGTTGCATGCCCGCGCTCGAGGAGATCGCCGCGCGCTATCCCGGGCGGTTGCAGGTGATCGAGGGCGACGCGCTCGAGATCGACCCGCTGGCGCATCTGACGCCGCCGATCCGGGTCGCTGCGAACCTGCCCTACAATGTCGGTACCGAGCTTCTGGTGCGCTGGCTGACGCCGAAAGAGTGGCCACCCTTCTGGGAGAGCCTGACGCTGATGTTCCAGCGCGAAGTGGCCGAGCGGATCGTCGCCGCGCCGGGCTCCAAGGCCTATGGTCGTCTCGCGATCCTCGCGCAGTGGCGCGCCAGCGCGCGCATCGTGCTCGACCTGCCGCCGCAGGCCTTCGTACCCGCGCCCAAGGTGTCCTCGGCGGTGGTCCACCTCACCGCCCTGCCCGCGCCGCGCTTTCCGGCCGATCCCGCGGTGCTGAGCCGCGTCGTGGCGGCCGGGTTCAACCAGCGGCGCAAGATGCTGCGCGCCTCGCTCAAGGGGGTGGCGCCGGGGATCGAGGATCACCTCGCCGCCGCCGGCATCCCGCCGACCGAGCGGGCCGAGCAGGTCGGGCTCGAGGCGTGGTGCGCGCTGGCCCGGTCGGTGGCTGCCGCGCAATGACGAAAAAGGCGGCGCCCGGACCCGGGCGCCGCCTTTTCTTCATCCTGTCGGAGCGGGCCTACTCGGCCGCTTCGGCCGATCCGCTCTCCGCCTTGGCGGCGGGCTTGGCGCGGCGCGGACGCGGCGCCGGCTTTTCGCCCTCGGGCGTGTCGCGCTTCACGCGCGGCTTGCGCGGCCGCTTGGGCTTGTCCTCGGCCTTGGGCGCCTCGGCGCCGGGCTGGGCCTCCGCGGGCTGCGCCGGGATCTCTCGCGCGGGCTCGCGGTTCTCCGGGGTCTCAACCAGATCGCTGGCGGGCTCCTCGGCCTGCCGCGCCTCGTGCCGCTCCTCGTGACGGGGCTCGCGCTGCGGCTCGGGCTGCTGATGCTGCGCCGCCGCCGCCTCTTCCTGCGCCCGCAGGCGGGCCGCGCGTTCGCGGTCGCGCTCGGCCTGGCGGTCGCGCTCGGCCTGACGCTCGCGGTTCTGGGCCTCGGCTTCCTCGCGCTTGGCCTCGATTTCCTTCTGCGCCTCGGCCAGCATCCTCAGGTAATGCTCGGCGTGCTGGGCGAAGTTCTCGGCCGCGACACGATCGCCCGAAAGCTGGGCGTCACGGTGCAACTGGGTGTATTTCTCGATGATCTGCTGGGGCGTACCGCGCACCTTGCCATCGGGGCCCGAGCTGTCGAACACGCGATTGACGATGTTCCCGCCCGAAGGACGGTTGTTGTTGCGGTTCTTGTTGCCGCGCGAGCGTGACTTCGATGATCTCATGTGATTCTTCGGTTCCGGCCTGGCTCAGGCGTTGCGCTTTGACCCGGTCTGCGCGCGCGATGCGCGCTGCTGCGACGTCGGGGCCTGCGATGATCTGGCAGCGTGTCGGGGCGGGAGGGCGCGTGCGCCTTCCTCCGTCCGATGCCAAGGACTAACCATGCAGACCGCCCGGTGACAAGTGGAAACTGCGATCTCAGCCGAAAGAGCGGCGTTTTTCGCGCTCAGAATCCCGATTGCGGCAATCCCAGCACGATCACCCGATCGCGCCCGTCTAGATCGGGAATGAGCGCGACGGGCGCAAAGCCGCGGGCCACGGCGAGGCTCCCCACCGCCTCGGCCTGCCCCACGCCCAGCTCCATCACCAGCCGCCCGCCCGGCGTCAGAACCTCGGTCGCCCCGTCGAGGATCGCGCGATAGCACGACAGCCCGTCGGCGCCGTCGGTGAGCGCGCCCGCAGGCTCCCAGTCGCGCACCTCGGGGGCAAGCCCTTCCATTTCGGCGCGCGCGATATAGGGCGGGTTCGACACCACGAGGTCGAACATCCCCTCGACCCGGCTGACCCAGTCAGAGACCTGGATATGGGCCCGGTCGGCAAGTCCCAGCGCCATGGCATTCTCGCGCGCCACGGCGCAGGCGGCCTCGGACAGATCGACGCCGACGCCGCGCGCATCCGGCATTTCCGCCAGCAGCGTCAGCAGGATGCAGCCCGAACCGACGCCGAGATCGAGCACGTGGCCGAACGGTTCGGACAGGGCCGCCTCGACCAGCATCTCGGTCTCGGGGCGAGGGTCGAGCACGTCGCGCGTCACCTTGAAGCGGCGGCCGTAGAAGGCGCGGCTGCCGGTCAGGTGCGACACCGGCTCGCGCGCGGCGCGCCGTTCGATCAGCGCCTCGAACTCGGCCAGCTTCCCGCCATCGACCGGCTCGGGCAGCACTAGCGTCAGCCGCCCCGGATCGACGCCGATCGCGTGGCTGAACAGCCGCCGCGCGTCGCGGCCCGGATCGGGCACCCCCGCCTCGGCCAGCCGGCGCGTGGCCGAGACCAGCGCCGCGGCGCCGGTCAGCGGGCCGGATGGCAGCGGGCTCATGCCTCCATCTCCGCCAGCAGCGCCGCCTGCGCCTCCGCCGTCAGCGCGTCGATGATCTCGTCGAGATCGCCGCCCATCACCGCGTCGAGCTTGTAGAGCGTCAGGTTGATGCGGTGATCGGTCAGGCGGCCCTGCGGAAAGTTGTAGGTGCGGATTCGCTCGGACCGGTCGCCCGAACCGACCTGCGCGCGGCGATCGGCCGAGCGCGCGCCCTCGACCCGCATCCGCTCGGCGTCGAAGAGCCGCGAGCGCAGCACCTCCATCGCCAATTCGCGGTTGCGGTGCTGCGATTTCTGGCTCGACGTGACGACGATACCGCTGGGAATATGGGTGATCCGCACCGCCGAGTCGGTGGTGTTGACGTGCTGGCCGCCGGCGCCGCTCGCCCGCATCGTGTCGATGCGGATATCTGCGGGATCGATCTTCACGTCCACCGCCTCGGCCTCGGGCAGCACCGCCACGGTGGCCGCCGAGGTGTGGATGCGGCCGCCGCTCTCTGTCTCGGGCACGCGCTGCACCCGGTGCACGCCGGATTCGTACTTCATCCGGGCGAAGACGCCCTCACCTTCGATCCGCGCCACGACCTCCTTGATCCCGCCCAGCTCGGTCGCCTGCTCCTCGATGATCTCAAAGCGCCAGCCCCGCGCATCGGCATAGCGCATGTACATGCGCAACAAGTCGGCCGCGAAGAGCGCGGCCTCGTCGCCGCCGGTGCCGGGCCGGATCTCGATCATCGCCGGGCGCGCATCGGCGGCGTCCTTGGGCAACAGCGCAAGGCGCAGCGCCGTCTCGGCGGCCTCCAGCCGTTCGCGCAGGCCGGGCAGCTCCTCCTCGGCGAGGTCGCGCATCTCGGGGTCGCGCAGCATCGCTTGCGCCTCGGCGATCTCGGCCTCGAGGCGGGCATGCTCGGCGGCGGTCTCGACCACCGGTTTCAGCTCCGCGTATTCGCGGCCCAGCTCGGCGATCTCGCCGCCCGAGGCGCCCGACGACATCTTCGCCTCGAGAAACTCGAAGCGGGCGGTGATCTGGTCGATCTTGTCCTGTGCGATCATGGATCACCCATCCTCCATCGCCACTTAGGCGTCAAGTGACGCTCAGCGGCGCGGCAGACGATCTTCGAGCGCGGCTATCCACGCCTCGACCCGCTTGCGGTTCACGCCCATGTCGGCGACCCCGAAACGCTGCCGCGCCCAGATCATCAAGGCGGCGCCGCCGGCCTCGGGGACCGCCTTGACGCTGGTATAGTCAGGGAAGCCGGCGACGGGCGAGCGGGTGACATAGGTCACGCGCCCCTCCGCCGGGCTTTCGAACAGGGCCCGTGTGCGCGGAGTCGCCCGCGCGATCTCGTCGAAGGCCGAGAGCAGCGTCGCCGGGTCGGTGTCGAAGACCGACGGCGCGGCATTGGCGGGGCCGGTGCGCACCAGCCAGCCGCCACGGCGCGGCGCCTGCGGCACCCGTTCGACCTCCATGGGATCGACGTGCCAGCGCGCCACATCCGCCGGTGCGATGCGCACCCAAGCCAGTGGCGCCGCCAAGGCAGCCGTGGTCGCCAGAGCCATTATACCCATCGTTTTCAACCACCTGACCGCCGCTTTTCAACCTCGTTTCAGACACGGCCGCCGTGCTGCAACGGCCGCGCCCTCGGCTCAACCGCGCGCGGGCTGCGCGCGTTCGACCAGCCGGGCGAAAAACGACGCGCCGTAGGGGGCCGTCTCGTCGTTGAAGTCGTATTCGGGGTGGTGCACGCCCGCCGTCTCCCCATTGCCGATGAAGAGATAGGCGCCGGGCCGCGCCTCGAGCATGAAGGAGAAATCCTCGGCACCCATGGCGCGCTGACTGTCGGCGTCACAGCCCAGCCCGACCTCCTCAGCCACGCCAGCGGCGAATCCGGCCTTCCCGGCATCGTTCACCGTGGCCGGGTAACCGAGATTGTAGTCGAGATCGGCACGCACGCCGTAGGCCATGGCCTGCCCCTCGCAGATCTCGCGCATCCGCCGCATCACCATCGCCTGCACCTGCTTGTCAAAGCTGCGCACCGTGCCGTTGATCCAGGCGGTGGCTGGGATCACGTTGTCGGCGCTGCCGGTATGGATCTGCGTGACCGAGATAACCAGATCCTCGCGCGCGTCGTGGTTGCGGCTGACGATGGTCTGGATCGCGGTGACGATGCCGCAGGCCGCGACCACCGGATCGGTCGCGTCGTGCGGCATGGCGCCATGCCCGCCCTTGCCGGTCACGGTGATGGTGAAATCATCCACCGCCGCCATGATCGGCCCCGGTGCAGTGCGGAACTGCCCCACCGGCAGACCCGGTTCGTTGTGCAGGGCAAAGACCTCGTCGATGCCGAAGCGCTCCATCACCCCTTCCTCGACCATCACACCGGCCCCGCCGCCGCCCTCTTCGGCGGGCTGGAAAATCAGCGCCACGGTGCCCGCGAAATTGCGCGTCTCGGCAAGGTACTTCGCGGCCCCCAGCAGCATCGTGGTGTGGCCGTCATGGCCGCAGGCATGCATCCGGCCCTTGTTCGCCGAGGCATGCGGCAGCCCGGTCTGCTCGTCCATCGGCAGCGCGTCCATGTCGGCGCGCAGCCCGATCACCGGGCCCTCGCCCCGGCCCCGGATCAGCGCCACCACCCCGGATGTCGCGATGCCCTCGTGTATCTCGTCGACGCCGAATTCGCGCAGCCGCGCCGTGATGAAGCCCGCCGTCTCGTGGCAGTCGAAGCCGATCTCGGGCGCGGCGTGAAGCTGGTGGCGCCAGCCCTTCATCTCCTCGGCGAAATCGGCGATGCGGTTGATGACGGGCATGTCTGGCGCTCCGGGCTTTGAAATCCTAGCCTGCGGCTTGCCATCGACAGGAGCCCTGCGCAATGCCCCAGACCGAGCCCGAGATCCGTGACACCGACCTGGACGCCGCCCGCGAGATCGCGCGGCTGTCTGCAATCATGCGGGCGCTGCGCGACCCCGATCACGGATGCCCATGGGATATCGAGCAGGACTTCGCCTCGATCGCCCCCTACACGATCGAGGAAGCCTACGAGGTGGCCGACGCCATCGCCCGCGAAGACTGGCCCGAGCTTCGGGGCGAGCTGGGCGACCTGCTGCTGCAATCGGTCTACCACGCGCAGATGGCGCGCGAGGCCGGGCATTTCGATCTCGCGGCGGTGGCGCGCGCGATATCGAACAAGATGATCGCGCGTCACCCGCATGTCTTCGGCGAGGAGGATCGCGACCGCACCGCCGAGGAGCAGACCCACGCTTGGGAGGCGATCAAGGCGGCCGAACGCGCGGGCCGTGCCGAAACCGGCGTGCTCGACGGCGTGGCGCTCGGCCTGCCGGCGCTGATGCGCGCGGCCAAGCTGCAGAAGCGCGCCGCGCGGGTGGGATTCGACTGGCCGCAAACGGCGCAGGTTCTCGACAAGCTGGTCGAGGAGGCACACGAGTTGGTCGAGGCGCGCGACCGTCTGAGCCTCGACGAGATCGAGGCCGAGATGGGCGACCTCCTGTTCGTCATGGCCAACCTGTCGCGGCATCTCGGCGTCGATCCGGAGGTGGCCCTGCGCCGCTCAAACGACAAGTTTACACGCCGATTCAAGTATATAGAGAACGAACTTCACAGGCGCGGCAAGCGTCCGGTCGAAAGCGACCTGGCCGAGATGGACGCGCTATGGAACGAGATCCGGAGGGCGGAAAAAAACGCCGACTGAAAAACTCGGGTATTGACCTGATCAAATTGCTCGGATTTAAGCGCCGCCAACGAAAACGCTGATTTGGAGCGCTACATGACCCTTCGTCCCGTCCTCACCATCGCCGCCGCGCTGGCCGGCACCTCCGCTCTGGCCGACGTCAACGTCTACACCACCCGTCAGCCCGAGCTGATCCAGCCGGTGGTCGATGCCTTCACCGAAGAGACCGGCATCGCCGTCAACCTCGCCTTCGTCGAGGATGGCATCGTCGAGCGGCTCGAGGCCGAGGCGCAGCGGTCGCCCGCCGACCTCGTGATGACCGTGGACATCGCCAACCTGCGCCAGATCGTCGATGCCGGCGTCACCCAGCCGGTCGAGAGCGAAGTGCTGAACGAGGCCGTGCCCGCCAACCTGCGCGGCGAGAACGGCGAATGGTTCGGTGTCACCACCCGCGCCCGCATCGTCTATGCCAGCAAGGAGCGCGTCGCGGACGGCGAAGTCACCACCTACGAGGATCTCGCCTCGGACAAGTGGGAAGGCCGGATCTGCACCCGCTCGGGCCTGCACGACTACAACCTCGCCCTCGTCTCCGCGATCGTCGCGCATCACGGCGAAGAATATGCCAAGGAATGGGCGCAGGGCGTGAAGGACAACCTCGCGCGCAAGCCCGAGGGCAACGACCGCGCGCAGGTCAAGGCGATCTGGGCCGGTGAGTGCGACATCTCGCTCGGCAACACCTACTACATGGGCAAGATGCTCGAGGATCCCGAGCAGACCGAATGGGCCGAGTCCGTGCGCATCGTCTTCCCGACCTTCGAGAATGGCGGCACCCATGTGAATGTCTCTGGCGTCGCGCTGACCCAGGCCGCGCCGAACAAGAAAGAGGCGGTCCAGTTCATGGAATACCTCGTCTCGCCCGAGGCGCAGGAAATCTACGCCGAGGCGAACTACGAATACCCGGTGCTGAGCGGCGCCGAGGCTTCCGAGCTGGTCAAGGGCTGGGGTGAGTTCACCGCCGACGAGACCGATCTGCCGACCATCGCCGACCACCGCGCCACCGCGCTGCGGATCATGGAAGAAGTGAACTTCGACGGCTGATCTCGCCCCGAGCGAAAGAAAAGCCCGCCTTCGTTCCGAAGGCGGGCTTTTTTAATTTATAACAGAGGCTTGAAATTCAGACCCCGGCCTTCTCCTCGAGCTCCAGCCACTCGGTTTCGGCCGCGTCGAGCGCCGCCTGACGCTCGGCCATCGCCTCGGTCGCCTTGCGGAACTTCACCGGCTCGCGGGTGAACAGTTCGGGGTCGGCAAGCAACTCCTCGAGCTTGGCGATCTCGGCGGTGAGCCGGTCGATCACCTTCGGCAATTCGTCCAGCCGATGCTTCTCGGTGAAGCTGAGGCCGGATTTCGGCGCGGCCGGTTTCGGCTTCGGCGCGCTCGGCGTCGGGCTCGGCGCGCTTCCCCGCGGCGCGGGGGCCTGCGCCGGCGCGGGCGTCTCGTTGAATTTCCGCTGGCTTTGGTAGTCGCTCCAGCCACCGGCATAGAGCGTCGCCCGGCCGTCGCCCTCCATGGCGATGGTCGTGCTCGCCACCCGGTCGAGGAAATCGCGGTCGTGGCTCACGAGCAGCACCGTGCCGTCGTAATCGCCTAGCAGGTCCTGCAGCAGGTCCAGCGTCTCGATGTCGAGATCGTTGGTCGGTTCGTCGAGCACCAGCACGTTCGAGGTCTGCGCCATGATCCGCGCCAACAACAGCCGCGCCTTCTCGCCGCCCGAGAGCGACTTGACCGGCGCGCGGGCCTGCCCTTCGTCGAACAGGAATTCCTTGAGATAGCCCACCACGTGCTTGGGCGTACCGTGCACCATCACTTGGTCCGAGCTGCCAGAAACCGCCATCAGCGGGTCGTTGGTCAGGCTGTCCCAGAGCGTCGCCTCGGGATCGAGCCGGGCACGGGCCTGGTCGAACACCGCGATCTCGAGGTTGGTGCCGTGCTTGACGCTACCCTCGTCAGGTTCAACTTCGCCAAGCAACATCTTGATCAAAGTGGTCTTTCCGACACCGTTTGGCCCGACGAAGGCGATCCGATCGCCGCGCATCACCGTAAGGTCGAAACCCGAGACGATGCGCTTGCCCGCGTATTCCTTGCTCAGACCGAAGGCCTCGACGACCTTCTTGCCCGAGGTCGGACCCTCGCCGAGCGCCATCGCCGCCGTGCCCTGGCGGCGGATCTGGTTCGCCCGCTCGGCGCGCAGATCCTGCAACGCCCGCACCCGCCCCTGGTTGCGCTTGCGCCGGGCCGAGATCCCCTCGACCGCCCAACGCGCCTCGGACTTGATCTTGCGATCGAGCTTGTGGCGCGCCATGTCCTCGTCTTCCCAGGTCTTGTCGCGCCAGGCCTCGAAGCCCTCGAAGCCGGTCTCCTGCCGCCGCACCGCGCCCCGGTCGATCCACAGCGTCGCGCGGGTCAGGGCCTTGAGGAAGGCGCGGTCGTGGGAAATCAGCACGAAGGCCGCGCGGGTCTGGCGAAGCTCCGCCTCGAGCCAGGCGATCGCCT
Source organism: Limimaricola soesokkakensis (assembly GCF_900172345.1). GTDB lineage: Bacteria > Pseudomonadota > Alphaproteobacteria > Rhodobacterales > Rhodobacteraceae > Limimaricola > Limimaricola soesokkakensis. Next base: position 61,029 of record NZ_FWFY01000010.1, read on the forward strand.
CGATGTCGAGGTGGTTGGTCGGCTCGTCGAGCAGCATCAGCTCCGGCGCCTCGGCCATCAGCCGCGCCAGCGCCGCGCGGCGCCGCTCGCCGCCCGAGGCCGTCGCCGGGTCGCGATGCGGGTCGAATTTGAGCCCTTCGGCCACCACGTCGAGCTTGTATTCCTCGCCCATGTCGAGGTTCTGCGCCGCCCATTCGCCCAAGGTCGCAAAGCCCGCGAAATCGGGGTCCTGCTCCATGTAGCCCACGGAGGTCGCGGGGGGCACCGCGCGGGTGCCGCGATCGGGCTCGACGAGGCCGGCCATCACCTTCATCAAGGTGGACTTGCCGGAGCCGTTGCGGCCCACGAGGGCGACGCGGTCGCCCTGCTGGACCGCGAGCGACAGCCCGTCGAAGACGGGATCGCCGCCGAAGGTGAGGGAAATATCGGTGAGCTGGAGAAGGGGTGCGCGTGCCATGCTCGCCAGCTAGAGGGCGCCGCGCGGCTTATCAAGGGCCGAATGCAAGGGCGCGCAGCGCCCGGGCGCGGGCCGCGGGGATCGCCGCGACATCGAGCATGCACAGCACATGGATCGTGTTCATCACCCGATCCACCACCGCGTGATCGCTGACCACGGCGCCCATGCCGAGATAGCTGCGCAGCAGCGGCGGCAGCCCCGCCGGCGCGGCGTGGGGCGCGCCCGCCGTCCCGGCGAGATCAAACGTCTCCGCCTTCCCGCGCCGCCCGGGCCGCAGTCCGACGGGAGCCACGTGACGCGCGCCGAGCCAGGCCAGCGCCGCGCGGTGCGGGCGCGGGTCGGTGCCGGGAAACGAGGCGCAGCCGAACAGCAGCTCGACCCTTTCGCGCAGCACCAGCCGGGTCAGCGCCCCCAGCGCCAGCCTGAGCGCCTCGCCGTCGCGGGCCTCGGGCGCGGTGCAAAAGCGACCGATCTCCATCGACCGCACCGGCCGCGCCGCCAGCGGGCCGAGATCGTAGCTCTCGGCGCTCGCGGCCAGCCCGACCTCGCCCGGCGCGAGAACGCGCCAGCGCAGCGTGCAGAGCGCCCGGCCCGCCGCGTCCTCGACCAGCAGGTGCCGGGCCCGCGCGTCGTGCCCGTCGGCGTCGCGCAGCGCCCCGCCCAGATCGACGAAGCAACGCGCGCGCAGCGCCGTGGCGCGGGCCAGCGCCTCGCCCTGCGCCGTGCGCGCGACCAGCCGGCCACGCCGCAGGATCACGCCCATGCCGGGCCCCGCTGGCATCCGGCGCGGTGCTGACTACATAGGTGAACGAGATCACGGAGGACCCGATGGACAAGATCACCAAAACCGACGCGCAGTGGCGCGAGGAGCTGTCCGAGCTCGAATACAAGGTGATGCGCAAGCACGGCACCGAGCGTGCCTTCACCCATGACGATTTTCCGAAACAGCCCGGCACCTTCGCCTGCAAGGGTTGCGGCCGACCACTGTTCTCGGCCGAGACCAAGTTCGACAGCGGCACCGGCTGGCCCAGCTTCTACGCCCCGATCAGCGATGAGGCAGTGGGCGAGAAGACCGATCGCAGCTTCTTCATGAAGCGCACCGAGGTACATTGCGCGGCTTGCGAATCGCATCTCGGACACGTCTTTCCGGACGGGCCGGCACCGACCGGGCTGCGCTACTGCATGAACGGCGTGGCGCTCGAGTTCAAACCGGCGACCTCCGACGAGAGCGCGGCCTGAAACCGGGCTCATTCGTCGTCGATCAACATGCTCGGGTCGAAATTGCCCGCCGCCCCCGCCAGTTGCCGCAGGAAGGTGCCGTTCTGGACGCTGTCCTCGGTGACCCGGCGGGTCAGCGGCACGATGCGGCCATCGCTGAGATCGAAGCGCTCGACATTGCTGACGCCGCCCGAGGGCGCGAAGCTTATCGCGACCACCTCGCGGCTCACCTCCTCGGGGGCGAAGAACCCGTAATGGCGGAACACCGAGCGGATATAGAAGATGTCGTTCTCGCCGAGCACCCCGTTGGTGGTCGGCGGACCGGCCTTCTCGATCACCGAGGCGCGGTCCTCGCCGAGCGAGATCGTCGACAGCACCGCCTCGGCCGGCACGTAGCCGTGGAACCGCTCGGTCGGGCTGCAGGCCGCGAGCCCCGCGAGTCCCAGAATGGCTGCGCCGCGGCGAACCCCGCGGCCGGTCCTGTCACGGCCGGTTTTCATGCCCATCTGCGACTGCCCCTGCTCTTGCCTCAAGCCCTTGCGGCTTCTAAAGCCGCTTACAACAACCCCATGCATATCTTCAAGGAAGGAAGCGGACCATGGCCGACGCGACCCCTCTCCCGCGCCAGGTGATCCGTCTGGGCGATCTGTCGCAGCGCCGCGCCACCGAGCTGGTGATCGAACCCGACGCTGCCGGGCGCGCCGCCGTGGCGGAGGCGCTGGATATCCGCGGCGTACGCAAGCTGCGCTTTCGCGCGCGCCTGTCGCCCGAGGGCCGCGATGGCTGGCGGCTCGACGGCGATCTCGGTGCCACCGTGGTGCAGGATTGCGTGGTGACGCTCGAACCGGTGGTGACGCGGATCGACGAAACCGTGATGCGGCGCTACCTCGCCGACGTGACGGAACCCGAGGGCACCGAGGTCGAGATGCCCGAGGACGACACGATCGAGCCGCTACCCTCGGCGCTGGACCTCGGTGCGGTGATGATCGAGGCGCTGGCGCTGGCCCTGCCCGACTATCCGCGCGCCGAGGGCGCCGGAACCGGTGACGTCAGCGTGACCGAGCCCGGGGCCGAGCCGCTCACCGACGAGGACGTGAAGCCGTTTTCCGCCCTCAAAGGGCTGCGCGAGCGTCTGAAAGGCGACGAAGACGGCGAGGAATAGCACCTTCCCCTTGCTTTTCGTCGCGACCGCAGTATTTTCGCGGCCTCTTTCCATTCCACGGCTCGACAGCCCGGTTCTTATCGCCTAAGACCCGCCGGACGTCGCGGGATGGATCCCCTGACCGGGGCCATGCGCCCACCCGCCAGCCGGGCCGGACCCGTTCCGCGCCCATTGAGACTAGAGCCAGTATTACTTCGAGGTTGTGACATGGCCGTTCCGCAGAACAAGATCTCCAAGTCGCGCCGCAACCAGCGTCGGGCCCATGACGGCCTGACCGGCGCGAACCCCAATGAATGCCCCAGCTGCGGGGAGCTCAAGCGCCCGCACCACGTCTGCCCGTCCTGTGGCAACTACGCCGATCGCGAAGTGATCGCGCGTGCCGCCGAGACCGATCTGGACGACGACGCGGCGTAAGCCCGTTGCCGGGCTTTGGCGCGGGACGGGCATGGTCCCGGACCGCGCCGCCCCTCGGGGGCCAGCCCGGATGTCTGCCGCAGCGAGACCGGCGCGCGTCAGACGACCGCGCCCAAGCATCGGGGCCGCGATGACGGGCTTGTCCCAAGACAGATCCATCACGCTTTCCGTCGACGCCATGGGCGGCGATCAGGGCCCGGCCGTCGTGGCCGCCGGCGTGAAACGCTTTCTCCAGTCCGATCCGACCGCGCGCGTGCTGCTGCACGGCCAGCGCGACAAGCTCGAGCCGATCTTCTCGGGCTCGGTCCTGGCCGATCGTCTCGAGATCATCCATGCCGAGGGCGTGGTCGCGATGACCGACAAGCCCAGCCACGTCATGCGCGGCGGCAAGTCGACCTCGATGTGGTCGGCCGTCGAGGCGTTGCGTGATCGCCGCGCCGATGCCTGCGTGAGCTGCGGCAATACCGGCGCGCTGATGGCGGTGTCGATGATCCGGCTGCGCAAGGCCGAGGGCGTCAACCGCCCCGCCATTGCCTGCCTCTGGCCCTCGCGCAACCCGCAGGGCTTCAACGTCATGCTCGATGTCGGCGCCGATATCCGTGCCGACCAGGACGACCTGCTCGCCTATGCGATGATGGGCGCCTCCTATGCGCGCAACGGGCTCGGACTGGCGCGCCCGCGTGTCGGGCTGCTCAATGTCGGCACCGAGGAGCACAAGGGCCGCGCCGAGCTGAAGGTCGCCGGCGAGATGATTGGCGCCGCCGCCGACAAGGGCGATTTCGACTATGTCGGCTTCGTCGAAGGCGGCGACATCCCCTCGGACCGGGTCGATGTCATCGTCACCGACGGCTTTACCGGCAATGTCGCGCTGAAGACCGGCGAAGGCACCGCCACGCTGATCTCGGGGCTCATGCGCGAGGCTTTTCTCTCCTCGATCGCCTCCAAGATCGCGGCGCTGCTGACGCGCGGCGCCATGGCCGGGCTCAAGGCGCGGATCGATCCACGTCAGGTCAATGGCGGCGTGTTTCTCGGGTTGGGCGGACTCGTGGTAAAAAGCCACGGCTCGGCCGATGCCACCGGCGTATGCGCCGCGCTCAGCCTCGCCGCGCGCCTCGCGCGCTCCGATTTTTCCGAGCGGCTGGCGCATCGCATCGCCGGCGTCTCGGCCCTGCATCAGGACGCACCCAAGGAGATCAAGGCATGACCATTCGCGCGGTCGTCAGGGGCGTGGGCCACTACCTTCCCGAACGGGTGATGGAGAACGTGGAGTTCGAGGCGCTCGTCGACACCTCCGACGAATGGATCCGCACCCGCTCCGGCATCGAGAGGCGCCACATCGCCGCCGAAGGCCAGACCACGTCGGATCTCGCCACCCGCGCCGCCCGCGCCGCGCTGGCCGATGCCGGGATCGAGCCCGAGGGAATCGACGCGATCATCCTCGCCACCTCGACCCCCGATTTCACCTTTCCCTCTGCCGCGACCATGGTGCAGCGCGAACTGGGCATGACGCATGGCTTCGCCTTCGACGTTCAGGCGGTCTGCGCCGGTTTCATCTACGCCCTGACCACCGCCAACGCGATGATCCTGACCGGTCAAGCCAAGCGGGTGCTGGTGATCGGCGCCGAGACCTTCAGCCGGATCATCGACTGGACCGACCGCGCCACCTGCGTGCTGTTCGGCGACGGCGCCGGCGCGCTGGTGCTCGAGGCAGCCGAGGGCGATGGGCTGTCCTCGGATCGCGGCATCCTCGCGGCGGATCTGAACTCGGACGGGCGCCACAAGGACATCCTGCATGTCGATGGCGGCGTCTCGACCGGGACCACCGGTCATCTGCGCATGGAAGGCCGCGAGGTGTTCCGCCACGCGGTCGAGAAGCTGGCCCAGACCGCGCATCTGTCGCTCGAGAAGGCGGGCCTCACGGCCGAGGACGTCGACTGGGTGGTGCCGCACCAGGCCAATATCCGGATCATCCAGGGCACCGCCAAGAAGCTGGGCCTGTCGATGGACAAGGTGGTGACCACGGTTCAGGACCACGGCAACACCTCAGCCGCCTCGATTCCGCTGGCGCTCTCGGTCGGGCGCGCCAACGGTCAGATTCGCGAAGGCGACCTCGTGGTCACCGAAGCGATCGGCGGCGGCCTCGCCTGGGGCTCCGTGGTCCTGCGCTGGTAGGCCAGTGTCCGCACTGCAACTGTGCCATCCATCTTCTTGAGATTGACTTGAAATTGCCGCTGCCCTTAAGGTTGCGACAGAGCAGGGAGATCAAGATGGCGGACAAGACATTGACGCGAATGGATCTCGCCGAGGCTGTGCATGAGGAGCTGGGACTCTCCCGCAACGACAGCGCCGAGCTGGTCGAGGCGGTATTGGGGCATATCTCCGATGCGCTCGTCGCCGGTGAGCAGGTCAAGATCAGCTCCTTCGGGACCTTCTCGGTGCGCGACAAGGCGGCGCGGATCGGCCGCAATCCCAAGACCGGCGAAGAGGTGCCGATTCATCCGCGGCGGGTCCTGACCTTCCGCTCTTCGCACCTGATGAAGGACAAGGTCGCCTCGGGCAACAGAAGCTGAGGCGGGCCTGATGGCGAAATCGGCTCACGCGTTCCGCACGATCGGCGAGGTGTCCGAGGCGTTGAACACGCCCGCGCACGTATTGCGATTCTGGGAAAGCAAGTTCGCGCAGGTACGTCCCGTGAAGCGCGCCGGCGGGCGCCGCTATTACCGCCCCGAGGATCTCGACCTGCTCGGCGGCATCAAGGCGCTACTGCACGACCAGGGCATGACCATCAAGGGCGTCCAGAAGCTGCTGCGCGAAAAGGGCGTGCGCCACGTGGCCGATCAGGGCCGCGATCTGGTCGCCGAGCCGGAAGCGCGCAGCGCGCCGCCACGCCCGAACCGGCCGGATTCGTCGCAGGCCGAGGACGCGGTCCTCGTGCTTGACCATGCGACCGATTTGGCGCCGCTGCTGCAACGCCGCAGCGCGCCCCCGGCCCCCGCCGAGGCCGCGTCATGCGCGCCGCTGGCGCTGCTGCACGCCGCCGGACCCGCCTTCCTCGAGACCCGCGCCGCCCGCATCGCACCGCTTGTCGCGCGGCTCGAAAGCCTGCGCGGCCGCATGGTCGCCGCCCGCGACGGCAAGCGCTGATCGGGCGAATTTTTTCCGCAAATCGGCTTGCCCCCGCCCGCCAGTTCGGGCATTAGCAGCCTCAGTCGGGCTATAGCGCAGCCTGGTAGCGCGTCCGTCTGGGGGACGGAAGGTCGCAGGTTCGAGTCCTGCTAGCCCGACCATTCATGACCGCCCGCCGCTCCAAAGCGGCGGGCGTCGTCATGTCAGCAGGAGGCTAAAGAGTGATCGGAGTTCTGCCCCGTCAGGGCATCGCCCAGCTGATCGAAAGCGGTGCGATCACCGCCGATCAACCCATTGCTTCCGAGCAGATCCAGCCCGCCAGCCTCGATCTCAGGCTTGGCCGCGTCGCCTACCGGGTGCGCGCTTCCTTCCTCGCCGGCGATGGCCGCAGGGTCGAGGACCGGCTGGCCGAATTCGAGATGCATCGCATCGATCTCGACCGGGGCGCGGTGCTGGAGAAGGGCTGCGTCTACGTGGTGCCGCTGATGGAGCGGCTCTCCCTGCCCGACGGCATCCAGGCCGTCGCCAACGCCAAGAGCTCGACCGGCCGGCTCGACCTGCTAACCCGGCTGATCGCCGATGGCGGTACCGAGTTCGACCGGATCGCGCCCGGCCATGATGGGCCGCTCTATGCCGAGATCTGCCCGCGCAGCTTCTCGGTGCTGGTGCGGCCGGGGATGCGGCTGAACCAGATCCGGTTCCGCGCCGGGCAAGCGGTGCTCGACGACGCCGCCCTGACGGCGCTGCACGCGCAGGAGCCGCTGGTCGATGGCGAGGCGCTGATCTCCGAGGGTCTGGGCTTCTCGGTCGATCTCTCGCCCGCGCTGGCCGCCTGTGCGGGCTTTCGCGCCAAGCCCCATGCCGGGGTGATCGATCTAGACCGGATCGGCCATTACGACCCCGCCGAGTTCTGGGAGGTGGTGCCCAGCCCGCGCGGCAGCATCATCCTCGATCCCGGTGCCTTCTACATCCTGGTCAGCCGCGAAGCGGTGACCATTCCGCCCGCCTATGCCGCCGAAATGGCGCCCTACCTCGCCATGGCGGGCGAGTTCCGGGTGCATTACGCGGGCTTCTTCGATCCGGGCTTCGGCCACGCGGCGGCGCAGGGCAAGGGCTCGCGCGGGGTGCTCGAGGTGCGCTGCCACGAGGCGCCCTTCGTGCTCGAGCACGGGCAGGTGGTGGGCCGTCTGGTCTATGAGCGGATGGCCGAGATTCCGGACCAGCTCTACGGCGCGGGCATCGCTTCGAACTACCAGGGTCAGGGGCTCAAGCTGTCGAAACAGTTCCGCGCCCCCTGACACTTCCCGCGCGGTCGAGGCGAGGCGCGCACAGACCAGCCGCAGCCGTCAGGTGCCGAACAGGCTGTCCTGCGCCTCGTCCTCGGCCCCCTCGTCTTCGCCGCCGGCGCCCGGCGGCGGCCGGTTGTCAAGGAGACCGGCGGCGCGCAGCTCGCGCAGCCCGGGCAGGTCGCGGGCGCTTTGCAGCCCGAAATGATCAAGGAAGCCCTCGGTCACGACGAAGGTCACCGGCCGGCCCGGCGTCATCTTGCGCCGCCCCAGCCGCACCCAGCCCATATCGATCAGCTGGTCGATGGTGCCGCGGCTCACCGTCACGCCGCGCACTTCCTCGATCTCGGCGCGGGTCACCGGCTGGTGATAGGCGATGATCGCCAGCGTCTCGGTGGCGGCGCGGCTGAGCTTGCGGGTCTCGACCGCGTGGCGCTCCAGCAGGTGGCCGAGATCGGCGGCGGTGCGAAACGCCCAGGCATCGCCGATGCGGCGCAGCTCGACGCCGCGACCCTCGTAGCGGGCTCGCAGCGCCTCCAGCGCGCCCGCCACGTCGGTGCCCTCCGGCAACCGCCGCGCCATCTCGGCCGAAGCCAGCGGCTCGGCGCTGGCGAACAGCATCGCCTCGAGCATCCGCTCGGCCTCTTCACGCGACGGCGCGTCGAACTGGGCGGTCTCGGGGATCTCGGTCATGCGCGGTCCTTCCGGCGAATCTCGATGGGGGCGAAGCTCTCGCCCTGGCGGATCTCGATCCGGCCCTCCTTGGCCAGTTCGAGCGAGGCCGCGAAGGTCGCGGCGGTGGCGGAGCGGCGGCGCTTGGGCGCGGCGCGCCAGTCCTCGGGGAAATAGGCCGAGATATCGGCCCAGTCGGCGGCCTCGCCGACCATGGCGCGCAGCCGGTCGAGCGCCTGCTCCATGGTCATCAGGTCGCGCCGGTCCATCACGAAGGGACGGAACTCGTCGCGCGTCTTGACCCGGGCATAGGCCTGCATGAGGTCGAGCAGCGAGGCGTGGTGCACGGTCGAACGATGCACCGTCACCGCCTCGGCGGCGCCGCGCGCGAAGACCTCGCGACCCAGCCGCGGCCGCGCCATCAGCTGCGCCGACGCCTCGCGCATCGCCTGCAGCCGCTCCAGCTGGAACGCCAGATGCGCCGCGAGATCCTCGCCCGAGGGCTCCTCGCCCTGCGGGTCGGGCGGCAGCAGCAGCCGCGACTTCAGGAAGGCGAGCCACGCCGCCATGACAAGGTAGTCGGCGGCCAGCTCGATGCGCAGCTCGCGCGCCCTCTCGACGAAGCCGAGATACTGCTCGGCCAAGGCGAGGATCGAGATCTGCCGCAGATCGACCTTCTGGGTGCGTGACAGCACCAAGAGCAGGTCGAGCGGCCCCTCGAAGCCCTCCACGTCGACGATCAGCGCCTCGGCGGCGCGGCGCTCCTCGACCGAGGCATGGCTCTGCCGGTCCGCGAAATCCTGCCCGCCATCCATCAGGCGTCTTCCCCGGTGAGCGCGCCGAGTTCGTCGCGCAGCGCCTCGAGATCGGCCGCATCGGGCGCACGGCGCTGCGCCAGCGCCGCCTCGGCGCGACGGATCGCCTCCGCGCCCATCGCGCCGCAGGCCGCAACCACGGCTTCCATCTCGTCGCGATCGCCGTTGCAGTGCAACACCACGTCGCAACCCGCCGCGATGCTGGCGGCGGCGCGCGCGTCGATCTCGCCCGAAAGCGCCTCCATCGACAGGTCGTCGGTCATCACCAGCCCATCGAAGCCGATCTCCTCGCGGATCATCCGCATCGCCGTAGCCGAGGTAGTGGCGGGCCGCTCGGGATCGACGGCGTCGAGCACGATATGCGCGGTCATGCCCATCGCCATGTCGTTGAGCGCCGCGAAGGGCGCGAAGTCACGGTCGCGCAGCTCATCCAGCGGCACCGAGACGCGCGGCAGCGCCTTGTGGCTGTCGACGCTGGCGCGGCCATAGCCAGGGATATGCTTGAGCACCGGCAGCACGCCGCCCGCGAGAAGCCCCTCGGCGGCGGCGCGGGCGGCAGCGACCACGCCATCGACCGTGTCGCCATAGAGGCGGTTGCGCAGGATGTGATGAGTCTGCGGCTCCACCAGATCGGCCAGCGGCGCGCAGTTCACGTCGATGCCGACCTCGTGCAGCTCGGCCGCGATCAGCCGGTGTCGCAGCCATTGCGCGCGCAGCGGGTCGCTGGCGCGGCGCATCTGGTCCAGCGCCGGCAGGTAGGCATGCCAATGCGGCGGCCGCATCCGCTGCACGCGCCCGCCCTCCTGGTCGATCAGGATCGGCGCCTCGCGGCCTACCGCGTCGCGCAGGTCGGCGGTGAGACGGAGCAGCTGCGCTGGGCTCTCGACGTTGCGGGCGAAGAGGATGAAGCCCCACGGATCGGCGTCGCGAAAGAACGCCGCCTCGTCGCGGCCAAGACGCGCGCCTTCGGGTCCGAGGATCGACGCGGAGGTCATCGCACCACCACCGGGATGCAGGCCGCGTCCTCGGCCACCAGCGCCGAGCAGAAGCGCCGTGCCTCGGCCAAATCGGCGAAACCGGTGGCGCGCAGCCGGAAGAAGGTGCGCCCGCCGCTCATCGCCTCCTGCACCAGCCGCTCGCGCCCCGACAGCAGCTCGCCGAAGCGGGAGGTGAGACGCGCCCATTCCTGGCCCGCGACCTCGGGGCTCTCGAAGGCGCCGAGCTGCACGAGGCTGGTGCCGGGCGCGATCTCGCGGGTGTTGACCGCCACAGGGGCGATCTCGGGCTCAGGCGCGGATGCGGCGGCGGCGGCCATGGCGGTGGCGGGGCGCAGCGCGGTGGGCCGCAGCGCCGGGCGCGCCGGCGGCACCGGTCCGGCGGCGGCACCAGGTGCCGCGAGCGCGGGATCCGCGGCGGCGATCACCGAAGGGTCGGGACCGGCCACGGTGCCCGGGTCGGGCGCCTCGGCGGTACCCAGCGGCACCGTGCCCGCGACGATGCGGTCGGCGAGATCGGCGACGTCGTCCACCGACATCGGACGGTTCGGGTCGAAGGCCGGCGCCGTGCCGGCGAGATCCTCGCCGGGCCGCAGCTCGCCCGCCTCGGCGGTGGGCTGGACCATCAGGTCCTCCTCGGTCAGGCCCGGCCCCTGCGGCGCCAGCACCAGCCGTTCCTCGGGACCGGCCGCCTCGCCCATCGCGGCGATGTCGTTCACCGCGAGACCGGTATGCAGCGCGATCTCGCCGCCCGGATTCTTCGGCGCCTCGCGCATCGGCCCCTGCATGGCGCGCACCACCGGGATGCCGGTGACGTCGCGCATCCACAGCTTGTAGCCCCAGATCGCGAGGCCCAGCACCAGCGTTAGCGACAGGATCGCCCCCGCATAGCGGAACGCCAATGCCGTCACCGCCGCCAGCCGGCCCGGCCCCTGCGGATCGCTCGGTTGTGCCATCTCAGCCTCTCTGCCGCTCGATTTGTTTCGGGGATCGCGCGTCCCCGTGGCCTTGCCCGACCGCCCGATCGCGCTCAGCGCATCTCCTCGACCGGGGTGACGCCAAGGATACCAAGCCCTTCCCCGATCACAACGCCGACGGCGCGGGCGAGCGAAATCTTGCTCTGGGTCGTGGCCGTCTCGCCCTCCTGCACGAAGCGCAGCGCGGGCTCGTCATTGCCACGGTTCCACAGCGCGTGGAAGGCCGAGGCAAGATCGTAGAGGTAGAAGGCGACGCGGTGCGGCTCGTGGCCCTTGGCGGCGATCTCCACAAGCCGCGGCCATTCGGCGAGGCTGCGCATCAGCGCAAGCTCCGCCTCGTGGTCGAGCGCCGAAAGATCGGCCCCGGCCAGCGTCGCGTCATCCACGGCGATGCCCATGGCATCGGCCTTGCGCAGCACCGAGTTGATCCGCGCATTGGCGTATTGCACGTAGAAGACCGGGTTCTCGCGGCTCTGCTCGAGCACCTTGTCGAAATCGAAATCGAGCGGCGCGTCGTTCTTGCGGGTCAACATGTGGAACCGCACCGCGTCCGGGCCGACCTGATCGACCAGATCGCGCAGCGTGACGAAGTTGCCGGCGCGCTTGGACATCTTGAACGGCTCGCCGTTCTTCCACAGCTTGACCAGCTGGATCAGCTTGACGTCGAGCGGCACCTTGCCCTCGGAGAGCGCCGAGACGGCCGCCTTCATCCGCTTGACGTAGCCGCCATGATCGGCGCCGAACACGTCGATGAGCTGGGTGAAGCCGCGCGTCACCTTGTCGTGGTGATAGGCGATGTCGGGGGCGAAGTAGGTCCAGGCGCCGTCCGACTTCATGATCGGCCGGTCGACGTCGTCGCCATGTGCGGTGGAGCGGAACAGCGTCTGCTCGCGCGGCTCCCAATCCTCGGGGGTCTTGCCCTTGGGCGGCTCGAGCGTGCCGCGATAGATCAGCCCCTTGGCGCGCAGGCTCTCGATCGCCTCCTCGATCCGGCCGGTGCCGTAGAGCGACTTCTCCGAGAAGAACACGTCCATCGTCACGCCGAGCGCCGCGAGGTCGTCGCGGATCATCTCCATCATCGCCTCGGTGGCGATTTCGCGGGCCTCGTCGAGCCACTCGGATTCCGGGCTGTTGAGCACCCGCTCGCCCCAGATCTCCTTGAGCTTCTCGCCCACCGGCACGAGGTAGTCGCCCGGGTAGAGCCCCTCGCCGATCTCCGGCGTCATGCCGCAGGCCTCGCGGTAGCGCTCGAAGGAAGAGCGCGCCAGCACGTCGACCTGCGCGCCGCCGTCATTGACGTAGTATTCCTTGGTCACGTCGTGACCGGCATAGGCCAGGAGCCGCGCCAGCGCGTCGCCGAACACCGCGCCGCGGGCGTGGCCCACATGCATCGGCCCGGTGGGGTTGGCCGAGACGTATTCGACGTTGACCTTCTCGCCCTGCCCCATGGTCGAGCGGCCGAAGCCCTCTTCGGTCAGTGCGGCGCGCACGATGCCCTGCCACAGCGACGGCGCGAGGCGGAGGTTGATGAAGCCCGGCCCCGCCACCTCGGCGGAGGCGATGCGGTCATCGGCACCGAGCCGCTCGGCCAGCTCCACCGCGATGTCGCGCGGCTTCTTGCCCGCGGGCTTGGCCAGCACCATCGCGGCGTTGGTTGCCATGTCCCCATGCGCCGCGTCGCGCGGCGGTTCCACCGTCACGGCGCCGGTCTGCATCCCCTCGGGGATCGCACCGTCGCGCGCCATCGCGTTCAGCGTGTCGAGCACAAGCGCCCGGATGTCGGTGAAGAGGTTCATGCGCAGTCCTTTCGGCCAGTCGTGCCGCGAGATCGGCCCGCGACCCTTTACCACGGCGGCGCCGCGCGTCAACGCGGCGCGCGCCGTACCGGACCGGTCTCAGCCGCCGCGCGTCATGCCGCGCGGGGCGGCTTGCCATCCGGTTTGCGCGGCTTGGCGCCGGGCTTTGCCCCGCCGGGCCGCCAGAGGCTGCCGGGTTTCGGGCCCCATGCCTTGACCCCGGCCATGCTGCCGCTCTTGCCGGGGGGCTTGCCATTGCCATTGCCCTTGCCGTGGTTCTTGGCGGCCTGCTTGGCGATCTCGTGGCCGGCCTCGGGATCGGTGCCCTTCTCCTCGCCCGGCGGCAGCAGCGAGATGATCCGCACGTCGGGCGCGGGGCGGATGTCCTCGTCCTCGCGGATGAACTCGGTGGTGCCCTGCGGCCCGACCCGGGCCACGACCTTGGCGTGGGGCCGCTTGGCGCGCCACTCCTCGAGACCGTATTCCTCGGTCAGCCGGGTGACGCGGAAGCTCCAGCCCTCCTGCATCATCTTCTCGAGCCCGTTATAGCCTTCCTCGGGACCGAATTCGCGGCCCGTCAGGCTGGAGGACAGCGCGTGGCGCGCGCTCTCGTTCTTCTGACGGGTGATCTGGTAGACGTTGTCGCGGCCGAATTCCGGGCCGAGATCGGTGGCGACCAGCGTGTTGTAGGCGTCGTTCTCGGTCGCGGCGACGACCACGTCGTAGCTCACCAGCTCGAGGAAATGCTCGGCCGATTCCGACAGGATGTCGCCGGAATAGGTCGGGATGCCCTCCGAGCGCGCGGCGCGCAGGTTGTTGTGGTTCGGATCGGCCATCAGCACCGGCACCTCGATCTTGCGAAGCGCCTCGGCCAGACCGCGGGTGAAGCGCGAGCCGCCGATCAGCAGCACGCCCGGCACGGTGCCGCCCGACAGGCCGAGCGCCCGCGCGAAGGGCACCAGCGTGAAGCCGTGCACCACCACCGTGAAGGCCACCAGCACGAAGGCCAGCGGCGCCACGACATGGCCGTCCGGCACACCGAGATCGGCCAGCCGTTCGCCGAACAGACCCGCGACAGCGACGAGCACCACGCCGCGCGGCCCGGTCAGCGCCACCAGCAGCTGTTCGCGCCACGGCACGCCGGCACCCAGGAGCGACAGCCAGACGGTCAGGGGCCGCACCACCAGCACCACCGCCAGCACGAAGACCACCGCGCGCCAGTCGAGCGCGGCCAGCGTCTCGAACTCGATCGCGGCGGCGAGCAGGATGAACACGCCCGAGACCAGCAGGATCGTCGCGTGTTCCTTGAAGCGGCGCAGCTCGGCATAGGACGGCAGGTCGGCATTGGCGATGCCGATGCCCATCACCGTCACCGCCAGCAGGCCGCTTTCGTGCAGCACCGCGTCGGAGACCGCGAAAACCGCGAGCAGCAGTGAGAACAGCACCGGCACCTTCATGTATTCCGGCACCCGCCCCTTGCGGAAACCCCAGGCCACCACCGCCGCGCCGGCCGCGCCCAGCGCCAGTGCCACGACGATGCCCAGCGCCAGCTCCCACACGGCGCTGCCGACGGTGACCGCGGTGCGCAGCACCAGCACCACCTCGAAGGCCAGCACCGCTGCCAGCGCCCCGATCGGGTCGTTGACGATCGCCTCCCATTGCAGGAGCGAGGCCGGTCGGCGCGCCAGCCGCGCGGTGCGCAAGAGCGGCGCGATCACCGTGGGTCCGGTGACGATCATGATGCCGCCGAACACCGCCGAGCTTTCCCAGCTCAGCCCCGCGCCGTAGCGCAGCGCCAGCGCCGAGAACAGCCAGCCCAGCGGCGCGCCGATGAAGACCAGCCGGCTCACCCCCTTGGCCTCGTCGCGCAAGGAGCGGAAGTTGAGCGTCAGGCCGCCCTCGAACAGGATGATCGCCACCGCGATCGAAATCATCGGCTTGACCAGCTCGCCGATGTCGCGCTCCGGCACGAACCAGCCCAACCCCGGCCCGATGACCAGGCCCGCCGCCAGCATCAGCACGATCGCCGGGAGCCTGAGCCGCCAGGCCAGCCATTGCGAACCCACACCGATCGCGCCCACGAGCGCGAAGGCCATGACCGGGCTCAGCGCCACCGCCTGCTCCGTTGCCGTTTCAATCGCCACTCCAGGCCCCCGCGAGATTTGTCTTTTCGAGTATGTCGGAACCGGTCAGCCGCGCGTGCTCCTGCAGCGCGAAGCGATCGGTCATCCCGGCAATGTAGTCCGCCACGATCCGCGCCAAGGCGGTTTCGCCGGAGGCCTCTGCCACGTCCTTGCGCCACTGCTTGGGCAGGTGCTCGGGATGGGCCATGAAGAGCGGGAACAGGTCGTGGATCACGCCGGTCACCCGCTCGCGCATCACCACTACCTCGGGGGCGCGGTACATGCGGTGGAACAGGAAGTGCCGCAGCACCTTCAGGTCGCTCCACAGGCCGGGGGTGAAACGCACCATCATCCGCCCCGCCTCGCGCACGTCGCGCGCCGATCTCGGATCGGCCTCGGCGAGATTGGCCCGCGCCACGCCGATCACATCCTCGACCAGCACGCCGAAGAACCGGCGCAGCGCTTCGTGACGGCGGCGGTAGTAGTTCAGCCCGGGATACTTGCGGTCCACCTCGGCGAAGCAGTCCCGCAGGATCGGCAGCTCCGCGAGCTCGTCGGTCGAGAACAGCTCGGCCCTGAGCCCGTCATGAAGGTCGTGATGCGAATAGGCGATGTCGTCGGCCAGCGCCGCGACCTGCGCCTCGGCGCTGGCATGGGTGTGCAGCTCCAGGTCGTGCAGCGCCACGTAGTCGGCCAGCGCGTAGGGAATGTCACCCGTCACGGGGCCGTTGTGCTTCGCGATGCCCTCCAGCGTCTCCCATGTCAGGTTCAGCCCGTCAAACTCCGCGTAGTGCCGCTCCAGCGAGGTGACGATGCGGATCGCCTGCGCGTTGTGATCGAAGCCGCCATAGGGCGCCATCAGCGCATTCAGCGCGTCCTCGCCGGTATGGCCGAAGGGCGGGTGGCCGAGGTCATGCGCCAGCGCCACCGCCTCGGTCAGCTCGGTGTTGAGCCCGAGCACGCCGGAAATGGTCCGCGCCACCTGCGCCACCTCGATCGAATGGGTCAGCCGGGTGCGGAAATAATCGCCCTCGTGCTCGATGAAGACCTGCGTCTTGTGCTTCAGGCGCCGGAACGCGCTCGCATGGATGATGCGGTCGCGGTCGCGCTGGAATGGCGAGCGGAAGGCGCTCTCTTCCTCGGGGTGGAGCCTGCCGCGCGTGTCGCGCGGGTCGGAGGCGTAGGGAGCCGTCATGTGATCCGCCAGCTTGTCGTCACTATTCACCTTACCTATATGGGTCGGGAAGCCGCCCGGACAGGGAATTCGCACGGATTCCCGAACCCGGACCCGGTCAATGACCCTGCCCATGGATAGGTTCCACATGCTGACGCTGCCCCCCAAGGTCACCCCCCGCGCCTGGGAACGCCTCGCCGAGATCGGCGCGCAGGCCCAGGGCAAGGCGCTTCGCGTCGCGGTCGAGGGCGGCGGCTGCTCGGGCTTTCAATACGAGATCGCGCTCGACGAGCCCAAAGAGGACGACCTCGTGCTCGAAGGCGCGGGCGAAAAGGTCGTGGTCGACAGCGTGTCGCTGCCTTTCCTCGCCGACGCGGTGATCGATTTCGCCGACGAGCTGATCGGCGCGCGCTTCGTGATCGAGAACCCCAACGCCACCAGCTCCTGCGGCTGCGGCACCAGCTTTTCCATTTGATCGCTTTTGGGTGGGCTGCGGCCGCTTGACGCGGCCCGGTCCTCGCCTACCCTCCGGGGCTGACAGCACCGGAATTCCAATATCATGACAGACGACAAGATGCCCGACCGCCCCGAACATGCCGCTGAGGGGACTGGCCCGGAGCCTCTTGCCGAACCGCGCGCGCACGCGGCCGGGGCCGCGCCCGAGACCGATCTCGCGCAGGCCGCGCGCGCCTTCTGGGCCGCGCTGATGCGGGCGTTGGGGCGTGGCGGGCGTGGCATCGGTCGCGCGGCGACCGCCGGGATCGACCAAGGGAGCAAGGCCCTGAATGGGCTCTCGGCCAAGGCAGCGCAGGGCGGCGCCGCCGCGGCGGAACGGCTGCGCGCCCGCCGCGACCGGCCCGAACCCCAGACCGCCTCTGATATGGGCACCGGCACGTCCGCGCCGGATACCGAGGTCGCGCCGCGCCGTTCGCTCGCCGCCCGCGCGGCGCAGGGCTGGCGCGACGCCTCGGCGCGTCGCCGTGCCCGGCTCGACCAGCGCAAGCTGCGCCCGGCCGCCACGGTGCGGGCGACGCGCTGGATCTGGCGCACCGTCTTCGGTCTTGCCTTCCTGCTGCTGCTCGGCATCGTTCTGGCCGGTGGCATCCTCGTCTGGGCGGTGCGGGACCTGCCGCTGGCCGACATGCTGCCGCCGCTCGAGGAGCCGACGCTGACCGTGCAGGACGAGGCGGGCGACACGCTGTTCACCCGCGGCGCCTATCGTGCGGGCTACGTGCCTCTCGACCAGATGCCGGAGCATCTGCCGCAGGCGGTCTCGGCGATCGAGGACCGGCGCTTCTGGGATCATCCGGGCGTCGACATCGAGGGCATCGGCCGGGCGATGTGGCGCAATTTCTCCTCCGGCGGCGTGGTCGAGGGCGGCTCGACCATCACCCAGCAGCTGGTCAAGGTGCTCTATCTCGACCCCGACCGGACCTACAAACGCAAGCTGCAGGAGATGGTCCTCGCGCTGGGGCTGGAGCGCCAGCTCGGCAAGGACCGGATCATGGAGCTCTACCTGAACTCCACCTATCTCGGCGCCGGTGCCTGGGGCATGCCCGCCGCGGCGCAGCTCTATTTCGACAAGCCGGTGCAGGAGCTGAGCCTCGCGCAATCCGCGATCCTCGCCGCGACGATCCGCGCGCCCTCGGTGATCAACCCCGAGGCCGATCTGGAGCGCGCCCGCGAACGCGGCCTCGTGGTGCTGTCGGTGATGCGCGATCTCGGCCGCATCGACGAGGCCGCCTTCGAGGCCGCCAGCGCCGAGATGGCCACGATCGAGCCCTCGCCGCCCCCCGCCCGCGCCGGCAGCTACTTTGCCGACTGGGTGCTGGGCGAGGCGCAGGAGCTGTCGGGCGCGGTGGACGGCCCTCTTACCGTCACCGCGACGCTCGACATGGAGCTGCAGGCCAAGGCCGAGAAGATCCTGCGCGACGCCATTTCCGGCCCCGGCGCGCAGGCCGGCGCGAGCCAGGGCGCCATCGTCGCGATGACCCCCGACGGGCGGGTCCGCGCCATGGTAGGCGGCGTCGATTACGGCGAAAGCCAGTTCAACCGCGCCACCGACGCGCTGCGCCAGCCCGGCTCGACCTTCAAGCTGCCGGTATTCCTCGCAGCCCTCGTCATGGGTGCCGACCCCGAGACCCGCCTGCCGGACGAGCCGATCGACATCAACGGCTACAAGCCCGAGAACTTCAACGGCCAGTATGCCGGGGTGGTGACGCTGCGCGAGGCCTTCGCACGCTCGCTCAACGCCGCCACGGTGCGGCTGGCGCAGGAGGTCGGCATCGACCAGGTGATCGAGGTGTCGCGCCAGCTCGGCATCGAGGGCGAGCTGACGCCGACACCGAGCCTCGCGCTGGGCACCTCCGAGGTGTCCCTGCTCGACATGACCGAGGCCTATGCCGCGATCCTCGCGGGGCGCGCGCCGATCAAGGCCACCGGCATCGCCAGTCTGAAGCTGGGCGATACGGGCGTCGCCCTGTCTGTCTCGGGCTCGGACCCCAACGCGGTGCAGCTCAACCGCACCCGCGACCCGATGCTTTCGATGCTGCGCGCCGTGGTCACCGACGGCACCGGCAAGCGGGCGCAGATCCCCGGCTTCGCCGCCGGCAAGACCGGCACCAGCCAGAACAGCCGCGACGCCTGGTTCATCGGCTTCACCGACAAGCTGGTGGTGGGCGTCTGGATCGGCAATGACGACAACTCGCCGATGGACCAGCTCACCGGCGGCAGCCTTCCGGCCGAGATCTGGCGCGAGGTGGTGCAGGCGGCGGGCGGCGCGAGCGCGGCGCGGGCACCCAGTGCCGAGAGCCAGACGCCGGTGCGGGTGCGTCGTGGCACCCAGGTCGAGACCACCCGCGCCGACCGGCTGCGGCGGCGGGCGGCGGCGCAGGGCCAGCCGCAATGCGACGTGCGCGCCTGTTCGCGGGCCTACCGCTCGTTCCGCGCCTCGGACTGCACCTTCCAGCCCTATTCCGGCCCGCGCAAGCTCTGCACCCGCTAGCCTTGCCCGCCCGGCCCCGCCTGCTACAAGCCCCGGGACCCCGCCAAAGGATGCCCGCATGAAACTCGCCACCTTCAACATCAACGGCGTCAAGGCGCGGATCGGCGCGCTCTCGGACTGGCTGCAGGAGCAAAAGCCCGACGTGGCGCTGCTGCAGGAGATCAAATCCGTCGACGAGCAGTTTCCGCGAGAGCATTTCGAGGAGATGGGTTACACCGTCGAGACCCATGGCCAGAAGGGGTTCAACGGGGTCGCGATCCTGTCGCGGCTGCCGCTCGAGGACATCAGCCGCGGCCTGCCGGGCGACGAGACCGACGAGCAGGCGCGCTACATCGAGGCCACGGTGATCGGCGAGACGCGGCCGGTGCGGATGGGCTGTCTCTATCTGCCCAACGGCAACCCGGCGCCGGGTCCGAAATACGACTACAAGCTGGCCTGGATGGAGCGGCTGCGCGACCGCGCCCGGGCGCTGCTGGCGCTCGAGGAGCCGGCGCTGCTCGCCGGCGACTGGAACGTGATCCCGCAGGCCGAGGACGCGGCCCGGCCGGAGGCCTGGGTCGAGGACGCGCTGTTCCGCCCCGAAACCCGCGCCGCCTATCGCCGGATCGAGACCCTCGGCTTCACCGACGCGTTCCGCGCCCGGGTGCGCGGCGCCGGGCACTACTCCTTCTGGGACTACCAGGCAAACTCCTGGGAACGGAACAATGGCATCCGCATCGATCACCTGCTGCTGTCGCCACAGGCCGCGGATCTGCTGCGCGACGCTTGGATCGACCGCGAGGTACGGGGCCGCGACAAGCCCTCGGATCACGTCCCGGTCTGGGTCGAACTCGACGCCTGATCCCGAACCGGAACCTGCGAAAGGGGCGCGTGGCAAAAGCCGCGCGCCCCTTTCGCATGATCGGCGCCCCCGCGCAGGGGCACTGCGGAGACAATGCCGCCCCACCGCACAGGCGCAGCTTCACCGGCGCACACACTGAACTGTTCAGTTCACCATCGGATGTCCCTATCTACCTCTCATCGCAAGAGACTGGAGACACCCCGAACGACCACAAGACCACGGCGCGCGGCAATAACCGAAAGGACATTCCGCGAGGCAGACAGGAGGTTTCGACCCGTGTTTGTCGCCGCCTGTAACGGTACCGCCGCTTGCGACAGCTTGCGACAAAGCCGTGTTGGTCATCCGCCGCCCGGGGCGCGATATCCGATCTTGCAAGGCGTGCCGCAGCCCGCGGTCGCCACCAGAACAGTCCATTGCCCCACCTCCCCGGGGCTGCATTTTAAAGGAAGACACCATGAAAAACCTGACCTTTGCCGCCGCCATCGCCGCTGCCCTGACCGCCGCCCTGCCCGCCGCCGCCCTGACCGACAACCTCGGCGCCCAGCGTGCCGTCGCCGATGCGGGCCATGTCGAGCTGGACCGCGTGACCAGCGCCACCGGCGGCTATGTCGAAATCCTCGACGGCTCCAGCATCGAGACCGGCGTGCTGCTGGGCTCCGAGGATGTCCGCGCCGGGCTCGAGACGGACGTGCGCGTGCAGTTGATCCACCGCCCCTACCGCGACAACGTGATCGCCGTCCTCTACGACGCCGACGGCCAGGTCACCGCGACGCGCGAACTGCGCGTTCAGAACTGATCGCGCTTCGGGGGCCACGAGGCCCCCTGCTCTGCTCCAGTGGAGAACGGGCCCGTCATCTACGCGATGGCGGGCCTTTCCCGTGTCACGTCATGCGCATGCAGCCACGCCATGCGCGCGGTGAACCGGTCCGGCGCCAGCCGGCCGATCGCGCCGAGCCCAGCATGGGCCAGCCATCGCGCGGGACCCGAGAGATGGTAGTTGCGCGCATTGACCTCGGCCGCCGCGATGGCGCGCCGCACCCGTGGCCCCCGCGTCTTGGCATAGAGATCCAGCCCCGCGTCGAGATCGGTCTCTGCCTCCAGCGCGCGCGCCAGCACCCAGCCATCCTCGACCGCCAAGTTGGCGCCCTGCGCGAGGAAAGGCAGCGTCGGATGCGCCGCGTCGCCCAAGAGCACCAACCGGCCGCTGTGCCAGCGCTCGGGCACCGGGTGCCGGAACAGCCCCCAGAGCCGCACCACCTCGACCCGCTCCAGCAGCGCCCGCAGTTCCGGCGCGGCGTCCGAGAAGACCGCGCGCAGCCGCGCCGGATCGTCGTCATGGTCCCAGCCCTCGGGCGCCCAGCCCGGCTGTTCGCGTACCGCCACCATGTTGAGCCGCCCGCCGGGCAAGGGATAAGTCACCACGTGCCGTCCCGGCAGCATCCAGATCCGCGCCAGCGGGGCAGCGCCGGGCGCGTCGATCACCATGCGCCAAGCCACCTGGCCGGTGAAGACGGCCTCGCTGCCGGGAGCGACGAGGGGCCGCAACGCCGAGCGCAGCCCGTCGGCCGCGACGATCAGATCGGCCGCAGCTGGGGCCCCCTGTTCGAAATGAAGCTGTCCCGCATGCGGCTCGGCCGCCGTCACCCTCCGCCCGGTGGTGATGCGGATACCGGCCTGCCGCGCGGCCTCGGACAAGAGATCGACGAGCGCGGCGCGATGCAGGAAACGATAGGGATATGCGCCACGATCGAGCGCGAAGCGGGCGATGGCGCGACCGGAACGGCCATCCATGGGCTGCACCGCCTCGGCGCGGATCGATGCGGCATCGAGCGCTGGGCCAAGGCCCAGTCGCTCGAGCACCGCGGCGCCGTTCGGCGTGATCTGCAATCCGGCGCCGATCTCTCGCAGTGCCGGTGCGCGTTCGAAGATATGGACTTCGTGCCCCGCACGCGCGAGGCAGAGTGCGGCGGTCAGGCCGCCGATCCCGGCGCCCGCGACGGCGATCCGTCGGGAGGGGCCGGGACTCACCGGATCAATCGTCGCGGTGCACGCGCTCGCGGCGTTCGTGGCGCTCCTGCGCCTCGAGGCTCATCGTTGCGATCGGACGGGCGTCGAGGCGGCGCAGCGAGATCGGCTCCCCAGTGATCTCGCAGTAACCATACTCGCCCTCGTCGATCCGCCGCAGCGCAGCGTCGATCTTCGAGACCAGCTTGCGTTGACGATCCCGGGTGCGCAGCTCCAGAGCCCGGTCGGTCTCTTCGCTGGCGCGGTCGGCGATGTCGGGAATGTTACGCGTCGCGTCCTTCATCCCCTCGATGGTGTCGCGGCTGTCCGACAGGAGTTCTGCCTTCCATGCCAAGAGTTTGCGACGGAAATATTCGAGCTGCCGCTCGTTCATGAACGGCTCGTCCTCGGCGGGCCGGTAGGTGTCGGAAAGAAAGGACTCGGCTTTCATGTCTGCTCCCGTTGAAGGGCCAGCGCCGGGTCCCCAATCACCCCGCTACCGGCGTACCCTTTATGCCGCCCTCCTACTCCCTGCGTCACCTCCTGTCACCCCTGTTTCTGCACCGCCGTGTCGCGGCGGCAACGGCGACTGGGGCTTTAAAATCAGGCGTTTCACAAATTCGTCATGCCGAAACACCCTGCCCGTGTTACTTGTTTGCAACATAACGTGTCTCATCCGGGGGATGAAAGTGACGATGCGGCAGCTCGCCGCGACGCTGCGACGCGGCGCGGGTGCTGGACAGGCGCCGCATGCGCAGGCTAGGGACGGCGTCGCGGTCAGGTTCGGCCGCGTCCCGCGCGGAGAGCTTGCGATGATCCTTCCCCTGACCGGCCTCCTGATCGGCGCCATCCTAGGTGCGTGGCGCGCGCGCCGTCATGGCGGCGGCGCCGCCGACATGGCGCAATGGGGAGCCGCGCATGGTGTCGCGCTCGGCGTCGTGGGGTTGTTCCTGCTGCTGCTCGTGAGCCGGCTCGCCGGCTGAGTTACACGGGATCGTGCCGGGGATCAGCCGGCCCGCTCCTCGCGACGCTTGTCCTGCTCTTGGCCGCGCGCCTGCAACTGCCGAAGCAGTTGGTTCAGGCGATCGGGGACGTCCTGCTCGAGCGGGAAGGCCCGCTGCAACGCCGCGTCGCGTATCTTGTGGTCGAATTGCTCGAAATTCATGGTTGCCTCGTTCAGTTGGACAACCCCCCTGACATGGTGACAATAGCATTAGACCGGATTTGGTTCCCCAAGGGTTAATCACACTTGACGCAATCTGTGGCGTATCGGCCGCATGTGATCCGCAAGAGACGGTGCTTGCGGCGCCTCGTTCCCACCACCATATTCGCCAGATGCTGAAGTTTTCGCCGCTCATATTGGCCCTGCTCTACGGGTTCGCCGTCTACCAGGTTTCGGTCTGGCGCACCCGTCGTGCGCTTGACAGCCAATCGACCGAGCTGGCCGAACCGCGGCTGCGCGCGGCTTGCGAGAAGCTTGCCCGCGCGCTCGAGCTGCCCCGGATCAAGGTGCATGTCTACGAGATCGCGCCGGTCAACGGGCTGGCCGCGCCAGACGGACGGATTTTCCTGACCCGTGGCTTCCTTCAGAAATTCACTGCGGGTGAGGTCACCGCCGAGGAGATCGCCTCGGTCATCGCGCATGAGCTGGGCCACGTGGCGCTGGGTCACTCGCGTCGCCGCATGGTCGATTTCTCGGCGCAGAACGCGCTGCGCACCGCACTGGCGGCGCTCCTGTCGCGCATCATTCCCGGCATCGGCGGCCTGATCGCCAGCGGTCTGGCGCGGCTCGTGGCGGCGCGGATCAGCCGGGTCGACGAATACGAAGCCGACGCCTATGCCTCGGCGCTGATGATCAAGGCGGGCTTTGGCACCGGGCCGCAGAAATCGTTGCTGTCCAAGCTCGACAGGCTGGCGGGCGTCGGCGGCGCCACCCCGGCCTGGCTGATGAGCCACCCCAAGACCGAGGCGCGGCTGAAGGCGATCGAGGCCAACGAGGCGAAGTGGCTCGGCGCCTAGCCCGCCGCCTCGACAGATTTGCCGAACCGGTTCAGCCGCGCCTTCTTCAAAAGCCGGCGCGGCGTCCATTCCTCGCCCGAGAGGCGGCTCGCCTCGGCCACGACGCCGGCCACCACCTGGCCGACCGGGCCCGGGTTCGCCTCGAACAACCCCAGCAGGAAATTGTCCGGATCGGCGCGCGACAGCCCCTCCTCGGCGAGGATGTCGCGCGGGAAATCCTTGGCGTTCATGGTCAAGATCACGTCGCAATGCCCCGCCACCGCGCTGGCCAGCACGTGGATGTCGTCCGGGTCGGGCAGCCAGAGCCGGCGCTCCAGATCCGGGGCCACGGCGACCTCGGCGCGCGGGAAGCGCGCGCCCAGCACCGCGATCTCGCCGCGTGCGATCGCCTCGCCCCCCGGCCCCAGCCGCGCCGCCGCCCGCGCCCATTCCTCCGAGATCCGCGCGCTCCAACGCGGCTCGTATAGCCCCCGCCCGGCGCAGCCGAGCAGCAGCTCGCGCATCACCGTGGGATAGAGGACGCAGGCGTCGAGCAGGACCCTCACAGCCGGAACACGAGCGCCTTGAGATAGCCGCCCTCGGCCAGCTGCGGCAGCACCGGGTGGTCGGCCCCGGCGAAACCGGTGTAGCAGATCGCGCCCTTGCGCCCGGCCTTGCCGATGCCGCGCGCCGAGGCGGCGCGGAACTTCGACAAGTCGGCCGCGTGGGAACACGAGCATAGCACGAGGTAGCCGCCCTCCTCGACCAGCGGCGCCGCGAGCCGTGCGATCCGCTCATAAGCCCGAAGCCCCGGCTCCAGCGCGGATTTCGACGGCGCGAAGGCGGGTGGGTCGCAGACCACCACCTCGAAACGGCGGCCTTCCTTGTCGAGCGCGGCCAGCGTGTCGAAGGCGTCGCCCTGCCGGGTCTCGAACCGGTCGGCAAGTCCAGAGGCCTCCGCCCCCTTGCGCGCCAACTCCAGCGCCGGGGCCGAGCCGTCCACGGCCAGCGCCGAGGCCGCGCCCTGCGCCAGCGCCGCGAGCCCGAAGCCGCCGACATGGGAGAAGACGTCGAGCACGCGCGCATCCTTGGACAGGCCGGCGGTAAAGGCGTGGTTCGGACGCTGGTCGTAGAACAGCCCGGTCTTCTGGCCACCCATCAGATCGGCCATGTAGGTGGCGCCGTTCATCGGCACCTCGACCGGCCCCTCGGGCGCCTCGCCGCGCAGCATCCGAAGCTCCTCGCCCAGACCCTCGAGCCCGCGCGCCCGGCCCGAACCGTTGAGCACGACGCGGCGGATGCCGGTCGCGGCCAGAAGCGCGTCGGCGATAGTCTCGGCCCCGGCATCGGCCCAGGCGGCGTTGGGTTGCAGCACCGCGATGTCGCCGAAGCGGTCGATCACCACGCCCGGCAGCCCGTCGGCCTCGGCATGGACCAGCCGGTAGAAGGGCTGATCGAACAGCGCCTCGCGGTGGCGCAGCGCGCGCACCAGCTTCGCGGCGATCCAGTCGCCGTCGATCACCGCCTCCGGGTCGCGGTCGAGCACGCGGGCCGCGATCTTGGAGCCGAGATTGACCGTGACCACGGCCATCGGCCGGCGCTCGGCATCCTCGAGGATCGCCAGCGCGCCGGGGGCGAGCGCCTTGGTGCGGCGGTCGAGAACCATCTCGTTGGCGAAGACCCAGGGAAAGCCGTGGCGGATCGCGCGGGCATCGGCCTTGGGCATCAGCCGGACGGTGGGATAGGGCGGGAGGTGCGGAAAGGGTGTCATGCGCTCTCCTACCCCGAGCGCCCGTCCACGAAAAGCCGCACCGCACGAAACCGGGCCACCCATGCGCGGGTTTTTCCTCTAGGCGCCACCGGTCCTGCCGGACCAGACCAGCGGGACAGGTTGTTAGCGCTAACGATCCGTGCTAACTGCGCGGCAACCCGATTACCGACAGGAGCTGCCAGATGGCCCTCAACCGCACGCTCGAAGCCGTCACCGACCGCATCCGTGCCCGCAGCGAAGGCCCGCGCCGGACCTATCTCGACACCATGGCCGCCGCCGCCGCCGAGGGCCCGCGCCGCGCCCACTTGACCTGCGGCAACCAGGCCCATGCCTATGCCGCCACCGGCCCCGACAAGGATGCGCTGGCAGAGGGACGGGTGCCGAATATCGGCATCATCACCGCCTATAACGACATGCTCTCGGCGCATCAGCCGTTCGAGACCTACCCGGCGCTGATCCGCGAGGCGGCGCGCAAGGCCGGTGCCACGGCGCAGGTCGCGGGCGGCGTACCGGCGATGTGCGACGGCGTGACCCAGGGCCAGACCGGGATGGAGCTGTCGCTGTTCTCGCGCGACGTGATCGCGCTCGCCGCCGCGGTGGGCATGTCGCACAACGTGTTCGACAGCTCGGTCTATCTGGGCGTCTGCGACAAGATCGTGCCGGGCCTCGTCATGGCCGCCGCCACATTCGGCTACATCCCGGCGGTGTTCCTGCCCGCGGGCCCGATGACCTCCGGCCTGCCCAACGACGAAAAGGCCCGGGTGCGCCAGCAATTCGCCTCCGGCGAGGTCGGCCGCGACGCGCTGATGGCGGCCGAGATGGCCTCCTATCACGGGCCGGGCACCTGCACCTTCTACGGCACCGCCAACTCGAACCAGATGCTGATGGAGTTCATGGGGCTCCACCTGCCCGGCGCCAGCTTCGTCAACCCGAACACGCCGCTGCGTGACGCGCTGACCGTCGCCGGCACCGAGCGGGCGGCGCAGATCACCGCCCTGAGCAACGAGTTCACCCCGGTTTCGGACGTCCTCGACGAACGCGCCTTCGTGAACGGCATCGTCGGGCTGATGGCGACGGGCGGCTCGACCAACCTCGTGCTGCACCTGCCCGCCATGGCCAAGGCGGCGGGCGTGATCCTCGATCTCGAGGATTTCGCCGAGCTCTCGGCGATCACCCCGCTGATGGCCAAGGTCTACCCCAACGGCCTCGCCGACGTGAACCATTTCCACGCGGCCGGCGGCCTCGGCTACATGATCGGCGAGCTGTTGAACGCAGGCCTGCTGCACCCCGACACGCGCACCGTCGCGGGCGAAGGGCTCGAGCTCTACACCCAGGAGCCGAAGCTGCAGGAGGGCCGCGTCGCCTATGCGCCCGGCACCCGCGAGACGCTCAACGACAAGATCCTGCGCCCGGCCACCAACCCGTTCCAGAAGACTGGCGGGTTGCGCCAGCTCACCGGCAATATCGGCCGCGCCGTGATCAAGACCTCGGCCGTGTCGCCGGAGCGCCACGTGATCGAGGCCAAGGCGCGGGTCTTCCACGACCAAGAATCGGTGAAGACCGCGTTCCGCAACGACGAGTTCAAGGAGGACACGATCGTCGTGGTCCGCTACCAGGGCCCGAAGTCCAACGGCATGCCCGAGTTGCACAACCTGACCCCCACCCTCGCGGTGCTTCAGGATCGCGGCCTCAAGGTGGCGCTGGTCACCGATGGCCGGATGTCGGGTGCCTCCGGCAAGGTGCCGGCGGCAATCCACGTCACGCCCGAGGCCGCCGATGGCGGTGCGATCGCGCTGATCCGCGACGGCGACATGGTCAGGCTCGACGCGCCGGCGGGCACGCTCGAAGTGCTCGAAAGCCTTGATGGCCGCGAGCCCGCCCCGGCCGATCTGGCCGGCAATGGCAACGGCGTCGGCCGCGAGCTGTTCGAGACCTTCCGCAAGAACGTGGGCGGCGCGGCCTATGGCGCCGCGGTGGTGGTCTGATCAATCGGTGGTCGCATGGAACTGGCCCGTCAGGACATGCGGCTGATCGGTGAAGGGCGCGGTGAGGATCGTGCCCGACACCGGCCCCGCCAGCGCCCGGCCGCGCGCGCCGCGCAGCGGGCTCTCGAGGCCGATGTCGAGGCGGCGCGCTTCGCCCGCGAGCGACAGCTCCGCGCCGAACCCCGCCGCGACCGCCCCGCCTTGCCGGTCCAGCACCATGCGGCCGCCGCCCGGCACCATCTCCAGCGCGTCGATCCGCAGGTCTTCTCCGAGGAAGCTGCCGGTGATGTCGTGCAACTCGCCACGGATCGGCAGCGTCGCGGGCACTTCGGCAAAGTCGAGCTCGATCGTCACGCCGCCCTCGATCCGTCCGCTGGGCGTGACGTCGCCCTGTCGGATATCGGCGACGAAGCCGCCATCGTAGCGGGCGCTTCCGCTCTGCGGCAGATCGGTAGCGGGGGGCAACGCCGACAGGCGACCGAACGCCGCGCGATCGAACTGCGACGACGGCAGGTGTGCCTCAGACCCGCCGCCGCCGCATCCGGCAAGAGTGATGGCGCTCGTGAGGGCACCCGCAAGACCCCTCAAACCGCCGCGCGCCATTGCCTTCCTCCTCCAGCCACCCCAGTCTGCCGCCAAAGGGTTAACCACACGTTAACGGCGAACAGATTTAGTAGAATTCATCCTAAAAGCGATAGGACCGCATCATGACTCCCGAACATGCCTCCGAACTGACCGCCAAGGTCTGCGCCCTCGCCCCGGTGATCCCGGTGCTGGTGGTCGAGGATGCCAGCCGCGCCGCCGATCTCGCCCGGGCACTGGTCGAGGGCGGGCTGCCCGCGCTCGAGGTGACGCTGCGCACCCCCTCCGCGCTCGACGTGATCCGCGAGATGGCCTCGGTCGAGGGCGGTGTCGTCGGCGCCGGCACGCTGCTGTCGCCCAAGGATGTCGAGGCAGCCAAGGAGGCCGGCGCGACCTTCGGCGTCTGCCCCGGCGCCACCGACCGCATCCTCGACGCCTGCGAGGCCAACGACCTGCCGCTGCTGCCCGCCGCCGCCACGGCGTCCGAGGTGCTGCGCCTGCTCGACCGCGGCTACAGCGTGCAGAAGTTCTTCCCGGCCGAGGTCAATGGCGGCGTGCCCGCGCTCAAGGCGATCGGCGCGCCGATCCCGCAGGTTAAGTTCTGCCCCACCGGCGGCGTCAGCCTGAAGAACGCGCCCGAATACCTCGCGCTGCCCAACACGCTCTGCGTCGGCGGCAGCTGGGTCGCGCCCAAGGAAATGGTCAATTCCGGCGACTGGGCCGGGATCACCCGGCTTGCAGCGGAGGCCGCGCAGCTCGCCCGCTGAGATGCCCGACGCGCGGCGGCTCAGCCCGTCGCGCGGCCTGCGCGCCCGCCGCGCCTGCGCGGTTCGGGCGAAACGTCGAGCCCCTCGGTCAGCACCCGGGTCATCGGGTGCCCCTCGGGCGCGGTGGCGTGGCGCTCCAGCAGCCGCCGGATCGCCATGCCGCTCTCCTGCCCCTCGGGCAGCGACAGCGCCCAGTCGAGAAAGATCGAGCGGCATTCCTCGATGCTGATGCCGTCGATCCTGTAGGCCTCGCGCACCAGCCCCTTGGGGTCGATCCCGTCCGTCATCGCGCCTCTCCCGGCTCCACGCCCTTCAGGGCTTCCGAAATCACCCCCTCTGCCCGCGCGGCGGCCGCGTCAAGGGCGCGCTTGAGATCGGCCAGATCCTCGCAGCCGCTTTCGCGCAGCAACAGCCGCGCGCCGCCCTCGGCCGGTTCCTCGGGCAGCGTGCCGCCGCCGGTGAGCAGCCGCGCCACGCATTGCACCCGCCGCAGCAGGCCGGCGGTCTCGCGCAGCACTGCCTCGGCCTCCTCGTCGATCAGCCCGGCCTCGCGCCCGGCGGCGATCTGCGCCTGCACCTCGCGCGCGGGCGAGCCTGCGCGCAGCGCGAGGCTCTGGGCGAACAGCTCGACATCCTGTAGCCGACCCGCCCCGTCGCGCAGGTTCCAGCCGCCGCTGGCGGGCCGCGCCTCGGCCAGCCGCGCCCGCATCGCCGCGAGGTCGGCGAGCACGGTCTCGCCCGCGGCCTTGGCCGCGATCAGCTCGCGGCGAAACGCCTCGATCTCCGCACCGAGGCTTTGCTCCCCCGCCACCGGGCGCGCCCGGGTCAACGCCAGATGCTCCCAGGTCCAGGCCTCGTCCTGCTGGTAGGATTTGAAGGCCGGCAACGCCGTCGCCACCGGACCCTGCCGTCCCGAGGGGCGCAGCCGCATGTCGACCTCGTAGAGCTTGCCGTCGGGCATCGGCGCGGTGAGCGCGGTGATCAGGGCTTGGGTGAAGCGCGCATACCATGTCCGCGCCGCGAGCGGGCGTGGGCCATCGGAGGATTCGACCCCTTGGGCGTCGTAAATCACGATCAAATCGAGATCCGATGACGAGCCCAGCCGCCCGGCGCCGAGCGAGCCCATGGCCAGCACCGAGAGCCCGCGCCCGGGCGGCGGGCCGTGGCGGCGCGAGATCTCGTCGATCACCACCGGGACTAGGGCCGCGACCACCGCCTCGGCCAGCTCGGCATATTCGCGCCCTGCCCGCTCCGCGTCGATCAGCCCGCGCAGATGGTGCACGCCGATCCGGAAATGGATCTCCTTGGCCCAGATCCGCGCCGCGCCCAGCCGCGCCTCGTGGTCGGGCTGGCGCGCCAGCCGGTCGGCCAGCTCCGAACGCAGCGCCTCGGTGCCGGGCCAGTCGGCGAAGAACCCGCCGCCGATCACCGCGTCGAGCACGCCCGAATTGCGCGACAGGTACTGCGCCAGCCCCGGCGCGGTGGCGCAGATATCCACCAGGAGCCGGGTCAGCTGCGGGTTGGCCTCGAACAACGAGAACAGCTGCACGCCGGCGGGCAGCCCCGCGAGAAACGCGTCGAACTGCGCCAGCGCCTCCTCGGGGCGGGCGGCCTCCGACAGCGTCTTGAGGATCTCGGGACGCAGCCTGTCGAAGATCTCGACCGCCCGGTCCGAGCGCAGCGCCGGGTAGCCGGGCCAGCGCGCCGTCACCTCCTGCCCGAAATCGGGCACCTCCGAGCTGGAATGACCGGGGGCGAAGAAATCCTCGGTCAGCGCGTGGACCTGCTCCAGCCGCTCGGTCAGGTCGGATTTCAGATCGTCGAGATCGCGGTCCATGAAGGCCGCGAGCCGCTCGAAACCTTCCTCCGAGGCGGGCAGCATGTGGGTCTGCTGGTCGCCCACCATCTGCACCCGATGCTCGACCTCGCGGTGAAAGCGGTAGTGGCGGGTCAGGGCCTCGGCCGTGTCGCGCTCGATCCAGCCCGCCGCGGCCAGCCGGTCGAGCCCCTCGACGGTGCCGCGCACCCGCAGGCTCGGATCGCGCCCGCCCGAGATCAGCTGCCGCGTCTGGGTGAAGAACTCGATCTCGCGGATGCCGCCGCGCCCGAGCTTCATGTCGTGACCCGGCAGGCTCAGAGCGCCGCCCAACCCCTTGTGATCGCGGATCTTCAGCCGCATGTCATGCGCGTCGCGGATCGCGTGGAAATCGAGATGCCGGCGCCAGACGAAGGGGCGCAGCGTCTCGACGAAACCGGCCCCCGCGGAGAGATCGCCGGCGCAGGGCCGGGCCTTGATCCAGGCGGCGCGCTCCCATGTCCGACCGACGCTCTCGTAATACTGCTCGGCCGCGGCCATCGACAGGCAGACCGGCGTCACGGCGGCGTCGGGACGCAGCCGCAGGTCGGTGCGGAACACGTAACCCTCGCCGGTGATGTCGCCGATCAGCGCCGCGAGCTTGCGCGTCACCCGCACCAGAACGGCGCGCGCCTCGTGCTGGTCGCTGCCCTCGTAGCGGGTCTCGTCATAGAGGCAGATCAGGTCGATATCCGAGGAGTAGTTCAGCTCGAAGGCGCCCATCTTGCCCATCGCGAAGAGCGCCATGCCGGCGCCGCTCTCGATATCGGCCTCGCCCATGCCGGGCAGCTTGCCGCGCGCGATCTCGGGCGCGATCAGCGCCTCGAGCCCCGCCTGCAGCGCCGCGTCGGCGAGCCGGGTCAGGCTGCCGGTCACCTCTTCGAGCGGCCAAGCGCCGCCGAGATCGGCCAGCGCCGCGATCAGCGCCACCCGCCGCTTCGCCTGCCGCAGCCTCGGCCCCAGCGCTGTGGCGTCCCGGCCCTTGAGATCGGCCAGCTCGGCCGCCACCGCCGCTTCGGGATCGGCGCAGGCGGCCTCGAGCCAACCCGCCTCGCGCGAGATCAGCCCGGCGAGATAGGGGCTGCATCCGGCGGTGCCGCCGATCAGCTCGGCGGTGGCCGGATCGGCCCAGCCGCAATGCTGTCGGGCCTCGGCGGCCATGTCGGAATCGTAGGGGCGCGGGGCGCGGCGCAGGCGCGAGGCGAGATCGGTCATGACCGGACCGTGGCGCGCCGCGCGGGGGTCGTCAATCGGCCAGCCGCGCCGGGCCCACGCGAAAAATGTTAATCTTGTTCACATCACCCCTTGAAGTGCCGCCCCGCCCCGCCCATCTGCGGTAATGTGAAGCACATTCACATTCCACCGGCCCGGCAGACGGGCCCCTTCCACGAAGGAGTTCCTCGATGTCCACGACCGACATGCCCCTGTCACGCCACGTCGAGCGCCCCGGGTTCAAGGACTGGCTCGTCCGCGCCGAAAGCTGGCTCGACGCCCGCGGCAAGCCTGCCTGGATCGCCGCCATGGTGCTTGGCTTCATCGCCTTCTGGCCCCTGGGCCTCGCCATCCTCGCCTACATGATCTGGAGCAAACGCATGTTCAGCAAAACCTGCCGCAGCCGCGGTGCCCGCGTCTCGCCCTTCACCGCCATGCGCTCCTCGGGCAACACGGCCTTCGACGCCTACAAGGCGGAGACGCTGCGCCGGCTCGAAGAGGAGCAGCGCGCCTTCGAGAGCTTCCTCGAGCGGCTGCGCGAGGCCAAGGACAAGGCCGAGTTCGACCAGTTCATGGAAGACCGCGCCGCCAAGGCCCGTACCGCCCGCCAGGACGACGAAAACGGCAATGGCGACAAGGACGCGGCCTGACCGTGACGCCATCCCCGCGCGGCCCCTTCGGGGGCCGCCACCCTTGCCACCGACCCGCCCCGCATGAGAGGATCGCGACATGACCGCCACCCCGACATTCGCCGCCCGACTGCGCGGCCTGCCCGACCCAGAGACGAGCCCCGAATGCTATGACGGCGTCGCGCTCAAGCGCGCCATCGCCTGGCTCGTCGACGTTACCGTGATCGCGGTGATCTGCGCGCTCCTGGTGCCGCTCACCGCCTTTGTCGGGCTGTTCTTCTTTCCGCTGATGATGATGGTGGTGGGATTTGTCTACCGGGTCGCCACGATCGCCTCGGGCTCGGCCACCTGGGGCATGCGGCTGATGGCGATCGAACTGCGCGACGGCGACGACCGGCCGCTCGACACCACGCAGGCCTTCCTGCACACCGCCGGCTATGCCGTGTCGATGATGGTGTTCCCGCTGCAGTTGGTCTCGATGGCGATGATGCTGCTGACGCCTCACGGTCAGGGCCTGACCGACAGCGTGCTGGCCACCACGGCGCTGCGCCGCCGCCGCTGACACGAAGGGGCCCGGCCGGACAACGCAGCCGGACAACCCGGGCGGGCAACCGCGCGCCATGTCCCTTCGGGGACTTGGCAGCTGCCCGGTCGGGCGCTAGCTTTGCTCGGGATAAGGAGCCCGAGCCCTTTTTATGCGCCATTCACTGCCCTTCGCGCCGCAGTTCTACGTGACGGCCCCACAGCCCTGCCCCTATCTGGCGGACAGGATGGAGCGGAAGCTGTTCACCGCGCTGCAAGGCGAGCAGGCCGAGAAGCTCAACGACGCGCTGTCGAAGCAAGGCTTCCGGCGCAGCCAGAACGTGCTCTACCGCCCCTCCTGCGCCGAATGCACCGCCTGCCTCTCGGCGCGGATCGACGTGAACCGCTTTACCCCCTCGCGCAGCCAGAGCCGCGTGCTCAAGCGCAACCGCGACCTCGCGCGCCGCGCCACATCGCCCTGGGCCACCGAGGAGCAATACGCGCTGTTTCGCGACTATCTCGACAGCCGCCACGCGACCGGCGGCATGGCCGACATGGACATGTTCGAATTCGCCGCGATGGTCGAGGAGACGCCGGTGCGCTCGCGACTGGTGGAATACACCGACCCCGAGGCCGCGCATGACGCGCGCCACGGGCTGCGGGCGGTCTGCCTGACCGACATCCTCGATGACGGGCTGTCGATGGTCTATTCCTTCTTCGACCCGGCCGAGGACCGCCGTTCGCTCGGCACCCACGTGATCCTCGACCATGTGCGCATCGCGCAGGAGATGAAGCTGCCTTACGTCTATCTCGGCTACTGGGTGCCCGGCAGCCCGAAGATGGACTACAAGGCGCGCTTCGCGGCGCTGGAACTCTACCGAGGCGGCCGCTGGCAGCCGATGGGCGACCGCGACGATTATTCCGCCGAGACGCATCCGCTCTCGGTGGCCCCGATCTCCGAGCAGGTGGCGCGCATCACCCTGCCCGACACCCGCCCGGTCACCAGCGGCTGAACCGCCGCATCGCGCACGGGGCCTCAGGCCCGCTCGCCGTCGATCCTGAACCAGCGATAGCCATAGCCCGGCAGCGCGATCTCATCGCCGGGCGCGAGCGGGTCGCCGGTCGCCTCGTCCGGCCCGCCGAGCAGCGCAACCAGATGGCTCGCCCCCTCGATCTCGGGGGCGCAGGTCACGGCCTCCTCCGACAGGTTGTGCAGCGTCAGCACGCGCGAGCCGCGCCAGGACGACACCAGCCCCAGCAGCGCCTCGGGCAGGCCGTCGATGACCGCCGTGTCGCCCCAGCCGATCTCGGGACAGGCGCGGCGGCAGCGTACCAATTGCTGCACCCGGGTCAGCAGGCTGCCGGGACGACCGCGCTGTGCCGCGACCGAGGTCTCGTGAAAGCCGAACGGCCCGTCCTCGACCAGCGGCCGCACCGGTTCGCAATCCGCGCGTGAAAAGCCGCCGCGATGCTCGTCGGCCCATTGCATCGGCGTGCGCACCGCATTGCGCTCGGACAGCGACAGATCCTCACCCTGCCCGATCTCGTCGCCATACCACATCACCGGCGTCCCCGGCAGCGCGAACAAAAGCGACTGCGCCAGCGCAACCCGATCGATATCGCCCAGCATCGGCGCGAGGCGGCGGCGCAGCCCGCGCCCATAAAGCTGCATATCCTCGTCGGGGCCGAAGGCGTCGAACACCTCCTGCCGCTCCGAGTCCGAGAGCTTGTCGAGCGACAACTCGTCGTGGTTGCGCAGGAAGGTGGCCCATTGCGCCTGGGCGGGCGCCTCCTGCGGACGCGAGCCCAGCGCCTCGACGATCGGTGCTGCCTGCGACCGGGCCAGCGCCAGGAACAGCGCCTGGTTCAACGGAAAGTCGAGGATCAGGTGCATCCGCTCGTCGGCGCCGAACTCGCGGCCGCCGAAATAGTCGGGCGCCTTGTCGCGGGTGATGTTGGCCTCGGCCAGCATGATCGCCCCGGCGCGCCGCCATGACAGGAAATCGCGCATCTCCGACAAGAGCAGCAGCGGGTCGCGGTCCGGCTCCTCTTCAAGACCCTTGTACTCGACCAGGAACGGCACCGCGTCGATCCGAAAGCCCCAGACCCCCAGTTCGAGCCAGTAGCCCATGATCTTCAGGATCTCCTCGCGCACCGCCGGGTTGGCGATGTTGAAATCGGCCTGATGCTCATAGAAGCGGTGCAGGTACCACGCCCCGGCCTGCTCGTCCCAGGTCCAGACCGCCTCCTGCACGCCGGGAAAGATGATGCCGTCGGTGATGTCCTCGGGCTTCTCCTTCGACCAGACGAACCAGTCGCGATAGGGGCTGTCGGGATCGGAGCGGGCCGACTGGAACCACGGGTGATCGATCGAGCAGTGGTTGACCACCAGATCGACGATCACCTTGAGGCCGCGATCGGCGGCGGCGCGCGCGAAGCCCACGAAGTCGCCCGCATTGCCCGATCGCGGATCGATGCCGTAGAAATCGGTGATGTCGTAGCCGTTGTCGCGGTTCGGCGTCGGGTAGAACGGGTTGAGCCAGATCGCCGTGGCGCCCAACCCCTCGATATGATCGAGCCGGTCGGCCAGGCCCCTGAAATCGCCGATGCCGTCGCCATTGGCATCCATGAAGGTCTCGACATCGAGACAGTAGATCACGGCGTTCTTGTACCACAGGTCGATCATCGCGGCCTCCCTTTCCACGCCAGTTAGGCCGCGCGCCCGCTCCGGCGAGAGCGGCTGCGAAAAGGGCGGCCCGGATCGCTCCGGGCCGCCCCACCTCGCCGATCAGCGGATCAATCAGCCGATCACGGCGCCGTCGGTGCGGCGGATCGCGATGATCGAGGAGCGCGGCAGCGCGTCGGCATCGGGGAAGTTCATCGGGTGCTGGATGCCCACGAACATGGTCTTCCGATCCGTGGAGAAGGTCGCGCCGGTGACCTCCGCGCCGTTCGGCCCGGTCATGAAGCGCGCGATCTCCCCGGTTTCCGGGTCGCCGCAGAGCATCTGGTTGTTGCCCATCCCGGCAAAGTCGTCCTCGTTGCTGTCGTCGCCATCGGTCTGGATCCAAAGCATGCCCTGGCTGTCGAACTTCATCCCGTCGGGGCTGTTGAACATGTTGCCGGGGGTGACGTTCCCGGAGCCCGCATAGGCGTCGTCATGCACCTCCGGGTTGCCCGCCATCACGTAGAGATCCCAGTCGAAGCCGTCGGCGGCGTGATCCTCGCCGGCCGGGCGCCAGCGGACGATCTGGCCGTAATTGTTCTCGGCCCGCGGGTTCGGGCCAGTGGCCGGGGTCTCGTCGCCGCCGGCATTGGGCTTCACGGCGCGGTTCTTGTTGTTGGTGAGCGCGCAGTAGGCCTCGGCCTTCAGCGGGTTCACCGCGACCCATTCGGGCCGGTCCATGGTGGTGGCGCCCACGGCCGAAGCGGCCTGGCGGGTGTGGATATGGATCATCGCGCGATCCATGCCGGTGGCCTCGGGGGTCAGCGCCAGCCATTCGCCGGTGCCGTCCTCGTGGAACTTGGCCACGTAGAGCTGGCCGTCATCGAGCAGCGTCGAGGTATCCCCGCCCTCCTCGTAGGTGCCGTTCGAGACGTAGCGGTAGAGGAACTCGCCGCGCTCGTCATCGCCCAGATAAACGACCACGCGGTTGTCGGCGGCCAGCGTCACCTCGGCGTTCTCGTGCTTGAAGCGGCCCAGCGCGGTGCGCTTCACCGGGGTCGAGCTGGCGTCGGCGGGGTCGATCTCGACCACGTAACCGGCGCGGTTCGGCTCGTTGGGGGTCTTGGAGATGTCGAAGCG
The DNA here is from genome assembly GCF_900172345.1 of Limimaricola soesokkakensis. Classification (GTDB taxonomy): domain Bacteria; phylum Pseudomonadota; class Alphaproteobacteria; order Rhodobacterales; family Rhodobacteraceae; genus Limimaricola; species Limimaricola soesokkakensis. The sequence goes on from NZ_FWFY01000010.1 coordinate 98,219, forward strand.
CGGATCGAACTTCTCGTAGTCGTAACCCGATTCCAGCTCGATGCCGTAGCGAGCAAAGCCTTCGGGGCGCTCGAACGCAGGCTCGGTCGAGCCGAAGTAGCCGTTGAAGTTCTCTTCGCAGGTCAGGTAGGTGCCCCAGGGCGTGCGGCCGGCACCGCAGTTGTTGAAGGTGCCCAGCGCCTCGGTGCCCGTGGGATCGGCCTCGGTCTTGAGCAGGTCGTGACCGGCGGCGGGGCCTGCGATGCGCATCGGCGTGTTGTGGGTGATGCGGCGGTTATAGGGGCTGTCGATCACGATCTCCCAGCCATTCTCGCCCTCGGTCACCTCGAACACCGCCACGCCCTGCGCGTCTTGGATCTTGCGCACGTCATCGGCGGAGACCGGCGCGCCCTCGTCGTTCTGCGGCAGGTTGATGTCGAGATTGGCGTATTCGTGGTTCACCGCGATCACCTCCCGGCCATCGATCGAGAACAGCTCCATGCCGTCGGTGTTCTCGCCGAAGGCGCGGGCCTGGCCCTCGACCGTGGTGCCGGTGACGGGATCGAAGGCGGGCGCGTCCGAGAACAGCGGGTCGCCCCAGCTCGCCACGGTCTTCCACTCGTAGCCATCGGGGACGTGGACGGTGAAATCGGTCTGCGCGGCGATCGGGGTGAAGGCGAAGCGCGAGGCGCCCTGCGCCAGCGCCGTCGACCCCTTGAGCAGGCCCGAGCCCATCACGGCTGCACCCGAGCCGAAAGCCACCAGACCCGACAGGAAGCCGCGACGCGACACGGCGCCCGCGACCACGCGGTCGAAATCGGTGGTCTCGGGCGTCGGACGGCGCAGCTCGTCGAGCTCGTCCCAGCTGATCTTGTTGATGTTGAAGCGCTTCATGGCATGTCCCCTTGTTGCCGGACGGCTTGTGCCGCCCTGCTAGTGTCCGGCCTTGAAGGGGATGCGACGGTTTTGTGAGAGTTTTGTATCAGGGCCGGTTTCGGCGGGAACCCGCGGGAACGGCCCCGGTGCTTTCACGTTGACGTGTCAAGAAACATCATCGGAGGCCCGACATGGCGCATGCGAAGAACCCAGACGCCCATCCGGGCGACATCAACAAGCCCGGCTGGTTCGCCACCCTCAAGCGGGTCTATTCCGAGATCGGCGACGACCATGTCAGCCTGATCGCCGCCGGCTGCGCCTTCTACGGCCTGCTGGCAATCTTTCCCGGCATCGTCGCCGCCATGGCGATCGCCGGGCTGTTCTTCGAGCCCTCGACCGTGGTCGACCAGCTGCAGGCGCTCTCGGGCTTCCTGCCGCAGCAGGCCGCCGAGATCGTGCTGAGCCAAGCCAAGGAGGTCGCGGGCTCCGAGGAGGGCGGGCTCGGCCTCGCCGCGCTATTCGGTATCCTCGTGGCGATCTACTCCGCCTCCAAGGGCGTGCAGTCGCTGATGGAGGGGCTCAACGTCGCCTTCGAGGCCGAGGAGAGCCGCGGGCTGGTGAGGTTCAACCTCGTCAAGCTGGCGCTGACGCTGGGCATGATCCTCGGTTTCCTGCTAATCGTCGCGGTCGCGGCGCTGCTGCCGGCGGTGCTGGGCGTGCTGCCCTGGGGCGCGACAACCGAGTGGATCATCAACCTTGTGCGCTGGCCCGTGCTGCTGATCCTCGTCGCGCTGGGTCTGGCGATCCTCTACCGCTACGGCCCCGACCGGGGCGACAAGAAATGGCGCTGGATCACGCCGGGCGCCGGGCTGGCCTGCCTGCTGTGGCTGGTCGGATCGATCGGCTTCGCCTTCTACGTCCGCAATTTCGGCGGCTACAACGAGACCTTTGGTGCGCTGGGCGGGGTGATCGTGCTGCTGATGTGGCTGTGGCTGTCCTCCTTCATCGTGCTGATGGGCGCTGAATTCGACAGCGAGATGGAGCGTCAGGCCAAGCACGACCCGCAGCCCGAGGACGCCAAGAACGACCCCCTCATGGACGATGCCAAGGCCGAGGCCGGCAAACCTGCCGCGCAGAGCTGAATCCTTTGCGGATCGACCGGGAATAGCCGTGAAGCGTTAAGAAAGTTTCTCGCGCCGTGCAGTCCGCGACATTTTCTCCGCCGTTTGCGGTTGACCCCCGCGCCCGCCCGTGCATATCTGCGCGGGCGGAACGGAAAGGACCGGAGAAGATGGATCTCCTTCTTGTAATCGGTGAGGCAGGGCGCGTGGGCCGGTAACGGCAGGGACCATGACGGTCGACCATGCGCCCCCGGATCACCGGGGGCTTTTTTGTGCGCAGGGCGCGACAGACAGACAGGGAAACGGCACGATGACAGGGCAGACGCAATCGGCGCAGACCGGCAGGCAGATGACGGGCGCGAAGATGGTCGTGCAGGCGCTGAAGGATCAGGGCGTCGACACGGTGTTCGGCTATCCCGGCGGCGCGGTGCTGCCGATCTATGACGAGCTGTTCCAGCAAAACGACATCCGCCACGTGCTGGTGCGCCACGAACAGGGCGCGATCCACGCCGCCGAAGGCTATGCCCGCTCCACCGGCAAGCCCGGCGTCGCGATCGTCACCTCCGGCCCCGGCGCCACCAACGCCGTCACCGGCCTGACCGACGCGCTTCTGGACTCGATCCCGATCGTCGTGCTGTCGGGTCAGGTCCCGACCTTCATGATCGGCTCCGACGCGTTCCAGGAGGCCGACACGGTCGGCATCACCCGCCCCTGCACCAAGCACAACTGGCTGGTGAAGGAGACCGACCGGCTCGGCCAGACCCTGCACGAGGCGTTCCACGTCGCCACCGCCGGCCGCCCCGGCCCGGTGCTGGTCGACATCCCCAAGGACGTGCAGTTCGCCACCGGCAGCTATGGCGGCAAGGAAACCCGCTCGACCCGCTACGCGCCCCCCGTCAAGGGCGACCGCGCCGCGATCGAGGCGCTGGCGCGGGCCATGGAAACCGCCAAGCGCCCGGTCTTCTACACCGGCGGCGGCGTCATCAACTCGGGCCCCGAGGCCTCGAAGCTCCTGCGCGAGCTGGTCGCGGCGACCGGCTTCCCGATCACCTCGACCCTGATGGGTCTCGGCGCCTACCCGGCCTCGGGCGAGCAGTGGCTCGGCATGCTCGGCATGCATGGTCTCTACGAGGCCAACATGGCGATGCATGGCTGCGATCTGCTGATCTGCATCGGCGCCCGCTTCGACGACCGGATCACCGGCCGCATCGACGCCTTCTCGCCGAACTCGATCCGCGCCCATATCGACATCGACCCCTCTTCGCTCAACAAGGTGATCCGCACCGACATCCCGATCATCGGCGACGTCGCCCACGTGCTGAAGGACCTGCTCGAGGCGTGGTCGGCGGGCGGTCGCAAGACCGACCGCGAGGCGCTGGCGCAATGGCAGGCTCAGATCGGCGAGTGGCGGTCCAAGGACTGCCTCTCCTTCCGCAACTCCGACAAGGTGATCAAGCCGCAATACGCGCTGCAGCGGCTCGAGGCGCTGACCAAGGACCGCGACCGCTACATCACCACCGAGGTCGGCCAGCACCAGATGTGGGCGGCGCAGTATCTGGGCTTCGAGGATCCGAACCGCTGGATGACGAGCGGTGGCTTGGGCACGATGGGCTACGGTTTCCCGGCCTCGGTCGGCGTGCAGATGGCGCATCCCGACAGCCTCGTCATCAACGTCGCGGGCGAGGCATCGTGGCTGATGAACATGCAGGAGATGGGGACGGCGGTGCAATACCGGCTGCCGGTCAAGCAGTTCATCCTCAATAACGAGCGTCTGGGCATGGTGCGCCAGTGGCAGGAGCTGCTGCATGGCGAGCGCTACTCTCAGAGCTGGTCCGAGGCCCTGCCCGATTTCGTCAAGCTGGCCGAGGCCTTCGGCGCCAAGGGCATCTTGTGCAAGGACCCGGCCGATCTCGACGACGCGATCATGGAGATGCTCGATTATGACGGCCCGGTCATCTTCGACTGCCTCGTGGAAAAGCACGAGAACTGCTTCCCGATGATCCCGTCAGGCAAGGCCCACAACGAGATGCTGATGGGCGAGGTCTCCACCGCCCACGCCATCGAAGCCGGCGGCGCGGTGCTGGTATGAGCGCGTTTCCTTGCAAGGAAACGCCCCGGAAAATTGGAATTTTCCGGCCCCGCGCCGGACAGGGAGCATGACATGCTGAACATCAAGGAAGGCTCGACCAGCCACTCCGCTTACAACCTGCGCTCCACCTTCTCCGACGTGGAGGAGCGCCACACCCTCGCGGTGATCGTCGAGAACGAGCCCGGCGTGCTGGCCCGCGTGATCGGCCTGTTCTCGGGCCGAGGCTACAACATCGAAAGCCTCACCGTGGCCGAGATCGACCATACCGGTCACATGTCCCGGATCACCCTCGTCACTTCCGGCACGCCGCAGGTGATCGAGCAGATCAAGGCGCAGTTGGGGCGCATCGTGCCGGTGCACGAGGTGCACGACCTCACCGTCGAAGGCCCGACGGTCGAGCGCGAACTGGCGCTGTTCAAGGTGCGTGGCGAGGGAGAGCACCGGGTCGAGGCGCTGCGCCTCGCCGACATCTTCCGCGCCAACGTGGTCGACTCGACGCTCGAGAGCTTCGTCTTCGAGATCACCGGCACCCCGGACAAGATCGACGCCTTCGCCGATCTGATGCGGCCCTTGGGCCTGACCGAGCTGGCCCGCACCGGCGTCGCCGCCCTGTCGCGCGGACCCGAGGCGCGCGTCTGAGGCTTGCGCGGACACGCTGACGCCGCGCGAGGCTTGCCCCCGCGCGGCGTTCCTGCCTTGCTGTGGGCCTGAGCGACGGAGGACCGCATGGCGCAGAAGATCATCATCGATACCGACCCCGGCCAGGACGACGCCGTGGCAATCCTGCTGGCGCTGGCCTCGCGCGAGATCGACCTGCTGGGGATCACCGCTGTCGCCGGGAACGTGCCGCTCGACCTGACCCAGCGCAACGCGCGGCAGGTGGTGGAACTCGCGGGCCGCGTTACCCCCGTCTTCGCCGGATGCGACGCGCCGCTCGCTCGACCTCTCGTCACGGCTGAGCACGTGCATGGCAAGACCGGCCTCGACGGCATTGCCCTGCCCGAGCCCGGCCTGCCGCTGCAGTCCCAGCACGGCGTCGATTTCATCATCGAGACGCTGCGCCGCGAGGCGCCGGACAGCGTCACGCTCTGCGCGCTCGGGCCGCTCACCAATATCGCCACGGCGTTCGAACGCGCGCCCGACATCGTCGAACGGGTGCAACGCATCGTGCTGATGGGCGGTGGCTGTTTCGAGGGCGGCAATATCACTCCCGCGGCCGAGTTCAATATCTATGTCGACCCCGAGGCCGCGAAGATCGTCTTCGGCTGCGGCCGCCCCATCACCGTGCTGCCGCTCGATGCGACGCACAAGGCGCTGACCTCCAGGGATTGGATCGCCACGATGCGCGGCATGGGCCGGATCGGCGAGGTGGTGGCGAGCTGGACCGATTTCTTCGAACGTTTCGACGTGGCGAAATACGGCTCGGAGGGCGCGCCGCTGCACGACCCCTGCGTCATCGCCTGGCTGCTGCGCCCCGAGCTCTTCAAGGGTCGCGAGATCAATGTCGAGATCGAGACCGGCTCGGAGTTGACGCTGGGCATGACCGTGGCCGATTGGTGGGGCGTCACGGACCGACCCGCGAACGCTCTGTTCATCGGCGATGTCGATCGCGACGGCTTCTTCGACCTGCTGACCGAGCGGATCGGGCGGCTCTGACCGGTCCCCGGCGTGCCTGCCACCGCCCGGTCGCTATGCGTATTTAAGGAACAAAGTGGCCCGCGACGCCGAAATCGGCAGCGCTCCGCTTGGTTCGGCGGCGCGACGGCATAGATCGGGGACATGAGCCTGCACATCGCCTTCGACAACAGCTACGCCCGCCTGCCCGACCGCCTGTTCACCCTGCAGGCACCGGTTCCCGTTGCCGCGCCGGGCTGGATCGCCCTCAATGACGGGCTCGCCCGCGAGCTCGGGCTCGACCCGGACGCGCTGCGCTCCGAGGAGGGGCTGGCGATGTTCTCCGGCAACGCCGTGCCCGAGGGCGCGGCGCCGTTGGCCCAGCTCTATGCCGGGCACCAGTTCGGCAGCTGGAACCCGCAGCTGGGCGACGGGCGCGCGATCCTTCTGGGCGAGGTGGTGGGCGCGGACGGCATCCGCCGCGATATCGCGCTCAAGGGATCGGGGCGCACGCCCTATTCCCGCATGGGCGACGGTCGGGCTTGGATCGGCCCGGTGATCCGCGAATACCTGATGAGCGAGGCGATGCACGCGCTCGGCGTGCCGACCACCCGCGCGCTCGCCGCCGTCACCACCGGCGAGGAGGTGATCCGCGAGACCGCCCTGCCCGGCGCGGTGCTGACCCGCGTGGCGCAGAGCCATATCCGCGTCGGCACCTTCCAGATCCTCACGGCGCGCGGCGATCTGGAGGGGCTGCGCGCGCTGGTCGATCACGCCATGGCGCGGCATTACCCCGAGGCCGGTTCGGTGCCCGAAATGCTGGCGCAGATGGTGGCGCAGCAGGCCGATCTGATCGCGCAGTGGATGAGCCTCGGCTTCATCCACGGCGTCATGAACACCGACAATTGCTCGGTCGCGGGCGAGACCATCGATTACGGCCCCTGCGCCTTCATGGATGCCTACCATCCCGGCCGCGTCTTCTCCTCGATCGACGCCTATGGGCGCTATGCCTATGGCAACCAGCCGCAGGTGGCGCTGTGGAACATCGCGCAGTTCGCCACATCGCTGGTGCCGCTGATGCCGGACCAGCAACGCGCCGTCGACGACTTCACCGCGATCATCAACCGCTTCGCGGATCTCTACCAGAAGGCGTGGATCGCCCGGTTCGGGGCCAAGCTCGGCCTGCCGGACCCGCACCCCGAGGATCGCCCGCTGATCGAGGGGCTGCTCACGGCCATGACCGGCGCCGAAACCGATTTCACCAATGGCTTCCGCGCGCTGGCCGAAGATGCGCCGGAGCGTGCCGGCGCCACTCCGGAGTGGATCGCCCAGTGGCGCGCCCGCGGGCCCGATCTCGGCATCGCTGCCGCCGCCAACCCGGTGGTCGTGCCGCGACTGCACCTGATCGAGGCCGCGATCACCGCCGCCATGGCCGGCGATCACGCTCCGTTCCACGAGATGCTCGGCGTCGTCACTCGGCCATTCGATCCGAACCCGGCGCTGGCGAAACGTTACGTAGCGCCACCGCAGGAACACGAGAAGGTCGACAAAACTTTCTGTGGCACCTAGAAACGACCGGATCATTCGCCATTTCCCGACAGGACCCGCCCTATGCCGGTCCCGACCAAGAGGCCGCCTGTGAAAGACGTCTCCGATCACTCGGCCGAACGACGCGCGGATGCGATCCGCACGCTCGGAATCATGGACAGCGAGGACGAGGCGGATTTCGACGAGATCACCGCCTTTGCGGCCGAGATCTGCGGCGCGCCGATCTCGCTGGTCACGCTGGTGAGCACCGATCGGCAATGGGCGAAATCCGCTTTCGGCACCGAGCAGCGCGACTACAGCATGGACGAGTCGATCTGCTCGCATGGGCTCACCGGGCCGGATTTCCTCGAGATCGAGGACACCGCCACCGATCCGCGCACTTGCGACAACCCTCTGGTCACCGGCCCAGAGGCGATCCGCTACTATGGTGGCGCCATCCTCAAGCTGAACGACGTCACGCCGATCGGCGCCCTGTGCATCCTCGACCACAAGCCGCGCCGCCTGTCCGATGAGACCAAGCGCCTGCTGATGATCCTCGCCCGTCAGGTGACGCGGCGCATGGAACTGCGCCGGGCGCTCGCGGTGCAGGAGACACTGGCCAGCGAAGTCGACCACCGGGTCAAGAATTCGCTGCAGATGGTCACCGCGCTGGTCCGGATCCAGCGCGCGCAGGCGCAGAGCGACGAGACCCGCGACGCGCTCGCGGTGACGATCGACCGGCTCTCGGCGATCGCGCTGCTGCATGCCGAGCTGCACAAGGTCTCGGCCCGCAACGAGATCGCGCTGCACCAGTTCCTGCCCGACATCATCCGCCATCTCGACACCACCCTGCCCGACAACGTGGTGATCTCGCACAGCCTGGTGCCGATGCTGGTCCGCTCCGAGGTCGCGACCTCTCTGGCGCTCCTGGTCAGCGAGGCGATCACCAACGCTGCCAAGCACGCCTTTCCGCAGGCGCGCGCGGGCCGGATCACGGTGGCGCTGGAGTTGAGCGGCGCGGTGGGCCGGCTTACGGTCGCCGATGACGGCGTCGGCAGCGACAGCCTGACGGCCGAACCCGAGAGCGGCAGCGGCCTCGGTCGGCAGATCATCGACGCCTCGGTGGCCCGGATCGATGGCGAGATCCACCGCAAAAGCGGCCCGGGCGGCACCGCGATCGAGGTGCGCTTTCCGGCGCCGCGGCTGCTGCCGCACGCCTAAGGGAACGTCGCGGCCCGCGCATGGGGCCGCGACGCCGGGCGCGTCACTCGGTGACGCGCACCTCGCGCATCACGTCGGGCTCGCCGATCACCGCGCCGTTCGGGCCCTCGCCGCGCTTGATCGCGTCGAGCACCTCCAGACCTTCGGTGACCTGCCCCACAACCGTGTACTGGCCGTTGAGGAAATCGCCCGGGGCGAACATGATGAAGAACTGGCTGTTGGCCGAGTTCGGGTCCTGGCTGCGCGCCATGCCGACGGTGCCGCGCTCGAACGGGATGTCCGAGAACTCGGCCTCCAGATCGTCGCGCTCCGAGCCGCCCATGCCGGCCATGGCGGCGTCGCCGCCCTCGCCGCCGAACTCGACATCGCCGGTCTGCGCCATGAAGCCGTCGATCACGCGGTGGAACATCACACCGTCATAGGCGCCCTCGCGCGCCAGCGCAGTGATCTGCTCCACGTGGTTCGGCGCGACCTCTTCGAGGAGGTCGATCTTGATCGTGCCATTGGCCTGCCCCGCGACATCGATCTCGAGCCCGGTGGCGGCGGCGGGGCTGGCGGCGAGCGCCAGCAGAACGGCGAACTTACGCATCGGCGGCCACCTTCACGCTGATCATCCGGTCGGGATTCGCCGGCGGCTCGCCCTTGGTGATGGCGTCGACATGCTCCATCCCCTCGATCACCCGGCCATAGACGGTGTACTGGCCGTTAAGGAAGTGGTTGTCCTTGAAGTTGATGAAGAACTGCGAGTTGGCCGAGTTCGGGTTGGCCGAACGCGCCGCGCCCAGCGTGCCGCGGTCATGCGGCAGCTTCGAGAATTCGGCCGGCAGGTCTGGCTTGTCCGAGCCGCCGGTGCCGGCGCGGCGCGGGTTGTAGTCCTTTTCCATGTTGGCGTGCTGCACGTCGCCGGTCTGCGCCATGAAGCCGTCGATCACGCGGTGGAAGGCGACGTTGTCATAGGCGCCGGCGCGGGCCAGCTCCTTCATCCGCTCGGCGTGCTTCGGCGCCACGTCGGGCAGAAGCTCGATCACCACGCGGCCGTCCTTCAGCTCGATGATGATGGTGTTCTCGGGGTCCTTGATCTCGGCCATCGCCGGTCCTCCTGCTGCTTTGCTCCCGACATAAGGCCGTGCGACGACTAAGCCAATGGCTTGAGAGCCCGGGCCCCCGGCGCTACCTATTCGGCAACGCGAAACGGAAAGGACGCCGCATGGGCTGGAAGACGATCGACGAGATGGACCTCGCGGGCAAGCGGGCCCTCGTGAGGGTGGACGTGAACGTGCCGGTCGAAGCGGGCCGCGTCACCGACGCGACCCGGATCGAGCGCATCCTGCCCACCGTGAACGACATCGCGGACAAGGGCGGCCGGGTGATCCTGCTGGCGCATTTCGACCGGCCCAAGGGCCGCGTGGTGCCCGAGATGTCGCTGAAGCAGATCGTGCCGACGCTCGAGGAAAAGCTCGGCCGCAAGGTTGCCTTCGCCGAGGATTGCGTGGGCGACGCGGCGCAGGCGGCGGTCGACGCGCTGGGCGACGGCGAGGTGCTGCTGCTCGAGAACACCCGCTTCCACCCCGGCGAGGAAAAGAACGAGCTGGAATTCGCCGAGAAGCTCGCGCATCTGGGCGATCTCTACGTCAACGACGCCTTCTCGGCGGCGCATCGCGCCCATGCCTCGACCGAGGCGCTGGCGCGGCTGCTGCCCGCCTGCGCCGGCCGGCTGATGGCCGAAGAACTCTCGGCGCTCGACAAGGCGCTGGGCAATCCCGAGCGCCCCGTCGTCGCCGTTGTCGGCGGCGCCAAGGTCTCGACCAAGCTCGACCTGCTGTCGAACCTCGTCGAAAAGGTCGACACGCTGGTAATCGGCGGCGGCATGGCCAACACCTTCCTCGCGGCCCAGGGGCTCGATGTCGGCAAGTCGCTGTGCGAGCACGACCTGACCGGGACCGCGAAGGAGATCGCGCAGAAGGCCGCCGAGAAGGGCTGCACCATCCTGCTGCCGCGCGACGTCGTCGTGGCCCGCGAGTTCAAGGCCGGCGCTGCGAGCGAGGTCGTGAAAGCCGAGGACACGCCCGCCGACGCGATGATCCTCGACGCCGGCCCCGACAGCGTCGCGCATGTCGAGATGGCGCTCGAGAACGCCAAGACTCTGGTCTGGAACGGGCCGCTGGGCGCCTTCGAGATCGCGCCCTTTGATCGCGGCACCGTCGCGGCGGCGAAGAAGGCGGCCGAGCTGACCAAGGCCGGCAAGCTGGTCTCGGTCGCGGGCGGCGGCGACACCGTGGCCGCACTCAACGCCGCGGGTGTCGCGCAGGACTTTTCCTACGTCTCGACGGCAGGCGGCGCCTTCCTCGAATGGATGGAAGGCAAGGTGCTTCCGGGCGTGAAGGCGCTGGGCGCATGAGCGGGAGCACGCAGATGAACCACGCCCGCACCGATCTGGTCCCGCAAAGCCGCGGCTGGACGCTGATCACCGGGGCCTCCTCCGGTCTCGGCGTCGAGTTCGCCCGCATCGCCGCGCGCGGCGGCCGCCGCCTGATCCTCTCGGCCCGCTCCGAGGACAAGCTCGAGACGCTGGCCGCCGAGCTGCGCGAACGCGTCGAGGTTGTGGTGATCCCTGCCGATCTTGCCCGTCCCGGCGCCGCCGAGCGGTTGTGGCGCGAGGCCTCCGAGGGCCGTCGCATCGAGATCCTCGTCAACAATGCGGGCCTCGGCCTCCAGCGCCGCTTCGGCGATGGCGGCACCGAGGAGGTCGAGAACCTCGTTGCGGTCAACGTCTCGGCCGCCACCGTGCTGATGCAGGCCGCCGTCGCGCATATGCGCAAGGAGGGCGCCGGCCACATCATGAACGTGGCCTCGGTCGCGGCCTTCATCCCCGGCCCCGGCATGGCGGTCTACCACGCCACCAAGGCCTACCTGCTGTCGCTCTCGGACGCCGTGTCGAGCGAGCTGTCGGGCGAGGATATCGACGTCACGGTCACCGCGCTCTGCCCCGGCCCGGTCGATACCGGCTTCTTCGAGGCGGCCGGCATGGCGGCGGGCGGCCCCTCGGGCCCGATGCGCCCGGCGCGCGCCCGTGACGTGGCGCAGGCCGGCTGGGAGGCGATGCTGGCGGGGCGCCAGACCGTGGTGCCCGGCGGCATGACCCGGATCGCGGCCTTTGCCGGGCGGGTGCTGCCGCGCGGCCTGACCGCGCGGATCGCGGGTCGGGCCTACGGCCGGTCCTGATCCGGAAACCCCGTGCGATCACGGGGGTTTGGTGGCGCTAACAGTGCCGCCCGGTGGCGCTAACAGGATTGTGAGCCGCCGGGCGGAGCCCTAGGTTTGCCGCAACCGCAAACCGAAAGGCTCCCCATGCAGACCACCGAAACCGTCCGCGACATCCTTCGCAACTACGAGGGCGAGACCCCCGGCGTGAAGGCCAACCTCGCCCGGATGCTGATGGCGGGCAAGCTGGGCGGCACCGGCAAGATGATCATCCTGCCGGTCGATCAGGGCTTCGAGCACGGCCCGGCCCGCAGCTTCGCGCCGAACCCCGAGGGCTACGACCCGCATTACCACTACCAGCTCGCCATCGATGCCGGGCTCAACGCCTATGCCGCGCCGCTGGGCATGATCGAGGCTGGTGCCGATACCTTCGCCGGCCAGATTCCGACCATCCTGAAATGCAACAGCGCCAACTCGCTGATGTCCGGCACCGCCGGCAAGAACCAGGCCGTCACCGCCAGCGTCGACGACGCGCTGCGGCTCGGATGCTCGGCGATCGGCTTCACGATCTATCCGGGCTCGGACTGCGCGCTCGAGATGTTCGAGGAGATCGTCGAGATGCGCAAAGAGGCGGCGGCCAAGGGCGTGGCCACCGTGATCTGGTCCTACCCGCGCGGCGAGGCGCTCGACAAGGATGGCGAGACCGCGATCGACATCGCGGCCTATGCCGCGCAGATCGCGGCGCTGATCGGCGCCCATGTCATCAAGATCAAGCTCTCGACCGATCACCTGTCCCTGCCCGAGGCCAAGAAGGTCTACGAGGCCGAGAACATCGACATCTCGACCCAGACGGCGCGGGTGAAGCATTGCGTGCAGTCGGCCTTCGGCGGCCGCCGCCTGATGGTGTTCTCGGGCGGTGCCAAGAAGGGCGCGGATTCGGTCTATGACGACGCCCGCGCGATCCGCGACGGCGGCGGCAACGGCTCGATCATCGGCCGCAACTCGTTCCAGCGTCCGCGCGCCGAGGCGCTGGAGATGCTCGGCAAGCTGCAGGACATCTATCTGGGCAAGGCCTGAGGGACGGCCTGACCGGACCGACTGCGCCAAAGCGGCAATCCGGTCACGGTCTCCGGCAATAAGGCGCCAAGGCGGCGGAAACGCGATGTTTCCGCCGCCTTTTTCGTGGCATGCTGGTCGCAGCCGCCCGACCCAAGAGGTGGCACACGAGGCACGAGTGATGTTGAAACGCACCCCTTCTCTGGGCCCCGCCCTCTACCTGATCGGCATGCTGCTGATCGGTCTCTACTTTACCTTTGCCGCCGTCCAAGGCGATTACGGCGTGTTCCGCCGGGCCGAGGTCGAGGCCGAGGCCCGGGGCCTGGAGAAGGAACTCGCCAGCCTGCGCGAGGAAGTGGCGCGGATGGAGAATCTGACCCGCCGACTCTCCGACCGCTATCTCGATCTCGACCTGCTCGACGCCCGCGCCCGCGAGGTGCTCGGCATGATCCGCGCCGACGAGATCGTCATCCGCTGACCTTGCGGCAGCTTCACCCGCCTTATTTTGCTGCGCCGCGTCGGTTTTTCGAGCGCGGCGTTCGTCATTTCGCCGATCGCCAGATTGCCCTGTTGCATCCCGCGCAAGTTCTGTAAGTGATAGTTCAAGGCTAAACTATCCGTCACAGCGCGAAGGGAGACGCCATGGCGACCCGGAAGACCTCCGACACAGGCCCCGCCAAGGGTTCCAATCCTGCCCCCAAGGGCTCCAACATCCCCGCAGAAGAGCTGAAGCACTACTACCGCGAAATGCTGCTGATCCGGCGCTTCGAGGAGAAGGCGGGCCAGCTCTACGGCATGGGTCTGATCGGCGGCTTCTGCCACCTCTATATCGGCCAGGAGGCCGTGGTGGTCGGGCTCGAGGCCGCGGCCGAGGAAGGCGACAAGCGCGTCACCTCGTACCGCGATCACGGCCACATGCTGGCCTGCGGCATGGACCCCAAGGGGGTGATGGCCGAGCTCACGGGCCGCGAGGGCGGCTACTCGAAGGGCAAGGGCGGGAGCATGCACATGTTCTCGAAGGAAAAGCACTTCTACGGTGGCCACGGCATCGTCGGCGCGCAGGTGCCGATCGGCGCCGGCCTCGCCTTCGCCGACAAGTACCTCGAGAACGGCCGCGTGACCTTCGCCTATTTCGGTGACGGCGCCGCCAACCAGGGCCAGGTCTACGAGACCTACAACATGGCCCAGCTGTGGGAGCTTCCGGTCGTCTTCGTGATCGAGAACAACCAGTACGCGATGGGCACGAGCGTGCAGCGCTCGACCAAGTCTCCGTCGCTGTGGGAGCGCGGTGCCGCCTACGGCATCAAGGGCGAGGAAGTCGACGGCATGGACGTGCTGGCGGTCAAGGAGGCCGGCGAGCGCGCCGTGGCCCACTGCCGCGAGGGCAAGGGCCCCTACATCCTCGAGATCAAGACCTACCGCTACCGCGGTCACTCGATGTCCGACCCCGCGAAGTACCGCTCGCGCGAGGAAGTGCAGAAGATGCGCGAGGAGCGCGACCCGATCGAGCAGATCCGGCAGGTGTTGCTTGCCGGCCAGCACGCGACCGAGGACGACCTCAAGGCGATCGACAAGGAGATCAAGGAGATCGTCAGCGAGTCCGCCGAGTTCTCCAAGGAAAGCCCCGAGCCCGCGCTCGAGGAGCTTTGGACCGACATCTACGCTGAAGAAGCCCCGCAGGAGGCCTGATCCATGGCGACCGAAATTCTGATGCCCGCCCTCTCCCCGACCATGGAGGAAGGCACGCTCGCCAAGTGGCTCGTGAAGGAGGGTGACACCGTCGCCTCCGGCGACATCCTGGCCGAAATCGAGACCGACAAGGCCACGATGGAGTTCGAGGCCGTCGACGAAGGCACTGTCGGCAAGATCCTGATCTCCGAGGGCACCGAGGGCGTGAAGGTGAACACCCCCATCGCGGTGCTGCTCGAAGAGGGCGAGGACGCCTCCGCCGCCGAGAGCGCCGGCACCAACAAGGGCGAGGACGCCAAGGCGCAGGTCAAGGAAGAGACCAAGGCCAAGGACACCCTGCCCTCCGACACCCCCGCCGCCGCGTCGCCCGCCGCCGCCGCGCCCAAGCCGCCGCGCACCCCGGACTGGCCCGAGGGCACCGAGACCAAGACCACCACGGTCCGCGAAGCGCTGCGCGACGCCATGGCCGAGGAGATGCGCCGCTCCGACAACGTCTTCCTGATGGGCGAGGAAGTGGGCGAGTATCAGGGCGCCTACAAGATCTCGCAGGGTCTCCTGGACGAGTTCGGCCCCAAGCGTGTGGTCGACACGCCGATCACCGAGCACGGCTTCGCCGGCATCGCGGTCGGTGCGGCCTTCGGCGGTCTGCGCCCGATCGTCGAGTTCATGACCTTCAACTTCGCCATGCAGGCGATCGACCACATCATCAACTCGGCGGCCAAGACGCTCTACATGTCGGGCGGCCAGATGGGTGCGCCGATGGTGTTCCGCGGCCCCAACGGCGCTGCCGCCCGCGTCGGTGCCCAGCACTCCCAGGACTACGCCGCCTGGTACATGCAGATCCCCGGCCTCAAAGTCGTGATGCCCTACTCCGCCGCCGACGCGAAGGGCCTGATGAAATCCGCGATCCGTGACCCCAACCCGGTGATCTTCCTCGAGAACGAGATCCTCTACGGTCGCTCCTTCGAGGTGCCGGTGCTGGATGACTTCACCATCCCGCTCGGCAAGGCGCGCATCGCCCGCGAAGGCACCGACGTGACCATCGTCTCCTTCGGCATCGGCATGACCTACGCCCTCGAGGCGGCCGAGAAGCTGGCGGCAGACGGCATCGAGGCCGAGGTGATCGACCTGCGGACCATCCGCCCGATGGACACCGACGCGATCATCGAAAGCGTGAAGAAGACCAACCGCTGCGTCACCGTCGAAGAGGGTTGGCCGCAGGGTTCGGTCGGCGGCTACATCTCCTCGGTGCTGATGCAGGAGGCGTTCGACCATCTCGACGCGCCGGTCATCAACTGCACCGGCAAGGACGTGCCGATGCCCTATGCCGCCAACCTCGAGAAGCACGCGCTGGTGACGACCGACGAGGTCGTCGAGGCGGTGCGCAAAGTGACCTACAAGTAAGGGGCGCGAGACATGCCAACGGAAATCCTGATGCCCGCGCTGTCGCCGACCATGGAGGAAGGCACGCTCGCGAAATGGCTGGTCAAGGAGGGGGACACCGTCTCCTCCGGCGACCTTCTGGCCGAGATCGAGACTGACAAGGCGACGATGGAGTTCGAGGCCGTCGACGAAGGCGTCGTCGGCAAGATCCTGATCGCCGAGGGCACCGAGGGGGTGAAGGTCAACACCCCCATCGCCGTGCTGCTCGAGGATGGCGAGAGCGCGGACGACATCGACGCCTCGACCGCGCCCAAGAAGGGCGACGCCGACAGCCACGCCGAGCCCGCCACCCCCAAGGCCGAGACCTCGCCCGCCAAGGGCTATGGCGACGATGCCGGTGCCGCGCAGCAGGCCAAGGGTGGCGACGCCGCCCCGGCCTCCTCGGGCGCCTCCGGTGATCGCGTCTTCGCCTCGCCGCTGGCGCGGCGGATCGCGGCCGACAAGGGCCTCGACCTGAGCCAGATCACCGGCTCGGGCCCGAATGGCCGCATCGTCAAGGCCGATGTCGAAAGCGCCAAGCCGGGCCAGAAGCCCGCCGAGGCCGAGAAGGCGCCCGCCGCTCAGGCCGACAAGGCCCCGGTGGCCGCTCCCGCCGCCCCGGGCGCGCAAGCCGAGCAGATCCGCAAGATGTACGCGGATCGCGAGTTCGAGGAGGTCAAGCTCGACGGCATGCGCCGCACCATCGCGGCGCGTCTCACCGAGGCCAAGCAGACCATCCCGCATTTCTACCTGCGCCGTGACATCAAGCTCGACGCGCTGCTGAAATTCCGCAGCCAGCTGAACAAGCAGCTCGAAGGGCGCGGCGTGAAGCTCTCGGTCAACGACTTCATCATCAAGGCCTCGGCCCTGGCGCTGCAGGCCGTGCCGGACGCCAACGCCGTCTGGGCCGGCGACCGGGTGCTGAAGCTCAAGCCGTCGGACGTCGCCGTCGCCGTGGCGATCGAGGGTGGCCTGTTCACCCCGGTTCTGCGCGACGCCGAGAGCCGCTCGCTGTCGTCGCTCTCGGCGCAGATGAAGGACCTCGCCAAGCGGGCCCGCGACAAGAAGCTCGCGCCGCATGAATACCAGGGCGGCAGCTTCGCGATCTCCAACCTCGGCATGTTCGGCATCGACAATTTCGACGCCGTGATCAACCCGCCGCACGGCGCGATCCTCGCGGTCGGCGCCGGCGTGAAGAAGCCGGTCGTCAACGACGCGGGCGAGATCGAGGTCGCGACGGTGATGTCTGTGACGCTCTCGGTCGATCACCGGGTGATCGACGGCGCGCTGGGGGCGGAACTGCTCAAGCAGATTGCCGAGGCGCTGGAAAACCCGATGATGATGCTGGCCTGACAGGTCGCGTCACGCCGTTCGAAGGGGCCGCACCAGCAAGGTGCGGCCCCTTTGCCTTTCCCGTCCGTGTCGCAGCAGTCGGCCAGTTCGATCGGTCGCATCAGTTGGTCGGCGGCATCCTCTCGTCATGCTCGGCCTTGTATGCCTCGAAGTCGTAATCCATCCCGTTGAGCATCGTGCTCCACATGCGGACATTGGCGGCGGTCGCCACCGCCTCCCGGACCTCGGCCTCCGACGCGCCCGCGCTCATCGCATTCTTCTTGTGGGCATAGACGCAGTAATCGCAGGGGATCTGCGCGGCGACCGCGAGCGCGACAAGCTCGCGGGTCTTGGCGTCAAGCTCCGCCTCTTCGCCTCCAAGGGCTCCGTAGAGCGCCATCGCCTCGTCGAAGGCGTGCTCGGGATAGATGCTGCGGAAGAATTCCGGCGGTCCCTGGTCGCCCTGCGCATCGGGCATCGCCTCTTGGGCCTCCTGTGCGCCGGCCATCCCTCCGGCACACGCGACCGCGATAGCCATCATCATGCGTTTCATGGCATTTCCTCCCATGAGCTTCTGAAAATGTGGGATCAGGGCCAGTCGCCAAGATGTTTTCGGCGAAGGCCGAAAATTTCCGCGAGTCTGTTCACGATTATACCACGTATTGGTGCGCGATGCACTTGGCGCCGTTGCCGCGCCGCGTCGTTCTCCTGCGATGAACCCGCGCGTTGCCTCATCCCGCGCGACCTTCCCCCTGTGCGGGCGATACGCCGTCGTTCCCTCGTTCCCTTGGCGCAGGCAGGAACCCGCCGCCCGACCTCGCGTTTCCCTCAGGTAAAAGTGAGGGAACCGAATGACCTATCGTGACAAGCAGCCGGGCATCGGCCTGACCCTGATCGCCGCCATCGTCGCCGGCGTGGCGCTGGCAATCGCCTATTTCCGCCCCGAGAGCGGCGTCGCCGGAAGCGTCGGTGCGGGGCTGGCGCTGTTCGGGGCGCTGGCGGTCGCTGTGGCCTCGGCGCTGGTCCTGTTCAAATGGATGCCCTACTGGCTGAACCTCACGCTGAAATGGCTCACGCTTCTGGGCGCGGCGCTGACGGCGCTGGCCGCCTATTTCCTGATGCAGGACATCGCGATGTGGTCGATGATCCTCGCCACCATCGGTGCCATCTGGAACCTCGTCTCCCGCAAGGGCCACGACCGCCGTGCCGCCGCACTGGTGCTACTGGCCATGCCCCTCGCCCATGCGCCGGAGGCGCGCGCGCAGGACTGGCCCGGCTTCCACGGCGACCTGCAGGCCCGCAAGTACAGCCCGCTGACCGAGATCACCGCCGCCAACGTGCACCTGCTGGAGCCGGTCTGGGAGGTCGAGACCGGCGACGTCTCGGACGGCTCGGGCGAGCTGCCGCAGACGGTCTGGTCCGCCACACCGATCTACGCCAACGAGACGCTCTATGTCGGCACCCCCTTCTACCGCATCCTCGCCCTCGACCCCGCCACCGGCGAGGAGCGCTGGTCCTATGACAGCCAGTCCCGGCTCGAAGCTCTCACCCAGCCCGCACTGAAGAACCGCGGCGTCACCTATTGGGAGGAGCCGGGTGCCAGCGGCATCTGCGCCAAGCGCGTCTATATCGGCACGATGGACGCCAAGCTGCACGCGGTCGACGCCGATACCGGTGCGCCCTGCGAGGATTTCGCCGAGGCCGGCGTGCTCGACGTGAACCAGTGGAACGACACCAATGACCGCTGGCCGCTGTCGCTGTTGCAGCCGCCCGTGGCCCATGAGGGTCGCCTGTTCATCGGCTGGGCCGGCAAGGACTGGGAAAGCGCGCAGGCCCCTCCGGGCACCGTCTTCGCGGTGGACGCGAAGACCGGCGAACTCGACTGGACCGTGAACTTCATCCCCAAGGAGCTGTGGGACCGCACCGGCACCGCCAATGTCTGGACCCACATGACCGTCGATCCCGAGCGCGACATCATCTACATGCCGGTCTCCTCGCCCTCGCCCAACTATTACGGCGGCAACCGCACCGAAGAGCTTCCCCTCGCCACCTCGGTAACGGCGGTGGACACCAATTCGGGCGAGATCATCTGGTCGCGCCAGCTCGTGTATCACGACATCTGGGATTACGACACCGGCGCCGCCCCCACACTCGTCGACATCGAGCGGGACGGCGAAACCATCCCGGCGCTGATCCAGACCTCGAAGCAGGGCATGCTCTACGTGCTGAACCGCGAGACCGGCGAGCCGGTCTTCGGCATGGAGGAGCGGCCCGTCCCCGCCTCGGATCTGCCGGGCGAAGAGGCGGCGCCGACGCAGCCCTTCTACGACGTGCCCAAGCCCACCAATACCTACGACACATGGCCCGGCATCTGGTGGCTCGCCGATCTGGCAAGCTTCGGCTATTGCTCGCGCACCCTCGAAGAGCTGCGCTACGAGGGGCTGTTCACGCCGCCCACCGCCGAAGGTAAGGGCACGCTGATGTATCCGGGCACGGCGGGCGGCATGCAGTGGGGCGGCGGCGCGCTCGATCCCGAGACCAACACCTTCTACGTGAACACCCAGAAGGTGGCGCAGATCCTGCGGATGATCCCGCGCGAGGAATACGAGGAGATCGCGGGCGAGAGCGGCGCCGAGCAGGGCTTCTACCCTCAGGAGGGCGTGCCCTACGGCTTCGAGCTGACCAACTTCCTGACGCCTCTGGGCCTGCCCTGCTGGAAACCGCCCTTCGGCACGATCCTCGCCTATGACCTCGACACCGGCGAACAGCTCTGGGAACGGCCCTTCGGCCAGACCCAGCAATGGGGCTTCTACGCGCCCGAGGATTGGGGCAGCCCGACGCTGGGCGGCCCGGCGGTGACGGCGGGTGGCGTGATCTTCATCGGCGCCTCGATGGACGCGCATGTCCGCGCGCTCTCGGCGGCGACCGGCGAGGAGCTGTGGAAATGGCGGGTCGAGGCGCCCGCGGTCGCCATCCCGGCGGTCTTTGAGCATGAGGGGCGGCAATATGTGAGCTTCGTCGCCGGCGGTAACCCGATCCTCAAGCCGCAGGTCGGCGACCAGCTGATCACCTTCGCGCTGCCGATGCTGGAGGAATGACCCCATGGCCGTCGCGAAGCGCGTGCCGGGCGGATCTAGCCGCCCGCTAATAGCCGAACGCGTCCGACCAGCCCGACGCGATGCCAACCCCGTCCTGCCGGGAGAGCCGCGCGCTTGACCGATGAGACCACCCGCCGCGTCGCCAGCCTGCTCGTGGTCGCCTCTGGCGTGCTCTGGGGCTTTTACTGGCTGCCGGTCCGAAGGCTCGAGGAGATCGGCCTGTCGGGCGCTTGGGGCACCTTCGCGATCACCCTGGCCGCGACGGCGCTGCTCTCGCCCGCCGCGCTGGCGCGCCGGCGGCTGCGCCATGCCGACCCCTGGGCCCTGGCCTCGGTGGCGCTCGGCGGCGCGGCCTTCATGCTCTACTCGGTGGGCTTCATCTATGGCCGGGTCGCGATCATCATCCTGCTGTTCTTCCTCACCCCGGTCTGGAGCACGCTGATCGGCCGCCTGCTCGGCTGGCACACGCCGAGGCTGCGGCTCGTGGCGATCGCGGCGGGGCTTGCGGGGCTGGCGGTGATGCTTGGCGCGGATGGCGAATGGCCGCTGCCGCGCGGCGCCGGCGAATGGCTGGCGCTGGCGTCGGGGCTCATGTGGTCGGTCTCGACCACCGGCATCCGGCTGCGCCCGGCGCTGGCGCCGCCCGAAGCCGCCTTCGTCTTCGCCGCGGGGGCGAGCGCGGGCGCGTTGGCGATCGCGCCGCTGTTCGGGCCGCTTCCCGGCCCCGGGGTCGAGATCGCCCCGGCCCTGCTGTGGTCGGGCGCCACCGGCGGGCTGTGGTGGGGGGTCTTCATGGCCGGGCTGATGTGGGCCACTACCCGGCTGGAACCGGCGCGCACCGGCATTTTGTTGATGTCAGAGGTGCTGGTCGGCGCGCTCTCCGCTGCATGGCTCGCGGCCGAGCATCTGGGGCCGCTGGAACTCGCGGGCGGGGCCTTGGTGCTTTGCGCCGGGGTGCTGGAGGTCTGGCCGGTGCGCCGCCCGACGGCGCCCTTGCCATCCGAGGGCTGACACCGTGGGCGGCCCAAAAGACCGCCCAAATCGCTCAGACCTGTTCGTCGCCCTTGAATGTCTGATCCATCGACACCGACGGCTGGGCGCAGCCCGCCTCGCCGACGATCCGCGCGGGCACGCCCGCCACGGTCTTGCAGGCCGGGATGTCGATCAGCACCACCGACCCGGCCGCGATCCGCGAGCAGTCGCCGATCCGGATGTTGCCCAGCACCTTCGCGCCCGCGCCGATCAGCACGCCGTTGCCGATCTTGGGGTGGCGGTCCTGCTCTTCCTTGCCGGTGCCGCCAAGCGTCACCGAATGCAGCATCGACACGTTGTCGCCGACCACCGCCGTCTCGCCGATCACCACCGAATGGGCGTGATCGATCATCACGCCGCGCCCGATCCGGGCTGCAGGGTGGATGTCGACGCCGAACGTCTCCGAGACGCGCATCTGCACGAAATAGGCGAGGTCGAGCCGCCCCTCCTGCCAGAGCCAATGGCCGAGGCGGTAGGCCTGGATCGCCTGGTAGCCCTTGAAGTACAAAAGCGGCTGCAGGAAGCGGTGGCAGGCCGGGTCGCGCTCGTATGTGGCGACCAGATCGGCGCGGGCCGAGACCACCAGCTCGGGCTCGGCGCCATAGGCGCCATCGATGATCTCGCGCAGGATCTGCGCCGGCATCTCATCCGAGGCGAGCTTGAGCGACAGCCGGTAGGCCAGCGCGCAGGCAAAGCTCTGGTGATGCAGCACGCTCGAATGAATGAGCCCGCCCATCAGCGGCTCGGCCGCGATCGCCTCCTCGGCCTCGCTGCGAATGCGGCTCCAGACCGGATCGATCTCGGCCAGCTGCGCCTGTGGTTTTGCCATCGCCATGGCCTCCTGATGCCGCGTCCTGTCTAGCCCAGATAGGGCCTCCCGGCCAAGATCAAAGGCCGGAGGAGCCGTCAAGGGCATCGAGCACCTGCCGCAGCGCCGCCCGCGCCTCGCGGCCCAGCGATGGCGGCAGCGGCCGCGCCGGGTGCCGCAGCGCCGCCGACATCAGCGAGCCGTCGCCCCACAACGGATGCGCCCGGCCGCGCCGCTTGCGCCAGGCATCGGCGGCGCGCGCTTCCGACACGATCCGCAGCGCCAGACCCGCGCGCCCCTCGGGCGGCGCGGCGAGCAGCGCCGCCACCGCCCGGTCGAGGCATCCCGGCAGGATCGGCCTCATCCCGCCACCGCGATTTCGGCGAAGGGGCCGGGCCCGAAGGCCTCCGAGATCTGTGCCACCTGCACCACGAGCGGCCCCGCCGCGCCGTCGGCTGCGCGCATCGCCGCCGTGTAGGCGAATCCGGGCGCGGCAAGCTCCGCCTCGCGCAGGGCCACGCCATTGGCTGAAATACGCAGCAGGTAGGCCTCGCGCGCCTCGGCCAGCGGCACCTCGCGCCCCTCCCAGCCATCGCCGCCGATCCGCGCCCGCCGGACCCACGAGATCGCGAGATCGCCCCCGGTTTGCCGCACCCGCAGATGCACCGGCGCCCAGGGCCGAAGCCCGATGCCCGCGAAGGCCCGCGCCGCGTGCCGCCAGCTCGGATCGGTCAGCGGCCGCCGCGCCGGGCCAAAGCGGTAATGCCGGGTCAGCCCGCGCGCCGCGTCCGGCAGCGCGACCTGCCGCGGCACGCCGTCGAGCAGCACGACGCGGCTGCCCGCGGGCCAGATGTCGGGCATCACCGCGTCGGTTCCCGCCTGCCCCCTGAGCCGCATCGAGATCTCGAAGACCCCCGGCTCCACCGGATCGGCCCGCAGGAATTGCAACAGCTCCCAGTGATCGCTCTCGCCATCGCCGATCGCCATCAGGTTGGCGCCCGCCAGAACCGCCGCCCGGCTGGCCCCGGTCAGCTGCCCCTGCGCCAGCCGCAGCCGCAGCGCCGGGCCGCGATCCCACAGCCCGGCAGGCGCGGCGGCGAGCGGCGTCAGCGTCGTGCCGATGGTGGCGGCCAAAGGCTGTGTCAGGTTGAGCCGATGATCGGCATCCTCGACCCCCGAGACCAGCGCCACCGCGCCGGGCCAGGGCCTCGCCGTGGCCGCGAAATGCGGCGCGTGCGGGACCTCCTCCCCGGTGAGCAGCGGCAGGTCGAGGAACACCCCCTCGACCGGCACCGGCGGGACATAGGCGCCGGGGGCCTCGGCGTCGTCCTCGGCGGGCTGCGGCAGATAGAGCCCCGGCGCGGTGCGCACCGCCTCGATTGCTGCATGGGACGTCCGCTCCAGCCGTTCGATCCGCCAGGCGCCGCCCTCCCCGCCATCCCCACCCGCGATCTCGACCACGTCGCCGGGGCCGAGGCCATGCGCCGAGGGCGGCAGCGCGAATTCGGCGCGCTCGCGCCCGAGCCGCATCTCCGCCAGCCAGCGCGCGGCCATGGCCTGCGCCTCGGCCCGGGTCAGCACCATCGGCAACTCGGCCGCCTCGACATGGCGCGCGGCGCCGCCCGGCAGCGCCGCCTCGACGCTGCCCGTGGCCCCGGTTTCGGCCGCGACATAGCCCAGCCGCACCCGGTCGGGCAGCGCCGCGCCAGCCTCGCGCGCGATCTCCAGGATCGGCATGTCCGGCGACACGCGCACCAGCCTCCCGGAATCGAGCGCGGCATCCGCCAGCCCGTCGCGGGTGCGGAACACCAGCCGCCCCTCGCGCTCCACCGCGTCGAAGCCATGCGCCAGCATCAAGGGCTGCAACATCGCCCGCGCGCTCTGCTGGCCCCGGGCGAGATAGCCGCGCACCAGCCCGTGCAGCCGCGAGGTGTCGATCTCGCTCACCCCCGCCTCGGCGCAGATTTCCGCCACCACCGAGGCGAGGTCGCGATGCGCGGTGCGCCCGGTGATCCAGTGCCCGCGCGCCCAGTTCGCGCCGTCGCCCCAGACCTCCGACAGCCCCGGAAACCACGGATAGGGCCGCAGGTCCCACGCCCAAACCAGCATCCGCTCGGTATCGAGCATCGGCGCGCCGTAGATCTCCGAGACCGGGTTCGCCCCCGGATCGGCGAAATGCCGATGCACGGCGCGCAGATACTGCATCTGGATCCGCTCGTCGCGATGGCCGCGCGAATGGTAGGGCAGCGCCGATTCCGAGGATTTCGGATCGATGAACTTGTTGGGCTGGTTGCTGCCCCGGTCGACGGCGGCGCAGCCCAGCTCGGTGAAGCGAATGGGCTTCGATCCCGGCTGCCACGCGGTCGGCGCATCCTGCCGCATCCCGTCGATCCGCTCGTGATGCGGGTTGCCCCACCAGCCCACGAGGTCCTTGTAGCGCCAGACCCACGGCTCGCCGTCGCCATCGGTGATCGGCGTGCGGATCTGCGCCGCGCGGGCCTCGGGCGAATGGTAGTACCAGTCATAGCCTTCGCCGCCCGCGACATTGCCCGCGAGATAGTCGAGATCGTAAATCGAGCGATGCTGCGCGGCGTCGAGATGATCGGTGCCGTCGCGCCAGTCCGACAGCGGCATGTAATTGTCGATGCCGATGAAATCGATCTCCGGGTCGGCCCAAAGCGGGTCGAGGTGGAACCGCTTGGTCGCCCCGCCCGGCTGGTGGCCGTGATATTCGGTCCAGTCGGCGGCGTAGGAGAGCTTCACTTGCTTCCCCAAGATGCCGCGCACCTCGGCCGCGAGATCGCGCAGCGCGTCCACGGCGGGGTAGCTGTCGCCCGCCCCCCGGATCGTGGTGAGCGCCACCAGCTCCGAGCCGATGCAGAACGCCTCGACCCCGCCCGCCATGGCGCACAGATGCGCCTGGTGCAGCACGAAGCGCCTGAGGCCCCAATCCTCAGGGCCCTCATAGACCGGCCCGTCGACACCGATCCTGAAATCCGAGGCCCGCGCCGCGCCGAAGAAGGCCGCGACCTCGGCCTCGGCCGCCGCCGTCCGGTCGGTGGTCCCCGGCTGCCCCGGCGCGCGCGCGGTGCTGATCCGGCCGCGCCACGGCAAGGCGGCCTGTTCGGTCCCGCCCCACGGATCGGGCAGGCCGTTGCCCGGCAGCTGGTCCATCAGGATGAAGGGGTAATAGGTCACCTCCAGCCCGCGCGCCGCCATCGCCCGGATCGCCTCGATCACCGAGAGGTCCGAGGGCGTGCCGCCATAGACCGGCCGATCCTCGACGCGCGGCACCGCCATCGCGCCCGCGCGGTCCAGCCCCGAGACCCGCCACGGCATCTCCTCGCCCTCGCCCTCGCCCTCGCGGCGCTCGACCTTGGGGCGGATCCTGCAATGCCCGGCGCGCAGGTCATCGCCGAACCACGACACCACCAGCGAGGCGGCGCGGCATTCGGGCAGCTCCTCCACGAGATCGTCGAGCGCGGCCTCGGCGTCGCTCGGCCCCGAGGGCCCGTGCAGGTTGGCGGGCCTTCGCTCGGCAAAGCCCGAGGCCACATGCACCGGCGTCGCGGCCAGCGCGTATTCGCCGGTGCCCGGGATCACCGCGACGCCGCGCACGAGACGGGCGATGTCCTCGGCCCGCGCGGGGTCCGACAGGTCGGCGGGGCGCAGCACCTCGAAGGAGAATTGCGGCACCCGGTTGCCGAAGCGCGCGAGGTCGAGATCCTCGATCACCACATAGGCGAGCCCGCGATAGGCGGGCGCGCGGCCGATCCCCTTGACCGCCTCGATCTTCGCATCCGGCCGCTGGTCCTCGCGGCCCTCGTGCAGCCGCCACGTGATCTCGTCGCGGCCAAGCTCGACCCCGTCGGCCCAGATCCGCGCCACCCGGCGCACCGGCCCCTCGCAGAGCCCGATGGCGAGGCTCACCGCGTAGGAATACTCGACCACCTCCGGGCGCGGCGCACCCTTGCCGCCGCCCGAACTGGCGCGGCGCTCCTCGAAATCCGAGGCCCAGATTACCTGCCCGCCGATCCGCATCCGGCCCCAGAGCCGGGCGATCGGCTCGCCCTCGCCCGCGCCGGTGAAGCGGTACCGGTCGACCCGTCCGGTCTCGACCGGGTCGGCCCCGGCCCCCAAGAGCCGCGCATCGATCGCCCGGCCCAGCGCCGCGCCGCCCGCGCGGCCCAGCATCGCGCCCGACAGCCCCATGAGGCTGCCGCCGACCGCGCCGCCAAGGGCCATCCCCGCCGCTCCGAACACGATGGTCGCCATCAGCCGATCCTTTCCGTTAATGCGAAACCGGCGGCGATGCGGCGCCGCCATGGCGGGGTCAGCGGGCTCTCGACCACGCCATGCCCCTCATAGGCGTGGATGAAGCGCGGCGCCTCGGGCGGCCCCGAAAGCAGCCCCAGATGCCGTGCCGCCATCCCGTCCCGAAGCCGGAACAGCAGCAGGTCGCCGGGCCCGGCCTCGGCGGGCGCGATCTCGCGCAGATGCCGCCGCGCCGCATCGCAAAGCACCTCGCCGCCCCGCGCCTCGTGGCGCGGATAGGCGGGCACAGGCTCGGGCTCCGTCCCCGCCAGCGCCATCCAGACGCCGCGCACCAGCCCGAGGCAGTCGCAGCCCGCGCCGCGCCGCGCGGCCCCGTGCAGATAGGGCGTGCCGATCCAGAGCCGCGCCTCGGCCACGATCCGGTCGCCCGCCGCTGGCAGCGGTCCCGCGCCCGCTCCTGGCGAGAATTTCTCACACGCGTTCGGCAGGACTTCCCTGCCCGAACCGGGCAAGACCTCTGCGCATGGCGTTGGCGAAACCTTTGCGCACGCTTCCGGCAACGCTCGCCCGCACGCCTTTGGCAAGCCTTCCCCACACACCTCCGGCAAGTCGTCCCGGCACGCCTTTGGCGTGACCCGTCTCATGCGCCGCCCGCCCGTGGCACCGCCATCAGCCAGTCCGCCCCCGGCAGATGCGGGAAGCCTCGGAAGTTCAGGAAGTTGTCGAATTTCAACCGACAGGTCTCGCCTCGCTTGTCGCAGCCCGCGACGAGGCGCAGCGCCGTGCCGGGCGCGAGCGCGACACCGATGGGCCGCCACAGTTCGAGGATCCGCGCGCCCCCATCGACCCGGTCCTCGCGGATTTCCGCCGCGAGCCCGGCGCCGGGCCCGTCCAGCACCTCGACCCGGCCATGGCCGAACCAGCCCGCGGCCGGCCCGTCGGGCCAGTCGAGGCGCAGCCGGGCGCCCTCCGCCGCCCCGAGCGAGCGCGTCACCGAAGCCCCGGCCTGCCCGAGATCGACCCCGCAGCGCGCATCGCCCAGGCAGGCGTCGCAGCGCGGCTGGTAGACCCGGCCCAGCGGTTGGTTCAGCAGGTCCGACAGCCCGCGCAGTTCGGCCCGGAACAGCGTGCCGTCTCGGCGGATCTCGCCCAAGCGCCCCCGGAACTCCAGCACCCGCTGCTCGGGCGCGGCCCAGTTGACCCGCCAGAGCCGCAGCTCGGCCCCGTCGAGCCGGCCTTCGGCGATCTCGGCCTCGGTGATCCCTGCATCCGAGATCGCGCCCAGCGCCTCGCCGGTATCGGCGGCGAGCCCCGCGCCCTGCACCAGCGCGCTGGCGCTCATCCCGGTCTCGGGGCGGAACGCGATGCCCTCGAAGGACAGGGCACGGTCGTGATCGGTAAAGCCGCGCTCCAGCCCGTCGGCGCGCCTGAGCGCCCAGGCGCGGCAGAGCGTCGTCACCCCGCTCGCGAGATGGCCCTCCAGCCCGCTCACAGCCGGATCTCCACCACCGGGATCTCCGGCACCGTCCCGGCCCGGAACCCCGCGACCGATCCCGACAGCGTTTCGGTGTCGAACCGCGCGGGCACGTCGAATTCGAACCCGGCGGTGACGATCTCGCCCATGGCGGGCGGCACCGCGAAGCGCACCGTCCCCGTGGCGTGATCCACCTCGACCCCCTCGCCCGGGCCGATCTCGTCGCCGCCCACCGCGACCCGGACGCTGCCCGCGATCGGCTTGACGATGGGGCGCAGATAGGGGCTCGGGCCGTCGCCATAGCGCTTGACCAGCTGGAACGCCGTCGTGGTGTCGTCGCCGAAGCCGATCTGCTGGTCGAGCGGCCCGACCGGGCGCGCCGCCGGGGCCGAGCGGAAGTCGAGCCAGTCCTTCCAGCGAAACCCGAAGAGCGGGCCGCGCCGCGCCTCGAAGAAACCCATCACCGTCTCGACATCCTCGAGCGCGCGCAGCCCGAGCCCGGCGTCGTAGCGGCGCCGCGCATGCGCCCAGGGGCTGTTGCGCTCCTCGAAGCCATTGGCGAGGGTGACGATCTCGCAGCGCCGCTCCGGTCCGCCAGAGGCGCCGAAGCTCAGCGCCACGGGAAATCTCACGTCGTGGAACCCCATATTCGCCTCCCTCACCTGTCGCGGCGGCCGCGATCGACCGCGCGGGCGATCTGCGCGGCCACCTGCCCGCGCGAGCGGCGGAACCCCTCGATGTCGGGCGTGGATATGTTGACCGTGACCTGCGCCGCCCCGCCGCCACCGCCCGCGGCGACGCCGAGACGCCCGTCGGCACCGCGCGCCAGCGGCAGGATCGCCTCCGGCCCCGCCTCACCCATCAGCCCGGTACCGCCGCGCATCGGAAAGGCCACTGGCCCCGAGACCACGCCGCCACGGGCGAATGGCGTGACCCGCCCGCCCGCGAAGGCGCCCCCCTCGGCGAAGGGCATCAGCCCCGCTACCAGCCCGTTCACCCCCTGCGCCAGCATCCCGCCGAGCCGGTCGGTCACGGGCCGCATCGCGTTGCCATAGACGGTGTGCGACATGCTCCCCGCCAGCCCCTTGAGCGCGCCGCCGACCGAGCGGCCCTCGAACAGCACGCCGTCGATGGCGCGGCGGATGCCGCCGGAAAAGCCGCGCTCCAGCCGGCCGAGATCGCGCGTCGTCTCGCTCAGCCCGGCGCGCATCCGCTCCAGCTCGCGCGAGAAGCTCTCGGCGACGCCGCCCGCCTCCTCCATGGCGCGCTCCAGCGCCTCGAACTCGTCCTCGGTCATGTCCTCTCCCTGTCAGGATGCTCGCGGCACAGCGCCTCGAAGCGGGCCCGGTCCATCGGCGCGGGCCCGGGCGGGCCCAGCATCAGCCGCAGTTCGGCCGGGGTCAGCGCCCAGAACTCGGACGGCCTGAGCCCGAGCCCGCAGATCCCCGCCCGCATCATCGCCGCCCAATCGAGCCGCATCAGCCGATCTCCCCGAAGGCGCGCGCCACCAAAAGCGCCGCGAGGCGCGCCGCCTCGACCGGCCCGCCCTCGATCTCGGCCGCCACCAGATCGGCGGCCCGGCCGGGCCAGCCGCCGCCCCTGAGTCCCGCGACGATCAGAGCCAGGACGTCGCGGGCCGACACCGCACCGCTTTCGAGCCGCGCCACCAGCGCCGCGATGCTGTCCGCGCCGAGGCTCTCCTCCAGCTCGGCCAGCGCGCCGAGGCTCAGCTTCATGATATGGCGCCGCCCGTCGAGGATCAGCGCCACCTCGCCGGCGCGCGGATTGGCCATCAGGGCGCCGCCTCGAAGGCGAGCGGCCCGGCCGAGACCAGCGCGATCTCGAAGCTGGCCTCGCCGTCATGGCTGCCGGCATAGTCGATCGAGGCGATCTGGAACGACCCGGTCATGGTGCCGAAATCGGGGATCACCAGCTGGAAATCCGGTGTCTCGCCCGCGAAGAAGATCGCCCGCGCCCGGGCGTCGGTCGAGGCGTCGCGGAACACGCCCGAACCCGCCACGGCGGCCGAGCGCATGCCGGCGCCGCCCAGAAGCTCGCGCCAGCCCTCGCTGCCCAGATGGGTGATGTCGACGCTCTGCGCGTTGAGCGTAAGCCGCGTCGCGCGCAGCCCTGCCATGGTTTCGAACAGCCCGTCGCCGGTCATGTCGATCTTGAGCAGGAGATCCCTGCCGTTCTGAGCCGCCATTGCCTGGCCCTCCCTCGCTTGTGTTCAGACGTCCTCGCTGCGGGCGCGGAACACCAGGTCGATGCGCCGCGCCTCGCCGCTGCCGATCCGCTTGGCCCGGGCGCGCAGGAACCACAGCCCCACCAGCCGCCCGCGATCCAGCGGAGGGATGGTGCCCGACAGCGCGTCACAGATCGCCGCCGCCGCCAGCTTGGCGCTTCGGAACCCGGCCGCGTCGCTGACCACGCTCACCGTGATGTCGTGCAGCGCCCCCGCCGCCGTCCCGTCGGAGCGATCGCGCGCCGTCTCGGGGCCGAGCACCGCGTAGAGCGGCGGCAGCGGCCCGGCGGGCAGCGCGTCGAAGATCGCGGCGCCCAGCAGATCGGCCAGGGGCGGATGCGCCGCCAGCCGCGCATGGATCGCGGCTTGCAGCGCTGCCGAGACCGCGTAGCTCATCGCGCCACCTCCTCTTCGGCTTCGCACAGGAGATAGCGCCCCTCGGCGTCGAGCTCGCGCACCGCGCGGATCGCGAAGATCCGCGCCCCCTCGCGAAAGCGCTGCTCGGGCGCCGGGCGCATCGTCGAGCCCGGCGGCGCGGCGCGGGTGACAATGCGCAGCCTGACTCGGCTCAGCGCCGCGCCCATGCCGTCGAGATCGCGCCCCGAGCGCGCCTCGACCGAGGCCCAGAGCGTGCCCAGCGCGGTCCAGCCGCGTTCGAACCCGCCCGAGCCGTCGGGGGCGCGTCGGGGCGCCTCGAGCAGGAGCGCCCGGTTCAGCCGCACCGGCCTCATGCCCCGCCCCCCGCCGAAAGCCGCAGCGCCCGGAACCGCTCGGTCAGCGCGGTGACGCCGAACGGCATGCAGCCCGGGCCGAGCGCGGTGTCGTGACGGTATTCGTGGTAATGCGCCGCCAGCATCATCACCGCCTGTGCCAGATCGGCGGGGATCTCGGACCAATGCGCCCCGTAACCCGCCTCGAAGCCGATGCGCGAGGTGCCGCCCTGCGGTATGCCCGGCCAGCCCGCCGCGACGGGCAAAAGATGCGGCCGCTGGTCGTCCATTACCGCCTGCCAGCGCTCCGGCGCCACCGCCACGGCCGCGCCCTGCGCGTCGACGATCTCGAACGCCGTCACCACGCGCAGCGGCGCCACCGGCAGCGCCAGCCGCCGCGTGTCGCGCCAGCGCCCGACTTCCAGCACGAAGCCGCGCGCCAGCAGCACCTTGCCGGTGCGGCCCTCGATCGCGGCGATCGCCGCGCGCAGGAACCCCGCCAGCGCCGCGTCCTGCAGCCCAGCCTCGGCAAAGCCGGTGCCGATCCGCAAATGCGCGCGAAAGCCCTCGACCGGCAGCGCCGCCTCGGGCACAGCGCCCGTCTCGATCAGTCTCATCACCCGTCCTTTCGCGGTCGCAGCCATGATGCCGTGCCGCGACGCCGCGCGGCCCGGCCCCCCGCATCAGGCGATGCCGAATTTCAGCAGCTTGATCGCCGCGAAATCGCTCACCGCGCCGCCGACCCGCTTGGTCGCGTAGAAGATCACGTGCGGCTTGGCCGAGAACGGATCGCGCAGCACCCGCAGGTCGGGCCGCTCGGCGATGGTGTAGCCCGCCTCGAAATTGCCGAAGGCCAGCGCGCAGGCGTCGGAGGCAATGTCGGGCATGTCCTCGGCGATCAGCACCGGGTAGCCCAAGAGCCGCGCCGGCTCGCCCGCCGAGAGGCCGTCGGACCACAGGAACCGCCCATCGGCGTCCTTGAGCTTGCGCAGCGCGCCCGCGGTGCGCGAGTTCATCACGAAGCTCGCGCCCGCGCGATACGGCGCGCCGAGCCGGTAGACGAGGTCGATCACCGCGTCGGCCGGGTTCGCGGCGTCGAAGCCGCCATCGGTCCCGGTCGCGACATAGCCGAGGCTGTTCCAGGCCCAGCCGTCATCATCGACCCGCGGATAATCGAGGATGCCGCGCGGCTTGTCGACGCCGTTGCCCGAGACGAAGGCCGCGGCCTCGGCCCGCGCGAAGGTGTCGGCGATGCGGCCCGAGAGCCAGCCCTCGATGTCGAAGGCGCTGTCGTCCAGGAGCCGCTGCGAGGTCTTGGGCAGTGCCGAGAGCTCGTGCAGCGGGATGTTGATCCGGTCGATCTGCGGCGTGCCGGTCTCGGTCCGGGCCGAGGTCTCGTCGGCCCAGCCGGCGCCCGGCTCGGCATGGTCGATCAGCACGTCATACGAGCCCGCATCCACCGCCACGACGCTGGCGATGGCGCGCAGCGAGGCGGTCGCGCCGAGCACGCCGCGCACCCGCTCGGCGGTCTGCGGAACGACGAGGTAGCCGCCATCGGCCGCCACGGTCGTGCTCATCGCCTTGCCCTCGAGCCCGAGCCCGCGCAGCCCCTCATCCTCGCCGGTGCGCAGATAGGCGCCGAAGGCGGCGCGATGCGGCTGGCCTGCGGCCTTGGCTTCGAGCGGGCTGCGCGCGGCCAGCGCGGTCTTGCGGTCCAGTCGGGTCATCCGGTCGTCCTGTGCCTTGAGTTTCGTTCGGATCTCGGCCGAGAACCGGCCCAGCTCCTCCATCAGCCCGCCGATCTCCCGGCCAAGCTCGTCATCATCGTCACGCATCGCGTTCCCCCTCGCGTCCCCCGAGCGCGCCCCGCGCCGCCCGTATCTTCGCCAAGAGCGCGCTCGACCGCTTGGTGCCGACCCGCGCCTCGCGCAGCATCGGGAAGGTCACCAGCGACACCTCCCACAGCTCCAGTTCGTCGAGCCTGCGGCCCGTGCCCGCCTTGCTCGACCGCCGCGTCCGGTAGCCGATCGACAGCCCGTCGATCGCGCCCGCTGCGACCAGCGCGGCCGCCTCGCGGCCCTGCGCCACCGCCTCGAGGATGCGGCCCCGGACCCAGAGCCCCTTGCCGTCCTCGCGCACCTCGTCCCAGACGCCGATCGGGCGCGCCGGGTCGTGCTGCCACAGCATCCGCACCCTGCCGCCACAGCCCTCCAGCCGCTTCAGCGAGGCGGCATAGGCGCCCGGCGCCACCACGTCGCCGCCCTGGTCGGCGCAGCCGAACAGCGAGGCGTAGCCCGAGATCACCGCCCCCTCGCCGATCTCCAGCGGCCCGGTGCCGTCTGTGCCGCCCGCGCAGAACTTGCGTTCCAGCTCCATCATTCTCTCCCTCAAAGCCCCACGATCCCCTGCGCTGCCTGCGCGCCGATCGCCGCCACGACGCCGTAGACGGCGAGCCAGAGCCTGCGCTCCAGCCGCTCCATCACCGCCTCGATCCGCTCCAGCGTCGCCGCCACCTGCGCGAATTGCAGCGCCACCAGCCGCTCATGCGCCTCGATCTTGAGGCCCGGCGCGCAGGCGAAGCGATGCTCGCGCAGATCATCCATCCGAGCCGACCTCGCGCGCGGGCAGGCCCAAGAGCGCGCGTTTTTCCGCATCGGTCAGGAACAGCGCCTCCGAGACCCGCCGCCACTGGCCGTCGCGCTCGGCGGCCAGCGCCGGCACTTGATCGAGATCGACCCGAAGCTCGAACCGCTCGTCCGCGAAATCAGACAGCCACTCGGCCAAGGCCGCCGCGACCCGCGTCATCAGCGGCAGCACCGTCAGCCGGTAGAAGGCGCGGTTGGCCTCCTGGTAATTGGCGTAGGTTGCGTCGCCCGGGATCCCGAGGATCATCGGCGGCACCCCGAAGGCCAGCGCGATCTCGCGCGCCGCGGCCTCCTTGGTCTTCTGGAACTCCATGTCGGAGGGGCTGAAGCCCATCGGCTTCCAGTCGAGCCCGCCCTCGAGCAGCATCGGTCGGCCGGCGTTGCGCGCGCCCTGGTGCTGGCTTTCCATCTCCTCGACCAGCCGGTCGTATTGATCGGGGGTCAGCCCCGCCTGCCCGTCGGCACCACGATAGACGATGGCGCCGGAGGGGCGCGCGGCGTTGTCGAGAAGCGCCTTGGACCACGCCGAGGCGGCGTTGTGCACGTCGATCGCGCTGGCGGCGGCGGTGAGCGCCGAGAGACCGTAATGGTCGTCCTGCGGGTGAAAACTCTTGATGTGGCAGATCGGCGAGAGGCCATCCGTTACCGTGAAACGGTGCTTGGCGCCGCCGGCTGCGTATTCATAGGCTGTGGGCCAGCCATCCGCGCCGGGCACCAGCGCCATCCGCTCCGAGCGCAGCACGTGAAGCTCATAGGGCAGCCCCTCGGCGCCCACCGCCTCGACATATCCGTTGCCGGTGAGCAGGATCTGACCGACCAGTGCCTCTATCATCTCGGCCCGGCCCTGCCCGGGGTTGGGCCGCGCCAGCAGCGCCAGAGCCGGGTGCTCTTCGTAGCGGCGACCCCGGTCCTGCAGCATCAAGGGCAGCGCCGCCGCGGCCTCGGAGATGAGCCGGACCGCGCGAAACCCCACCGGGTTGCCGAGAAACCCCGCCCGGGTGAGCGATCCGGTGTCGCGCGCGCTCCAGGCCGGGCGGCCCGCCCCGGGCCAGGCGAGGCAACGCCCCGCCGCCGAGGCCTTGGCCTCGGGCGCCCCCTTGCCGCGCTTGAGAAACTCGAACATCGCCGCCCCCCGCTGGTCGTCTTCCTGGCTCGGGAGGGAGAATGGCAGCGCCGGGTTGGGAAAGCCGGAACGGCGCTAACGGTGGTCCGGCCGTGGGCGCAACGGCCAAGGGTGGAGGGGGCTGCCGCCCCCGCCGCGTGCCGCGGCTCCCCCGCGCGTATTTTCGGAACACAGTCGGGCTTCAGAGCTGCCTCAGACGCGGGCGACGCCATTGCTGGGCCGGCAGGATCATCAGCTCGTGCAGCGCCCAGACCAGCGCGTCCACCCGGTCGGGCGAGCCCGATCCGACGAAACCCCGCGCCGTCATCTGCGCCATCTGGTCCTCGAGCGCGCCGAGACCGCGTAGGTGATGCACGCGGCCCTGCTCGTAGAGCGCCGCCACCGGTTCGGCCCGGCGGGCCTTGCCCCGGCTGGCATGCAGCGCCCTGAACGGAACCAGGGGGTCGATCTGGCGCACCACCGCCTCGACCAGCGCGCCGCCCTGGTTCACCTCGGCGACCATCCGCCCGGCCTCGTGCCGCGCCATCGCCGCGCAGGCGGCGCGGGCCCAGCCATGTGGCGAGGCCGCCGCCACCGTGGCATCCTCCAGCACGAAGGCGCGCCAGTCCTGCGGCGGCCCCTTGGTCACGGCGCCGGCCACGACGATGCCGCAGGCGTCCGAGCCGGCATGACCGCTTACCGAAGGGTCGACGGCGACGACCACACGGTCCAGCGCGGGCGCTGTCTCGACCGAGCAGCCGCTCAGCATATCGGCGGTCCACAGGGCGCCCTCGGCATCCGCCAGCAGCACCCCGTCGAGCTCCTGCCGGCCCTGCCGGGTGCCGGCGTAGCGACGGCCCATCTCGTCGAGGAATCCCCGGGCGAGGTTCGCCGCGTTGGCGGCGGTCGGCGCATGGGTGGTGACCGTGCTGTCGGCGGCCAGCAGATCGCGCAGCACCGCCACGTTGCGCGGCGTCGTGGTGACGCAGGCGCGCGGATCGCCCAGGCGCAGCCCGAATTGCAACATGTCCCACGCCGCCTGCCCGCGTTTCCACTTGGCCAGCTCGTCGGCCCAGGCCGCGTCGAATTGCGGGCCGCGCAGCGCCTCGTAATCATGCGCCGAAAAGAGCTGCGCCACCGCGCCGTTGGGCCATGTCAGCATCCGCCGCGTCGCGCTCCATTCGGGGCGGCGATCGGGCGGCGAACAGGCCATGATGCCGCTGTCGCCGAACACCATCACCTCGCGGGCCTGGTCGAGCGTCTCGCCCAGCAACGCCACGCGTCGCGCGGGTCCCGGCTCGTTGGCGCGTGCGCCCTCGACCTGCGCGCGGACCCATTCGGCGCCGGCGCGGGTCTTGCCCGCGCCGCGCCCGCCCAGGATCACCCATGTGCGCCAGTCGCCTACGGGCGGCAGCTGATGCGGCAGCGCCCAGATGTCGAAGAGCCAGGGCAGCGCCGCCAGCTCGACCGGCCCCAGCCCGTCGAGAAACTCAGCCCTCGCGGCAGCAGGCGCGCAGGCGATCCAGCCGGCAACCGATCCGTCGCCGCGCCTCGTCGAGATCGAATTCGTCTGTGGCGAGCCCGCCATCCTGCCGCCTGTGCCAGTCATTGAACTTCCTCTCGACATCGAACGCCCCCTTAAGAGCGCTCTCCAAGTCACTGATCTTTTTCTGAATGTCCTTCGGAGCCACGGCGTCCGCCCGCAGCTCCGTCAACAGGTCCGCCAGCGTTGACCGCACCGATGACAGGAGCAGCCACGCATCCTCCCATTCCTTGCGGCGCGCGGCTTCGTCCGGTCCCGAGGGGCCCGTCATCTCGCTCATCTTCCATTCTCCCGGCTGTGTCCCGGGCCGGGAGCGGACACGAAAAAGGCGGCGCCGGATTGCCCCGGTGCCGCCTCGTCGTTCTTTCCCAGCCTGTGCTTGACCTTAGGTCATTGCGCGCCGAATGTCAATCGAAACGAGTTGAAGAGCGCTGCACAAGCGCCCGGTCCGTTTACGAAAAATCAATTCTGGGCCGCGCGTTCGGCCTCGATCTTGCGCCATTCGGCGACGTTGCTGTTATGCTCGGCCAGCGTTTCGGCAAAGGCATGGCCACCGGTGCCATCGGCCACGAAGAACACATAGTCGGTGGTGGCCGGGTTCAGCGCCGCCTCGATCGCCGCGCGCCCGGGATTGGCGATCGGCGTCGGCGGCAGCCCGTTGATCACATAGGTGTTCCACGGGGTCTCGGCCTGAAGCTCGCTGCGGCGCAGGCCCCGGCCCAGCACGCCTTTGCCCTCGGTGATGCCGTAGATCACCGTCGGGTCGGTCTGCAGCGGCATGCCCTGCCGCAGTCGGTTGATGAAGACGCTGGCGACCTGCGGGCGCTCGGCGGCGACACCGGTCTCCTTCTCGACGATCGAGGCGAGGATCAGCGCCTCTTCCGGGCTCTCAAGCGGCAGGTCGCCGGCGCGGTTCTCCCAGGCCTCGGCGAGGATCGCGGCCTGCGCCGCCTCCATTCGGTCGAGCACCGCCTCGACCTGCGTGCCCGGCGCGATCTCGTAGCTGTCGGGCGCGAGGCTGCCCTCGGCCGGGATCTCCTCGACATCGCCTTCGAGCGTGTCGAGCGCGTTGAGCGCCTGCACCACCTGCCAGGAGGTCACGCCCTCGGCCATGGCGATGCGGTAGCGCGTATCGGCGCGCTCGCGCATCTCCGTGTAGGCTTCGGGGATCTCGACGCCCTCGGCGGTCGGGTCGAACTCGGCGAGCTCAGTGAATTCCGAGCTCGCGGGGTCGAGCTCGCGCACCTCGGCCAGCACCGCGTTGACGCCGATCTTGTAGAGGATCTCGGTGCCGCAGGTCGAGGCGCCGCCGCGGGTCACGATGTCGACGATCTGCTCCATCGAGGCCCGCTCGGGGATCAGGTGGCTGCCGGCCTTGAGCTGGCCCGCCTTCTCGGAATACTCGGCACCGATGCGGAAGATCGGCGCCGAGCCGATCGCGCCCTGCTCTTCGAGCCGGGCGCTGACGCTGCGCATGTTGGTGCCCGGCTCGACCCGCAGGCAGATCGCCGCCTCGAGCGGGCCGTCGCCCGAATACTCGTTCACGCCCCAGGCGATGACCCCGGCGGCGCCCGCGAGACCCACGATCAGGAAGGTGATCGTGTTCGAGGCGAGATGACGCCACATCAGGAGGCGACCTTTCCGAACAACACGCTCGCATTGGTGCCGCCGAAGCCGAAGCTGTTGGACAGCGCATAGTCGATGCGGCGCTCGCGCTTCTGGTTCGGGGCAAGGTCGACGACGGTCTCGACCGCCGGGTTGTCGAGGTTGATGGTCGGCGGCGCGACCTGGTCGCGGATCGCGAGGATCGAGAAGATCGCCTCGATCGCGCCCGCGGCCCCCAGCAGGTGGCCGGTCATCGACTTGGTCGAGGACATGGTGACCTTCGAGGCCGCCTCGCCCATCATCCGCTCGACCGCGCCAAGTTCGATCGTGTCGGCCATGGTCGAGGTGCCATGCGCGTTGATGTAGTCGATCTGCTCGGGCGCGATCCCGGCATCCTTGAGCGCGGCGCGCATCGCCCGTTCGCCGCCCTCGCCATCCTCCGACGGCGCGGTGATGTGATAGGCGTCGCCCGACAGGCCGTAGCCCAGCACCTCGGCATAGATCTTCGCGCCGCGCGCCACCGCGTGCTCGTACTCCTCGAGCACGACGATGCCCGCGCCCTCGCCCATGACGAAACCGTCGCGATCGGCGTCATAGGGGCGGCTGGCGGCCTTGGGGTCGTCGCGGCGCTTGGTCGAGAGCGCCTTGCAGGCGTTGAAGCCCGCGATGCCGATCTCCGAGATCGCGGCCTCGGCGCCGCCTGCGACCATCACGTCGGCCGAGCCGTACTTGATCAGCCGCGCCGCGTCGCCGATCGCATGCGCGCCGGTCGAGCAGGCGGTGACGACCGAGTGGTTCGGCCCCTTGAAGCCGTAGCGGATCGAGACCTGGCCCGAGATCAGGTTGATCAGCGCGCCGGGAATGAAGAAGGGCGAAACGCGGCGCGGGCCCTTGTCGCGAATGAGCAGCGCGGTCTCGGCGATCGAGTTCAGCCCGCCAAT
This sequence comes from Limimaricola soesokkakensis, assembly GCF_900172345.1. Taxonomy (GTDB): domain Bacteria; phylum Pseudomonadota; class Alphaproteobacteria; order Rhodobacterales; family Rhodobacteraceae; genus Limimaricola; species Limimaricola soesokkakensis. The sequence continues at coordinate 136,824 of NZ_FWFY01000010.1, forward strand.
GCCGGAGCCGATCATCACGCCGGTGCGCTCGCGGCTCTCGTCATCCTCGGGCGCCCAGCCGCTATCCTCGACCGCCTGTTGGGCGGCGGCGATCCCGTAGAGGATGAAATCGTCGACCTTGCGCTGCTCCTTGGGCTCCATGTAGGCGTTCGCGTCGAAACGCACCGACGGATCGGCATCCTCGCCGCGCGGCACCTCGCAGGCATAGTTCGTCGCGAGATGGCTCGCGTCGAAGCGGGTGATGGTGCCCGCGCCGGATTTCCCGGCCAGGATCGCGTCCCAGCTCGGCTCGACCTTGTCTGCCAGCGGCGTCACCAGCCCCAGCCCCGTCACGACCACTCGCCGCATCTGACCATCCTCTTCGCAATAACTCGCGCCCTGATACCGCAGGGCTTTGCGCAGGAGCAAGAGCGCGGGCGTGGCGAATTCGCGGGTCGGCGACACTGCGCGGCTTAACGCGGGGTTCAGCTAGATCTGCTTTGCTGTGCCAAAGGAGTTTCGCCATGCGCGTCTGGCCCGTGCTGCTGTTCCTGATGCTGGCCGCGCCGCTGCGGGCCGATCCCGCCTGCGATACCGTGGCGGCGCTCGGCCGCGTGGTGACGAGCGCGCAGAACCGCGATGTCGCGACGCTGAACCGGGCGCTGCGGCGGATCGATACGGCGCGGGCGATGTGGAACCTCGCGGATTACCCCTTGGTGCGGCATCGCACGGAGATCGAAGCCGCGCTGCGGATCGCAGTGGACTGGGCCAATGCGGCGCGCGGACCCGGCCTCGACCGTGCACCGCTGTCTTCGCGTGACGAGGCCGCCCTCGCGCGTCTGGATGCGCTGCTGGCCAGCTCCGGCTGCGGTGACGAAATCGGCGCACCGGGCTTGTCGGGCATGGCCGAGAGAAAGGCCGGGGCGGTCGCGGGAACCGGGGGGTGGGAGGCGATCCGGCTTGTCGGCGTCGGCGTGGCGGCGCTGGTCGTCGCCGGGTGCGGCGGCGCGCTGGTCTGGGTTCTGGTACGTCACGGGCAGAGGCGACGACGGCGCGAGCAGCGCCATTCGGTGAATCTGCCAGCGCGGCTGCGCAGCGGCGGCGAGGAGATCGAGGCGCGGCTGCTCGACATCAGCCGGCTTGGTGCCAAGCTGCGGATCGACCCCGGGGTCGGAGCGCCGGACCCGTCGCGGATCGTGCTGTTTCTGGGCGATCGCGAGATCGAAGCGGCGCCACGCTGGCGCAACACCCATTATCTCGGGGTACAGTTCGTCCGGCCGCTCAGCGAGGAGATGATGGCGCCGCTGATCCAGCCCGCGCGCGGGCCGCGCGAGGGGCCCTGAATCGAAAACGGCACCCGCGAGGGGTGCCGTTTCCCGTGCCAGGCCGGAAGGCCGTGGCCCCGTCGGTTACTGCGCTTCCTTGATGAAGCGGACCGCGTCGCCGAAGGTCTGGATGGTCTCGGCGGCGTCGTCGGGGATCTCGATCCCGAACTCTTCCTCGAAGGCCATGACCAGCTCGACGGTGTCGAGGCTGTCGGCGCCCAGATCGTCGATGAACGAGGCGTTCTCGACGACCTTGTCCTCTTCGACACCCAGATGCTCAACAACGATCTTGCGCACGCGGTCGGCGACGTCGCTCATAACAGTTCCTCACGTCTTTCCGGCCCATTTGGGCCTTTTTCTCTTGCCCCGAAGGACATTCTCATGCCCGAGCGGGCCGCTCACCGACAGGGGCCATGACGGCCCCTTCCGGAAAATCTCGTCGTCCTTTAGCAGAGAATCCGGGCCGCGCAAACGCTTTGTGGGCCCCGATCTTCCCGGCTTCAGAGCATCGCCATGCCGCCGTTGACATGCAGCGTGGCGCCGGTGACATAACCCGCCTCCGGGCTCGCCAGATACAGCACCGCCGCCGCGATCTCCTCGGCCTCGCCCATGCGGCCCGCGGGAATCTGGCCCAGGATACCCGATTTCTGCTCGTCGTTGAGCTTGTCGGTCATCGCCGTGGCGATGAAGCCCGGCGCCACGCAGTTCACGGTGATACCGCGGCTGGCGACCTCGTAGGCGATCGATTTCGACATGCCGACCATGCCGGCCTTGGCGGCGGCGTAATTGGCCTGGCCGGGGTTGCCGGTGGCGCCGACGATCGAGGAGATGTTGATGATCCGGCCCCAGCGCGCCTTCATCATCGGCCGCACCACGCCCTTGCACAGTCGCATCGTCGAGGTGAGATTGACCTCGAGCACCTGCGCCCAGTCCTCTTCGGACATGCGCATGAACAGGTTGTCGCGGGTGATGCCGGCATTGTTGACGAGGATGTCGAGCCCGCCCATCGCCTCGATCGCCTGCTTGGGCAGGGCGTTGACCGCCTCGGCATCCGAGAGGTTGCAGGGCAGGACATGGGCGCGGTCGCCCAGCGACGCCGCCAGTTCCTCGAGCGGCGCGGTACGGGTGCCGGACAGCCCCACGGTGGCGCCGGCCCCGTGCAGCGCGGTGGCGATGGCGCCGCCGATGCCGCCAGAGGCACCGGTGACGAGCGCGCATTTCCCGGTCAGATCGAACATGTGTGGTCTCCTGCGTAAGCAATTGGCAACGGGTCTAGCAGCGGCGAGGCGCCCGGACCACCGCCCGCGCGCATCGCCGTGCGCGCGGGTTTGCGTATTTGTGGAACAAAGTGGCCGCGAACTCAGCCCTTGGCCGCCGCGACATCCTCGGGCGTGCCGATGGCGCGGGTCTCGGCCCCCTTGGCGATGCGGCGGATCATCCCCGAGAGCGCCTTGCCGGCACCGACCTCCCAGAACGCGGTGACGCCCTGTGCCGCCATGAACTCCACGCTTTCGCGCCAGCGCACCGCGCCGGTCACCTGCTCGACCAGCAGCGTGCGGATCAGCGCCGGGTCGGAAACCGCGTCGGCGCGCACATTGGCGACCAGCGGCACCGCCGGCTCGCGGATGTCGACGCTTTCCAGCGCCTCGGCCATGGCGCGGGCGGCGGGCGCCATCAGCGCACAGTGGAACGGCGCGCTGACCGGCAGCAGGATCGCGCGCTTGGCGCCCTTCTCCTTGGCGATGTCGAGCGCCCGCTCGACCGCGGCGCGGCTGCCCGAGATCACGACCTGTGAGGGATCGTTGTCATTGGCGGCCTGGCAAGTCTCGCCCTGCGCGGCGGCCTCGGCCACCTCGCGCGCGGCGGCGAGATCGAGGCCCAGAAGCGCGGCCATCGCGCCCTCGCCCACCGGCACCGCGTCCTGCATCGCCTCGCCGCGCAGCCGCAGCAGCCGCGCCGTGTCGTCGAGACGCAGCGCGCCGGCGGCGCAGAGCGCCGAGTATTCGCCCAGCGAATGGCCCGCCACATAGGCGGCGTCGGTGACGCCGATGCCCTCGGATTTCAGCGCCTCCATCGCGGCGATCGAGGTGGCCATCAGCGCCGGCTGAGCGTTGCGGGTGAGAGTCAGGGTCTCGATCTCGCCCTCGAAGATCAGGGTGCTGAGCTTTTCGCCCAAGGCCGCGTCGACCTCGTCGAACACGTCGCGCGCGGCCGGATAGGCCTCGGCCAGCGCCCGGCCCATGCCGATGGTCTGCGATCCCTGCCCCGGAAAAACGTATGCGCGCATGGCCCTGCTCCCTTGTGATGCGGTGCGTTGCGCCACCGCATAGCGGCTCGGACCCGCCGCGACAAGAAAGCCTCAGCCGATGGCGGCGCGGCGGAACAGCGGCACGCCCGGCCGCTGCGGCAGGCCGAGATCGGCCTCGATGCGGCGCGCCAGTTCGGAGATCGCGTGCAGATCGCCCTGCGCCACCCGCACCGAGAGGTTCTCGCCCGACAGCCGCAGCTCGGCCCGCAGCGCCATGCGCCGCGCGTCGTGGCGGTCGCGGATCTCGGTGCCGCGAAATTCGTCGAAGCCCCAGCTTGCGACCTGCTCGACCCGGCCGCCGGGACGGCGCAGTACCTCGCGCACCAGCCGCCGCTCGGTGTCGAAATGCATCTCGCTGCGGCTGCTCAGCCCGGCATAGCAGAGCAACCCGCCGCCCAGCGCCACGGCCAGCGCCAGCTTGGCCCAGAGCGTGGCGTCGATCGGCTGGCCCAGCGGCGACAGCCAGACCGCCCCCGCCGCCGCGGTGACGCCGAGGCCGAAGGCCCAGATCGCGAGGAGGCCCAGACCGGCCAGCCGGCGGCATCGGGGGCCGCAGCCGAGCACGAGTGGGGCATGTTCGGAGCGGGCTTGGTGGGATGCGTTCATGAGGCGCGACCTTGGAACCTGTGCAATCGGACAGGTCGAGCTTCCATAGGGATAAGGGCGGGATTATGGCCGGGTCCGGGCGCGGATCGGCCTTTCAACGCGGTTTCGCCCACGCCGCTTGCGCCGCGCCGCATGATCTGTATAAGGCCGCATCCTTCCGCGCATTCGCATGAACCGCGCAGACTCTCGTGAACGGGGAGCGGAAGGCCAAGGCCCCGTTCTATGAAATGCGCCCGGAAATCGAACTGGAGTTCACATGCCGCTTTACGAGCATGTCTTCATCGCGCGTCAGGACCTGTCCAACGCGCAGGCCGAAAGCCTCGTCGAGCACTTCTCGACCGTCCTCGCCGACAATGGCGGCAAGGTGCTCGAGAACGAGTACTGGGGCGTGAAGACCATGGCCTACAAGATCAACAAGAACCGCAAGGGCCACTACGCCTTCCTGCGCTCGGACGCCCCGTCGCCCGCCGTGCAGGAAATGGAGCGCCTGATGCGCCTGCATGACGACGTGATGCGCGTCCTGACCATCAAGGTCGACGCCCACGAAGAGGGCCCCTCGGTCCAGATGCAGAAGCGCGAAGAGCGCGGCGAGCGCCGCGAGCGTCGCTGATCGCCTCCAGGAAAGGATAAGAGAATGGCCACCAAACCGTTTTTCCGTCGCCGCAAGACCGACCCCTTCGAGGGCGAGAACGCGCCGAAGATCGACTACAAAGACACGCGTCTGCTGCAGCGCTACATCTCCGAGCGCGGCAAGATCGTGCCCTCGCGCATTACCGCCGTCGGCTCCAAGAACCAGCGCAAGCTCGCCCAGGCGATCAAGCGCGCGCGGTTCCTGGCGCTGCTGCCCTACGCCGTGAAATAAGGAGACCGACACATGGACGTGATCCTTCTGGAACGTGTGGCCAAGCTTGGCCAGATGGGCGAAATCGTGAAGGTTAAGGACGGCTACGCCCGTAACTTCCTTCTGCCCCAAGGCAAGGCGCTCCGCGCGAACGAGGCCAACAAGGCCCGCTTCGAGGAGCAGAAAGCCCAGCTCGAGACCCAGAACCTCGAGTCGAAGAAAGAGGCCGAAGCGATGGCCGCGAAGCTCGACGGGCAGCAGTTCGTCGTGATCCGCTCCGCCTCCGACGGCGGCTCGCTCTACGGCTCGGTCACCACCCGCGACGTCGCCGAAGCCGCGACCGCCGATGGTTTCTCGGTCGATCGCAAGCAGGTCGTGCTGCGCGGCGCGATCAAGGAACTCGGCCTCTACGAGGTGACCGTGGTCCTGCACCCCGAGGTGGACGCCACGATCGAGATCAACGTCGCCCGCTCGCCCGAAGAGGCCGAGCTGCAGGCGTCGGGCAAGTCGATCCAGGATCTAGCCGCGGAAGAGGAAGCCGCCGCCGAGTTCGAGATCCAGGGCCTGTTCGACGACATCGGCGGCGCCGCCAATGACGACGAGGGCCAGGAGGGCTGAAGCCCGCCTGAACCAGCATCCGGACATGGCCGCGTCGAAAGACGCGGCCATGTTCATTTTCGGGGACACGATAGGGGACCGTCGCGGACGCGACGCCGTGTCGCCGGTCGGTACGCTTTCCCCCCTACTGACACTCCCGGCGCCCGCCTATATGATCCGACTGTACTCGAGTGCCGGGCCCGTCCGGCCTCGCTCGGGCAATGGGCGCAACGACCGGGAGATGGACGGGCGGTGAATATCGAAGCGGACACGACGACGAGGCCGGAGACCGACCGGCTGAACGAGGAGCGGCTGCTCGAGACCATCCGGCATGCCCGGCTGCCCCTGTGCATCACCGATCCGACCCTGCCCGACAACCCGATCGTCTTCGCCAACGCGGCGTTCTGCGCGCTGACCGGTTACCCGATCGAGGAAGTGGTCGGCCGCAACTGCCGGTTCCTGCAGGGCCGCGACACGACCAAGGTTAGCATCGAACGGATCCGCCAGATCATCGTCAGCGGCGAGGTCGACACGGTCGAGATCCTGAACTACCGCAAGGATGGCACCAGCTTCGTCAACGCCCTGCAGATCGGACCGATCATGGGCGAGGACGGCACGCCGGTGCTGTTCTTCGGCTCGCAACTCGACGCCTCGTCGCGCCGCGAGGGCGAGCGTCAGGCGCGCGAGCTGGCCGATCGCGAGCTTGGCCACCGGCTGCGCAACATCGTCAACGTCATGTCGGTGATGATCCGCATGTCGGCGCGCGAGGCCGAGGATGTCCAGACGCTGGCCCGGATCGTCGACGGGCGGCTCAAGACCCTGAGCGAGGCGCATTTCCGCACCATCGGCGACAGCTCCGAGAGCGCGGCGCGGCTGCGCGAACTGCTGCGGCCGATCCTCGACGCCTACGCGCCGCGCGGCGACGCGCAATTCGCCTTCGAGGGCGACGATCCGCAGGTGCCCGCCGATCTCATTTCGGCGCTGACCCTCACGGTCCACTAATTGGCAACTAATTCGGTGAAGCACGGCGCGCTGGGCGCCCATGAGGGCCGGGTCGCGCTCGAGGTCTCGGCCGATGACGGGCTGAGGCTGTGCTGGACGGAGCGCGGCGGCCCCGAGGTGGTGGCGCCCGAGCGGCGCAGCGGCTCCGGCATCATCCGCTCGCTGGTGGCCGGCGTCGGCGGCACGCTCGAGCTCGACTGGCAGCGCGAAGGGCTGGTGGCCCGGCTCGCCTTTCCTGCCGACCGCTGAACCGGCCCGACCGCGCGCCCGGCGCGCGATGTCCCGGTCGCACCGAGGATGCCGACCGGTCATCCCGTTCGGCTCCCCTTCATTGCCGCCACCCTGCCGGACGCGGACGCCCCGCCCGCGCACGCAGGACGCCGCAATTGCGCGCGCCCGACCCCGGCCCTGTCCGGCGCTGCCAACCGGGCCGGCGCGCAGGCTTCCGCCACGGCAGCCCGCGAAAGGTCATTCCCCTGTGACGCGAAGCCGCTACCCTGCGGCCACCAATTACGGGGGCGAAACGACCCCCGATACCAGGGAGACGATCAATGGCACTGATCCTGAACCGCCGCGGCTTTCTTGCCGGAAGCTCGGCCATGCTGGCGCTGCACCCTTTCTCGGTGCGCGCGCAGGGCAATCAGGCGCATCTGCGCATCATGGAGACGACGGACCTGCACGTCCACGTCTACCCCTACGATTATTACGCCGACAAGGAGATCGACACCGTCGGCCTCGCACGTACCGCCAGCCTGATCGAGGACATCCGGTCCGAGGCCACCAATTCGGTGCTGTTCGACAATGGAGATTTCCTGCAGGGCAACCCGATGGGCGACTACATCGCCTATGAGCGCGGCATGCCCGAAGGCGCCATGCACCCGGTGATCGAGGCGATGAACACGCTGGGCTTCGACGCCTCGACGCTGGGCAATCACGAGTTCAACTACGGGCTGGAGTTCCTGATGAACTCGGTCTCGGGCGCCGCCTTCCCGATCGTCTCGGCCAACGTCGTGACCAGCATGGGCGAGGAGATCACCGGCGACGAGACCCTCGTGCCGCCCTACGTGATCCTCGACCGCGAAATCACCGACGGCGCCGGAGAGACCCATGCCATCAAGATCGGCGTGATCGGCTTCGTGCCGCCGCAGATCATGAACTGGGACCGCAAGCATCTCGAGGGCAAGGTCGAGCCGCGCGATATCGTGCGCGCCGCCGAGGCCTATGTCCCGAAGATGAAGGAGGAAGGCGCGCAGATCATCGTGGCGCTGAGCCATAGCGGCATCGGCCCGGTCGAGCATACCGAGGGCATGGAGAACGCCGCGATCCCGTTGGCGGGCGTCGAGGGGATCGACGTGGTCCTCACCGGCCACAGCCACCTCGTCTTCCCCGGCCCCGATTACGAGGATCACGAGGGCGTCGACGTGGCCGCCGGCACGATCAACGGCAAGCCGGGCGTGATGGCGGGTTTCTGGGGCTCCCACATGGGTCTCGTCGACCTGATGCTGGAGCGCGACGGCGAAGGCTGGCGCGTCGCCGGATCGGAGGTCGAGGCGCGGCCGATCTACGAGCGTGGAGAGGATCGCTCGATCACGCCGCTGGTCGAGAGCCACGAGCCGGTGCTGGAGTCGGTCGCCGAGGAGCATCAGGAGACGCTCGACTACGTGCGCCGCGCCGTGGGCAAGACCGACGCGCCGCTGCACAGCTACTTCGCGCTGGTAGCCGACGATCCAAGCGTGCAGATCGTTTCCAACGCCCAGACCTGGTATATCGAGCAGATGCTCGCTGGCACCGAGCACGAGGGGCTGCCGATCCTCTCGGCGGCGGCGCCCTTCAAGGCGGGCGGGCGCGGCGGCCCGGACTATTTCACCGACGTGCCCACCGGCGACGTCGCGATCAAGAACGTGGCCGATCTCTACCTCTATCCCAACACGGTGCGCGCGGTGCGGGTGACCGGGGCCGAGGTCAAGGACTGGCTCGAGCGTTCGGCGGGGATGTTCAACCAGATCGAGCCGGGCCGCGAGGATCAGGTCCTGCTCAATGACGAGTTCCCCTCCTACAATTTCGACGTGATCGACGGGGTGACCTACGAGATCGACCTGTCGGAACCGGCGAAGTTCGACCGCGACGGCAACGCCGTGGCGCCCGAGGCGAACCGTATCAAGAACCTGCAATTCGAGGGCCAGCCGATCGACCCCGAGCAGGAGTTCATCATCGCGACGAACAATTACCGCGCGACGGGGGGCGGCTCCTTCCCCGGCGCCGACGGCTCCACGATCGTGTTCGAGGCCCCCGACACCAACCGCGACGTGATCGTGCGCTACATCGTCGAGCAGGGCACGATCAGCCCCTCGGCCGATGCCAACTGGCAATTCACGCCGATGGACGGCACCACGGTGCTGTTCGACACCGGCCCGCGCGCGGCGGAATACCTCAACGACGTGAAGGGCGTGCAGATCGCGCCCGCAGGCGACGGCCCCGACGGCTTCGCCCGCTTCGTGATCCGGCTCTGACGCCGAGGCCGCCGGGCGCCATGGCGCCCGGCGGCGCGACCGCTTTGCGCGTCACCCCCGAGCCATCGCCCCAAAACGCAGGGGGCTGAGGCCGATCCACTGCGAACCCCAGCCCTTTGCACTTCGTGGCGCAGCCTCCGACGAAGGCCCCTGTGAGTGCGAAGGCATGGCAATCAAAGCCTCCCCAAAAAAAGTCCTCGGGAGCCTCTGACTGATGTCAGCTATGCGGACGAAGCTGACGTTCGCTGAGGGTGCGCGATCAGGAGAAGTGCTCGCGGTGCTTTCCAAAAAAGATGGGGAGTAGAATTTATCTGCGCATGAACTTCTGGCGAGCTTCACGAGCGATATTGTATCGCAGTTCAAGGCGAGCGAGTTCAGCCATCGCTTCCTTCCGTTCAGGCCCGTTCGCAAGCGTGGCGAGGTGGCTCTGATGCGCAGCCATCTTCTTCTTGAGTTCGATTTCTTCCGGCACGACACCGGCTTGAGCCATGATGCGGAACCCCACAGCTTCTCCCGCATCCACAAAAGCATCCGCTGAGCGATCAGGCAGTGGTTTGCCTTCGCCTTCAAGACCTTCAAGCTGACCTTGCAGCTTCGCCTTCTGTATCTGGCGCTCAATGAGTCTCTGAAGATTTCGGATCATGCTGACCAATAGCACAGTATTAAGGTAACGGATACTAAGGGCTCGAAGCGAACATTGCGCTCCGAGCCTTGGTATCACTCATCTGCACCACAAAATGTAGAGGGCTGGCTGCAAAGTGCAAAGGACTGGCTGCGCCCCCCTCCCGTTTTCCGGCCCTGAGGCCCTTGGGGCGGCATTTGCCCGGAACCGCCCGCATTGGTTGCGCAGCCCTCTGGCTCCGACGCGCGAAACGCGATCTAATGATCCTCGCGGGATTAGATGCGTGGAGGATCGAGTGGCAGGCGAGACGGAAGATCATCCATCGAGCCCGGACGAGCCGGAAACCCGTCAGGTCAGCGTCCGCGTCGAGGCGGCCCTCGTCGAGCGATTCATCGCGGCGCGGCGGATCTGCGAGGCAAACGGCAAGGAGCTGCCCATCGCCGAGGTGGTGCGGCTCGGCATGGAAGCCGCCATCCGCGAGGTCGAGGCCACCTTCGGGGAGGCGGTCGAGAAACAAGCCCCTTCTCGTGGCGAAGCCCGGAGAACCTCGCCTGGCGCCTGAGCGTTAGGGCGACGCGCCTCGGCCAGCCCATCGATCAGTCGAAACCGTATTGGGCGCAGGAGTTCGGGAGGGCCGCAGGAGGACGCAGGCGCGGTCGGGCTGCACGCTCACGCGGGGTCCGGCCGACCGCAAGTCCCGGCGAGGCCCCGCCACCAACCCTGTTCCTATGCCATAACGGCATCCGCCGGGCAGATCAGCGCCCCCGCCGCGATCAGCGCCTCGATCTTCTCAGACGCATAGCCCAACTCCCCGAGCACCTCGCGGCCGTGCTGACCCAGGAGCGGCGCGGGCGTCGCGGTCTCGGCCTCGGCGGCCGAGAACTTCACCGGGTGGCCGATCCCCTTCACCCGGCCCGCGATCGGGTGCTCGGTCTCGACGATCATCCCGCGCGCCAGCGCCTGTGGGTCGGCCTGCATCTCGGGAATGCTCAGAACCGGCCCGGCGGGCAGGCCCTGCGCCTCCATCCGCTCAAGCCAGTCGGCCGTGTCGCGCTGTCTCAGGTGATCGTTGAGCAGATCGACCAGTGCCGAGAGGTTCTGCATTCGGTCGCGGTTCGTGGCAAAGCGCGGGTCCTCGCCCAGCTCGGGCGCGTCGATCACCTGCAGCAGGCGCAGCCAGTTCTGCTGGTTGGCGGCGCCGACATTGATCCAGCCATCGCGGGTCTCGAAGGCCTGGTAGGGCGCGTTCAGCGGATGCGCGGAGCCCACCGGCCCCGGCGTTTCGCCGGTGGCGAAGGCGATGGCGCTCTGCCAGTAGGTGAGCGTGATCCCGGCCTCGAACAGCGAGGTGTCGACCTTCTGCCCCTGCCCGGTCGCGCGCGCCTGCGCATAGGCGGCGCAGCAGCCCATCGCGGCGAGGATGCCGGCGGTGATGTCGGTGATCGGGGCGCCGGGCTTGACCGGCGGACGGCCCGGGCCCTCGCCGGTGATCGACATCAGCCCCGACATGCCCTGCGCGATCAGGTCGAAGCCGCCGCGGCCGGCATAGGGCCCGGTGCGGCCAAAGCCGGAAATCTCGCAATAGACGAGGCGCGGGTTGATCTCGCGCAGGCTCTCGTAGCCGAGGCCCAGCTTCTCCATCGTGCCGAGGCGGTAGTTTTCGATCACCACGTCTGCTTCGGCCAGCAGGTCGCGCAGCGCCTGAACCGCCTCGGGCTGCTTGAGGTCGAGCGCGATGCCGCGCTTGTTGCGGTTCATCATCAGATAGGCCGCGCTCTCGCCCGCGATCTCGGGCGGCACGAAGCGGCGGCTGTCATCGCCCGTGGGCTTCTCGACCTTGATCACGTCGGCGCCCATATCGGCCAGCATCAGCCCGCAGGCCGGCCCGGCCATGATATGCGCAAGCTCCACCACCTTCATGCCCGCCAAGGGTCCCTTGCCGCTCATCTGCCCCTCCATTCCGGCTTGCGCTTGGCGAGGAAGGCTTCCATCCCGTGGCGGAAATCCTCGCTCATGTAGCATATCTCGATCAGGTCGGCGTCCTCCACCGCGCGCGCCTCGCGGTTGCGGCGCATCGCCTCCTTGGTGGCGCGCAGGGTCAGCGGCGCCATGCCCGCCAGCGTGTCGGCGATCTCGCCCGCGCGCGCCATCAGCGCCGCCTCGTCGGGCAGCAGCTCGGAAACGAGGCCGATGGCGCGGGCCTCCTCGGCCTCGATCAGCCGGGCGGTGAAGATGATCTCGCGCAGCCGCCCTGCGCCGACGAGCTCCGAAAGCCGCGCGAGGTTGGCGGCCGAGAGGCAGTTGCCCAGCGTCCGCGCGATCGGAAAGCCGAAGCGCAGGTTGGCCGCCGCGATCCGCAGGTCGCAGGCCGCCGCGATCGCCGCCCCGCCCCCGGTGCAGGCGCCGTTCAGCGCCGCGAGCGTCGGCAGCGGGCAGGTCTCGACCGCGCCCAGCACCTCGGCGATCCGCGCCTCGTAGCGATGCGCGTCCGCCGCCGTCTCGAAGCCCCGGAACTGGGTCATGTCGGTCCCCGCCGCGAAGGCGCGCCCCCCCGCGCCCGAGATCACCACCGCGCGGACCGAGCCGTCGGTGGGCACATTGGCGCAGGCCTCGGCCAGCGCCTCGTACATGCCGAAGGTGAGCGCGTTGCGCGCGGCGGGGCGGTTGAAGATGATGTGAAGCGTCGCGCCGCGACGCTCCGTGATCAGCTCATCTGTCATCTGTAGAAATACTCCACGAGAAACAGCGGCACCGAAGGAACATAGGTGCACAGCATCAGCACCGCGAGCAGCACTGCCACGAAGTAGACATTGACCTTCGAGACCTCCCAGATGTTGGCGCGCGCCACGGCGCAGCTGGTGATCAGAACCGAGGCGACGGGCGGCGTCTGCTGGCCGATGGCGAGGTTGAGCGTCACGACGAGGCCGAAATGCACCGGGTCGATGCCGGCCTGCTGGATCAGCGGAATGACGATCGGCACCACCAGGATGATCGCCGCCGCCGAATGCAGGAAGAAGCCGATCACCAGGAAGAAGACGTTGAGGATCAGCAGGATCGCCCATTGCGCGCTGGTGATCGCCAGGATGCCTTCGGCCAGCTGCTGCGGGATCTGTGCCCGGGTGAGGAAGCCGCCCATCAGCACCGAGGCCGCGACCAGCAGCATCACCACCGCCGTCTGCATGCCGCCGTCGAGCATCGCCTGCCGCAGATGTTTGAGATCGACCTTGCGATACCAGGCCGAGACCACCAGCGCCGCGATCACCGCGAGCCCCGCCGCCTCGGTGGCGGTGACGTAGCCGCCGAAGATGCCGCCCAGGATCACCACCGGCAGCGCGAAGGCCGGCAGCGCGTCGATGAAAGTGGCCCTGACGCGGGGGATGTTGAACGCCTCTTCGGTGGGCAGGTTGTAGCGCCGCGCGAACCAGTAGGCGACGCCCATCAACCCGGCCGCGCCGAGCACGCCTGGCACGAGGCCCGCGACGAAGAGCTGCTCGACCGAAGTGTTGGCCGAAGCCGCGTAGAGGATCATCGGGATCGAGGGCGGGATGATGATTGCCAATGAGGCCGAGGACGAGGTCACCGCCGCCGAGAGCGCGCCGGAATAGCCGCGCTTCTTCATCTGCGGGATCAGGATCGAGCCCATCGCCGCAACGTCGGCCACGGCCGAGCCGGAGATCTCGGCGAAGAACAGCGACACGCCGATATTGACCATGGCGAGGCCGCCCCGGACGAAGCCGATCAGCGCCGAGACGAAGTTGATCAGCCGGTCGGTGATGCCGCCCGCGTTCATGATCGCGCCCGCGAGCACGAACATCGGGATCGCGATGAGCGAGAACTTGGTCGCGCCGCCATACATGTCGAGCGCGATCGCCGCGAGCGAGTTGACGCCCTCGGTGGCCAAGAGGCCGATCACCCCCGCCATGGCCAGCGCCACGGCGATCGGCACGTTGATGCAGATCAGCGCCACCAGCGCCACGAAGATCGACAGCATCAGCATCAGCGGACCTCCCCGATCACGTGGCCGGCGCTGCGGCTCATCTCGGTATCGACCTCCTCCTCGATCTCGGCATGTTCGAGCGAGATGCCGCGCGCGGTCTTGGACCAGTAATCCGGCAGGCTCAGCAGCTGGCCGAGGATGAACAGCAGCGCGCCGATCGGGATCACCGACTGGGTGAACTGCACCGGTACCCAGGTCAGCGAGACGAGGTAGGAACCTTCGAGGATCGCCAGCACCTGAAAGCCGGCCCAGGCCATCAGCGCGAAGAAGGTCAGCACGACCGCCTCGCCGAACAGAAGCGCCGCCAGCCGCGCCCGCGGCGGCAGCGCCAGCAGCACCGTGTCGAAGCCGATATGCCGCCGCTTCAGCGCCGCCAGCGCCGATCCGTAATAGGTGATCCAGGCCAGCATGATCGCGGCGACCTCGTCGTACCACGAGAAGCTTTCGCCGAGCAGGCGGGCGATCACGGCGACGATGACCACCACGGTCAGCGTCACCATCAGCGCCACCATGACCCATTCGAGCAGCAGCGCCATCACGGTCGATATTCGGTTGAGATTATGCATGGCCCTTGGGGTCCTCGCGGCCTGTGAGGGGGTGCGGCGGGGCGAATGCCCGGCGCCGATCGTCGCTTGCTGTGTCATCGCGCGCTCGCTGGATGGGCAGGTCGCGCCCCGCCTCGCGCGGAGTGCGCGGAAGGCAATGGGCAAGCGGGGCGCCCCTGATGGGGGCGCCCCGCTTCCGTTCCTCAGCTCGAGCCGCCGAGCGCGAGCACCTGATCGATCAGCTCGCCACCGCCTTCGACCTCCGCGGCGAAGGCGTCGTAGACTGGGCGCGAGGCTTCGATGAAGGCATCCTTGTCGGCCTCGTTCACCTCGACCCCGGCGGCCTTGATCTCCTCGAGCAGGTCGACCTCGAGCTGGGCCGCGTGCTCGTAGGTGAAGTCCTGGGTCTGGCTGGCGCAGTCCTTGAGCGTCGCCTGCATCTCCTCGGGCAGACCGTCGAAATGCTTCTTGGAGGCGAGGATGTAGGCCGGCGTGTAGACGTGGCCGGTGATCGAGAGATAGTCCTGCACCTCCTGGAACTTGGCCGAGGCGATCTGCGCGTAGGGGTTTTCCTGGCCGTCGATCACGCCGGTCTGCAGCGCGGTGAACACGTCCGAGAAGGACATCGGCGTCGGGTTGGCGCCATATTGCTGGAACATCTTCACCCGCCAGCTGCCATTCGGGGTCCGCAGCTTCACCCCGTCGAGATCGGCCGGCACGTTGATCGGGCGCAGGTTGTTGGTGATGTGGCGAAAGCCGTTCTCGGCGAGGCCGACGATAGTGTAGCCCTTGTCGTTGGCGGCCTGCTCGAAGGTGTCCATCATCTCGGCCTGGACCCGGCGCATGTGGTCGCGATCCTTGATGATGTAGGGCATCTCGAACACCCCGAAGCGGTCGTCGACCGAGGACATCACCGAGGAGGGCAGCGCGAACTGCACCTGCCCGAGCTTGAGCTTCTGCAGCATCTCCTGATCGTTGCCGAGCTGCGACGAGCCGAAGGTCTGCACCTCGGCGGTCTCGCCCAGCGCGGCATTGGCGCATTCGGCGAAATGCTCGGCGGTCGCCTCGAAAAGCGAGCCCGGGTTGCCGACATGGCCGAAACGCAAAGTCATGTCGGCGGCCATCGCCTGGCCGGCGATCAGCGCCGACACCGCGGCGGTCGCGAGAATCCTGATGGTCATTCTGTCCTCCTCCCTGATGGACATTCCTCGATCATGGCTGGGCGCCCGGCCGTTCCGGCTCTGTCCGCCCTGCCCTTCGCCTTGCCCGAAACCCGCCATCTCCTCCAAGCGGCGGGCGCGCGGCGCTACTCGGCGGCGGCCCGCATCGCGGACTGGCCGCCGCCGAGCACCTCCATCGCCGCTTGCACGCCACCCTTGCGATGCGGCACGCCCGCATCGCTCAGCGCCATCTCGACCCCCGACAAGGTGCCGCAGAGCATGAGGTCGTTGAAATCGCCCAGATGCCCGATGCGGAACACCCGGTCGGCCACCTTGCTCAGACCGTTGCCGAAGGAGATGTCGTAATTCTCGAGCGCCGTGGCGCGGAAGCCGTCGGCGGAATGGCCCTCGGGCATCACCACCGCGGTCAGCACGCCCGAATAATCCTCGGACCGCGCGCAGAGCACCTCGAGCCCCCATGCCTGCACCGCCGCCCGCGTCGCCTCGCCATGGCGGGCATGGCGCGCGAAGACGTTCGCCAATCCCTCCTCCTTGAGCATCGCGATCGCCTCGTTGAGGCCGTAGAGCAGGTTGGTTGCCGGGGTGTAGGGGAAGTATCCCTTGTCGTTCGGTCCCATCATGTCGTCCCAGGCCCAGTAGGATTTGGGCAGGCCCGACCGCTTCGAGGCCCCGATCGCCTTCTCGCTGATCGCGTTGAAGGACAGGCCCGGCGGCAGCATCAGCCCCTTCTGCGAGCCGGACACGGTGACGTCGACGCCCCATTCGTCGTGGCGGTAGTCGATCGAGGCGAGGCCCGAGATGGTGTCGACCATGAACAGCGCCGGGTGACCGGCCGCGTCGATGGCGCGGCGGATCGCGGCGATCGGCGAGACCGAGCCGGTCGAGGTCTCGTTGTGGACCACGCAGACCGCCTTGATCTCATGGCCCTTGTCCTCGCGCAGCCGCGCCTCGATCGCCTCCGGATCAGCACCGCGGCGCCAGTCGCCCTCGATGAACACCGGCTTCAGCCCGAGCCGCTCCGCCAGCGCCTTCCACAGCGTCGCGAAATGACCGGTCTCGTACATCAGCACGGTGTCGCCCGGCGACAGCGTGTTGACCAGCGCCGCCTCCCAGGCGCCGGTGCCCGAGGAGGGGTAGATGATCACCCGGCTGTCGGTCTTGAACACCCATTTCGCCCCTTCGAGCGCGGCCCGGCCGACATCGGCGAAGGCCGGGCCGCGATGATCCATGGTCGGGTAATCCATGGCCCGCAGGATGCGGTCGGGCACGTTGGACGGCCCCGGGATCTGAAGGAAATGGCGGCCGGCAGGCATGGGTGACGCTCCCTTGATAGGTGGCCCGGTGCGCTTGGCGGCCCCGGATTTCGGGACCGGGCCTCTCGGTTGACTTGAATTGAATTCTGAATTCATAATTCGAGTCAAGAACGAATATGATTGGAATGGCCGGGGGATCGACAGGATGCTGCGCGAGGGCTTGAGACGCCGGCTGACGGAGGAGTTCGAGGGCGAGGTGCTGTTCGACGCCTTCTCCCGCGGCCGCTACGCGACCGATGCATCGCATTACCAGATCATCCCGGCGGGGGTGGCGGTGCCCAAGGGCGCGGCCGACGTGGCGCGCGCGCTGGAGGCCGCCCGCGAGGCCGAGATCCCGGTCACCATGCGCGGTGGCGGCACCTCGCAATGCGGCCAGACCATCAATACCGGGCTGATCCTCGACTGCTCTCGGCATCTCAACCGGATCCTCGATCTCGACGTGGCGGGGCGGCGGGCGCGGGTCCAGCCGGGCATCGTCCTCGACGAACTGAACCGCCAACTCAAGCCGCACGGGCTGTGGTTTCCCGTCGACGTCTCGACCGCATCGCGTGCCACCATCGGCGGCATGGTCGGCAACAACTCCTGCGGGGCCCGGTCGCTGCGCTACGGCACCACGCGGGACAACGTGATCTCGATCCAGGGCCTTCTGGCGGACGGTACCGAGTTCGATTTTGGCCCCGGTTCCGGCAACCGCGTGCCGGAGGAACTGATGCAGCGGCTCCTGGGTCTGGGCGAGCGCGAGGCGATCGAGATCACCAGACGGTTTCCGCAGGTGCAGCGCCGGGTCGGCGGCTACAACATCGACGCGCTGATCCCGAACGGCCATCCGGTCAATCTCGCGCATCTGCTGGTCGGCTCAGAGGGCACGCTCGCGGTTTCCACCGCGATCGAGATCAGGCTGTCGCCCCTGCCCGCCCAGCAGAAGGTGCAGGGCGTCTGCCACTTCCCGACCTTCCGCGCGGCGATGGAGGCGGCGCAGCATCTGGTGAAGCTCGATCCCGCGCAGGTCGAGCTGGTCGACCGCACGATGCTGTCGCTCGCGCGCGACATCGCGGTCTTCGTGCCGACGCTCGACGCCTTCGTGAAGGGCGATCCGGCGGCACTCCTGTTCGTCGAGTTCGACGATCCCGACACCAACGTCGAGAAGATCCGCGAACTGCACGATACCATGTCGGATCTGGGCTACGGCTTTGGCCGCGGCGGCGAACATGAAGGCGGCGTGGTCGAGGTCTGGGACGCGAAGCTGATGGCCGATATCGGCGAGCTCCGGAAATCCGGCCTCAACATCATGATGTCGATGAAGGAGGCCGGAAAGCCCGTCTCCTTCGTCGAGGACGCGGCGGTCCCGCTCGAACATCTCGCCGATTACACCGACCGGCTGAGCGAGGTGTTTCGCAAGCACGGGACCGAAGGCACATGGTATGCCCATGCCTCGGAGGGCTGCCTCCATGTCCGCCCGGTCCTGAACCTGCGCCTCGAGAAGGACGTGAAGGCGATGCGCGCCATCGCCGAGGAAGCCTTCGACATGGTGCGCGATTACAAGGGCTCGCATTCGGGCGAACATGGCGACGGCATCGTCCGCTCGGAATTCCACGAGAAGATGTTCGGCCGTCGAATGGTGCGCGCCTTCGAGGAGGTGAAGGACGCCTTCGACCCGGAGCGCCGCCTGAACCCGAACAAGATCGTCGAGCCGCCGCGCATGGATGACCGCTCGCTGCTGCGCTACCCCGAAGGCTACCGCTTCGACGATCTCGACACCGGTTTCGACTGGTCGGCCTGGTCCGGCGCCTCGGGCGGGCTGCAGGGCGCGATCGAGATGTGCAACAACAACGGCGCCTGCCGCAAGCTCTCGGGCGGCGTCATGTGCCCGAGCTACCGGGTGACGCGCAACGAACGGGACGTGACCCGCGGCCGCGCCAACACCTTGCGCCTCGCGCTGTCGGGCAAGCTCGGCCGCGACGCGCTTTTTCGCGACGAGATGGCCGAGACCCTGAAGCTCTGCGTCGGCTGCAAGGCCTGCCAGCGCGAATGTCCCACCGGCGTCGACATGGCGAAGATGAAGACCGAGGTGCTGTATCAGCGCGGCCAGCGCTTGGGCTTCTCGCTCAAGGACCGGCTGATCGCCGAGATGCCGCGCTATGCCCATCTCGCCGCGCTGGCAGGCCCGCTCTTCGCGCTGCGAGACAAGGTCCCGGCCGTGGCGCGGCTCGTCGAGCGGGTCACCGGCATCTCGGCCCGGCGCTCCCTTCCCCGCTTTCGCCGCGACGCCTTCCGCGAGGCCGAGATCGACGCCGCGCAGAAGGGCGATGCCGGAGAGGTCGTGCTCTTCGCCGATACCTTCAACCGGTGGATGGAGCCCGAGATTCCGCGCGCCGCGCTAAGGGTGCTGGGCCGCGCCGGTTACAAGGTGCATTCGGCGGTGCCCGAGGGGGAACGGC
Organism: Limimaricola soesokkakensis; assembly: GCF_900172345.1. GTDB lineage: Bacteria > Pseudomonadota > Alphaproteobacteria > Rhodobacterales > Rhodobacteraceae > Limimaricola > Limimaricola soesokkakensis. Next base: position 156,088 of record NZ_FWFY01000010.1, read on the forward strand.
CGCTTTGCTGCGGGCGCACCTACCTCGCCGCCGGGATGCTCGACCGCGCCCGCGAGGAGGCGCGGCGCACGCTCGAGGCGCTGTTGCCGCATGTCGAGGCGGGCCGCCCGGTGATCGGGCTCGAACCCTCCTGCCTGTTGACGCTGCGCGACGAATTCAAGGCGCTGCTGCCGGGTGCCGAGGCCGAGAAGCTCGCCGGCAGTGCGCTGCTCTTCGAGGAGTTCGTGGCACGCGAGACCGGGGCCGGCCGGATGCGCCTGCCCTTCGCGGCGACCCAAGCGACGGCGCATGTGCATGGTCACTGCCACCAGAAGGCCGCAGGCACGATGGACGACATGACCCGCGCGCTGGCCGCGATTCCCGGTCTCGAGGCCGATGTGATACAATCGTCCTGCTGCGGCATGGCCGGGGCCTTCGGCTATGGCGCCGACACCATCGACGTGTCTTTCGCCATGGGCGAGGCCGATCTGCTGCCGGCCGTGCGCCGCGCCGCGCCGGAGGCGCTGATCATTGCAAACGGCACCTCCTGCAGGCATCAGATCGCCGACGGGACCAGGCGGCGGGCGCTGCACATCGCGGAGGTCTTCGACCGGATGTCGGCGGGTGAATGAGGAGAACGGCATGAATGTGGACCGGCCGGTTCCGGAACAGGCGGGGCTTCTGGCCCGGCCCGCGCTTGCAGTGCAGGTGGCCGACGCGCTGCGCAGCCTGATCCTCGAAGGCGAGCTGAAGGGCGGCGAGAAGATCCGCGAGATCGAGCTGACCGAGCGCTTCGGCGTGTCGCGCACGCCGCTGCGCGAGGCGATGAAGATCCTCGCCGCCGAGGGGCTGATCGATCTGATCCCGAACCGCGGCGCCACCGTGGCGCGGCGCTCCGACGCGGAGCTCGCCGATGCCTTTCCCGTCCTTGCCGCGCTCGAGGGGATCGCCGGGACGCAGGCCGCCGAGCGCGCCACCGACGCCGAGATCGCCGAGATCGGGCGGCTCACCGCCCGGCTGCGCGCCGCGGTGGAGGCCGGTGACCGGCCCGGCTATTTCGAGATCAACCAGCAGATCCACGCGGCGATCCTCGCGGCGAGCCGCAACGAGGTGCTGGCCCGCACCCATGCCACCGTGGCCGGGCAGATCCACCGCGCCCGCTACCAGGCCAACCTGACGCGAAGCCGCTGGGAAAAGGCCATGGCCGAGCACGAGCGGATCGCCGAGGCCCTCGCCGCGCGCGACGCGGCGACGCTGGGGCCGCTGCTGCGCGACCACATGATGGCCAAGCTCACCGCGATACTGGGCGCCCGCCGCGACAAGACCGCCATCGACTGATCCGCTCCAGCCTTTGATTGCGGCGCCATGCGGGCCATGCGCCGCACGTTGCCTCCGACCCCGGCCGATCCCGCATGATCAGGCCTTCGCGTCGCGGGCCGACTGGATCTGCTCGGCGCGAAGGTAGTGGTCCCTGAGCGCGAGGTCGGCGGCCGCTTCGGCGTCGATGACGACCCGGACGCGCGGATGCATCTGCAGGATCGAGGCCGGACACATGGCCGTGACGGGGCCCTCGACCATCGCGCGGACCGCCGAGGCCTTGCGGGCACCGGTGGCGAGCACGACGATGCTTCGGGCCTCGCAGATCGTGGCGATGCCCATGGTCACGGCGGTTTCCGGCACGGCCTCGCCCGGGCCGAAGAACCGCCGGTTCGCCTCGACCGTGTCGTGGCTCAGCAGCTTCTCGCGGGTTCGCGAGCCGAGCGAACTGCCCGGCTCGTTGAAGCCGATATGACCGTTCTCGCCCAGCCCCAGGAGCTGCAGATCGACCGGACCGCGCCTCGCGATCTCGGCCTCGTAGGCGCGCGCCGCCGCGGCGGGGACGCCGCGACCGGAAGGCACGAAACAGGAGGCTTCGGCGATATCGACATGGGCGAACAAGCGCTCGCGCATGTAGTGGCTGTAGCTTTGCGGATGCTCCGGGCCCAGCCCGACATATTCGTCGAGGTTGAAGATGGTGACCTCGGCAAAGCTCAGGCCGGCACGATGACGAGCGATGAGGCCCTCGTAGACCGGCTCCATCGTGCCGCCCGTGGCAAGGCCGAGAACGCTGCGCGGGTTCTCCCGCAACTGACCCGCGATCAACTCGGTCACGTGGCGCGCCGCATCAGCGGGGGTCGGAAGGATGACGACCCGCATGGCCCTAGACCGGTGCCGGGAATGCGCGCGCGCCGGGATGGCGGCGCGGAGCAGGTTTTGCCAAACCCGGGCCGCTTTGCCCCCGGCCGGCTCGAGCGACGGATAGTCCGCCCACCCTAGGGCCACGGAGGATGAGGGCGTTGGAGCGGAAGATCGAAATCTCTGGGAAGCCGCGATCATGGGCCACCGCGCCGCGGCCGTCGCCGAAGCCCGGGATCAGCGAAGCCTTTGCAAACGCTCCGGCCAATCGGTCAGCTTCAGGCAAGGCGAGCCCATCTGTCGCCACGCGCCGCTCCCTGCTGGAGCCTGCTATACCATTGTCCGATAGGGGTTGAGGATGCATCCGAAACCGACCGAGATGTTGTCCCATGGCAGGCTGTTACGAAGCCACATACGATGCAAGGTGATTTGTCCGCCCGTGTTTAATATGACATCGCAGTGTTTCGAGAGATTGGAACGCCGGGTCATCGCCCGAACCAAGACGGATGCGCGAATGAGACGAGTCGATAGCCGTTTCGGCCTTGAGCTGACGGGTGCGGAATCACGCTTCGCCCGCTTGCCAAGGCGTGTGAAAAGGCCACTCGGGATGTTGCCGTCGAATGAGATCGCCGCTTGGGCCAAGGGGCCGGTTGCCGCGTCGCTCCCGAACCGGCCGGAACGTTCCTCTGTCGGCAATGACTTGTCGGGCATCTCGTTCGGGGCAGACCGCGTCTCACCGAGCCCGCGCGATGGACGGTCGATATGACCGCGTTGCTCTGCGGCGGGATCGATCTCGGTGGGACCAAGATCGAGGCCCGCCTGTTCGAGGGGCCCGAGGCCAGCACCACCGAGCTGCGCCGCATCCCGACGCCGCGCCAGAGCTATGCCGCCATGCTCGAAGCGCTGGAGGAGCAGATCCGCTGGCTTGCCGAGAAGGCCGAGCGCGCCGACCTGCCGATCGGCATCGCCGTGCCGGGGATCATCGACCCGGAGAGCGGCCGCATCTTCGCCGCCAACATCCCCGCCACCGGCCATTCGGTGCGCGACGACCTGCAGGAACGCCTCGGCCGGACGTTTCCGGTGGTCAACGACTGCATGGCCTTCGCCCTGTCGGAGGCGCGCGGCGGCGCCGGCGAAGGGCACGGCACCGTGATGGGGCTGATCCTCGGCACCGGCGTGGGCGGCGGCATCTGTGTCGATGGCGCGCCGAGCCGTCGTCATGGCGGCCTCGCGGTCGAGCTGGGCCATATCGGTCTTCCGGCCAGCGCGGCCGCGCGCCACGGCCTGGCGCTCAGGCGCTGCGGCTGCGGCCGGATGGGCTGCCTGGAAACCGCCGTCTCCGGCACCGGGCTCGCCAATATCGCCGAGGACATGCTAGGCACCCGCATGAGCGGCGAGGAGCTGGTCCGCCAAGGCGAAAGCGGGGTCCTCGACGTCTGGGCCGACATCGCCGGGGAATGCCTGCTGACGATCCAGCTCATGCTCGCGCCGGACTGCATCATCCTGGGCGGCGGCCTGTCCAACCTGCCCGACGTGGTGCCGCGACTGGAGCGGAGCCTGCGGAGCCACGCGCTTGACAACATGAAACCTACAAGGCTCCTGCGGGCCCGACACGGCGACAGCTCGGGAACCCGCGGAGCCGCATTGCTGGCGAGAAGATGAGCCGACGGAACAAGAGCACCATCCGTGCCGACCGGACCGGGCGGGGCCCCGCCCAGCCAACCGCGTCACGGCCCCGTGCCGGGGCGATCATCAAGGCGCATGGGCAGAAGCGCCCCGTGCCCGGCTTCGACTGGACGCCACGATGCTGATCTCCGTGAAAGCTCTGTGGCAGGACGGACGCCTGCTCCACGACATGGCGCTAGACGTCCGGGCGGGCCGGATCGACGCCATCCGTCCCTTGGGCGATGACACGGCGGATATCGAGGTGGCGTTGGCCTCGCCCCTGCTATGCGATCTGCAGGTCAATGGCAGCGGCGGCGTCATGGTCAACGGCACCCCGACCCCCGACGCGCTCCGGACCATCGCGGCGGCGCAACAGCGCTGCGGCACCGGCGCCATCCTGCCCACCGTCATCACCGACACGGCGGAAGTCATGGAGGCGGCCGGGGAAGCCGCGCTGGCCGTGTTCGGCGAGGACGGCATCGTCGGGCTGCATATCGAAGGGCCGCATATCGCTCCGGCGCGACGCGGCACCCACAAGGAGGACTACATCCGCCCGCTCGACGCGCGCAGCGTGGCCTTGGTCGAACGGCTTCGCGCGGCCGGAATGCCGGTGATGATCACCCTCGCCCCGGAGCTTGCGCCGCCCGACCTCTTCGCCCGGCTCGTCGATTGCGGCGCGGTGGTCTCGGCCGGTCACACCATGGCGACCGCCCAAGAGACCCGCGACGCGCTGGCGCGGGGTCTGTCGTGTTTCACGCATCTCTTCAACGCGATGCCACCGATGACCTCGCGCGCACCGGGAGTGCTGGGGGCTGCCCTGAACTCGGGAGCCCATGCCGGGATCATCGTCGACGGCATTCATGTCAGCTGGGACATGCTGCGCATCGCGCTGCGGGCCCGCCCGAGGCCCGGGCTGACCTTCGCCGTCTCGGACGCGATGGCGACGGTGGGCGGTCCGGATCATTTCGAGATCTACGGCCAGAGAATCGCCGTGCACGACGGCATGCTCGTCAACGCCGAAGGCGCCCTCGCCGGGGCGCATATCGACCTGCGCCAAAGCCTGGCCAACCTCGTGACCGAGGTTGGCCTGCCGCTCGCCGAGGCGCTGCCGATGGTCTGCGACATCCCGCGCCGGCTGATGGGCCTGAGGCCCGCCCGTCTCGACGAAGGCAGCGCCATCGCCGATGCGCTGCTGCTGGACGAGGCCTTCGCGCGGATAGAACTGGCATGAAGCCCGGACACGAGACGATCGGTGCCACGATCAATCTGAGCGAGAAGCGGTCGAGCCCCACCTGATCGACACCCGCCGAAAGATCGAGGTGCAGAATCGAACCGTACTGACCATGCGTCGCGGCAATTCTTCGAGTGGACCGTTCTCTAAGGTTTACAGCTCGGCTGCTCCGCCTCTAACCGATGTCATCCCCCCGCCCGATCACCATGGCAGAATGCTGCTCAACACCGAAACCGGGGGACGCCAAGCTTGCTCGAAAACCGGGCTGGCGCTATCGTTGAGCAATTCGACGACCGCGTTGCCCACTGGTTTACCGGCTGCAGGCTGTGCCGCATGTCTCGAAGCTAGCGCGTCCGAAGGCAATCTGGTCCTCCAAGCGGTACTGGGGTTGCCTTATGTGTTACCCGGATGGCGCAAGCTCAGTGGGCGTTCAGGGAAAGCCCCTCGGCTCCCAGGTGACGGCCGCCTTGGCATGGGGCCTCCGCTTCCTGATCCTGCTGTGCCTCCTCGTGCTGGGACCCGGCCTGCGCGCGCAGGAATCGGGGGGCATCGCCGGAGAATTCTCGGATTTCGATCACGGCGCGACCGGGTTTCCATTGGAGGGCGTTCATGGGGAGGTGACATGCGAAAGCTGTCATCTGGACGGCGCCCTGACTGGTACACCGGAAACCTGCGTTGGCTGCCACGATTATGGCATCGCGGCGGGCAAGCCGGAAACCCACCCCCCCTCCTCGGACAATTGCGGCCAGTGCCACACGGCCCAGAACTGGAAACCTTTCGCGTTCGACCACGCCTTCGTGGAAGGCGCTTGCGTCGAATGCCACGACGGCGGGACGGCGTCCGGCAAACCGGCGGACCATATCGCGAGCACCGACACCTGCGATGCGTGTCACGTCACCAGCGACTGGACCGATGTCCGCGTCGACCACGCGGCCGTGAGCGGCACCTGCGTCAGCTGCCACAACGGCGTAACGGCGACCGGAAAGTCCGAAAACCATCTTCCGACTACGGATAGCTGCGACGACTGCCACGTCGTCACCGACTGGACCGATGTCCGCTTCGACCACGCCTCGGTCAGCGGCGCCTGCGCCAGCTGCCACAACGGCAGCACCGCCACCGGCAAGCCCGGCAACCACATCCCCAGCTCCAACAGCTGCGACGACTGCCACGTCGTCACCGACTGGACCGATGTCCGCTTCGACCACGCCTCGGTCAGCGGCGCCTGCGCCAGCTGCCACAACGGCAGCACCGCCACCGGCAAGCCCGGCAACCACATCCCCAGCTCCAACAGCTGCGACGACTGCCACGTCGTCACCGACT
>NZ_FWFY01000008.1 GCF_900172345.1 Limimaricola soesokkakensis
TTGAGACGATCGACCACGGCAGCTTTCACGGCCGGGTGCCGGATCAGCTTGCGATGGACGGCGCGTCGCTTCTCGTAAGCGCGTTGCGCGGTCATGCCGTAGTAACCGCTCAGATGGGGTATCTCATCATCTACGAAGCGATTGCGCCGCATCTCCCGGTAAAGCGTGGAGGGCGCGCGGCCGAGCCGCAGTGCTATCTCTTTCATCGGCAATTTTGCCTCGCGCCACCGCGCGAGTTTCTGGCGCTCTTCGAGATCCAAATGTGCGTAGCAGGTGCCCATCGATTGCTCTCCATGTAACCATCTGTTTCCATACAGAAGTTGCACTTCGAACGTGAATCCACCGTTACACAGATAATATGCGTGTAATAAACATTATGTATGATTCTATCATAACTAGAGCCAGTTTTAGGAATGCTGCTTCCGTAGTGGCTTCGAGCGGCCCGACAGGGCAAAAGCTTCGCCGCCGCCGTATCTCACAACACGGTAACTCGGGAATGCCGTTTCAGCGCCGATGCAGGGATCGCTTCTGATACCGGCCCTTGCAGCGCGGCCGCCAATGCCTCTGCCTTCTTGGTTCCGATGGCCATGAGCAGAGTTTCCCATGCTTCGAGGATGGTGCCAATTCCCATCGTGACGGCGCATTCCGGCACAGTGGTACTGGTCGGAAAATCCCCCCATGAGCGACTTAGACCTGAGCGATCTGGTTCTTGCCGAGGTGAAAAAGCTTCAAATCGAAACCGCGGCCGCCATTCAAAGCTACGAGGCGCGGCGCCGGCAGGAAGTACTTGCGGCCACGGAAGTCGCAGCAAAATCCGCAGGCTAATCGTTGAAGGATCTCGTCGGGGCATCGGTCGGAAAACCGTCCAAGTCGATCAATCCCCCCAAATATCGCAACCCCGCCGATGAAACCCAGACCTAGACCGGGCGTCGCCGCCAGCCCCAGTGGATCAGGAATGCACTGGCGGCCAACCAGTCACTCGATGATTTCCTGATCGCCGGGTAGGCTCAGCGGCCGGCGATCCGTTTTTGGGATCGGCGGATCTTTTGGCCTTGATGGCTTTCCATCCTCTCCCGCTTTCGGCTTTGAGCCCCGATTTCTTCCTCGAGAACCGCAATAGCGATATAGTGCATGTCGCCAGCGGGCATCGCGCATACCAGATGGTCAGACTGATCTTGTCCTCGAGGGAATTGGGTGGGTCGAGGGAATTCATGTGGTATCCCTGACGGCAGGCCGATTGCGGACTGGATGGGGGCGGTGCCGACAAGAACATACGATTGGCGCCGCTCGGCCCTTTCCCAGGTCCATGAGATCGAAGCAGGGCTCGGCAGCCGGGCCGGATGATGTGAGTGCCCAAGAATCTTCATGGCGACGGAGAACCCGTGCAGGGGATAGGCGCTCACGCAGTGCGGTGTATAGGGCGGGAGGGCATTCGACCGCTGGCTCCGGACCTTCGATATGGAAACCGGTTTGCGCGTTCTCGACGATTTGGATGATCGGCATGAGGCCCGGGCGATCATCCGGGCGGGAGACGAAGGTCTCCTTCGCCAAAAGGGACAGTTTGGGCTCACAGTCGACCTTTGCTGTATTCTGGGCCAGTGTCAGCTCCGCAGGCGAAAGTGACCTTTCGCTACGCCGGATCGGAAGACCGCTTCACGCGTTAGCCGTCTGGCGGGACCCCGCCCGCGACTGGCAGGTTGATCCCGGTCACATACCTCACTTCGGAGCCAGCCTGATAGGCGACGACGCCGCCCGGTTGGCTTGTGTCGCGCAGTGGGACATTGGCGTAGCGAGGCGATTTCATTTCGGCAATTTAATCGCCAGCTCCACCGGCTCACGATCCACATAAGCCTTCTGCCCATACCGTTGATAAAGCGCGACGGCCACGACGATGACAATGGCCGCACAGATCGAGAGCGGCGTCAGGCGATCGCCGAACCAGACCGCGCCGAGCATGGCGGCGAAAATCATCGAGACGTAGTTCGCCAAGGACACATAGGTCGCCCCGTAATCTCGCGCGATCCGCAGGTAGACCAAGAGTGCCAAACCCTCACCGAAAACGATCAACCCCAGGGCGGGTAAATCGAGCCCGGCAAGCCGCCAGTCCGTGATAGCGCCAGAGGCAGAGCTACCAACAAGAACAGTGGCAGCCACGATCAGGGCTTGAGCATGGGCGACGTGCACGGGTCCGGCGCGGGATGGCCAGCGCGCGGCAACGAATACGGTGTTGATGGCGTAGAGCATTGGCACCCCGAAACCTGCGGCAACCCACCATGCGTTCGATTGTTCCGACAGGTCCGCACGGCCGGTATCCCATAGGATCGCAATCGCACCCACGAATCCCAACATCACCGCGAGAATCGGGAGCGCACGAAGACGTTCGATACCGATTAGGATTGAAATGCCCAACGTCACAATGGGCATCGTTGCGATGATCACCACGAACAGAAAAACAGGCAGGTTTGGCGCGACCGCACTCTCGAGTGCGAAGGGCGCCAAAAAGCCGAGTGTTCCGCTGAGGGCATAGAACCCAAGAACTCCGCGGTCGATCGGTGGCCAATCGCGGCTCCAAACCGCGCGTATCGAATAGAAGGCCGCGATGCCAAATGCGGCGACGACGACGAGCACATGTACCGGAATACCTGCAAGGCCAGCCGCCTTGATAGCCGACAGCCGGACACTCCACAGCAATCCGAGTAGAACGAGAAGTCCCAGCTTCAGGGCCATAATTCCTCTGCATTTCAAGGCGGCTCTGCCGCTGCGATGTCTGAATTCGGCTGATTGATCGTTCTTTAATACGGCCTCAACCTCGGTTGAGGTCAACAAGCAACCAACGAGGGCGCTGAGCCGGGGACCTGTCCAAAGATCTGCCAGGTCAGCCATCGCAATGGCTTGCCGGTTTCGATTCCGTACTCCCTTTGTCGCTTGGGATAGCTGAGGGGCGGCACTCGGTCCGATGGCAAAGAGCATTTGCTGCTCAGGGTGCAACCCCTGACCAAGCCACGCTCCACGTCCGAAAACTCTTCGGCGAGGCCTCCCATCGCTCTTCTCACAGGTGCATCGTATCATCGAACGTCCGAGTGATACTGCGAGGCGCCCATGTTGGATCTTCCAAACACCTCCATCATCGAGGGAAATGCGGTCAGGTGGGGGACCTGCGGCGATGGCCCACCGTTGGTCGCCATCCACGGCACACCGTTCTCGTCACAGGTCTGGCGCAGGATCGTGCCGCAGCTCTGCGATCTAAGGACGGTCTACTACTTCGATCTCGTGGGCTATGGGCAGTCGGAAATGCGCGATGGTCAGGATGTGTCATTGGCGGTGCAGAACCGGGTACTGTCCGCGTTGTTCAAGGAATGGGGTCTTCAGCGACCCGATGTCGTGGCACATGATTTCGGAGGGGCCACCGCCCTACGGGCCTACTATCTCGACGGCCTGCGCTACGGCTCCCTGACGATCTTCGACGCTGTTGCTCTGGCACCTTGGGGCTCACCTTTCGTCCAGCATGTCCGACGACACGAGGCCGCGTTCTCGGGAATGCCCGCCTACATGCACCGAGCACTTCTGAAGGCATATTTGCAGACGGCGGCGCACGACCCCCTCTCGGATGAAGCGGTCGAGATCTACAGCGCCCCCTGGGTCGGTCTGGTCGGCCAGCCCGCATTCTACCGGCAGATCGCCCAAATGGATCAACGCCATACCGACGAAGTTCAAGGGCTTTATGAGAAGATGGATTGTCCCGTCACGGTGCTGTGGGGGAGAAGGACGACTGGCTCCTTTATGAACAGGGGGAGGCCCTGGCGGCGTTGATCTCGGATCACCCTTGCGTCCCGGTCGAAGGCGCGGGGCATCTCGTTCAGGAGGATCGACCGGAAGCGATCGTCGCGGCGGTCCTGAAGCAGCTTGGCAGCGCCTAACAGCCGACGTGACCCGCGCAGCCTGCCGGTTCACCTTGCCCTTCGCCGAAGAAATAGACGCCCGATTTCCGGCGGACCGGGGGTCTGGCCAGTGATACGGTTTCGTCATGCTGTTTGACTTGCCAGATCACGACGCGCTGTACCGCGCCCTCCTTGACCGGGATGACCGTTATGACGGGCAGGCCTATGTCTGCGTCACAACCACCGGCATCTTCTGTCGATTGACCTGCCCCGCCCGCAAGCCCAAGCCAGAGAACTGCACGTTTCGCGAGACGATCGGCGCCTGCATCGAGGCCGGGTTCCGTGCATGCAAGCGGTGCCATCCGCTGCGCGCCGCCGCCCTCGCCGACCCGACCATCGGTGCGCTTCTGGCGGCGCTTGACGAACGGCCCGACATCCGCTGGTCGGAGCGCCATGTCGAACAGCTCGGCTACGACCTCTCCACGGTGCGCCGCAGCTTCAAGCGCCAGTTCGGCATGACCTTCCTGGAGATGGCCCGGCAAAGGCGGCTGCGCGAAGGCTTCGAGACCCTCTCGGGCGGCGGCAAGGTCATCACCGCGCAGCACGAGGCCAGCTTCGAGTCCGCGAGCGCGTTTCGATCCGCTTTCGCGCGGCTCTTGGGTTGCGCGCCCGGCGCGCTGAGCCGCGACGCGATGCTGCGCGCCAGTTGGATCGCGACGCCGCTGGGCGACATGGTCGCGGTGAGCAGCGCCACGCATCTGCACCTGTTGGAGTTCATCGACCGCAAAGCGCTCGCCTCCGAGCTAAAAAAGCTGCAAGCATTGACGCCGCCAGGCATCGGCCTCGGGCGGTTCGCACCGACCGAACAGGCCGAGGCCGAGCTGTCGGCCTATTTTGCGGGCCAGAGCGCGCGGTTCGAGACGCCGCTGGCGTTTCAGGGCTCGGCGTTCAGCCGAGACGTCTGGCGCGCGCTGCGCCGCATCCCTCCGGGCGAGACCCGCAGCTATTCCGAGATCGCGCGCGACATCGGCAACCCCGCGGCTACCCGCGCCGTGGCGCGGGCGAATGGTGCCAACCAGATCGCGCTCATGGTGCCCTGCCATCGGGTGATCGGCGCCGACGGCAGCCTGACAGGCTATGGCGGCGGGCTGTGGCGCAAGCAGCGCCTGATCGAGATCGAACGTAAATTCAAGGCGGATACACAGGATACCCCCTTTCATGTCTCAGGCTGACAAGGCTCGCGCGCTCAAAGCGCTTCACGTCGCGGATGATCCGCTCGTGCTCTACAACATCTGGGACGCAGGTGGCGCGACTGCTCTTGCCGAGGCTGGCGCCGCCGCCATCGCCACGGGAAGCTGGTCGGTCGCGGCGGCGCATGGCTTTGAGGATGGCGAGGCGATGCCCTTCGACTTCGCGCTGAGGATCGTCGAGCGGATCGCGCAAAGCACCGATCTGCCCCTGACCGTGGACTTCGAGGGCGGCTATGCCGAAGCGCCCGAACAGGTCGCGGTCAACGCGCGCAGGGTGATCCAGACCGGTGCGGTAGGCCTCAATTTCGAGGATCGGGTCGTGGGCGGGGAGAGGCTTCATCACGTCGAGGCACAAGTCGCCCGGATCGCCGCCATTCGCGGGGCGGCGCGGGAGGCGGGGGTGCCGCTGTTCATCAACGCGCGGACCGATCTGTTTCTGCAATCGGAGGCAAAGGATCACGCCGGTCTCGTAGATGCGGCCTTGGCGCGGCAAGCGGCCTATGCAGAGGCCGGAGCCGACGGCTTCTTCGTGCCCGGGCTGACCGACCCGACGCTCATCCGGGATATCTGCGCGCGGGCCTCGCAACCGGTCAACGTCCTGATGAGGGGCGACCTGCGCGCGGTTCGGGATGTGGCGGGGCTGGGCGTGTCCCGGATCAGCTTCGGCCCCGCCCCCTATATTGCGGCGCTCGAAGATCTGACCACCCGGTTCGCCGCGATCTGAGGTTGCCGCCGCCAAGGCAGCGGGCGAAAGCGCGCGCGTCAGACCCCGCCGAACAGCTGCTCGAATTCCTTCACCCCGGTGCGAGAGAAGACCACGACCCGGGTCTTGGGGTCTCGCGTCGCCCATGACAGCTCCTCGAAGCGGGCCAGGAAGGCGCGCCCAAGACTGCCTGCCAGATGCGATCGTCGTTCGCTCCAGTCCAGGCATTCGCGGCACAGCGGCGTGCGTTTGAGGCGCAGGTCATCGAGATCGATCTCGAACCGGGCCACAAAATCCGCGCCCGCATCGGTGAGGAGCAACTCCTCGGCCTCGGCGGTCAGAAACCCCCGGGCGATCAGGCTGTCGAACAGCTGGGTGCCCATGTCGCCTGCGAGATGGTTGTAGCAGACCCGCGCCCGGCGCAGTTCGATGTCCTTCGGGCCGGTGCGTCTGCGCAGATGACCGGCCCCCGCCGCCAGCCCCATCAGCCCTTCGAGCACCTGCGCCACCTCGTCACCGGCCAGAGAGAAGTACTTGTGCCGACCCTGTTTGCGGGGGCGCAGCAGTCCGCCCTCGTCCAGCTTCGACAGGTGGGAACTGGCCGTCTGGATCGTGACCCCGCCCTCTTCGGCCAGCTCGCTGACGGTCAGGGCCTTACCGCTCATCAAGGCGGTCAGCATGTTGGCGCGTGCGGGGTCACCGATCAGCGCGGCGATACGGGCGATGTCCGGACCTTCCTTCATGGTTCGAGCGTAATCGAACCATCTGTGCCTCACAATGGCATACTCTAGTCGAACAAGCCTCGATCAAAGGAGTCCTCCATGCTCACCTGTGTGATCCGCTACCACATTGACCCGACAAAGAAGGCCCAGTTCGCGCAATATGCCCGCAACTGGGGGCAGGCGATCCCGCGCTGCGGCGCGGATCTGATCGGCTACTACGCCCCGCACGAAGGCTCCAGCACGCTCGCTTACGGGATCTACAACGTTGCCAGCCTCGCCGATTACGAGGCTTATCGCGCGCGGCTGGCCGACGATCCGCTTGGCCGCGAGAACTACGAATTCGCCCAGGCCGAGAAGTTTCTGCTGCGCGAGGACCGGACCTTTCTGAAGCGCGTCTCGGACCCGCACACCCCCGGGGCATCGGCATGATCGCGGTGATCTTTGAGGTCGAGCCGGCGGATGGGCGGACCGACGACTATCTCGCACTGGCCGCAAAGATGCGCCCGCTTCTGGATCAGGTCGAGGGGTTCATCTCTGTCGAGCGGTTCCAGAGCCTGACCGATCCACGGAAGATCCTGTCGCTGTCCTTCTTCGAGGACGAGGCAGCCATCGCGCGCTGGCGAACGCTGGAGGCGCACCGCGGCGCGCAGGCGAAGGGCCGGGGCGGCATCTTTGCCGACTACCGCCTGCGCATCGCGAGCGTCGTTCGAGATTACGGCATGTTCGATCGGGACGAAGCCCCGCCAGACAGCAGGGCGGTGCATGTCGAACATTCGCGTTGAGGCCGACGTTCGCCGCCCTGCTGCGAAGGCCCGTTGAATAGCCCCGCGTTTCTTAGACGCCCTCGTGCACCAGTTTCTGCTGCCACTCGAAGTCGACGGGCGACAGCATTCCGTTCCCCGCGTGCTTGCGCTTCGGGGTATAGAACGTCTCGATGTCGTCGAACACGTCCCGCCGGGCTTCCTCGCGCGTCCGGTAGGTCCGGCGCCTGATCCGTTCGCGCTTGAGCAGGTTGAAGAAGCTCTCGGCGACGGCATTGTCATGGCAGTTGCCACGGCGGCTCATGGAATGCTCCCGATTGTGGGCTTTCAGGAAAGCAGCCCAGTCCATGCTGGTGAAGTGGCTTCCCTGATCGGAGTGGATCAGCACTTTGTCCTTCGGCTTCCTTCGCCATATGGCCATGAGCAAAGCCTGGAGCACGACGTCAGTCGTCTGGCGCGACTGCATGGACCATCCGACCGTGCGCCGAGAGAAGAGATCGATCACCACAGCGAGGTAAGCAAAGCCTGCCTGCGTCCGGATGTAGGTGATGTCACTCAGCCATTGTTCTTGAACCAATGGCGAACAAGGCCTCGTCCCAAACCGTATCCGGATCCTCGACATCAAATTGCCGATCCATGGTGTTGTCGACCACGACCGACGGCTTGCCGCCATACTTTCCAGGGCGACGCTTGTAGCCGATCTGCGCCGTGATCCCGGCCAGCTTGGTCAGGCGGGAGACGCGGTTCAGGCAGATGCTTTCGCCCTGTTCAACCAAATCATCGTGCAGCTTCCGCTGCCCATAGACCTTGGCGCTCTCGACCCACGCCTCCTTCAGAAGCTCGGTCTGCCGCGCGTCCTCCCGAGCGGGTTTGCTCAACGGCGCCTTCAGCCACGCATAGAAGCCGCTCGGCTGGATGCGCAGGCACCGACACATCGCCCGGACGGAGAACTGCCCGCGATGCTCGGCCACGAACGCGTATCAATTTGCATCCCTGGCGAAGTACGCGGTGGCCATCCCAAGAAACACCGGCTGGCTCGGTCGTGGGCACCAAGTGATAGCCAAGGGTCTTGGCGCGGCGCTGGAGATTGGCGAGGACGCGGCTTCGGTGCCGCTCGTCATAAGTCGCCGCGCCGGGATCGCGGTAGGCTCTCCCGAACCGGAGGGTGTTGTAGAACAGGACGGCGATCATGCGCGCCGTGGCGGTCACGGCCTTCTGCTTGCCGACACGGGATGACAGACGGCAATAGAATGCGCCGAGAGCGGTGTCGCTGCGCCCTACGGTCGTCGCGGCCAACCGCAGGAGTGCGGCCGCACGGCTCGAGGAACGCCGAGTACGCGAGGTCAGCAGCTTGGCCCCCTGGGATCTTGTTGCCCGGCGCGTGGCAGAGCCACGAGGTGAAATGCTTGGCGCTCGGCCAGGCCGTCAGGTCGGTGCCGCACTCCGCCACCAGCTTGAGCGCGAGACCGGGTCCGATGCCGTGGATCTGGGGCAGGTCCACCCCGAGCACGCCATGCAGCGCAGCTCGCACATCGAACGCCGGTGCCCCTGCCGGCCTCGGACGAAAGCGCGGCTTGGGCGATGGTGTCGTGCTCTCGGAGCGGACCCTAAGCTCGCTCACCGCCTGTTTCAGCCTCGCATCGCAGTCCGCGATCTTCGTTGATACACGTCGTAGAGATCCAGCGACTGCTCCAGCGCGAAGATGTGCCCCGCGCGGTCGTTGCCGACCAGCGCCGCCCGGATCGTCTCGAGGGAGGCATGGCACCGCACGTCCCGGCAGGATGCCAGGATGTCAGGATGTCAGGATGTCAGGATGTCAGGATGTCAGGATGTCAGGGTCGCGCTCGCCGGCCACCAGCGCAACTGCATCCCGCTTGAACTCATCGCTGAACTTGCTGCTGCTCATCATGGCCTCCTTGCCTTAAAATTAGCGAAGAAGGCGTCCACAAGACACGGGGCTATTCACTGGATAGGTGCAATATTGTCATATCATGCCGGCGCTTTGACAGCCCTTAGTTCGAAGCCGTAGATAGGCCGCGCCACCACCAGCGCAGAAATCAGCGATAGGACCGCCGCGCTTTGTGATAGCGTAACGCAGCTTCATGCTCCGGCTCCGCCGGGCCTTCAGATTTGAGCGGGAGACGCCCAATGTCTCGACCACGACATTCACCGGAAAAACGCTCTTCGGTTGGTGCGTAGCACGCGAGCCGGATGGCGAAACCGGCATCTCCTGCAGCAAGAAACGTGAGGTTACGAACTTCACTGGGCAGTAATCGGGTATGCCGAACAAAAAATCACTACAATGGGCCGTTTCGCTATGAATGGGAGGCACGGCCCGGCCGCTCATCGGGCTCTAACCACCCGGTCGCGGGGGTTCACAGACAAGTAGTTCATTCGCGTCCGGCCGGATCGCAAAATGTGACAGAGAGACCCTTCTGCGCGGCATGGTTTAATAAAGCGAGGTTTACATACGAAATTCCAGTCAACTCCGTGGCTTCTTCAGCGACCGAAATAAGAACATAGACAAAGTCCATCCCGAACCCGACCTTGTACAAGCCACCTACCCCTTCGATAACGAGCGCTCCAAAAACAAAGATCGTTGCTCCCTTTAGCAATTCTACTTTCAGGCGCCGTGGTGGGGATAGAAGGAACGGAATGGACAGCAGGCCAAGGACGACAACTATGGGAACACCAACGAAGATCCAACTTTGCCCGTTTAGGATATTGTCGAACAGGGACCAGCGCAAACTCTCATGAATTTGGGCGCTTTCGTCATAGGCCATGGCTAAAAGAATAAGCGAACTCAAGACCCAGTATGTGTTGATCGGTGCCCTCATTAACCTCCTATAATATAAGTAGTTTAGCGCGCAGAGCTGCGATGCAACAAACATGAGAACGATGCTGATTAGTGTCGGGATACTGAATTCGTTGTTCAGTATAAACCGGTCAGCAAGCTCGTTGACAATGAAGTTGCCACCTTCCACCTTAATAGCCGACATTGCGACGGAGAGAAGTGCAAGTGCAGGAATGCCAAAAACTATAAAATACCGCATCCACCGAGGTGAAAGCTGCAACGCGCAAGCTTTCGGATGCTCATCAGGTTCGGAATGTCTGACGTCACTTTCAGCCAGATCACTCATGAGTACATCTCGAAATCGATGCGGCACCAATCTTGCATAGAAAGATTGCCCAGCAAACCGCACCAATGAATTTCGCGCCATCTTCGATCAGGATGCGGATATCGCCAATCTGTCTCTCTATTAGACGCTGACCCGCGTCGACGGACAAAGACAATAGGAAAGCAGCCGCGGCAGCCTGCGCGAAACCCGTGGCCTCGTTCCGAAATACCCCCCTGAACAGCACAACTCCTGTCAGGGCGATCGCTCCATAGACGAGAAAGAGCGACTTTTCTCCCAGGATAAAATTCTCATGAATGAGAAACAAGTCATCCCAGCCAAGCAGGGCGGTGAAGCCACCGAAGAATAGAAAGAACCGTGGGTCGGCATCGTCTCTTGACCTAGATACGAGCACTGCCGACGTAAAGAGTGAAACGGCGGCGCCGACCGTCCAAGCCATCACTCCAAGGCTTGAGAGGAATCCGGCATAGCGAGGGATGTTCCCGATTTGAGTAGGATCCCGAGTAAAGAACCCATAATCCCTACTGATATGGGCCGCCGCCGGCACGATCAGCAGTACGGCGGCAACGGACATACAGAGCGTGATACTCGGGAGGTAAGCCGTCAGAAGCCGGCACCTGCCACCATCAAAAGTGCGCAAGTGCGGCTTCACGGTATCCGGTATTCTACTCATCGGCGGCCCCGTCCGGCTGGTAGGCCTTCCTGCTAACCTAAACTCGGCCGGCAAGCTTGCTCCCACATCTACACTGAAGCTTTCATGAGGTTCTAACAAGTCACCCGAAAGTTGACCTTTTCTTGTGACCTGTTTGATCTGCCGCGGATCTTTTCTTTCCGATCTGAATGGCCCCGCATCTTGTGGTCGCCTTCTCCGCTGACTTTGAGGCAATGAGGTCCTGATGAGGAGCAACAAGTTCAGCGGCGAGTTCAAGCGGGACACGGTCGCGCAGATCACCGAGCAGGGCTACCCGGTCAGGGAGGTGTCGCAGCGACTTGGGTTAGCCCGTATTCGCGCTACGCTTGGCAGAAGTTCGCGAAGAGTTCGCCGAGGGAGGCGGAGAAGAACACCGAGATTTGCCGCCTGAAAAAGGAACTGGCGCGGCTCTCGGAGGAGCGCAACCTCCTAGGAGATGGGACTAATTCATCCTCACTCGCGATCACACAAACAGGCACGATAGTGTGACAAGGATGCACAGCCGTTGATGAGCACTCGGATAGATCTACTCTTAGTGCTATAATCTTCCTGCGCTCTACCAGGACACTACCCTGATGGTTCGACCCTAGTTGGTAGAACGTAGCCCGGCGTCGTTTCGCCATTACTACGTCGGGCGCTTGCTTCCCCACAGGAAGCGGTGAAAGGACTCCAGAGCGTCAAGTCGCTTTTCTGGCATCCATCTTGCCATCCAGCCGGCGTTGATGTTGTGACCGCCCCCCGACGGCATCGGTGTGCCAAGGTGGGTTTGGGTCAGGGGAAAATTCTACCACATTGGCTGTGGGAGATATGCCGGGTTTACGACCCTTCTGCTTTGCAGCAGCCGGGGACAATTTGCTTGGTTGCCACACCCGCAAATGCGCTCCAGTTGCCGGCTCAGAGATCTCCAGAGCGGATCCGGTCCTCGTAAGCGTCGAGAAGAGCACGGAGCGGGTCGGCGAGGCCGCAGGCCTCGGCCTCGAAACGCTCGGCATCCCGGAGCTGGCCGGCCTCGCAAAGCAGCTTTACCCCGCGCCGCGCCTCCACATGCCAGACCCCTGCTTCCAGCCGGGCCTCGATCGTGCAGACATCGCCGCGGTGTTCGAACGCGCGTTCCATGTCGGCCTCCATCAGTGGCTCCCTGACATATTGCCACCGTGACGGATGCCTGCAAAGCACGAGGGAAGGAGGACCCCGCGGGTTCCATGCCTGTTCTATTCAAGCATCCGGGACGGCGTCAGTCTGCGCGCAATCAGCACCTTCTCCCAAATCGGAAACGGCGGCTCTGCGGCGGCGCGCGGCAGAACCATGCACCCCTCGATTACCGGCCCCGTCTCGCCCCTCCGCGGGGCGGAAGCGATGTGGTCGACCACCAGGTCGCCGTTGCTGCGTACGAGATGGATATGGCTGACCAGTCCCGCCCGCGCCTCCTGCGCGCGGGCGAGATCGCTGCGCCAGTGATACTGGAAGCCCGAGATCGGCAGTTGCAGGATGTCGAAATCCGTGTCGTTTCTCTCCACCCATTTCAGCAGGGCGGGACTGGCCTCGAGCATGCGGAAACGCGTGATGGGCGCCGAGGTGTCGATCCATACCCGGTAGCAGGGCAGGTCCTCGGTGCCGAAGTGTCGAAATCGCTGGAACAGCGATGCACCGGTGCCAAGCGCCGCAATGATCTCGGCCGTGCGCGGGTGCAGTTGGGCGTCCAGCGCCCCGTCCTCCTCCCGTTCGCTGAGGGCGCGAACCCTACCGATCAGACCTTTGGCCCACGAGACATGGGACGGGTGACGTTTCTGCGTGGCGTGGAAGGCGAGTGTCATTGGGGGAATCTCGAAAAGACAGGCGGACCAAGGAGGGACAGACCTTGGCCCGCCATGAGTGGTGGGCGATGGACAGTGGCTTTTCAGTTTCGTGACACGGTGGTTCCCTGCAGCCGGGCAAGGGCCGCGTCATGCGCGGTCTGATTGGCCCGGAGCCGGTGCTGGTGCCACATAAGTATGTGGAAGTCCTCCTTCATCGATGGGGGCAGCGCCGCAAAGCGGGCCTGCTGGCGCTGCTGAACGCGGTACAGGCGGGCGGCAAGATCCGCCGCTGCCCTCGGGCGGGGTCGCAGACCGGGACCGCCGGTTGCAGCAGGCGAGAGTTCATTGCCCGTCTGCGACACGTGCGTCGTGGTTCGAGAGTGAGCCACGCCGCCGTCTTTCAAGACCTTCTGGGGAGACAAATTCGAGGGGGCCGAGGGAAATGATCGCGCTGATGGGCAACGCCGGGTGGGGGACACCTTGGGGCCCGAGCTGCCTTTCACATGCTGCATGGTCCTGCCTTTCGTTTCCGAAGCGGTGGGAGCAGCATGGGTCATGCCCGCCTGAAACCTTCCGCGTGATCGTGGCGATTTGTGACAAGATGTGTCGACCTCCAACGAGCCGGCCAAGAAATAGCGGACCAAGGCGTGACAGGCCTTGGTCCGTCGAGTGGGAAAAGCGCTCAAGAGTAGCAGTCGATATAGGCAGGCAGCAGGTATCGGCGTTATCCGCCCTGGGCTACGCCATCGGCCGGGGCGGCCACCGCGTTACGCAGGTTCGAAGGGGCCAAGCGTACTCTCCACCACGGTTTGGTCTCGGCCCCAGGACAGCTGGACACCTGGGGTGGAGCGGGGCAGTCAAGTCACCCGGTATCCTCAACGCAGGGCCGCGCTCAGAACCGCGCCAGCCATCGCGCCGATCGCTGATGCGACGAGGTAGGCCGTGAGAGAGGCATGCCCGCCGAGCAGGAAGGTGCCGATCCAGGTGTAGAACACCGCCGTCAGGAGGCAGGACAGCACCAGCACGACGCCGCGGAGCAACGGTCGGTCCCGCTCGGTGCGGACCTGCCGGACATCCGGTTGCGGAAGGGCATCGCTTGCCAAGTTGTAGTGCTTCATGATTTCGCGCCTTCATAAATGCATTCGTTCAATACGCGTCGGAAATTCCGGCAATGCATTCGAATGCCCTTCGCTAAAATGCAGAGGGGCCTGTCGGTGCGATGCATTGCGTGCCCTTCCTTCTGAAACGGACACGATGTCAGTAGCGCAGACCAGGCGCGAAGATTTCCGAACTTTTTGTCCATCTGTGACAAGCTGTGTCGGCGGCAGGCGCCTGCAGCGCCACAGCCGTTTCCGATTGGTATGCCGAAGATTGCTGCTAATGATTTTCGGGTGAGAACGTTCGCTCGAGGTTTTTCGTGCCATGACCACCGCGCCAGCGCATATCCTGATCGTGGATGACGATGTCGAGATCGGCCAGCTCGTGGAACAGGTCCTAAGCCGGGACGGGTACCGGGTCAGCAGGGCGCCCGATGCCAAGCGGGCCAGATCGCTGCTGGCGGAAGGGTCCGTCTCCCTCATCGTGCTCGACCTGATGCTGCCGGGCGAGGACGGGCTGAGTTTCTGCCGCTCCCTGCGCGGCGGTGGAGACCTGACGCCGATCATCATGCTCACGGCCAAGGGGGACGATTTCGACCGGGTGCTGGGGCTGGAGATGGGGGCCGACGACTACCTGCCCAAGCCCTTCCACGGACGAGAACTGCTGGCGCGAATCAAGGCGGTGCTGCGGCGTTCCGCCGTGGCGGGCGCCGCTCCCCCGCGCTCCGACCGTTTCATCCGCTTCGAAGGTTGGGCGCTGGACACGGCAAAGCGGGAACTCGTCTCGGATGATGACGTGATCGTCCTGCTGAGCGGTGCGGAATACGAACTGCTCCTGGCCTTTCTGACATGGCCGCAGGCAACGCTCTCCCGCGAGAAACTGCTCGATGCCACACGCGGACGTTCGGCGATCATCTCGGATCGCAGCATCGACATTCAGGTTAGCCGGCTCCGCAAGAAGCTGGGCGACGATCCGAAATCCCCCCGGATCATCAAGACGATATGGGGCGACGGCTACATATTCACGCCGGACGTGCTGGCGTGAACTGGCGCAGCATGCGCGCGCGGACCACGGCCATCATCGTGGCGAGCTTCGTGCTGTCCCACTTGGTGGGTTATGCGTTCTATCATTTCGATCGCCGCGAAGCGGTGGAGATGACCGAGGCCGTCGACTTGGCCGAGCGCGCCGCCGGGATCAGCCGCCTGGTGCGCGACCTCCCCCTGGCTTGGCGCAATGAGGTGGTAAAGTTCTCCGACAGCCGGGCCTTCCGCGTCTGGACCAGCAGCACCTCGCCGCTGGAGCCCGAGCGCCTCAGCGAGGCGGAGCAGGAGATCCTCGCCTATCTGCGCTCGCAGGTTCCGCGAATAGCCAGCAACGAAATGCATGCGCGCATCCTGGAGAGGCCTGCGAGCCAAGTCGAACTGCCGGAGTTCGACGCGGCCAGTCGAAAGGGCTCGCCTGCCACAGCGTTCGATCTTCCGGCGGACGGCCCCGGCCTGGTCATCTCGATCAAGCACGGCCCAGACGACTGGATCAATTTCTCCGGGGCCTTCAATACGCCTGCCCCGCTCCTGCCTGATCTGCTCGTGGCCAACCTCATCTCGGCCCTGATCGGGATCGCCCTCGTCGCTTTCTGGCTCGTTGGGCGCGTCACGGGCCCGCTCGCGCGCTTTGCCGAGGCCGCCGAGGCGCTCGGAAGGGACCTGTTCACCTCGCCTCTCCCGGCCACGGGGCCGCAGGAGGTCGTGCGGGCGGCCCATGCCTTCAACCGGATGCAGGCGCGGTTGCGCAACATGGTTCAGGGCCGAACCGAGATGTTGGCCGCGATCTCGCATGACCTGCGCACGCCCCTGACCCAGATCCAGCTGAGGGTGGAAGCGATGCCTCCCAGCGAGGAGCAGGGCAGAATTCTTGGCACGATCGAGGACATGAACACCCTGATCGGCAGCTTTCTCGCCTATGCGAGGGCAACACATGAAAGCGAGCAGCGCTCGAAGGTGGATCTCGGGGCGCTGGTCTGCACGATCTGCGACGATCTCGCGGACTGCGGCGGCCCGGTGGAGTGCGACAGCACCGAGGGCCTTATTGTTACTTGCAAGCGCGTGGCGATGAAGCGCGCTCTTCTCAACCTCATCGAGAACGCGATGAAATACGGTCATTCGGCTCAGGTGGCTGTGTCGCAGAAGGGTGACATGGTCGAGGTGACGATCGACGATCGTGGCCCGGGCATTCCCGAGAGCGACCTTCCGCGGCTTCTGCTGCCGTTCAAGCGCGACGACGCCGGGGGGAGTGGTGGTGCCGCGTCCTCCGGCTACGGCCTTGGCCTGGCGATCGCACAGGCAGTCGTAGAGGACCATGGCGGGGAACTTTGCTTCCGCAACCGCGAGGGCGGGGGGCTTCGCGTCCAGCTCATAATGCCGGTCGCGACGACGCCCACATGAGGCGGCAACCCTTCGTCGCGCAAGCTCCGATCATCCGCGAATGGGCCTTGCGTCACTGGCGCACGTCGCCACGAGTCTAGCTTCGGTCGTCGCTCATGCCTACGGCTAACTCCTGAAATCAGATCTCGGTCCCGAGATCCGTACCGCGGTAGTGAGTTTCAAGTGAAACGGCATGTTAATCGATCAATAGAGAGCCGAACTCTAACATTCGGTCAGAGCGGCCATTGGGTCGCCCGAACGATTTCGAGGATTACGTCAGGAAACGATCCCTCGGCGCAGCAGTTCTCTCCGCGCTTAGAGCAAGGGCATCTGATAGATGCTTCGGTCTAGCGGAAGATAGTCAGCCTTCATCTCAAGAAACGACCCGCCAAACCATGGCGGGCCGCTTTCGCAAACCATTCAACTCGTTGAAAACAAGTGGCACACAGCACGCTACGAGTTGACCGGGTCGCAGAACCTTTGGTCAAGCGCGCGCCCACCACCCCTCTTGCTTAGCATGCGCCACAGTTTCCGTTGTCTGTTTCTTGAGGTCGACCCTTGTCTTTTAGTGGTGCACGCCGACTGCACTGCCAGATCTTCGCATCCGCATGAAAGGGGACGGCTCCGCCTTCTGGTCGGGGTGTCGCCGGATCAGATCGGTGCGGCCGTCCTCGCTCTTGCGGAGGCTCAGTCGAAACCGACCATCTCACAAGCGACGACTGCGGTGACGAAGGCCTCCGCCTTGCTCACAGGGACCAGATACAGGAAGCGCCGCCTCATCCGCGATCTCCCTCTTCTCAGCAATTTTCAAGCAGACTTAGCCAATCCTCGCACAAAGAATGCTGCCAGAGAGGCCACCACCTCAGTCGCGTCACGGCGCATCATTGGGTTTGAACGGGAATGAATCGGTCTTATGCAGCTTCGTCCCATCGACCTTAACAACGAGGCTACCGTCATCGCTGCGGGTCACATTGATTTCTCGCACCGCTCCTTCGATCTTCAATCGCGCTACAAATCCCGGCCACGCCGCAGGCAGGTTGGGGCGCACGGTGATCCGGTCCCCAGACTTGCGAATACCCAAGATGCCCTCGACCGCCGCACGATAGAGCCAGCCGGCGGAGCCCGTGTACCAAGTCCAGCCGCCACGCCCCCTGCGCTCACCTTCCGAATAGATGTCAGCTGCGACCGCGTAGGGCTCGGTCCGGTAGGTCGCGACAGCGTCCGGGTCCAGCGTGTGCCGGATCGGGTTGAGCATGGAGAAGCACTCATGCGCCGCCTCGCCCTGCCCCATCTCCGCCAGCGCATAGACCACCCAAGCCGCGGCGTGGGTGTACTGACCACCGTTCTCCCGCACACCGGGCGGGTAGCCCTTGATGTAGCCCGGCTCCTGTGGGGTCCGGGTGAAAGGCGGTGTGAACAGGCGGATCAGCCCGGCCTCTCTGTCCGGAAGATGCGCGAGCACGCTCGCCATCGCCTGCGCGCCCCGAACCGGATCAACGAGGCCCGACATCACGCTCCAGGACTGGGCGATGGAGTCGATACGGCATTCCTCGGATGTTGCGGAGCCCAGCGGCGTGCCGTTGTCATAATAGCCCCGCCGGTACCACGCCCCGTCCCAGCCCGCGCTGTCGAGCGCCTCGCGTAGCGATAATGAGTGCGCGGCCCAAGCGGCGGCACGGGCATCGTCGCCCCGCTGCGATGCGATCGCTCCCAACCGGTCCAGCGCGTGCGCCAAGAACCACCCGAGCCAAACGCTTTCGCCGCGGCCCGCCTCGCCGACACGATTCATGCCGTCATTCCAGTCGCCGCCCAGTATCAAGGGTAGGCCGTGGCTGCCGGTACGGCTGATCGCCAGGTCGAGACCAAGCGCCGCGTGCTCGTAGACCGAAGCGCTTTCCTGCGCGGGATCCGGCTGGAAATAGGCGTCATGCGCGCCCTCGGGGAGAGGCGGCCCCGACAGGAATGGCAGGTCTTCGTCCAGCAAGGTAACGTCGCCCGTCACCTCGACGTAGTGGCACAGGCCATAAGCCAGCCAGACGCAGTCGTCCGATATCGTGGTTCGCACTCCGGCGCCGTTCTGCGGCAGCCACCAGTGCTGAAAATCTCCTTCGATGAACTGCCGCCCCGCAGCGTTCAGGATCTGCCGCCGGGCCAATCCGGCATCCTGCCACAGGAAGGCCAGCGTATCCTGCAGCTGGTCGCGAAAGCCGAAGGCGCCGCTGGCCTGGTAGAACGCCGAACGGGCGCGCAGGCGACAGACGATGCCCTGATAGGGCAGCCAAGCATTGACCATCAGGTCCATCGCCGGGTCCGGCGTTTCGATCTGCAGCGTGTCGAGAAGCGGTGCCCACTCCGCCGCCGCCATGTCACAGGGATCGGCCTGCGAGTCCCGCTCGGCCGCGAGATGGCGGCGGGCAAGAGCCTGCACCTCCCCCGCATCCGCCCCGTCGCCAAGCAGGAAGCTCAGCCGCGCCCGTTGGCCGGCTTCAAGCACCACATCAGTGGCAATGGCGGCGCAAGGGTCGCCATGGGTCTCCGTATCATTGCCTAAATGCTGGCCGCGCATCACTGCCTCGGGGCGCCAGACATCGCCCCTACCGAGAACGCGGCTCCGATCCGCGGTAAAGGCGGCCACCGGCTCCGAGCAGGCGAGGAAGGCGACACGGCCAGGGAACTCGGTATCAAAAGGGTTGAAGGCCGTCATCAGGCCCGCAACCGGATCGGCCCGGACCGTGACGAAGGGCGCTGTGCGGGCTCGGTCATGGCCGAGCACCCATTCGGCATAGCCGGTGATCCGCAGCCGCAGGCGTCGCTCCCCCGTGTTCTCCAGCTCCAGCCGCGACAGGCGCACCGGATCTTCTGCTGCAACGCGATGCGTGAGCGTCATCGCGAGATCACCGCCCTCGCGCCGGAACTGGCTGTAGCCCATGCCGTGCCGGGCCTCGAAGCGCGCGCCGTCCGTGGTATCAAGGCGCGGCAGGGGGTTGAACATCGTGCCCGTGTCGCGGTCGACCACATAGATCGCCTCACCGGGCCGGTCGATGACCGGATCATTTGACCACGGCGTAAGCTGGTGATCACGGGAATTGACGCTCCAGCTTGACACGGCACCATCGGCAGAGACCTGGATGCCGAACCGCGTGTTGGCGATCACGTTGATCCAAGGATGCGGCGTGGGGACGCCCGCTTCCGGGTAAATAACGTATTCGCGCCGCCGGACGTCGAAACCGCCGATCCCGTTCCAGAACTCCAGACCCTCCCCGCCTCGGAACTCGGGCGATTTTTGCTCACGGTCCGGGAGGACGACCTCGCGGCGAGTGGGCCATCCCGTCCGAGATTCGTGATCGGGCCGCGCCCCCGCATCGGGTCGTCCGCGCCCGGCCAGACGGGCCGCGCGTCCGAGCTGGACCGAAAGCCGCCCGTTGCGGGCGTGGAACACAGCGCGGCTCGCGCCGAGCAGAGTCTCGCAGGTCGCTTCGTCCATCAGGTCCCGCCGGAGCGCGAAGACATGCGCCAGACCGCCACCCATCAGCGCGCGGTGCCGCGAACTGGCGCAGATCGCCTCGATCGCCATCTGGAGATCCTGCGCATAGGAGGTCGCGTGCTCGTTGAGGATCACGAGGTCGATCAGCAGGCCCCGACTGCGCAGGTATTCATGCGCCCTGAGCGCTTCGCGCAGCACCTCAATATCCGCCTCGGCGTCAATGCGGATTGTGAGGATCGGCGCGTCGCCCGAGATCGACAGGCGCCACAGCATCGACTGCGCGCCGAGGCGCCGCGCATCCGGCGCGGCCCCAAGCGACCGGTCAGGCAGCACGAAAGATGCCGCGAGGACCTGGAAGATCGCCGCCTCGGCGGGATCGACGCCGACATGATGCAGGTGGATCTGCGACCGGGTCCAAGCGTGCATGGCTTCGCGGTCGAACGCCTCGGGATGCATGTAGCGGGCGATGGAGGCTTCCGCCTCGGCTCGGCCAGGGGCTGCCAGGGTCCAGAAGACAAGCCGGATCTCCTTGCCCGCCGGGACCCGTACCTTACGGCGCAGCGACAGGATCGGGTCCAGCGTGTAGCCATCGGACGGCTCCGCCCCGCCAAAGCGCGAAGCGCCGGGGTCGAAGGCCATGGCGGTGCGCAGGGTGCGGCCCCGCCCGATGAAGCGGCGGCGGTCGGTCTCGGCACTGGTGACCCGGCCGCCACCGAGACCGGCGAGCAGATGCGCCACGTGCATGTCCGGCTCGTCAGGACTGCGCTTGTTACGCCAGGCGTGAATCACTGCGCCTGCCTCGGCGATCTCGGTGCGGATGAACATCTTGGAGAAGACGGGATGCGCGGCGTCGGACTGCGCCGAAGCAATTACCGGCTCGGCATAGGAGGTCACCTCGATTATCCGATCGGTCTCGCCGTCGTTGCACAAGGTCAGGGCGCGGCCTTCCGCATCAACCTCGGAGGCGACAATGACGTCGACACGGCTGCGCAGCGTGCCGACCGTCTTGTAGAATTCGGCCTTGCTGTCGGAAAACACGGCATGCGCCTTCTCGTCCGGGGCGGCGCGCGGTGCGGCCGTGGCTGACCACCAGTCACCGGTCTCGAGATCGCGCAGGAACAGGAAGCTGCCCCAGACCTGCTCGACCGGGTCCGGACGAAACCGAGTAACAGCCAGGCCGTTCCAGGCCGCCGATCCGGCACCCGTGGCGGTCAGCATGACGGAATAGTGCCCGTTCGACAGCAGGTTCACCGCCCGCCCGGCCCGGGCCGGATCGTCGATCTCGCGCAGCGCCGCGCTGGTCAGCTGCGCCGACCCGGTGAGGCGCGCGTTCTCTTCGGTCAAGGCGACGATCACCGGGACCTCATGCGGCGAGCGCTCCTGCAACAAGAGTTCGGCCGCCTCGATCACGGGATCGCTGTGGAACCGCGTCCGCATAAGCCCCTGCGACACGACGTTCGCCACAGCGACGATCGACATGCCTTGGTGATGCGCCATGTAAGTCCGGACCACCGCATGACGTGCGCCCTCGGGCAGCCGCGCAGGTGTGAAATCAACCGCATCGTAGAAGCCGTAATCGCCGCGCGCGCCTATGCCGCGCAGTCGCTCGAGATTGGCCACCGCCGCGCGCGGGCGGTACTGGCTTGCCAGAAGGCTGGCATAGGGGGCGACCACTAGATCGCTGGCGAGGCCGCGCTTCAGCCCCAGCAGCGGTACTCCGAAGTTAGAATACTGGTAGGTCATCTCGCGGTCGCGCGCGTTGTAGGCGGCTTCGGAGACCCCCCACGGCACCCGGCGGCGCCGGCCATAGTCGATCTGCGCCTTGACCGAAAGCATGTTGGACTGGTTCAAAAGCCCCCCCGTCCGCTCTTGCATGACAAGCGGCGGCATCAGGTATTCGAACATCGAGCCCGACCACGACATCAGTGCGCCGCGCGCGCCGACGCTCACCAGTTGTCGGCCCAGCCGGAACCAGTGCTCATTGGGAAGATCACCCTTGGCCACCGCGAACAGGCTGGTCAGCCGCGCCTCGGAGGCGAGAAGATCGTAGCAGGAGGTGTCGAGCTTGCCCTCGGCGGGGTTGTAGCCGATCGACAGCAGCCGCTGATCGGGCTGCATCAGGAAGGTGAAGTCCATCGAGAAAGCCAGCCGGCGTGCCTGCTCGGCGGTACGCTCGAGCCGCTCGCGCAGCGCCTCGGTCGCGGGCAGGCCCAGCGGGGCACCCGCCAGACCGGCCTCGCAGACGGTCTTCAGCCGCATGGCCCAGTGCCGCACGGCCACGGCCCGCTCACCGTACTCCGTGCTGAAACCAAGAGCGAGGTTGTCAATGTCTTCGGCGATCGCCAGCAACGTGTGAGTGCGGACCGAGTCCGCCTCGGGCGCGCGGCGCACCGTTTCGAGCGCCCGCTCGAACCCCGCCAGACGCTCCTCCAGCCGCTGGCGCAGGGGTCGGATCGTGCGGCGGTCATCCGGCACGTCCGCAAGCTCCTCACGCAGGATCGAGGCGATGTCGCCGATCCCCTCGACGCCGGTCCACAGGTGGACATAAGGTGCCGCCCCCCAGTCGCGAAGCGCCGCCGACAGCGTCACGAGGTGTCCCGCGAGATTGCCGCTGTCGACGGTGGAGACGTATTGCGGCAAAAGCGGCGCGAGGCTTCGCGTGTCGTACCAGTTGTAGAGATGCCCGTGCAGGGTCTCCATGGACTCAATCGTCGCGAGGGTATGCTCGATCCGCTCGATGCAATCGCGCAGCGCGATCCAGCCGAAATCGCGCGCCGAGACCGTGGCCAGCAGGTAGAGGCCGATATTGGTGGGCGAGGTACGCCCGGCCACGACCGGCTCCGGGTCCTCCTGGAAGTTGTCCGGCGGCAGCCAGTTGTGCTCTTCGGTCACGAAGCGGTCGAAGTATTCCCAGGTGCGCCGCGCGATCCGGCGCAGCGCTGCTCGGTCCGCCGGGTCGATATCGAGCCGGTCCTCGGTCTCAGCCGAGCGGCTCACATACCACGCGACAGCGGGCGCAAGACTCCAGGCCAACCCGAAACCAAGCGCGATCGGCAGCCCAGGGGCCGAAAGCTGGTAGAGCAGCGGCAGTCCGGTCAACAGCGCGAGTGCCGGCCACAGCATGATCCGGTAATAGGAAAGGAGACCCGGGGCTCTTGGGAGACCGGAAGCCCCGGCGCTGCGCCATTCCAGCAAGTTCCTGCGGCTGATGAGGACGCGGTAGAGGCTGCGGATCGCTGCATCCGACATCAGGGCCGCCGCATGTGGAATGAACAGGATCCGCAGGCCGACCTGCGCCGTCGCCGCGGCCACGTCGACCGCAAGCGAGCGCAAATGCGTCCGTGTGACCATGTCGACGGCGGGTGGCAGGCCCGACCTGATCAGCTGCAAGGTCGGCGCAACGAACAGGCTGAGGGTCAGGAATGACTGCCATACCAAAGCCGAGACCGGCTCCAGCAGGAGCCAACCGCTAACAGAGGCCGCGATCCAGAAGATCGGCACGAGGATTCGCCGCAAATTGTCGACCATCTTCCAGCGCCCGAGCGCACCGATGCCCGACCGGCTCAGGATCAGCGGCAACAGCTGCACGTCGCCGCGCGCCCAGCGGTGCTGACGCGCCGCCTCGACCTCGTAACGGGTTGGGAAATCCTCGATCAACTCGATATCCGTCACCAACGCGCAGCGAGCGATCGCCCCCTCAGCCAGATCATGGCTCAGGATCGCGTTCTCGCCGAAGGCATTGGTCAGCACCCTCCGCACCGTATCGACGTGGTAAAGCCCCTTGCCGGTGAAGGAGCCTTCGCCCAGCAGGTCCTGATAGGTATCCGAGACGGTAAAGACATATGGATCGAGCCCGCGGTCGCGTGAGAATACCCGCTGGAACATCGACGCCTCGGCCCCGGTGGTGAGCGACGGCGTCACCCGTGGCTGCATGATCGACCAACCGCGCGTGACCCGCCCCGTATCGTGATCGAGCACAGGGTGATTGAGCGGATGCGCCATCTTGCCGACCAGCTTGGTCACCGCGTCGCGGGTGAGACGCGTATCGGAATCGAGCGTCATCACGTATTGGATGCCCTCCGGCAGCGCCGTATCGGTGGGCAGAAACGACGTATCGGCATCGCCGCGCAATAGCAGGTTCAGCTCGGTAAGCTTGCCGCGCTTGCGCTCCCACCCCATCCACACGCCCTCCGACGCATTGTATTGCCGGACTCGGTGCAGCAAGTGGAACCGCCTGCGACCATCATGCGCGTAGAGCCGGGCCAGCCGGTCGATCCGATCGCGCGCGTGATCCAGAAGATCGACGTCGTCGGGCGCCGTTTCGGTCGGGCTGTCGGACCAGTCGCTAACCAGGGCGAAGGTCACATGCCCCGTCGGGTTGGCGAGGTAATGCACTTCGAGATGCCGACATAGGTCATCAATCGCGTCGCGGGAGGACAGCAGGCAGGGTATCACGAGGAGGGTCGCTGCCGTCTGGGGGACGCCGCGGGAAAACGCAAAGCCGACAAGCCGAACCGGCCCCTTGAGCATCGATGCGGCGAAGTTGAACAGCCCACTCGCTGCCTCGCTGGCGGGCATGGCGGCGAGGAGGCACAGCAAGAGCACCTGCCATGCGGAGAGTCCCGCGAGGCTCAGCGTCACGATCCCGGCCGCGACGATGAGCACGGTCAGAAGCAGGATCGGTCCCGCCACGGCCAGCCAGCCCAGCCGGCGGTAGCCGCGCTCGGCCCGCCTCTTCAGCGGCAGGCGTGCCCCGAGATCCCGCTCGAGACCGGGACGGCACGGGCCAACCAGCCAGAACCCGATATCGGGCTGCTCCGGGCGCGGCCCGCAGGCCCCTGCGCCGTTTCGGCCCCGCGCTTCGGCCTCGAACAGCCGCAACGCCCGCTCTACCACTTCAAGCTCGCTATGACCCGACTGCCGGGCCAGTTCCTCGACCGCATTGCGATACTGATCGCGGGACTTGAAATCGAGCGACGCGAAATTCGATCGTTCGGCAAGCGCTGCATCGACCCGGCTGACCGAAGAAAACCACTTCATCCAGTCCAGATCGTCGATGGCACGCAGGCTGCGGATGATGCTGGCGATCAGCACCGTTTCCGCAGACTGATGCGTTTCCTCTGCGATCAGCACCTCCTCGGCATTGCTGCCGCGGCGGATCAGTGCCTCGTCCAGCCAATCGATCGCTGCATGGGTCCGCTCGGGGGCGTCGCGCAACCGGTAGAGCAGCTGGCTCGCGAAGCTGTCGTCCTCGCAGGCCGAGATCTCGGCCTTGAGGAGGCCCTGCTCCGGGGCGTCATTCAGCGCGACGATCCGGTCCGCCAGACCGTTGGCGCGGTCGCGCATGGACCTGGCCCGGTCGATACGCTGCGCGAGACCGGCGAACTCCTCAACCAGAATGAATCGCAACATGGACGGCAGGGCCCAGAGCTCACCGATCAGGAGGGGGTGGATTTTCTGGTAGCCTTTGACCATCGCGGTCAGACGGGCGGCTTCAAATTCGAATGACGAATGTGAGGCGAATTTCCACGCGAAGGCCACCACGCGCGGGGCAGCGAGCTCTTCCGAGATTGCGACCTGCGGCAACTGCCGGACGTAGCGGGGTGGCAGCGCCTGTTCGACCTGCCGGATATTTTCGTCGACCAAGTGGAAGTTGTCGAGCAGCCACTCCTCGGCCGGACCGATGAGCTGCTCGCCCTGCGAGGCACGAAACACTCTGCGATAGATTTTGGCGGTCCGGTCCCGAAGCTGCCGTGCACGGCGCGGCATGACCGCTCCGAAGTCCACCGGAACCTCGATAAAGGATTGCCCAGCAAGGTGACACCCGAGCTCCACGAGTTGCAGGTCGGACAGGTATTCGCCGTCATGACGTGCGCGCGGCGCATGGGATGCGTGAAACGTCATGGCGGCCCGCCTTGCTGGAGATCTTGTTCAGGCGATCGGCGAGAGCGGACAAAACGATCGGCTGGCTGTCCCCGCTTGCCGGTAATCCAACCGTGGGGGTCCGCTTCTGCGCGGGACCCCCACCCGATCATCCGAACGGCTTCGCGCTGTCTCAGTTCGCCGGAATCGCCACCGTGGGATCGCCGCCATACCACCCGAAGAGATAGGCGGCGATTACGACTATACCGATGAGGACGGCAGCGATGATGCCCATGCTCTTGCGGGATTGCGTCACGTTCATGTTGGCCATGTTGATCTCCTGCTTCGATCTCGAAGCTGCTTGCGGTGTGGGTGGCGCGGTTGCGCCTAGAAACTCGCCTTACGCGCGGCAGTGATCGGAGCGGGATGCGCTCCGCCACGATAGGAAAATGGCTCAGCGCTTCATCTTGAGTTTCGGCGCTGCCGCTTCACTGAAGACCCGCACGACGCTCGACGGTGCGACCGGCGGGGCCTTCTTCTGCTTTGGCTTCTTCACTTCTGTGTTGCTTCGCTGCTGTCCCTTGGACATGCCTTCTGCTCCCCCTTGTGGATCGACCCGGGCTTGAGAAGCGCCGGATATGCATCGTGCTGCCGCTTCGAACGATCAGCTCGACCTATGACGGTTCCGTATCGGCATGCCCTCGTTCTCGGCCGACTGGATGGCGAGCCTGTCGGCAAATGTCCTGAGTGCCTTGGCCATGGAAGAGAGCTCAGCCGTCTTGACACGACGCGCCTCACGAGGTGGCGGGCTTGCATGAAGGCGTCGAAGTTCCGCCGCCGAAACCTGATCGGCCTGCATCAGCAGGCGCACGAGTGGGTCGGCCAGCATGCCCTCGAGAAAGGCATGCCTCAGGTCCGTGTCCGAGAGGCCGTCCTTTATGAGGGCCAACTCCAAATCGGCCAGCGACACGGTCAGGCTGCGCGACAGTCCGGGATGCGAGCCCCGCGGGTGCAGGTACACTCGGACTGAGGCCTTCCAGCCCTCCGGGTCCAGATGATCGAGAGGAGCCGCCAGCTCGGTCTCGAGGTCGTACTCTCCTGCCGGCAGCATTTCGTCGAAGCCAGGGAGCGTGAACGCGCGCGAGAAGGTTGCCGTTGTCCTGCTGACCATGTCGCCCGACGTCGCCCTGGGCACGGTTTCAGAGTTCAGGACTTTTTTGGCGAATGGGCCGCATGGTCCTGTACCGGGGCAGACTCTTTCGTGGCAGGACTCTGTTGCGGGCTATTGGCCTCAGGCGATTTCGGCGCCTGTGTCGCTTTCTTTGACAGGTCTTTGAAGGACATTATGCGTCTCCTTTTCTGCGCTACAGGGTGGACGGGCCAGTGGTCCGGCTCGCGTTATTCAGACCGGAAAGCTTTTAGCTCTCCTGGAGGCTTTGGCCGCAAGTGTCTGGTCGCGATCGAGAGCAGCCTCCAGCGCCTTCTGGGTAATCTGGCGCATCTCCGAAATGTCGGCTCGGCGCCCCCTGCCCTCCACGGCCAAGTAGGTGCCGGTTCTCCGATAGGCTTCGAAGCTCAGCCCCTGGAGAAGCTCTTCTTCGACGACCACCACGTACTCGCCTTCGGGCAGCTCGTCCGGATAGCCGGAGATGCGGAACGGATGGATAAACGTCACCACCGACTTGGAGGATCGCACGGTCATCTCGAAGTTCTCCCGAACTGCTGACAGGCACGGCTCGCGCCAGTCGTCGGTCAAGGGCCCTGCCCCTACCGACTGACAGAGGGACCTTACGCTCCAGCCCTGAGGGAGAGGCTGATCGATGTTAGCGTTGGCCGAAAATCTCGGAAAATATATGACATGGACGCCCCTTCATTAACGGATGTTGCGCCAGCTCAAGCGACTGATCTGCATCAGCGCGTCCTTGCGCCATTTGTGCGAGAATGAGCCATTCCACACCCGACTGCTTGGAGAAGCATCCAGAAATACCTGCTTCTTCCACGGGCAGCGCAGACCTTGAGCCGGTGTGCTCACGAAAGGCTATCGGCATGATTGAGACAGACCAGCTTCATTCCGCCCCGAGCGATTGCGATCGATTTCTCTTTGCCCCGGTGGGTGAGGACAAGAACGGCTATGTCGTGACCGTCCTGTCGGCCTTCGCAAGGCTCGGCCTCGATCCAAGAAAAGAGGCCTCGGATCTCGCGGGGTTGTCGCGACCGGCCGCGCGCGAACGGCTCGACCGGCTGCTTGCTGGATTTCTCGATGTGCCAGCGCTCAGGCAGGGGCATTGGCTCACGGCCGAACGTCTGGCTTCGCTGCTGCCCGAACAGATGCGGTCCGGAGCCACCCTTCGTGACGATGGGACGCCCGGAGGAGTTCGCACAAAGCCCGAATTGCCTGTCTTCTGGCTGCTCATGATCCTGCTAGCGCTTGTTCAGATCCTGTACTTTAGCCTGTCAGGCACCGGAGAATGATCCTGCCGTTTCCCAACCTCCGACCCTTTCCAGGGTCCGCACGGAAATCCATTCCGCCGCAAGAGGCCTTGCTTTGGAAGATCGAAAGGACCCTCTGGGGCGGTCGCCTATCAGAGGCGCGCGCCTCGACGGCGGCGGATGCCGTGTTCATTCTTCCTGATCAGAGTTGTCCCCTTCGAGGGGTCGACATCTGGACCGGATGGCTGCAAGCCTCGGACTGGTCCTCTGTCTCGTTGCTCGACAGGCTCTTCACGCGCAGCGGCGGCACGATCCTGCTTGCCTACCGCGTGTCAGCGAACCAGGCGGATAGCGCGATATTCGAGGCGCTCTGCATGTCTTCGTTTCACCTGCGGGAGGGGGATTGGCTGCGGGTCTCGCACCAACAAACTCTATTGGCCTGAAGGCCGAAGCGCGGTCTTGGGTGGCGTGTCCCCAAGTTTCTCTATCGGCTTCGTCAACGGAGCATAGGGCCCATCTGGTCGAGGTAGGCCGGGTCAAAGTCGGCCAAGGC
The DNA here is from genome assembly GCF_900172345.1 of Limimaricola soesokkakensis. GTDB lineage: Bacteria > Pseudomonadota > Alphaproteobacteria > Rhodobacterales > Rhodobacteraceae > Limimaricola > Limimaricola soesokkakensis. Next base: position 28,786 of record NZ_FWFY01000008.1, read on the forward strand.
GACGAGGCGTGGGTAATCGTCGAAAGTGACATGGCCGCCCCGGAAGGTCACCAATCTCTCCTCACGCAATTGCCGGAGCACGCGATTGACATGCACCGCACTCAATCCCAGTGCATCCGCGAGATGGTATTGGGTCAGCGGACAATCATAGCCTGACTTGTCCCCCATGCCGACCAGCGCCAGCCGGGCCCCCAGCTCAAGCAGCATGTGGGCCATACGTTCCGACGCATTGCGCCGTCCCAGCCCCACCAGATGCTCCACGACCATCGCCTCGTCCCGCGACGCCGCCCAGAGGACCGCTGTCGCCAAGCGGGGAGTACGCGCAAACGCGTCCAAAAGATCCTGTCTCAGAACTTCAGCAGCCTCGATCTCCACAATAGGTTCGATGCCATGGTCAGAAGTATGCAGAAGGATGCTCCGCAAGCCGAGAAAATCACCCGGGATCTGAAAATCGATGATTTGTCGGGAACCGTCGGGCTGCGATTTGTAAGAGCAGACCCAACCAGAAGACAGGATGTAGGCGGCCTGTTCCGATTGCCCTTGATGCACGAGATCATGCCCTGCCACGAAGGTCCTGCGGCGCCGGTGCAGCCGTGACAGCACATCGAGCTCCGTCGCCGACAGGGCGACGAAAGCACCAAGCTTTCGCGCAAAGGCGTCGGATATGTTGGTGGCCAAATGCTCTCCTCCATGTGCCGGAATAGCAGGAACTTCGAACGCGATGGCTGCTTTCGATCAGTACTCCATACGGTGGTTCATGCCAGCATAGCGACGATCGTGCGACTTTCGGAATTCTCCGACGGCGTTTCGATCAGAGAGGGTTTTTCGAATGACCGATCAGAACACTCTTTCCGGCATGGCCGCACTCTCGATCTGCGAAGCACTCCTTCTCGCGCTCGGTGATGGCCAATTACTATCAGAAAGCGAGATTCAGGGTGTCCTACAGGATGCTGCGACAACGCATGAAAATGCGATTGGGGTGGGAGTCGACGTTCAGACGCACCGTGCAGTTGCTGACCTCATCCGAGAGATCAGAGTCAGTGAAAACTCGGTTCGGCACCGCTGAGCGTTGGCTGAAACTCTCGCGCGTCGGGGAAGCGAACTTCCTCACATTAGACCATGCCCGCTACTACCTTTTTCGTTATATGGCCCCCTCCCGACTTCTTAGGGTCAGGATTTTTGTAACGGGGGCGTCTCAGTCAAGGAGCATTGCGCAACGGCGGCGGTCCCGCAGCGGCGGGGCATGAAGCACGGTCCATATCGCTTTCAGCATTGACGTGGCCTTCGCCTGAGGTCCTCGGGGGCACATGCTTCGGTCCGGGGTCAGCGCGGGGGCTGCCAACAAGATGCTGGTTCGCTGCAATTCCGATGTGCCCATCTCATTAGCGTGCTTGGTCATTACCAGCAACTGTCCCGAGCACGGCATCATCGAAACCACGTCCCTGCGGGACCTCGAAGGCCTGCAACCACGCAGGCAACGGGTAGAGCCTCGGTTGATCAGGTCATCTTCGGAGCGGCCTCTGTCTGGAAGGTTGTGCCGTCGACCCAGATCCGATCTAGGATGACCGCGATACGACGCGCCAAAGTGACCACGGCGCGCTGGCGTCCCCGGCGCTCCAGCGTTTCCAACGGCTGTAGAGGGTCTCTGTCGGGCCATACTCCTTCGGGGCACAGCGCCACCGCAGGCCGTTGCGGTTGACGAAGATGATGCCGCTCAGGACCCGCCGATCATCGACACGTGGCTTGCCATGGCTCTTTGGAAGTTTGGAGGATCAGAAAACAGTCCGGGGGACTGTTTTCCCGACATACGGCTGCAGCCGGGCCATCTGCTCGGTCGTCAGCCAGAAAAGATTGCTCATTGATCATGCTCGGGGAGCCTGAAGTACGCAGCCTCATCAAGATCAATGGATCCCGAGCCTAGAGAAGATCCAGCGTGAAGGCATCCGGCGCCGTGGCCGAAAAATCGATGTAATCGATGCGGAGCGGTTCGCTGCCGTTCATCTGTCCGACGAGTTCGACCTTTTCGCCGGTGCCGATCGCCACGTTGGAAATCAGGCGGCTCGTTGCCGTGGATCTATTGGCCAGCGGATCGCCGAGATCCTGGTCCCAGAACCAGTTCTCGACCTCCCGCCCGTTCACCAGGACCGAAAGGTTGGACACCCCGTCCGTTTCGTCAAAATACCCGATGGTGAGGTCGTAGAAACCCTCCGGCCGGTCGAACATGTAGGAAGCACGCTGCTCGCCCGAACCATCCGCCTGAAGTACCGCTCCCGCCGAGGCGGCTCCGAGCGGTTTGACCTTGAATGCGACGTCGCGAGCGAGATCTTCGGCTTCGATCCGGAAAGCGGCGGGTGGTGGCGCCGAAACATTCACCACGAATATCGCCAGGGCGTGCTGGACGGGCACCGGGTTACCACTTGTGTCTCGGACCTCGAGGGCATTCAAGGTGACGCTGTAGAAGCCGTTGTCCGCGGCATCCCAGCTTCCGCCCGGCGCATTCACGATGTAATCCACACTCCGTGGTGTGCCATCGGAGTCTTGATCGACGTTGAAGCCCGATACGACCAGCCGGGAACCCGGCCCGCTGATCTGGATATCGCCTACATCGATGCTCGAGACGTCGATCGCGACATTGTCGGAATAGGTCACGCGCAGTATCGCATCCGGCGCTCCCGCCTGTGCGGCGCCTATGTCGGGAGCAAGGACAGCGTCGATCTTGGGCGGCACGGTATCCGGTCTTGCGGGGCGGAAATCGATGTAGTCAACGCGCAGCGGCTCGCTGCCGTCCTGCCGCCCGACCAGTTCGATCCTGGAACCATCGTCGATCGTCACGCCGGAGATATGCCGGCTCGTCGCCGTGGCCGCGTTCGCCAGAGGACTGCCGAGGTCTTGGTCCCACAGCCAGCTGTCGATCGCGATGCCATCGACCAGGATCGCAAGGTTCGAGACCCCGTCGGTCTCGTCGAAATAGCCAAGCGTGAGGTCATAGACCCCGCCGGGCCGGTCGAACAGATAGCTTGCTCGTTGCTCGCCGGGCCCGTCCGCTTGCAGGACCTTGCCGGCCGAGGCGACTGCGAGGGCCTTGACCTTGAGCGCCACGTCACGCGTGAAATCTTCTGCCTCGACCCTGAACGGCTCGGGCGGGGGCATGCTTGCAAATTCGTCGATCCTCAGCTCCACCGCGCCAATATCCGGCGTGCCGCTCACGCCGGGCAGATCGGTATCGCGCGCCTCGCCCCGCTGGTCGGTCGCCAGTCCCAGCGGGTTGGCGCCTGCGTCGAGAGCCGGGCTGAGACTGCGTGGCAGATGCGTCAGCGTCGGGCCGCCATTGTCGGCGAGCGGGCCAAGGAAAGGCGCCACGGGCAAGGCAATCGTTCCGACGATGTCGCCGTTGATGCCGTCGCTGAAGATGCTGCCATCCCCGATCAGGTTGTTGCCAAGGCTGATTGCCGCGCCACCGCTTTCGGTAACGTCGGCAGCCCCGTTCCCGGCAATGATGCTGGACGCGATCCTCGTCACGCCGTCGCTGAGCGGTGTCTCTTCAAAAGATCTGCCGAGAAAGATGCCGACGACGTTCTCCGTGACCGTGCTGTTGGAAATGCCGATCTCCCCCGAGCGGTTGTAGATCCCGCCGGGGTCCTGAAAGATGTGTCCGCCATAGCCATTGCCGGAAAAGGTCGAGTTCACGACAGTCACGTCCCTGAGGGCGCCGCCGGTCGAGTTGAAGAGACCCCAGAGCAGGTTGTTGCTGATCGTGCTGTCCCGGACATCCAGCGATCCCTCGTCGTTGAAGATGCCGGCCACCTGATGACCATCGACGGTGGTACCAAGGAGGGACAGATCACCCCTGTTCCACACGCCGCTATCCACGCTATCGCGGACCTCGGAATGGCGCATGGTCAGTTTTTCCTGGTTGTAGATGGCGCTGTCGGCGCCGCCATTCGTCAGCACCAAACCGTCCAGAACAACCTCCCGGACCTCTTCGCCCGAGCCGCGGACGATCGTTGCGACGCGAGACAGGCCGTCGGCGTCGATCACCACGTCCGCCGTGCCGTCATCGTCGAGATCGCCATCGATGACCATCGATTGCGCGATGTCGAGTGCCGTTCCGCCCAGCACGATCGTCCCGCCGCCCGCGAAGGCCTCGCCCGGGCCGTCGGCGAAGCCGATGGTCGAACCGGGCGCGAAGGCGCCCCGGTTGACGGCCTCGATCGCCTCGCGCAACGAGGTGAGGCCATCACCCGGATCCACGACGTCGAGCGTGGTATCGACCGTAAGAGTGCTCGCGGGGGGCGGGGCCCCGTACTCGGCCGCATCCAGTTCTACCGCGCCGATGTCGGTCGTGCCGCCGATCCCGGGAAGGTCGGTGTCTCGTGGCTTTCCACGCTGGTCCGTCCTCAATCCGTCCGGGTTGGCGCCAGCATCCAGCACCGGGCTGTCGGCGAGCGGTTCATGCGTGGCGGTCGGCCCGCCGTTCATCCTCAGCGGCAAGAGCTTCGGATCGACCGGGGTCGTGGAGGTTCCCACGATATCCCCCAGAACGCCGTCCTGGAACGCGCCACCGGCCCCGTCGCCATTCGCGATCAGGTTGTTGCCGAGGCTCAGGAAGCCATCGCCGGAAGCGTTCTCGACGATCGTCGAGCCGATCCGGACCACGGCCTCATGCGACTCGATGCTGCCTGCCAGGGTACTGTTGACGAGATCGAGACTGGCGCGGTAGGCCGAGACCAGCGGGCGGGTGCCGGGACCGCTGATGGTGCTGTTCTCTATCCGTGCGGTCGGATTCGATCCGTAATACCCGCCGAGAAACAGATCCTGACCGTCGCCTCCGTAAGTCACCTCGTTCCCGGAGATGGTGCTGCGGCTGATCAGCAGATGGCCTGCCGCATGGTATAGGCCTCCGCCAGCCCCGAAATCGACGGTTCCGATGCGGTTGTTGCTTATCGTGGAGTCCGTGACGGTCAGGTCGCCGCGGTTGAAGACCCCTGCCCCGTAAGCGTAACTGCCGGAATTCTCCCGGATCTCGCTCGCTGCGAGCGTCATCGTGCCCGTATTGAACAGACCTCCGCCAGTGCCGTAGCGGCCGTCGATCCGGTTGCCGGACACCATGATCCCCTGTCCCAGGAACGTCCCGGCGTTCGAAATTCCGCCCCCACGATAGGCACTGCTGCCGGTGACGGCGCTGTTCAGGAGGGACAGATCCTCCAGATTCTCCACGCCACCGCCCGCCTCGTCATCCGGCGCCGCCCCGTTCGTGAGGATCAACCCGTCCAGAACGACGGGCAGCCTCGTGGCGGCGTTTCCATCATCCACACGGAAGACCCGCGATCCCCGCTGCGCATCGATCGTGACGTCCGGCATGCCGTCGTCGTCCAGATCACCATCGATGATCATCGATTGGGTGAGCGTCAGCGGCCCCGACCCTTGAGCGTAGGTGATCGTGCCCCCCGCCTCGAAGGCCTCCCCCGGGCCGTCGGCGAACCGGATCGTCGAGCCAGGCGCAAAGATGCCGTCGTTGATATAGCCGATCGCTTCGCGCAGCGAGGTCTGTCCGTCGCTGCCGTCGACGACGTCTTCCAGGGTGGTCACCGTCAGGCTCGGCACATCCTGCGCGGGCCGGACAGGGCTGAAATCGACATAATCGAGGCGTACGGGTTCGCCCCCATCGCGCGCACCCCGCAACTCGATCACGTCTCCGGGCTGCAGCGCGACATCTCCGATCCGACGCACAAGGTGAGTTTCTTCGGAGGCGAGGTGGTTGCCCAGATCCTGGTCCAGCGTGAAACCACCGGCTTCGACACCGTTCACGAACAGCGTCAACCCGGCCGCACCGTCATTCTCGTCGTAATGGCCGATATCGAGATCGTAGACTCCCGCTGCCCCGGAAAAAACGATCTCGGCCCGGGATTCGGCAGCCTTGTTCATGGCCTTGAGATTCTGGCCGCCGGAAGACGTGCTCAAGGATTCGATCTTGAAGCCACTAATAATGTTGAAACTTTCCGCCTCGATCCGAAACGCAACCATGACCATGACTCCCGGCTTCTGCAGTGGAATCTTGCGACAATAAAAAAGATTGGCGCTGAAAAGCGCGGCATGCATTTCAGCGTCTTGATGGCGAACTCTACCACTTTACACCGCGCAAGACGAGCGCCGATCTCGATATGGTTGCAGAAGGGGGCCATAATGCGCAGGCCTCTCACGGAGGTTCATAAGGCCGCGAAATCTGCCTATGGTTTTCATCGAGAGATACTGGAGGTTGCGCCTGTGGATGCAATTCATTTCATTTCCGGCCTGCCGCGATCGGGATCGACGCTGCTGGCGGGAATTCTTCGGCAGAATCCAAGATTTACGGCGGCGATGACCGGACCGGTCGGAGGGCTGGTGACAACCCTCCTGAACGCCATGGGGCCGCAAAACGAAACATCGGTGTTTCTCGACGATGCGAAACGGAGTCGTATCTTGCGCGCGGTGGTACAGGCCCACTACGACGAGCCAAGCACGCAGGGCGTGATCTTCGATACCAACCGGATATGGTGCGCACAGCTTCCGCTTGTCCATGCACTTTTCCCGCAGGCGAAGATCCTATGTTGCGTGAGAAACGTCGCATGGATTATGGACAGCTTCGAACGCCTTGTCAGACGAAATGCCTTCGAGCCTTCGAAGTTGTTCTTTACCGCAGAGGAACGAGCCACCGTTTACAGCCGAGTGGAAGCCTTGGCAAACCGTGACCGCGTGGTGGGATTTTCCTATTCAGCGATGAAAGAGGCCTATTATGGCGAACATTCCTCACAGATCCTCTTGATCGATTACACCATTCTGGCCAGCAGGCCGGAGGCTTGCCTGCGTCTCATCTATGATTTCCTCGATGAGGCATGGTTCGAGCATGACTTCGAACGGGTTGAATATGATGAGCCCGAATTCGACCGCCATCTCGGCGCCCGGGGTTTGCACAAGATAAGCGGGCCGGTTCGCCTCAATCCTCGGCAAACGATATTGCCCCCCGATCTGTTCGAGCGTTTCGACAAGCTCGCATTCTGGACCAATCCCCAGAAATCGGCGTCCTGGCGCATCGTCGAGGATCAGCAGAACCATTCGACCACGGAGACGCGCTGATCAGGGTAAAGCCGATTTATCAAGAACGCCGATGCCGTCGGGGGGCGGTCACATCATCAACGCCCACATGATGCCCCGGCAGATCTCTTCGACGCGGGCCAGCTGACAGAGGACACAGTCCAATCTCACTGATTTGCGCTCGTTCGACCGGGCGTCGAGCCGCGCAATCGCCACCCGGCCATGACTTGTACGGCGTCAGTCGGACGACCGCTTGCCTTTCCTACTTTTGCCCTTGTCGCCATGCTTGTAGTAGGATTCATCGCCGTCCCGGCCGCGGACCCGGCCTTTCTTGTCGTCATCATCATCGTCGTCTTCATAGTCGGTTTCGTGACCACCCCGACCTCGGCCCCGGCCACGACCTTTCTTGTCATCGTCGCTATCATAGTCGGCTTTGTCGCGACCCTTGCCGCGACCCCTGCCACGGCTCTTCTTGTCGTCGTCATCGTCATCATCGGCTTTGTCGCCGCCGTTACCGTGACCTTTGCCGGACCACTTCCCGTCGCCCTTGTGATCATCATCATGCTTCTCGGCATGATCGCGAATCCGAACGAAATCCTTGGGCCTGCTGCGAATTCGATAGCGGGGCCGGTCGTCGTCCGCGTCCGCCTTTTCATACTCCTTTTTTATGATCCTGAGCTTCCTATCGTAGACGACCTCAACCTTTCTGCCGTTTTTGACTGCCTCCACCTTGTATTGGGTGGGACCCTCCTTGATCTGGACTCGGGTATACTCAGCGGCTCGATACTTCTGCATGAGTATCTCCCCCTTCGGCGAAGCGAGGGCGGGCGTCGCTCCAAGAGCGACGAAAGCTGTCGCAGCCATGAATACCTTGCGCATGTTACCAACCCTTCATGAAAGTCACCCGCCCATGATAGCAGCCCGTGGCAACCCGCAGAGACCCCCGACACCTCCTTCCTGGGGCAAATGACGCAATAAGCTTGGATCAGATAGGGCACCTGCCAGAGCGGCATAAGAATGCGAATTGCATGTCCCTCGTCAGCGCCTCTGGGACATCTGAGTTGATTTTTTAACGGAGGGTTTCCGGCTCATCGTAACCACCGAGGAGTGGATGCATGATCATCGGTCCACGAGTCGATACCGAGGCGATGCAGGCGGAGTTCAGGGAACGGACCGCCCCGGCCCTGCTCGACGAAGCAATTTGAGACGATCCCTTGCCGGGCTCCGACCGGTCCTGCCCAATGGCGCGACAACGCTCTTCCAGCTTGACACAACGATGCCGTTGGCAGCGGTCACATCACCAACGCCTCTCTAAAGTCAGAACTCATAATCGACAGCGCGGCGCCAGGTGGTTTTGCGGGTCAGCCGTTCATCCCAGTCGCGTAGGCAGTACGCGATGGACGGTGTAAGTTCACCCGCTTGTCATAGCCGCAATTGCAGTTCGGGCATTTCAAGTTAAAGGCATGCCGCGCAAAGCTCCGGTGACGTTCGTTGAACAGCAGCTCCGATAGCCTGTGCTCGTGTAGAGAGCCGAGCTTGAAAGTGACGAAACACATCTGAACCGTCCCGTCTGGTCCGATCCAGAGCATATCATGGCTGGTGCATGGCAGCCGCATTGCGGATTTGCGGATTAACCAATCGGGAATCGATCGGATACCGCGTTCCGTATTTCGGATGAGCCCGGGGTCGCGCTGTTTTTCCTCGAGCAGGATCGAAGCGACCTCCTCCAGGATCGGGCGGTCCTCCTCTTCAAACCAGAAGCGCTGTTCGCTTTCGTGCTCGGGTCTCACGAAATAGGGGAGGGAGTAATGGATAAGGTTTATGTAGACCTGCATCTCGTGGTCACGCGCGAACTGCAATGTCCGCCTGACGCTGTCGGGTCGTCCAGTGCTGCGCATTAGCAGCCAATCCAGTCCCATCGGTAATGTGTCGGCCCCATGCCTCGACCGTGTCGCGGCCAGCGATCTGCTCAGGGCCTCGAAGGCCCCGGGCCTCTGGACATAGGCGTCGTAATCCTCCTCCAGCCCGTAAAAGCCAATCGAGACCCGCTTGAGACCAGCCTCGACGAGCCGATCGATCTTCTTGTCGAGCAGTAGGCCATTTGTCGTGACATACATGTTCAGCCCGTGATGTGCGATCCGCTCGACATATTTGTCGAGGTCGCGGTGCAGGAGCGGCTCGCCACCATAGAGCCGGATAGTCCCGATGCCGAGTTCCTTGCAGTCGTCGATAAGCTTGGCGCCAACCTCCCAAGGGAGCTGATGGCTTGGCATGAAATCCCGGCCGTAGCTGCAGGCTCCGCAGCGCAAGTTGCAGTTCGCAGTCAGGCTGAGGAAGACCTCGTGCGGGGCCGGTCGCACCACCTTATCCGTCACCTGCGCCAGCGAGAAATGTGCGATGCGCATCTGCTCCTTTAGCAGTTTGACCGGGGCGTAAAGTGGTGATCCGCGCAGGGCCTTCTTTACCTGCCTCTCGATCCTGTTGCTGTTGACCATCAAACCGTCCCCCACAAAAAAACACACCTGTCAAAAAATCGCTCTGTCTGGGCGCAGGCCCCCCGGTATGGACGAGGGCAAGCGACCGGCCAGCGCCCGTTCGTAAAGCCTGACAAGATCTCGGCTCCAATCGTCGAGACGGTGATGCTGCTCCACCTTGAGGCGGGCGGCTCGTCCCAAATTGCAACGCTTGGCTGGATCCGTAGCCAGTTCATCCATGGCCGATGCCAAGGCCTCCGTGTCCTCCATTCCGACGCAGTAACCGACATGCCGGTCGACCAGCGTTTCAGCGGAGCCTGCAGGGGTAACGATGACCGGCATCGCATGAGCCATCGCCTCTAGCAGAGCGATGGACAGGCCTTCTTCGCGCGATGCACTCAGGTAGACGTCATGCGTGATCATAAGCCGGGAAATATCGGAGCGCGGGCCCAAAAAGCGAACCACGGAATCCAGCCCTAGATCGCGGCTGAACGCCCGTAGGCGAGAGGCTTCGCTACCCTCGCCCGCGATCGAAAGACGAAACCTGATGCCGCGATCCAACAGGTGCCTAGCGGCGGACAACGCGATCTCAACACGTTTCTCCGGAGCCAGGCGGCCGACCACGAGGAAGGCCACCGGATCGGAGGCATCGCGACCGGCAGCGCGGCCCGTCTCGATCATGGCGAGAGGAGGGGCAGGTGGGGCCGGATTGGCAAGCGTCGCGATCGGCAGTGATCCCAGCCGAACACGATTGTCGCGGGCAACGCTGTCGGAGCAAGCCGTCGCGCCCCGGCTACCGGCCCGGAGCGCTATGCTCTCGGTCAAGTCGCGCAGACCATCGACGCCGCGGCGGCTGGGGCTTGGCAAATGCAGCCCGCCTATCACCGGAACGCCGGCGATGGCGCCCGCGATCGGGGCAAGCGTGTTCGCGCGTCTCAAATGGGTGTGAACGAGGTCGACCTTGGAGGCCCGCAGCTCGCGAGCCAGCCGCCAGATCTGCATCCCTACGCCGCCCCGCCCAGGAGACAGATGAGCGACACATACGCCTGCCGCGCGCAAGCGATCGCAATACCCGGTGCCAGCTGGGGAAGAGAGAACAACTACTCGCAGCCGCAACCCGGCTTGGCGCTGCTGACCGGCGAGCTGGACCAAAAGCTCCTGCGTGCCACCGCATTTCAGATTCCCAATCACCTGCGCCACATGCAAAGACGTCATGGTCCAAAACACTTTCCCTGCAATCGCAACAAGATCACATATCGGCATTAACGAGAGATCGGAAATGCGAACCACCTGCTATCAGCTCGCTATAACTACCAGCTTCAATTTCATGACCGTCGGCAATTACGAAGATCATGTCACATTTTCTAACGGAACTCAACCTATGGGCGGCAATTACGACCGTCGTTTTTCCGCGTAGAGACGCAACCGCCGCATTCAGCTCGGCTTCGCTCAGCGCATCGAGCGCGCTTGTGGATTCGTCCATAACCAATAGATCCGGTTCACGATACACGGCGCGAGCAATGCCGATGCGCTGGCGCTGGCCAACGGAAAGATTGATCCCCCGCTCATGCAACTTTGTGTCGTATCCGTCTTGCAGATCCGCGATGAGTGGATCAAGTCCCGCAAATGCCCCCGCCCGCCAAATGCAATATTTCGCATGGTGAGCATCATGAAATCCGAACTCAATATTCTCCCTGATCGACCCTTGGATCAGTGAGATTTCCTGCGGGACGTAAGCTACGCGTTTTCGCCACTGGCTCCTGTTTCGGTCGTCGATTGATGTGCCATCCACCGAAATGCTCCCCGATTCCGGAGTCAGCAGGCCAGCCATCAGGTCAAGAATGGTGCTCTTGCCCGCGCCCGTCGCACCCACGATTCCCACGAGGGACCCTGCTGGGACGGTCAGGCTCAGGTCTCGAATTGCGAACTGCCTCGAGCCAGGGTACCGGTAAGAGATCCCTTTCAACTCGAGTGTTCTCTCCAGCCGTGGCGCGGTACCCGCATCGGCTGCCAGCGATCCCTCGAGCTCTGCTTTAGTAAGATCAGCCCATAGGGCATCGAGGGATGGCAGATCCGTGCGCAAGGCCGTGGCGGCGGCGTAAACGCGCTGCAACGCCGGTATAAGCCGGGCCGCCGCGAAGGCATAAAGGACCACTAGCGGGAGAGCGCCGCTCGACTGTGCTCCTTCGCTCAGAGACCAGATCACCAACAGGATCATCGTGCCAAATGTCAATAATTCGAGGACAGACTTGGGAACATCCCGCAATAGCTCCGCCATCGTCTGCGCCTCGTTCTTGCGCCGATAGGCCTCCTCAAATCTCGATCGATAAAAGCCCTGCATGCCGTACAGCCAGATTTCACGAGAACCTGCCAGGGCTTCGCCAAGGGTCTTCGCCGCCTGGGCGTTAGCATGAACCCGCTCGGCACCAAGGTGACGGATGCGGCCGCTCACTGCGGCAAATACCGTTCCATATCCGCACCCCAGCAGTAGACCCATGGTGATTGCCGCCACCGGCTCGACCACGATCAGTAACAGGACGAGGAAGATCGCGGTGCTACCATTGGCAAAAAGGCGTACGGAGTTCATCATCACCCCGTTCACAACTCTCTCGACCTCTGACTGAATGTTGGAGATTAGACTGGCGGAATGCCGGGTATGAGTTCGGTCCAGGGACTTTTGCATATATTGCGCAAACAGTCGGGACGCGAAACTCACGCTTTGGCCTCTTGCAAACCTCCTCATGTAAAAGAGACCAAAAATTCTAAGAGATGTAACCACAGAAATGGTTATCAAGGAGCATACTGCTAGTGCGATCAGAAATAGAGCATCGTCCGAGAACCCAAATATATCGTAAACCTTCGCGAAACTGGGCTTCTCTTCGATTGAACTCGGATCTGCAGCCACTATCAGGAAAGGGATCACAGACATGACCCCGATCATATCACCTACGCCAATTGCAAGGCCAATCGCGAGAGCCATCCACAATCGGCGTCGTTCATGCTGGTCGAGCAGCTCTGGTATCTTGCCTAACAATTTGAACAAACTCGCTCCTATCCGAGGATTAGGCAACTCCCCCCGCGTCCAAAATTTGTGGTCCGCCTAATTATACCTCTAACTGCCTTAATCTCGGAGCGCACCGGGCCGAGACGCGTCCGACGTGCTTTGATGCCACGACCAAGGTCTTTTGTAACGGATGTTGTCTCCAAGCTAGGTGCCGCTCCAGCGGCGGTTTGGGTAGCGTTCCACCCTCGGAACCGACCAGGTCCCGATACAGTGCCGCAACAAATTTGGCGTATCTCGCGCTGGCAAAGGCACTGTGATGGCGCCTGATCAGGTCCAATTCCTTGATAGGGTAGACGCCTTCGAGATCGATCATGCTAATCTCGCCCTCACAGAGCATGCTGTGCGCATGGCCGAACTGGACGGCGAAATAGTTGGTGCCCGCCGTTCTGTCGAGGACCAGCCGAAAGAACGAAGGATCGAGGCTTTTGAGAGGGCGGCATTCCTTCATGACATAACCGCGACAAACGCCACGAGCGAATATCAATGCGCGCAAGGCGGGGACCGTCCGGGCATCATAAAAGCCGCTATTCAGAGCGCCCATTATGTTGTCTCGACGAATATAGCTCGGGTTCCAGATCTTGTAGTACAGGCGACCTTTTGCATTGGCTTCATCTGGACCAGACAGGACCCAGCGCGAATGATCCTGACCGCCGATGTGCCGTCGCACGACCTTGTGCAACCTTAAAGAAGCGACATCTATATCAGAAAGTTCGAGGTTTGCAATCTGCATGCGACCCCCGCGATGGTGCTTTTCAAGCATAGGTCGACAAAGCTTGAGCCGTCAATCTCCAATTTTGATCATCCGCATCCTACTTTATTATCGGGCTCTAGTCGCCTTCGTGTTTCGAGTTCTGCTTTTGCTGCAAATTCAAGAACAAAAAAACGTTGTCTTCGCCCGGTCTCACTTCTAAGTGCTGGCGGTAATAGTACCATCGCATTAATACGACCGCATTTCATGCTGGATAATAAATGGGGTATGAATGGAACCACATTTCTCAGCAACTGTATCCGTCAGTCCTAGGTTCAGGAATCAGTCTGACGGATACGGTCGATAGCGCTTCCCCGTCGCGACGGGGCTCGAGCCGGTCCGGGGTTATCGAGGGACAAACCCGCCGGCGCATTCCTCAGGTTACAACTCGAAGCTTCGGTGCCAAGATCGGCCTCGCCTGGCGACGCGGCCAGGCGAGGGAGGAAAGAACATGAAATTCACCATTTTCGATCCACTGAACCGGTCACAGCGCTTCGACGCGGCCGATGACAAGGGCGTCAACACGTCCAGCGCCCCGACGATCGGCGACGTGATCGCCGCCCGCATGGGGCGACGGGACCTGATGAAGGGCGCGTTGGGGTTCACCGCCATCGCCGCCACGGTCAGCCCGATGGCGCTGGCCGCCAGCCGGGCCTACGCGCAGGCGGGCGAGGGCAGCTTCGATTTCACGGAGATCGAAGCCGGCGTTAGCGAGGACATGGTCGTTGCCGAGGGCTACAACGCCGACGTGCTGATCCGTTGGGGCGATCCGGTCCTGCCCGGCGCGCCAGAGTTCGACGTCGACAACCAGACCGCCGAGGCGCAGAACCAGCAGTTCGGTTACAACTCGGACTTCATCGGGACGGTGCCGCATCCCGAAGCGCCGGACGATCCGGACCGGCTGCTGCTCGTGAACCACCACGAATATACCAACGAGGAACTGATGTTCCCGGGCCTCGGCATCCAGGACGACGCCGAGTTCGCGCAGATGACCGAGGAACTGGTCAATATCGAGAAGGCCGCGCATGGCGGCAGCGTCATCGAGATCCGGCGCGGCGAGGACGGCAAGTGGTCGGTGGTGCGCGATTCGACCTACAACCGCCGGATCACCGCCGAAACGCCGATGAAGATCTCCGGTCCCGCGGCCGGTCACGCGAAGATGCAGACCGGGGCCGACCCGGCCGGGACCGACGTGCTTGGCACCTTCAACAACTGCGCCGGCGGCATCACGCCCTGGGGCACCTGGCTGATGGCCGAGGAGAACTTCAACGGCTACTTCTGGAGCGACGCCCAAGAGCCGCCTTCGACCGAAACCTCGGACGATCCGGCAACGATCCTCAACGCCCGCTACGGCGTGCCGGGCAAGTGGTATGCCTGGGGCAAGTTCGACGACCGCTTCAACATCGACAAGGAGCCGAACGAGCCCAACCGGCACGGCTGGATCGTCGAGGTTAACCCGGCCGATCCGAACTCGACGCCGGTCAAGCGCACGGCGCTGGGGCGCATGAAGCACGAGGGCGCCATGCCGGCGGTCAATGGCGATGGCCGGATCGCGCTGTTCATGGGTGACGACGAGCGGTTCGACTACGTCTATCGCTTCGTCACCGAGGCCGCGCATGACCCGGAAAACCCGGACCCCGACATCCTCGACCGCGGCACGCTCTCGGTCGCGCGTTTCGACGCGGACGGCACCGTGACCTGGCTGCCGCTGATCCATGGCGAGGGACCGCTGACCGCCGAGAACGGCTTTGCCGATCAAGGCGACGTGTTGATCCAGACCCGGCGGGCCGCCGACTTCCTCGAGGCGACGCCGATGGACCGTCCCGAGGATGTCGAGCCGAACGAGCAGACCGGCAAGATCTACGTGATGCTGACCAACAACACGCGCCGCAAGCCGGGCGACGAGAACGCGGCCAACCCGCGCGCCGAGAACGCCTTCGGCCACATCATCGAGATCACCGCGCCGGAGGGCGATTTCGCGGCGGACACCATGCCGTGGGAGATCCTCGTCAAGTGCGGCGACCCCTCGGTCGAGGCAGTAGGCGCGACCTTCTCCCCGGCGACGAGCGAACATGGCTGGTTCGGCATGCCCGACAACTGCGCGGTCGACGCGGCGGGTCGGCTCTGGATCGCGACCGACGGCAACTCGGCCGAGGACACCGGGAGGGCTGACGGCCTCTGGGCGATGGAAACCGAGGGCGAGATGCGAGGCACGTCGAAGCATTTCTTCCGCGTGCCGGTGGGGGCGGAGATGTGCGGCCCGTGGTTCGTCAACGATGACCAGTCCCTGTTCCTCGCGGTCCAGCATCCGGGCGATGGCTCGACCTTCGACAGCCCCTCGACCCGCTGGCCCGACTTCACGGATGGCATGCCACCCCGGCCCGCCGTGGTCGTGATCCAGAAGCAGGGTGGCGGCCGGATCGGGTAGGGTCCGGGCGACTGGCACTCGCCTACTCTTCCGTAACAAACAGGTGCGCCGCCCGAGGCGCACCTCCCCACACGCCGGCAGGGAGATGACACCGATAGGCAGTCGAGTTCGATTGGCTACAGGTTCAGCGCTGCCAAATTATCTCGCCACTGAAGGTGGCTGACCTCGGTCACCGATGATCGCCGTCAAGACGCTCCGCGACGAAGGTCAGCTTCAGCACTGACCGGCCAATTCGCGGGCATCATGCGCCGAAACCTGCCAACCATAGATACAGCGGCAAACCTACCGTGATGTTGAAGGGAAACGTCACACCCAAGGAAAGCGTGAGGTAAATGCCGGCCTCGGCCTTGGGCAGTGCGATGCGCATCGCGGCAGGAACCGCGATGTAGGAGGCGGAAGCAGCCAGGACCATCAGCAGGAACAGGCTCCCGGTCTGCAACCCGATCATCGATCCGGCGGCCCAGCCCAGCAGTGCGCCGGTGATCGGCATGACCAGACCGAAGGAGAACAGTCCCGGGTTCAGCATGTGCCGATTGGCCGAGAGGCTCCGGCCGGCGGAGATCCCCATGTCGAGCAGGAACAGGCAGAGGATGCCGACAAAGGGCGTGACGACGAAGGGAGCGATCATCTGCATGCCCTTGTCTTGCGTGACGGCGCCGATCACGAATGCGCCGGTGAGCAGCAGCACCGAACCGTTGGCGAAGAGTTCGCGGGCCGGAACGCTGCTGGTCGCTTCCCGGTCGCCGGAATACCGGTGCGCGATCCACAGCGCCGAGAGGATCGCCGGCACCTCCATGCTGGCGGCGACCGCCACCATGTAGCCGTCGAACGCGACGCCGGACAGTTCGAGCAGACTGGTGGCGGCGACGAAGGTGACGATCGAGATCGATCCGTAATGTCCGGCCACAGCGGCGGCGTTCATCGCATCCAACCGGGCCATGGCCCGAAGCAGCACGAAGGCCAGAAAGGGGATCAGGAAGGACAGGAGCAGACCGGCCAGGATGGCGACCAGCAGCTCGCTGCGCAAACCATGCTCCGCCAGGCTATGGCCGCCTTTGAAGCCGATGGCCAGAAGCAGGTAGAGCGACATGAACTTCGCCGCCCCTTCGGGAATGGATAGGTCGCTGCGAACGAAGGCGGCCATCAGGCCAAGCACGAAGAACAGGATTGTGGGCACCATGAGGTTGCCCGTGAGGGTGTCGAGAACGGCAGACACGGCGAACTCCTTTCGGTTTCGCCTCCATTGCCGCAGAAATCCGCATAGCTTAAATACATTCTATCAGCGCCATCTATAGCTTGGACCTATGCATGAGGCCGACACTTCGCCAGTTGGAATACATTGTCGCGGTGCATCAGCTCGGCAGCTTCAGCTTGGCCGCGGATACGCTGCATGTCAGCCAGCCGAGCCTCTCCAGCCAGATCGCAGCGGTGGAGGCCGATCTCGGCGTGCGGCTGTTCAAGCGAGGGCGCGGCGGAACGCAGGCGACGGCAAAGGGGCTCGAATGCGTCCACCGGGCGCGGCGCATCTTGGCGGAGGTCGAGAACCTGCGCAGCGTCATGACCTCTACGCTGCCCTTCGGCGGGCGGTTGCGGCTCGGCGTCCTGCCGTCGATCGGGCCTTACCTGCTGCCGCAGGTGATGCACTCGCTGCATCGCGACCAGCCCGATCTGCGCGTCATCGTGCGCGAGGAGAACACCCTGAGCCTCGACGAAGGCATCCGCAACGGGCGCTTCGATGCCATCATCTCGACGCCCGAGGACCACCCGAACACCCGGCAGCATCCGCTGTTCACCGAGACCCTCTGGGTGGCCGTGACCCCGGATCACCCCATCGCCACGCTCGACCGTGTCGGCGGCGCCGATCTGACCGGCCAGCGCCTCCTGACGCTGGATACGGGACACCGGCTGGCGCGGATCGTCTATGGCCTCGCAGGGCTCAGCGGGGGCATCGTGTCGGACGACTACGAAGGCACGAGCCTCGACTCCATCATGCTGATGGCTGCGACCGGCGCCGGTGTCGCGGTGCTGCCCGATCTGTTCGCCCGTCGCCAGGCGATCCACCGAAAGGAAGTCGTCGTCAGGCCGCTGGTCATGCCAGACGCGAACCGGGGGATCAGCCTCTTGTTCTCGGCGGATCAGCCAACCGATGACAGCCGTGACCAGCTGATCGGCGCCATCCGAGACGCGGCGAGGTTGCTCGACTTGGCCGTGTCCGAACCGTCGTGAATTGCATGTTCGGCTCGCGTCATGGCTGACATTCCGGTCGGGCGCAGCGAATGTCCGTTTACTCCCCTTCTTCCGACAAACCATTTTCTGGATCCGGGCATCATCGATAGCGCCACGGAGTGGCAGGAATGCAGATGGACGATCGCGCCCGCGCCGCTTCGGGTGTCGTCGAAGGCCCGGTGTAACGGCCATTCCTTTGTGGGCCGATCACCCTCGACATAGGCCATGGCCGCATCGAGAGCGCGGAAAGACGATCCGATGGACGTCACGAGGAGCCGGGCCCGCCCGAGGGTCAAGAAGCTGGAGAAGAGGCGGTGAGCGCCCTACCCTGCGACCTCACAGAGGCGCGGTTCGAGTATCGCGCACACCGACCGCCTTCCCTTCAGGCAAGGGGCCACTACGCTCTCTCGGGCGAGCGGGCCCCGTCTACCTGACCACGGAGAGACCGATATGCGCTTTTGGACCATGATCGGCCTGATCCTCGTCCTGTCCGTCGTCGGGCTCACTTACGAAATCGCCGCCGGACGTGTCCTCGCCCCATTCTTCGGAACCTCCCTGGTGACATGGACGACCGTCATCGCCACGGTGCTCGCCGGGTTCTCGGTCGGCAACGCCATCGGCGGGTTCGCGGCAGAGCGCCCGCGCCGGGTCGCCATTCGGCACGTGCGCAGGGCGCTGCTCGCCACGGCCGTGCTGATGGCGCTTTCGCCGACGGTGCTCGCCGCGCTCTACGCCATGGGGGCGCGCGGGACAGGAGGGATGCTGTTCACCGTCTGGGTGGCGTTCTTTCCCGCCTCGGTGCTCGTCAGCTTTCCATCCCCTTTCCTCGCGAAGATGGCCGTCGAGGCCCGGCCCGGGCGGGAAGGCTCGTCGCTGGGCCTCGTGCTGGCGGCAGGCTCGATCGGCGCCATCGCGGGCGCCCTGCTGGCCGGCTTCGTCACTCTGCCGCATTTCGGTTCGGCGGCCACCTTCGCCGCATGCGGCGCCGTGGCTCTGCTCTGCGTTCCCTTCGTGCGCGGCGGGGCATCCGGCGCCGAGGACGGAGCCGTCGCGACGACCCCGGCCCCGCCCGAGCCGGTCACGCCGGTCTCCATGGCACTCGCCGCCCTCCTCATGGCCGCGGGCCTGATGAGCGGCCCCGTCTGCCAGTACGAATCCGGCCTGTCCTGCATCGACATCCTGCGCCGCGGCGACACGGTCTATCTCCAGGCCGACCGCACGTCGCAGGCGGCGGAAAGAAGCGTCGGCACCGAAGGCTCGCCGGAGCTGGTGCTGTCCTACGCGCAATGGCTTTGGGCCCGCATGGACCGCGATCTCGGTGCGGAACCAGCGGTGCTCTTCATCGGCGGCGGCGGCTACACGCTGCCCACCAAGTTGCTGGCCTCGCGACCGGCGGCCCGAGCCGTCGCGGTGGAAATCGACCCGCTCGTTACCTCCGTCGTCAGGGCGCATCTTCCTGCGGCCGGCAGGATGATCGCGCGGACGAGCTTCGACGCGACCCGCGCGGGATCCGGCGACGCGGCGGATGCAGGCAGGCTCGGCATCGTGCACGAAGATGGCCGTGTCTACATCAACGAGACGGATCGACGTTTCGACGCCGCGGTCATGGACGCGTTCTCCTCTGAATCGGTTCCCGCTCATCTCGCGACACTCGAGACCTATGAGCGTCTGCGAGAAATCGTCGACGGCCCCGTTTACGTGAACCTCATCGATGCGCCCGATGGCCCGCTCGTGCGCGGACTGCACGCGATCCTGAGAGACCTCTATCCCCACGTCGCTGCCGTTCAGGGCCCGGTAAGCTCACGCGGACGGGCCAACGTCGTGCTCGCCGCGTCGGCGGCACCCCTCGCGGCTTTGCCGGCGCTGCCGGACGGCTACGAGACGGTGTCCATATCGCCTGGTCGTGCCTTCACAGACGACCGGGGATGGGTCGGCCATCGCTAGGCCGTCAGCATCGGCATGCGCCTTTCCAGTTCGCATGCACCCCTCAACTTTGGACGCCGCCTTTTCCAGTAAGAAAAGCTACCTTCAAAGCTGGATCGCCGAAATCGGGAAACCCCTACCGCTCGCCACACCCGCCGGTCCAAGCCTTCGTAGCTCTCATGAAATAGACCGGACCGGTCCGGTGGAGATCCTGCTTCAACGCGGTCGCAAGCGTGACATGCCCAGAATTTTAGTGGCCTGGCTCAAAACCAGCCTCCTTGCCAAGACTTGGATCAACTCGATGGCTCGAGGCACGAGGTTCGTTCGCCGATCGCGGCGACTATGCAGGAACTGCCGGATCCAACGACAAGGCCGCCGCAAGTCGCCCTTTCCATAGGCAATGGGCATCTTAAAGGCATCCCCCTTCCCCCTCTCCGCATCCATCCCTCGCCCCATCCGTTCGCATGGTCGTGACCACCCGGACGCTTCAAGGGGATTGCAATGCGCAGCAGACTCGCCATATCACCATCCATATGGATGGTATAAGGATGGTTTGTGGCCAAGCGCGAGAAAACGGCGGAGAGCGAGAAGATCACCATCAATCTCGGCCCGGTCGATCTGGGTCGGATCGATCTGCTGGTGCAGGAAGGCTTCTTCAGCAACCGGACCGACTTCATCCGCACCGCGATCCGCACCCAGCTTGCGGCGCAGGCGGGCGAGATCGACCGCTCGGTGGCGCGGCACCGGCTCGAAGTGGGGCTTTATGACTTCCTGCGTGCCGATCTCGAGGAGCTGCGCGACAAGGGCGAGGTGCTGCATGTCCGCGTTGTCGGCCTTGCCCGCTTCGCCCCCGACATCGACCCCGATCTGGCGCGGCAGACCATCGCCTCGCTGACCGTTCTGGGCGCGCTCCAGGCGAGCCCGGCCCTCAAATCCGCCTTGGCGGACCGGATCAAGTGACGCCCCGAGCGGGCTGCGAAAGGACGAGCGAGATGAGTATCGACATGACCGCCGCGATGCGGCGGGCACTGGCTGCCGTGCGGGCGCAGGACCCGATGGGCGCCACCCGCGAGATCCAGGCCGCGCTTGGTGGCGGCGCGCGGCCCGACCAACCCGAGCCGGCGGCGACGACCCCGCCCGCCGCCCTGCCCCGCGCCTCGAAATGGCGCCGCGATCCACAGGTCGAGGATGCCGAGATCCTCGACGAGAAGGCAGGCCAGGGCAGCGACGCCGCCGACACCGCCGAGCCCCTCTCCCTGTTCGAGCGCCTGAAGGCGCAGATGAGCGGCTGCGTCGATTGCGGCCCCGCGACCAATTCGCTGTCCGGTGCATTGCCCAACGCGCTGGCCGGCGCCTTCGCCGGGCTGCCGGGGCAGCTCCGCCCCGCCGGGCGCGGCGTCGTGCCGGGCGACGCCACGGTGCCCGAGATGCCCGAGGGGGCGCAATTCCTGTCGCGCAGTCATTCCGGCCCCGAGGGCGCGCGGAACTACCGGCTCTACATCCCCTCCTGCGGTGCCGCGCGGGTGCAGGGCCTCGTGGTGATGCTGCATGGCTGCACCCAGACGCCCGAGGATTTCGCACGCGGCACCGGGATGAACGCCGCCGCCGAGGCCGCTGACCTCGCCGTGGCTTGGCCCGAACAGACCCGCGACCACAACATGATGTCGTGCTGGAACTGGTTCGAGGCCGGTCACCAGCAGGCCGCGCGGGGCGAACCGGCGATCCTGGCCGGCCTGACTTCGGCGCTCTGCGCCGAGTTCGGTCTCGGGCGCGAGCGCTGCTTCGTGGCGGGGCTCTCGGCGGGCGGCGCGATGGCGGCGATCCTGGGCGAGACGCATCCCGACATCTTCGGCGCGATCGGGGTGCATTCGGGCCTGCCGGCGGGTGCCGCGCAGGACATGGTCTCGGCCTTTTCCGCGATGCGTGGCCAGGGCGCCGGTCGCGCCGCCGCCGCCACCGGCCCGCGGCTGATCGTCATCCACGGCGATTCCGACCGCACGGTCGATATCTCCAACGCCGAAAGGATACTGGGCTCGCGGGGCGAGGACGCCGCCCCCGCCGAGGACGAGGCGGCCCGGCCCTATCGCCGTAGGCTTCACAAGGACGCGCAGGGGCGGGTCCGCGCCGAAAGCTGGATCGTGTCTGGCGCGGGCCACGCATGGTCCGGCGGCCGCCCCGAGGGCAGCTATACCGACCCGGCAGGGCCCGACGCCTCAAAGGGCATGATCCGGTTCTTCCTGCAGGACGGCTGAGCGCAAGACACCGGCGGCCGGGGGATATTGTCGCGAAATGTATCCCCCGCCCGCCTTGCGATACATGGCGACAAAGCCCGCGTGGCGCCGATCCGCCATGGCTGGCAGGACGGTTCTCGACCAAGGCCCGGGCATCGCAGCCCGGACCAGACCCGAGGACCGATCGCCATGACCCCCAAGACACTGCTTCCCGCCGCCTTCCTCGTGACCGCGCTGCTCGGCGCCGGCGCCGCCATCGCCACGGCCCAGAGTCAGCCTGCCGCCGAAGCCCCCGAAAGCGCCACGACCCAGTCCCCGGAGCGGCCCGGCGTCATCAAGCGCATTCGCGCCGGCTTCGGCGGCAAGGGCGGGCCTCGCCATCACGGCCGTCGCGGCGGCCCGATGATGCTGCAGCAGATCATCGAACAGGCCGACACGAACGAGGATGGGGCGCTGACCCGGGCCGAGATCGACGCCTTCCGCGCCGCACAGGTCGAAAGCGCGGACGCCTCCGGCGACGGCGCGCTGGAGATCGCCGAGTTCGAAACGCTCTACAACGCCTTCACGCGCGAGCGGATGGTCGATGCGTTCCAGGCGCTCGACGCCGATGGCGACGGTCGGATCTCCGAGGCGGAGATGGAAAGCCGGATCGACCGCCTCGTCTCGCGGCTGGACCGCGACGGCGACGGCGCCATCGGCCCGGCCGATCGCAGCCGCCGCTGAGCAAGTGGGCGGGGCCGCAGCAACCGTGACGGGATCGAGGATCATGACCGGAGCACGCCGTCTGTTTCGCTTCCTGTCGCGACGGCATCCCGTGGCGGCCCTGCTGCTGGCCCTCGCGGTCGCGGCGGGGCTCGGCTTCGGATGGCAGGTCGGCACCGCCACCACCCGGCTTTTCGCCCCGACCCATGCCGAACGGCCGATCGAGCCGTGGATGACGCCGCGCTATGTCGCCCGCAGCTATGGCCTGCCGCCGTCAATCGTCTTCAATCTCCTGCCCGCCGACCCGCATGCGCGGCCCCATGAAGGCCCGATGACCCTTTCGGATGTGCTCGGGGACGGGCCCGAACTGGAACAGTTCCGGCATCGGATCGAGGCCGCCCGCGCCGAGATGGAGGGCGCCTCGCAATGACCGATACCCTGCTCGCACTGGTACCGGTCTATGGCAACTGGTTGGTCATGGCCTCGGTGGCACTGTCCTGCCTGGCGCTGCCGATCCCGTCCTCGATGCTGGTGATGGCCGCCGGCGGCTTCGCGGCGGCGGGCGACCTGGTCTACTGGCAGCTGCTGCTGGCGGCGCTGGCGGGCTTCGTGGCGGGCGACCAGATCGCCTATC
Source organism: Limimaricola soesokkakensis (assembly GCF_900172345.1). GTDB lineage: Bacteria > Pseudomonadota > Alphaproteobacteria > Rhodobacterales > Rhodobacteraceae > Limimaricola > Limimaricola soesokkakensis. Next base: position 52,287 of record NZ_FWFY01000008.1, read on the forward strand.
ACCTCGCCCGCGCGGGCGGCGCGCCGCTGATCGCGCGGCTCGGGCGCCGACCCGGCCCCGCCGCCGTGCTGGGCGGCGCGCAGGACCTGCTGGAACGGCGCGGCCTGCTGGCGGTGTTCCTCAGCCGCACCGTGCTGAGCCCGCTCGGCCCCTATGTCGGCTACCTTTCCGGCGCGCTCCGGCTCGACCGGTCGCGCTTCAGCGCGGCGGCGGCTGCGGGCGCGGTGACATGGTGCCTGGCCTATAGCTGGCTCGGCTACGCCTTCGCCGAGAGGATCGCCGAGATCGCGACGCTGATCGCCAATTCGGTCGGGCTGATCCTTGCCATGGCGGCCGCCTGTGGCCTGACATGGTGGTTGCGGCGCGGCTGGCGGGCACAGCACCAGGCCGCCTAACCCCGCCGCTTGGTGCGGGCCTATCGCGCCGCGTGCCGCCGCGCCGCATCCGGTCCCGCGATCTCCAGCACCAGCTTGCGGCGCAGCGTCTCGGCGAAGGTCGCGCGGCTCTCGGCTGTAACCATGAAGGCGCCGGGCCCGCCGATGATCCGGCGGGCATATTCCGCCTCGAGATCGGCTCCGGCCCGGCGCCCGTCCTCGGGCCGCAGGATCGGCAGCGCGTTGATCGTGATCCCCGCCGCCAGCACCTCGTCGCGCGCAGCCGCGATCGAGGGCCCCGAGGAATTGCCGATGCTATCGCCCGAAAAGTCTATCACCGCGCGCGGCGCGTCGATGTCATTGCTCTCGATCAGCCGCTTGCCTTCGAGCAGCGCGCCGCCGATCGCGTTGCGCCCCACGGCGCGGCGCGGCGGCCCGAGCAGCGCGTCGGCGAAACCGCGCGCCGCCTCCGGCCCGTCGATGATCGTCCAATCCGCCACCATCGCCGTGTTCGTCGCCCATTCCACGTAGGTGACGGCGATGGTGCCGTAGGTGCTGTCCTCGATCGCCGCGACGACCCGCGGATCGGTGAGCGCCATGGCATAGCCCTGTCGCTGGAACGCCAGCTCCTCGGTGTCGATCGACCCCGAGGCATCGGCCAGCAGCACAAGCTCCAGCCCGGTCTCGCGCCGCTCCTGCGCGAGCGCCGGCCCCGCGAGGACCAGCAAGGCGATGAGAACCCATCGTTTCATGCGCTCCAGCCTAGCGCGATTCCGGCCCGACCGGCGCGCAAATTTCCCGCGGGGCCCCGAACGAGCGGTGCCTTGCCCATTCGCGCGCCGCCTCGGGGGATCGCCGTTCCTATGGCCGGGCATCGCGCGGAACGCCCGGACCAGCCGGACAGGTCCGAAAGGACGGGTTTCCCTTTCGCGCCGCCTCACCTCCCGCCCACGCCATGACCGCGTTAAGTGACGACAAACCCAGCGCGAGGCTCCGACATGAAGACCGCATTCACCACCCTGTTCGCCGCCGGACTGGCCGCCGCGCCGGTGCTGGCACAGGATACCGAGATCGAGATCGGCTACATGCCGATCCTGCCGGTGTCGCAGCTCTTCGTGGCGCTCGAGAACGGCGCGCTCGACGAGGCCGGGATCGACGCCGATCTGGTCGAGTTCCAGAACGGCCCGGCCATGGTGCAGGCGCTGCTGGCCGGTCAGCTCGACGTCGCCTATCTCGGCATCGGCCCGGCCATGGTGGCGCGCGGCCGCGGCGCCGACATCAAGGTCGTGGCCTCCAACATCGTCGAGCAGATCTCGCTCGTCGCGCTGCCGCCGCTGGCGGCGGATTTCGAGGGCGCCGACGCCGCCACCGCCTTCGCGGCCTTCGCCGCGCGCGAGGGCCGTAGACCCGTCATCTCGACCTTCCCCACCGGCTCGGTGCCGGAAACCGTGCTGCAATACTGGATGCGCGAGGAGGCCGGCATCGATCCCGACCTGATCGAGATCATCCATCAGGGCACGGCGCAGGTGCAGCAGGCGCTGCTGACCGGCGCGGTCGACGGCGCGGCGATCCTCGAGCCGGTCGTCTCGACGACGCTCGCCCGCGTCGAGGGCGCCGAGGTGGTGGCCGCAGGGGCGGAGATGTTCCCCGATCAGCCCGGCGCGGTGCTCGCGGTCCGCGAGGGGCTGCTGGAGCGGTCGCCCGAAACCGTCGAGGCGCTGGTCGCGGCCCATATCGCCGCGACCGATCTGCTCGCCAGCGACGCCGCCACCGCCGCGCCGATGGTCGCCAAGCATGTCGGCGGCGGCCGTCTCGACCCGGCGGTGGTCGAGGCCGCGATCGCGCGGTCGTCGGCGCAGTTCGTCGCCGATCCGAACCGCATCACCGAGGGCACCCGCGCCATGCACGACTTCCAGATCGAGCTTGGTACGCTGGCGCAGCCGGTCGATCTCGACGCGCTGTTCGACCTCGACGTCTTCGAGCGCGCAGCCGCACGATGAGCGCCGCCGCACCGCGCGGGATGCGGCGGGCCGCGTTCGGCGCCGCCGGTCTCGTGGCCTTCGTCGCGCTGTGGAAGGCAGCCGGGAGCTTCGGCTGGACCACGCCCGGCACCATGCCCGACCCGTTCCTGGTGCCGGCCGCGATCCGCGACGAGATCGTCTCGGGCCGGCTGCTGCCGGCCATCGGCTCCTCGCTCGTCCATTACGTCTGGGGGCTCGGCCTCGGCTCGGTGTTGGGCATCGCGGTGGGCCTCGCCACCGCGACGCTGCCGCGGCTTGACGCGACGCATGCCTGGCTCGCGCGGATCCTGCGGCCGATCCCGCCGCTGGCCTGGGTGGTCTTCGCCATCGCCTGGTTCAAGGTGAGCCATGCGGGCGCAGCCTTCGTGATTTCGATCGGCGTGTTCTGGGTGAATTACTTCGCCACCTACGCGGCCGTGCGCAACGTCGATCCGCGCTACCACGAGCTGGCCCGCGCCTTCGGCCAAGGCGCCTATTTCAAGCGGCACCGCTCGGTGACCCTGCCCGCCGCCTCGCCCGGTATCCTGTCGGGGCTGCGCACCGGGGTCGGCCAGGCCTGGATGACGCTGATCGCGGCCGAGCTTCTGGGCGTGCCCGGCATGGGCCAGGAGATGAACGCCGCCGCCGGCGTCGGCGCCTACGAGGCGGTGGTGGTCTACATGCTGGCGATCTCGGTGGTCTACACGCTCTCCGACGCGCTGTTCTCGCTGATCGAGGGGAGGCTTCTCGCATGGCGCCCGTCCTGACCGCGCGCGGGCTGAGCCTGCGCTTCCCCGGAGCCGAGCGCCCGACGCTCCAGGATTTCGACCTCGACATCGAGGCGGGCGGCTTCGTGGCGCTGGTCGGCGGCTCGGGCGTCGGCAAGTCGACGCTGCTGCGCGCCATCGCCGGTCTGCTGCCGCCCGATGCCGGCACCATCGACCTCACCAGCCCGGTGCGGCCGGGCCAGCGCCGCCGCGCCATCGTGTTCCAGGACGGCCGCCTGCTGCCGTGGCGCACGCTCAGGCGCAACGTCGAATACGGTCTCGAGGGGCTGTCGCTCAGCGCCAGCGAGCGGCGCGAGCGGGTCGACGAGGTGCTGCGCCTGACCCGGATGGAGCATCTCGCCGATCGCTATCCGCACCAGCTCTCCGGCGGGCAGGTCCAGCGCGGCGGCATCGCCCGGGCGCTGGTAGTGCGGCCCGACGTGCTGCTGATGGACGAGCCCTTCTCGGCGGTCGACGCGCTGACGCGCGGGGCGCTGCAGGACGAGCTGCTCAGGATCTGGTCGGCCTCGGGCGCGGCGATCCTCTTCGTGACGCATGACATCGCCGAGGCGGCGCTGCTCAGCGAGCGCGTCATCGTGCTCTCGGGCCAGCCCGCCCGCATCGGCCTCGACCGCCGCGTCGCGCTGCCGCTCGAGGGCCGCCGCGAGGATCCGGGCTTCGCCCCACTCGTCACCGACATCCAGGAGGCCTTGTGACATGGCTGTGCAACTGCTGATCCATGCGCCTACCGCGGCGGCCCTCGCCCGGGCCCGCTCCAACGCCCGCAACCTGCTGCGCGCCGACCCCACGGCCGAGGTCGAGATCGTCGTAAATGCCGGCGCCGTGGCCACCGCGATCGAGACCGGCGAGGTCGAGCCGCCGCTGCTCCTTTGCGGCAACTCGCTCGCCGCGCAGGGTCTCGTTGCGCCCGAGACGGCACGGGTGGTGTCCGCCGCCGTACTGCATATCGCGACGCGCCAGCACGAGGGCTGGGCCTACATGCGGGCCTGAATACGCAGCCCCATCACGGGCACCGCATCGAAACCGGGGAAATCCGCGCCGATCCGCGCTACTATGGCGGCACCAGCCGTCGAGAAGGATCGTCGAGATGGATATCAACAAAGGCCCGGCCAAGCCGGGCATGTATCTGCTCTGGGGCGCGGCGGCTCTGGTCGCGCTCGTCGTGGCCTGGATGCTGGGCGAGGCGATGATCGACCGGATCGCACCGACCGCCGAACCCGAAACCCTGTCGGCGCCGGTCGAATAGAACCGGGGCGCCGATCCGCGCCCGCCTTAGATCAGGCCGAGACGCGAGGCCATGACCGCGGCCTGGGTACCGTTCGCGGCGCCGAGCTTGTCGCGGGCATTCCTCAGGCGTTGCTTGATCGCGCCTTCGCTGACCCCGAAGGCGTGGGCGATCTCCTTGAGCTTCGTGCCGTCGCGGACCGCCTCCAGCACCGCCAGCTCGGCCCGGGTCAGCGTGCCGGCGCGCCCCGGCCCGACATGCAGCGCCGCCACGCGCTCCGCCAGATCCGCCAGCTCCGCATCGCCATATTCGCGGTCCGGCCGGTAGAACAGCCCGTAGCTGCGCAGCCCGTCGCTCTCGCTGAAGGCGACGACGGCGCCGTAGCGCAGGCCGAAGGCCCGGGATTGCCGGACGATCTCCAGCGGGTCCGTTTCGGCCAGTGCGCTCCAGCGCACCGCGCCGACATGGTCGCAGGACCAGCGCAGCGCCGGATCGTCGAAAAGGAACCGGCGTCTGGAATAGAGGTCGACCCATTCGCGCGGCAGCGCGTTGAGCTCGGTGGCCGGAAACGCGAAGCGCACCCTGAGAGCGACATAGAAGCCGTTCGGCGCGAGTCGCGCGAATTCCTCGGATGCGTCCTTCGATATCAATGTCTTGGCCTGTCGGTTGCGCGGCCCTTTTGGAGCCATTGCGGTTGGCCGATGATGCGATCATGCAACCGTTCACCCAGGCAGGGCAAACCTTCCGGCGCTGGAAGCGTTGTGATATCCCTCGAAAACACCGAAAGACAAGTGCATGCAGACCGCCACGATCGTCGTCGACACCCTGAGCCGCCTCAAGCAGATCGCCACGGCGGGCTTCGCCGTTGGTCTGCATCTCCGGTTCACCTCCGCCGCCTACATGTTCGAATGCTATCCGCCGGAGTTTCGCGAACTCTACGCGCGCCAGGGCTGGCTGATGCGCGATCCGACCGTCCGCTGGTCGATGCAGGAACAGGGCGTCAAACGCTGGCCCGAATTCGAGGCGACCGATGACACCGGGCTCTTCGCGCTGGCCCGCGAATACGGTCTCACCTTCGGCCACAGCCACTCGATCCATGAGGGCCCGAATTTCTCGCTCGGCGGCTTCTCCCGTTCGGATCGCGACTTCACCGATGCGGAGATCGAGGAGGTGGGGCAGCTGCTGCGCCGCCTGCATGACGTGACACGGCCCCGCGCGCCGCTTGGAGCCGAGGCCCACGACCGGATTCGCGACATGGCGATCGTCGCGACCGAGCAGCTCGACAAGCCCGGCTGAACCGGCCCGGCGCGGCCCGCCTTCAAAGCAGCCCGTAATTGATCGCGGCGGCGGCATCGAGCAGCGGCCGCTGAAGCGCCGGGTCCTCCAGCGCCCGGTGGAATTGCGGCCGTTCCGGCAACGCCGAGGCGCCCCGCTCGTAGAGCGCCACCGCCTCGGCGTCCCCGGCCATGGAAGAGCGGTAGATCACGCCCTCGATCATCGGATAGGCCTCGTAGACCGCCGCGCTCCAGCGCCGGGCCCGGCCCCGCGCACCGGTGGCGATTGCCGCCGAGGCTCCGGCCCGCGTCGGCCAGCGCCCGGTGAGATCGAGCAGCCGCAGCGGCCGCGCGGTGGCGAAGACGCAGAACCACGGCGCGCCATGGCTGCGATTGATGATCCGCTTGGCCTGGAACACCTCGGCCACGCAGGTCGCGAGCGCCCCGGCGCCCCCCGGCCCCGCCGCGTAAAGCACGCCGCGCGCCTGCTCCGCACCGCCGCCATCCGGCCCCGGCAGGTGATGGTCGAACCGCGCATCGGTCGGGCCCCAATGGCGAAAGCTGTTCCACTCCACCGGATGCGCGCTGCCGCGCATGAAGATCCGCCCCAGCGGCGCGGCGCGCGGCCATTCGCGGATCTCGGGACCCAGGGCTTCGAGCGCTGCCCGCTCCGGCGGCTCGGGGAATTTCGGCATCAGATCCCGGTCGCCAGCGCCCGCACCGCGCCGGGGTCGCGCCCCTGTGCGAGCCAGTCCACGGGCCGCATCGCCGTGCCATCCGCATCCTCGAGATCCGGCTGCGGCGTGGTCAGAAAGCTCTCCAGCTCGACCGGGTGAATGTCCTCGCGGATTACCGGGAGCACCTGCGCGAGGCCCGGCAACTCCGCATCGCCGAGGAACTGGAACGCCGGGACCATCCAGCCCCGCCCGCCCGGCTGGCGCAGCGCGTAGAGCGTCCGCGCCTTGATCCGCTGCCGCAACCGGCTGTCATTGACCCCGAGCCGCGCCGCCGCCGCCTTGAGCGGGATCGCCCCGGCCTGAATCGCGGCCAGCCGCACCGCCACCCCCATGATGGGGCCGAGATCCGGCTCGCCGGCGCCGCGCCCGACGCCCACCGAGGCAAGCGCCGCCTCTTCGGCGGCGGTCAGCGGCTCGGGCCGCGACAACGCCCTGAGCTGTCGCGCATGATCGGCGAGATAGCTGTCCACCGCCCGCGCCAGCGGCGCGGCGAGATGGTCGAGCCGAAGCCGCGACAGCGAGGACATCACCTCGCCGAACCCATCGACCCCGGATTGACGTGCACCTGCCTGCGATATCATGGCGGACCTCCTTCGCTAACGGATATATATGTCGTTAGCCTCCGTTAGTAAAGGTGAGGTCACAAGGCCGCGCAGACTAGCGCCCGTTCACCCGCCACGCATCCTCGCGGAACCGATGCGGATGCGCCGCATTGGCTTCCCGACCCGTGACACGAACCGGCGCGCCCGCGCCACGAGGAGCCCGAATGGACATCATCCGCATCATCGTCGCCATCCTGCTGCCGCCGCTCGGCGTGTTCCTGCAGGAAGGTCTGGGCAAGCATTTCTGGATCAACGTGATCCTGACGCTACTCGGCTATGTCCCCGGCATCATCCACGCGCTCTACATCATCATCAAGCGCTAGGCGGACCCCGGTGCCGACCTCGGCCCGAGCCCCGGCCTAGACCGCTGATTTGGGCCCCCGCGCGGGCGAGCTAGGTTTCGCCCCGACACCCCGATGCGAGACCGCCAGATGATCCGGACCGGCCTGCTGCGACCCACCACCCTGCCCCGGCTGATCCTTTGGGGCGGCGCCGGGCTGATTGCCGCGGCGGGCGCCCTTTCGGCGCAGCCGCTCCTGGCGCTGGCCGCGCTCGGTGCGATGGCGCTGGCGCTGCTGCTGCCGCTCTATACCCGCGTTTCGGGCATCGCGATGCCGCCGGGCCTCTCGACCGGCGTGCTCGGCTTCTGCCTCGCCGCCTTCGTGCTGGGCGAGGCGGCGGGCCTTTACCGCGACAGCGCGGTCTGGGACCTGCTGCTGCACGGCGTGGCCTCGGCGGTGCTGGCGCTTGCCGGCGTCGCCATGGCGCTCTTGCCCACGGCGGGCGCGCCGCCGCGCACCGCCCTGTGGATCCTCGGCACGCTCGGGGTCGGCTTCGCGGCGCTGGTCGGCGCCGGCTGGGAGCTGTTCGAGTTCGCGATCGACGCCGTCTTCGGCACCAATGCGCAGCGCTCGGGCCTGCCCGACACGATGGGCGACGTGGCCGCCAATCTCGCAGGGGCGAGCTACGGCGCGGTCGCGGCGCAGCGGCGGCTGCGCCATGGCGCCCGCTGGCCGCTCTCGGGGCTGCTCGTCTCCTTCTGCGCCCGCAACCCGATCATCTATGGCGACTGGACCGAACGCGGCTTTCGCGCCAATGACGGGCATGACCGCGCCGCGCGCCAGGAGGCAGGATGACCGCGACACCCGACCCCGCCCTCGAAGCGGCGCTCGACGCCTTCGGCCCGGCCGAGCCCGCCCCAGACCGCGCCGCCCGCAAGGCGCATCTGGAAGCGCTGGAGCGCGAAATGCGCTCCCATGCCGAGGCGGCCGCCGAAGCCGTCGCCGGTGATTTCGGAGCGCGGCCAAGGCCCGAGACGCTGCTCACCGAGGTGGCGATGGTGATTGGCGCGGCGCAGCACGCGCGGCGCCATCTGCGGCGCTGGATGCGGCCCGAACGCGTGGTACTGCCGCCGCATCTATGGCCCTCGACCGCGCGGGTCGACCGGGTGCCGCTGGGCCGAGTCGGGATCATCGGGCCATGGAACTACCCGGTACAGCTGGCGCTGGTGCCGCTGGTCGCCGCCATCGCCGGTGGCAACCGCGCGATCCTGCACCCCTCCGAACATACGCCGCGCAGCGCCGCGCTGATCGCGCGGATCGTCGAACGCGCGATCCCAGACCGCGCCCGCGTATTGACCGGCGGCGCCGATCAGGCGCGGGCTTTGGCCGCCGCGCCGCTCGACGGGCTGTTCTTCACCGGCTCCACCGCCACGGGCCGCCACATCATGGCGGCGGCAGCCCAAAACCTCGTGCCGGTGGTGCTGGAACTGGGCGGCAAGTCGCCCGCGATCCTGCGCCATGATGCCGACATCGACGCCGCCGCCCGCTCGATCATGGCGGGCAAGCTGCTGAACGCCGGTCAGACCTGCGTTGCCCCAGATTACGCGATGGTGCCGCGCGAGATGCTCGACCGCTTCGTCGCGGCGCTAAAGACCGCCACCGAAGCCCTCTATCCCGACCCCGCCGGGCCCGACTACGCCGCGATCGCCCGCGCGTCCGATCGCGACCGGCTCGCGGCACTGCTCGACGGGCTCGACCCGGTGCCGCTGATGGCGCGCCCGCCCGCGCCGCCGCGCATGGGCGCGGTCGCGGTAATCGACCCCGACCCGGACCACCCGCTGATGCGCGAGGAGATCTTCGGCCCGATCCTGCCGGTGATCCCCTATGACGCGCCGCACGAGCCGCGCGACTTCGTCGCCGCACGCCCCTGCCCGCTGGCGCTTTACGTCTATGGCCGCGATCTCGCGGCCGCGCGATCCGAGGCCGAGGCGATCCCGGCGGGCGGCGCGGTGATCAACGAGGCGGTGCTGCATGTCGGCGTGCAGCAGCTGCCCTTCGGCGGCGCCGGCGCGTCTGGCCTGGGTGCCTATCACGGGGCCGAGGGCTTTCGCGCCTTCACCCGGCCGCGCAGCACCATGATCGCGCGGCCCTCGCTGGCACGGCTGGTGCGCCCGCCTTACGGTCGCAACGTCGAACGCATCCTGAAATCGCTGATCGGCTGAGCGCTCAGCCCATGCCGTAATCGCGGCCGCGCCAGACCGCGCGGCGGCCGCGCGACGCCCCGATCAGCGCGCTCCACTGGATCGCCAGCACCACCATCACGCCAAGCGGATGCGCCACGACCGAAAGCCACGACTGCCGCAGCCGCAGCGCCATGGCGATGCGCGCACCCAGCACCAGCGCGCAGGCCAGCGCCGAAACCGCCGCCGCCCAGCCCGCCCCCGCGATCAGCGCCGCGACGAGCGTGAGGAACGGCAGCACGTGGCCGCCGAACAGCAAGAGCGTCCAGACCGGCAATGCCCGCTTCGTGGCCATGCCCTCGGTCGCGTTCTTGGAGAACCCGTGCCAGATCGCGGCGGGGGTCTCGTACATCCGGCAGGTCGCGACCGGCGTCGCGTCGCACAGATCGCTACGCCCGCCCGTGGCCCGCACCCGGCGCGGCAGTTCCAACCCGTCATGCATCCGGCTCGCGAAGGCCGCGTGCCCGCCCGCCGCGTCATAGGCCGCGCGGCGCACCGCCATCAGCTGGCCGCAGCCCGCACCGAAGGCCGGGTCGGACCGGGCCCGCGCCATCGGCAGCGGCAGGTAGCCCAGGAGCGTGGTGAAGATCTGCGGGATCACGATTTTCTCGGCCCATGTCGGCGTGATCTGCCGTGGAAAGCCGGTGAGCAGGTCGAGATCGCGCCGCGCCATCTCGCCCGAGAGCCGCGCCGCGGCCTCGGGGGCGAGCCGCACATCGGCATCGACGAAGAGCAGCACCGGGTGCCGCGCCGCCTTCGAGAGCTGCCAGCAGGCATGGGTCTTGCCGATCCAGCCCTCCGGCAGCGCCGCGCCGCGCAGCAGCCGGACCCGCCCGTCGCGTTCGGCCCGCGCCGCCACGATCGCATCCGTGCCGTCGGTCGAGCCGTCATCGAGCACCACCACCTCGATCTCGACGCCCCGCTGCGCCAGCGCCGTGTCGAGCGCGGCGTCGATATTGGCCGCTTCGTCGCGGGCCGGGATCAGGATCGACACCGCCTCGCCCCCAACCCCCTCCGGCGGCCGCAGCACCGCGAGATTGACCACGCACATCGCGGCGAATAGCCCGGCCAGCGCCAAGGCGAGGATCGACAGGATCAGGATCATCCCTCCTCCCCGTGATCGGGCACGAAGCGCCGCCCCGTCAGCACCGCCCGCCCGCGCTGCCACAGCCCGTAGACGCCGCCGGTGCCGCGCGCCCCGCCGAGCACCATGTCGAAGGCCGAGGCGTCGCGCGCCACCGCCCGCGCCGCCAGACCGTCGCAGGTCTCGGTCAGCGCCGCCTCCAGCCGCGCCGCGAGAGCGGCCACCGGCTCGCCCGCGCGCGCCGCGAGCGGCGCGCCGAAGCGCAGCAGCGCCTCGGGCCGCTTCTCGGACCAGAACGGGTATTCGAGCACCAGTGGCAGCGCCACGAGATCCGGATGCCGCGCCATGAGATGCGCGGCACCGGGGCGCAGCGCCAGCGGCCGTTCGCGCGGATCGGCGAAACGCCCCTGCGCGGTGATCCACAGCACCCGGTCGGGCCGCGACACGATCCGCCCCGCCACCCGCAGGAAGCCGGCCGCGCCGCGCGAACCCTCCTCGACCCCGAACAGGCCGATCCGCGCCATGAAGGGGTATTTCTCCAGCATCGCCGCCTCGATCGGGCCAAAGCCGGTGCGGCCCGGGAACAGACGGTCATGCAGCGCGATGAACACCGCCGGGTCCCACCATGACGGATGGTTCGTCACCACCATTACCGGCCGGGCCGGGTCCAGCGCCGGCAGGCCGGGCCGGGCGATCCGCACCGCCCGGAACTGCCGCGCCAGCTGGCGCCGCATTACCCCCGCGAAGAAGCCCGCCATCCGGGGCGACCGCGCGGCCTCGGGATCACTCGGCCGCGACATCCGCGCCCGCCTGCTGCCGCCGCGCTCCGCCCGCGTCGTCGCGCGCCTCACGCGCGCCCCCGGCGTCACGGTCGAGCGTGTCGGCCGCGATCCAGCCCGACATCAGCGCCATCGGCATGCCCGGCCCCGGATGCGCCGAGCCGCCCGCGAGATAGAGCCCCTCGACCTGCCGCGAGCGGTTGCCCGGCTTGAACGCGCCCAGCACCTTGCCGTGGCTCGCCAGACCGTAGATCGCGCCGTCAAGCACGTTGTAGCGCTCGTGGATGTCCTGCGGCGTCAGGCTGCGCTCGACCACGATGCGCGCGTCGATATCCTCCATCCCGGCGCTGCGCCGCAGCTTGTCGAGGATCACCTCGCGGTAGCCCGGCAACATCTGTTTCCAGTCATGGCCGGGGCGCAGATAGGGCGTGTGCACGAGGACATAGAGCGCCTCGCCGCCCTCCGGCGCGACGCCGGGCTCGGTGCGCGCCGGTGCGGCGATATAGGCGGTCGGATCCGGCGCCGGCTCGCCGTGATCGTAGATCGCGCCGAACTCCTCCTCGGGGTCGCGCGAGAAGACGAAGTTGTGATGCGCCAGATGCTCGTAGGCGCGGTCGAGACCGAGATAGAGCACCACGCCCGAGCAGGCCGCCTCGCGCTTGCGGGTTCTGTCGAAGGCCCGGCCCTCGGCGCCGCCGACCAGCTCGCGATAGGTGCGCACGCTGTCCATGTTCGACACCACGTGGTCGCAGGCGACGCGTTCGCCCGCATCGGTGATCACCGCCCGGGCCCGGCCCTTCGTCACCTCGATCCGGCGCACGCCCGCGCCGGTGCGGATCTCGACGCCAAGCGCCTCGGCCAGCCGGGTCAGCGCCAGCGGCACCGCGCGGGTGCCGCCCATCGGGTACCATACCCCCTCGCCCTGCTGCATCTGCGCAATGCCGCAGAGCACCGCCGGCGAGGCCAGCGGCGAGGAGCCGACATATTGGATGAAATGCTCCAGCATCTGTGCGACGCGCTTGTCCTTCACGTCGCGCTTGATCTGCCCGGCCACGGTGCGGTGCATTCGGAGCGCCATCACGTCCGACAGGGTCGAGAGATTCATGCTCCCCTTGAGGTCCATCGTGTCGCGCAGATCCTCGACCGATTTCCAGAAGAAGAACCTGTCCGAGACATCCGAGAGCCGCTTCGCCACCTCCATGAACCGCTCGAACCCGGCGCGGTCCCCGGGCGAGAGCCGCCCGATCGCCTCGGCTGCATGGCTCGGGTCGTCGCGCAAATCGAGCACCGTCTTGTCGTCGTAAAAGCAGCGCCATTGCGGGTCGAGCCGCCGCAGGTCCAACTCGGCATGCAGGTCGCGACCCGCCTCCGCGAAGATCCGCTCCAGCACCCGCGGCATGGTCAGGATCGTGGGCCCCATGTCGAAGCGGAAGCCCCCCTCCTCCAGCACCGCCGCCTTGCCGCCGAGCCAGTCGTTCTTCTCGAACAGCACGACGTCATGGCCCCGCGCCGCCAGCGTGCAGGCTGCGGCAAGCCCGCCAAGGCCGCCACCGATGATCCCCGTCTTCGTCATTCCGCAGCCTCCATCGGCAGTGTCGTCGTCATTGCGCCCGCCCCCGGCAGGCCCATATCCTCGGCGCAGAGCTTGCTGGCGATCCGGGCGCTCTCGAAGATGGTCGGCAGCCCCGAGCCGGGATGGGTGCCGCCCCCGGTCAGATAGACGCCGTCGATATCTTCGAACCGGTTGCGCGGCCGGTAATGCAGCATCTGCCCCAGATTATGCGCGAGGTTGAAGGTCGCGCCATTGTAGACCGAGAGCTTCGAGCGCCAATCGTCGGGCGTGTACATGATCTCGGTGCGGATCGCGGACCGGATGTCGCGCCCGGCGAGCCTGGACGCCCGGTCGAGGATCTTCTCGCGGTAGGCGGGCGCCAGAGCGGCCCAGTCCTCGCCCCCGGTCAGGTTGCCCACCGGCGCCAGCACGTAGAGTGCCGAATGCCCCTCTGGCGCCAGCGTCGGGTCGGTGCGGCTGGCGTTCTGCACGTAGATCGTGGGATCAAGCGGCGCCTTGCCGGCGTCGATCTCGGCCACGTTGCGTTGGTAATCGCCGGAAAAGGCGATGGTGTGATGCTGCATGTCGGGCAGCGTCCCCTCGATCCCGAGATAGAGCATGAAGGTCGAGCAGGAGTAGCTCTTCGAGGCGATGCGCTTGTCGGTCCAGCGCTTGCGCGCCGCATCCGGCACCAGCGTCGTCATCGCATGAGCGAAATCGGCGTTCATCACCACCGCGTCGGCGTCGTAATCGCCCTTGGCCGTCACCGCGCCCACCGCGCGCCGCCCCTCGACCTTGAGCCGTTTCACCTGCTCGGAGAGGCGGATGTCGACCCCCATCCGGCGCGCCACCCGCGCCATCGCGGCGGTGATCGCGTTGCAGCCGCCCTTCGGGTGCCAGACGCCGAAGCCGTATTCGACATGGGCGATGATGGTGAAGAGCGACGGGCATTTGAACGGCGACATGCCCAGGTATTTCGACTGGAAGGAGAAGGCCACGCGCACATCGGGGTTGCGAAACCAGCGATGCAGCTCGCCATCCACCGTCGACCAGGGCCGGAACTTGGGCAGGGCCTTGAGCATGTCGGGCTGGGCGAGGTCGCGCAGACTGGCGAAGGGCCGCTGCAGGATCGGGCGGAAGGCCTCGAACTTGGCGCGGTTGGCCTCCAGATAGCCCGCCACGTTGCGCGCGTCGCGGGCGTCGATCTTGGCCACCTGCGCGGTCAGCCGCTCGACATCGGCGGTGGCGTCGATCATCCGCCCGTCGTCGAATTGCAGCCGGTACATCGGGTCGAGCTTCACCAGCTCGACCTCGGCGTCGAAATCATAGCCGCAGGCGGCGAAGATCTCGCGCGGGATCTCCGGATAGAGAAAGAAGGTCGGGCCGATGTCGAAGGTGAAGCCGTCGCGGCGGATCGCGCCGGTGCGCCCGCCGGGCTGGTCCTCCTTCTCAAGAAGCGTCACTTCGGCGCCCGCCGCGCGCAGCAGCATCGCGGAGGCGAGCCCGCCCGGCCCCGCGCCGATCACCAGCACCCGCTTGCGCGCCGCGTCGAACCCGCCCGACCCGTCCATGATCACCCCTCCCGGCGCGCCATGCGGCGCGCTGCCCGGAGGGAAAGGATTGCCACGGGGGCGCTCGTATCTACCATGGGGTTCGTGCTTTCGATATCCGCCCATCGGGAGGGCGTCGGACGATCTAGCGCGCGGATGAGCGAGGACATGGAAAAAGTCGTGAAGACCGAGCAGCGCGGCGCGATGCCGCAGCCGCGCCGCCGCGCCGCCGAGACCGAGAATTTCCCGGTCGGATCGCTGCTGCTCCCGGCGCCGCTGCGCGACCCGGTGCGGGCCTTCTACGCCGTGGTGCGCGCCGCCGACGACATCGCCGACGATCCCGAGATGCGGATCGAGGACAAGCAGGCCGGGCTCGACCGGATCGAGGCCGGCCTTCGCGGCGCGGGCGAGGGCGATCCGCGCGGTCACGCGCTGCGCGACGCGTTGCGGGCGGTCGGCCGCGCCGGGCTCGAGCGTCACGCCATCGCGATGCTGGTGGCGTTCCGCGCCGACATCGAGGCGCGCCCCTGCGAGAGCTGGGCCGAGCTGCGCGCCTATTGCCGGTCCTCGGCCGACCCGGTCGGGCGCTTCCTGCTCGACCTGCATGGCGAGACCGGCGCCGATCGCGACGCGGCGGATGCGCTGTGCACCGCGCTGCAGGTGCTCAACCACCTGCAGGATCTGGGCGAGGACTGGCGCGATCTGGGCCGCGTCTACCTGCCGCTCGACTGGCTCCGCGCCGCCGGGGCGGATGTCGGCGATCTGGGCGGGGCGGTGCTGACGCCGCCGCTGCGCGCCGCCGTCGACCGCGCGCTCGACGCCAATGCCGGGCTGCTGGCACGCGCCGCCACCCTGCCGCGCACGGTCCGGGCGCGCCGCCTGCGCGCCGAGATCGAGGTGATCGCCACACTGGCCGCGCGGCTGCAACTGCGGCTGCGGCGCGCCGACCCGCTGGCCGGGCGGGTGGCGCCGAACCGCGGCGACTGGCTCCGCGCCGGGCTGCGCGGCGGGCTCGCGCTGATCGCGCCGAGCCGCGCGCCGAGCGGCACCGCATGAGCGACGAGAACCAGCGCGAGGTGGCCCGGATCGTCGCGGGGTCGGGCAGCAGCTTTCGCGCCGGGATGCGACTGATGCCGGCGCCGCGCCGCCGCGCCATTCTCGCCATCTACGCCTATTGTCGGCTGCTCGACGACATGGTCGACGGCCCGGCGCCGCTAGCCGAGAAGCGCGCCTTCCTCGATGAATGGGCGGCCGAGCTCGGTCGCATCCGCGACGGACGGCCCCGCACGGCCGTGGGCTGGGAGCTCGCCCATGCGAGCCGCGCCTACGATCTGCCGCAAGATGAGCTGGCGCTGATCCTCGACGGCATGCGCATGGATCTCGACGGGGTGATCGCCCCGGACGAGGCGCGTCTCGACGCCTATATCCGTCGCGTCGCGGGCGCGGTCGGCATCCTGTCTATGCATGTCTTCGGCGCTTGGCGCGGCGCCGCGTCCGAGCGTTTCGCGCTGACGCTGGCCGAGGCGCTGCAGCTCACCAACATCCTGCGCGATGTCGAGGAGGATGCCGAACTGGGCCGGCTCTATCTCCCCGCCGGGCTCTTGGCCGAGACCGGCATCCCGCCCGTTCCCGCCGCCGTGCCGGGCGCCCCCAGCCTGCCCGAGGCGCGGCGCCGCCTCGCGCTGCGGGCCCGCGCGGCCTACCGCGCCGCAGCCCGCGAGATCGCGGCGCATCCGCGTCTGCGCATCGCCCCGGCGCTGCTGATGATGGGCCCCTACGAGCGGCTGCTGCGCCAGATCGAGGCCGACGCCGCGCGCCCGCCCGTGCCGCGCCCGCGCTGGCGCAAGCTGGTGGACGGGCTCTTGTGCCTCGCCACGAGCGGCGCCACGCGGTGAGGCGGGTCCATGTCGTGGGCGCGGGGCTCGCGGGCCTCGCCGCCGCGCTGCATTTGTCCGAGCGCCCCGGCACCGAAGTGGTTCTGCACGAGGCCACGGCCCGCGCCGGCGGCCGCTGCTGGAGCTTTCACGACAGCGCGCTCGACCGGGTGATCGACAATGGCAACCACCTCGTGCTGTCGGGCAATGCCGAGGTGCTCGACCATTGCCGCCGCATCGGCACCTCCGGCCTGCTCGCCATCGCCCCGCGCGCCGAGCTGCCCTTTCTCGACCTCGAAACGGGCGCGCGCTGGAGCCTGCGCCTGCCCGCCTCCCTCGGTGAGTTGCTGCGCGGCGGGTTGCGGCTGCCGCCCGGCACCCCGCTCTCGCTCGGCCCCGACGCGGCGCGGCTCATGCGTGCCGGGCCGGATGCCACCGTGGCGCAGGCGATCCCGGGGCGCGGTCCGGCCTGGACCAGGATCTGGGAGCCGCTCTCGCTCGCCGTGCTCAACGCCCCGCCCGACCACGCGGCGGCGGCGCCCCTGGCCGAGGTGCTGCGCCGCACCGTGCTGCGCGGCGGCACGGCCAGCCGCCCGGTCACCATGCCGCGCGGCCTCGGCCCCACCCTCGTCGATCCGGCGCTGGCGCGGCTGGCCGAGCGCGGCATCCGACCGAACTACCGCCGCCCCCTCACCGGCCTCGCCCAGAAAGGCGACCGGCTCCACGCGCTTCGCTTCGGCACGGAAGAGATCACGCTGGGCCCCGGTGACGCCGCCATCCTTGCCCTGCCTCCCGATGCGCTGGGGCGGCTGCTCGACGGGCCAGTGCCGGGGCCGGGCCAGTCGATCCTCAACGCGCATTTCCGGGTGCCGCCCGCGCTGGCCGAGCGGCTACCGCCGATCCTCGGGCTGATCTCCAGCCTGTCGCACTGGCTGTTTCGCCGCGACGACGTGCTCTCGGTCACCGTTTCGGCCGCCGAGAGCTGCGCCGGGCCCCGCCCCGACCGCGATGCCACCCTCGAGCGGATCTGGCGCGAGGTAGCCCGCGCCGCGGGCACCGACGCGCCACCACTTGCCGCGCGGCTGATCCGCGCCCGCGCCGCCACTGCCGACGCCTCGCCCGCGGGCCGCCGCGCGCGGCCGTCCACCCGGCCGATGGCCAACCTCGCGCTGGCCGGCGACTGGCTCGCCGCGCCCTTGCCCGAGACGATCGAGGCGGCGCTGATCTCCGGCCGCGCCGCCGCCGAGGCGCTCGATGGCTGAGGCGACTGCCTTGCGCTCAGTGCAACCCGGCCAGACCGAAGCGTCTGTTGTCCGCACCCCCTCAGGGGCGCATATCTCGTTGCAAGACAAGGCAGACACCAGACGAGAGGCCGTTCACATGGCACAGACCGCGACCCAATCCACCGCCCGTTCGCTGGCCGGTATCCTCATCGCCCCCTTCGCCTATATCGGCCGCGGCCTCGTCGCCATCGCCGAAGCCGGTCCGCGCATGCAGCAGGTCCGCCGCCTCAACGACATGAGCGACGAAGATCTCGCGGCGCTCGGCACCACCCGCGCCGAAATGGTCCGCAAGATCTTCGGCGGCTCGATCTACCTCTGAGTCGACCGCGCCACCCGCGTCCCCCCTGCCGGGGGCGCGGCGCCCGCATCAGACCACCCGCAGCGCCACGCCGTGCTGCGCCAGACCCCGCGCCAGCGCCTCCACCGGCGCCGCGTCGGTAACGACGAGACCGATCTTCGACAGCGGCGCCACCGCCGCGAAGTCGCGGCGGCCATGCTTGCTGGAATCGATCAGGAGCACCGAGCGCCCGCTCGCCGCCAGCATCGCCCGCTTGACCGCGTCGAAGCCGCGCACAGCCTCGCTCACCATCTCCGCATCGATCGCCGAGGCCCCGAGATAGCAGGCATCGACCCGGTAGCGCTGCAGCGATTCCACTGCCTCGGGCCCGATCAGCGCCCCCTCCCCCGCCAGAAGCCGACCGCCGCAGAGCACCACCTCCGCATCCGGCACCCCGCCCAGAAGCTGCGCCACCTGCAGACAGTTGGTGATGGCCGTCACCGGGGTGCCCGCGATGGCGAGGTAGCGCGCGAACTCGATCGTCGTCGCGCCCGCGTCGATCATCAGCGTCTCGCCCGGCCGCACCAGCGCCGCCGCGGCGCGGCCGATCCGCGCCCGCTCGTCGACGCGGCGTTCCTGTCGCGCCTCCAGATCGTGGCGCGCGCCGGGATAGGGCGCGGTGGCGCCGCCATAGGCGCGGCGGATCTGACCACGCCCGTCCAGCGCCCCGAGATCGCGGCGGATCGTCTCGGGCGTCACCGAGAAGCGCGCCGCCAGATCGGCGATCCGCACATGCGGCCTGAGCTTCAGCTCCATCAGGATCTGTGCCTGTCGTTCCGCCTTGGCGGGACGCGCCTCGCTGCCCATGCCTGTCCCCCGATGTCCGAGCTGTCACATTCTCACGCAAGAAAATGTTGCACTGTCAAACCCGAAGTGCTGAGATCGCTGCGATCCGGGCACCGTTGAGGAGCGGTCTCCCGGACCATCTCTGGGAGGAGGACAACTCGACATGCTCAAGACCCCGACGATTCTGGGTGCGGCGACGCTCGCCGCGATGACGCTTTCGGCCACGACGGCCATGGCGCAGGACGACTGCCCCGAGCGCGGCGCGCTCGACGCGATGTATTGCGACGCCGACGGCGATCTGGTGGCCGACGCGCCGACCGACGAAAGCCTGCTCAAGGACCCCGACACGCTGGTCTTCGCCTATACCCCGGTCGAGGACCCGGCGATCTACGAGGACATCTGGGAGCCGTTCATCGCCCATCTCGAGGAGGTGACGGGCAAGGACGTGCAGTTCTTCGCGGTGCAGTCGAACTCGGCCGAGGTCGAGGCGATGCGCTCGGGGCGGCTGCATATCGCGGGCTTCTCGACCGGACCGACGCCCTATGCGGTGAACCTCGCCGGCGCGGTGCCCTTCGCGATCATGGGCTCGGATGACGGGCAGTTCGGCTACAAGCTGCAGCTCTACACCCAGGCCGACAGCGACATCCAGGAGCCTTCGGATCTCGCGGGCAAGCGCGTGGCGCATACCTCGCCCACCTCCAACTCGGGCAACCTCGCGCCGCGCGCGCTGTTCCCGGATCTCGGCGTGGTGCCGGACGAGGATTACGAGGTGACCTATTCGGGCAGCCACGACCAGTCGATGCTGGGCGTCGTGGCAGGCGATTACGACGCGGCCCCCGTCGCCTCCGAGGTGGTCGACCGGATGGCCGAGCGCGGCCTCTACGATCCCGAGGAGGTGCGCATCGTCTGGGAGAGCGACCCCTTCCCGACCACCTCCTACACCTATGCCCACGACCTCGCGCCCGATCTGAAGGAGAAGATCGAAGAGGCGTTCTTCAGCTTCGATTTCGAGGGCACGGCGCTCGGCGAGGAGTTCACCGGCGTCAGCAAGTTCATCCCCATCACCTATGAGGACCAGTGGGCGGTGATCCGGCAGATCCAGAAGGCCAATGGCGTCGAATACACGCCCGAGGGCCTCGCGGCCGAGTGACGCGCAAGGGTCCGGCCCCGGTGACGGGGCCGGACCCCGCAAGGAGAATGCGATGCTGAAGATCAGCGATCTGGTGAAGCGCTATGGTGGCGGCGAACCGGTCTTGAAGAATCTCGACCTGACCATCGAGGGCGAAAGCGTGGTGTCGATCATCGGCTCCTCGGGGGCGGGCAAGTCGACGCTCCTGCGCTGCATCAACCGGCTGGTGGAGCCCACCTCCGGCTCGATCACCCTCAACGGCACCGAGCTGACCCGCCTGCGCGGAGCCGAGCTGCGCCGCGCCCGCCGCAAGATCGGCATGGTGTTCCAGGGCTTCAACCTCGTCGAGCGGCTCACCGTGATGGAGAACGTCCAGTCCGGCCGCCTGGGCTACATCTCGACCTGGGCGGCGCTGATGCGGCGCTACCCGCGCGAAGACATCCGCCGCGCCTACGAGCTGATGGAGCGGGTCGGCATCGCCCATTACGCCGACAAGCGCGCCGACGAGCTGTCGGGCGGCGAGCGCCAGCGCGTCGGCGTGGTCCGGGCGCTAATGCAGAAGCCCGAGATCCTGCTCGCCGACGAGCCCACCGCCTCGCTCGACCCCAAGACCTCCGAGCAGATCATGGGGCTGTTGCGCGACCTCTCGCGCGAGCTGAAGCTGCCGGTGCTGATCAACATCCACAACGTTCACGAGGCCAAGGAATACACCGACCGGATCGTCGGCATGCGCTATGGCCGGATCATCTTCGACGACCTGCCCCGCGCGCTCGACCAGGAGGCGATGGACCGGATCTATTCCGGCAGCCCCGCCGCCGACCGCGCCGGCGAGATGCGGGCGGCGTCGTGAGCACCGCCCCCTCCCCTGCCCCCGCGCCGCGCGATCACTGGCGCAAGCCGAGCTTCATCGCCAACCCGGTGCTGCGCTGGCTGGTCTATGGCGGTGCGATCTTCTACGTGGTCTGGACCCTGGCCTGGCTGCCGATCGACTGGATCCGGGTGGCCGAGGGCATCGAGCGCGCGGGCCGGATCTTCGGCGGTGCCTTCCCGCCGAGCTTCGAGCGCTCGGGCCTGCTGATCGACGGCTTTCTCGAAAGCCTGAAGATCGCGATCCTCGCCACCTTCGGCGGTGTGATCCTGTCGATCCCGATCGCCTTCATGGCGGCGCGCAACGTGGTGCCCAAGGCGGTGTTCTATCTGGGCCGCGCCATCATCATCGTCGCGCGCAGCTTTCATCCCGTGATCGTCGCCATCATCTTCGTCAAGGCGGTGGGCTTCGGGCCGCTGGCGGGGGTGCTGACGCTGATCGTCTATTCCATCGGCTTCGTCGCCAAGATGCTGGCCGAGCGGATCGAGGAGATCGACTTCGGACAGGTCGAGGCGATGCGCGCCGCCGGCGCCCCCTATCTGTCGACGCTGATCTATGCGGTGGTCCCGCAGATCATGCCGCGTCAGGTCGGCCTCACCATCTACCAGCTCGACAGCAACCTGCGCGCCTCGGCGGTGGTCGGCATCGTCGGCGCGGGCGGCATCGGCTCGACGCTGGCCAACGCCTTCGGCCGCTACGACTACGATTTCGCGCTCGCCATCACCATGGTCATCGTCGGCGTGATCCTCCTGTCGGAGGCGGTGTCTGGCCAGATCAGGAAACGCCTATGACCCTCTCCGATCTCGGTCGCGACGACTGGACCCGCTTCACCCTGAAACAGCGGCTGCAACGCTACGTCGTCTTCGCCGCCTGCGCGCTGGCCATCGGCTGGGCGATCTCCTCGATCGAGGTGATCTGGGCCTGGGTCTGGGACGCGCCCAGCCAGATGGGCGACCTGTTCGGCCGGATGATCCCGCCCGACCCGTCGAACCTCGGCGCGATCCTGCGGGTGCTGTGGGAGACGGTGAACATCGCCACCATCGCCACCGCCTTCGCGGTGATCCTGTCGCTCCCCGTGGCATGGCTCGCGGCGCAGAACACCACCCCGAACCGCGCCACGCTCTGGATCGGCCGCTTCATCCTCGTGTCGTCGCGCTCGATCAACACGATCATCTGGGCGCTGCTCTTCGTCGCCATCTTCGGCCCCGGCATCGTCGCGGGCATCGTCGCGATCATGTTCCGCTCGATCGGCTTCGTCGGAAAGCTCCTGGGCGAGGCGATCGAGGAAATCGACAAGCGCCCGGTCGAGGCGCTGGAGGCGACGGGCGCCTCGCGGCTCAAGGTCATCGCCTATGCGATCGTGCCGCAGGTCATGCCGACATTCTGGGCCGTGTCGATTCTGCGCTGGGATATCAATCTGCGCGAGTCCACCGTGCTCGGCCTCGTCGGCGCGGGCGGCATCGGCATCATCCTCCAAGGCGCGATCGACACCTTCAACTGGCGCGAGGCGGCGACGGTGCTGCTGGCGATCCTCGGACTGGTGATCCTGGGCGAGATCGTCTCGGCCTGGCTGCGCCGCCGGATCCTGTGACCGGCGCGCCCCCCAGCGGGCGCACGGCCCTCGACGCCTATCTGGCGATCCGTCACCGGCTGCCCGACGCGCCAGAGGGCAGCGCCTTCGGCCGTGCCCCGCATCTGGGCGCCATCGCCGATCCCTTCGACATGGTGCTGTTCGACGCTTACGGCGTTCTCAACGTGGGTGAGACGCCGATCCTTGGCGCCGCTGCGCGGATCGCCGAACTGCGCGGCAAGGGCAAGCGGGTGATGGTGGTCTCGAACTCGGCCGGCTACCCCAAGCGGGCGATGATGCAGCGCTACGAACGGCTCGGTTTCGATTTCGCCCCCGATGAGGTGGTGACGAGCCGCGAGGCGCTTCTCGCCCGGCTGGGCCGCGACAAGCCGCGCCGCTGGGGCGTGATGCTGGGCCCGGGCCACGGGCTGCGCGAGTTCGAGGCGATCGACGCGCATCTGCTGCTCGACGAGGCGGCGGCTTACGAGGCGGCCGAAGGCTTCCTGCTGGTCGGCTCCGACGGCTGGACCGTCGAGCGGCAGCGCCTACTCGTCGCTAGCCTGCGCGACCACCCGCGCCCGGTACTGGTCGGCAACCCCGACCTTGTGGCCCCGCGCGAAGGCGGGCTGACGCTCGAACCCGGCCATTTCGCCCATGCGCTGGCCGATGCCGGCCTCTGCGCCCCCGAGTTCTGCGGCAAGCCGTTCCGCGCGATCTTCGACCTCGCCCTGTCGCGGCTCGATCCCGCACCCGCCCCCGCGCGGGTGCTGATGGTCGGCGACACCCTGCACACCGACATCCTCGGCGCCCGCGCCATGGGCTTCGCCTCGGCGCTGGTCACCGATCACGGCCCGCTGGCGGGAGAGGACATCGTCGCGGCGATCGACCGCGCGGGCATCGTCCCCGACTTCGTGATCCCGCATATCTGACGGCCGAGGGCCGCGCGGCGGAAATTTCCTCGACGGATGGATCGCAGGGCGGCCTGCGGTTGAGACCAGTGGGAAGAGTATCGCCCCCCACATTCGGCGTTTACCCCTGCTTCGGCCAAGGGCATATCGGAGCCATGACCCTCAGACCGGCCCAGATTTCGGACGCTTCGAGCATCGCCGCCCTTTCCCTGGAGGTGTGGATCAGCACATATCTGAAGCGCGGCGTCAGCCCCTTCTTCGCGGACTATGTCCTGGACACGTTCACCACATCCAACACCGAGAAATTCATAGCCGATCCGTCGGAGTTCGTGATGGTGTCGCAGAACGATGAGGGCATCGACGGATACATCCGCGTTTCCGCAGGCAGCAAGCCGCCTGTGAATGGATGTTCCGACCTGCAGATCGCAACCTTCTACGTCCAGCCGCGTCACCATGGGAAAGGGATCGGGTCTCGCCTGCTCGACGCGGCCTTCGGGCATTGTCGCGCAACGCAGGCCGATACGGTCTGGCTCACGACCAACGCGGAAAACGCGTCCGCCATCGCGTTCTATCTCCGGAAAGGCTTCGAGCATGTCGGAGAGACGCATTTCCGCATCGGCACGGAAAGCTACCTGAACAACGTCTATTCCTACCGCCTGAACTGAAAAAGGGTCATCCCGCCGGTGCCCGCTTTGTCCGCTCGACGGACAATAAGAGCCCAACGCCCCCGCGGATATCCGCGAGGGCGTCTTCGCTTACAGGCACCGGACGCGCAGCGCAGCTAGCTCGCCCGGGCGGGTACCTTCGGCAAAGGGCCTAACGGCCCCCTGCCCTACTCTCTGGAGCCGCTCAGAGCCCCATGCAGTTGGCGTAGTAGGTCACCGTGGCGGGCCAGTCCGAGAATACCCCCACGACGCCCACATCCTGCGCCAGCGCGTCGAGCATGGCATAGGTGTCGCCGTCATCGTCGATGGCTTGCTCGACCGACTGGAAGTACCAGCCGCCGCCCGAGGCCAGCGGCCCCGACCGCTCCAGCGTCCAGGTGATGATCTCGAGCCCCGCGGCCTTGGCCTCCTCGGCATAGGCCGAGGCCACGATCTCTCCGGCCTCGTCGGTGGTGACCAACATCCACATCGGCGGCGCGATGTAGTTCACGCCCATATCCGCCAGCTCCTGCATCGTCGGCTTGAAGGTCGCGGGGTCCATCGGGTCGATCAGTCCCTCATCCTCGTCCTCGGCCTCGTAACGGTCGTCGAGATAGACCGCCTGCGCGCCGAACTCCGGCTCGTTCTCGATCCAGTACTTGATGTCGTCGAGGTTGAAGCTCTGCGGCCAGACCCTGGAGGGTTCGATGCCGGCATCCTTGTACTCGTCGATGAGCTTCTGGGCATAGTCCTCCTGGCTGAAGCCCTCATGCGGCATCTCGACCGAGGCCGCCTTGAGCTCGGGCGTGAAATCGGCGCCGAGGCTGTCGATCAGTGCGATCGATTCGGCGTGGGTCATCAGCTCGGTGCCCGCCACGTAGAGATCGGTGCGCCACGGCGCGGTGCCGCCCTGGAATTCCTCGGGCGTGGTGGCCGCCGCGTTCGAGGCGTCCATCTTCGGGCTGAGCTCGCGGAACTCGGCCAGCGTCAGATCCGAGGTGCGGCACTCGGCGCTCGCGTCGCTGCCCTCGCCCGCGGGGGTGAAGCCGGCGGTGCATTTCTCGGCCAGATCGGTGACGAGGATGTCCGTGGTGGTGGCCAGATCGTTCTGCGCGTGGCGGCAGACCAGCTCGTGATCGGCGGTGAAGGTCACGTCGCATTCGACGATGCCTGCCCCCTGCCGCGCGCCGGCGACATAGGATTGCTTCGTGTGTTCGGGGATCATCAGCGGCGCGCCGCGATGCGCGATGGAAAAGGCGGTGGGCTCGGGCGTCTGGCCTTGGCAGGACATCAGCTTGTCCTTGAGTTCGCCCTCCTCCATCGCGTCGATCAGGAAGAACGGCCGCTCGCCATAGCCCAGCGCCGGGCCGCCCTCTGCCATGTGGCTCTCGGCCAGCGCCATGCCCGGCAGCGCCGTGGCCAGTGCCAGAAATCCTATCCGTGTCATGTGTCGTCCTCCCATAGGTTGTCAGGGCCGGTCTCGGTGCCGACCTTCTGCGCCAACAGCCTAAGCGAAACACGACGGTGTGATTAAGTTTTAATGACAGTGCGTTGGCATTAATCAGCGATGGTTCGCCGTGCGCCCCCACCTTGTTGATTACCTAGCGGAAGCAAGGGCCGACCCTGCTTCCGCACATCCTTAAATGACGTTGCATAACAACGACTTACAGGACGATCTTGCAAGTTCTCAGTCGTCGCCCGCTTCGGTCAGGCAGGCCAGCAACCGCTCCGCCATGTCGCGGCGTTGGCTGTCGCTCAGCCCCCCCTGCCCGTCCAGCGTCAGCACCAGCTTCGCGCCGTCGCTCCGGACCGTCGCGCGCGCGCCGTTCGGCAGCACCGCCTCGGCCAAGGGCGG
The DNA here is from genome assembly GCF_900172345.1 of Limimaricola soesokkakensis. GTDB lineage: Bacteria > Pseudomonadota > Alphaproteobacteria > Rhodobacterales > Rhodobacteraceae > Limimaricola > Limimaricola soesokkakensis. The sequence continues at coordinate 78,027 of NZ_FWFY01000008.1, forward strand.
CGGCGCCTGACGGCGCGGACGGCCGCCGCGCGGTGCAGGCTTGGGGGCTGCCTCGGCGGCGTCGAGAATGGGTTCGATCAGCGCCCATTCCGCCGCCGCATCCTGCGCGTCGCCCTGCTCCAGCGCCGCGCGCAGTTTCGTGGCGAAACCGCCCCGGAGCGCGGCCGCCAGTCGCAGCCCGCCCGCTTCGCTCAGCTCGCGGCCATGCGCCAGCAGGTCGCCTAGTTCGAAATGCACGAGCGCAAAGGACCGGATCTTCGAACGCTTGGCCTTCGACGCGGCGGCAAAGATCGCGTCGACCGCGGCCTCCATCGAGGGGAAGGCCCCGAGATGCGCCGCCACGGCGGCGATGCGGCCGCGCTCGTACGGCGTGAGCTGGGCCCGGATCTCGTTTTCCTCGACCATCGCCGCATAGGCGTCGCCGGCCTCGACCGCCGGTCGCACGATGGCGCGGGCCACCGGCGCCGTGCCCTCCTCGGCGCCGATCAGCGCCAGCGCCCGGACCCGGCGCCAGCCCGAGACGAGGCCGTAGCGCCCCTCGCCAAGATCGACGACCTCGATCGGCAGGCGCTGACCGCTGGCGCGGATCGAGGCGACCAGCTCGTCCATCGCCTCGGCATCGCTTTCGACCCGGTCGCGGGTCAGGTGGTTCACCTGAATCCGGTCGAGCGGCAGCGTCTCGATCACCCGCCCCTCGGCCTGTGCCTCGCGCCAGGACGCGGCCTCGGTCGCGGTGCGCGCGGCGTTGGCGCGATCGGCGGTCGGGCGCGCATCGCGATCCGAGGCGGCCTCGGCCGCGACCTGCGCGATCGGCGCGGCAAAGCCGCCGGGGCCGAGCGCCGGTTTCGCGGCGAAACCCGCCTCGATCTCGGCGAGCGCCTGCGGATCGGGCGCCTCAAGCGTCCTGCGTCTGGCCATCCTTCACCTCCTGCTCTTCCATCATGTCGCGGTACCAGCTGCCCAGAAGCAGCTCCTTGAATTCGGCATAGGTCCGGTCGAACGCCTCGCGCCCGCGCAGATAGGTCTCGCGGTTGAAGTCGCGGTAGTCCGCCTCGTAGATGCCGTTGATCTGCTCTCCGGCCTGCCCGACCAGCGCGGTGAACTCCTGCCGGTAGGCGGTCATGAAGTCGCCGAAATATGCCTGAATCACGTTCGCCAGATCGGTCTGCTGCCCGGCGTCGTAGCGGGTGATGATGGCGCGCACCACGTCCCATTCGAACCGCATCTCGGGTAGGCCGGCGCGGCGGCGCTGCGCGTTCTCGCCCTCCTCGATCGAGGCGAAGGTCGAGTAGAGCATGTCGAAGAAGCGGCCCGTGGAATCGAATTCGAGGAAGGACGCGCCCAAGGGCACCAGCAGGATGTCGGCGGCGGAGAGCGAGTTGATCGTCAGGTAGCCGAGGGCAGGGGGGGTATCGAGGAAGACGATGTCGTATTCGTCGAGCAGCCCCTCCTCGTTCAGCGCGTTGTTGAGCGCGTCCCACAGCGACCACGACTTCAGGTTCATGCGCCAGACCGGGATCTGGAACTCGGACCAGTAGAGGTTCAGCTGGGCGCCGATCAGGTCGATGTTGGGCCAGTGCGTCGACTGGATCAGGTTTCGCGGCGAAACCTCCAGAGCCTCGGTCAGCGTCTCGTCGAGGGGCAGGGGGGGCGCGCCCTCGGCCTCGCGCACGAGGTTCTCCTGGGTCACGGCGCGGGCATAGTCGCGCGCCAGAAGCGGGAACACGGTCTGCCATTCATCGGCGACCTTGCCGCCCAGAAGCGAGGTCATCGAGGCCTGGCTGTCGAGATCGATCACCAGCACCTTGTAGCCGTCGAGCGCGGCCGCCATGGCGAGATGCACGCAGGTCGTGGTCTTGCCCGAGCCGCCCTTGAAGTTGGCGACGGCGGCGATCTTGGCCGGCAGCCCTTCGGGGCGCCAGGGGCGGTATTCCTTGTTGGCCGCGCCTTCTTCGGCGAAGTGCCGACGTAGCTTCAGCACGTCGTCGAGGCTGAACCACTTGGCTCCGGCATCCCCCTCGCCCTGCGGCAGGTCGGGATGCGATTTCAGCACCCGGCGCAGATGCGCGGCGGCGACCGGGATCAGGTAGCGGGTGATTTCCCAGATCGAGAACTTGCGCAGCGTCTTGGTGCCGTCGGGGGCGTAGCCGCGCCGGGCCATGTCGTCGCGGCCGCGCGCGCAAAAGGTGGCGGCCTTGGCGAATCGCGTGGTATCGACGCGGGGACCGAGCCGCGCGGCGGCGCGCGCCGGGTCGATGTTGTGAAAGGGCGGTGAGGTCGTGTCCGCGCGCTTGTTCATGCGAAACCTTCTGTCATGTGCGCCGCTTGCGCTGTTATCGAGCGAACTGTCGCACATCATCCCGTGAAGCGGAATAACCCTGATCCACGCCTGCGTCGGAGCGTGGCATTCGAGGTTTCGCCGCGAAACCCTGCCGGTTTCTTCTCCAATTTCCATGAAGGAACAGCACGCAGGCCGTTTGTAATCTTTCGAATCTTTAGAGTCTTTAGGTCTAGGAAATCCCGTTATTTCATACGGCTATGAGCCATTGGGTACCCGTTCTCGGGACGAAGGGTATCCGATTCCGGGGCCAAGGGTACCCGTTTGCAGGAGCGGAGGTTCCCGGATTCAGGGCCGTGCAACAGTCGCGAAACCCGCCTCGATACGGGGATATTGACGGGTTTCGCCGCCACCGGCGCCCCCGAAACCGCCTCGATTCGCGTTGCTCGGGGCGAAGGGTACCCGGTTTCGGGATGCCGGCCGCGCAACGCGCGCTGCGGTCACGGAAAGGTACCCTTTTACGGGATAGGATCGGAATGGCGCGAAGGTACCCAGATCGCGCTTGCGTGAAGGTGCCACAAGGTGCAGCCTGCGGCACGCGCCGGATCGGGTGGCGGCAAAGGATTGGTTATGGCGGGCGAACGGCAGGCGCAGGGCACGAAAGTCAGGGCGACGACCCCGGCGCGGATCGACGTCGAGGGGCTGAGCGGTGCGCTCCGCCGAGGCACCGTGAAGAAGAACGTCGCCGCGATCCATATCGGCGGCAAGCTGACGCTGCTGCAGCGCAAGCTGTCGAACGTGCTGCTGCTCAATGCCTATGACACGCTGCTGAGCCAGAGCGTGCACCGGATCGACGCGCGCACCCTGTGCCTGATGATCGGCTACAACTCGAACGACATCGACAGCCTGCGCGACGCGCTGCGCGGGCTGGCCGAGACCGTGGCCGAATGGGACATGCTCGACGAGAAGGGGCGTCAGGAATGGGGGGTCTCGGCGCTCTTGGCGCATGCGCGGCTGCGCGACGGGGTCTGCGACTATGCCTATTCCCCGGCGCTGGCCGAGAAGCTGCACGACCCGCGGGTCTTCGCGCTGATCAACCTCGACATTCAGCGGCGCTTCACCTCCGGGCACGGGCTGGCGCTCTACGAGAACTGCTACCGCTTCGTGCGGACCGGCTCGACCGGCTGGTGGCCGCTCGAGGTGTTCCGCCGGCTGATGGGGGTGGATGACAGCGACTACTACCGCAGCTTCAAGCATCTCAACGCCAAGGTCATCAAGCCCAGTGTCGAGGAGGTGAACCGCTCCTCGAACATCCTGATCGAGCCCGAGTTCAAGCGCATGGGCCGTTCGGTCAAGGAGCTGCGATTCCTGATCCGGGAGAACCCGCAGCTCGCCATGCTCGACATTGATGACGGGCAGGCGCTGCGCAGCCAGCCGGTCTATGAGCGGCTGCGGGGGCAGGGCGTGTCGGACCGGCTGGCGCGGCAATGGATCTCCGAGCATGGCGCCGAGGCGGTGGCCGAAAAGCTCGACTGGGTGTCGGGGCGCGACAATGTCCGCAGCCCAGTCGGGTTCCTGCGCGCCGCGCTCGACAATGGCTGGGCGGGGGAGGGGGCGCCGCCCGCTCAGGCCCCCGCGCCCGAACCGAGCGACGCGGCCCGCAAGGCCGCCGATGCCCGGATCGCGCGGCAGGCCGAGGCGGAGGCCGAGATCGACATGCGCGCGGCGCGGCGTGCGGCGCGGGTGGCGCGGTTCCAGGCGGTGGCCGAGGCGGTCAAGCGGCGCAACCCGACCCAGCGCGACGCCGACCGGCGGCTGATGCTGAGCCAGCTCGAAGGCGAGCTGGAGCGCGAGGATTTCCGCCGCCATGGCTGGGAGAGCGCGCTCAACGCCCGCGCCATCTTCGCCTTCTGGGAAGAGATGCAGCCCGGGCTGTTCGAGAAGCTGCCCGAGCTGCCGCCCGAGTGACGCCTATTCGGCGGCGCGCAGCCCCGCCATCAGGTGGTGGAATTTCTCGCCCTGCACCGCGACGTGTTCGCGCAGCAGCCGCGCCGCGCGATCGGCCTCGCCGGCGCGCAGCGCCGCGACGATGGCCTGATGCTCGGTCATCGACTGCGCCATGCGGCCGCGCAGATGCAGCTGGGTGCGGCGGAACGGCTTGAGCCGACGATGCAGCCGACCGGCTTCGGCCGCGAGAAACCGGTTGCCGGACTGTTCGTAGATCAGGTGGTGGAACACCTCGTTCTCGCGGTAATAGGCGTCGCTTTCGCCGGCCTCCAGCGCCTCGCGGCATCGGTCGTTGGCGGCGTCGAGATCGGCGAGCGCCGCGTCGGTGATGCGCTGCGCGGCGAGGCGGCCGCAGCTGGCCTCGATCTCGGCCATCACCTCGAACATCTCCAGTAGCTCGACCGCGCCGACCTCGCGCACGAAGACGCCGCGGCGCGGCTGCTGCTCGATCAGTCCGGCGGCGGCGAGCTTCTGGAACGCCTCGCGCAGGGGGGTGCGCGAGACCCCGTGCTCCTCGGCCAGCCGAGTCTCGTCGAGCCTTGTGCCAGGGCGGAACCGGCCGCGCAGGATCTCGTCCTCGAGCGTCTCGGCGATCAGGTCGCTGCGGCTGCGGCTCATGGCGCCGATCCCTTCGCATATGCAGAAAAGCCATTCTTGTATACGAGAGCTTGACTCCGAATGCAATCCCGCGCAGCGTGACCCGGCGTCGGATGGGGGAGCATCGCGGCGCGTCGTTTGGGAGGACGAGAATGAACAAGATCACCCTGCTCGCGGCCTCGACCGCGCTGCTCGCGCCGCTGGCCGCCAATGCCGAGACTCTGCGGCTGTCGCATCAATGGGCCGAGGGCGACGTGCGCCATCAGGTCGCGCAGATGGTGGCCGACGAGGTCGCCGCCGCCGATGTCGATCTGGAGATCCAGATCTTTCCGAACCAGACCCTGTTCAAGGCGCGCGAGCAGTACACGCCGCTGTCGCGCGGCCAGCTCGACATGACGGTGCTGCCGCTGAGCTATGCCGGCGGCCAGCAGCCCGCCTACAACCTCACCCTGATGCCCGGCCTAGTGCGCAATCTCGAGCACGGCAACCGGCTGTCGAAATCCGAGTTCGGCGACGCGATCCGCGAGACCATGGCCGAGGATGACGTGATGGTGCTGGTCGACGGCTATCTCGCCGGCGGCTTCGGTTCGAACAAGGGCTGCATCACCGCGCCCGAGGACGTCAAGGGCGTGACGATCCGCGCCGCTGGCAAGAGCTTCGAGGAGATGCTGGCGGGGGCAGGGGCCTCGATCGCCTCGATGGCCTCGTCGGAGATCTATCCGGCGCTGCAGACCGGCGTGCTCGACGCCGCCAACACCTCGTCCGAGAGCTTCGTGAGCTACCGGCTCTACGAGCAGCTCGACTGCTACACGCCCGCGGGCGACACCGCGCTGTGGTTCATGTACCAGCCGCTGATCATGAACAAGACGACCTTCGAGGATCTGACCGAGGAGCAGCAGGCGGCGCTGATGGCGGCGGCCGAGAAGGCCGAGGCCTATTACCTCACCGAGGGCAAGAAGGGCGACGACATGGCGCGCGAGACCTTCCGCGAGGCCGGGGTCGAGATCGCCGAGATGAGCGAAGAGGACTTCGAGGCCTGGCGCGAGCTGGCCAAGGAGACCGCGTTCAAGGTCTTCGTCGAGGAGACCCCGAACGGCCAGGAGCTGCTCGACAAGGCGCTCGCCGTCGAGTGAGCCGAGGCGGGCCCCGGCGCCGCGCCGGGGCTGACCCCATTTCCCGAGGACATTCCATGACCGAGATGACCCGGCGGGACGCCCCCGCCGCGATCCGCGCGATCGGCCATGTCTCGACCCTGTGCGGGGTCGTGGCGGCCGCCTTGATCTTCGTCTCCGTGCTGATCACCTGCCAGATGATCTTTCTGCGCGCGGTGCTGGGCCAATCCACCGTCTGGCAGACGGAAGCCGTGATCTACATGATGATCGGCGCGACGCTGCTGGGTCTGCCCTACGTGCAGAAGCTGCGCGGCCATGTCGGCGTCGATCTGGTGCCGGGGCTTTTGCCCGCGGGCGCGCGCAAGGCGCTGGCGCTGGCGGTGTTGTCCGCGACGATCGTGATGATCGGGCTGATGCTGTTCTATGGCTGGGAGATGTTCCATCTCGCCTGGGAGCGCAACTGGCGCTCGGAAACCGTCTGGGGCGTGAAGCTCTGGATTCCCTATCTCGCGGTCCCGCTCGGCTTCGCGCTCTTCGCGTTGCAGCTCGTGGCCGATCTCTGGGCCGTCGCCACCGGGCATGACGACGCCGATCCCAACGTCGCCCCCGAAGACCGGAGACACTGATGGAGCCGCTCACCCTCGGCGCGCTGGTCGCGCTGTTCACCGTGCTGGTGCTGTTCTCGGGCATCTCCGTCGGCACCGGCCTTCTGGTGGTCGCCACCGGGTTCCTGTTCTTCGTCGACGGCGCGCGCTCGCTCGAGGCGCTGCCCGAGCTGTTCTTCGGCGAACTTAACAGCTTCGCGCTGCTGTCGATCCCGATGTTCATCATCATGGGCGCGGCGATCTCGTCCTCGCGCGCCGGTCCCGATCTCTACGAGGCGCTGGAGCGCTGGCTGACCCGGGTGCCGGGCGGGCTTCTGGTGTCGAACCTGGGCGCCTGCGCGCTCTTCGCCGCGATGTCTGGCTCCAGCCCCGCGACCTGCGCCGCGATCGGCAAGATGGGCATCCCCGAGATGCGCAAGCGCGGCTACCCCGACGAGGTGGCGGCTGGCTCCATCGCCGCGGGCGGCACGCTGGGCATCCTCATTCCGCCATCGGTGACGATGATCGTCTATGGCATCGCGACCGAGACCTCGATCGGGCGGCTGTTCCTCGCGGGCGTCATCCCCGGCCTCGTGCTGACGCTGCTGTTCATCGCCTGGTCGATCTTCGACACGTGGCGGCGCGGGGCGGCGGGCGTGGCGCTGTCGGGCATCACCTATAGCTGGCGCCAGAAGTTCGAGATCCTGCCGCGCGTGTTGCCCTTCCTCGCGATCATCGTGGGCGTGCTCTACGCGCTTTATGGCGGCATCGCGACGCCCTCCGAGACCGCCGCCGTCGGCGCGCTTTTGTGCATCGTCGTGGTGATGATCATCTACAAGATGGTGCAGCCCCGCGCGCTCTGGGCAATCCTGCGCGACAGCACCCGCGAGAGCGTGATGATCCTGTTCATCATCGGCGCGGCGGGGGTGTTCTCCTTCATGCTGTCCTCGCTGTTCATCACCCAGTCGGTGGCGGAATGGATCGGCGGGCTCGACGTGAACCGCTGGGTGCTGATGGCGATCGTCAACCTGTTCCTGCTAGTGGCGGGCTTCTTCCTGCCCCCGGTCGCGGTGATCCTGATGTCGGCGCCGATCCTTCTGCCGATCATCACGGCGGCGGGGTTCGATCCCTACTGGTTCGCGGTGATCGTGACGATCAACATGGAGATCGGCTTGATCACGCCGCCGGTGGGCCTCAACCTCTATGTCATCAACGGCATCGCGCCGGACATCTCGCTCAAGAAGGTGCTGTTCGGCTCGATGCCCTTCGTGGGCTGCATGATCGCGGCCATCGTGCTTCTGTCGGTCTTTCCGGGTCTGGCGACCTGGCTGCCCGACGCCGTCATGGGGAAAGCCATATGAGCATTCTGTCCGACGTCCTCTCGACCATCCTCGAACGCCGCTACCCGTGGCAGCCATCACGGGAGGCCGACCACCGTTCGGACGCGGCGCTGATCGCGGACCTGCTGTCGAATGCCGGCGAGATCTCGGGGCTGACCTCGGCGCGCGAACTGCTCGAACGCTACGCCCACAAGGACGATGCGGCCAAGATCGCCTTCTTCGCGCATCTGGCGGAGGAGCTGGACATCGACCCCGAAACGGTGCGCAGCGCGCTCGACGCCTACGAGGCCAAGCCGGGGCCGAAGAGCTACCGCGCCTTCCTCGAGGCGGCCGAGCCGCCCCGGCAGGAGTTGGTGCGGCGGCTGAACCGGGTGCCCGGCGCCACGGCGCGGCTGGTGGCGATGCGCGCCGACCTGCTGCGGCTCCTCAAGCGCGACGATCCGCGCGCCGCGCTCGATCAGGATTTCCGGCACCTGTTCCAGAGCTGGTTCAACCGCGGTTTTCTGGTGCTGCGCCCGGTGAGCTGGGAGAGCCCGGCGCAGATCCTCGAGAAGATCATCGCCTACGAGGCGGTGCACGCGATCGACAGCTGGGACGATCTGCGCCGCCGGGTCGAGCCCACCGACCGGCGCTGCTTCGCGTTCTTTCACCCGGCGATGCCGGACGAGCCGGTGATCTTCGTCGAGGTTGCGCTGACCCGTGGCATTCCCGGCTCGATTCAGGAAGTTCTGGCCGAGGACCGCGAGGAGGTCGAGGCGGCCGAGGCCGACACGGCGGTGTTCTACTCGATCTCGAACTGCCAGTCGGGGCTGGCGGGGATCTCCTTCGGCAACTCGCTGATCAAGCAGGTGGTGGCGGATCTCTCGGCCGAGCTGCCGGGGCTCAGGACCTTCGTGACGCTGTCGCCGATCCCGGGGCTGCGCCGCTGGATGGATGCCGAGGCGATCGACCCGACCACGCTCGACGATGAGGCGCTCAGGCGCACGGCGGCGCGCTATCTGCTGACCGCCAAGCGCGAGGGCGGCATGCCGCTCGACCCGGTGGCGCGGTTCCATCTGGGCAATGGCGCGCAGCTGCACGCGGTGCATGCCAATGCCGACATCTCGCCCAAGGGCCGCGCCGAGAGCTGCGGCGCGATGGTGAATTATCTCTATGACCTGGGGAAGATCACCCAGAACCACGAAGGCTTTGCCAAGCGGCAGGAGGTGGCGGCGTCGGATGCCGTGCGCGGTCTCCTTCCCCGCCAGGGCCGGGCGCGCAAGGAAGGGGCATGAGCATGGCCAACCCGCTTTACGACACGCTGTTCGGGCGTCACGCCGGCAAGGAGACGCCGTTCCTGATCCTGCGCGACGGTGCCCGGATCACCCATGCGGCGTTCCTGGGCCAGGCGGCCCGCATCGCCCATGCGCTGGTCGATGCCGGTCTGAAGCCCGGCGACCGGGTCGCGGCGCAGGTCGAGAAGAGCCCGCAGGCGCTGGCGCTCTATGCCGCCTGCGCGCAGGCGGGGCTGGTGTTCTTGCCGCTCAACACCGCCTACACGGTCGATGAGCTGAGCTATTTCATCGAGGATAGCGGCGCGCGGATGGTGATCTGCGATCCGGCGCGCGAGGCGGATCTCGCGCCCTTGGCCGAGCGGCTCGGGGCGCAGATCCTGACGCTGGGCGCCGATGGTCATGGCGGGCTGATGGCGCAGGCGGCGCGGCACGAGGACCGGTTCGAGACGGTGTCTCGTACGGGCGACGACCTGGCGGCGTTCCTTTATACCTCGGGGACCACGGGGCGCTCCAAGGGCGCGATGCTCACCCAGGACAACCTCATTTCGAACGCGGTGACTCTGGTCGAGCACTGGCGTTTCACGGATGAGGACGTGCTGCTGCACGCGCTGCCGATCTTTCACACCCACGGACTGTTCGTGGCGACCAACGTGATCGCGGTGGCGGGCGCCTCGATGATCTTCCTGCCGAAATTCGACCTCGACGCGCTGATCGAGCTGATGCCCAAGGCGACCTCGATGATGGGGGTGCCGACCTTCTACACCCGGCTTCTGGGCGACGAGCGGTTCACCCGCGAACTGACCGCGGGCATGCGGCTCTTCATCTCGGGCTCCGCGCCGCTTCTGGCCGAGACGCATGTAGAGTTCGAAAAGCGCACCGGCCACCGGATTCTCGAACGCTACGGCATGACCGAGACCAACATGAACACCTCGAACCCCTATGACGGCGAGCGGCGCGCCGGAACCGTGGGTTTCCCGCTGCCGGGGGTGGAGCTGAAGATCACCGATCGCGAGACCGGGGCCGAGCTGCCCCAGGGCGAGGTCGGGCTGATCGAGGTGCGCGGGCCCAACGTGTTCAAGGGCTATTGGCAGATGCCCGAAAAGACCAAGGCGGAGCTGCGCGAGGACGGCTTCTTCCTCACAGGCGATCTGGGGCGGATCGACGAGGATGGCTATGTCTCGATCGTCGGGCGCGACAAGGACCTGATCATCTCGGGTGGCTACAACATCTATCCCAAGGAGATTGAGCTCCTGCTCGACGAGCAGCCCGGCGTGCTGGAGAGCGCGGTGATCGGCGTGAAGGACGCCGATTTCGGCGAGAGCGTGGTCGGCGTGCTGGTGCCGCGCCCCGGCGCCGAGATCGACCCCGAGGCGGTGATGGCGGCGATGCAGGGCAGCCTCGCGCGGTTCAAGCAGCCGCGCCGGATCGAGATCGTCGACGAACTGCCGCGCAACACCATGGGCAAAGTGCAAAAGAACCTGCTGCGCGAGCGTTTCGCGGGCTGATCCCGAAGCTGGAAGAGAGGCAAGGCGTCGCGCGACCGCGCGGCGCCTTTCGTCATGCGCGGCGGCCCGGATCGGGACGCCGGCGCCATGGTGGGGCGGTTCGTCATCGCCGCCGATTGACAGGCCCGGCGAAGCGTGGGACCAAATGGTATACCAAACGGGAGGCGCGCATGGCGGTGATCACGGTGATCGGTCTGGGATCGATGGGGCTCGGCATGGCGCTGTCGCTCAGGCGCGCGGGGCACCGGGTGATCGGCTGCGACCTGCGCGAGGGCGCGGCGGCGCCGCTCCTGGCGGAGGGGGGCGAGGCGGGCACGCCGCGCGAGGCCGCGGCGCAAAGCGACATCGTGGTCAGCGTCGTGCTCAACGCGGCGCAGACCGAGGCGGTGCTGTTCGGGCCCGAGGGCTGCGCCGAGCGGCTGCGTGCGGGTGCCGCGATCATCTCCTGCGCCACGGTGCCGCCCGAGGCGGCGCGGGCGATGGCCGCATCGGCCGAGGCGATGGGGCTGCATTACCTCGACGCGCCGATCTCGGGCGGTGCGGCCAAGGCGGCGCAGGGGCGGCTGTCGATCATGGCCTCGGGCAGCGAGGCCGCTTTCGCCGCCGCCGCGCCCGCGCTCGATGCGATGGCCGAGACGGTGCATGATCTGGGCCGCGACGCCGGGGCAGGCTCGGCGATGAAGGCGGTGAACCAGCTTCTTGCGGGCGTGCATATCGCCGCGATGGGCGAGGCGCTGGCCATGGCGGCGAGCCAGGGGCTCGATCTGGGCCGGGTGGTCGAGGTGATCTCGGCCTCGGCCGGGACCTCGTGGATGTTCGAGAACCGGGCACCGCACGTGGTCGAGGCCGACTATGCGCCGCGCTCGGCGGTGACGATCTGGCCCAAGGATCTTGGCATCGTCTCGGACATCGCGGCGGGGGCGGGGCTGCCGGTGCCGCTGACCCGCGCCGCGCTGGGGCAGTTCGAGGCCGCGGTCGAGGCGGGCTGGGGCGCCGATGACGACGCCGCCGTCACGCGGGTCTATGCGCGGGCCGCGGGTCTTTCTCTGCCGGGGGATGCGTGATGCTGCTGGGCTGTATCGGCGACGATTTCACCGGCTCGAGCGATCTGGGCAACACGCTGACCAAGGCCGGGATGCGCAGCGTCCAGTATGTCGGCGTGCCCGACCGGCCCGCCGAGGCCGGGGTCGAGGCCGGGATCGTCGCGCTGAAATCGCGATCGCTCCCCGTGGCGGAAGCGGTACGCCAATCTCTGGCAGCGCTCGACTGGCTCATGGCGCAGGGCTGCGAGCAGATCCTGTTCAAATACTGCTCGACCTTCGATTCCACGCCCGAGGGCAATATCGGCCCGGTGGCCGAGGCCTTGGCGGACCGGCTCGGAGCCGAGCAGGTGATCTTCTGCCCCGCCTTTCCGGCGGCCGGGCGCACGGTCTATCAGGGCCATCTCTTCGTCGGCGACCGGCTCTTGAGCGAGAGCGGAATGGAGAACCACCCGCTGACGCCGATGACCGACCCGGATTTGCGGCGCTGGCTGGCGCGGCAGGTGCAGGGCGAGGTCGGCCATGTCGCGGCCGCGCAGGTTTTCGGGGGGCCGCAGGCGATCCGCGCCGCCTTCGCCGCCAGCGGGGCGCGGCACCTGATCTGCGACGCGATCCGCGACGAGGACCTGCTGGCGCTCGGGCGCGCCGCCCAGGGCCACCCTCTGGTCACCGGCGGATCGGGCATCGCGATGGGGCTGCCGGAGGCGTTCCGGAGCGCGGGTCGGCTGTCCGGCGCGGCGGGCGGCTGGCGCGGGCAGAAGGGCCGGGCGGTCGTGCTGTCGGGCTCGTGCTCGAACGCGACGCGCGGCCAGGTTGCCGCCCATGCCGGGCCGAGCCTGCCGGTGCGGATCGAGGCGCTGATGGCCGATGAGATCACGTCGCGCTGCGCCACCGAGTGGTCGCTGGCGCAGGAGGGGCTGCCGCTGGTCTACAGCTCGGCCGAGCCCGAGGCGGTGCGCGCCGCGCAGGAGCGGTTCGGCCGCGAGGCGGTGGCCGAGAAGGTCGAGGGCTTCTTCGCGGAGTCCGCGCGGGCGCTGGTGGCGCATGGGGTGACGCGGCTGATCACGGCGGGCGGCGAGACCTCGGGCGCGGTGGTCGAGGCGCTGGCGCCCGCCGCGCTCGAGATCGGGCCGGAGATCGCGCCGGGCGTGCCCTGCCTGCGCGCCGGACCGGATCTGGTGCTGGCGCTGAAATCCGGCAATTTCGGCGGCCCGGACTTCTTTGCCGAGGCCGAGGCGATGCTGGGGCGCGACGCATGAGCGAGGCGAAGCTGCGCGAGGCGATCTGCGCCCAGGCCGCGTCGCTCTTCGTGCGCGGGCTGACGGGCGGCGCCTCGGGCAACATCTCGGCGCGCTGCGAGGATGGCGGGCTCTTGGTCTCGCCCACGGGGGCGAGCTTCGGCAGCCTAGATCCGGGTCGGCTGGCGAAGTTCGACGCGAGCGGACGGCAGGTCTCGGGTGACAGGCCCACCAAGGAGATGCCGCTGCACGCCGCCTTCTACGAGACGCGTGGCACCGCCGGGGCGGTGGTGCATCTGCACTCGACCCATTCGGTGGCGCTGTCGATGTTGCCCGAGACCGACCCCGAAAACATGCTGCCGCCGCTCACCGCCTATTCGATCATGCGTTTGGGCAAGGTGCAGCTGCTGCCGTATTTCCGGCCCGGCGATCCGGCCATGGGCGACGCGGTGCGCGGGCTGGCGGGGCGGCGGAGCGCGGTGGTGCTGGCCAATCACGGCCCCGTCGTGGCGGCCAAGGATCTGGAGGCGGCGGTCTACGCGATGGAAGAGCTGGAGGAGACGGCGAAGCTGGCGCTGCTGCTGCGCGGCGCCAACCCGCGGATGCTGAGCGAGGCGCAGATCCGCGACGTGGTGACGACATTCGACGTGGAGTGGGACTGATGTTTTCGGCCAATCTGGGATTTCTGTTCACCGACCGGCCGCTGCCCGAGGCGATCCGCGCCGCGAAGCGCCACGGTTTCGGCGCGGCGGAATGCCATTTCCCCTATGACACACCGGCGCGCGAGGTGCGGGCCGCGCTCGACGAGACCGGGCTGGAGATGCTCGGGATCAACACCGTGCCGGGCGACACGGCCTCCGGGGATTTCGGCCTCGCGGCCGTGCCGGGTCGCGAGCGCGAGGCGCAGGCGGCGATCGAGCAGGCGCTGGATTACGCCGCCGAGATCGGTGCGCGCAACGTGCATGTCATGGCCGGGCGGACCGAGGATCTCGAGGCCGCCGAGGCGCTGTTTCGCGGCACGTTGCGCGCGGCCTGCGATCTCGCCGCGCCGCGCGGCATCGGGCTGTTGATCGAGCCGATCAACCGGCGCGACGTGGCGGGCTATCATTTGAGCCACATCGAGCAGGCGGCGGCGACGGTGGCGGCGGTGGGCTCGGACGCGCTGAAGATCATGTTCGACTGCTATCATTTGCAGATCATGCAGGGCGACCTGATCCGCCGCTTTGAGACGCATCGCGAGATGATCGGCCACGTGCAGATCGCGGGCGTGCCGGACCGGGGCGAGCCCGATGGCGGCGAGCTGCATTACCCGAACCTGGTCGCGGCGTTCCGCGAGAGGGGATGGGGCGCGCCCATCGGCGCGGAATACAAGCCGCGCTCGGGGCGGACCGAGGACGGGCTTGGATGGATGGATGCATTCCCGCAGGAGCGGGCAGGGGGGACGGCATGAGCGAGATATTGGCGATCGGCAGCTACACCGAGACCGACATGGAGGGGCTGCGCGAGATGGGCGCGCGCGTGGTCGAAAGCCTCGACGCGATGCGGGGGCTGCCGGAGGCCGAGCGCGCGGAAGTGCGCGCGGTGGCCTACAAGGGCCACCATGATTTCGGTGCCGACGAGATGGCATTGCTGCCGGGTCTCGGCGTGATCGCCAATTACGGCGTGGGCTACGACGCGATCCGGATCGACGCGGCGGATGCCGCCGGGGTGCGGGTCACCAACACGCCGGACGTGCTCAACGACGACGTCGCCGACCTTGCCGTGGCGATGCTGCTGATGCAGCAGCGGCGGATGCTGGCGGGCGACGCGCATGTGCGCTCGGGCGCATGGGCCGGTGGCGAAAGCTTTCCGCTCAACCGCAAGGTCTCGGGCCGACGCGCGGGGATCATGGGGCTGGGCCGGATCGGGCGCGACATCGCCGATCGGCTGGCGGCGTTCAAGATGGAGATGCACTACCACGCGCGCTCGGAAAAGGAGACGCCGGGCTGGACCTATCACGCCGACCCTGTGTCGCTGGCGCGCGAGGTCGATTACCTCGTCGTGGCGCTGGTCGGCGGACCGGAGACCGAGAATTACGTCTCGAAAGAGGTGATCGAGGCGCTGGGGCCCGAGGGCGTGCTGATCAACATCTCGCGCGGCTCGACGGTGGACGAGGCGGCGCTTCTCGATGCGCTGGAGGCGGGGCGGCTCGGCGGCGCCGGGCTCGACGTGTTCCGCGACGAACCCCGGGTCGATCCGCGGTTCCATGCATTGGAAAGGGTCGTGCTGCAACCGCATCAGGGCTCGGGCACGCACGAGACCCGCGCCGCGATGGGGCGGTTGCAGCGCGACAACATCTCGGCCTTTCTCGATGGTCGCGACCTGCTCACCCCGGTGAACTGATCGCCCGGGAGGCGCATCGCTCGGTGTCGAAACCGGCGCGGATCGGGCCGATCTGCGCTATAATCCGCGCCGCCTGTCCCAAACCGGGGCGGGCGCTTTCGTGGAGGTTGACGATGTTCAGGACTAGTTTAGCAAGCGCGGCCCTCGCGCTCCTTGCCACCCCGCTCGCGGCTGAAACCTACGATCTCGACGCGCTGCGCGCCGCGACCGAGAAATACCGCGACGTCGAGGCGGCGCTGGCCGATGGCTACATGCCCGACCCCGACGGGCACTGCGTCTCGGCGGCGGCCGAGGGGCTGCCCGCCGAGCTCGGGGCGATGGGGATCCATTACCTGCATCCGGCGATGCTCGGCCTCGCGGCGCCGGGTGAGCGGGTCGATGGCGACGGTACCCATACCGACTTCACGAAGCCCGCGATCCTGCTCTACGAGCCGCAGGCGGACGGGTCGCTGGAGCTGGTCGGGATCGAGAACCTCGTGTTCAAGAAGGCCTGGGAGGAGGCCGGCAATGACGGGCCGCCGCAGATCAATGGGCGGCTGTGGGACGCGATGGCCGACGACCCGGCCACCGACGGGGACGAGGCGCATGGCTTCATGCCGCATTACGACCAGCATGTCTGGCTGTTCCGCGAGAACCCGTCGGGCGATCTTGAGCCCTTCAACCCGAACGTGAGCTGCGACCACGCCGGCCACTGAGCAAGGCGCGGCCCCGCCCGACCGGCGGGGCCGCTGCGGCTCAGTCGGCGGCGACGGCTTCTTGCCGCTGGCGGCCGAGCCCCTCGACCTCGATCTCCATCACGTCGCCGGGCTTGAGGAAGCGCTGCGGCTTCATGCCCATGCCAACGCCCGAGGGCGTGCCGGTGGCGATGACGTCGCCGGGCATCAGCTTCATGAACTGCGACATGTGGCTGATGATCTGGGCGACGGTGAAGATCATGTCGCCGGTGGTTTCGTCCTGCACCCGCTCGCCGTTGAGGTCGAGCGTGACGCGCAGGGCCTGCGGATCCTCGATCTCGTCCGCCGTCACCAGCCAGGGGCCGACGGGGCCGAAGGAGGGGGCCGACTTGCCCTTGATCCACTGGCCGCCGCGCTCGATCTGGAAGGCGCGCTCGGAGACGTCGTTGATAGTGCAGTAGCCCGCCACGTGATCGAGCGCATCGGCCTCGGAGACGTAGAGCGTCTCGCGGCCGATCACCACGCCCAGCTCGACCTCCCAGTCGGTCTTCTCCGAGCCGCGCGGGATGATCACCGGGTCGAAGGGGCCCGACAGCGCCGAGGAGGCCTTGGAGAAGATGATCGGCTCCTTGGGCGGCTGCGTACCGGTTTCGGCCGCGTGCTTGGCGTAGTTCAGGCCGATGCAGAAGAAGTTGGGCACGCGCGAGAGGCACGACCCGATCCGCTCCGGCTCCTCGACCAGCGGTAGGCTTTCGGGATCGATGCCCCGGAGCCGGTCGAGCGCGTCGCGCGACACCGCGTCGCCGGCAAGGTCGTCGACATGCCCCGAGAGATCGCGCACCCGGCCTTCGCGGTCGAGCATCCCGGTCCTTTCCTGCCCCGCCGGGCCGTATCGCAGCAGTTTCATTCGATGTCCTTCTCGTTGGTGGTCAGGTCGCGCCCGGATTCGCGCAGTTCGAACAGGCGGGTGAGATTGACGATCAGCGCCGAGAGATGCGCGTCGATCTCGGTGCCGACCCGGGCCGGATCGCGGGTCTCGAGCC
This sequence comes from Limimaricola soesokkakensis, assembly GCF_900172345.1. GTDB lineage: Bacteria > Pseudomonadota > Alphaproteobacteria > Rhodobacterales > Rhodobacteraceae > Limimaricola > Limimaricola soesokkakensis. The sequence goes on from NZ_FWFY01000008.1 coordinate 95,101, forward strand.
CGCGCACGATGTTCTCGTGCTGCGTGCGCACCCGCTCGCGGGCACGGCGTTGTACCGCGGAAAGATAGCGTTGGCGCCACATCCGCGCGAGATAGGCGGCATGGGTCTCGGCCAGCGCCGGGTTGTGCGAGGCCCGCGCGATGGCGGTGTGGAACGCCATGTCGATCTCGAACAGCTCGATCAGCGCGTCGCCCTCGGCGGTCTCGCTCAGGGCGAGGTGCCGCTCGGACAGGTCGCGGATCTCGGCGATCTCGGCGTCCGAGGCCTCGCGGCAGGCCAGCTCGCCCGACAGGATCTCGAGCGCCTTGAGCACCATCACCGCGTCGCGCACCTCCTTGAGGGAGGGGTCCGCGACGATCGGGCTGCGCGCCGGGCGCAGCTGCACCAGCCCCTCCTTGGCGAGGATGCGCACCGCCTCGCGAAGCGGCGTGCGGCTGACGCCGAGATCGACCGCGTTGTCGCGCTCCTTGATCGGATCGCCGGGCGCGAGCTTGCCCCGAAGGATGTCGCGGCGCAGCTTCTGCGCGATCTGCTCTGCCAGTGGTGATGCGGTCATCTTGTCCATTGCTTGGTCGGTTCGAGGCGTTTGAATCTGGTATACCAAAAAATTCTTGTCTGTCGAGCAGCCCCTCGCTAGCGTGACCCTGCGGCTGGTATACCATCCTGGGGAGGAAGGGAGGCCGCGGAACTGGCGGAAAAACCGCCGAGGGAGGAAAGTGATGAAGACCAGTATCGTATGTCTCTCCACCGCGCTCATGGCTGCCACGGCCCTGCCGGCGCTGGCGCAGGAAACTCTGCGCATCCAGACGCATTACGCGCCCGAAACGGAATCCGGCAAGCTGGCCCAGCAATTCGCCGACGACGTCGAGGTGATGTCGGGTGGTGAGATCGACGTGGAGATGTTCTTCTCCTCCTCGGTGGTGAAGACCGTGGAGGCCTTCGACGCCGCCGCCAACGGCATCCTCGACTGCGACATGACCGGCGGCGCCTACCAGACCGGCAAGAACCCCGCCTTCCAGTTCGTTGGCGACATCATGGGCGGCTACGACACGCCCTGGCAGCAATATGCCTGGCTCTACAATGGCGGCTTCGAGACCGCGGACGAGCTCTATAACGGCTTCAACATGAAGCTCGTCGGCTGGTGGATCTACGGCCAGGAATCCATGTCCTCGACCAAGCCGCTGGCCGGGCCCGAGGATCTCAAGGATTGGAAGTTCCGCTCGCCGCCGGGGATGGAAACCGAGATCTTCGCCAATCTCGGCGCGTCGCCCGTGGTCATGGACTTCACCGAGATCTTCACGGCGTTGGAAACCGGGATCATCGACGGTGCCGACGCCTCCGGTCTGGCCAACAATGTCGGGCTCGGCCTGTACGATCTGGTCGAGCACGCGACCTATCCGGGCTTCCATTCGATGCCCTCGGACCACCTCGCCTGCCGCCTCGACAAGTGGGAGAGCCTGTCGGACGCGCATAAGCGGATCATCGACACCGCGATGCAGAAGCTGGCCTTCCAGACCGCGCTGACCTTCGAGGTCGCCAACAACGAGGCGGCGGCCGAGCTGCGCGAGAAGGGCGTGACGCTGCATGACTGGTCCGACGAGGACCGCAAGGTGTTCCGCGAGGCGGCGCAGGCGGCCTGGGCCGACTGGGCCACCAAGACCCCCGAGACCAAGGCGCTGGTCGACAGCCACATCGCCTTCATGCAGCAGCTCGGTCTGATCGCCTCCGAGTGATCCGGCAGGGCTGAGCGAAACCTGGCCCCCGATCCGTCGGGGGCCAGTCACGACAGAACCCCGCAAGGCGGCAAGGGAGAGGGCAGTGTCCATCAGGGCGACGACATCCATCAAGGACATCCTGTGGCCGGCGGTCTTCACCGCCTGCATGGCATGGCTGGTCTGGTACTTTCCGCGGTTCATCGTCTTTGCGGGGCTGGCCAACGACAATCTCAACTCGGGCTATCTCGGCGCCGGGCCGATCGATTTCGCGATCATGGCCGGGGCGGTCGTGGCGCTGGTGATGGGGCTGCGCCATGCCCGCACGACCGCGGGCGAAGGGGTGATCGAGACGCCGATCGACCGGCTCAGCCTGTTCCTCGGCCGGGTCACCATGCTGCTCGTGGTGATCCTCGTGGGGGTGATGTTCTACGAGGTGATGCTGCGCTACATCTTCGAGCGGCCGACGCTCTGGGCCAACGAGCTGAGCCTGTGGATGGCCGGGTTCATCTTCCTGCTCTCGGGGCTCTACTCGATGCAGCAGCGCAACCACATCCGCATCTACCTGCTCTACGACGTGCTGCCGCGACCGGTGCAGCGGATCTGCGACGTGATCTCCACCGCGCTGATCTGCGTCTTCGCCTTCGCGATGATCTGGGGGTCGTGGAACGAGGCGCGCGACAAGTTCCTGCGCTGGGAGACTTTCGGCACCGCCTTCGATCCGCCGATCCCCGCGACGCTCAAGCCGTTGGTGCTGCTGGTGATGGTGCTGGTGGCGCTGCAGGCGATCGCGAACCTGATCGCCGATTGGCACAAGGGCCCCGAGAGCCACGGGGTGATCGACGAGGGCGAGGTCGAGGACATGATCCAGACCGCCCGCGCGCAGCACGAACAGGGAAGACACGACTGATGTTCGATATCGGAACCATCTCGACGCTGCTGCTGCTGGCGATGCTCGGGCTTCTGGCCATCGGCATGCCGCTGGGCTTCGCCTCGGCCGTGCTCGCCGTGGGCGTGCTGGTGATGAAGTTCGGCCCCGACCTGCTCTTTGCCAATTTCGGCACCGGGCCGCTCAACATCCTGGCGCAGCGGATCTACGGCCTGCTCACCGATTACGTGCTGATATCGATCCCGCTCTTCATCTTCATGGCGAACCTGCTGGAGCGATCCGGCATCGCCGCCGAGATGTACAACTCGCTCAATGTCTGGCTGAACCGGACCCGTGGCGGCATCGCCATCGTCACCTCGATCATGGCGGTGATCATGGCCGCGATGTCGGGCATCATCGGCGGCGAGGTGGTGCTTCTGGGCCTGATCGCGCTGCCGCAGATGCTGCGGCTGGGCTATGATCGCAACCTCGCCATCGGCACGATCTGCGCCAGCGGTTCCCTGGGTACGATGATCCCGCCCTCGATCGTGCTGATCATCTACGGGCTGATCACCGAGACTTCGATCAAGGCGCTGTTCACCGCCTCGTTCCTGCCGGGCTTCATCCTCGCGTCCTTCTTCATCATCTACATCGTGGTGCGCACCCGGCTGAACCCGGCGCTGGCGCCCTTGCCCGATCTCGATCCGTCCGAGCCGGAGCTGGCCGAGAAACGCAAGCTGTTCGGGACCTTCCTTCTGACGATCATCGGCGGCTTCGCGGGCGCGCTGTTCCTGCGGGCCCTGTTCCTGACCCTGACCGGACAGAACGCGGCGCGCGAAGGCGTGGCCGACATCGCCTTCGGCACCCCGGCATATGTCGCGATCTTCGGCGTGGTGACGCTGGCGGCGCTGGGGCTGATCTTCGGGGTGATGGGGCGCGAGCGGTTCCGCACCTCGTGGTCGATGGGCAAGGGCCTCGTCGGGCCGATGGTCGTCATCGGCGTGGTGCTGGGCTCGATCTATGGCGGCATCACCGGCATCACCGAGGCCGCCGGGATGGGCGTGATCGCGGTGGGCGTGATCGCCGCGCTCAGGGGCGAGATGAGCTTCAACCTGCTGTGGGAGGCGCTCAAGCGGACGCTGAAATCGACCGGCACGATCATCTGGGTGACGATCGGCGCGACGGCGCTGGCTGGGGCCTATACCATCGCGGGCGGGCCGACCTTCATCGCCTCGACCATCGTCGGCAGCGACCTGCCCACCATGGGGGTGATCCTGATCATGATGGCGATCTTCCTGGTGCTCGGTGCCTTCATGGACTGGGTCGGCATCGTACTTCTGGTGATCCCGGTGTTCCTGCCGATCATCCTGCGGCTGCCGATCGAGGAAATCGGCCTGTTCGGCACGCTGGAGCCCGCGCATCTGTCGATCTGGTTCGGGGTGGTGTTCTGCATGAACATGCAGGTGAGCTTCCTCAGCCCGCCCTTCGGACCGGCGGCGTTCTATCTCAAATCCGTGGCCCCGCCCGAGATCTCGCTGACCGACATCTTCCGCGGCTTCCTGCCCTTCATCGCGATCCAGCTCGCGGCCCTGTCCCTGCTGCTGATCTGGCCGCCGCTGGTGTCGGTGTTCCTCTAGGCCAACCGGGCGGGCCATCATGGCCCGCCCCTCCCATTCGAGAGACCTCGCCCATGTCCGCCCTGATCCGACTAGACGCCTCAGACAACGTCGCCACCGCGCGCCGCGCCATCAGCCCCGGCGAGGAGGGGGCGACGACCCCGGTGCCGCGCGGCCACAAGATGGCGCTGGAGCCGATCCCCGAAGGCGCGGCCGTGACCAAATACGCGCAGGTGATCGGCTATGCCGCGGAGGACATCCCGGCGGGCGCGCATGTGCATGTCCACAACCTCGCCTTCCGCGACATCGACCACGAGCACGCCTTCGGCTCGAACCTGCGACCCGCGCCTGAGCCCGAGCGGCGCGATCACTTCATGGGCTACCGCCGGGCGACCGGCCGGGTCGGCACCCGCAACTACATCGCCGTCCTGACGAGCGTGAACTGCTCGGCCACCGCGGCGCGGCTGATCGCGCAGGCCTTCACGCCTGAGAAACTGGCCGCCTATCCCAATGTCGACGGCGTCGTGGCCTTCGTCCATGGCACCGGCTGCGCCATGGGCGGCGACGGCACCGGGTTCGAGCTGTTGCAGCGCACGCTGTGGGGCTATGCCCGCAACCCCAATGTCGGCGGCGTGCTGATGGCAGGGCTGGGTTGCGAGATGATGCAGATCGACTGGCTGATCGAGGCCTATGGCCTCACCCCCGGCCCGCTGTTCCGCACGATGAACATTCAGGACGTGGGCGGGCTGCGCCGCACCGTCGAGGCCGGTGTGGCGGCGATCGAGGAGATGCTGCCCGAGGTCGACAAGGCGCGCCGCGAGGAATGCCCGGCCTCGGAGCTAATGGTGGCGCTGCAATGCGGCGGCTCGGACGCGTGGTCGGGGATCACCGCAAACCCGGCGGTCGGCTACGCCTGCGACCTTCTGGTGGCGCAGGGCGGTACCGGGGTGCTGGCCGAGACGCCCGAGATTTACGGCGCCGAGCACCTGCTGACCGCGCGCGCGGCGAAGCCGGAGGTGGGCGAGAAGCTGATCGGGCTGATCGAGTGGTGGCGCGACTACACCGCCCGCAACCGCGGCTCGATGGACAACAACCCCTCGCCCGGCAACAAGGCGGGCGGGCTGACGACGATCCTCGAGAAAAGCCTCGGCGCAGCGGCCAAGGGCGGCACGACGCCGCTCATGGGCGTTTACCGTTATGCCGAGCCGGTGACCGAAAAGGGCTTCGTCTTCATGGACAGCCCCGGCTACGATCCGGCCAGCGTGACCGGGCAGATCGCGTCGGGCTGCAACCTCGTGGCCTTCACCACTGGGCGCGGCTCGGCCTTTGGCGCCAAGCCGTCGCCCTCGATGAAGATCGCCACTAATTCCGAGATGTTCGCCCGGATGGAGGAGGACATGGACATCGATGCGGGACGCATCCTGTCGGGCGGCGCGACGGTCGAAGAAGTCGGGCGCGAGATCTACGAGACATGGCTGCGCATGGCCTCGGGCGAAAAGTCGAAATCCGAGGCGCAGGGGCTTGGCGATTACGAGTTCGTGCCCTGGCAGGTCGGGGCGGTGATGTGAGGAAAGCGAGATGAGACTGGCAGGCAAGCGCGCCTTCGTCACGGCGGCGGGGCAGGGGATCGGGCGGGCCATCGCCGAGGCCTATGCCCGCGAGGGGGCCGATGTGGTCGCGACCGATCTCGACGGCGGCAAGGTCGCGGATATTGGCGGCCGCGCGCTCGACGTGACCGACAAGGCGGCGCTGCAGGCGGCGGTACGTGATGCTGCGCCCGACATCCTCGTCAACTGCGCGGGCATCGTGCATGCGGGCTCGATCATGGAGGCCAGCGACGCCGATCTCGACTTCGCCTTCGCGCTCAACGTGCGGGCGCAGTTCCACGCGATGCAGGCGGCGCTGCCGGGCATGGTCGAGCGGGGCGGTGGGGCGATTGTCAACATCGCCTCGGTCTGCTCCTCGATCCTCTCGGCGCCGAACCGCTTCGTCTATGGCACCACCAAGGCCTCGGTCATCGCGATGACCAAGTCGGTGGCCAAGGATTTCGTGACGCAGGGCATCCGCGCCAACGCGATCTGCCCCGGAACCGTCGACAGCCCGTCGCTGCACGAGCGGCTGCGCGCGACGGGCGACTACGAGGCGGCGATGGCCGCCTTCATCGCGCGCCAACCGATGGGCCGGATCGGCCGGGCGGAGGAGGTCGCGGCGCTGGCGGTGTATCTGGGCTCCGACGAGGCGGCATTCACCACGGGACAGGCGCATATCATCGATGGCGGCTGGGCCAACGGCTGATGGAGGCGGTGCGCCCGCGCGAGGAACGGACCGGCTTCGGGCTGGTGCTGATGGGCTGCGCGGTGGGCTTCTTCACCTGCATCGACACCTCGGCGAAATGGCTGATCCTCGCCGGGTTCCCGGCGTTGCAGGTGGTCTTCGCGCGCTATGCCGGCCACCTGCTGCTGTCGCTGGCGCTCTACATGCCCGGCGGCGGTCTGGCGCAGTTCCGCTCGGCGCGGCCGGCGCTGCAATTCCTGCGCTCCTCCTTCCTGCTGGGCAGCACCTTTCTCAACTTCACGGCGCTGAACTACCTGCCGCTGACCATCACCACGACGGTGATGTTCGCGGGGCCGATCGCGGTGACGCTCCTGTCGATCCCGATGCTGGGCGAGCGGGTCGGCATAAGGCGCCTGGTGGCGGTGCTGGTCGGGTTCTCGGGCGTGCTGGTGGTGGTGCAGCCATGGGGCGCGGCGTTCCACCCGGCGATGATCCTGTCGCTGGGCGCGCTGAGCTGCGCCTCGCTCTATTTCGTGCTGACGCGGATGATCGCCGGGGCCGAGAGCACGGCGACGAGCCAGCTCTGGTCGAGCGGGCTGTCGACGCTGGTGATCGCGCCGATGGTGCTGCCGGTCTGGCAATGGCCCACGACACTGCTGGAGGGGGTGATGCTCTGCGCGATCGGGCTGTTCGGCGGGGTGGGCCACATCCTCGCCACCGTGGCGCATCGCCTCGCCGATGCCTCGCTGCTGGCGCCGGTGGTCTATATCCAGATCCTCTTTGCCTCGCTGGCGAGCATCCTCGTCTTCGCGACATGGCCCACCCCCTGGACGCTGCTCGGCGGCGCGATCATCGTCGCGGCAGGGGGCTATATCTGGAACCGCGAGCGGCGCTAGGCGCCGCTACCCCAGGCGCGGATGCGGTCGGCGACGCGCGCGTCGGGCGCGCCGCCCTCCTCGCGCTCGCGCCAGCGGTCGAGCAGCGGTTGGCCCGAGTTGCGGCAATGCACCCGCATGGCGCGGCGCGCGGCCTCGGCGTCGGCGTCGGCGAATGCGTCGAGGATCGCGAGGTGCTCGGCCTCGTAGAAGCGCGCCACGTCGGCCGCGTCGCGGCGGTTGTTGGCGCGGGTCCATTCGGGGAAACGCCGGCGGGCGCGCCAGAACTCCTCGACGATGCCGACGAAGACCGAGTTGCCGGTGGCCCGCGCGATGGTGACGTGGAAGTCGCGGTCGAGCCGCTCGACCTCCGAAAGCGCCAGCGCGGGGTCGGCCATGCCGGCGACCAGCCCCCGCAGATGCGCGAGATCCGCCGTTCCCATGAAGGGCGCGGCGGCGGCGGCGATCTCGGGCTCGATCCGGTAGCGCGCCTCGACCAGCTCGTAGAAGCCGGGTTGGGCCGGCGGCTCGGACGGGGCCTCGGGCAACGTCTCGGCGACGAAGGCCCCGGCGCCGAAACGGGTGACGACGTAGCCCATCAACTCCAGCGCGATCATCGCCTCGCGCACCGTGGTGCGGCTGACGCCCAAGCGCTCGACCAGATCCTTGTCGGCGGGCATCTTGGCGCCGGGGGCGAGATCGCCCGCGCGGATCGCGGCGGCGATCTCATCGGCCACGAGCCGGTAGCGCGGGGTCTGGATGATGGGCTTCACGCGATCCTTTCTCCGGCTCAGGTGGGCCGGTCGTCCTCGAGATAGTAGCGCACGTTCTCCTCGAAGCTCGCATCGGCCTCGAGCCCGAGCGCCAGCGCCTTGGCAGGATCGTAGTCGAAACGCCAGCCCGACACGATGTCACGGATCGCCGGGTCGTCCTCGAAGCGAATGAGCTTCGCAGGCTCGGGCCCCGCCACCGCCGTCATCGCCTCGATCATCTGGCGGATGGTGAGGGTGCGGCCGGGCATCGTCATGGTACGGCTCTGGCCCAGATCGGCGGCCTCGATCTCGGCGCCACGAATGAGGTTCTCCACGCAGAGCCGCGGGCTCAGGTAGTAATGCGGGAACTCCGGATCGACCGGGCAAACCGCTTCCTCGCCGTTCAGTGGCTCGCGGATGATCGAGGACATGAAGGAGGACGCGGCACGGTTCGGGCGGCCCGGGCGCACCGAGATCGTCGGCAGGCGCAGCGTCCGGCCATCGACGAAGCCCCGGCGCGAGTAGTCGTTGACCAGAAGCTCGCCGATCGCTTTCTGGGTGCCATAGGAAGTCTGCGGGTTGGGGATGGTCCAGTCGCGGATCGGGTCGGGCACCTCGCCGCCGAACACCGCGAGCGAGGAGGTGAAGACCAACACCGGGGCGCGGCCCTGCAGGCGCAGGCTCTCCAGCACGTTCAGCACGCCGTGCAGGTTGACGTTCATGCCGTCCTCGAACTCGGCCTCGGCGTGGCTGGACACCACGGCGGCGAGCAGGAACACCGCGTCGAAGCCCGGTGCGAGCAGCGCGTCCATCGCCGCGCGGTCGGTGATGTCGCAGGCAGTGCAGGCGATGTCGAAGGGCGCGTCGAGCGGGGCAGGGGCGGCGATGTCGGCCAGCGTCAGCCCGGCGATCTGGCGGCCACGCAGCTCCCCGCGCGCGATGAGGCGGCGGGCCAGCTTCTGGCCCAGAAAGCCGCCGCCGCCGATGATCAGGATGTTCATTGGGTCACTTTCCAGTCTGGGGGCGGGGGGCCGGAGCGGCCCCCCGGACGGCTCAGTCGCGCAGGCCGATCCGCTCGAGGAACTCGAGGTGGCTGTCAACGATGGCGCGGGCCTCCGGCGTCTTGGCGGCCCAGACTTCCCAGGTGTCGGTCGCCGCCTTGCGGAAGGTGGCGCGATCCTCGGCCGACCAGTCATGCAGCGTCACGCCCTTTGCGGGCAGCGCGTCGAGCGCCTCGCCATTGTCGACGATGACCTGCGTCATCAGCCCCAGCGCGAGGCTGTCCATCGAGACCTTGAGGATCTCGCGATGCGCCTCGGGCATCGCCTCCCATGTCGCGGTCGAGCAGGCGAGGTGGTCCGAGGACATCGAGTGGAAGCCCGGATAGGTGGTGTGGGTGGCAATGTCGTAAATGCCCAAGCCCACATTGTTGGCCAGCGTCGAGGCGTCGGCGCCGTCGATGATCCCGGTCTCCAGCGCAGTGAAGATCTCGGTGAAATCCATCACCACCGGCTTGGCGCCGAGGGCCGCGAAGATCTCCGACTCCATCCCCGGCGGCGAGCGGAACTTGAAGTTCTGCAGGTCAGAGATGCCGCTCAGCGGCTTGGTCGAATTCAGCGATTCCTGTCCGCCGAGCCAGGCGCCGACGAACTCCATGCCGTTGGCGTTGTAGAGTTCGTTGATCTGCTCGCGACCGCCGCCATGCTGGATCCATGCCAGGAACTGCAGCGGCGTGTCGTAGCCGCCCATCACGTCGGCCACGAATTGGAAGGCCGGGTTCTTGCCGGTCTGGTAGGAGCCGTTGGTCATGTCGCAGTCGAGGATGCCGTTGGCGGCGGCGTCGAAGGTCTCGGCGGATTTGACCACCGCCGAGGAGTAGAACATCTCGATCGAGATGTCCCCGCCGGACATCTTCTCGACCTTCTCGACCCATTGCGCGGCCTGCTGGCCGGCCGGCGATTCAGGCGATTGCTGGGTCTGGATGCGCAGCGTGGTGGTCTGCGCAGCCGCGGTTCCCGCGAGCAGGGCCGCGGTGCCGATGGCGGCGAGCGACGAGACGATCTTCATGGTTCCCTCCCTGTGAAATCCTCCACCGGGAGCCTGCCGCAGGGTCATTTAGATTGCCAGACAATTCGACAATCAGGCGCAAGAAAATTGTCAGAGCAGCCCGCGCCCGGCGAGGTTGCGCATCAACGCGCCGGTGCCGAAGCACCATTCCGGGCATTCGGTCGAGAGCCGCACCGTGTTGCGCAGCGCGCCGAGGCGGTCCTCCACGATCACCACCACGTCGCCGGTCTTGTGGGTGAAGCCCTGTCCCGGCGCGTCACGGTCCTGGATCGGCGCGAAGAGCGTGCCGAGAAACAGCAGGAAGCCGTCGGGATACTGGTGGTGCCGGCCGATGGTCTGGGCGACGAGGCTTTCGGGGTCGCGGCTGATCTTCGACATCGAGGAGCGACCCTCCAGCCTGAAGCCGTCCTCGCCCGTGACGTCGAGCCGCAGCTCGGCGGCGCGCATGTCGTCCATGGTGTAGTGTTCGTCGAAGACCCGGATGAAGGGGCCGATGGCGCAGGAAGCGTTGTTGTCCTTGGCCTTGCCCAGAAGCAGCGCCGAGCGGCCCTCGACATCGCGCAGGTTCACGTCGTTGCCGAGCGTCGCGCCGCGGATCCGGCCCCGGCTGTCGACGGCGAGCACGATCTCGGGCTCGGGGTTGTTCCAGTTCGAGATCGGGTGCAGCCCGACGCTGGCGCCCCAGCCGACGGCGGCCATCGGCTGGCACTTGGTGAAGACCTCGGCGTCGGGGCCGATGCCGACCTCCAGATATTGCGACCAGAGCCCTTCGGCCTGCAGCACCGCCTTGACCTGCGCGGCATTGTCGGAGCCGGGCACGATGCCCGAGAGGCTGTCGCCGATCACGCCCTGCACCCGGGCGCGGATCTCCTGCGCCCGGTCGGCGTCGCCCGCCGCCTGCTCCTCGATCACCCGCTCGACCATGCTCTCGGCGAAGGTGACGCCCGAGGCCTTGATCGCCTGCAGATCGGCGGGGGCGAGGAAATGCGGCATGCCGGGGGTTTCGGTCGAAGCGGCGAAGAGATCCTCGACGGCGCCGATATCCTCGCCCGGCACGCCGCGCAGGTAATCGGCGAGATCGTCGCGCTCCATCAGGTCGCGCATCGTCGGGGTCTCGCGCGAGGTGATGTCGATCACCCGGCCCTCGCGCAGGGTGACGAGGGCGGGGCCAAAGTCGCGCTGGACACGACCGGCGAGCAGGGCGCGGGAATGGTCTTGGGGAAGCATCGGTTCAGCCTTCGTCGTCGGCGGGCAGCATCTTGCCCGGGTTGAGGATGCCCTTGGGATCGAGGGCGGTTTTCAGCGACCGCATCACCGCGACGGCGTCGCCGTGCTCCTCGGCCATATGGGCGATCTTGCCCAGGCCCACGCCATGCTCGCCGGTGACGGTGCCGCCGAGCCGCAGCGCGGTCTCGGCCAGCGCGGCGGTGAAGCGGTGAACGCGGGCGACCTCGTCGGCATCAGTGGGATCGACCCGCAGGCCGCAATGGAAATTGCCGTCGCCGACATGGCCGACGATGGTCGAGGTGAGGCGCAGTTCGCGGGCGAGGTCCTGGGCGTGGGTCACCGCCTCGGCCAGCCGCGAGATCGGCACGCAGACATCGGTGGCCAGCGTCCGCTTGCCGGGATCGAGCGCGCCGGTCGCGTAATGCGCCTGGTGCCGCATGTGCCACAGCTCGCGGCACTCCTCGGTCCGGTCGGTCCAGCGGATCGCCGAGGCGCCGTATTCGCCCGCAAGTTCGCCGAAGGCCTGCGCCTGTTCGCCGACGCCGGCGGGGGTGCCGTGGAATTCCACGAAGAGATGCGGTGCCTCGGGCAGGTCGCTGCCCTGATAGGCGTTGAAGCCGCGCACCATCATCTCGTCCAGAAGCTCGATCCGCGCCACGGCGAGGCCGGACTGGATCGTGGCGATGACGCAGTCGACCGCGTCGGCGACGCCGGCGAAGCGGCAGGTCGCGGCCGAGACCGCCTCGGGCTGGCCATGCAGCCGAACCGTCATCTCGGTGATGATGCCGAGCGTGCCCTCCGAGCCGATCATCAGACGGGTCAGGTCGTAGCCCGCGCTCGACTTGCGGGCGCGGCTGCCGGTACGGATGATCCGCCCATCGGCCAGCACCACCTCGAGCGCCAGCACGTTGTCGCGCATCGTGCCGTAGCGCACCGCCGTGGTCCCCGAGGCCCGCGTCGCGGCCATGCCGCCAAGCGAGGCGTCGGCACCCGGATCGACCGGGAACATCAGCCCGGTGGCGCGCAGCTCCTCGTTGAGGCGCGAACGGGTGACGCCGGGCTGCACCACCGCGTCCAGGTCCTCCGGATGCACGGCGAGGATGCGGTCCATGCGCGCGAGGCTCAGCGCGATGCCGCCTTGCACCGCGAGGTGATGCCCTTCGAGCGCGCTGCCCGCGCCCTGCGCCGTGACCGGGCAGCCATGAGCATGGCATTCGCGCAGGATCGCCGCGACCTCCTCGGTGGTTTCGGGGAATGCCACCGCGTCGGGCGGCGCGGGCGGGTAATGCGCCTCGTTCGCGCCGTGCTGGTCGCGCAGCGCCTCCGAGGTGGAGAGCCGGTCGCCCAGGAGCGGCGCGAGCGCGGCGATGGCCGCCGGGGCGGCGGGATGAATGGTCTGCATCTGTCCTCCCGGCGCGGCGCACGGGGCCCACGCTTGTCCTCCACCCCGATTGGTATACCATTTTCGCGGGGCATCAAGCCGCAGGTGGCGGCAAGGGAGGAACAATGACGGACAAGTCGAAGATCGGCTTCATCGGGCTCGGCTACATGGGGCGCGGCATGGCCGCGAACCTCCTGCGTGCCGGTCATCAGATGATGGTCAAGGGCAACCGCGACCGCGCCCCGGTCGAGGCGCTGGTGGCCCAAGGCGCGGTCGAGGCGCAGAGCCCGCGCGAGATGGCCGAAAGCTGCGACATCATCCACCTGTGCCTGTCGAACTCGGACCAGGTCGAGGCGGTGATCCGTGGCGAGGACGGGATCCTGGCGGGCGCGCGCGAGGGGTTGATCGTGATCGACACCACCACCGCCGACCCGGTCTCGACCGCAGCGCTGGCCGAGGAGATGGCGGCGGCCGGGGTCAGTCTGGTCGACGCGCCGCTCGGCCGCACCCCCAAGGAGGCCGAGGCGGGCACGCTCGACGCGATGGTCGGCTGCGACGCCGAGACCTTTGCCAAGGTGCGACCGGTGATCGAGGTCTGGGCCGGCAACATCAACCATGTCGGGGAAACGGGCGCCGGGCACCGGATGAAGCTGGTGATGAACTTCATCTCCATGGGCTATGCCGCGCTCTATGCCGAGGCGCTGGTCATGGGGGTGAAATCAGGGCTAAGCCCGCAGGCGATCCAATCGGTGATCGGCGGCTCGCGGTTGTCGAACGGCTTCTTCGAGACCTTTATGCGGGCGGCGGTGGATCGCGAGCGCGACGTGCACCAGTTCTCGATCACCAACGCCGCCAAGGACACGCGCTATGCCGCCTCGATGGCGATGGCGGCGGGGATGGCCAACCCGATGGGATCGGCGATCCGCGACGCCTTCGCGCAGATGGAGGCGGCGGGGAAAGGCGGCGACTACGTGCCTTGGCTGGCCGATCACGTGGCCGCGCTGAACGGGCTCGATCTCGAAGGCGCGGTGGCTCAGAGCAAGGCCTGAGCCGCGTAGAGCGTGGCGAGCCCGGCGGTGATCGCGCCGACCGGGCCGAAGCGTAGGCCCACGGCGACCGCGAGGAGCGCCGCGATGACCCGGGGGGCTTCGGTTTCGCCGCCCGTGGCGGCAGGCCAGAGCACGGCAGGCACGATCAGCGCCGGGAACACCGCGACGCCTACGTATTTGAGATGCAAGAGAAGCCAGTCGGGCAGCTGGCGCCCACCCAAGAGGCCGAGAAAGGAGAACCGGATCAGGAAGGTGCCGAGGCCGAGCGCCAGCGTCAGGCTCCAGAACTCACCCGCGCCGATCATGCCGTGCACTCCGCGCGCCGCGCTGCGCGGCGGCGCAGGAACAGCTCCGCCTGCGCGCCCGCAATCATCGCGGCGATGGCGGCGATCGGCAGGCCCAGATTCCACGGCAGCCAGGCGAAGCCAATGGTGACGACCGAGGAAACCAGCGCCGCGAGCAGGTGCGGCAGGCTGCGCAGCAGGGGCGCGAGCAGCGCGATGAAGCAGACCGGCACCGCGAAATCGAGCGAGAGCGAGGCCGGGATCGCCTGTCCCATCAGGGCGCCCGCCAGCGTGCAGCCATACCAGATCGGGCAGACCACGGCCATGCAGCCGAAATAGTAACGCAGCTTCTGCGACAGGGTCATGTCGGGGCTGTCCTCGTAGCGGCGCACCGCCACGGCAAAGCTCTGATCCACCATGAGATAGGCCGCGAGCGCCCGCGCGCCCTTGGAGGCCGCGCCCAGATGCGGCACCAATGCCGCCGAATACATCGCCATGCGCAGGTTCACCGCCAGCGCCGCCAGCAGCGCCACGAAGACCGGCGCGCCGTCCTGCAGCAAGGCCAGCGCCGTGAACTGGGAGGCGCCGGCGATGACGATCACCGACATCGACATCACCTGCAGGAGGTCGAGGCCCGCGTCGCGGGCGACGACGCCGAACAGGGTCGAGAACGGGATCACGATCAACACGAAGGGCAGGCAGTCGCGAAAGCCAGCGCGAAAGGGATGGCGAGGCGGCGGCATGGGTGGCTCCGGTAATGATGCGACAGGGCCGGATTGGCTCTTGCATCTGGTATACCATCTCGCGATCCTGCCACAAGCAGACAGGCGATCCGCGATGGCGGGACGCCGCCGAGAGGGAGGAGAGGGCCATGGACACCCGCGCGAAGCGCAAGTTCCGCAGCCAGGAATGGTTCGACAACCCCAACAATCCGGGGATGACCGCGCTTTATATCGAGCGCTACTTGAACCAAGGCTATACTAGGGATGAATTGCAGGGCGAGCGCCCTGTGATCGGCATCGCCCAGACCGGCAGTGATCTGGTTCCTTGCAACAAGATCCACGTTTTCCTGATGGACCGGATCAAGGCCGGCATCCGCGACGCCGGCGGCATCCCGATGGATTTCCCGGTACACCCGATCTTCGAGAACGCCAAGCGGCCCACCGCCGCGCTTGACCGCAACCTGAGCTATCTCGGCCTCGTCGAGGTGCTGCATGGCTACCCGATCGACGGCGTGGTGCTGACGACGGGCTGTGACAAGACCACGCCCGCCATGCTGATGGGGGCGGCGACGGTCGACATCCCCGCCATCGCGCTCAATGGCGGGCCGATGCTCGACGGCTGGTGGAAGGGCGAGCGCGCGGGCTCGGGCACGATCATCTGGGAAAGCCGCCGCCTGCTGGCGGAGGGAAAGATCGACTATGACGAGTTCATGGGCCGGGTCTGCGCCTCGGCCCCCTCGCTCGGCCATTGCAACACCATGGGCACGGCCAGCACGATGAACGCGATGGCCGAGGCCTTGGGCATGACGCTGCCCGGCAACTCGGCGATCCCGGCGCCGTTCCGCGAGCGGATGGCGATGGCCTACGAGACCGGGCGGCGCATCGTCGAGATGGTGCACGAGGATCTGAAACCCTCGGACATCCTGACCCGCGAGGCTTTCGAGAACGCCATCGTCACCAACTCCGCGATCGGCGGCTCTACCAACGCGCCACCGCACCTTCAGGCGATCGCACGGCATGCGGGCGTCGAACTCGACGTGACCGACTGGCAGAAGTTCGGCTTCGACGTGCCCTTGCTGGTCAACATGCAGCCGGCGGGCAAGTATCTGGGCGAAAGCTTCTTCCGCGCGGGCGGGGTGCCCGCGGTAATGGGCGAGCTGCGCAAGGCGGGCCGCTTGCATGAAGGCGCGATGACCGCCTCGGGCCGAAGCATTGGCGAGAACCTCGAAGGCTGGGAGAGCCGGGATACCGACGTGATCCTGCCCTATGACGCGCCGCTGCGGATCAATGCGGGCTTTCTGGTGCTCTCGGGCAACCTGTTCGACAGCGCGCTGATGAAGACCTCCGTGATCTCCGAGGGCTTCCGCGAGCGTTACCTGTCCCGGCCGGGCCAGGAAGGCATCTTCGAGGCCCGCGCCGTGGTGTTCGAAGGCCCCGAGGATTACCACGAGCGGATCAACGATCCCGCGCTCGAGATCGACGCCGAGACGATCCTGTTCATCCGCGGCGTTGGCTGCGTGGGCTATCCCGGCTCGGCCGAGGTGGTGAACATGCAGCCGCCGGACGCGGTGCTCAAGGCGGGGATCAACCACCTGCCGACGGTGGGCGACGGGCGGCAATCGGGCACCTCCGAGAGCCCCTCGATCCTCAACGCCTCGCCCGAGGCGGTGGTGGGGGGCGGTCTGGCGCTTCTTGCAACTGGCGACCGGGTGCGGCTCGATCTCGGCGCCTGCCGCCTCGACGCGCTGGTGCCGGACAAGGAATGGGCCGCGCGCCGCGCCGCGTGGTCGCCGCCCGAGCTGCGCAACCAGACGCCGTGGCAGGAGATCTACCGCAAGAACGTGGGCCAGCTCGCCGATGGCGGCTGTCTCGAACTGGCCACGGCCTATCACAAGGTCGGCCGCAACCTGCCGCGCGACAACCATTGAGGCGAGAGATGAGCAAGACGATCCTGATCACCGGCGCGGGCAGCGGCATCGGCCGCGCCACGGCGCGCCGGTTTCTCGAAGCGGGCTGGCGCGTGGCGCTGACCGGGCGACGCGAGGCGCCGCTGCATGAAACGGCCCATGGCTACGACGAGGCGCTGGTTCAGAGCTGCGACGTCACCGACCCGGCCTCGGTCGAGGCACTGTTCGCCGCGATCGAGGGCAAGTGGGGTCGCCTCGACGCGCTGTTCAACAACGCCGGCACCAACGCTCCGGGCCGCCCGATCGACGAGATCCCGGTCGAGGACTGGCTCAGGGTCTGCGACACCAACATCACCGGCATGTTCCTCGTCGCGCGCGGTGCCTTCGGGCTGATGCGCCGCCAGCAGCCGCAGGGCGGGCGGATCATCAACAACGGCTCGATCTCGGCGCATGTGCCGCGGCCGGGCTCGGCGCCCTACACCATGTCCAAGCACGCGGTGACCGGGCTCACACGGACGCTGTCGCTCGACGGGCGGGCCTTCGACATCGCCTGCGGCCAGATCGACATCGGCAACGCGCTCACCGACATGGCCGAGGCGATGACGCGCGGCGTGCCGCAGGCCGACGGCTCAACAGCTGTCGAGGCGGTGATGGATGTGGGCCATGTCGCCGATGCGGTGCTGCACATGGCGTCGCTGCCGCCCGAGGCCAATGTGCAGTTCATGAACGTCATGGCGACCAAGATGCCGTTCATCGGGCGCGGCTGAGCGCCACGCCCGACCGGTTCAGCGCGGCCGCCGCGTCACCGAGATCGGCGGCAGGTCGAGCCCCTCGACCTGCACCGCCCGCTCGGTGTGGTTGAACCAGAACCGCTCCGTCCCGGTGTCGCGGCGGCGGATGCCCTCGGGCAGCTCCACCGTGTCGAGGCCGGCGCGCGTGCAAAGACCGGCGATGATCCGCCTTGCGGCGATCGGGTCGGGCCAGCCGCCGAGATAGCTCACCCGTCCTTCGCGCATCAGCGCCGGCGCACCCGACGCGGTGCGCTCGACGATCTTGGCCGTGCCTTCCAGCGCCTCGCGGTATCCAGTGAAGGCGCCGCCCTGGTCGAGCGGCTCGGGCCGGTCGGTGCGCAGGCTCTCGACATGGGTCACGGTCACGTCGAGGCCGGGAAAGGCCGGGGGCAGCGGCACCGGGATCGAGAACTCGGCATCGCGCGCCGCCGCGCGCGGCCCGATCAGCACCTCGGCATCGGTGGCGGCCAGCGCCGATTTCAGCGCATCCGGCATGTGCATCAGCCCCGGCGCCGCGATCAGCCGGTAGCCGGTAAAGTCGCGCGTGGTGGCGGGCAGGATGTCGATCGAGAGCCCGAGCCCACGCATCGCCTTGTAGAGATCGAGCACGAGGCCGAAATAGCTCAGCCCCTGCCCATGCGGCTGCACCGCCCAAGCGGCATCGGCGTCGTAGTCGAAGAGGATCGCCACCTCGGCGAGGGCATTGGCGACGGCGGGAGCCTGCGCGATCTCGCGCGCAACCTGCGCCGCCTCCTCGAGCCCAGGCGCGGGCTGGCTGTCGGGGCGCAAGAGCCCCGCGTGAAGCTGCTCCTGCGCGAAGGGGGCCTGCCGCCAGCGGAAGTAGCTGACGCATTCCGCACCATGCGCGAAAGCCTCCCAGCTCCAGAGGCGGACCATGCCCGGGAGCGGCGCGGGGTTGTGCGGGGCCCAGTTCACCGGCCCCGGCTGCTGCTCCATCACCCACCAGCGGCCGCGCCCGACGGCGCGGTAGAGGTCGTGATGCAGTGCCTGGAAATCCGGGTCGCCCTGCCGCGCGTAATCGCGCTGCTGCTCCGGGGCGGCGCCGGCGCGGTCTTCGAGGAAGCCCAGCGGGTAGCTGTCCCACGAGGCGAAATCGAGATCGGCGCCGACCGCGAAATGGTCGAAATCGGTGATCCGGCCCATGTAGTTGTGGGTGATCGGGGCCGAGGAGCGGGCGCGGATGATCTCGACCTGGCGGCGGTTGAAGGCCACCACCTGATCTGAAGAGAACCGTCGGAACGCCAGCGCATGCGCCGGGTTCGGTTCTGTCACGGTGAGGTTGGGAAGGTCGATCTCGTCGAAATCGCGGTACTCCATCGACCAGAACACGTTGCCCCAGGCGGTGTTGAGCGCCTCGATGTCGCCGTAACGGTCGCGCAGCCAGCGGCGAAAGGCGGCGCGGGCCGCGTCGGAATAAGAAATGGTGGTGTCGTGGCAGCCGTATTCGTTGTCGGTCTGCCACGCCGCGACGTGGTCGTTGCGGCCGTAGCGATCGGCCATCAAACCGACGATCCGGTCGCTCTCGGTGGCGTAGCCCTCGTGGCTGAAGCAGTAATGCCGCCGCGAGCCGAACTTGCGCGGGCGGCCCTGCGCGTCCACCGCCAGCATGTCGGGGTGCTTGTCGAGAACCCAGCGCGGCGGCGTGGCGGTGGGGGTGCCGAGCACCACCTTGAGCCCGGCCTCGCCCAGCGTCCAGATCGCCTCGTCGAGCCAGTCCCAGCGCAGCTCGCCCGGGCGGGGTTCCAGCTTCGCCCAGGCGAATTCGCCAATCCGTACCCATGTCAGTCCGGTCTCGGCCATGCGGCGGGCATCCTCGGCCCAGATCGTGCGGGGCCACTGCTCGGGATAGTAGCAGCAGCCCAATGTACGAATGAGGTCGGTCATGGCGGTGTCCGTCAGAGACGGGTGCCCTCGAGCACCCACATGGTATCGGGAAAGGCGGATGGCAGGTGCAGCCCGTGGCTCATCAGATAGCCGCCGGGCAGGTCGAGCGCGCCGTCCTTGAGCGCCAGCGGCCCGCGCGACAGCACGCCCAGATCCTCGGGGTTCACGAGCGCGACGCGGTAGCTCGCCTCGGGGTCGAGACCGGTGAGCCGCAGCGGCCGGGGCAGGATCTGCGCCGCGCTTTCGGCATAGCCCGCGAAGACCACGAAGCGGCCGCCATCGGGCGCCATCTGCGCCTCGGCGATCACCGCGCCGTCGGCGCTGTCGAGCCGGTGGATGTCGGCACGCATGGTCCAGTCGCGGTTGTTCTTCCACCAGGCGGTGACGCGGGTGAGCACCTGCGCCTCCTCCTCGGTCAGTTCGCGCGGGTCCATCTCGAAGCCCATATGCCGCTGCGCCGCGACCCAGGCGCGGAAGCGGATGTCGTGCACCCGGCCCGAGGTATGGGCGCGGCGCGGCCCGACATGGCTGCCGGTGATGGCGGCGGGCAGGAACAGCGCCGCCTCGTGCTGCATCCTGAGCCGCTCAACCGCGTCGTTGCTGTCCGAGAGCCAGACCCGCTGGGTGCGCGACAGGATGCCCGCGTCGATGCGGCCGCCGCCGGAGGCGCAGCTTTCGATCTCGACCATGGGATGCGCGGCGCGCAGCCGGTCCAGCAGGTCGTAGATGCCGCGCGTCTGTTCGGCCTCGGGATAGGGGAGCAGCCGGTTGTGGTCCCATTTGATGTAGTCGATCGGGTGGTCGCGCAGCACCGCGCCGATCCGGTCGAAGAGATAGTCGCGCACCTCCTCGCGGGTCAGGTCGAGCACCAGCTGCTGGCGCCCCTCGATCTGGTCGCGCGGCCCCATCGCCCAGTCGGGACGGGCGCGGTGGGTGTCGCTGTCGGCGTTGATCATCTCCGGCTCGAACCAGATGCCGAAGGTCATGTTCAGCCCGTGGACATGCTCGACCAGCGGGCCGAGCCCGTCGGGATACTTGCGGTCGTCGATCCACCAGTCGCCGAGGCTCGAAGTGTCGTCGTCGCGCCGGCCGAACCAGCCGTCGTCGAGCACGAACCGCTCGGCGCCGAGGGCGGCGGCGCGGTCGGCGATCGCCTTCAGATCCTCGACATCATGGTCGAAATAGATCGCCTCCCAGCAATTGTAATGCACCGGGCGCGGGCGGTCGGGGTCGGGCCATGTGACGACGCGGTCGCGGATGTGGCGCTGGAACGCGATGGCGCAGCCATTGAGCCCGGCGCGCGAATAGCTCGCCAGAAGCTGTGCGGTGGCGGCGCGGGTGACCGGGGCCAGCTCGGTCGCGCTGGCATGGCCGAACTGGATCTGCCGCCGGCCGTCTGGCAGCTCCTCGGCCACCATGCGGTGCCCGCCGGACCAGCCGTAGTGAAAGGCCCAGGCCTCGCCTTGGGTGTTGGTGGTGCCGCGCCCCGGCACGATCAGGCCCGGGAAATGCTCGTGCCCCGAGCGGCCGGTGCGGCTCTCGCGCAGGCGGATGCCCGAGGACCACGGCGTGCGCTGCGGCCGGAACTCGCCGATCCAGCGGCCCGCCATGTCGATCATCTCGTCCGAGAGCTGCGGTCCGGGCAGCACCGGGGCGGCGAGCCAATCGATGATGACGGGCGCGTCGCTTTCGACCGAGGCCGAAAGGCCCAGCACATGGGTGTCGGGATCGATCTCGAACCGCGCGGCGTAGCGCAGGCCAAGATCGGCATCGGCGCAATGCACCACCAGCCGGTCGCGCTCCGCCTCGACCTCCACGAGCCGCAGCCGCGGTCGCAGCAGCCGCCCTTCGGCGTCGCGCAGGCTCAGCCCCGGCTGGCCCGGAAAGCTGCGATCGGCCTCGGGGCAGATCGAAAGCGGCGCATTGGCGTCGAGCATGCCGCCGGTCCGGTCCATCGCATGGGCGCGGGCGATGGGGGCGAGGTCGGTGGCCTTAGGCAGCGGCGCGCCCCAATAGACCACCTCGGGCAGCCGCGCGTCGGTCGCGGCCAGCACGAGGGTCTGGGCAAAGCTGTCGAGGCGCCAGCAGTCGGTGGTCATTTCACGGCTCCGAGGGTGAGGCCAGCGATGAAGTGTCGCTGCATCAGAAAGAACATGGCGACGGGCGGCAGGGCGGCGACGATGCTGCCCGCGCTCATCAGGTGGTAGGCGGCGCGGTACTGCGCGTTGAAGGAGGTGATGCCAGCCGTCACCGGCTGGCTCTCGGCGCCCTGCGTCAGCACCACGGCCCAGAAATAGTCGTTCCAGATGAAGGTGAAGATGAGGACAGCGAGGGCGGCGATGGCGGGCTTCATCAGGGGCAGCACCACGAAGACGAAGATGCGCCATTCCGAGACGCCCTCGACCCGCGCCGCCTCGATCAGTTCAAAGGGCAGGGCGCGGATGAAATTGCGCATGAACAGCGTGCAAAAGCCGGTTTGGAAGGCGATGTGGAACAGCACCAGCCCGGTCTTGGTGTTGTAGAGCCCCAGATCGAGCGTCAGGTCGCGGACGGGGACCATCAGGATCTGGAACGGCACGAAGTTGCCAGCGACGAACAGGAAGAAGATCCAGATGTTGGCGCGGAACTTGTAGATGCCGAGCGCGAAGCCGGTCATGCAACTGAGCGCCACCGCGCCGATCACCGTGGGCACGGTGATCAGCACCGAGTTCAAGAGGTAACGCGGCATGTCGCTCTCGAAGAACACCTTGGAGTAGTTGGTCACCCCCTCGAACGAGGACGGCCAGCCCCAGTAGTTGGCGTTGGCGAAATCGGCGTCGGGGCGGATCGAGAAGATCGCCACGGCGATCAGCGGCAGCAGCCACAGGATGAGGGCGACGGGGATCAGCGACTGGTAGGCGATCTGCGCGCCGCGCGGCTGCTTGTCGATCGGGGTCGGGAACATCTCAGATTTCCTCCATCGGCGGCAGTTCGGCCTGCGCCCGTTTCGTCAGGCCCGCGCGCACACGGCCATAGCTGACGGCGATCCGGTGGCGGGCCTCTTCGGGGTCGAGCCCCTCAAGCCTCAGCCCGACCCAGGCGCCGCGAAAATAGGGCGGCCAATGCGCGGCCCCCGCCTCGACCAGCATCTCGGCGGTCTCGCGGTCCGGGGTGGCGACGACCACGGTGTCGGTATTGGCCGCGCGCTTCTCGCCATCGCCCCAGCAGGCGAACATCTTGCCGCCGACCTTCCACGAGTCGAGCTCGCCCGGGCCCGACCGGACCGCGCCGGGCCGTGCCGCGCAGAGCGCATCGAATTCGCCCCGGGTCATCGGCCGCGCTCCTCGCGGTACATCGACCACAGGAAGTATGTGATGAAGACCAGCATGATCAGGAACAGCACCACGGCGATGGCGGCCCCGTATCCCATGCGGAAGCCGTATTCCGACAGGGCCACCTCGAACATGTAGAAGCTGAGCACCCGGCTTTCGCCGAACGGCCCGCCAGCGGTCATGATCGAGATCAGGTCGAAGGAGCGCAGGGCCCCGATAATGGTGACGACAAAGGCGATGAAGGTGGCGGGACGCAGCTGTGGCAGGATGATGTGCCACAGCATCCGGAACTCCTTGGCGTTGTCGAGGCGACCGGCCTCGATCTGCTCGGGGTCCACGGCGTTCAGACCGGTGAGGTAGAGGATCATGCAATAGGCGGTCTGTGGCCAGAGACCGGCGGCGATGATGCCGTAGGTCACCCAGCGCTCGTCGCCCAGCACGTTGATCGGGCCCGCGCCGAACCAGCCCAGCATCACGTTCAGCAGCCCGAAGGACGGATCGTAGAACCAGCTGAAGACGAGGCCCACGACCACCTGCGAGATCACGAAGGGAAAGAAGAACAGCGACTTGTAGATGCGGATGCCGGTCACGGTCTGGTTCAGGAACAGCGCGATCGCGAGTCCGCCCGGGATCGCCAGAAGGTAGAGCACCAGCCAGATCACGTTGTTTCTCAGCGAGGTGTAGAAGGCGTCATCCCAGTACATCTCCTCGTAGTTTGCGAGGCCCACGTACTCGGCTTCGCCCAGCCCGTCCCAGTCGTAGAGCGAGACGTTGAAGCTCTGGAACACCGGGATCAGCACGTAGATCGCGAAGAACAGGATGCCGGGCGCCAGGAACAGCCATGGCGTGATCGCGATCTGGTTGCGGCGCCACCAGCCGCGCGGGGCGGGCCCGCTCGCGGGGATGGCTGCCGGTCGGGGCGCGGTGGAGGGCGGGAGCGGGGCCATGGCTGCACCTTCGGGAGAGGACGGAATGGTCGGGGGCGGCGCACCGCCCCCGGGGATCATGCGTCGCGCGGTTCAGTAGATCCGCTGGCGCGCGCGCTCGAGCCGGTCGAGGATGCGGTCGAGATTGTCGGGCTTGACCATGAACTCCTGGAAGCCCTCCATCGCCACCTTGGCCATCTCGGCCGGGGCGTCGCGGTCGAAGAACTGCGCCACGCCGCCGGGGCTGTTGGACGACAGCACCTCGAAGCCCTCTTTCAGGAACTTGTCGTCATCGACCGAGGAGCCGCTGTTCACCGGCAGCTGCCCCAGCGCGTCGCCCGCGTTGATCGCGGTCTGGTTCTCGGCCGAGGTGACAAATTTCAGGAAGGCACGCGCGGCCTCCTTGTTCTGCGCCCCCGAGGGGATGTGGAACGTGTCGGTGGGCGCGTCCTCGGCCAGCTCGACATCGGGGTTGATCGCCGGAAACTGGTAGTAGTCGAGCTGATCGTCCGACAGTCCGGCCTCGCGCAGCGGCGCCACGGCGAAGTTGCCCATCAGATAGGCCGCCGCCTCGCCGTTCACCATGAAGGGCAGCGCCTCCTGCCAGCTATAGGCGGTGTGGTTGTCGACATAGGCGCCCATGTCGATCAGCTCGCGCCAATTGGCGAAGGTCTGCTTCACCCGGTCGTCGGTCCACTCGACCTCGCCATTGGCGAGCGCCATGTGGAAGTCGAAGCCGTTGGTGCGCATGTTGAGGTAGTCGAACCAGCCGGCGGCGGTCCACAGGAACTTGGTGCCGATGGTGAAGCACTTGATGTCGTTGTCGAGCAGCGTCTGGCAGTTCGACTTGAAGGTCTCCCAGTCCTGCGGCTCCTCGAGCCCGTGCTCCTCGTAGAGATCCTTCCGGTAATAGACCCCCCACTGGTAGTAGGTGTAGGGCACGCCCCACTGCTTGCCGTCGAGCGTCATCGCGCCCTTGGTCGAGGCGAGGTTCTCGCTGAGCTCGCCCTCCCACAGGTCCGAGACGTCCTCGAAAAGCCCCGCATCGACATAAGGCGCCATGCGGTTGCCCGCGTACCAGTTCGCCACGTCCGGCGGGTTCGCGGTCAGGAAGTTGCGGATCTGCGTCTTGTAGGCCTCGCGGTCGATCACCGTCAGCTCGATGTCCAGATCCGGATGCATCTCGCCGAATCGCTCGATCATGCCCTCCATCACCGCGCGCGGCGCGGGGTTGGACATATCCGAGAAGATCTTCAGCTCGCCCGAAAGCGCCATCTCGTGGCTTTCGGCGAAGGCGCCGCTGGCCAGCGACGTCGACATGGCCAGCGCGGCAAGCGCGGCCCGGTAGTGAGTAACCATGGTCTCCTCCCCATTTCTCCCAGCATCTCCAGTCTCATTATTTGAGACTAGGTTTTGCATATTGAAATCATACGCCGGTCTGCCCTATGCTTGTCAACAGTCGAGACACGCTTTGGCGGGCTCGCACGCAACGGAGAGGGCAGGATGAGGGCGCAGCGAAGCGAACAGCAGGTGGGCGACGGCACCATCGGTAAGGCAGTGACGGTGCTTGATCTGGTGGCCGGGTTCGAGCGCCCCGTCCGGTTCAACGAGCTGCGCGAACGCTCGGATTATCCCAAGGCGACGCTCTACCGGCTGCTGCAGACGCTGACGAATCAGGGGCTGCTGGCGCTCGACCCGGAGCGGCAGACCTACGCGCCGGGGCTACGACTCATGCGGCTCGCCCATGCCGCCTGGGAGCAGTCCTCGCTGGCGCCGGTGGCGCGGCCGCATCTGTCGCGGCTGGCGGCGCGGGCGGCCGAGACCGTGCACCTGGCGCAGCTCGACGCGGGACAGGTGCTCTACGTCGACAAGCGGGTACCGTCCCGCCCGGTCGAGATGTTCAGCCAAGCCGGCAAGGTCGGGCCCGCGCATTGCACCGGGGTCGGCAAGGCGATGCTGGCCTTTCTCGACGAGGCGGCGCTCGACCGGGCGGTGGCGCTGCAGAGCTTCTACCGGTTCACGCCGCAGACGATCACGGATGCCGAGACGCTGCGCGCCGAGTTGGCCGAGATCCGGGCGCGCGGCCATGCCTTCGACCGCGAGGAGCACGAGCCGGGCATCATCTGCGTGGCGCTGCCGATCCTGACCGCGCGCGGCCGGGTGATCGGCGCGCTCTCGGTCACCTCGGTGACCGCGCGCAAGAGTTTGAACGATCTGGAGGAGATGGTGCCGCTGCTGCGCGAGGCGGCGGCGCACATATCGAGGGACATGGAGGCGTGGCGCTTCCCCGATCAGGGGCAGGCCCGCGACAAGGGAGAGAAAGATGTCTGACGTCACCCTGCGCAAGCTCGTGAAGCGATACGGCGAGGTGGAGGTGATCCACGGCGTCGATCTCGACATCAGCGACGGTGAATTCGTGGTTTTCGTCGGTCCATCGGGCTGCGGCAAGTCCACGCTGCTGCGAATGATCGCTGGGCTCGAGGCGACCAGCGCCGGCGAGATCCGCATCGGAGATCAGGACGTGACCCGGGCCGACCCGGCCGATCGCGGCGTGGCGATGGTGTTCCAGACCTACGCGCTCTACCCGCACATGACGGTCGAGGAGAACATGGGCTTCGGCCTGAAGATGACCGGCCACAAGAGCGCCGAGATCAAGGAGAAGGTGCGCGAGGCGAGCCGCATCCTCAAGCTCGACGACTACCTCAAGCGCAAGCCCAAGGCGCTCTCGGGCGGGCAGCGCCAGCGCGTCGCGATCGGCCGCGCCATCGTGCGCGGCCCTGAGGTGTTCCTGTTCGACGAGCCCTTGTCGAACCTCGACGCCGAGCTTCGGGTCGACATGCGGGTCGAGATCGCGCGGCTGCACAAGGAGATCGGCGCGACGATGATCTACGTCACCCATGACCAGGTCGAGGCGATGACGCTCGCGGACAAGATCGTGGTGCTCAGGGGCGGCAACATCGAGCAGGCGGGCGCGCCGATGGATCTCTACCGCGATCCCGACAACCGCTTCGTCGCGGGCTTCATCGGCAGCCCGGCGATGAACTTCGTGAGCGGCAGCGCCGCTGCGGAGGGAGTGCTGGCGCCGGGGCTCGGGGCGCAGACGCTGCGGGTGCCGGCCCGCCTGCCGGAAGCCGGGACGGAGGTGACCGTCGGCGTGCGGCCGCAGCATCTCGCGCTCGCGGAGGGCGACAGCCATCTCGTCGACCTGGTCGAGCGTCTCGGCGGCGTCTCCTATGCCTATCTGGTCGCGGCGACAGGCGACCGGCTGGTGGTGGAGCTGCGCGAGGACGATCCAGCGCCGCGCCCGAACAGCCGGGTGGGCCTTGAGGTCGATGCGGCGCGGGTGATGCTGTTCGACGCCGCGACCGAGCGGCGGCTGCGCTAGGTCCGGGGGCGGCAGCCCGGGCTTGCCCCAAGGGCATGTAGCGCGCTTAATGTCTGCAACTCGCAGAGGAGCAGACCGATGAGACACGCCGTGATCCCGCTGCTGCTGGCCGCTTGGCCCGCCGCCGCGCAGCAGGCCGCCGATGCCGTCACCACCGAGGGCACCTCCTCGGGCGAGATCGCGGGGCTGTCGCAGGCGGCGCAGGCCGCGGTCGAGGCCAAGCAGGCGGGCCGCCCGGTCGAGGCGCAGGAGTGGATGGTCGCCGCCGCCAACCCGCTCGCCGTGGAGGCGGGCGCGGAGGTGCTGCGCGAAGGTGGCTCGGCCGCCGATGCGATGGTCGCGGTGCAGGCGGTGCTGGGGCTGGTCGAGCCGCAAAGCTCGGGGCTGGGCGGCGGCGCCTTCCTCGTCTGGTACGACGCCGAGAGCGGCGAGCTGACCACGCTGGACGGGCGCGAGACCGCGCCGCTGGCGGCGACGCCGACGCTGTTTCAGGACGAGAGCGGCCAGCCGCTCGAATTCTTCGACGCGGTGGTGGGCGGTCTTTCGGTCGGCACGCCAGGCACGCCGCGCCTGCTCGAGACGGCGCATGAGAAATGGGGCAAATCCGACTGGGCCGGGCTGTTCGACGCCGCCATCGCCCATGCCGAGGAAGGCTTCGCGGTCTCGCCGCGCCTTGCCACGCTGGTCGCCGAGGATGCCGAGCGGTTGCAGCGCTTTCCGGCGACGGCCGCGTATTTCTTTCCCGACGGCAGCGCCCTCGCCGAGGGCGCGACGCTGAAGAATCCTGACTATGCCGAGGTGCTGCGCGCCATGGCCGAAGGCGGGGCGGACGCCTTCTACGAGGGCGGCATCGCCGCCGACATCGTCGCCACGGTGCAGGGCGCTGAGGGCAATCCAGGCGTGCTGTCGGAAACCGATCTCGCGCTCTACGAGGTGGTGGAGCGCGACGCGGTCTGCGCCGCCTATCGCGACTACGATGTCTGCGGCATGGGACCGCCATCCTCCGGCGCGCTGACGGTGGGCCAGATCCTCGGCATGCTCGGCACCTATGATCTTGGCGCGATGGGGCCCGACAGCGCCGAGGCTTGGCGGCTGATCGGCGACGCCTCGCGGCTCGCCTTCGCGGATCGCGGCCGCTACATGGCAGATAGCGATTACGTGCCGATGCCGACCGAGGGGCTGGTCGATCCGGCCTATCTCTCGAGCCGGGCGGCGCTGCTCGCGGGCGACGACGCGCTGCCGGAGGTGGTCCCGGGCGAGCCGGAATGGCAGCACGCGATGCTCTGGGGCGACGACATGTCGATCGAACTGCCCTCGACCAGCCACATCTCCATCGTCGATGCCGATGGCAACGCCCTGTCGATGACCACGACGATCGAGAACGGCTTCGGCTCGCGGCTGTTTGTGCGGGGGTTCCTGCTGAACAACGAGCTGACCGATTTCAGCTTTGCCACGCATGAGGAGGGCCGCCCGATCGCCAACCGGGTCGAGCCGGGCAAGCGGCCGCGCTCCTCGATGGCGCCGACCATCGTGATGCAGGGCGAGACGCCGGTGCTGGTGGTGGGCTCGCCCGGTGGCAGCCGGATCATCGGCTATGTCGCGCAGACCATCATCAACTGGGCCGATTGGGGCATGGACGTGCAGCAGGCCGTCGCCGCGCCGCATCTGGTGAACCGCTTCGGCACCTTCGACATCGAGGCGGGGACCGAGGCCGAAGCACTGCAGACCCCGCTGCAGGAGATCGGCTTTGAGACCGAGATCCGCGACCTGACCTCGGGGCTGCACGCGATCGAGATCGGCGAGGTGCTGACGGGCGGCGCCGATCCGCGCCGCGAGGGGATCGCTCTCGGGC
The DNA here is from genome assembly GCF_900172345.1 of Limimaricola soesokkakensis. Classification (GTDB taxonomy): domain Bacteria; phylum Pseudomonadota; class Alphaproteobacteria; order Rhodobacterales; family Rhodobacteraceae; genus Limimaricola; species Limimaricola soesokkakensis. The sequence continues at coordinate 124,005 of NZ_FWFY01000008.1, forward strand.
AATGAGCGTCGGGCTGGGGTCCGACGATCACTGATAGGGGAAGGCGGGCTGAGGTTTCGGGCGGCTCTGCCTCCCCGCTGGTCGTCGCGTAGAAGGGGACGTCCGAAGTTGGTGCTCGTCATCCGCGTCGGGGCCGCGGGCGTTCGGGTTGCGCCCGATCCTCAGGGAGAACTTGAAACACCCCCGGCCCGTGTGGCGCTTTTCCCCCCGCCACGCGCCGCGCTACTCTGCGGACGACGCTGCAAGGAGTGACGCGATGCCAGGCTACCTGACCACCCATGTTCTCGACACCGCGCGGGGCTGCCCCGCCGCGGGGCTGCGGATCGAGCTGGCCCGGATCGAGGGCGACCGCCGGGTCGTGCTCAAGGAGATGGTGACCAATGAAGACGGCCGCACCGATGCGCCGATCCTGCCCGAGGCCGAGTTCGAGACCGGCACCTACGAGCTGAGCTTCGCGGTGGGCGACTACCTCGACGCCTGCGGCGTGGCGGCCGAGAATCCGCGTTTCCTCGACACGGTGCCGCTGCGCTTCGGCATGTCGGCGGACGACCACTACCACGTGCCGCTGCTGGTCTCGCCCTTCGGCTATTCGACCTATCGCGGCAGCTGAAGCCGCGCGGGCCAATGGCCAGCCCCAGGGGGCTGGCCATTTTCAATTGAAGGATTGTCAGTGGCGCGGCGTCTCGAATGGCAGGCCGTGCGGCTTGGGCGCGGGGGCCGGTGCCTCGTCGGCCAGCGCCTCGGGCAGGACGAGGTTCAGCACGATGGCGAGGAAGGCCGCGGGCAGCAGCCCCGAGGTCAGCAACACCCGCGCCGTCTCGGGCAGGTACTGCACCGCCTCCGGCTCCAGTTGCAGGCCGAGGCCGAGGCTGAGCGAGACCGCGAAGATCACCATGTTGCGGCGGTTCCAGTCGACATCGGCGAGCATCGAAACCCCCGCCGCGACCACCATGCCGAACATCACGATCACGCCGCCGCCCAGCACTTCGATCGGCACGGTGCGGATCACCGCACCCACCTTGGGCACCAGCCCGCAGATGATCAGGAAGATCGCGCCGCAGGTGACGACGTGCCGGCTCATCACCCCGGTCATCGCGATCAGCCCGACATTCTGGCTGAACGAGGTGTTGGGCAGGCCGCCGAACACCCCCGCGAGCGCCGTGCCGAACCCGTCGGCAAAGGTCGCGCCCTCGATCTCGCGATCCGTGGCCTCGCGGCCCGCGCCGCCCTTGGTGATGCCCGACACGTCGCCCACCGTCTCAACCGCCGAGACGAAGGCCATCAGGCAGAAGCCGATGATCGCGGCCGCCGTGAACTCGACGCCGTAGCGGAACGGGTCGGGCAGGGCGAAGGCGGCGGCGTTCGACCACGAGCCCGCGACCTCGGCCGGGGTGAGGATGCCGACCGCCATGGCATAGGCGTAGCCCGCAATCAGCCCCAGAAGCACCGCCGAGACCGCCAGCATGCCCCGCGTGAAGAACTTCAGCCCCAGCGTCACAGCGATCACCACCAGCGCCGCCGACCAGTTCAGCGCCGAGCCGTATTCGGCCGCGCCCGCCGCCTTGGCCGGCACGCCGCCCGCGGCGTACTGGATGCCGACCTGCACCAACGCCAGCCCGATCAGCGTCACCACGAGGCCGGTGACCAGCGGCGGCAGCGCGAAGCGGATGCGGCCGATGACGAGGCCGAGCGAGGCGTGGAACAGCCCGCCCACCACGATGCCGCCATAGAGCGCCGCGAGCCCATCGATGCCCTTGCCGGCCACGAGCGGGATCATGATCGGCAGAAAGGCGAAGCTGGTGCCCTGCACGATCGGCAGCGCCGCGCCGACCCGCCCCAGGGTGATCGTCTGCAGGAGCGTAGCAACCCCCGCGAACAGCATCGACATCTGGATCAGGTAGAGGAGTTCGGGAAAGTCGGGCGAGTTCGAGCCGAAGCCGAACCCCGCCGCGCCGGCGACGATGATCGCCGGGGTGACGTTGGCCACGAACATGGCGAGCACATGCTGGATGCCCAGCGGGATCGCCTTGTGCAGGGCGGGGGTGTAGTTTGGATCCCGCAGCTGTTCCGGGGTCCCGATCGAGGTATCGGCCATTCCTGTCTCCCTGTGTTTGGGCAGGCCCGGTCTTGTCGCCGGGTCCCGCGATCAGCCGGTGACGCGCCAGGGCACCTCGAACCGGTATTCTTCCAGATTGGCGCCGGGCCCGATGCGGTCGACCACCGCGAAGAGCCCCGGTGCTTCGAGCGGCGTCAGCACGCCGTGCCACGTGTTCCTGAGCAGGTTGACCGCTTGGCCCGGCGTCGTCACGAAGGCGCGCGGGCGACCGGGCCGACCATCCTCGTCGGGCACGACGATGACCAGAAAAGAGGCGAGGCTGAGCGGAATGAAGGCTTGGCTGCCATCGGGATGCCGCTCCACGAGGTCGAGCGTGTAGGGCAGGGCGCGGGGCTTGGCGTCGAAGACCGAGATCCCGGCGCGGCCATCGCTGCCGAAATCGAGCCGAGCAAGGTCGTGATGCCGCCCGCAGAGCCCGGCATTGATGATCTTGTCGGGCGCGCCCGCCGCCTCGATCACGTCGCCGAAAGGCGCGAAGGCCGCGCGCGTCAGCGGCTCGGTGCGGATCTCGCCGCTCATGCCGGGTTCCCGCCCCCGCTCGGCGGCAGCATCGTGCGCAGCCGGTGCAGCGCGATCCGCTCGACCTGCCGGCAGGCCTCGGCGAACTCGGTGTCGCGGTCGCTGTCGATCCGCCGCTCAAAGGCCGCGAGGATGCCCGCCTTGTCGTGGTCGCGCACTGCGATGATGAAGGGAAAGCCGAACTTGGCGACATAGGCGTCGTTGAGTTCAGTGAAGCGCGTGCGCTCTTGGTCGGTGAGCGCGTCGAGCCCGGCGCTGGCCTGCTCGGCGGTGCTCTCGGCGGTCAGCCGCTTGGCCGCCGCAAGCTTGCCCGCGAGGTCGGGATGCGCGGTGAGCACGCCGAGCCGTTCGGCTTCGGAAGCCGAGCGGAAGACGCGCGAGAGCGCGTTGTGAAGGCCAAGGGCGGTGTCATGCGCGGGCCCAAGCTCCAGCCCATGCGCGCGCTCGGCAATCCAGGCCGAATGCTCGAACACGCCGCCGAAGCGGTCGACGAAGGCGTCCCGCTCCATCTCCGAAGGCCGCTCGCGCGCCACGGGCGGATGCGTCGCGGCCCAATGCTCGGCGATCTGCAGGCGCGTGGCGAACCAGACGCCCTCATGGCGGCGAACATAATCGAGAAAGCGCTTGAGCGCCTGCGCCCTGCCGGGCCGCCCGACGAGGCGGCAATGCAGCCCGATCGACATCATCTTGGGCGCGCCTTCGAGCCCCTCCTCGTAGAGGCAGTCGAAGCTGTCCTTGAGATAGGAGAAATACTGGTCGCCCGAGTTGAAGCCCTGCGGCGTGGCGAAACGCATGTCGTTGGCGTCGAGCGTGTAGGGCACGATCAGCTGGTCGCGATCCCCGAAGCGCGACCAGTAAGGCAAATCGTCGGCATAGGTGTCGGCGGCATAGGCGAAGATGCCCTGCTCGGCCACCAGCCGCACCGTGTTGTCGGAGGATCGCCCCGTGTACCAGCCGCGCGGGGGCTCGCCCACCACCTCGGTGTGCAGCCGGATCGCCTCTTCCATGTCGGCGCGCTCGGACACCTCGTCGGCGTCCTTGTACTCGATCCATTTCAGGCCATGGCTGGCGATCTCCCAGTCCGCGTCCTTCATCGCCGCGACCTGCTCGGGGCTCCGCGCCAGCGCGGTGGCCACGCCGTAGACGGTGACGGGCAGGTCCTTCAGCATCCGGTGCAGCCGCCAGAACCCGGCCCGCGCGCCGTATTCGTAGATCGACTCCATGTTCCAGTGCCGCTGGCCGGGCCATTGCGCCGCACCGACGATCTCCGACAGGAACGCCTCCGAACCCGCATCGCCATGCAGGATGTTGTTCTCGCCGCCCTCTTCGTAGTTCAGCACGATCTGCAGCGCGATCTTCGCGCCTCCCGGCCATTTCGGGTCGGGGGTCTCGGCGCCGTAGCCGATCATGTCGCGGGGGTAGCGGTTCACTTGGGGCCTCCTTTGATGCGGGCAGCTTAGCAAAGCCGCGCGCCGGGAATCTTATTAAAATATTTGAAGCTGTCTCGTTCACACCCCGCCCGATTATCAAGCGCAGGCTGAAGTACCTTGTGCCTGAGCGGCGCTATCCGTTGCCCTGCGGGCCGTGCGAGACTGTCCCGCGACCGCACAGGAGATCGTCATGACCGAGCGCAGCTATTTCGCCCAGACCGGCGGCCACCCGCCCCAGACCGAGCTGATGACCGGCCGCGCCGTCTTTACCGAGGCCTATGCGGTGCTGCCGAAGGGCACGATGCGCGACATCACCACCAGCTATTTGCCGTTCTGGGACGCCACGCGGCTTTGGGTGATCGCGCGGCCGCTCACCGGCTTTGCCGAGACCTTCTCGCAATACCTGATGGAGGTGCAGCCCGGCGGCGGCTCCGCGCGCGGCGAGACCGAGGCCGGGGTCGAAGGGGTGATCTTCGTGGTCGAAGGGCGGCTCTCGCTGGAGATCGAAGGGGCCCGCCATGAGATGGGCGAGGGCGGCTATGCCTATCTGCCCGCCGACAGTCGCTGGTCGTTGCGCAATGCGGGCCAGGGGGCGGCGCGGTTCCACTGGATCCGCAAGCTTTACGAACCGGTCGAGGGGCTGGAGAAGCCCGATCCGATCGTCACCTCGGACGCCGAGGTCACGCCCTCGGAAATGCCGGGCACCGAGGGCCGCTGGGCCACCACCCGCTTCGTCGATCCCGCCGATCTGCGCCACGACATGCATGTCACCATCGTCACCTTCCAGCCCGGTGGCGTGATCCCCTTCGAGGAGACGCATGTGATGGAGCACGGGCTCTACGTGCTGGAGGGCAAGGCGGTCTACAAGCTCAACCGCGACTGGGTCGAAGTCGAGGCGGGCGATTTTATGTGGCTGCGCGCCTTCTGCCCGCAGGCCTGCTACGCGGGCGGGCCGGGGCCGTTCCGCTACCTGCTCTACAAGGACGTGAACCGGCACGCGGGTTTCCTGCCCCGGCGCTAGGCCGCCGCCCGGCGGGCGATGTCGCAAACGCCGCCGCGATGCGTCGCATCCATCCACTCGGGCGCGGCGCGATCGTGGCACTGCGGGGGCGATGCCCCCGCCCGAGGATTGCCCGATGCCCCGCTATTCCGCCTTTGCCGTGGTCAAGAACGCGCTCACCGGCCACAAGGGCTGGCGCGAGCAATGGCCGGACGCGCAGCCGAAGAAGCAGTACGACGTGATCATTGTCGGCGCGGGCGGACACGGGCTGGGCGCGGCCTATTACCTCGCCCGCGAACACGGCATCACCAATGTCGCGGTGATCGACAAGGGCTGGCTCGGCGGCGGCAATACCGGGCGCAACACCACGATCATCCGCTCGAACTACCTCTATGATGAGAGCGCGAAGCTCTATGACCACGCGCTCGACCTGTGGGACGGGCTGAGCCAGGAGCTGAACTACAACGTCATGTTCTCGAGGCGCGGCGTGATGATGCTGGCGCACAACGTCCACGACGTGCAGTCCTTCCAGCGCCACGTGCATTCGAACCGGCTGAACGGCGTCGACAACCGCTGGCTCTCGCCCGAGGAGGCCAAGGAATTCTGCCCGCCGCTCAACATCTCCCGGGACGCGCGCTACCCGGTCATGGGCGCGGCGCTGCAGATGCGGGCGGGCACGGCGCGGCACGACGCTGTGGCCTGGGGCTATGCGCGGGCGGCGGCGGCGATGGGCGTCGACATCATCCAGAACTGCCCGGTGATCGCGATCCGGCGCGGCCCCGACGGGGCGGTGACGGGAGTCGACACCGCCAAGGGCTTCATCGGCGCCAAGAAGGTCGCGGTATCAGCGGCGGGGCATACGAGCGTGGTGATGGAGAGCGCGGGCGTACGCATGCCGCTCGAAAGCTTCCCGTTGCAGGCGCTGGTCTCGGAGCCGGTGAAGCCGGTGTTTCCCTGCGTGGTGATGTCGAACACGGTGCACGCCTATATCAGCCAGTCCGACAAGGGCGAGTTGGTGATCGGCTCGGGCACCGACCAGTACACCAGCTATTCGCAGCGCGGCGGGCTGCCGTTGATCGAGCACACGGTGGCGGCGATCTGCGAGATCTTTCCGATCTTCAACCGGATGCGGATGCTGCGGAAATGGGGCGGCATCGTCGACGTGACGCCGGACCGCTCGGCGATCATCGGCAAGACGCCGGTCAAGAACCTCTTCGTCAATTGCGGCTGGGGCACGGGCGGTTTCAAGGCGACCCCCGGCGCGGCGCATGTGCTGGCGCACACGGTGGCCACGGGCGAGCCGCATCCGCTCAACGCCCCCTTCACGCTGGACCGCTTCCGCACGGGGCGGCTGATCGACGAGGCGGCCGCCGCCGCCGTCGCGCATTGAGGTAAGACCATGCTGCTGATCCACTGCCCCTATTGCGACGAGACCCTGCCGGAGCTGGAATTCGCCTATGCGGGCGAGGCGCATATCATTCGGCCCGAGGACCCCTCGGCGATGTCCGACGAGGAATGGCGCGACTTCCTGTTCATCCGCACCAACGCGCGCGGCCCGCATTTCGAGCGCTGGCGCCACGTGCATGGCTGCGCGCGCTTCTTCAACGCGGTGCGCGACACGGTGAGCGACCGGTTCCTTCTGACCTACAAGGCGGGCGAGCCGCGCCCCGATCTCGCATCGCTGGAGGCCGCGCAGTGAGCCAGTACCGCATCCCCGGCAAGGGCCGGGTCGATCACGCCGAAACGGTGCGCTTCGCCTTCGACGGCCGCGAATTCACCGGCCTGCGCGGTGATACCGTCGCCTCGGCGTTGCTGGCGCATGGCGTCCACCTGATGGGCCGCTCGTTCAAGTATCACCGCCCGCGCGGACCGGTGACCGCCGACAGCGCCGAACCCAACGCCCTGATCGGTACCTCTCGCGGGGCGGGGCGCTTCGAGCCCAACACCCGCGCCACGGTGCAGGAACTGCGCGCGGGGTTGATGTGCGAGAGCCAGAACCGGCTCGGTTCGCTCTCCTTCGATATCGGCGCGGTGAACGACGCGCTGCATCCGCTGTTGCCGGCGGGCTTCTACTACAAGACCTTCATGTGGCCGCGCAGCTTCTGGGACAAGCTCTACGAGCCGGTGATCCGCCGCGCCGCGGGCCTTGGCCGGGCGCCGAGCGAGGTCGATCCCGATCGCTACGCCTCGCGCTATCTGCACACCGACCTTTTGGTCGTGGGCGCCGGGCCTTCGGGGCTGATGGCGGCGCTAGAGGCGGCGCGCGCCGGGGCGCGGGTGACGCTGGTTGACGAGAACCCGGAGATGGGTGGGTCGCTTCTCTCCGATCCCGGCATCGAGATCGGCGGGCAGCCCGCTTGGGACTGGCTCGACGGGGTGCTGGTCGAGCTGGAATCCCTGGGCGTGCGGCTGATGAATCGCACCACCGCGATCGGCTATTACCACCAGAACATGATCGGGCTGTGCGAAAAACTCACCGATCATCTCGACGAGATCCCCCAGAACGCCCCGCGCGAGCGGATGTGGCGGGTGCGGGCGGCCCGCGTGGTACTGGCGCAAGGCGCTTTGGAAAAGCCGCTGGTGTTCCATGGCAACGACCGGCCCGGCGTGATGTTGGCGGGCGCGGCGCAGACCTACCTGCACCGCTACGGCGTGAAGGTGGGCGATCGGGCGGTGATCGTCACTTCGCATGACAGCGCTTGGTACGCGGCATTCGACCTGGCCGAGGCGGGCACCAAGATCGTCGCCATCGTCGACACCCGCGACGCCCCGCGCGAGGACCTGCGCGCTGAGGCGCGGGTGCGCGGCATCGAGGTGCTGTCGGGACACACCGTCACCGGCACGCGCGGCCGGCTGCGCATCTCTTCGGTCACAGTGAACCCGGTCGAAGCGGGCCGCGTCGGCGATCCGCGGATGATCCATTGCGACTGCCTGCTGATGTCGGGCGGCTGGACGCCGTCGTTGCACCTGTTCTCGCATACCAAGGGTAGCCTGCAATGGGACGAGGACAGCCGGACCTTCTTGCCAGGCCGGATGACCGAGGACTGCCACATCGCGGGCGCGGGACGCGGTCTCTGGGGCTATGCCGAGGCGCTGGTCGACGGGGCGAAGGCCGGGGCAGAGGCGGCGACGGCGCTCGGCAGGGCGGCCGGGGCCAAGACCCTTGCCGTCGCGCATGACCGTCCCGGCACGGGCGAGAGCCACAAGGAGCTGCCCACCGACCGCAAGTCGAGCCGCGTGCGCGCCTTCATCGATTTCCAGAACGACGTGACCGCCAAGGACATCCGGCTCGCGGTGCGCGAGGGGATGCGCTCGATCGAGCACGTCAAACGCTACACCACCAACGGCATGGCGACCGACCAGGGCAAGATGTCGAACATGAACGGGTTGATGATCGCCTCGGACGCGGTGGGCAAGCCGCCGCCGCAGGTGGGTCTGACGACCTTCCGGCCGCCCTACACGCCGACCAGCTTCGGGGCTTTCGCGGGCTATCACCGGGGCGCGACATTCGAGGTGACGCGGCGCACGCCGATCGACGCCTGGGCCGAAGCGAACGGCGCGGTGTTCGAGCCGGTCTCGCTGTGGCGGCGGGCGTGGTATTTCCCGCAAGGCGGCGAGGACATGGAGGCGGCGGTGGCGCGCGAATGCCGCGCGACGCGGGCCTCGGTCGGCATCTTCGACGCCTCGACGCTGGGCAAGATCGAGGTGGCGGGCCCCGACGCGGTCGAGTTCATGAACCGCATCTACACCAACCCGTGGACCAAGCTGGCGCCGGGGCGCTGCCGCTATGGCGTGCTCCTCGGGGAGGACGGTTACATCCGCGACGACGGGGTGATCGGGCGGCTCGGGCCGGACCTGTTCCATGTCACCACCACGACGGGCGGCGCGCCGCGGGTGCTCAACATGATGGAGGACTACCTCCAGACCGAGTGGCCCGATCTCGACGTCTGGCTGACCTCGACCACCGAGCAATGGGCGACCGTGGCGCTGAACGGGCCGAAGGCGCGCGAGGTTCTGGCGGGGCTGGTCGAGGGCTGCGACATCTCGGCCGAGGCCTTCCCGCACATGTCGGTCGCCGAATGCCGCGTCGCGGGCTTCCCCGCCCGGCTGTTCCGGCTGAGCTTCACCGGCGAGCTGGGCTTCGAGATCAACGTGCCGGCGCGGCACGGGCTGGCTTTGTGGGAGGCGCTGATGCAGGCGGGCGAGCCGCATGGCATCACCGCCTACGGCACCGAGACCATGCACGTGCTGCGCGCCGAAAAAGGCTTCATCATCGTCGGGCAGGACACGGACGGCACGGTGACGCCGGAGGATGCGGGTCTCGGATGGGCGATCGGCAAGGCGAAGCCCGATTTCGTCGGCAAGCGGTCGCTGGCGCGGCCCGACCTCGTGGCCCCGGGGCGCAAGCAGCTGGTCGGCCTTCTGACCGAGGACGGCGCGGTGAAGCTGGAGGAGGGGGCGCAGATCGTGCTCGACCCCGACCAGCCCAAGCCGATGAAGATGATCGGGCACGTGACCTCCTCCTATCACAGCGCCACGCTGGGCCGCTCCATCGCCATGGCGCTGATCGAAGGCGGGCGCGACCGCGAGGGCGAGACGGTGCATGTGCCGATGCCCGAGGGCGTGGTGCGGGCGAAGATCACCTCGACCGCCTTCTACGACCCCGACGGCGACCGGCTGAAGCTCTGAGGAAGGCGCGATGATGACCAACCAGACGCATGATTTCACCCTGGCCGAGGCCACCGCGCGGGTCCGCATCGACGAGCTGGCGCCGGTGTCCCGGTTTTCGCTGCGGGTGCGTCCCGCGCAGGCGGCGACGCTGGGTCGGGCGCTCGGGCTCGACCTGCCCGACCGTATCGGGCGGATCGCCGAGGCGCAGGGTCGCACGGCGCTGTGCCTCGGCCCGGATGAATGGCTGATCTGCGCGCCCGAGGCGGCCCGCGATGCGATCGTCGCCGCGGCGCGGAAGGCGTATGAAGCCACGCCGCACAGCCTCACCGAGATTTCTGATCGCGAGATCAGCTACCGCATCAGCGGCCCGGCGGCGCAGGAACTGCTCACCATCGCCTGCCCGCGCGACCTCGACCTTTTGGCGCCGGGATGCGCGGTCCGCACCGTGTTCGACACGGTGCAGGTGGTGCTGTGGCGCGACGGGCCGCAGGACTTCCGGCTCGATGTCTGGCGCAGCTTTGCGCCGCATGTCCGGGCGCTGCTGGAGATCGGTCAGGCGGAGCTTGCGGCGGGGCTCTGAAGCGGCGTCCGCCCGGCCTTTCGGGGTCTGCGTTATTTAGTCCGTGGCGCAAACCACCCCTGAAATCGCTTCGCCAAGCTGTGCCTCGGTGAAGGGTTTTCCAAGCCGGCCCGCGATGACGCTTTCGCTGCCCGGGGGCAGCTCGCCATAACCCGTGCAGAGCAGGACCGGCAGCTCCGGGCGCAGCGCCCGGCTGGCCTCGGCGAGCTGCGCCCCGGTCATGCCCGGCATCGCCTGATCGGTAATCAGCAGGTCGATGTCGGGATGGGCGCGAAGCTGGTCGAGCGCCGCCTCGCCATTCGCCGCTTCGAGCACCTCGTGCCCGAGCGCCTCGAGCATGTCGATCGTGCCCATCAACACGAGGAAGTCATCATCCACTACCAGGATCTTCAGTGGCCGTTCGGGCCCGGCGGCGCGGGTGGTGTCAGGTGGCTCCGGCGCGGACTTGTCCGCCGTCGCGGCGACCGGCAGGAAGATCCGCGCCGTGGTGCCGCGCCTGGGGGCGCTGTCGAGGCGGAACGCGCCGCCCGACTGGCGCGCCAGCCCATGCACCATGCTCAGCCCGAGCCCGGTGCCCTTGCCCACCCCCTTGGTGGTGAAGAACGGCTCGGTCGCCTGCGCTAGCACCGCCGCATCCATGCCCGGCCCGTTATCCTCGACCTCGATGACCACGTAGCTGCCGGGCGCGAGGTCCGGTTCATCCGCCACCTTGACGAGGTTACAGGCTAAGGTGAGCGCACCGCGCCCCTCCATCGCGTCGCGTGCGTTCACGACGAGGTTCAGCACCGCCATCTCGAGCTGGTTGGCATCGACCAAGGCCGGGGGCGCGTCCTCGTCGAACCGGCGCAGGATCTCGATTCCCGGGCCGATCGAGCTGCGCAGCAGCGGCTCCATCTCGGCGAGCAGCGCGCAGGCATTGACCGGACGCGGGGTCAGATCCTGGCGGCGTGCGAAGGCGAGCATGTGCTGCACCAGCTTGGCGCCGCGATCGGCGCTCGCCTGCGCGCGGTCGAGCAGGGTGAGGGCCCGGTCGTCGGGCGCCTCGATTTGCCGCCGCAGCAGGCTCAGATTGGTCTGGATCGCGGCGAGCAGGTTGTTGAAGTCATGCGCCACGCCGCCGGTGAGCTGGCCCAACGTTTCGAGCTTGCGTGACTGCGCGAGTGCCTCCTCCGCGAGGCGCAGCTGCTCTTCCTGCCGACGCTTTTCGCCGAGGTCGCGGCCGGTGGCGAAGATGACGTCGCCGCTGACCACCGCGCTCCAGCCGAACCAACGGATCTCGCCCGCCCGGTCGCGCAGGCGCAGCTCGGCATGGCCAACCGAGCCGGTCTCCAGAAGCTCCGCAAAGAGCCGGTGCGCGAAATCGAGATCGTCCTCGTGGATCAGCGCATCGAAGCGCATGCCGACCAACTCGTCCGGGGCGAAGCCGAGCTGCGACTGCCAGGCGTCGCTTACCTCCTGGTAGATGCCGTCGAGCGAGCAGATGAGATGCAGGTCGCGCGAGGCGGACCACAGATTGCTTCGCTCGGCCCGGCGCAGCTCCAGCTCCTCGGCATAGGCCCGCTCCTGGGTGATGTCCCGCGCGGTGGCGTAGATCCTGCCCTCATGCGGCACGGTGACCCATGACAACCAGCGATAGCTGCCATCGGCATGGCGATAGCGATTGTCGAACCGCAGAACCGGCTGATCCTGCTTGACGTTCTCGAAGGCCGCGAGGGTGCCGGCGCGGTCCTCGGGATGGATCAGCTCCATGAAGGGCGTGGAGAGCAGAACCTCCTTCGAATGGCCGAGAATGGCGGTGGCCGCGGGGTTCACCTGTTCGAAATAGCCCGCATGGTTGGCGACCACCTGGATTTCGGGCGAGACGTCCCAGATTCTGGCGCGCATGCCGAATTCGGCGCGGATCTGCGCCTCCAACGCTTCGGCGCGCTCCTTGAGCTCCGCCTCCTGGCGCTCGCGTTCGGTGACGTCGAGAAAGAGCAGGCCGAAGCGGGCATTCGAGATCGGGAAAGCGCGGATGTCGTAGACCCGCCCAAGCTCCGAAACCGGGCCCACGAAATTGCGTGGCTCCTGTTTGAGGGCGACCGCGGCGAAATCCTCGACCCAGTGCTGTTCGACGCCGGGGATGACGTCGGTGACGAGACGGCCCGCTATGCCCTCGGAACTCAGCCCGGTGAGGCGAGACCAGGCCTCGTTGACATGCAAATAACGCCAGTTGACGCCCCCTTTGGCGTCGCGCACCACCTCGGCGATGACCAGCCCCTCATGCAGGCGGTCGAACACGGCGGGCCAGTCGACACGGTCGCTTCCGCCCACGCCGAGCCCTTGCAGGAAATCGATGGTTCTCATCCGGTCACGCTCGGTTTGATCAGAATTTACGCATATGAGAGTTTGCGTCCGGGCGGAAGTGGTCACCGATCGTGCCGGGGGGTCATGCGCCTGCGCAGGGTTCCGTGGTATGCCATCCTCCGATGCCCGGCATGCCACGCATCGGTTCCGGTGCCGCGGGTGATGCGGATTACGCAGATCCTCGTGAACGCTGATATGCGCAACCTCGGGGTCCGTTGCTGCGCCCTGCCCATGCTCCGGCGAATTCGATGGCGGTCTAGTCGAAGCGGAAGATAGCACGTCTTCATGGCTCTGGTCGGGCAGACAGCAGGCTGCCCGCGTCGTCGAGCCCTGATCCGATTGCAAAAACACCGTTTTCGCCATCATTCGGTCGAGTTTCGCCCGCAGATATGCGCGCGACGGCAAGAGGGGCATGAGACATGGTGACGACGATCCTGCAGGGCCTGCAGCAGACCAGCCCCCAATATCTCGTCACCGCAATCATCGTCTGCGCCGGCATGGCGCTGACGCTGGTGACGCTGATGCGGCAGGTCGCCCTCGCGGGAACGCCGGTTCGGCTGGCGCCGCTGGGCTGGATCGCGCTGGTGGCCGGGCTCGGGGTCTGGACCACGCATTTCGTCGCGATGATCGGTCACATCCCCAGCGCGACGCTGAGTTACGATCCCGGCATCACCGCGCTGTCGGCGCTGGTCGGGGTGATCGGCGTCGGCCTGCCGCTCGCGCTCGCCAGCCCGCTGCGCCGCCGCTGGCCCCGCGCCGCCTTGGGTGCGCTGGCCGGGGTCGGGGTCGGTGCGATGCATTTCACCGGCATGATGGCGATGCAGAACAACATGCATCACGATCTGGCGTCCTCGGTGCTGGCGGTGCTTCTGGGCGCCGGCTTCTTCGCGCCGGCGATGGGCTGCTCGGGCACCAGCGGGCGGGGGCTCTGGCTGCGCGGGCTGGGGCTGGTGGGCGGTGTCTGCGCGCTGCACTTCACCGCGATGTCCGGACTCAGCATCAGGGTGATCGGCACGGTCGAGCTGGGCATCGACCGCCAGCTGCTGTCGAGCTTCACTACGCTGGCGACGCTGGCGCTGTGCTATGCCGCCGTCACCGCGATGCTGCACCGCCGCCACCTGACTACCGCCCGCCGCGAGGTCGAGCGCAAGGAGGCCTCCTTCGTCGCGGCACTGCAGAACATGTCGAACGCGCTGGTGATGATCGACGAGGCGCGGCGGATCACCGCAATTAACCAGCGCTGCCACGCGCTGTTCGGCATCCCCGAAGCCGAGGTCGGCCCCGGGGACGGGATCGAGCGGCTGATCGAGGTGGTCGAGAGTGGCCGGGCCTGGGGGGGCGCGCGCTTTGCCTCGGTGGTCAGGACCCATCTGGAGCGGCTGCGCGGCACCGAGATGCTGCGCAGCGAGGAGGAGTTCGCCAATGGCCGGATCCTGTGCATCTCGAGCCGGCGCATGCCCACGGGCGAGGTGGTGTTGACCTTCGACGATTTCACCGAGCACCGCGCCGCGCAGGCCAAGATCGCGCATATGGCGTTCCACGACGCGCTGACCGGGCTGCCCAACCGGCGCAGCTTCCGCGATCACATGGCTGCGCTCGATCCCGAGGGCAATCCGCAGGCGCTGCTGATGCTCGATCTCGACCACTTCAAGGTGGTCAACGACACTCTGGGTCACCCGGTCGGCGACGGGCTCTTGATGCAGGTGGCGCGCCGGCTGCTCGACGCTTCGGGCAACGGCGCCACGGTGTTCCGGCTCGGCGGCGACGAGATGGTGGTGGTGCTCGACGGCGCGGGCGAGGTCGAGGCGACGGAGATCGGCCGCGCCATCATCGAGAGCCTGAGCCGGCCCTTCGAGGTGGACGGCCACAAGATTTCCATCGGCTGCAGCATCGGCGCCAGCCTGACCGAGGGCGGACTCGGCGCCTCCGAGGCGCTGCAGCGCGCCGATCTGGGGCTCTATCGCGCCAAGAATTTGGGCCGCAACCGGATCCAGTTCTACGAGGAAGGCATGATGGAAAAGGCTCTGGAGCGGCGTCAGATGGAAAGCGACCTCGTTCAGGCTCACAAATGCCGCGAGTTCGAGCTCGACTACCAGCCGATCTGCCGATTGTCCGACCGCGAGATCCTCGGCTTCGAGGCGCTGATCCGCTGGCGCCACCCGCTGCGCGGGCTGGTGCCGCCGGCCGAGTTCATCCCGCTTTGCGAAGAGAACGGCATGATCGTGCAGATCGGCGAATGGGTGATCGACGAGGCCTGCCGCCAGCTCGCGCAGTGGCCCGGCACGGTGCATGTGGCGATCAACGTCTCGCCGGTGCAGATGCGCCTGCCCTCGATCGTCGATGTGGTGCGACAGGCGCTCGAACGCCACGGTCTCGACCCTTCGCGGCTGACGCTCGAGCTGACCGAGACCGCGCTGGTGCGCGACGGCGCGCATCTGGCGCGCAACCTCGTGGCGCTGCGCGCCATGGGGGTGAAGATCGCCATGGACGATTTCGGAACGGGCTATTCCTCCTTCACTCATCTGCGCGATTTCGAGCTCGACCAGATCAAGATCGACCGCAGCTTCGTCAACGTGTCCGAGAGCGACCACAAGGCCTGGGCGGTGGCGCAGGCGGTGACCAGCATGGCGCGCGAATTGTCGGTCGGGGCGGTTGGCGAAGGGGTTGAGACCTCCGAGCAGATCGACCGGCTGATGCAGCTGGGCTGCGACGTAGCGCAGGGTTTCCTTCTGGGCCGCCCCATGAATGGCGCCGAGGCAGGCGCGCTTCTGGCGCGTGCGGCCGAAAATGTCCCGGAGCATGTCGCGGCGGAATGAC
The DNA here is from genome assembly GCF_900172345.1 of Limimaricola soesokkakensis. Lineage (GTDB taxonomy): Bacteria > Pseudomonadota > Alphaproteobacteria > Rhodobacterales > Rhodobacteraceae > Limimaricola > Limimaricola soesokkakensis. The sequence goes on from NZ_FWFY01000008.1 coordinate 139,484, forward strand.
GAGCGCGAACGGGCGGGATCATCCGGGGACCTAAGGTAAGGCGCTTCGCCGCCGCTTCGCCCGAGCGCCTTCTGCGCATGGTTGTAGTTCCAACGCATCTTGGTCACATATCCGGGCGGCGCGGGGTTTTTCCCGGCGCCGCGCCGGGGCGCGCGCGCCTTGGACACGTCCCGTCGGCCCCTTCGCGTAGCAGATTCCAAGGAAGCAGTTGCCATGACCCTCCCCCAAACCGTCGGCGCCGCGCTGGTGCGCGCCATCGCGGCCCATGCGTCCCGCCCCGCCATGGCGGACGAGGCGGGCGGGCTGAGTTATGGCCAGTTGGGCAGCTTCGTCGAACGCAGCGCGCCGTATCTCGAAGATGCTCCGGCGGTGGGCATCTTCGGGGCGCCCGGCCTTGCTATGGCCGCGAGCGCCACGGCTTGCGTGATCCACGGGCGGCCCTTCGTGCATCTCGACCCGGCGATGCCGCAGGCGGTGCTGCACAACATCTGCGAGGAGTTGGGCGTGACGCTGGTGCTGACCTGTCAGCCGGTGGCGCCGGGCCACCTGCCGCGGGATTGCGAGGTGCTGGATGCGCGGGGTCTCTTGGAGACCATCGGCGACGCCCCGATGGCGCCGTTGCAGGCGGCGCCGGTCCGGCCGGACGCCGCGATCTATCTCGTGGCGACCTCCGGGACGACCGGACGACCGAAATGCATCCCGGTCACGCAGGACGCGGCCCAGCTCTCCTATGAATGGCGCGATGCCTACACGCCCTATGCGCCGGGCATGCGGGTGGGGATCTACATCTTCGCGATCTGGGAGATGTTCCGGCCGCTGCGCATGGGTGCAGAGCTGTGGTTTCCCGATCCCAACACGCTGATGAACCCGCGCGGCCTCGCCGGTTTCCTGATCCGCAACCGTATCGACGAGATGCTGTTCACACCGTCATTCTACAACAGCTTCCTGACCGCGATCGACCGCGACACCGCGGCCGCGCTGCCGCTGCGCCGCGTCGTGCTCAATGGCGAGGTGGTGGGCGACGGGCTGATCTCGGCCTCGCTCGACAAGCTGCCGGGGGCGGAATTGTGGAACCTCTACAGTATCTGCGAGACGCATGACGTCTGCATGTCGCGGCTTACCGGGCCCTGCGGCGACGGCCCGGCCTCGGTCGGCGTCCCGATGCGGCACCTGCGCGCGGTGATCCTCGACGAGACTGACCGCCCCTGTCCGCCGGGCGTGCCGGGGCAGCTGCATTTCGAGGGGCCGCGCATGCTGGGGCCGGGTTACGTGAACCGCCCCGAGGAAACCCGGCTGCGGTTTCGCGTGCTCGACCTCGAGGGGCGCGAGGCGCGGCTTTACGACACCGGCGATCAGGCATGGGTCGACGCGGATGGCGCGTTGCACATCATCGGCCGCGTCGCCCATATGCTCAAGCTGCGCGGCTTTTCGATCCAGACGCGCGAGCTGACCGACACGATGCGCGGCCGCCTCGATTTCGCGCAGGCGGTGCCATGGGTGGGCGAGGTCGGTACGCGGGGACAGGCGCTGATCTTCTACTTTGCCGTCGATGCCGCGCAGGCCCGCGCCAATGCCGATCGCTGGGGGCTGGGACCCGGCACCAACCGGATGCCCGCCGCCCTCGCGGCCGAGCTGCGGGGTGTCCTGCCGGCCTATTGCGTGCCTGCCTATCTGGTGCAGCTCGATGCGATCCCGTTGCACCCAGTTTCGGGTAAGGCCGATCTGCGCGCGCTGCCGCCGGTGACCGAGACGGCAGATGCGGGCGCCGGGACGGAAGACGCGGTGATCGCCGCCGCGGCCCGGGTGATGGGGCGGGCGCCGGACGAGATCGACGGGGCGCTCAGCTTTCACGATCAGGGCGGCGACTCGCTGATGTGCGTGAGCCTGATCCTCGAACTGGAGCGCTGCTATGACAGGCCGGTGGATTTCGAGCTGGCCATGAACGTGCCGCTCGACCGGCTGCACCGGCTGCTGACGGAGGCGCGCGATACTGCCACGGGCGCGGATTTCGACCGGCGCGGCATCCTGCTGACCGGGGCCACGGGATTCCTCGGCGGCCACGTGCTGGCGCGAGCCGCGCGCGACCTTCCGCCCGGCCATGTCGTCTATTGCCTGGTGCGCGACAAGCGGCGCGACGCCGCCGAGCGGCTGGCCGAGGCGGCGCGCCGTCACGGGGTCGCGCCCGAGCGCTATGTCATGGTCCCCGGCACGCTGGATACGCCCCGCTTCGGGCTCGACCCGGCGGCGTATGACGCGCTGGCGGCGCGCGTGGGTTCGGTCGTTCATTGCGCCGCCACGGTGAACATGGCGATCGGCCGGGACGACATGCTCGACTGGTCGGCGCGGGGCATCGAGACGGTGCTGGGCTTCTGCCGCGCCGCCGGGGCCGACCTGCGGTTCAGCTCCTCCAGCGCGGTGTTCCCCGAGCAGGGCGGCCCCTGGCCCGAGGGACCGGCGCAGCCATGGGAAGGCTGCACCGGCTACGGCGCTGCCAAGATCGCGGCCGAGGCGGCGATCGCCGCATCCGGGGTCCCCGCAGCCATCATTCGACTGCCCTCGCTCTACGATCTCGAAGCGCCGAACCCGCGCGACATCTGCGAAATTATCCTCGCCGCCGCGTTCCGGGCCGGGGTTTTCCCGCAGGCGATGGCGTTCCCGATGATCGACGTGACCGCCGCCGCCGCGGTGCTGCTGGGTCCGGTCACCGGGTCCGAGGTACCGATCTACAACCTCGTGGCCGAGACCCGCGTGACCCATGACGGCGCGCTCCCGGCGCGGGATTGGGTCGAGGCGGTCGATCTGCCTTCGGGCATCGCCCGGGTGATCGCCGAGACGCCCGAGACGCTGCGTGCCGATGCCACGTTCGACAGCGCCGCGGCGCGGACGGCATGGGCACAGGTCTCGGAGATGCCCTTCGAGGCGATCAGCGACGCCGCCGCACTGCTGGCGCGGCGGCGCGCGGCCTACCAGAGCGAGCCGGCATTGACCTGAACATCCTCCATGGTGATCGCCCGGCCGGCATCGCTTACCAGAAAGGCGGCCAGCTCGGCGATCTCCTCGGGCTGGACCAACTGGTGCTGCGGGTTCGAGGCGGCGTAGTTGGCGCGGATCTCCTCGCTTGACTTGCCGCTGGCGGCGATGTCGGCGTCGATGAACTGCTTGAGCATCTCGGTCTCGACCCAGGTCGGGCTGATCGAGACGCAGGTGACGCCATGCGGGGCACCTTCGAGGCTGACGCAGCGCCCGAGGCCCAGAAGCCCCGCCTTTGAGGCGCAATAGGCGGCGTTGTTCGCCATGCCCTGATGCGCCGCGACCGAGGCGAGATTGACGATCCGGCCCCAGCCCGCCGCCGTCATGTGCGGCATCACCGCGCGGATCATCCGGAAGGTGCCGGACAGGTTGGTGTCGATCTGGTCGTCCCAGACCGCGTCGGGATGGTCGGCGACCGGGGCCTCGGAATAGACCCCCGCCGCGTTGACGAGGATGTCGACGCCGCCGCGCCGCGCCACCACGTCCGACACGAAGCGGGCGACGCTGTCACTGTCGCGTACGTCGAGCGCGGCGGCGCGGGCCTCGATGCCCTGCGCGCCGAGAATCTCGCGCACCGCCTCGGCATCGCCGCCCCGGCGGGCGCCGATGGTCACGTCGACGCCGTCGCGGACCAGCCGGCGCGCGATGGCCAGCCCCATGCCCGAAAGCCCTCCGGTCACGATCGCGGTTCTGGTGACTTGGGTCATGCCGTTCCTATCGTTTCTGAGCCATTCGGGCCTTGCTACGCCGATTCCTCCGTGGCTGCACCGCGAAACATGCCAAGCGCAGGGGGGCTGGGCATGGCATGATCGTGAATGCCCAAGCGCGGTCGGCGCTGCGACATTTCCGAGCGGGTTTTGCGAGAGGCCATGGGTTCGCAGCAGGAACACACGAAATGCCACATTGCCGCGGCCGGGGGATGACGACCCGCGGCCCGAAGGACCGCTGGCCGTGACGAGGCCGCGGGGGGTTCCCCGACCGCCTTGCCTCCGAAGCGGGGTCAGCCCGCCATGGGATAGCGGGTTGGCTCGGCCCCGCGCTGTCGTGCGGCGGCTTTGACCGCGTCGGGATCCTCGCGGAGCACGTCGCAGGGCGCGCGGTCCCCGAGCGCCGCGCAGGGCGCGTGCAGCCAGGCCAGCATATCTTCGGCATCGAGCGCCGGTCTGAGAGACAGGATGATATCGCGCATGGCGCTGATCGGCAGCCCGGCCTGGTCGAACTGCCATGCCGGGTAGGCGGTCGCGCCATTGCGCGCGACACTGAGAATCCGCCACTCCCGTGCCCAGTTCTCAGCCACGGTCGCGCCGAGCGGCACCCAGCGTCGCAAGGCCCCCGCGACGCCCGCAGCATCGAGCATCCGGCCTTCCACGGCGTGGCTCGCGTGCTTGATCATGCTCGTGTCCTCCCCTGTGAATAAAGAGAATAGACGTTGTCTGCCCTTGGGGAAATCGAGGGTGCGGATGCGGACGTTACCGGTTGTTTCCCTCGGCTCCGGGGTGGTTCGACCCGTCTGCCCCAAAGACATCCAGGCGCTACGGGCCGGGCGGTTCGTCGCGCAGATCAGGCGAAATCCTCGGCTTTCGCGTCGGTATCGGCCTCATCGGAATGTCTGAACCGCTTCGTGGCGCGCAGGCGCAGCTTCGCGGGCTGCCAAGGATGGGCCGGATCCACCCAATCGGTGACCTCGAAGGCCGAGATCTCGCGGTACCCGAGCCGATCGACAGAGTGCAGGCGGCAGCGTCGCGCCGCCGCTGCAAGCTCGCGCAGCAGGCCGTTGCGGCGGCTATGCGGCCCGCGGCTGAACAGCGTGAGCGTCCAGATGCCGCCCTGCCTGTCGGTGACCGTGACGTGGTCGGCCTCCTGGTTGGCACCGGGCTCGAAGCGCCCGGTGACGGGAAGGCGCGGAAACTCGCGCCCGAGCGCCCTTGCCAGTCTGACTTCGGCCGTCATCGCAAGCCTCCTTTCTTTCCGGAACAATCGGCAAGCGACGCATAGGCCTGCAGCGCGTTGCGGGCGGACTTGCGTGCCAGATAGGCCGTCGGCGCGTCATGCGCGCGCAGCATGTCCGTCAGGGCATCCGCCATGATGTCGAGCACCATTTCCGTCCCGCCAGCGGACGGGGCGCGCTGCAGAACCGTAGCGTCGTTGTTCACCGCTAGATGACCTGCGACACGAAGCGCGGCCGGGCCGCCTGGCGTTCGGCCGCCTCGATGCGCCCGATCAATTGTCTGAGGATTCCGGCGGCCTCGCGGCAATGGCGCATGCGGGCATCGGCATTGTCATGCTGGGCTTCCAAAAGAATTGCCAAGGATTCGAAGCGAAGCCGTTCTTGCTTGCTCACGGAATTGCTTCCGAGTTCGCGTCTCATCAATCATTCCCTCCCAAGAAAGATTGGATTTTGGAAAGGTCGAACGGCGCTCGCGCCCGAACGGCCCCCTCCAACATGAGACCAGTTACGCGACGTCGTCACAATAGCCAGTTCAATCCCGTACGAAGGTATAGGCCAAATACCGCCATCGCGCGCGAACGTGTTCTCGAGATTGGATTTTCAGAAGCGACGAATTTGCCGAGGCCTGGACCGAGAGGCAGGTTCTGCATATTTGTTTGTCATGAAAATTATGTTGCGGACATGTGGGTTACCCAAAGAATGGATGCCTTGTCCGATAAGCATTTTGCATTCAAATGCATTGGGGCGGACGATCTGCGCTCGAGGGAATCGCTCCTCCGACGTCTCCTCCCAACCGAACGGTTTCGAACAATTCGGAACGTCACATATCCTTCGTATCTCGAGTTGGCGCATGGAAAGCGAATGCATTTCGGCGAGGGCAGGCAGCGAAAACTATGCTCTTGAATCGGGTGCGGCCTGCCATTTGAAATAATTCAGCGCTCCAAGGAAAAGCTCAGCTCGAACACGAGGTCGTCGCGCGAGAAGTCCGTTGCCACCTTTCTATGCAGTTCGTCCTCGACCTGCGCCGCAACCAGATCGAGTCCATAGCCATTGACCGTTCCGTCGAGCGCGCCATTGCCGCCGATCTCGTGCCAGCCAAGCGTCACGCGGTCGCCCGTCCGGTCCCAGGTCAGGGAAATTCGGCCTTCCTCGGTGGCGAGCGCGCCGTGCCGCGCGGCATTGCTCGCGAGTTCGCGCAGGATCATGCCCACGGGAAGCGCCTGCCGTGGCTGCAGCTCCAGCGCGGGGCCGGAAATGTCCAGTCGGGACGGATCGATCAGGCTCAGCTCGGCCTGCGCCATATCGGCCAGCGACACGCTGGTCCATTCGGCCTCGGAAAGCAGGCCATAGGCTTGGGCCATGCTGCGCAGCCGTCCGACCAGCCGGTCGGAGAACTCCTCGATCGATCCCGCGCCCTGCCGGGTATCGCGGGCCGTGTCGATGGCCGCGGTCAGCATGTTGCGAACCCGGCCATTCAGTTCGGCGAGCAGCATCTGCTGCTGCCGCTCGGCGTGGGCCAGCGATGAGGCATCGACGATGGTGACCACGACGCCGCCGATCCCCTCGCCATGGTCCCGATACGGCATAAGGCGCACCAGGTAGTGTTGGTCGCCCTGAGGAGCCGAAAGCCGCTGCTCGAAACCTCCGCCGGTGCTGAACACCTCTCGCACCTGCGCTTCGAGATCCGGGAAGTCGAGCCGATCGGCGTGATCGGTCAGGGGCCGGCCGACATCGCTGGAGCGAAGGTTAAAGAAGGAGAGGCAGCGGGGGTGAAGTTGCGGATCGCCAGCCGGTCATCCATGAAGATGGTGGCGATCTTGGTGGCCCCGTAGAGGTTTTGCAGGTCGGAATGGGCGCGGTCCAGCTCCTCGACCGAGGTGGTCAGCTCGGCATTGAGGGTGGCCAGCTCCTCGTTGAGCGATTGCACCTCCTCTTTCGATGCCTCCAGCTCTTCGTTGGTCGATTGCGCCTCCTCTTTGACCGAGTCCAGTTCCTCGTTCAGGGATTCAGCTCTTCGAGCGCGGTCTCGTACTCCACGATGGTCGCCTGCAGCAGTTCGCGCAGCTCGCGCTCGACCGCCTCATGCCCCTCATTCTCGAGCATCATCACCTGACGGGTGGCCGGGCGGGGGGACTTCTGTGCCTGCCGCAGCGCAGCGCCTCGAAGGCCTCGGGATCCCGGAAAAAGCCCGTCACGCTGGTCAGCAGGTCGCGAAAGAGATCCGAGACCTCCGCGGCGTCTTCGCGCAGCCGCTGCGGATACGCCTCGAGTTCGGGGATCTGCAGGACCTTCATGCGCCACGCGGCGCATGAAGGTCCTGGTCTTGTAGCCCGAGAAATCGCGGGCCATCCGGCTGCGCAGGACCTGCACGATCTCATGCTGCACCCGGTGCGTGTCCCCGGTCTCGTCGAACGGGCCGGGCGCCCACACGCCGCGCGGGATCTGCAGCAGCCGGGTTGGCATCCTTGCGACGGGTTCGAAGAAATCGATGTCCCCGGCAGCCCGCGCATTTTCGGTCATGGACGTGTTTACGGGGGCCGAGCCGTCATGGCCCTACCCCAGGCTGATGCCGCCATGCTCCTTGATGATCTTGATCCCGAGCGTGCCGTCGGAATCCCCGCCCCGACAGCACGATGCCCACCGCATGTTCCCCCTGCGCCGTTACCACGCCCGCGCCGGATGGCGGGTTTTGGGTGCTCGAAACCAAGGGACGATCGCGGTAATCCCCGATGCTACTTCGCCACGGCAATCTAAGTAACCCATTGGAATAGTACGAATGTCGCCATTCCTCCCCGAAGACTGCCGCGTGGCGCCGTAAGCCCGAGAGGACAATTTGGTACGCTTCCGGTGGCCTTGGCTTGGGAAGCCGGGACGCAACTGATATGGTGCAGCCATCGATCGCCAGCGCAGATGGGCATGGTCGTCGGGAGTTTGGGAACCCTCTCGCCCTAACATGCGGGGAGGTTGCATGACAGTCATATCCACCGAGTCGAACACGTTGCTTAGGGGCATGCCTGCTGGAATCATGTCCGGGCTGCGTAGATCTCTCAGCTTTGTCGAGCTGCCAGCGCGCACGCAGATCGAGTGGGACGACAGCCCGTTGGAATACGCCTATTTCCTGACCAGCGGCATCGCCTCGGTTGTCTCGAGCGAGAACGGCGGCCTCAATATCGAGGCGGCGTTGGTGGGGCGCGAAGGCATGACCGGCCTGCCACTCGTGCTGAGCGACGACCGAAGCACCAGCGACGTGATAATGCAGGTGGCGGGGACGGGCTGGCGGGCCGAGGCCGAGGCCGTTCGGCGTCTCATGGAGGACGGGGCCTGCCGGGATCGGCTGCTGCGCTACGTCAACACGGTCATAGCACAGATACAGGGTACTGCCTTGGCCTATGGGCGGGGCAAGCTGGAGATCCGGCTCGCCCGGTGGCTCCTGATGTGCCACGACCGGGTGGCGGGGGACGAGCTCGAGCTCACGCATGATTTCGTGGCGCTGATGCTGGGGGTGCGGCGCGCCGGCGTCACCGTGGCGTTGCACGAACTCGAAGGCCGCGCGCTGATCCGCTCGACCCGGGGACGGGTGGTGATCCGCGACCGCGAGGGGCTTCTGGACGTGACTAACGGGTTCTATGGCGGGCCCGAAGCGCATTACCGTCGGCTGCTGGGAGAAGGCTCGACCATGGTCTGAGCCCCGGTGCCTCGCGCGCTGAAGGGTCAGGTTTCCACTTCGGCGGCGGCTTGATCGATCTCATCTGGCGGCGTGACCGGCGTGCCCTCCGCGATCCGGGACAACGCCTCGTATTCGGCGCCCGGCCAAGTCCGCTTCTGGTAGATTTGCGATGGTCTCGGGGCGGTAGATCCCGCCGAACCGCCCTGGCAGCGGCGGCGAGAAATCAATGGACCGCCCGCATGTCGTGCAGATCAAAAAAGTATCGCCCCGGCCCCGCCGCACCGAGAAGATGTGCAACGCTGTTCAGGCGCCGTGCCCTACAGGGGCCAGCCCTCTGCGCCGAGCAATGGCACGAAGCGCACCCCGCCCAGATCCTCGGTGCGAGGGTTGCCAGAGCCGGGCGGGTCGGGCGCCGTCAGCCGCAGCAGACGCTGAACCTCGGCGCTGCCCACCGGCATCACCAGCCGCCCGCCGGGGACCAACTGGCGACGCAGCGGCTCGGGCAGGCGCGGCCCGGCGGCCGAGACGATGATCGCGTCGAATGGGGCGGATTGCGGCGCCCCGGCGCTGCCATCGGCGCATCGCAGCTCCAGCTCGTAGCCGAGATCCTCCAGCCGCAGGCGCGCCGCCTCCGCCAGCGCCGGGTCGCGCTCGATCGCCAGCACATGCGCGTCCATTTGCAACATTACCGCAGCGGCATAGCCCGATCCGGCGCCGATTTCGAGCACCCGGCTGCCGGGCCCGATCCGGGCGGCTTCAATCATTCGGGCCACGATCCACGGCTGGGAGATGGTCTGGCCCCGGCCGATCGGCAGTGGTCCGTCGGCATAGGCAAGGCTCCGATGCGCGGGCGCCACGAAGGCCTCTCGCGGGACCTCACCCATCGCGCGCAGCACCCTCTCATCGGCGATGCCGCGTCCCGCGAGCTGGCGGGCGACCATGTCCTGACGGGCCTCCTGCATCGACACCGTGCCCTCCCTTGCTCGGTCGGTCGGGGGCGCGTCCCGGCGGCCCGCCGGGGCGCTGACGTTATTCTCTTCTGGCCGCCTTGCGGTAACTGTCAGACCCCAAATGCCGTCGTCAGCGCGGCTTCGTAGTATCGAGGGGTGCGGCGTCGCCTTCGGGTTCCGGCGGACGGCGGCGTTCGGCATCCGTTAGGCCGGTGCCGGGGTCGTCCATGATCGATTTCGGAACATGCCCGGGAGGCGTGCGCCGCCCGGGATACTCGTAGCCGTCATCGAGATCTTTTTTGCGCGCTGGGTCGCTGTGTCCGCGCTCGTCCTTGCCAGTCATCGTCCGTCCTCCTGCGGCTCTGCTTCCAAAACCCTGACGGACTTGACGCAGTTCCCCGCGCCCCGCGGCGCTCCCCTCGATGTGTGAGCGGGCATACCGCCGTGACATCGACAGATCAGCCCGCCGTCCGCACGAATTGTGGTGACAGGCGGTCGGAACGGAGACCGACGACGCGCAAAGCTGGTCCTCGGTTCCTATCCGGCCACCGCCTTCGGCAGCGTGACCGGCGCGTGGCCCCAATCGGCGAGCGCCGCCCGCAGCGCGCGGGCGGTGTCGAGCGCCGCCGCGCCGTCGCCATGCACGCAGATCGAATGGAATGGCGTCGGCAACACCAAGCCGTCGCGGGTGACGATGCCGCCCGCCTCGATCATCCGCTTCACATGGGCCAGAGCCTCGGCCTGCCCGTGCAGCACCGAACCCGGGCGGCTGCGCGGGGTCAGGCTGGCATCGGCCTCATAGGTCCGGTCGGCAAAGATCTCGAGCGCGACCTTCAGGCCCGCGGCCTCGCCCGCGGCGGCCAGCTCTGACAGGGCGGGGGCGAGCAGGATCAGATCCGGATCGGTCTCGGCCACGGCTTGGGCGATGATGTCGGCCATGGCGCGATCGGCGCAGGCCTGGTTGTTCATCGCACCATGCGGTTTGACATGGGTGATCGGGTGACCGAACGCGCTGGCCATGCCCGCCACGGCTGAAACCTGGTAGATCACCGACATGCGCAGCTCATCGGCCGAAAGCGTCATGGCGCGGCGGCCGAAGCCCTGCAGATCGGCATGGCCGGGATGCGCGCCGATGCTCGCGCCGGTTTCCTTCGCGCGCGCGATGGCGCGGCCGATCACCACCGGGTCGCCGCCATGAAAGCCGCAGGCGATGTTGGCCGCGCCCACCACGCCGAGCAGTTCTTCGTCATTGCCGATGACATAGGGCCCGTAGCTTTCCCCGAGATCGGCGTTGAGGTTGATCTTCATGGATGGCTCTCCGGCTCGGGATGATGCGGGAAATGATCGGGGCAGAGCGCATCGACCGCGCCGCCCACGAGGTTCGCCTGCCACAGCGCGCGCGGATCGATCCGCCCGGCATTGGCGCGGACGACGCACTCGGCGATCCGGTCCAACTCGGCGCGGCGGTCGCGCGCGGCGGCCTCGGCCTCCTCGACGGTCACGGCGGTGAAGCGCAGCCTGTCACCGGGCGCGAGCCGGGCAAGGCGCGACAGGTCAGCCCCGATCACGGTGGCGATCTTGGGATAGCCGCCGGTGGTCTGGGCATCGGCCAGCAGCACGATCGGCTGGCCGCTGCCCGGCACCTGAATCGCGCCGGGCGCGATGCCGTCGGAGACGATGTCGGCGCCGCGCTCGGAATGTGAGAGCGCCGGTCCGTCCAGCCGCATGCCCATGCGGTCGGTCTCGATCCCGACGCTGTACTCTGCACCGAAGAAGGTTTCGCGCGACGCCTCCGTGAACCACTCGGCCTGCGGGCCCGGGACCGCGCGGAGCGGGCCGCTTTCGGGCCGGGGCGGGACGGCGAAGGTCCTGTCACCCGGATCTGCTGCTGGGGCGGATATCGGAATGGCGTCGCCATCTTCGAGCTTGCGGCCAAACGGGCCGAGCCCGGCGCGGGGCAGGGTGGAACGGCTGTGCAGCGCATACGCGAGGTCGATCTCGCCGCCGATCCCGATCAGCGCCACGGGGCAGCCCGCCTCGAAACGCAGATCGACCGTTTCGCCCGGATGCAGGGTGAAGGCGGTCCAGGCTCCCACCGGGCGCGGATTGTCGCCCGAGACCTGACCGCTCAGCCCAGTCCCGAGCGCTAGCCGCACTGGCCCGTCCTCGGCCCGCAGCTTTGGCGGCACGAGGGCGATCTCGATGGCGGCGGCATCGGTGTCGTTGCCTAGAAGCCGGTTCAGGAGATACAGCGCGTCGCGGTCGAGCGCGCCCGCGCCCGGCACGCCGATCCCGCGCCCGCCGCGAAAACCGGTATCCTGCAAGAGGCTGCGTGCGCCGGCGCGGGCGATGACGAGGCGGGCGCTCATCGGGCCGCCTCGGCGAAGCTGGCAGGGTCGATGTCACCGCAGTCCAGCGCCGCGCCGATCCTGTCGAACTCGTTGCGGGCCACCGGATCGAAGCGGACGCGGTCGCCGGCCGCGAGCAGGGCCGGGACCGCGCGCTCCGCATCGAAGAGCGGTACCGGGCAGCGCCCGACGATGTGCCAGCCACCGGGGCTTTCGAACGGGTAGATCACGGTCAAGCCGTTGGCGATGGCGACGGAGCCCTGCGGTACCCGGGTGCGGGGGCTGGTGCGGCGCGGCACCGAGAAGCCCTCGGGCAGTTCGCCCATGAAGGGCAGCCCGGGCAGGAAGCCGATCGCGTAGACCTCGTGCACCGTCTCGGCATGGCGCACGGCGATCTCCTCGCGCGACAGCTCCAGACGCGCGGCCAGATCGTCGAGATCCTCGCCCTCGTAGCAGCAGGGCAGCCGCCAAAGCCGGCCATCCGCGTGCGCGGCGGGCGCGGTGTCCTCAAGGGCAGCGCGGACCCGCGCGACCAGATCGGCCTGTCGCCCCCGGAGCGGGTCGTAGTGCAAGGTGATCGAGCAGAAGGCGCGCGACAGTTCGAGCGCGCCGGGCAATTCGCCTACCTCGAGCATGGCCGCCAGCCGCGCCTGCGCCGCGCCGACGCGTGCGGCGGCCTCCGGTCCGACCCGTGTCGCGAGCTCGAAGGTGACGGCCCGGTCGGCCAGGGGACGGGCGGCGATCAGCTCCATCAAGGATCTCCGGTTCAATGGGTTTGCAGGAGGCTAGAGCGGCTGCCAGCAGATATCAACAATATGCCGATAAAATGTCGATAATGATTGCTGCAAAATTCGGCAGATTGATTGTTGCGGCTCCCCGTTGCAGCCTGAGGAAGGCAACAAGGGAAGGTTACGGACATGAGCGGACGGACGAAGCGGAGCGCGGATGCGCTGAACATGAAGGCCCCCAAGATCGTCTCGTCCGAGCATCTTGCGCAGGATGAGGGCTGGGAGCTGTCGGAATACGAATACGGGCTGATCGTTGCGCATAACGCCTTCACCCGCTGGATGGCGCGCTGCCTCGCCGCCGTGGTCGGTCACTCGAATTTCAGCGCGCTCGATGTTCTGGTGCTGCACAACGTCAACCATCGCGCACGCCCGAAGCGCCTGTCGGACATCTGTTTCGTGCTCAACATCGAGGATCAGCACACGGTCACCTACGCGCTCAAGAAGCTCGTGGCCGAAGGGCTGGTCGAGGGGGAGCGACGTGGCAAGGAGCGCTATTACACGACGACCGAGCAGGGAGCCGAAACCTGCCAGAAATATCGGCAATTGCGAGAAATCTGCCTATTGGACACGCATCGCTCGATGGAGGCCGATAACGAGGAGTTGCGCCGGTTGGCGACAGTTTTGCGTGGAATGTCAGGGCTTTACGACCAAGCCGCGCGATCTGTCGCTTCGGTTTGATCAGGATTATATCAACAAAATACCAATAAAACGTTTACAACTTGTGCAGGCTCTGGCTAGCGTCACGTCAACGCTGTGAAGAGGCCCAAGAGACTTCGATATGAGTGACACGACCGCTCCGATCCTGACCGTCGAGGATCTGTCGATCTCCTTCGGTGACACCGAGGCCGTGCGCGGCCTGAGTTTCGAGGTGCCGCGCGGCGGCACTCTGGCGATCGTCGGCGAGAGCGGATCCGGCAAGTCGGTGACATCGATGGCCGCGATGGGGCTGTTGAAGTTCACCGGCGGCCGCGTCACCTCGGGCCGCATCCAGCTGCACGGCAAGGGGGGCGAGACCGAGATCACCGGCGCCTCGGAGGCCGATCTGCGCCGCATCCGCGGCAACCGGATCTCGATGATCTTTCAGGAGCCGATGACCTCGCTCGACCCGGTCTTCACGATCGGCAGCCAGATCGGCGAGGCGCTGAAGCTGCACCGGGGCCTGCGCGGACGAGCGGCGCGCGACGAGGCGGCGCGGCTTCTGGAACTGGTACGGCTGCCCAATGCCCGTGCCCAACTCGACCGCTACCCGCACCAGCTTTCGGGGGGCATGCGCCAGCGAGTGATGATCGCGATGGCGGTGTCCTGCCGCCCCGACCTGCTGATCGCCGACGAGCCGACCACCGCGCTCGACGTCACGATTCAGGCACAGATCCTGCAGATCATCCGCGATATGCAGTCCGAGTTCGGCACCTCGGTCGTGTTCATCAGTCATGACATGGGCGTGGTCTCGGAGATGGCCGACGAGATCGTGGTGATGCGCCATGGCGAGATGGTCGAGGCGGGCCGCGCCGAGGACGTGATCCTGCGGCCCAAGGCCGACTACACCCGGGCGCTGATGGCCGCGGTGCCCAAGATCGGCGCCATGCAGGGCCAGGAAAATCCACGCAAGTTCGACCTGCCCGGGCAGGCCGCCGATCAGACCGACGCGCATCCGGCGCCGGAACGGACCGAGCCGCTGGTCCGGCTCGACAAGGTGACGACGCGCTACGATCTGACCTCGGGCTTTTTGGGCCGGGTCAGCCACCGCGTCCATGCGGCCGAGGAGGTCAGCTTCGAGATCCACCCCGGCGAGACGCTGGCGCTGGTGGGCGAGAGCGGCTCGGGCAAGTCGACCGTCGGCAAGACGCTGCAGCAGCTCGTCACCCCGGTCTCGGGTCGCATTCTCTATCGCGGCACCGACATCCTGTCGCTCGATCCGGCCGAGCGGCAACGCTTCAAGCGCGAGATCCAGTACATCTTCCAAGACCCCTACGGCTCGCTCAACCCGCGCAAGACGGTGAAGCAGAGCCTTATCGAGCCGATGGCCACGCATGGGCTCCTGAAGAAGGCTGATGCGCAGGTGGCCGATCTGCTGACCTCGGTGGGGCTCAAGCCCGAGCACGCCGGGCGCTACCCGCACGAGTTCTCCGGCGGGCAGCGCCAGCGCATCGCCATCGCCCGCGCGCTCTCGGTCGATCCGGGGCTGATCATCGCCGACGAGGCGGTCTCGGCGCTTGACGTCAGCGTGCAGGCGCAGGTGATCAACCTGATGATGGACATCCAGGCCCGGCGCGGGCTGGCCTATCTCTTCATCAGCCACGACATGGCCGTGGTCGAGCGGGTCAGCCACCGCGTCGCGGTAATGTATCTGGGCGAGATCGTCGAGATGGGCACCCGACGCCAGGTCTTCGAGACCCCGCAACACCCCTATACGAAGCGCCTGCTGCGCGCCGTTCCGGTTATGGACCCGACCCGTCCGCCGGAACGCGTCACGCTGACGGGCGACATCCCCAGCCCGGTCAGACCGGTCGGCGATCCGCGGCGCAGCCACGGTTTCGTCGAGGTCGCGCCGGGTCACCTGCTGGCCGACAATCATCAAGACTTCGAAAAATACAGGGAAGGTATCGCATCATGACGGATCTGAAATCGCGCCTGCTGATCGCGGCGCTGGCCGCCACCACCGCGCTCACGGCCGCCCCCGCGCTCGCCGAGGGCACGCTCACCGTGGCGCAGCGCCAGGACCCGGCCAACTGGGACCCGGTCGACACCTTCCTCGTGGCCTGGGGCTCGGTCGCTTCGAACATCTATGACGGCCTCGTGCGTCGCGACGAGAATCTCGATCTGCAGCCCGGCCTCGCCGAAAGCTGGGAAGTGCTCGACGAGGGCATGCGCATCCGCTTCCAGCTGCGCGAGGGCGTGCAGTTCCACAATGGCGAGCCCTTCGATGCCGAGGCGGTGAAATACACCTTCGACCGGCTTCTGGGCGAGGTCGGCGGCGCCGGTCCGCAGCAGTCGAACTACACCACCATCGACCGCGTCGAGATCGTCGACGAAACCACCGTCGATTTCCACATGGCCCAGCCCGATCCGGTGATCCTGACCAAGCTGTCGGGCTACGGCGCGATGATCGTGCCGCCGCAATACATCGAAGAGAACGGCGAAGAGCATTTCGACATGAACCCGGTCGGCACCGGCCCGTTCAAGTTCGCCAGCTATGAGCAGGGCGCACAGATCGAGCTGGAGGCCAACGCAGATTACTTCGAGGGCGCGCCGGAGCTCGACGGGCTGGTGTTCCGCTTCATCCGCGAGGATGCGACGCGTCTGGCCGAGCTGCAGTCGGGCGGTGTCGACCTCGTCACCGACGTCGCCTTCTCGGCGGTGCCGACCATCGAGGCCGCTGACAATGCAGGGATCGTCGCGGTTGCCGGGCCTTCCATTTACTCGCTGGCGCTCCGGACCAAGGATGCCGTGACCGAGGACGTGCGGGTGCGCCGCGCGCTCAACATGGCCGTCGACAAGCAGGCGTTGATCGACGCCTTCCTCGCCGGGCGCGGCAGCCCGATCGCCAGCCTGCAGGGCGAGCTGTCCTTCGGTCATGATCCCGAGCTCGAGGGCTATCCCTTCGACCCGCAGCAGGCGATGGCGCTGCTCGAGGAGGCCGGCGTCGCGCCGGGCACCGAGATGACCATCGACTACCGCGCCGGCAACTCGACCTTTAACGAGGTGGCGCAGGCGCTGACCGGCTTCTTCGCCGCGGTGGGGCTGAATGTCGGTCTGAACCCGGTCGAAGACGGCGTCTTCCTCAACGAGATCGTGCCGCAGGGCCGGACCAACGAGATGTACCAGTTCAGCTGGGGCGGCTGGACCTTCGACTTCGACAACACCGCCTATCTGACCTACCACGAAGGCGAGAAGTGGAACCCCTACGGCACCTCCGAGGAGATGAACGCGCTGCTCGACGAGCAGCGGCAGTCGCCCGACCAGGAGCTGCGCGAGGACATCCTGCAGAAGGTGGCGGCACTGGCGCATGAAGAGGCCTACCACATCCCGCTCTACAACGAAGAAACGGTCTACGCGGTAGCCGACCGGGTCGAAGGCTTCGTGCCCGCCCCCGACAAGCGGCTGCGCCTCACCGAGGTGAGCGTCGCCGAGTAAGACCCCATAACCGGCGCGGGGAAAGCTGTTTCCCGCGCCGGGCTTTGCCGTCCGGAGGCCGACTTGCCCATCCTTTCCTTCATCCTCAAACGCGTGATCCAGGCCGGCTTTGTGCTGGTCGCGGTGACGCTGTTCGTCTCCTTCGCGATCCGTCTCACCGGCGACCCGGCGGTGATGATGCTGCGGGAATCCGCGAACGTGACCCCGGAGGATCTCGCGCGGATCCGCGAGGGCCTCGGCCTGAACCGACCGTTCCTCGTGCAATACGGCGATTTCATCGGCGGGCTGCTGACCGGCGAACTGGGCAACAGCTTCTTCAGGGGCGCGATCGCGCCGCTGATCTCCGGCGCGCTTGGTGCGACGCTGCTTCTGGCGCTGACCTCGCTGGCGGTGTCGCTGCTGATCTCGGTGCCGCTGGGCATCTATGCCGCCACGCATCGTGGCTCTTTCGGGGATCAGCTGGTGCGGGTGCTGTCTCTCGCGGGGCTGTCCTTCCCAAATTTCTGGCTCGGCATCATGCTGGTGCTGATCTTCTCGGTGACGCTGCGCTGGCTGCCGCCATCGGGCTTTACGGGGCCGCAATCGCTGATCATGCCGGCCGTGACCATCGGGGTGATCCTGACCTCCACCAACCTGCGCATCGTGCGCACCACCATGCTCGACGTGCTGTCGTCGCAGTTCATCATGGTGGCCCGCGCCAAGGGGCTGTCGCAGACCGCGGTGATCTACAAGCACGCGCTGCGCAACAGCTCGATCGCGCTGGTCACCTATCTCGGCCTGCAGTTCGGCTCGCTGATGGGCGGTCTCGTGGTGGTCGAGCTGGTGTTCAACTGGCCCGGCATGGGCACGCTCGCCATCGAGGCGATCGCGCAGCGCGACTACCCGATCCTGCAGACGGTGATCTCGATCCTCGCGGTGCTGATCGTCGCCGTGAACCTTCTGGTCGATCTCACCTACATGCTGCTCGACCCCCGCATCAGACTGGAGTGACGCCATGACGGGCTTCAAGAATTTCGAGTTCGTCGCAGGCCTCGTGCTGATCGTGCTGATCGGCGGTGCCGTGGCGCTCTCGGGGCTGCTGTTCCCCGATGGCGGCCGCGCCATGGACCTGACCGCGCGGCTAACCGCCCCATTCACTGGCTGGAACCACCCCCTGGGCACCGATCCGCTCGGGCGCGACATTCTCGCCCGCGTCGTCGTGGGAGGGCGCGTGTCGTTCTTCGTCGGCATCGTCTCGGCGCTCGGCGCGGTGGTGATCGGCACTGTGGTGGGCCTTCTGGCGGGCTATTACCGCGGGCCTTGGGACATGTTCCTGATGCGCTTCGCCGACATCCAGCTTGCGCTGCCCTTCATCCTCTTGGCGATGACCGTGATCGCGATCATCGGGCCGGGGCTCGACCGGATCATCGTGCTGATGATCGTCGCACAATGGGTGCAGTACGCCCGACTGATCCGCGGCTCCGTCCTCTCGCTCAGGCAGGCCGAATTCGTGCAGGCGGCGCAGAGCTACGGCCTGCCGGACCGCAAGATCCTGTTCGGCCATATCCTGCCCAATGCGATGGGCCCGCTGGTGATCCTCGCCACGCTGAACGTCGCCAACAACATCCTGCTCGAAAGCAGCCTGACCTTCCTCGGCCTCGGAATCGACCCGCTGGTGCCAAGCTGGGGTGGCATGCTGGCGGATGGCCGCAACTACATCCAGACCGCGCCCTGGGTCACGATCTTTCCCGGTCTTGCGATCATGCTGACGGTGCTGGGCCTGAACCTGCTGGGCGACTGGCTGCGCGACCGGCTCGATCCTCTGGGGGCGACGAAGTGACGAGGCGCGAC
Organism: Limimaricola soesokkakensis; assembly: GCF_900172345.1. GTDB lineage: Bacteria > Pseudomonadota > Alphaproteobacteria > Rhodobacterales > Rhodobacteraceae > Limimaricola > Limimaricola soesokkakensis. The sequence continues at coordinate 158,179 of NZ_FWFY01000008.1, forward strand.
TTCGCCCGCACCATCGACACGCTGCCCGCGACCGCGACCGCCGCCTGGGTCTTCGAAGGCCCGAGCGCGCGGCGCGCGGCGCAGGCACGGGCCCGCGCCGAGGGGCGCGACCTGCGGCTGCGCTCGGCCTACAAGACGCTGCTGCACGAGGTGCTGGAACAGGGGCTGCTCGACAATGCCTCCCGCGCCACGATCCACTACCCGGTGGTCGAGGGCTGCCCCGAGGACCGGTTCCGGCTCGAATGCTACCCGCTGCACGCGCTGGTCTCGCATTGCGAAATCGCCTTCGCGCCGCGCCCGCACGAGGGGGAGGGCTTGCCCGTCTACGAGATCGAGACGCCGGATGCGCGCCACATCGTGCCGGTGCCGGTGCGCTGGGTCGAACTCGATGACGGCAGCCGGGCGCTCGCCGCCTGTGGCTGGGTCGAGGACGGGCAGGGCGGGCGGCACCTGCATACTGAATACGAGACGATCTTCGAGATGGTCTGCGCGCATCTGCGCGCGATGCCGCTCGATCCGCTGTCGCCAGACGAACCCGACGGGCCGTTCTTCGACCGGCTCGAGGTGATCGTCGAGCTACCCTACGAAGATCAGGTCCTGCCGGTCGGCTCCGAGGTGATCTCGCTGGCCGAGGCGATGCATGAGGAAATCTACTTCACCGCGCTGGAGATCTTCCAAAAGCGGCTTGGCCTCGCGCCGGGGCAGCGCTCGGTCAAGGCCGGTCAGATCGTGCCGCTGGTGCGGCGCGGCGGCACGCCCCGGCTGGAGATCCAGACCACGCGGGCCGAGCCTGCGCTCGACCGCGACCAGCCCGGCCGTCCCGTCCTCGACACGGCGACGCAGTGGCTCTACCCGGCGCAGATTTCGGCGCATCTCGCCGCGCTCGGCGGCACGGGCTATGCCGCCCGCTCGCGTCAGGGAAGGGGGGTCGAGGGGCGGCACGTCGCCGGGCGCGGCCCGGCCCGACTTGCAATCTCGGCGGGGCAGCACGCCAATGAAAGCTCGCCCATGGTCGGCGCGCTGCGCGCGGCCCGCGACCTCGCCGCCGAGGACGAGGTGAGCTTCACGCTGAACCCGCTCGAGAACCCAGACGGCTACGCGCTGTTCCGCGAGCTTTGCGCCGAAAACCCGCGCCACATGCATCACGCAGCCCGCTACACCGCCAGCGGCGCCGATCTGAGCCACGGGGCGGGGCGCTACGAGAGCGCGATCCGCGATCTCGCCCATGCGCGGCTGCCGGCCGAGGTGCATGTGAACCTGCATGGCTACCCGTCGCATGAATGGACCCGGCCGCTGACCGGCTACATTCCGCGCGGTTTTGGCCAATGGACCATCCCCAAGGGGTTCTTCCTGATCCTGCGCCACGACCCGGCGCAGGAGGCGCTGGCCCGCGCAGTGCTGCAGGCCGGTCTCGACGCGCTGGCCGACTTCCCGGAACTCGCGGCGCAGAACCGGCGGATGCTCGACCTCTACCGCCGCTATGTCGGGGCCGAGAGCTTCGAGGTGCATGCGGGCTGCATCCCCTTCACGGTAAGCCGCGAGGACGAGGCACTCTATCCGGTGACGCTGATTACCGAGGCGGCGGACGAGACCATCGGCGGCGAGGATTTCCGCATCGCGCAGGAAGGCCAGTACCGCGTCGTGCGCGCGGTGGCAGGGATGCTGCAGCGCCGCGCCGAGGCCAGCTGAACTCTTCCCATCGTCACGTCGTAGTGGCCGGATCGAGACCACATTCATCGGCGCCAGTTCCGACGACAATCGCAAAATGGGAAGGGCAAAGGCAAACCTCGCCTGGCCATGCAATATGGCGGGCTCGCCTTTGGCAGGGCGGCTGCGCAGGGCCCTTCCCGTCACTGGATGAGGACAGCGACACAGCCCACGGGCGTTTGGCCGGCCCCCGGTTACATCGCGAGGCGAAATGCGCTAGGCGTCGGGCATCGGAAACAGCAAGCGACTGACTTCATGACCCATTCGATCGAGATCGTCCCCCTTCACTGCACCGAAACCGGGCTTCGTCTCCGGACCAAGTTCAGGGCCGCCACCGAATACGACGTCGTGGCCCGGCGGGTTTCGAAAGGCAGGAAGGAGTTCTTGTGGCGCAAGCCGGCGGACACGATCGAGAAGGCGCAGCAGATCGCGGACGAGGCCCGCGCCGAGTTCGGCGCTGACGCGCGGATCATCGGCGACATGCCGGGTCTGCTCGCGGCGGCGCTGCCGACCTCGAAAGTGCGCACCGCCGCGATCTGATCGCGGTCCCGGCTACTGCGCGACGCAGTCAGCCCGCCATTCGCCGGCCTCGGGGCACCAGCTCTGGCCGGCGGCTAGCTTGGCCTCGAAGAGCGGCATGAAATCAAGGCCTAGGACCGTCTCGGGACGGCAGGCGAGCCGGGCGATTTCGCGACCGGATTCGTGGATCGCGATCCGGGCCTCCACCACATGGGTCTCGTTCAGCCGGTCGATGCCGTAGGAGATCTCGTACGCCGTCTCGCCATTGGTGAACCGCAGCGCCTCGTGCAGCCAGCGACCGATGCCGTTCCACGGCCGTAGGTCGACATCCTCGACCCGCCGCGCGAGGATCATCTCCGCCGCGCCGTCCATCGGCCCGAACCGGTAGAGCGCGACACCGTCCTGCAGGCAGATATCGACCTGCCTCGCGCTCCCCTCGATGCGGCAATGAAAAAGCGGCTCGCCGGCGCCGAAGCATCCGGCCTGAGCGGCGGCGGGAAGCCCCGCCAAGAGAACCGCCACTGCAAGCTTCATCCCCAGCCTCTCCCCGCCATGCGACCATCGGGCCTGCCGTCTTCGCGACGACGCTACCCGGTCCGTTCTGTCATGACGACCGCCATGTCGCGGATCCGGGCGCTGGCCTCGGTGCCAAGCGTCACGCGCTTGTCGGTGACATCGTGCAGGGTCTGGATCAGCTCTCCGACCTCCTCGATCTCGGCCGCCGTGAAATCGCGATCGCTGCGCGCGAGACCGCCGAAGCTGATGTCGTCGCCCTCGTGGATCGAGCGGGTGTGGCCGTGGACGATCCCGTATTCGCGGGCGCGGGCCAGAACCCCGGCGCCGTCCTGCTCCTCGAGTTCTGCCCACCGCTTCGCACCATGATGATGCATCGCCCAGCGAACCGTGGGATCGCGCATCAACAGCCCGTCCCGCGCATAGACGTCGAGCCAGTCGGCCGGGTAGCTCTCGAACATGTAGGCCGGCGTCATGTAGCGGATATGCAGACCGATCGCGAACCCCGCCGGCGCGATCTCGATCAGGCGACCCAACGTCGCAATCACGACCGCGCCGGGATCATCTACTGTCCCACGGGGATCATGGGCGGAATTGAACATGGCTTTTTAGACTCCGAGCAGTTTTTTGGTTGATCCGCCAGTCAACCTTGTCCAGTTAGGCGGTTCCGGGGCGGCAATCAGTCGATGAGGCCCAAGAGATGACAGAGCATTTGTCCTACGAGGTCGCACAGCGTTTGGGGCCGTCCGGGTTCTACCTCGGGCTGCGGATCCGCTTTGCCTTTCCCGCCCGAGAGGCTAACCACCTGCCACGCTCCTGGGTCGAACTCTACTCCCGCGAGAAGTTCTTCTTCGCGGACCCCTCTCTAAAGTGGTCTTATGAACACACAGGCGCGATCCGCCTGCACGAGCTGGGCGAAGACGACCCGTTGCGGATCATCCCTCAGGCGCAGGAGCACGGGCTGCGCCACGGCGCCGTCGCCTCCTACAACGAGGATGGCGGGCTGCGCAGCTACGGGCTCTTCTACCGCGATGACCGTGAATACGACGATGCCGAGCTCGCGCTTCTCGCGGATTACGTCATGGAGCTGCATCGAAAGCTGGCGCCGCCGCAGACGCTGACGCGGGCCGAACTCGACGTGCTCCGGCGGATCAAGGATGGCGGCAAGCTCAAGCAGATCGCCTCGGAGTTCGGCGTGTCGGAGGGCGCGATCAAGCAGCGGCTGAAGAACGCCCGCCTCAAGCTCAATGCGAGCAACGGCACGCAGGCGGCCTCGCTCGCCGCCACCTTCGGCCTGATCTGAGGGCCGATGGCACCGGGCGAGGCGGTGACCCGATGATCCCACAGGCATGCCCTGCTCGATAAAGTGGCTTGATCGCGAACCGGCGGCCGTGTCGTGCATCCACCGCGACCCGGAGCCGTCGCCCATGCGCCTTCGCGATTGAATCCCGCCACGTCGGCTGCTTCTGTGAATAGGGTCAAGTACGGGCCGTAGTGACGAAGGGGCGGAGTGATGGGCGATGATCGGGGCAAGGCGGCAAAGCAGCCCGAGGGCGATCTGGTAATCCGCACCATCGCGATGCCGGCCGACACCAACCCAGCCGGCGACATCTTCGGCGGCTGGCTGATGGCGCAGATGGACCTCGCGGCGGGCAATCTCGCGGCGGCGCGGTCGCGCGGGCGCAACGCCACCGTGGCGGTGGACGGCATGCAGTTCCTGCGCCCGGTCAAGGTCGGTGACGAGGTCACGCTCTATGCGCGACTGCAATCCGCGGGCCGGACCTCGATGAAGATCCGTGTCGAGGCCTGGGCCCGCAACCGCTTCGAGACCGACAGCTTCCCGGTCACCGAGGCGCTGTTCGTCTTCGTCGCGCTCGACGAAGACGGCCATCCGCGCGCGCTTCCCGACCTCTAGCCTCACCGCGTGCTGGAGCGGCGCCCGTCGCGCCCTAGCTGTGCCACAATGCTTCGCTGGCCAAACAGTTTTGCCATCCTGCTCGTCGCCTGCCTCGCCGCGGGCGGCGTCGCGCATGCGCAGGAGGAGGCACCCGAGGCCCCCGCCGCTCCTATTGCGGTCGCGGACGTACGCGCCGATGAGGAGATCGCCGCGCGACTGGACGCCATCCTCGCGGCGCTTGGCCATGACGACATCGCGGTTGGGGTCGAAGCGGGGGTCGTGACGCTGTCAGGCGAGGTCGCCGAGGAGGCAGAGATCGCCGACCTGACCGCGATCGGCGAACGGGTCGACGGCGTGGTGGCGGTCCGAAGCGAGATCGCCGCGACGCAGGAGATCGCCGAACAGCTGAACCCGGCGCTCGACCGCTTCACGACGCGGCTGCGGCAGGCGGCGGGGCGGCTGCCGCTCCTGCTCGTGGCGCTGGCCATCTTCGCGCTGATCCTGGGCCTCGGCCTTCTGGTCGCGCGCGCCCGGTTCTGGGACAGGCTCGCCCCGAACGCCTTCATCGCCGGGCTCTACCGGCAAGGGGTGCGGGTCGCGATCGGCATCGCCGGGCTCGTCGTGGCGCTCGACGTGGCCGGGGCGGCAGCGCTTCTGGGCACCATCCTCGGCGCGGCGGGGCTGGTCGGCCTCGCGCTCGGCTTCGCGGTGCGCGACACGGTCGAGAACTTCGTGGCCTCGATCATGCTCAGCCTGCGCCAGCCGTTCCAGCCCAACGACCTCGTCGAGATCGAGGGCGACACGGGGCGCGTCATCCGCCTGACATCGCGGGCGACGATCCTGCTGTCGCTCGACGGCAACCACATCCGCATCCCCAACGCGGTGGTCTTCAAGAGCCGCATCGTCAACTTCACCCGCAACGCCGAGCGCCGTTTCAGCTTCGACATCGGCATCGACCCCGATGCCGATCTGGAGGCGACGCGGCTTCTGGCGCAGGACACGCTGGCGGGCCTGCCCTTCGTGCTGGCCGAGCCCGCGCCGCTGGTATGGATCGAGGACGTGACCGAGGCGGGGGCGATCCTGCGCTCCAGCGCCTGGATCGATCAGGCCGCCACGGGTTTTGCCACCGCGCGCGGCGACGCGATCCGTCTGGTCAAGGGCGCGATCGAGGCTGCGGGCGTCGCGATCCCGGATACGACCTATCGTATCCGGCTTGAAGGCGCCTCGATGCCCATAGCCGGGGCGGGGCGCGGGGATGGGCCCCGGTTAGCGCCAACGCGACCCGCGCGCCCAGTCCCGGGCCCGGCCGCGATCCACCAATCCGAGGAAAAGGCGCTGATCCCGCTGGTTCAGGCCGAACGCGAGGCGACGGACGATCTCCTGCACAAGGATGCTCCGAGGGAGTGACGTCGCCGGCAATAGGGTGGCGCAACCCGATGGCCGTATCCTCGACGTGGTGAACATGCAGAGCGCCGCGTCACCATCCGCGCGCATGCGCGGCTTCGGATCAGGCGCAACATGCAGTCCGGCCTGCCCGCGATCCCGATCCACCCCATCGCCGTCTGCAACGACATTTGCCCGGCTCGCACCCGAATGCGCCCGATCTGCGACCTTGCGCGATTTGATATATCGTATACCATTTTGAGTCGGGGAGGGCGCTGGATGTCGGAGAGCATTGCGGCGACTGCGCGGCTGGACCGCCAGAAACTATCGGAGCAGGCTCGCGAGGCGATCCGCGACCGGATCGTGCAGGGTGCGTTTCCGCTGGGCCGCAAGCTGCCGGAAGCGGAGCTGGTCGAACTGCTGAGCATGAGCAAGAGCCCGATCCGCGAGGCGCTGCTGCAGCTCGAGCGCGAGGGGCTGGTCGAGATGGCGGCGGGCCGAAGCGCGCGGGTCTTTTCGATGGGCGCGGCCGAGATCGCGGAGCTGGGCGAGCTGCGGCAGATGCTGGAGTTGCAGGCGATGCGAATGGCGCTCGAACGCAATCCCGGTCAGCTACAGGCGGCACTCGACAGCGTCACGGCGCGGATGGAGGAGGCGCTGTCGCGCGGCGATACCGGCACCTACAAGCTCTTCGACCACGACTTCCACGACGCGATCTTCGACAATTGCGGCAACAGCTTCGTACGCGACAACTTCCGGAGGTTGTCGTTCCGGGTGCAGGCGCTGCGCAACCGCCTGTCGCTCGACGACGCGTTGAACCAGAAATCCCTTGGCGAGCATATCGCCATAGCCGAGGCCGTGGCGGCCGGGCGCGATGAAGCGGCGGTCGCACTTCTGTCCACGCATATCGGCGACACGATCGAGGCCTATCTCGCGCGGCTCACGGCGGAGACGGAGCCAGTCCCGGAGGCGCTGACCCAGGTGCGGGTCGCGCTGGAGGAGATGGAGCGGTTCTCGCGCGCGGCGCTGGCGGCGGTGGGGGCCGATGATCCGACGATCGAAGCGGTGACGAAGGCGCTGCTGCATGCCTCGGCCCTCGGGGTGGACACGCATGGGTTCCGGCTGTTGCCGCATTACTTGCAAGGACTTTCCGAGGGGCGATTGAACCGGGCGCCGAAGCTCGAGATCGTGCACGAGACCGGCGGCGCCTGCGTTCTCGAGGCCGATAACGCGCATGGCGCGCGGGCGGGTTACGCGGCTGTGGAGCGGGCGCTGGAACTGGCCCGGACGCATGGTCTCGCGGCGGTGGCGATCCGCGGCTCGTCGCATTTCGGGGCTGCCGGGGCCTATGCGCTGGAGATCGCGCGCCACGGCATGATGGGTCTCGCCTTCTGCAATTCCGACAGCTTCGTGCGGCTGCATGGCGGCGCGGTGCGGTTCCACGGCACCAACCCCATCGCGGCCGCCGCGCCGGCGGGAGAGGGGGAGCCATGGCTGCTTGACATGGCGACGAGCGCCATTCCCTTCAACCGGGTGCAGCTCAACCGCAGCCTCGGCACGGCGCTGCCCGAGGACGTGGCCTCGGACGCGCGGGGCGCCAACGTCACCGATCCGGCGATCGTCGAAATGCTGGCTCCGCTGGGCGGCGCGCTTTTCGGCTACAAGGGGGCAGGGCTCGCGGGGCTGGCCGAGATCTTCTCGACCGCCTTTTCCGACGCGCCGCTCAGCTTCGAGCTGCCGCCGATGATCAGCGACGACATGGCGACGCCGCGCAGACTCGGCGCCTTCGTCATGGCGCTGGACCCCGAGGCATTCGGCGGCCGCGCCGTCTTCGAGGCCGTCATTCGCCGCTACCTCGCCGCCATCGCTGCATCGCCCGCCGCGCCGGGTGAGACCGTCATGGCGCCGGGCGCGCGCGAATGGGCCGAGGCCGAGCGGCGGCGCGCACAGGGGATGAAGCTCGATCGCGGCTCGGTCGAGGCGCTGGCGCGCTTTGCCGAGGCGCGGGGGATCGAGCCGCTCCGCTACCGTTCGGGAGGGCGGTGACGGGATCACGTCAGACATCAACCAGGGAGGAAGACCGATGACACCGAAGCTGACCCAGACCATCGCGCTGACCACCACCGCGGTGGCCGCGCTCACCGCCGCCGCGCCGGTCGCGGCGCAGGATGCCGAGCGCATGTTGAAATGGGCCCATGTCTACGAGGTAAGCGAGGCCTACCACACCTGCGCCGTCGCGGCGCATGACGAGCTGGTCGCCTCGACCGATGGCCGTTACGGCATCGAGGTCTTCCCGGCCTCGTCGCTGGGCAAGGAGGTCGATATCAACGAAGGCCTCAGCCTCGGCACCGTCGACATCATCTATACCGGCCAGCTCTTTGCCGGCCGCGCCTATGGCCCCGTTGCCATCGGCGGTGCGCCCTACATGTTCCGCGACTACGCGCATTGGGACGCATTCCGCAATTCCGACCTGTTCGAGGAGTTGAGCCAGGGCTACGCCGACGCGACCGGCAACCAGATCGAGGCGCTGACCTATTACGGCAACCGCCACGTGACCTCGAACAAGCCGATCACCACGCCCGAGGACATGGACGGGCTGAAGATCCGCGTGCCGAACGCACCGCTCTACATGATGTTCCCCGAAGCCGTCGGCGCCAACCCAACGCCGATCGCATTCGCCGAAGTGTATCTGGCGCTGCAGCAGGGGACCGTCGATGCGCAGGAGAACCCGTTGCCGACGATTCAGGCCAAGAAGTTCTACGAGGTGCAGTCGGACATCAACCTGACCGGCCACATCACCGACGCGCTGCTGACCATCGTCGGCGGCCCGGCCTGGAGCAGCATGGACGAGCCCGACCAGCAAGCGCTCTCGGAAGCCATCGACAACGCCGCCGCCTGCGCCACTGAGGCGATCCGCGACCAGGAGGCCGAGCTGGTCGAATGGTTCAAGGAGCAGGGCGTCAACGTCAACGAGGTCGACCGGGAGCCGTTCATCGAGGCGGTGAAGGCCATGCATATGGGCGATATGGCGAGCTGGGACCAGGAAACCTACGACCGGCTCCAGGCCATCGGCCAGGAGTCCTGACCCGGGCACGCGTGTCGCCGCGTCGCGAACCATGACCGACCGGCCCCCGGGAATGGGGGCCGGTCCACATGCCCCATAGGGACGAGTGATCATGAAACCAGGACCCCAGACTTCGCACGCGCCGCAGGAGACGACGCCGGCGCTGCATCTCGAGGAGGAGGAGATCGACCTGTCGGACCTGCGATGGGACGATGCGCTGGTCATGGTGATCTTCTGGGTGCTCGCCTTCGTGGTGTTTCTCCAGTTCTTCACCCGCTACGTGCTCAACGACTCGCTCGGCTGGACCGAGGAGATCGCGCGGTTCCTGCTGATCGCGGTCACCTTCACCGGCTCGGTCATGGCGGTGCGCAAGAATGCCCATATCGCGGTCGAATTCCTGTATCGCTGGGTGCCGCGGCCGCTGCGCCGGATCGCGCAGACGTTGATCGACCTCGTCTCGATCGCCTTCTATGCCGGGCTTGCCTACCTGTCGGGCCAGCTCGCGGGCCGGACCCGGCAGATGATGGTCTCGATCGACGTGCCGAAATCCCTGGTCTACTGGTTCGTCGCCGCCTGTTTCGCCGCGATGGCCGCCTATGCCATCCGCAACGCCTGGCTGCATCTGCGCAGCGGCACCAGCAAACTCATCGACCCCGAGCAGCACGCGGACTCCGTGCGCGCGATGGACTAGGAGCGCCGGCCGTGGAAATCGCCTTTCTCTTCATCATCCTGTTCTCGCTGCTGCTCTTCGGGGTGCCTGTGGCCATCGCTCTCGCCGGGTCCTCGGCGGTGTTCGTCCTGGCCAACGGGATGCCGCCGCCGATGGTGGTGGCGCATCGGATGATCAACGGCGTCGACAGCTTCCCGCTACTCGCGGTGCCGTTCTTCATCCTCGCGGGAAACCTGATGAATACCGCCGGGATCACGGAGCGCATCTTCAACTTCGCCCTGGCGCTGGTGGGTTGGATGCGCGGCGGGCTGGGCCATGTGAATGTCGGCGCCTCGGTGATCTTCGCGGGGATGTCGGGCGCGGCGGTGGCCGATGCGGGCGGCCTCGGCGCGATCGAGATCAAGGCAATGCGCGACGCCAAATACGATGCCGGCTTCGCCGTGGGGGTGACGGCCGCCTCATCGACCATCGGCCCGATCATCCCGCCATCGCTGCCGATGGTGATCTACGGCGTGGTCGCCGGCACCTCGATCGGCCAGCTCTTCGCCGCGGGCTTCGTGCCCGGCATCGTGATGGCGGTGTCGCTGATGCTGATGGTCGCCTTTTTCGCGCGGCGCCGGGGCTTTCCGCGCGACCAGCCGTTCGAGATGTCGCTGCTGATCAGCTCGTTCGGCCGCGCCTTCCTGTCGCTGCTGACGCCTGTAATCATCGTCGGCGGCATCCTGACAGGCGCCTTCACCCCGACCGAAGCCGCCGTCGCCGCCTGCGCCTGGGCGATGTTCCTCGGGCTCGTGGTCTACCGTACGCTCACCCTGCGGCGGTTCCTGCGGGTGACCTTCGACACGATCGAGACCACCGCGGTGGTGCTTTTCGTGGTCGCCGCGGCGGCGATCTTCGCCTGGATCCTGACCTCGAACCGGGTGCCCGAGGCGGTGGCCGGAATGCTGCTCTCGGCCTCGGACCGGCCTTGGGTCATCCTGCTGCTGATCAACCTGATCCTGCTGATCGTCGGCTGCTTCATGGAGACCGTCGCGGCGATCACGATCCTCGTGCCGGTACTGTTGCCGGTGGCGATGGAGCTTGGCATCGACCCGGTGCATTTCGGCGTCATCATGGTGCTGAACCTGATGCTGGGCCTGCTCACCCCGCCGGTGGGCATGGTGCTATACGTGCTCGCGCGCGTGGCCAAGATCCCGTTCGAGCGCTGCGTCGTCTCCACCGCGCCGTTCCTGATCCCGCTGGTGCTGGTGCTGGCGCTGATCACCTTCGTGCCAGCGGTCACCATGTGGCTGCCGACGCTGATCTATCGCTAGGGCCGGTCGGGCACGGGGCGCCGGGGCGCGCTAGCCCCGCGCCCCGTCCTCCGTCCCGGTGACCTTGATCGCGAAGGCATAGGAGCGCGCCGCATCCTCGAGCGCGGCAAAGCGTCCCGACTTGCCGAAATGGCCCGAACTCATGTTGGTCCGCAGCATCAGGATGTTGTCGTCGGTCTTGGTGGCGCGCAGCCGCGCGACCCATTTGGCCGGCTCCCAATAGGTGACGCGCGGATCCGAGACGCCGGCGGTCACGAGCATCGGCGGGTAGTCCTGCGCGGCGACGTTGTCATAGGGCGAATAGCCCCGGATGTTGTCGAATGCCTCGCGGCTCTCGATCGGGTTGCCCCATTGCGACCACTCGCCCGGCGTCAGCGGCAGCGTGTCGTCGAGGATCGTCGCGAGCACGTCGACGAAGGGCACGTCGGCGATGGCGCCGGCCCAGAGATCGGGACGCATGTTCAGCACCGCGCCCACCAGCAGCCCCCCGGCGGAGCCGCCTTGAATGACAATGCGGCGGGGGGCGGTATAGCGGCCATCGACCAGCGCCTCGGCCACGGCGATGAAATCGTGGAACGTATTGGGCTTGCCGCCGAATTTCGCTGCCTCGTACCAGTTGCGCCCCAGCTCCTCGCCGCCGCGGACATGGGCGATGGCATGCACGAAGCCGCGATCCACCAAGCTCAGCCTGTTGGCGGAGAAGGCGGCCGGCATGCTCGCACCGTAGGAGCCATAGCCATAGAGCAGGCAGGGCGCCGTGCCATCCAGCGGCGTGTCCTTGCGGTGCAGGATCGTCACCGGCACCTGCGCGCCATCATGCGAGGTGGCCGTCATCCGGATCGTCACGTACTCCGCCGGGTCGTGGCCCGAGGGGATCTCGGTCGTCTTGCGCAGCACCCGCTCGCCGCTCGACAGGTCGTAGTCGAAGACCTGCGGCGGCGTGGTCGGCGAGGAATAGGTGAAGCGGAAACTGTCGGTGTCGTATTCCGGGCTGGGATCGCTTCCCAGAGAATAGGCCTGTTCCTCGAACGCGATGGGCCGCGCCTCCGAAATCGGCCGCCCCTGCGCGACATAGCAGATGCGGGGCAGGGCGTTGCGCCGCTCCATCCAGATCGTCCAGCCCCGATAGGCGGCGAGGCTCACGATCATCCGACCCGGCTCGTGCGGGATCAGGTCGACCCAGTTGGCGCGGGAGGGGGCCGACACCGGCGCGCGCACCACCTTGAAGTCGAAGGCGTCGTCGGCATTGGTCCGGATCAGGAAGCTGTCGCCCTGCTGCTCGACCTCGTATTCGAGGCCGCGGGTCCGGGGCTCGATCACCCGTGGCGCGGCCTGCGGATCGTCCGTAGGGATCACGTGGATCTCGTTCTCGTCGTTCATGCCGGTGGACAGCGCGACGAACTCTCCCGACCGTAGCCGGTGGACGGCAACGCCGTAGCGGGTGTCCTCCTCGGTGAAGACCAGGACATCCTCGGCCGGATCGCTGCCGAGCACGTGGCGGAACACCTTGTTCGGGTGATGCCGCGCATCGACGCGCACGTAGAACAGCGTCCGCGCATCGGCCCATGCGAGCGACGCGACATCCTCGATGTGATAGTCGAGATCGGTGCCGGCATCGATGTCGCGGAACGACAGGCGGTAGAACTCGGAGCCGTTGACGTCGGCGGTCCAGGCCAGGACCTTGTGATCGGGCGAGACCTGACTGCGGCCCAGTTGGAAATACGCCTGCGCCGCGGCCTCGGCATTCACGTCGAGCACGACCTGTTCCGCGCCGCCGTCGCGCGGCATCCGGGTGAAGAGCGGATATTCCGCCCCCTCCGCAAAGCGCATCGCGTAGGCGAAGGGGCCGTGATCGCGCGGAACGCTGCTGTCATCCTCCTTGATGCGGCCGCGCATCTCCTCGACCAGCCGCGCCTGCAGATCGACCGTGTCAGCCATCGCCGTCTCGTAATAGGCATTCTCCGCCACTAGGTAGCTGGCAATGTCGGTTGGCAGCTTCTGCGGCTCCCGCATCGCCTCCTGCCAGTTCGACGCGCGCAACCAGGCATAGTCGTCATGCAGATTGACACCGTGAACATGGGCGATCGAGGGACGGCGCTCCGCGACGGGGGCGCCGGGCAAGGCTTTGAACGAACGGGGCATATCGGTCCTTTGGATCCTTTGCGCGCAATGTGGAGATGCAGCCTTGGAATGACAATGACCCGCGAGAGCCGCAGCGGATTGGCGGCCACGCCCGGCATGCGCCCGTGGTGGGCTTTACAGCTTGAGGCGAGACATCGGTGCAAAGGGAAAGATCGGGCTCGCCGCCCCTTGTCCGGCGCATGGCAGCCGAACGCCTATGCGTGGCAAAACTTCTCTTTCCGGCTCAATACGAAGCTTTATCGCGCTGACGACCCCGAGCCACGCCGGACGGACTGCAATTCGAGACCCAGCGGGACCAGCGGGCCTCGCTCAAAGCCATGAACCTGCGGTGCCCCGCCACTCGGCTCAAGCGATGACCGGGGCGAGCCCCTCGGCCAGCATTTCCCAGACACGGCGGATGCGCGGGGTGCGCCGCATCGTTTCATGCGCGGTAAGCCAGACCGGAAGGCTCGGTAGTTCGAGGCCGACGCGGATTTCCTCCACGCCGGGGCAGGCGCGGCCGACGCTGGCCTGCGCAAAACCGAGACCGCAGCTCGCGCGCACCAGCTCCCAATAGACCGCGTGATCGTCGCAGCGCGTGGCGAACCATTCGCGCGAGAGCGCGAAGCCGGCGGCGCGGAAGCCGTCGAGAATGGCCGGGTTCGCATCGTAGCCGACGAAATCATGCTCCAGCAGCTCGTCCTGCCGCACGGGACGGCCGCGCCGGTCGAGATAGCCGGTCGCGCCGAACAGGCCCAGCTCGATATCGCCCAGATGGGTTGTCACAAGGTCGAGCTGGCGCGGGCGATACATCCTCACCGCGATATCGGCCTCGCGGAACAGCAGGTTGCTGCTGCTGTCAGAGGGCACTAGCTCGATCTGGATCGCGGGTTCGTCCGCTCGGATCCGGGCGATGATCGGCGGCAGGTGATGCAGTGCCATGGCGACGCTCGCGGCGATCCGCACAGTGCCTTCGAGCCGCGCCTCGCGACCGGCGGCGGCAAGCGCGATGCGGTTCGCGGAGGCGCGCATGGCGCGGGCCGGTTCGACCAGCGCCGCGCCCGTCTCGGTCAGATCGAAGCCCTTGGGACGGCGATGGAAAAGCTCCGCACCGAGCTGCGCCTCCATCGCCTTCACCTGTCGCCCGAGCGTGGGCTGCGAGGTGCCCAAGGCCCGCGCGGCGGCGGAGAGCGAACCGGTCTCGGCCACGGCGAGAAAGGCCCGGATCAGCGACCAGTCGAGATTGGCGAAGGATGTATCCATTCATCGATGAATACGCGTCATGCCGGATCTGGCAATTCCTATTCAATGCCAGGCCGCACATCCTCTCCACCGAACCTCGAATGGAGAGAGCCATGCCCACCGTCCTGATCCTCGGCGTTAACGGCAAGATCGGTGCCCATTCCGCAAATGCCTTCGCCAGCGCCGGCTGGACCGTGCGCCGCTACACCCGAGGCACCGACATGACCGCGGCCGCCACGGGTTGCGATGTCATCGTCAACGGGCTGAACCCGCCCGCCTATCACGACTGGGGCCGGATCATCCCGGCGATCACCGCGCAGGTCATCGACGCGGCGCGGGCCTCCGGCGCGACCGTCATCCTTCCCGGCAACGTCTATAATTTCGGCGATCGAGGCGGCATGTGGTCCGAGGCGACGCCGCATCGCCCGGTCGCGCGCAAGGGCCGGATCCGGGTGGAGATGGAGCGGGCCTATCGCGTCTCGGGCGTGCGGACCGTGGTGCTGCGCGCCGGGAACTTCATCGATCCTGACCATGACAGCGACGTCATGGGCGCCGTCTTCCTGCGCGTCATCCGCAAGGGCCGGATCACGCTTCCGGGCGATGCCGACGTGCTGCAGGCCTATGCCTATGTGCCTGATTGGGCGCGGGCGGCGGTGATGCTGGCCGAACGCCGTGACACTCTCGAACGCTTCGAGGACGTACCTTTCCCGGGCCATGCGTTCACCGCGCACGAATTGAAGGCGGAGCTGGAGGGGGCGACCGGCAGCACGCTGCACTTCGCCCGCTTTCCCTGGTGGGCGATGACACTCCTGTCGCCGGTCTGGGAACTGGCGCGCGAGCTACGCGAGATGCGCTACCTGTGGAACACGCCGCATAGCCTTTCCCCCGAGAAGCTCGCGCAACTGCTACCCGAGTTCCGCCCAACCGAGCTGCGCCAAGTCGTTCGGGCGCGGATTGGGCTCCAGACCCAGTGAGATCCAGCGTGCCGCTTAGCGGGCCATAAAGTATCGTGCCGACCGTGGAATTGCCGATCGGACCCGCGTTCAGGCACTGGCATTGCAGCCTCATTCCGGACTTGGCTCGGAGGGCAACGGAGCGGTTCATCGAGGTCGATCGCTCTCGTCGCGCAATGACTGTCAGGGTCGGAGGCCCGGGGTCTTCGCGGCGATGTCTCCCGACTGCGGATCGATGAGGAAGAAGATCAGCCCTTCGAGGGACAAATGCGCGAGGACGCCCTTTGGCGAAGGAATCCGGACGGGCTGTAGGGGCGGCCCCGCGAGCCGAGCCTATTGTCTGCTTTTATTGTATTATGTATATTCTTTTCTAAGGCGGGCCGAAGCTGCACGGCCCGCGATAACCGAGCTGGGCCGGTCCGTTGCCCGGATCCGCCGAGGTGGGAGTAGAGGCGGATCGATGAGCGTGACCTTCAAGGACGTCAAGGCCGATCTGCTCGACCAGATCGCGCGTGGGGTGATGCGGCCGGGTAGCCTCTTGCCGAACGAGGTCGACCTCGCCGAAAGCTATGGCTGCGCGCGGGCCACGGTGAACCGGGCGATGCGGGAGTTGGCCGAGGAAGGCATCGTCGAGCGCAAGCGCAAGGCGGGCACGAGGGTGCGGATGACGCCGATCCGGCAGGCCCGCTTCTCTATCCCCATCGTGCGGGAGGAGATCGAGGCCCTGGGGGCGGAGTATCGCTATGCGCTGCTCGACCGGGAGATGCAGGAGGTGCCGGACTGGCTGCGGGGCCGGCTTGAGCTGACCGCCGGTCAGCAGGTGCTGCATCTGGTGTGCATGCATTACGCGAGCGGCATGCCCTACCAGCACGAGGATCGCTGGATCAATCCCGAGGTCGTCCCGAGCGTGACGGAAGCGGATTTCTCGGCCACCGGCCCGAACGAGTGGCTGGTGGCCCAGCTTCCGTTCTCGAACGCCGAGATCGCCTTTTCGGCCGTCGGGGCGGACCGCGATCTCGCCGATCATCTCGGGTGTTCGACCGGCGACGCGCTGTTTCGCGCCGAGCGCACCACTTGGCTTCGAGGAAAGGCCATCACGCTGGTGCGGCTGACCTATCGGCGCGGTCACAGGATGACCACGCAGTACTAGGGCGCAATGCCCGCCCCCGGCGGAGGCGGGAGCGGGCTTCTGCCGGCGGTCAGAGTATGCCGGGCAGGTTCAGCCCGTGCTCGCGCGCGCATGTTCTGGCGATGTCGTAACCCGCATCGGCATGGCGCATCACACCGGTGGCCGGGTCGTTCCACAGCACGTTGGCGATCCGGCGATCGGCATCCTCGGTGCCGTCGCAGCAGATCACCATACCGGAGTGCTGGCTGAACCCCATGCCGACCCCGCCGCCGTGATGCAGGGACACCCAGGTCGCGCCCGAGGCGGTGTTCAGCAGCGCGTTCAGGAGCGGCCAGTCCGACACCGCGTCCGAGCCGTCCTTCATCGCCTCGGTCTCGCGGTTCGGCGAGGCGACCGAGCCACTGTCGAGGTGATCGCGGCCGATCACCACCGGCGCCTTCAACTCGCCATTGCGGACCATCTCATTGAAGGCCAGCCCCAGCT
The DNA here is from genome assembly GCF_900172345.1 of Limimaricola soesokkakensis. Taxonomy (GTDB): domain Bacteria; phylum Pseudomonadota; class Alphaproteobacteria; order Rhodobacterales; family Rhodobacteraceae; genus Limimaricola; species Limimaricola soesokkakensis. The sequence continues at coordinate 175,173 of NZ_FWFY01000008.1, forward strand.
TGTGGCGCACCCCCAGGCCCACCCAGCAGATCCGCGCGGGCAGGCCTTGGAAGCTGATCCGCTCGCGCGCCATGTCGAGCCAGTTGTGCAGGTGCGGGTCGTCCACCAGCTCCTTGACCTTGGCATCGGTCCTGTAGATGTCCTCCGGGTCGCCCGACAGCGCGCACCAGCGGAACGGGCCGATACCCTTGCAAAAGAGCGGGCGGATATAGGCGGGCACGAAGCCGGGAAAGGCGAAGGCGTTCTCCAGACCCTCTTCCAGCGCCACCTGGCGGATGTTGTTGCCGTAGTCGAGTGTCGGCACGCCGGCGTTCCAGAAATCGACCATCGCCGCGACCTGCACCTTCATCGAGGCACGCGCGGCCTTCTCCACCGCCTTGGGATCGCTTTCCTGCCTGTCGCGCCATTCCGCCACGCTCCAGCCCTGCGGCAGGTACCCATGGATCGGATCATGGGCCGAGGTCTGGTCGGTGACGATATCGGGGCGCACGCCGCGCTTCACCAGTTCGGGGAACACGTCCGCCGCGTTGCCGATCAGCCCCACAGATTTCGCCTCGCCGGCCTTTGTCCAGCGCTCGATCATCTGCAGCGCCTCATCCAGCGAATGGGTGATCTCGTCGACATAGCGCGTGCGCTTGCGGAACTCGGCACGGGTCTCGTCGCATTCCACCGCGAGGCAGCAGGCGCCCGCCATGACGGCGGCCAGCGGCTGCGCGCCGCCCATGCCGCCCAGTCCCCCGGTCAGGATCCAGCGCCCCGCAAGGTTGCCGTCGTAATGCTGGCGCCCGGCCTCCACGAAGGTCTCGTAGGTGCCCTGCACGATGCCTTGACTGCCGATGTAGATCCAGGACCCGGCAGTCATCTGGCCGTACATGGCCAGGCCCTTCTTATCCAACTCGTTGAAATGGTCCCAATTTGCCCAATGCGGCACCAGGTTTGAGTTCGCGATCAGCACCCGCGGCGCGTCCTTGTGGGTGCGGAACACGCCGACCGGCTTGCCCGACTGCACCAGCAGGGTCTGGTCGTCCTCCAGCTCCTTCAGGCTGGCGACGATGGTGTCGAAATCCTTCCAAGTGCGCGCCGCGCGCCCGATGCCACCATAGACCACCAGCTCGTGCGGGTTCTCGGCCACATCCGGGTGAAGGTTGTTCATCAGCATCCGCATCGGCGCCTCGGTCAGCCAGCTTTTGGCGGTGATCTCGGAGCCGGTCGCGGGATAAACGTCGCGGATATTGTGGCGGGGATCGGTCATCGTTTGCCTCCAAGAAACGGGGCCAGATCGGCCAGGGATTCGAGAATGCTTGCGAGAAGCCTGCGCAGACCGTCGGCCTTTTCGGCGTCGAAGGCCCAAGGCGGGGCCTCCTCGGTCAGGTAGGTCGATTGCGCCAGCTCCATCTGGATCGCGTGCAGCCCCTCGGCCGGGCGGCCGTAATGGCGAGTGGTCCAGCCGCCCTTGAAGCGACCGTTGACGGTCGTGGTGTGACACTCCGACCGCTCGCAGATTTCGCGCGTCGCGGACTCGATGGCGGGCGCGCAGGTCGCGCCCATGTTGGTGCCGATGTTGAAATCCGGCAGCGTGCCGTCGAAGAGAAACGGGATATGGCTGCGGATCGAATGGCAGTCGTAGAGGATCGCCACACCATGGCGTTGGCGGACCCGCTCCAGCTCTGCCTCGAGCGCGGCGTGATAGGGCGCGTGATAGGCGACGCGGCGCGCCTCGATCTCCTCGGCGTTGGGCGCTTCGTCCCAGATCGGCTCGCCGTCGAAATCGGTCAGCGGCACCAGGCCGGTGGTGTTCCGCCCCGGATAGAGGCTCTGGCCCGAGGGATCGCGGTTGGCGTCGATCACGTAGCGGTGGAAGGTGGCGCGCACGGTGGTAGCGCCGGGCAGCAGGCCATCATAGAGCCTGTGGATGTGCCAGTCGGTATCGCGCAGCTCCCGCCCGCGCGCATTCATCCGGGCACGGACATCCTCGGGCAGCCATGTGCCGGTATGCGGCAGGCCCAGCACGACCGGGCCGTCGCCACGGGTGACCTCGACCGGGGTCATGCGCCCAGCTCCGGCATCGGCGTGCCGGCTGCCTCGACGATATCCGCGCCGCGCACCAGCGAGGCGGCCGCTTCGAGATCGGGGGCCATGTAGCGGTCTTCGGTCAGGGTCGGGACATGCGCACGCAGGCGGTTCAGCACCGCTTCCAGCGGCGCGCTGGTGGAAAGCGGCGCGCGGAACTCGATGCCCTGCGCGGCGCACAGCAATTCCACGCCAAGGATCCGCTCCAGGTTCGCAACCATCCGGCCCAGCCGCACCGCGCCATGCGCGGCCATGCTGACGTGGTCTTCCTGGTTGGCCGAAGTTGGCGTCGAGTCGGTCACGCAAGGATTGGCGAGATGCTTGTTCTCGCTCATCAGCGCCGCTGTCGTCACTTCGGCAATCATCAGCCCCGAGTTCAGGCCCGGCGCGGGGGTCAGGAAGGGCGGCAGGTCGAAGCTCAGCGTCGGATCGACGATCAGCGCGATGCGGCGCTGCGCGATGGCGCCGATCTCGGCCACGGCGAGCGCGATCATGTCGGCGGCAAAGCCCACCGGCTCGGCGTGGAAATTGCCGCCCGACACGATCAGCCCCGCCTCGGTCAGCACCAGCGGGTTGTCGGTGGCGGCGTTGGCCTCGATCTCCAGCGTGCGGCCAGCCATGCGCAGCATGTCCATCGCCGCGCCGGTCACCTGTGGCTGGCAGCGGATGCAATAGGGGTCCTGCACCCGGCTGTCGCCCTCGCGGTGGCTTTCGCGAATCTCCGAGCCGTCGAGCAGGGCGCGCATGACCGACGCGGCCTCGATCTGCCCGGCATGGCCGCGCAGGGCATGGATTTCCGGCTGCAAGGGCGCGGTGGAGCCCATGATCGCATCGGTCGACATGGCCGAGGTCACCAGCGCCGCCTGCATCGCGCGCCAAGCGTCGAACAGCCCCGCCAGCGCGAAGGCGGTGGAGAACTGGGTACCGTTGATCAGCGCCAGCCCCTCTTTGGCGCCAAATTCCACCGGCGCGAGCCCGGCGCGCTTCAGCGCCTCGGCGCCGGGCAGGGTTTCGCCCTCGAAGACAGCTTCGGCATGGCCCATCATCACTGCCGCCATGTGGGCCAGCGGCGCCAGATCGCCCGAGGCACCGACCGACCCCTGCACCGGGATGACTGGCGTCACGCCGCGCGCCAGCATCTCCTCAATCAGGGTGATCAGCTCCATCCGCATGCCCGAGGCGCCGCGTCCGAGGCTGAGCAGCTTCAAGGCCATCATCAGCCGGGTCTGCGCGCGCGGGATCGGATCGCCCACGCCGCAGCAATGCGACAGGATCAGGTTGCGCTGCAGGGTCGCCGTGTCCTCGGCCGCGATCTTGACCGAGGCGAGCTTGCCGAAGCCGGTGTTCACGCCATAGACCGCCGCTTCGCCATTGGCGGCGGCGGCGATCCGGGCGGCGGCCCTCTCGATGGCTCCATGGCAAGCGGGATCGAGGCGCAGGGCGGCTTCGTCGCGATACAGGCGGGCAAGATCGGCCAGCGTCACCGCGCCGGGGGTGAGCGTCACACTGGTCATTGAACGGCTCCGAAAATGCGGGAATGCAGCGGGTTGAACCCGATGCGATAGGATAGCTCGGCGGGCGCCTCGACATCCCAGACCGCCAGTTCGGCGCGTTGGCCGGGGGCGATGGTGCCGACATCGTCCAGCCCGAGGGCGCGGGCGGCGTTCACGGTGGCGCCGCGCAGCGCCTCTTCGGGTGTCAGGCGGAACAGGGTGCAGCCCATGTTCATCGCCAGCAGCAGCGAGGTCAGCGGCGACGAGCCCGGATTGGCATCGGTGGCGATCGCGATTGGCACGCCGTGATCGCGCAGCATTCGCACCGGCGGCTCTTGCGTCTCTCGCAGCGTGTAGAAGGCGCCGGGCAGCAGGACCGCGACCGTGCCGGCCCCGGCCATCGCCCTCACGCCGGCCTCGTCGAGATATTCGACGTGATCGGCCGAAAGCGCACCGTAGCCCGCCGCCAGCGCCGCGCCGCCGAGGTTCGACAGCTGTTCGGCATGGAGCTTCACGGGCAGGCCGAGCGTCTGCGCCACGTCGAACACCCGCGCGATCTGGGCGGGGGAAAAGGCGATGCCCTCGCAAAAGCCGTCGACCGCATCCACGAGCCCCTCCGCATGGGCAGCCCGGAGCGCCGGAATGCAGACCTCGTCGATATAGGCGTCGGCCCGGTCCCGGTATTCGACCGGCACTGCATGGGCGCCGAGGAAGCTGGTCTTCACCCGCACCGGTCGGTTCTTCTCGACCGCCCGCGCCACCCGCAGCATGCGCAACTCGGTTTCGAGGTCGAGCCCGTAGCCCGACTTGATCTCCAGCGTGGTGACGCCTTCGGCGATCAGCGCGTCGGCGCGGCGCAGGGCGCCGGCCAGCAGCGCCTCCTGCGTCGCCTCCCGCGTCGCGGTGACGGTCGAGACGATGCCGCCACCCGCGCGCGCCACCTCCTCGTAGCTGGCCCCGTTCAGCCGCATCTCGAATTCGGCGGCGCGGTCGCCGCCATGCACCAGATGCGTGTGGCAGTCGATCAGCCCCGGCGTCACCAGCCGCCCGCCCAGATCGACCTGCTCGGCCCCGGCGAGCTCGGACGGTAGATCGGCGCGCGCGCCGATCCAGCGGACACGTCCCCTCTCGATGGCAATAGTCCCATCTGAAACCAGCCCGTAGGGCGCGTCCCCGGTCAGGGTGGCGGCGGTCAGATTGGTCAGCAGCCGGGGCGCATCAGGCATCGGGCATGTCTCCAGATTCCGCTTTCCTCTTATCGACGGCTGGCTTATATGTCTATACATAATAGCTTTAAGGTCGCAAGATATGACCGTGATATACGCGAAGCAGGCTTTGCTGGACGAAGGCTGGGCGACGAATGTCCGGCTGGACCTGCGCGATGGCAGGATCGTCTCGATCGACCCCGGCACCGGACCCGAAGCCAATGATACCCGCGTGGACACGCTGCTGCCGGCGCTTGGCAACCTGCACAGCCACGCCTTCCAGCGTGCAATGGCGGGCATGACCGAATTCCGACAGGCCGGGCGGGACAGCTTCTGGACCTGGCGCGAGCTGATGTACCGTTTCATGGAGCGCCTGACCCCGAAGCAGATCGAGGCGATCGCCGCACAGGCCTATGTCGAGATGCTGGAGGCGGGCTATGCCAGCGTCGGAGAGTTCCATTACGTCCATCACCAGCCCGGCGGCGTGCCCTATGACAATATCGCGGAGCTGTCGGAGCGGATCTTCGCGGCAGCGTCGCGGACCGGCATCGGCCTGACGCACCTGCCGGTGCTCTACAGCTATGGCGGCGCGGGGCAGGCCGAACTGAGCGCGGGCCAGCGGCGCTTCGGCAATAGCGTGGACGATTTCGAGCGCCTATTCGACGCAGCCTCGGTGGCGCTGCGGCACCTGCCGGGGGATGCGCGGATCGGCATCGCACCCCATTCCCTGCGCGCCACCTCGCCCGGAGAGCTGTCGCGGCTCGTGGCACGGCACGGGCAGGGGCCGATCCACATCCATATCGCCGAGCAACCGCGCGAAGTGAGCGAGATCGAAGACTGGCTGGGCGCGCGACCGGTCGAATGGCTGCTCGACAATCAACCGGTGGACGAACGCTGGTGCCTGATCCACGCGACCCACATGACGGTTGCTGAAACTCGCGACATGGCCGCGAGCGGCGCCGTGGCAGGGCTGTGCCCGATCACCGAGGCCAATCTCGGCGACGGGGCGTTCAACGGCCCGGACTATGTCGAGGCCGGCGGAGGCTTCGGGATCGGGTCGGATTCCAACGTCAATATCTCGCTGACCGAAGAGCTCCGCATGCTGGAATATTCACAGCGCCTGCGCGACACGAGCCGCAACGTGCTGGTCCCGGGCGAGGGGTCTGTCGGCCGGTTCCTCTACATGTCGGCGGCGCGAGGCGGCGCGCAGGCTCTCGCCCGTGCGTCAGGTTCGATCGCCACCGGCAATCTGGCCGATCTCGTCGCGATCGACAGCCAGTCCGCCGCGCTCTGCGCGCTTTCGCGCGACAGTCTGCTGGACGGCCTCGTCTTCGCCGCGACGGACCGCGTCGTCACCGATGTCTGGAGCGCCGGACGGCATGTGGTGCGCGGCGGGCATCACATCGCACGCGATGCCGTTCTCGCCGCCTATCGTACGGCAATGGAAAGATTAGTCGTAACCTGATCCCTTCCGATGCGAATGTCCGATTTCTCTTGCGATGAGGGTGAGCGATACTCGAACCACGACTCCGCTGTAGGTTCAGGGTAGGGCGCTCGCGGCCTCTTCTCCAGCATCTTGGGCCGAATATTTTGGCGGGGGTCTTCCACCCGAAGCATTTACGGGGCGTGGCGTTCAGCCGGTCGCAGATCTCCTGGATATCGTAGTTTGAAAGTTGGCCGATGTCGCGTTCTTAGGGTAGCCAGCGGCGGGCTTGGCGAACTTCGCGTTGTAGCGCGCCACGAAGCCCGGCAGGAAGGCGTTCGCTGCCGCGATGTCCGAGATGCCGGCCAGACGCAACTCCTTCACCAGCCGATCCGGCAGCGTGCGATTGGCACGCTCGACACGGCCCTTGGCCTGGCTCGAATGGGCGCACAGGATCTCGATCTGCAGCTCTGCCTGAGCCCGCCCGAACTGGGTCATGCCGGTCATGTGGTCGCTGGGCTTCGGCACCCGGAACACCGGGTGCTTGTCGCTGTAGAAGGCGACCGGACGGCCATGTTGCACCAGGTAGCGCTCCAGTGCCTCGAAATAGCTGAACGTGCTTTCAGAGGTGACGAAGCGCAGTACCTTCAGCGTGCCGGTGGCATCGTCGAAGAAAACCAGCAGCGTGCAGTAATCGCCGCGATCCTCGAACCAGCGATGCTCCGAGCCGTCGATCTGGATCAGCTCGCCGAAGCACTCACGGCGCAGACGCGGCCGAAGAAAGGCGCGGCGCTGTTCGCGCGACAGCCACAAACCGTCCTCGACCATCAACTTGCGCAGGGTCTCGCGGGAGACCATCGGCCCGTGGTCGTCCCGCAACCGTTTCGCCGCCAGCGTCGGCCCGAAATCCGCATAGCTCTCGCGGATCAACGACAGGGCATAGTCGCGCTTGGCGGCGTGGATCCGGCTGTTCGGAGCGGGCCCGGTGCCGGATCCACGCCGCACCATCCGCACGATACCGCTTCAGCAGCCGGAAGATCTGGCGCCGGGTCAGCCCCAGCAGGTGCGCGCCGCTCTGAACATCGATCCGACCGACACCGATCCGCGCCAGAACCTCGACACGGTCCAACTCGCGCTCGCTCATCAGAACCCGTCCCATGCTCGGTCTCTCTGCCTGTGCTCGGTGCAGGCGAGAGTGATGCTTCTGCATTGCTCATGGGTGACACTTTAGCTTTGCTGTTTGTGGGCTCACGCTGAAGCGCAATTTTCACGGCTTCAACTTACTCGCCTGACTTCATTGCCTCCATCAGCTTTTCCCGGAAGACTTCGGCCGGGGTCCGGTAGCCCAGGCACTTCCGGGGCGTGGCG
>NZ_FWFY01000003.1 GCF_900172345.1 Limimaricola soesokkakensis
GTCGGTTCGCTCCGGACATGGTCGCTTGATCTCGCGCCCGAACATCTGCGCGCTCGGAGAATGGATTGGTAGAAGGATCATTCGAACCTGCCTTCGCCCGGATTGCGATCGAAAGTCGGCTTCGGGCTGAATAGCCCCGCGTTTCTTGGACGCCTCCGTGTCTCAGTTTCCGCTCTCGTCCTCAGTCGTCATCGAGATAGACATAGCGGACCTCCTGATAGCTGTCGGCGGCGAAGGCGAAGAACAGGCGTGCCTCGGTTTCGGCATGGACCGCGTGCTCTAAGTTGCCCGGAATGAAGATGGCCTGACCCTCGGCCAACTCGTGATCCTTTCCATCGACTGTAACCAGCGCCGCGCCAGCCAGCGCGAAGTAGACCTCTGCATGCGCGTGCCGGTGCAGCGGCAAGGGCTCGCCCGGCCGCACGATAGCGATTCCGCAGGTGAGGCTGTCTGTCTTGGTGCGATCAGCCGAGAACAACATCTGGTAGCGGGCGCGGTGCTGGCCACTGACCTCCACAACCTCTTCCTCAATCGCATCCGGGTCCCGGTGAACGGCATTGCTGGACATATGGAGCTCCTTGCTGGTGCCGCGTTCACAGCGGCCCTTCACATGGATAACGCTCGTCTGGCACTCGGTTCCGGCGGAGTACTGTAAACGGAGGATCAGGCATCGTGCACGCAAAGGCGGCCTGAGAAGCTGACAAGCTATAGAACGCTTTGCGGGCCAATCCCCCAGAAGGCAGCCGCCTTGGTTACGCTGTCTTCCGAAAACCGGAAGGCCATCAAAGTCGGGCGGGGTTCGCTACTAACCATCACGCCCTGCACTCACCGAGTGCCGCTCTTGGTTGGTTGGGCACAGCACAGTTGGTGACGCCCCGCGGCGGCTATGGGCCGGAAGCGCCAAGGCGGGGAAGGCCTGGAAGCTGGCCTTCGTTGCCTACGCCACGAACGTCCGCTCTTTCTTCCGATCGCGAGTCAGAAGGGATCAACCGTCGGCCGCGCCCGAATGGATGGTGGCGGGGGCCAGTTCAGGCGGGGCCTCCAGGCGCTCCCGCGGCAGCCTTAGCATCACACGGAAACCGGCCTCATCGAGGCACCGTTCAAAGATGCCTCCCAACCGTCCCTCGACCATGTGCCACATGAGCTTCGTGCCGAATCCGACACGCTCGGGCGTCGGCGGCGGGACAGCCAACGGGACAGCCCGATGTTCGCGCCACTCCAGAACCAGGTTCTCATTGGACTCATCGAACCGGGCCCTGACGGCGAGACGGCTGTCCTGGCAGGAGCTACCATGTTTCAGCGCGTTGGTGGCAAGTTCGTTCAGGATCAGCGCCAGCGGCATGATGCTGTCCCTGTCGACACTCAAGTTGGGTGCCTCGATGGAGATCCTGCTTCGCTCGGGGAGGATGCCAGTCGCCTCTTCGATCAGCGCCTGCAATGCCACGCTCTTGCTGGCGTCCTCAACGGCCATGCGGTTGGCCTGACCCACGGCCACGAGGCGCCCCAGGAAGGCCTCGTCCAGCTCATCCTTGGTCCGGGCCTCCCGGGAGCAGCTCCGGTAGATCGAGGCCAGCACCGAGAGACTGTTACCCACTCTGTGACTCATCTCGCGGCGCAGCGTCTCGCGGTGTTCGGCATGTTGTTTGCGGTGGAGCGCGACGCCGATCTGGCTTCCAACTGTCTGGAGCATCCGCAGAACCTCCTCATCCAGCCGAGCGTAAGAGGTTCCGAAGAACTCGAGCACACCGTGTACGTCTCCGCCTTGCCACACCGGCAGGGCCACTGCGCGGGTCAACCCGACCTCTTCGAATACGCTGCGACGAACGAACTGGCAGGACGCCGGAAGGTCGACGAGCGCTTGCAGCTGTCCCGACTGCCAAGCGCGGCCCGGGAGACCCTCTCCGGGTGCAAAGCGCACAACGCTCGTTGCCTCGACCACCGGTTGGAAACGCGGGTCCGCCAAGTGCCAGATTCCGGTGGGGTGCAGGCGCGCATGCGGCCCACGCCCGCGCACGACGTGGAAATGGCCTGCCTCCATGCCGGATACGGCACAGACACTATCGAGACAGAACTGTGTGAATTCGTCGAGCGAGACGTCTTCCAGAAGCTTCTGCGCGACGGCGAGTAGCGCCTCTCCTTCGCGGGCCCGCAATTCCTGCGCGCGCCGGGCAGCTTCCTCGGCGGCCATGCTCCGGATGAAGGCGTAGAAGATCCGCCCGCCGCCGTCGCCGGACATCGGGAATATCGACAGCTCGACCGGGAACTCAGCGCGGTCACGATGCAGGGCGGTGATCCGGACCCGTTGCTCGAGAACCGGACCTTCACCCGTGCGATTGTAATGTTCCAAGCCGCGCGCATGGGCGTCGCGATGCTGAGGGGGCACGATGAGATCCCCCATGGAAGACCCCATCGCTTCTGCGCGAGGCCAGCCAAACATCTCCTCGGCCGCACCATTCCAGGCAACGACCAACCCTGCTTCGTCCATTCCCACCACGGCATCGAGCGCGCGGTCAAAGAGGGACTCCAAATGCTTCATCCTGCCCCTCCAATTCTCAAAGAAAGAGAACTATCCGCGTATTGAGGCCAAGTCGAGACGAACGGTATCGGGAGTGGTTCGCCCTTACCCGTCATCGATCGAGGACGGCGTCTACACCGCGTATCACAGCGTGCAGTTTCACCGGGCTGAATGGCTTGCCAAGCAGAGCGACAGGAGCGGTGGCAGCAATGTCCGCCTCCGTCAACTCGTGCAGGCTGCCACTGACGATGACCGACGGAACGCCCAGCTCGGCCCGCATGAAAGCCGCAGCCTCTGCGCCGCTCGATGGGCCTGCCAGATGCAGGTCCACGAGGGCCAGGTCCGGCACATGCGCGCAGGCCATCTCGATCGCCGTCTCCTTCGTCCCGGCAATGCCTACGACCTCGTAACCCATGTCCATGAGCTGCATCTCGAGGTCGAGCGCGATGAAAACCTCGTCTTCGACGATGAGTATACGCATGGCGAGGTCAGACCTTGGCCGGAAACCGGACGACGGTTTGCCAGCCCTGCGGAGAGCTCGACTGTTCGACATGCCCGCCGATCTGGCGAGCGGACATCTGGATCAGCCGCTGACCGAGGCCCGAGCCGCGCGACGCTCGGCCTTCGACTGCCTCGGACTGGCCGATGCCGTCGTCGATGACCGTCAGCACCAGCTCGCCCGCCTTGGCGTCGCGCGCGAGGCGCACGCGCACGCGTCCTTCCTCCCGCCCATGAAAGGCGTGCTTCAGGGCATTGGTGATCAGCTCGTTAACGATGATCGAGAGGCTGATGGCCTTGTTCGGGCAGAGCCGGATCGGCGTCACGTCGAGGTCGATCGAAATGCCCCGGACATCGCAGCCGGACGAGGCGGCGACATGGTCGCAGAGGTCGCGCAGCTGCTGGTCGACGGCTACGCTGGTCACATCGCCATCCTGGTAAAGGCTGGCGTGGATGGTGGCGATCGCATTGACCCGGGTGCTGGCCGAGAGCAGCTTCTCGCGGGTCTCGGGTGAGGCCCGCCCGCTTTCGAGACTGAGCAGGCTCGCCACCATCTGAAGCGAGTTCTTGACCCGGTGATTGACCTCGTCGAGCAGCATTTTCTGGTTGGCGAGCGCGGCTTTCAGCCGCTCTTCGTTCTGCCGGAACTCGGTAATGTCGACGACCATGCCCACGAGATGCGGCTCGCCGTTCACGGGGCCGAGCAAGATCTCACCCCGCGCCGAGATCCAGCGGACGCTGCCGTCGGGCAGCAGGAGCCGATGCTCGAGGATTGTCGGCCCGGGCCCGCGCTCGGCGGTCGAGAAAAGCTCCATGCGCACGCGCTCACGATCCTCGGGGTGAACGCGCTCGAAGAACGGCTCGATCTCGTCGCCGGCCTCGTCTGGCGCGAACCCGTGCATCGAATCGACGCCGGCGGAGCGGATCAGCTTGCCCGTGACGAGATTGAGGTCCCAGAAGGAAAGGGACGCCCCCTCGGCGGCCGTGCGCTCCCGTGCCTCGAGCAGCAACTGCTGCGTCACCTCTGCCGTCACGTCCTCGACCAGCTGAAGGATGCAGGTGACCTCGCCGTTCTCGATCACCGGGGAATGCGACAGCCGCCAGTAGCGGGTCTCGAAGCCGCCATCGGGCATGACGATGTCATGCCGGCCCGGCTCCAGCGCGTCGGTCTGCCGCGTGTCGACCGCGCGCGCAACCGAGGCGCGGATCGTCGCTTCAAGATTCGGGGTGTCGGGACGCGGCGGGAACTCGTCGAACAAAGGCCGGTCGAGCAGCGTGGCTCTGCGGCGCGCCACGGCTTCCTCAAAGGGCGCGTTGACGTCGATGATCAGAAGATCGGTCGACATGATGATCGCCGGCACTGGGATAGCGTGCAGGATGGCCCTGCCGGACAGAATGGGAGCGTCGAGCATGATGACCCTTCAGGAAAACGCAGAGCTGCCCCGAGCCCGGCAGCGTCGCCCTATATAGCGTGCGGCCCATGAGACGGTAGAGCGGCCGCGCAACAGGTCTGCCATTTCAGTAAGCCGACGTTCGATGTGACCCAGCCGAATGGCAACTATGGGCCGGTCGCGTCGGTTGCCTCGCCGCTGCCGAAAACACTGAGGTTCGATATGGGCGGCCTGTGCCCCAAATTCCTCTTCACCTAAGAGGTCGCGAGAGGTGCGCTCGATGTGTGTTGCTCGGCCTCTTAGCGAAATGGGCTCCAACCTAAATCATCACATCAGGTCTGGAAGCCAGAGCACCAGGGCAGGGAAGGCTACCAGCAGTACAAGGCGCAAGATGTCGGCCAGGATGAACGGCAGGATGCCGCGGATCACGGTGGTCTGGCTCACATCGCCGGCGGCGGCCTGCACGACGAAGAGATTGAGACCGATGGGTGGCGTGATCAGTCCGATCTCGGCCACCGTGACGACGAGAATTCCGAACCAGACGAGGTCGAAGCCGATCTCCTGGGCCACCGGGGCCAGAAGCGGCACGGTCAGCAGGATCATCGACATCGAGTCCATGAAGCAGCCCAGCACCACGTAGAAGAGGAGGATCAGCGCCAGCACCGCCAGCGGCGACAGCCCAGCCGCCTCGATCCAGGCGATCAGCAGCCGCGGCAGCCCGGTCTCCTCGAGGAAGAAGTTGAAGAAGGCGGCGCCGATCAGGATGAAGAAGATCATGCCGGTCAGACCGGCGGTCTCGAAGACCGCGTCGTGCAGCGCCCCGCGGTTCAGCTCGCCCGACAGCAGCGCCAGCAGGAAGGCGCCCACGGCCCCCACGGCCGCCGCCTCGGTGGGCGAGAACAGCCCGGCATAGATCCCGCCGATGACCAGCGCGAACAGAGCCGCGACCGGCCAGACCCGGCCGAGGCTGGTCAGCCGCGCCGCCCAGCCGTGCCGCTCCGAGCGCGGCGCGATGTCTGGATCGGCCCAGACCCGGCCGAGCACGGCCAGCGCATAGAGCCCGGCCCCGAGCAGCCCCGGAAGCAGCGCGCCGACGAAGAGCGCGCCGATCGAGCTCTGGGTGAGCAGCCCGTAGATTACCAGGAGCACCGAAGGTGGGATCAGCACACCGAGCGTGCCGCCGGCGGCGACGGTCGCGGTCGAAAGGGAATCGTCGTAGCCGTGGCGCCGCATCTCGGGCAGCGCGACCCGGCCGATCGTCGCCACGGTGGCGAGCGAGCTGCCGCAGATCGCCCCGAAGAGCGCGCTGGCCCCGACCGTGGTGACGGCGAGCCCGCCGCGGCGGTGGCCGATGAAGGCGTTGATCGCCGTGAAGAGCGAGCGCGACAGCCCGGCATGCGAGGCGAAGGCGCCCATCAGCACGAAGAGCGGGATGACGCTGAAGGAATAGGGAAAGATCGACTCGAACGGGCTCGAGCCCAGCACGAAGGCGGTGCTGAACCAGCCCTCGAGCCACCAGTAGCCAAGCAGGCCCACCGCAGCCATCGCGATCGCGACCGGGAGACCGAGCGCAATCAGCGCCAGCGCCGCAGCGAAGCCGATCAGGCCGAGCCATGCGTCACTCATCGGAAGCCTCCCGCAGCGCCGCAACGAGCCAGAGCATCACACCGGGCAGGCACAGACCGAGGCCGAGCAGCAGCGGGTACCAGTACCACGCGATCGGAATGCCGAGCTGCTGCGAGCTGTCCCCGAACATGGTCCGCGTCTCGAAGGTCGCGAAGCCCTGCCACAGCATCAGCGCCAGCAGCACAAGGGCGACCAGCGCGGCCATGACATGCAGCGCGTGCCGCGCGCGGCGTGGCAGCCGCGAGATCAGGAAGTCGACCCCGACATGGGCGGCGGCGAGGAAGGCGTGCGGCATGACCAGCCACGTCCCGGCCATCACGAAGAGCTGCACGAGGTCGACGACGCCGATGATCGGCAGCCCGACCTGACGGCCGAGCACGTCGCCTACGGTCACGAGCGCGGCCGCGGCGTAGGCGGCCACGCCCAGCGCCGCCAGCGCCTTGATCGCCAGCCGGGCGGCGGCGAGTGGTTTCGGCATGAGCCCTGTCTCCCTTCGCCCCGAGACGGGCCGGCGCACGCGGCGCCGGCCCAGACTCCCGGCCGTCCGCTCAGCCGTTCGCGGCCTCGTACTCGGCGATTTTTTCCTGCATCATCTCGTAGATCTCGCGGGCGTTCTCCACGCCGGCGGCCTCGACCTCCGCGAGGTAGGCCTCCATCATCGGCGCGAGGGTCTCGCGCCAGCGCGCCCGCTCCTCGTCCGACAGGGTGGTGATCTCGTGCCCGGCCTCGACCGCGCCCTCGCGGCCCGGCGCGTCCCACTTGTCCCACCAGTCGGCGAATTTCGGAACGAGGTTGTCACCGGAATTCTCGTCGATGCAGCTCTGCGCCTCGGGGCTCAGCGCTGCGTAGGACCGCTCGTTCATCACGAAGAAGAACGACACGGTGTAGACGCCGGCCTCCAGATGGTAGTCGAGCACCTCGTTCAGGCCGAAGGAGGCCACCGGGTCCCACGGAAAGACGGTGCCGTCGATGACGTCGCGCTGGAGGTTCTCGTAGACCTCGCCCGGCGGCAGGCCCTGCGGCACGGCGCCGAGATATTCGAGCATGCTGGAGATCGCGGGCGAGGGGGTGCGGATGCGCAGCCCCTCGAGGTCTTCCATGGTCTCGACCTTGGTGCCCTGTGTATGGACGAGGCCGCCGTTATGAGCGTGCAGCGCCAGCACCTTGAGCCCCTCGTACTCCTCGGCCAGCGTCTCGGGCAGGAGCGACCATAACGCGTGGGTCGCGGCGCCGGCGTCGTCGGTCAGGAAGGGCATGTCGATCAGCGAGCTGCGCGGGAAGCGGCCGCGCGGGATGCCGTGCAGGCCATGCGCGATGTCGACCACCCCGGCCATCACCTGCTCCTGCTGGCGCGCAACGTTGCCGAGCTGCGTGCCGGCGGGCGAGATATCGAACTGCACCTCGCCGCCGGTGCATTCGGTGACGGCCTCGGTCCAGGGCACGATGAAGTCCTGGTGGATGCCGTGCACGCTGGGCAGGAAGTGGCTGACCTTCAGCGTGGTCTCGGCCAGGCCTGCGCCAGGCAGCGCCAGGGCCAGCGCCGTGGCGGCGGTGGTGATCGTCGTTCTGGTCTTCATTCGGTACCTCCCAGTCACCGTGTTTCGCCCGCCGGCTCCCCTCAGAGCGCGAGCCTGATCCGGCCGCCGCGCGCGCGCGAGCAGCAGGCCATCATCCTGTCGTTGCGGGCCCGTTCGGCCCGGGTCAGCACCATGTCGCGATGGTCGATCTCGCCCTCGAGAACCGGCACCTCGCAGCTGCCGCACAGACCCTCGCAGCAGTCGCTCGACACGTCGACGCCCTTGGCGCGGATCGCCTCGAGCAGGGTCTCGCCCGCGCCGACCTCGACCTCGAGGCCGCTATCTGCCAGCTCGGCGGTGAAGGGGCGCTCGGCCCTCGGGTCGGGCCCGCCGCCGGCCGCGGCGAAATGCTCGACATGCAGCGTCCCCTCCGGGTGGTCTGCCGTCAGCTCCTCCAGCGCCGAAAGCAGCCGCGCCGGGCCGCAGGCGTAGATCTGGCCGCCGCGCGGCAGCGCGGCGACCAGATCAGGCAGCCGCATGCGCGCCCCCTCGTCGGCCGGGTGCAGCGTCAGCGCCGCGCCGTGATCGCGCGCCAGCCGATCGAGAAAGGCCATGCTGCGGCGCGAGCGCCCGGCATAGTGCAGCCGGTAGCGCCGGCTCAGCGCCTTCAGCCGGTCGGCCATGGCGAGGATCGGGGTGATGCCGATGCCGCCGGCGATCAGCAGGCAGTCCTCGGCCGCCTCGTCGAGGCGGAACAGGTTATGCGGCCCGCGCAGGCGCAGTTCCATGCCGGGGCGGACATGGCCGTGGATATGCGCCGAGCCGCCGCGCCCTTCCGCCTCGCGCAGCACCGCGACGCGGTAGCCGCTTTCTCCCGGTGCGCCGCAGAGCGAGTACTTGCGCTCGTAATCCCCGACGCAGAGCTCGACATGGGCGCCGGGGCTCCAGCCGGGCAGGCGCTGGCCCTCCACCGGCGCGATCCCGAGCGACAACACCTC
This sequence comes from Limimaricola soesokkakensis, assembly GCF_900172345.1. Lineage (GTDB taxonomy): Bacteria > Pseudomonadota > Alphaproteobacteria > Rhodobacterales > Rhodobacteraceae > Limimaricola > Limimaricola soesokkakensis. Next base: position 8,546 of record NZ_FWFY01000003.1, read on the forward strand.
CTCGGCCTCGCCCGTTACCTCGGTCACCCGCACCCGCCGCGCGATGTCGCGGCGGTCCGGGGCGCCGACCGCGAACTCTCGATGCGCCGCGCGCAGGCCGGGCTGCGCGCGCTCGGGGTTCCGCGCCGGGTCCCACGCCACCCAGAGCTGGTCGGGCCCCCGGAAGGAGGTGTTCGGCAGGTAGGTGAACTCCTGCGGCTCGAGCCGCAGATGCGGCAGGCGGCGCGTGAACTCCTCGAGGAAGACGCGCATCTCCATCCGGGCGATGTTCTTGCCCATGCACTGGTGGCTGCCATAGCCGAAGGTCAGGTGGTCGACCGCGTTGTCGCGGTAGATGTCGAAGCGGGCCGCCTCCTCGAAATGCCGGTCGTCTTGGTTGGCCGAGGCGGTGACCATCAGCAGCTTGGCGCCCTGCGGCAGGCGGACGCCACCCAGCTCGACCGGCCGCGTCGCCTCGCGTCGCCAGGCCACCACCGAGCCCGCGTAACGCAGGCATTCCTCGACCGCGTTGGGGATCAGCGACGGGTCGGCGCAGACGTCGTCCCAGGCGTCGCGATGCGTCAGAAGGGTGCGGAACATGTTGGCCGAGGCATGCGCCGTGGTCTCGTGCGCGGCGACGATGATCGCCATCATCATCGAGTGCAGGTAGCTGTCGGTGACGACCTCCGGCATCTCGGCGTTGCGCCGGATCGCCTGGTGCATCCAGCCGGGGCCGTCGGGCTCGGCGCGCATCTTCTCCAGAACCTTGCCCGCATATTGCCAGAACCGGCCGACCGAATGCGCGACCTCGAGTTGCTGCTCGGGCGTCGGCCGGCCCCAGGTGTTGACGGTGTGGGCGACGGAGAAGCGCCGCAGCGTCTCCATGTCGTCCTCCGGTACGCCGAGGAAGTCGAGCGCCACGGTCAGCGGCACCTCCCAGAGCATCTCCTGTACGAGGTCGGCCCGGCCCTTGTCCACGAGCGCGTCCATGCGCTCGCGCACCAGCGCGCGGACCCGCTCGCGCCGCGGCAGCAGGTTCTCGGGCAGGAAATGGTCGAGCAGGGCCCGGCGGCGCTCCATATGCGCCGGCTCGTCCTCGTTCACCAGCGTGCGGTTCATCGCGTAGCCGTAGGAGGCCAGCGCCTCCTGCGCCTCGCGGCTGACCGGCGTCATCTTCTCGAGCGCGATGCGCGGCGAGAAGGTGAGGTTGTCGCGGAACACCGCCTTGATGTCGTCGTAGCGGGACACCACCCAGTAGCCCAGCTTTGAGCTGTAGAAGACCGGTTCGTCGTCCCTGGCCCAACGCAGCGCTTCGGCAGGATCGACCTGGTAGGGGCCCTCGAATGGATCGAAGGCCATGGCGCGCTCAGAGAGAGGGCATCCCTTCTCACCACCGAGACCTTCGCTGTCCGGTGCAACGTGCACGGGACAACGCCTCTGTTCTGCCATGCTTCCTCCCTCACGACATTTACAAATAGCGCACATCGTGTTTCATTAAAAAAGTAGAGCCGGTTGCCGCATTGAGTCAATCGGCAGCATTCGGGGACTGGGCCATGGCTGCTGGCGGCACGCTGCAAACGCTGGAGCGGGGCATTGCTGTTCTTCAGGCAGTGGCGGCGAGCGAGTCAGGGCTCAGGATTGCTGAGATCGCCGAGCGTCTGGGTGTGCACCGCGCCATCGCCTATAGGCTGGTGAACACGCTGGCCGACCAGCACATGCTGCGGCGCTTGCCGGAGGGAAAGATCGTGCTCGGTTCGGCGTCCCTTCTGCTCGGCCTCAACGCCGAAGGCGCGCTCCGCACTTTGGCAGGACCCATCGTTCAGGCGTTGGCTGACCGGACCCAGGCGACGGCCTTCCTCTCCACCGCTGTCGGCGAGGAGGGTGTGGCCGTGCTGACCTCGACCCCGAAGGACGCCTTTCTCAACATCAACTATCGTGTTGGCAGCCGCCATCCGCTGACCCGGGGAGCCGCCGGGATTGCGATACTGGCGGGACGGGGAGCGACAGAAGGAGAACCGGAGAGTGTGACGAACGCGCGGGAGCTGGGCTACAGCCTAACCGAAGGCCAGTTGCAGAAAGGGGCCACTGGGATTGCCAGCCCTGTCCCCATGCCGCGCGAGTTCTCCGTATGGCAGGACCTGTCGATCGGTGTCGTAGGAGTTGGCGGGCTGGATCATGATCTGGCGATCAAGGAGGTTTTGGTCGCTGCTCGGGATCTCGCAAGGGCGGCTGCTCGAGCCTGATCGGCCTGGCTCAACGGGAGAAGTTGGAAGTGCCTTTGGTATTGCTTTGCGGTCCGGCAAGCCAGCGGACAACTCCTGCCCCAATGCATTACATTCAACAGCGGCCCCAAGAGTAAATGCCTGACTGTCCCTTCATATGCAGTGCAGTTTTTAGCTGCCTGACGGGCCCCGATAGTCCGAACTAATTAAACTCTCTACCTTTGTCTGAACGAACTGTGCATGCGACTTCCGCCATTGTTGACATAACTTGGAGTTCGAATGTTGCGAGTTTTGTCCTCGGTGCCTTTCGATGATGCAAAAAATATCAGCGAAACAGATGCCCTGTTGCTTATGGGACTTGACCTCTCGGTAGATGTCGTCGCAGGTTGGCCGCAAATACCGGTTCGCCCGGATGGCATTCGCGCCCGCTTCGAAACGCTCTGCTGCGTTCTCGTGCGGGCTTTTTTCGTTGGGAGCGGTGCATGCGACGTGATGTGGAGATCGGCCTGCTCTATTCGCGGTCCGGCGACTATGCTGCGATTGCAGCGGCATGCCGACGGGGCGCGCTGAACGCGGTAGCTGCGATCAACACCGATGCAGAGCGCTGCGTCCGGCTCCGGGTGATCGAACGAGATCCGGGGGGAAACCTCGATCACTATGAGCCGCTTTGCACGGAAATGCTGCGCGAGGGGCGTGTGCGCCACGTTGTGGGATGCGTCACTTCGTCGAGCCGAAAGGAGGTGATCCCAGCGCTGGAGAAGGCAGGTGGCACATTGTGGTATGCCTGCCCTTACGAAGGTTTCGAATGCTCGGATCGGGTGATTTACACCCATGCCTGCGCGAACCAACATCTGCTGCCGTTACTTCATTGGGCTTTCGGTCGATACGGCCGGCGCGGCCATCTTGTTGGCTCCAACTACATCTGGGGCTGGGAAATGAACCGGGTGGCCCGGGAAGTCATTGCCTCCGCAGGCGGTTCGGTGACCGGGGAGCGCCATCAGGCCTTGGGCGATACCGATGTAGGACGTCTGATCGATGAGCTGCGCGCGGCGAAACCCGATTTCGTTCTCAACAACCTGATTGGTCAGTCCTCGCGCGCCTTCCTCGAGGCGATGCGGCTGCTGCGCGGAAAGGACCCGGCCTTCGCCGAGGGCAGCTGTCCGGTGCTGTCATGCAACCTCACAGAATGTGAGCTTCCGGGTTTCGGCGCCGCCGCCGAGGGGGTGATCGCGGCCGGGCCGCATTTCGCCGGAGCACCGCTTTGGGGGGCCGGACACGGCGCAGAGGCTGCCTCTTCCTTCGAAGCAGCGGCCTATGTCGCGGTGGCAACGCTCGCAGCCCTCGAGGAAAGGACAGGCGACCCGGCAACGCGGCTGAAGAGCTGCGGTGTCGATCCTGAGACGCGTCATATGGCCCTGCCGGTCTTGATTGCTCGGGTTGAAGAAGGCCTGTTCAAGGTTCTCGAACATAGCGGTGCGGTTGAGGCCGATCCCTATCTGGCGCGGCGTGAGCGCTGGCCCACTGCGCGCCATGCGGCGCTTCGGGTAGTGACATGAGCCGCCGGATCGCGACGCCGGAACTGGGGGGCGCCACGGCGCTGCTTCTGCATCGGCCGCATGCGACAACCCAAGCACTCGCTCGGCAGCTCGCCGCGATCGGCCTGCGTGCTCTACCCTGCTGGCCCCATTTGGATGCAGCTGCGCATTGCGCGGATTTCGTTTTCTTCGATGCGGACCAATGTCACGACGAAATGTTTCCCTGGCGGCCGGGTGAAGCACCAATGCCGATGATCGCGTTGATCGGTTCCGAAGCGCCAGGTCGGATCGAATGGGCGCTGGGGCAGGGCGCTGATGCACATTTGCTTAAGCCGATTGGTGCCGGTGGGGTCTATTCCGCGCTTCTGATTGCACGACAAGGTTTCGAGGCGCGCCGGGCCGCCGCCGATGAGATCGCTGCTTTGCGCGCCCGGCTTTCCGAACGGCAAACCGTCGTCCGCGCGGTGCTGGCGCTGATGGGGCGTGGGCGCTCTGAAGCGGAGGCTTATGCCCAACTGAGGGCCATGGCGATGGCCTGGCAGGAAACGATCGAGCAGGCCGCGCGGCGTATTTGCGCGGCCGGAGAGACCGGCGCACCAACGCTGGCGACGAAGAGGGGACGCGATGTCTGACACGACCGGAACTCTGCCGCCGGGCGCGCCGCCGCCGGTCGCGCGTCGCGCGCCCCGTGGGGCGTTGGCACGATTGATGAGACGCAAGCTGGCTTTGTTTGGTCTAATGCTGATCGTGCTCACCATCGCCGGGGCGGTGCTGGCGCCTTGGCTCACGCCCTACGATCCTAATGAGCAGATGTTCGACGGGCTCACCATCACTGGAGCGCCGCTGCCGCCCAATTCGGATTTCTGGCTTGGTACCGATCTGCTCGGTCGCGACCTACTCACCCGCATCCTTTATGGCGCGCGGACCTCGCTGATCATCGGCGTGGTGGCCAATGGCATCGCGCTCATCATCGGCACGGTGATCGGGGTCTCGGCGGGCTATTTCCGAGGTATCTTCGGGGCGGTGCTGATGCGCTTCACCGACCTGATGATGGCCTTCCCAGCGCTACTGCTCGCCATCTGCCTCGCGGCGATCTTCCAGCCTTCTTTGTGGATCGTCGCGATGGTGATCGCCATTGTGAACTGGGTGCAGACCGCACGGGTGCTCTATACAGAGACCACCTCCCTGGCGGAGCGCGAGTTCATCGCGGCCGAGAAGACGCTGGGCGCAGGCCATGCACGCATCCTGCTGTGCCATATCCTGCCGCACCTGGTGCCGACGATCATCGTTTGGGGCACGCTCGGCATCTCCACCACGGTGCTGCTCGAAGCGACGCTGAGCTTCCTCGGCATCGGGGTGCAGCCGCCGACGCCGTCCTGGGGCAACATCATCTTCGAGAACCAGACCTATTTCCAGGCTGCCCCCTGGCTGGTGTTCTTTCCCGGCGCCGCAATCCTGATCCTGGCGCTGTCTTTCAACCTCCTGGGCGACGCGCTGCGCGACGTGCTCGACCCGACGCAAAGGGGGCGTGACTGATGGCCGCCTACGTCTTCCGCCGCCTGATCGTCTCGGTGCTGATCCTGCTCGGCGTATCCTTCATCACCTTTTTCCTGCTCTACGCGCTCCCCGCCGATCCGGTGCGCCAGATCGCCGGGCGTTCGGCCACTGCGCAGACGGTCGAAAACATCCGCCAGCAGCTCGGTCTCGATCAGCCGCTTCTGGTGCAGTATTGGCGCTACCTCACTGGCTTGGTGCAGGGCGATCTCGGCCGCAGCTACTTGCAGCGCACCGATGTCGGCACACTGATCGCGGCACGGCTTCCGGCATCGCTGCTGCTGATGGCGGGCGCGATCGGCTGCGAGCTGGTGCTGGGGCTCACGATGGGTGTGATCGCTGCGTTGAAGCGCGGGACCGCCACCGACCAGTCGCTGATGATCGCGAGCTTCGTCGGCGTCTCGGCGCCGCAATTCGTGGTCGGCCTTCTGCTTCTCTACGTCTTCGCGGTGCAGCTTGGCTGGTTTCCGATCGGAGGCTACGGAACCTGGGCGCATCTGGTTCTGCCTTCCCTCACGCTCGGCATCATGGGGTCGGGCTGGTACAGCCGTATGATGCGCTCCTCGATGGTCGACGTGCTCCGCGCCGATTACATCCGCACCGCTCGCGCAAAGGGACTGACGCGGCGCCGGGTGATCCTGCGCCATGCACTGCCCAATGCGATCCTACCGGTCATCGCGATGATCGGCATCGACATCGGCATCTTCATGGGTGGCATCGTCGTGGTTGAGAGCGTGTTCGGCTGGCCAGGCATCGGGCAGCTTGCTTGGCAGGCGATCCAGCGCGTCGACATCCCGATCATCATGGGCGTCACGCTGGTTTCGGCCTGCGCCATCGTGCTGGGCAACCTCCTGGCCGATCTCGTCACCCCCCTCATCGATCCGCGCATCAAGCTGCGTTGAGACCCCGCACGACCAATCAACAAAAGACCTAACAGGAGAGTGAGAATGAAACGACTGCTGACCTCGACGGCGCTAATCGCCGCGCTCGCCATGCCCGCCATCGCGCAGGATTACACGCCCGACCCGAACGCCCAGCCGGGTGGGGCTATCACCATCACCTACAAGGACGATGTCGCCACGCTCGACCCGGCTATCGGCTATGACTGGCAGAACTGGTCGATGATCAAGTCGATCTTCGACGGGTTGATGGATTACATCCCCGGCACCACCGAGCTGCGCCCGGGTCTTGCCGAGAGCTACGAGATCTCGGAGGATGGATTAACTTATACCTTCAAGCTGCGCGATGGCGTAACCTTCCATAATGGTCGCGAGATGACGGCCGAGGACGTGAAGTACTCGCTCGACCGCGTCACCGACCCCGAGACCCAGTCGCCCGGCGCCGGTTTCTTCGGAGCGATCGAGGGCTATGATGCCGCTGCTTCCGGCGAGGCCGAGGGACTGTCGGGCGTGAAGGTGATCGACGACCAGACCATCGAGATCACCCTGACCCGGCCCGATGCCACCTTCTTGCACGTGATGGCGCTGAACTTCGCCTCCGTCGTGCCACAGGAGGCGGTCGAGGCAGCAGGCGGTGATTTCGGCAAGGAGCCTGTCGGCACCGGCGCTTTCAAGCTCGGGGAGTGGACGATCGGCCAGCGGCTGGTGTTCGAGAAATTCGAGGACCATTGGCGCGAAGGCGTGCCCTATCTTGACCAGATCACCTTCGAGGTCGGACAGGAGCCCATCGTGGCGCTTCTGCGCCTTCAGAACGGTGAGGTCGACGTGCCCGGTGACGGCATCCCGCCTGCCAAGTTTGTCGAAGTGATGAACGATCCGGCCCAAGCCGAGCGCGTGGTCGAAGGCGGCCAGCTGCACACCGGTTACATCACCATGAACACCCAGATGCCGCCGTTCGACGATGTGAAGGTGCGCCAAGCGGTGAACATGGCGATCAACAAGGACCGGATCATCCAGATCATCAACGGTCGCGCCGTACCGGCCAATCAACCGCTGCCGCCTTCCATGCCGGGCTACACCGAGAACTACGAGGGCTATCAATACGACATTGAGGCAGCCAAGGCCCTGCTGGCCGAGGCGGGTCACCCGGACGGCTTCGAGACCGAGCTGTTCGTTATGAATACCGATCCCAATCCGCGTATCGCGCAGGCAATCCAGCAGGATCTCAAGCAAATCGGGATCGATGCTTCGATCCAAAGCCTCGCGCAGGCCAACGTGATCGCCGCGGGCGGCGAGAAGGAGCAAGCGCCGATGATCTGGTCGGGCGGCATGGCCTGGATCGCCGACTTCCCAGATCCGTCGAACTTTTACGGCCCGATCCTCGGCTGCGCCGGCGCGGTCCCGGGCGGCTGGAACTGGTCTTGGTACTGCAACGAGGAACTCGACGCGATGGCCGCTGAGGCGGACTCCATGGCCGATCCCGAGCAGGCCGAGGAGCGACTGGGCAAGTGGTCCGACGTCTATATGAAGGTCATGGAGGACGCGCCTTGGGTGCCGGTGTTCAACGAGCAGCGCTATACCATGAAGTCCGAGCGCATGGGTGGCGATGACGCGCTCTATGTCGACCCGGTCTCGATCCCGGTGAACTACGACTACGTCTACGTGACCGAGCAGTAAGATGTGCCAGAACTGCGACTACACGATCCATGGTGCGCAGCATCATTTCGGCTGGGACAATTCCATTGCCCCGGTCGAAAGGGTGGAGCCCGGCGCGCAGATCGCCTTCCACTGTATGGATTCATCGGCGGGCCAGCTCGGCCCGTCGAGCACGGTCAAAGACGTAGAGACTCTCGACTTCGGCAAGATCAACCCGGTCTCGGGTCCCATCTATGTCGAAGGGGCCGAGCCGGGGGACGCTCTGAAGATCACCATCGACAGCTTCGCCCCGCGCGAGGCCGAGGGCTCGGCCTGGGGCTGGACCGCCAACATTCCGGGCTTCGGCCTTCTGGCGGACCAGTTCACCGACCCAGCGCTGACGATCTGGAAATACGATGCGAGAACGCTCGAGCCCGCGCTGTTCGGCGAGCATGGCCGAGTACCGCTCAAGCCGTTCTGCGGCACCATCGGCAACGCGCTGGCAGAGCCGGGGGGACATTCGATCGTGCCGCCGCGCCGGGTCGGCGGCAATCTCGACATTCGCGATCTCGCCGCGGGCACCGTGCTCTATCTGCCGGTCGAAGTCGCCGGGGCGCTGTTCTCCGTCGGGGACACCCATGCGGCGCAGGGTGACGGCGAGGTTTGCGGCACCGCGATCGAGAGCCCGATGTACGCAGTGCTTACGATCGATCTTGTGAAGGACGCGCAGCTGAAGTTCCCGCGCTTCACGACGTCGGGACCGGTGACGCGGCATCTCGATGCCAAGGGCTACGAAGTGACGACCGGCATCGGGCCGGATCTGATGACCGCCTCGCGTGATGCTGTGGCGGGGATGGTCGACCACCTCTGCGCCACGCGGCAGATGGCGGCGGTCGATGCCTACATGCTCGTCTCGACCTGTGGCGATCTCAGAATCTCGGAAATTGTCGACCAGCCGAACTGGGTGGTGAGCTTTTACTTCCCGCGCTGTGTGTTCGAATGAATGCCGCCGTCACGAAGCTGTCCGGGGCTGAAAGGGCCCCGGATACCAACCCGCCGGTGCTTTCCGTAGAGGAACTCAAGATCTCAGTGCGCACCAGCGAGGGCCCCCGCCTGCTGGTGCAGGATCTCTCATTCGACCTGGCGCGTGGTGAGACACTGGCCATCGCGGGTGAGAGTGGGTCAGGGAAGTCCCTCACCTCGATGGCGATCATGGGGCTTCTGCCACCGCCTGCCGTCCATGTTTCGGGCGGTCGCATCCGACTTGGAGAGACCGATCTCCTGAGTCTGTCTGAGCGGCGGATGCGCGCGCTGCGTGGTGCGCGCATCGCGATGATCTTTCAAGAGCCGATGACCTCGCTCAACCCGGTGCTGACCATTGGTCATCAGCTGATCGAGGCGATCGAGGCGCATGAGACCTTGTCACGGCGTGAAGTGCGGGCTCGGGCGATAGAGGCGCTACGCGCGGTACGAATGTCGCAGCCCGAGGCGCGACTGAAACAGTATCCGCATGAGTTGTCGGGCGGTATGCGCCAACGGGTCATGATCGCCATGGCGATTGCGCTCAGACCCGATGTGCTGATCGCTGACGAGCCGACTACTGCGCTCGATGTGACGGTGCAGCGCGAGGTTCTGGAGCTGCTGCGCGATCTACAGCGGGACCTTGGCACCGCCGTTATCCTAATCACCCACGACATGGGGGTGGTGGCCGAGATGGCTGACCGCGTGGTTGTCATGCAGGCAGGCCGCATGGTCGAACAGGGGCCGGTGCAAGAGATCTTTGCAGCACCGAAAGAACCATATACCCGCGCGCTGCTGGCAGCAGTGCCCCGAATGGGGCGCGGGGAAGGGGCAGGCGCACCCAGCACGGCAGTGCCGGTGGCACGGGTCGAGGATCTGCGGGTGCGCTTCGACATTCGAGGGGGCATTCTGAACCGGCCCACCCACGCGGTGCACGCGGTGGCGGGCGTCAGCTTCGAGATCCGTGCTGGCGAGACCTTCTCGTTGGTAGGGGAATCCGGCTGCGGCAAGTCAACCATTGCAAAGGCCCTCACCGGGCTGGTGCCGTTCGAGGGCTTGTTGGAAGTGGCCGGTCGCAGGCTTGTGAGCGGCCAGCGGCCTGACACGGCCTTTCGCCGCGGCGTTCAGATGATCTTCCAAGACCCCATGGCCTCGCTCGACCCTCGGATGCGGGTAGGCGACCTTGTGGCTGAACCGCTGGTCATCCACGGCATCGGCTCCGCTCAGGAGCAGCGCGTCCAGGTTGAGGCGCTCTTCGAGCGCGTGGGGTTGGAGCGAGACCAACTCGACCGCTATCCCCACGAATTCTCGGGCGGACAGCGGCAGCGTATTTGCATCGCACGCGCGCTGGCTCTGCGGCCGCGGTTGATCATCGCTGATGAAAGCGTTTCGGCGCTCGACGTCAGCGTACAGGCCCGGGTTCTTGAGTTGCTCAAGGCCCTGAAAACCGAGTTCGGCATCGCCTATCTGTTCATCAGCCATGACATGGCCGTGGTTGAGAACGTCTCCGACCGGGTTGCGGTAATGCGACTGGGCCAGATCGTCGAAATGGGCACGCGTGCGCAGCTGTTTGGCGATCCGCGACACCCCTATACCCGCCAGCTTATCGCCGCCGTGCCGGTCCCTGACCCCACCCGGGTACCGCCACCGTTCTCCAGGCCACAGGGCGAAGTGCCGAGTCCCGTATTGCGGCGTGGCATGGAGCCTCAAATCGAAGCACTGGCTGACATTGGGGAAGGGCACATGGTGGCCAAATTTGGGTAAGCCGCTTCGAGAGGGGCGGGATCAAAGCCGTTATTTGAAGAGAGGCCGGAAAGGAACCGGTAGAGCCAGGGGCCTCTGAGTGCAACATTGACGACCAGAGAGCTGCTAACGGCCACTAATGCCGTGAACCGCTACCTTAACCCAGCGCGCGTTCGAAGTAGTCAACCGATCCGAGCTGCCCTCCCTTGAGGGCAAGTTCGAGGCCGGCAAAGCTGGGATCATCGGTGTGAACGCGGCACAGAGGCGCACCCGGGCTAATATGCGCCAACATTTCCAGCGCCTTGACTGGAAGGGTTTCGACGACCCGGCCCGAGGTGTCGCCGCCCGCCACGACCATTCGCCTAAGCTCGAAACGCGGCACGGCCTCCAACGCAATCTGCGCCAGGAGGTTGCCAATCGCCTCTTGGGCATCGCCAAAGGTGCCTTTGTTGCTCCTCGCATGTCTCTTGAGTGCTTCGAAGGCTGGATCGTCGACTGTTCGCGCTGCGTAAATGACCACGCCTTTAGCGCTTTCAAAGGACCGCTCGGCTTCCGTGAGAAGACGTGCTTTCTCCGTAAGGGCCGTGCTTTTTTCTTGGGCGGCGATAACGTCGAGCCGCAGCAAAGCGAAGCCCGCCTTTTCCGCAGCTTCGATCTGTTCGGATGTTACCGGCGAGCAGCTTCCGGAAAGGACGAGCAGACGCTTTGTAGGTTTGGGGGAGGGCATGACCGGCGCGGTCTCTGCAACGAGCCCGATGCGGCGCCAGTGCGAGACCAGGGCATACTGGAGCCCCGAAGATGATGGGGAGAACACTGGCCCGTCCCGATGGCCCCAGACCAGTTCTCCAGCCTTCTGCTGACTGATCTCGTCCGCGACATCGATGAACGTGATTGCTCGGCGCTCCCGGGCTTCCGCGAGCCGTTTGATGTCGTCGCCGCGCGCCATGTCACCAAGGTCGACGGATCGGGTTTCGATATGTGTCTGAAGCCCAATATGGTGCCGTAAGTCGGCCTCCCGCATCGGGGTCACAGGGTGGCGCGACATCGTAGGATGACGGTCGATGCGATAGGTCGTACCGCCGGCTGCCGCGAACAGGTTGGAGAACGCCTGCCAACGGCCAAGCTGCGGGGCGCCTACGATTGATGGAGCCCAATCGGGGCGCAAGTAGCGGCGTGCGATCTCCGTTGCCCGACCAATCGATCCAACTTCGGGGGCGGAATCGAATGTGGAGCAAACTTTGTATTGGAGGATGGGCGGCTCCAGTTCCGCGAGCCTTGCCAAAATGGGCCCCAAATGGGCTTCCATCCATTCAGGGTTGCGCGCGCGGGACGTGCCGGCGACCCCGATAACCGGGCAATCCTCGAACTCGGCCAAATCGGCCTCCGTGGGAGGAGTGGTGAAGAGCACGGTGCGCAATCCGGCACGTGCGGTGACTTCCATTGCATCGGTGGAGCCCGTGAAGTCATCCCCGTAGAAGGCGAGCAGGAGATCCGTGGAGCGGTTATGGGTCATTTGAAGGCCTCCAATGCCGTGGCGAGTTCCGGCGTGTCTTTCGCCGCCTCGGCCAACGTGGTCCCTGCTTGTGCGGCCTCCCAAGCCGCACGCATTGCTGCCACTCCGGCCGGCACGCCGCCCGGATGAGCGACGATGCCGCCTCCGGCGCAATGGATGAGATCGGCGCTTCCAACCCGCTGCCAGGTTTCGGGCACCTGCCGAATGGTCTGTCCAGACGAGAAGACCGGCATTGCCTGCCAAGCTCGTTCGGGGAAGAGAGGAGAAAGACAGGCACGGGCAGACGAGACTACGCTGTCGTCATCCTCCCAGAACTTGTTGGCGAGCGCGTTCACATGCAGATGGTCGACACCAGCCACGCGCCAGATCTTCTGCCAAGCTTGGAAACCCCAACCGTTGTCCGGGGATCGCCCGAGATAGCCCCAGCCGTTTCTATGGCCGTGGATTGGCAAACGGGCATGGGAGCGCAGGGCAGCGAGACCGACCACGCCGAGGCTGTTCAAGCTGACCATCACGCAGGTGCCACCCATTTCGGCGACGATATCATGCTTGCGACGCATCTCATCGATCTCGTCGGTGATGTTGACTGCATACATCACTCTCTTGCCTGTGCGCTGCGCATGGGCATCGATGACACGGAGGACCGAGCGGGCCCGCTCGTCGAAGGGGCAGGCCGGACCGTCAGCTTGGAGCTCGTCGTCCTTGATGAAGTCGATTCCGCCCTGGCAAAGCTCTTCGACAAGCTCCGCCGTATCTTGTGGGCTGAGCCCAACGGAAGGCTTGATGATCGTGCCGATGAGGGGCTTGCTCGCTTCCACGCCAGACAGCTCCCGGGTGCCAGAGATGCCGAAAGCGGGGCCTGCGTATCGATCTAAGAAGACTTCCGGCAGATCTATGTCGAGCAACTTCAGGCCGGCGACCTCGCGCAGCTCGTAAAGATTGCCCGCAAGGGTGGCCATGAGGTTGGGCAGGGACGGCCCGATATTCGCGAGGGGCCACGTAATTCTTAGACGAAAACTGCGAAGCTCGCCGTCACCGGTCGCCCCCGGCAGGGGCGGCGCACCGCTGTCCTCGATTTCCTCGAGAGCTTCCACTCGCGCGGCGGCGCGTTTGGTCAGTTCAGCGGTTTCGCCGGGGAGGCTGACAAAGGTACCGGAAGACTGCTCGCCGGCGATCACCTTCGCCGCACGCTCAGGGTCGAGGCGTGTCCGCAGTAGGTAGGTCGCGCCAATCCGGTCTACTTCGCTCATGTCTGGGTCCCTGCAAGCCACTCGTGGTAATCGGACAGCCCTTCCCGAATATCGGTGAATCTCGGCGTGAACTTCAGGCGCTGCCGGGCTTTCGAAATGTCGAGGGGTGCGCCGCGGCTGAAGTACTGGCCCGAACCGAGCCTCATCGCTGCCTCACGACCCGTGAGCAATTCCACGTGTTCGATGATCTCTCGGTGATTGGTTGCTACGCCGCAGGAGATGTTGAAGGCCTCGCCCGGCTCTACCTGGGGCGCATCCAGCAGGCGGATTACGCCCTGAGCGGTATCCCTCACGTGCGTCCAGTCGAGGCTCTGGTCGCCGCCATTTGCGACTTCAATGCCAGTAAGTCCCTCCAGCCCGCCGAACATCGCCTTGTAAAGGGGATGCATCGTTGAGGGACGTTTGCCCGGGCCGTAGACAAAATAAAGGCGAGCTTGCCTCACATCGATGCCGTAAGTGAGGGAGTACTGCTGCGCGAGAACCTCGTTGGCAACCTTCGTGGCACCGTAGAGATCTGTGGCCTTGAACGGCAGATCCTCCGTCTGGCCGCCCGGCTGGTTACCATAAACAGCGCCGGAACTGAGGTTGATGAATTTCGGCACACCGAGAATCCGGCAAGCGTCGATCACGTTCAGCATGCCGGTTGTGTTGATGCCGATGTTACGGAAGGGCCGGTTTTGGAACGTCGGACCGGCGATCACCGCTACCCCGAAGATGGCCGCCGAGATGCGTCCTTCATAGGCGCGCATCCGCTCGAACAGCGTATGCGTGTCGAGAACGTCGACATTCTCGAACCGGATGTTCGGAAGATGAGGTTCGAGGTAGTCGAGCTCCAGTCCCTCAATGTCCGAGGCACGATCGAACACCACGACCTCCTCGCCGCGTTCAGCAAGATCATGCACGATCCAGGAGCCAACATGGCCCAAACCGCCGAAAACGAGTGTCGTCATGAGTATCTCCAGTAATTGGTCGGCGCTTCAGCGCAGCAGAAGGCCGGGCACGAAGAGCACCACCGCCGGCACGAAAGTGATCAGCAGCAGCATCGCGAACAACGGAAGGTAGAAAGGCATCAGCTCTCGAAGGAGCTCGATGTAAGAGATGCCCGCAACGCGCTGCACGGTGAATAGCACCGTTCCCACCGGCGGGGTGACCAGGCCGATCATCAGGTTAAAGATCATCGCGACACCGAAATGCACCGGATCGATCCCGTAGCTCGTGACCAGAGGAACCAGAATTGGGGTCAACAGGAACAGTGCCGGGACTGAGTCGATGAAACAGCCGATCACGAGGATGAACAGAAGCAGCAGCGCAAGCAGAAGGGCGGGGCTGGTCACCGTCGCCGACATGGCATCGATGATCTGCGAGGTCACCTGGTAGCGCGCCAGAACCCAAGCATAGAGAGCAGAGCCAGCTATGATCAGCAACAGGGCCGACGTGTCGATCGCAGTTTCCCGGCAGATCCGCCAGAAGCTTGTCAGGGTGATCGTCCGGTAGACCAGAGCCGCGATAAGCAGGCAGTAGACCAGTGCGATCACCGAGGCTTCGGTCGGTGTGAAGATACCTGATAGGATGCCGCCGATGATGATGATTGGCGTAAGCATGGGGAGTATCCCCTGCATGAGCGCCGCTGCGAACTCCATGAGCGTTGCCCGGCTCGCGACCGGGTAGCCGCGGCGTCGCGAGATCACCGCGACGACCGCCATCAACGCCAGTCCCATCAGCAGGCCCGGCAGGATCGAGCCCAAGAAGACCGCAGCGATCGAGACGTTGGCCAAAGCTCCGTAGATGACAGCCGGGATAGAGGGTGGAATGATTGGTCCGATTGTGGCCGAGCTGGCCGTAACAGCGGCCGAGAAGCCGCGGCCGTAACCGTCGCGCTCCATCGCGCGCATCTGAACCGGGCCGAGTCCGCCTGCATCGGCAACTGCCGATCCTGACATTCCGGCGAAGATCATGCTGGAGAGAACATTGACATGGCCCAGGCCGCCCCGCAGGTGGCCGACGGCCACGCGCGCCACGTTGAACACCCGGTCCGAAATGCCGGACTCGTTCATTAGCTTGCCGATGAGTAGGAAGGCGGGGATTGCAAGAAGGGTGAAGCTGTTGACACCGTAAAGCGTCCGCTGCGCCAGCATCTCGAGCGGGAGATCTGTGAAACCCCGGTTGACCCCGAGGACCACGACGGAGGCCCCGATCATCGAGAAACCGACCGGGACACCAATGAACATCAAGACCAGCAAGGTCCCGAAGAGGGCGATCAGGATAGTCATGTGGGGGTCCTATTGCGCTTGGCTGCCGGTCAGGCGCCGAATGAGATCGCGGGCCACAAGGAGCGTGTAAAGTCCGATGCCGAGGCCTTGGACCGCGTAGATGGCAGCCATGGTGATCGGCAGGGTGCTCGCTTTCACGTTGCTGGTGCGCAACGTCATCTCGTAGGTGCCCACCAGCAACGCCAGCGCGGTCAAGAGCAGGAGCAGGTCCGCGAGGCTGGCGACAATGCGTGAAACCGCCGGCGGCAGCAGGTCGAGGAGCAGTGTCACTCGAATATGCGCGCCGTGTCGTTGGGCAATGGCGGCGCCGAGAAAGATCTGCCCTATGTAAAGAAAACGGGCGGTCTCGTCGGTCCAGGGAACGCCAATACCTAAAGCGTATCGCGACACCACCTGCACAAACATTGCCGCGAGCATGCCCAGGAAGATCAGGATGACGATCCCCTCGAGTACCTGCCAGAAGCGGTTGGGGGGCGGTTCATGTGCTTCCAGTATCGACGTCTCAGTCATGCTTCGACCTCCCTCGAAGAATGCGGCCCGCCGGATCGGCGGGCCGGCTGGTCACGTCAGTCGATATGAGACAGCACGTAATCGCGCACTTCAGGCGCGAAGCCCTCGGCTACGCGGCGGATGGCCGGAATGGCCTTCTCGCGGAAGGCGGCCACGTCGGGCTCGACCACCTCCATGCCTTCTTCTTTCAAGGTAGCGAGGATTTTCTCCTCGTTTTCACGGACCAGCTCGTCGCCCCAGCCGACGGCTTCGTCAATCGCTCCCTGAATCAGCGTGCGATCCTCGTCCGAAAGCCCAGCGTAGAATTCCTCGTTGATTAGCCAATGAAAGAAGGAGTGCACATGCTGGGTGCGGTTCAGATAGTTCTGCACCTCGTAAAGGCGGCCGTTGTAGATCAGCGAAACCGGGTTTTCCTGCATGTCAATCACCCCGGTCTGGAGCGACGTGTAGACCTCAGGCCAAGCGATCGGGCTCGGAAGTGCGCCGATTTCGCTCCAGATCTCGACCCAAGGCTCGATCTCCGGAAGCCTCAAACGCACGCCCTGCACATCGTCCGGGCCCTGAACCGGTTCGCGTGACGTGAGGTTTCGGGGGCTCCGCATGGACAGGCCGACCAACCGCAAGTTGCCATTGGCCACCAGCGCCTCGTTGATGAAACCCCCAATGTCGCCTTCGTAGACTTGGCGTGCTTGATCACTGCTGGAATAGACAAAGGGCAGGTCGGCCGCGGCATATTCAGGCGCGTAGAGGGTCATCGGCATCGAGCCACCGAGGGCGATCGTATACTCGCCGATGCTTGCACCCTCGAGGTGATCGCGCTCGCCTCCCACCTCCGTACCGAGCAAGGTGACCGTGTAGCGTCCGTCCGTCTCGTCCTCGATCTTCTCCTTCAGGCGTTCTCCCACTTGGAACATCTCGTGGCCCGGATCGACATGTAGCGCGATCGAGATTTCCTCGGCCATGAGTGGCGTTCCGGCAAAAGCAACGCCGGCCAGTAGTGCGGCGATGGCGGTCGATTTCATGTCTGTACCTCCCACAGCCGGCTCCGCGGCTGCCTCTCGTTCTGGTCACATCGAGGCGCCTCCAACGCCCCGTCGAACTGGTCATACCAGTAGACCGTATGACCTGTTGCATTCGTGAGTGAATGATGATGATCTTGTCAAGGCATTCTTCGACGGATGCGAAAGACATTGGAGGGTGCCATGGCGGGGATCAGTGACGGGAGCCGAACGGGGCAGGGTGACGGGCGCCGGATCGTTCGCCGCCGGCGTATGCACGAAGATCTCGTCGAGATGCTGGCCACTGACATCTGCGACGGGGTCTACCCGGTCGGCGATTGTCTGCCCTCGGAACGTGCTCTCATGGAGGAATTCGGCGTATCGCGATTGACGGTCCGCGAGGCCACTGCCGCCCTCGAGGCGCGGGGATTGATCGAAACCCGGCCCGGTTCACGCGCACGCGTGTGTGGCCCACGCACTGACTTCCTGCTCACTATGTTGTCACAGACCGCAACGTTCTACCTGCGGCAACCCGGCGGCCTAACCTCGTTCTCCGAAGTGCGGCAGCTTGTGGAGACGGGAGTGGTCCGCCTCGCCGCGCAGCGTGCGACGAAGCAGGATATTCAGGATCTTAAGGAACGGCTCGACGCGAACCGCGCGGCAATCGGCGATACCGCGCAGTTCGGCGCGACCGATATGGAATTCCACGCAGCGATTGCTGCTATTGTCGGCAATCCGATCCTGTCCGGTTTTTTCCGCGCACTTGACAGGTGGCTTCAGGAGGTGCGCACGACCAGCCTCAGATTGGATGGTCAAACCGAAACGGCCTATCGCGCCCATGTCGAGATTTACGAGGCGATTGCCGCGAAGGACCCTGATCGCGCGGATCGTGCCATGCGGCATCACCTTGAACAGCTGCAAAGCATCTATCCCGAGGCACTTGCTGCTGATGCTGACAAGGACAGCGCGGCATGAGGGACGCGGTCCTAACAGGCTGCTGAAGAAGTCAGGTTTGAGGAACGTTGTTCCTGCCGGCGCGATCTGAAGGCGGGGCTCGGCGGCAACAAGGCCGGGTTTTTTGGCTGCTCCGTGTCCGTCGTCAGATGATTTGGGACACGATGGCCTGATGTTGACCGGAGGGTCTGGCTCGTTCGGGTTTCGGTTCATGCCGCCGTCTGGCGATGCAGCGAACGGCGCTTTTCGATGGTCCTGGCTTTGATCTCCTTTCGTCGATTGAGGATGGTGTCGGCCCTGCCGAGATAGACGTCGACAGGGGCGAGATTGCCGAGGCTCTCGTGATAGCGGTGATGGTTGTAGTGGTCGACGAAAGCCGCCACGGCCTCTTCGAGCGCCCCGGGCAGGTAGTAGTTCTCGAGCAGGATGCGGTTCTTCAGGGTCTGGTGCCAGCGTTCGATCTTGCCTTGGGTCTGGGGGTGGTTCGGGGCGCCGCGAACATGGTCCATGCCTTTGTCACCGAGCCAACCGGCCAGTTCCCCGGAGATGTAGCTGCTGCCATTGTCGCTGAGCAGCCGGGGCCGGTGGGCGACGGTAGCCCGATCGCAGCCCGAGGCGACCAGCGCATCTTCCAGCGTCGCGGTCACATCCGCCGCTTTCATCGTCGTGCAGAGCCGCCAGGCGACGACGTAGCGGCTGTAGTCGTCGAGGATGGTCGAGAGGTAGAACCAGCCCCAGCCGATGACCATCAGATAGGTGAAGTCGGTCTGCCAGAGCTGGTTTGGCCGGGTCGTCTTCTCGTGGAACTCGTCCGCCGCCTTGATCACCACGAAGGCCGGGCTGGTGATCAGGTCGTGGGCCTTTAGAACCCTGTAAACGCTGGCCTCGGACACGAAGTAGCGCCGGGTGTCGGTGAAGCGGGCGGCGAGCTCCCGGGGTGACAGCTCGGGCTGCTCCAGGGCCAGATCGACGATCTGCTCGCGCACCTTATCGGGAATCCGGTTCCAGACCCGGCTCGGTCGCGAGGGCCGGTCCTCGAGCCCGGCGGGGCCAAGCGACACGTAGCGATCATACCAACGGTAGAAGCTCGTGCGCGGCACGCCGATCATGTCGAGGGTCCGCTTCGCCGGCAGGTGTGAGCGTTCCACCTGCCGGATGATCTCGAGCTTCTCGGAAGCGGGATATCTCATGCCTCGTCTCCCCCATCCCCGAGCATGCTTTTTTTGAGCAAGCGGTTCTCCAGGGTGAGATCGGCCACCGCCTCCTTCAGCGCCGAGGCCTCGTGCCGCAGCTCCCTGACCTCGGGGCTGGTGGCCTGGCGGGCCGTGTCGCCCGCGAGCCGCTTCTTGCCGGCCTCGAGGAACTCCTTCGACCAGCTGTAATAGAGGCTCGTGGCAATCCCCTCGCGCCGGCAGAGCTCGGCATTCGCCATTGTCGCTCGGACCGATGGCGCGACATGGCTCATTGTCCTCGCCGCGCAGCCCATCCAGAACGATGCGGATCTTCTCCTCGGCCGAATGGTGCTTCCGCGTGCGCCGACGGATGTCCTTCACCAGCGACTCCGCCGTCGA
The DNA here is from genome assembly GCF_900172345.1 of Limimaricola soesokkakensis. Lineage (GTDB taxonomy): Bacteria > Pseudomonadota > Alphaproteobacteria > Rhodobacterales > Rhodobacteraceae > Limimaricola > Limimaricola soesokkakensis. Next base: position 28,199 of record NZ_FWFY01000003.1, read on the forward strand.
TCTGGCTGTTCCGGGTTTCTGTCTCATCTCCACTCCTCGGTGGTTACGATGAGCCAGAAACCCTCCGTTACAAAATCAACTCAGATGTCCCAGAGGCGCTGACGGGGGACAACCCGGTATAGCGCGGTATTATCTCTTCTATACCGGTATACCTGATCCAATACCTACATTCCTGATCCAACTCCGGCCGGGTTGATTGCATGGTATCCGATCGAAGATACTTGAGGATACCGTGGTAGCGCATGATGCTCGGGCCCTCGGAATAGAGGCCGCCACAGCTGGAATAGCTACGGAATCGGGCGATCTTCTTGCTCTTCGTCAGGCCGCGGCCATTCTGATATCATCATGGGTAGGCAGGGAGGATACATGATGGGCTATGAGCCGCTACTCACTCTCGTCTCTGCGATCTTCACTGCCGGTGTGCTGGTGTACCTGTGGTACGTCGTGCGCTCGGGCGCGCGAAAACGCGGCAACCCAGAGCTCGCGGCGAAAGCTATGCGCGAGCCGCCGTTTCATCGTCTGCTCGATCTCGGACTGGAGGAGACGCTGCACCTCAAGAAGAACCCCGCGAATGCGCAGCGGCTGCAAGCCTCGATCACTCAGCTCAACGCAGGCGCCGGGGCTTCCGAGGGTACCGGGACAGCTCACGAAAAGCGGAAAGGGTTGCTCAACCTACTGCCAGGCTGGGAGCCCCTTCCTGACGACGACCGCACCTGAACAGTTCAGTTAAAGTCCGTCTCCATCAGGAGATCGACGAGATCCGAGACCGGAACGCTGACCTCATCACGCCGGCCGTCGAAGACGTAGGCCGCACGCATGAGGAAGAGGTCGTCGAGGGCAACCTCGATCCGTTCGATCGAACCGCCGATCTGCTCGGTGGCCACTGGGTCGTCGGCGAAATTCTCCTCGTCCCAATCGGCAACACGCTCTGCGATCGCGCGCCGCCGGGTGGTCTCGGCCTTATCCATCAAATGGGCGAGCTCGGAGGTCTTGAGCGTCAGAGCCTCGAAGGGTTCGCCACTGCTCATGTCAGGGGCTCGAAGCGGCCGTGTCCATTGGCAAGGAAGAAGACGACCCTGTCACACCCAACACAGCGACACGGCTCCTCGCGTCCGAGCAGGCTGCACTCGGCGCCGCGGGTCGCCGCCAGCTCGACGGGGCTGACCTCGAGTACGGTCCCGCACTTGCGGCACCAAGAGCGTACGCGGACGCCCTCGGCGGCCATTGCATGGAGCGTTGCGAAGCGGCGTGGCATGATACGAGGCTGACTTCCCTTAGGCATCCATATGGCTTGACGCAGTCGGCGGCTCCCGTCAATGTTCTTTTTATGTTCTGTATGGGGATGGCGATGTTGCACAAAGCAGCCTCGGGCATGACTGCCCCCTTTCCCGCATTTCTTCAGCGGACGGCTTCGATCTCGGCCCTGCCGAGGGCCGAGAAGCGGTTCATGATGGCGATGCGGATCTGGATTTCGGCGGTTTGGCGGTCAGGATCTCGTGACATGATCCTCTCGCCGAAGAGCTTCAGGCAGTTCATCATGGCCTCGACCCGACTTCGGACGTGATAGCCGGTCCACTTCTTCCAGAGCGTCCGGCCCAAGCGTCTGGTTGCCCGCAGGATCTCGTTTCGCGCGGTGGCAGCGAAGCAGTCTTCTTTCCAGGCACGGCCATTGCGCCGGATTGGTATGACAGCGTCGGCACCTCGATCGATGATGGCGCCATGGCAGCGGCGCGTGTCGTAAGCGCCATCCGCGGTGACCACGCCGATCGTCTCCTCCGGGGGGATCTGCGCCAGCAGCTCCGGCAGCAGCGGGCTGTCGCCTTGGCGGCTCGAGGTGAACTCGACTGCGCGCACGTCCCCGGTGCCCGCGTCCATGGCAATATGAACCTTTCTCCATTGCCTGCGACGTGACGGGCCATGCTTGCGGGCCTGCCACTCACCATCACCGCGGAACTTGATGCCGGTGCTGTCGACGAGCAGGTTCAGCGGCTGTCCTGATGCGCGATACGGGACCTGCACCGCGATCCGCGCCTGCCGGCGACACAGCGTCGAATAGTCCGGAACCGGCCAATCCAGCCCCGCCATCTGGATCAGGCTCTCGATCAGCCCGACCGTCTGCCGGAGCGGAAGCCCGAAGAGCACTTTCAGGGTGAGGCATGTCTGGATCGCAGCGTCTGAGAAGGTCTCGGGCCGCCCACGCCTGCCGGTCTTGCCGGCGTGCCAGACCATCTCGGGGTCGAACCAGACCGACAGCGAGCCGCGCTTGCGCAGCGCCGCGTTGTAGTCGGACCAGTTCATCGTGCGATAGCGGGTCGGGGAAGGCTTCGGCATGCCCTCGAGCTAACCCTCAGGGCGCGCCCAGTGAATCCCCATCACCGATATGTGCAACAGCGCCATGTCGATGTCTACCCGCCAAACTCGATATATCTTATTGGGATTGGGGGTACACTGGGAAAGGCTAACATCAGTAGAGTCGCGGCAAGTTGCAATCAGCAATTCAACGTAATAGAGGCAGTCAGAAATTTTTCACCTGAATGGATTCTCACCTGGTTGAATTCATCGAGGGAACTAATCTTCAATCAGACCGACTATACTACAATGCCGATTATGAATCAGGCAAAAACAAAGCGCCTTCCAATTCCGGTGCCCCCACTTTCTGAACAAGTTTTCATGCTGGCAGAAATATCCAGATTCCGGGCGAAAATATCGTCGGCCATTTCGCTCAAGAAAGACCAGATCGCCGCGCTCAAGGAGTACAAAACAAGCCTGATCAACGCGGCGGTCACAGGCAAGATTCAGGTCACATCCGACAGTTTGCATGAAACGGGCCAGGACATGGATGCCTGTTCCGAACTGAAGTTGAACGAGTACGCGTAAGGAAGCGGTTATGAATATTGCGGTCAGCAACACCAAGGAAATCGCGCTGGAACAGGCCATCGAGCGGCGCCTGACCGGCACCATCTCCGAGGAGCTGGCCGCGGGCGCCACGGCTCCCGGCCCGTATCGCATTGGCCGCCCGACCGACTTCGACGCGCAGTTGGCGATCGACACCGCGCTGTTCTGGGAGTTCCTCGAGACCACCCAGGGCAAAGCGCTTGCGAAGCTCAAGACCCGCAATCCCGCCGATTGGCAGGCCAAGATCCTTGGCCAGTTCGACAAGCTCGTGAAGCGCAAGGGTCTGCTGCATGTGCTAAAGAAGGGCCTGCCTGTCGACGACGCGCATTTCACCCTCATGTACCCTGCGCCGCTCGCCAGTTCGGCGCAGAGGGTGCATGATAACTTCGCCGCCAATATCTGGAGCGTGACCCGGCAGGTCCGCCACAACCTGGCGAACGCAAACGAGTCCGTGGACATGGTGCTGTTCCTGAACGGGCTGCCCATCGTCACGCTGGAACTGAAGAATCCCTGGACCGGCCAGACTGCCCGCTATCACGGGCGCAAGCAGTACCGGGATCGGGACGCCTCGCAGCCGCTACTGCAATTCGGCCGAGCCTTGGTGCACATGACCGCGGATCAGGACGAGGTCTGGATGGCAACGAAGCTGTCCGGCACGTCGACATACTTCTTGCCCTTCAACAAGGGGCACAATGAAGGGGCGGGCAACCCGCCCAACCCGAATGGTCACAAGACGTCCTATCTCTGGGAAGAAGTCTTCGCGCCCGCCAGCATGGCCGGCATCATCCAGCATTTTGTTCTGCTCGAGGGCAAGTCCACCGACCTGTTGGCGAAGAAGACTCTCATCTTCCCGCGTTACCACCAGCTCGACGTGGTGCGGAGGCTGCTGACGCATGCTGCGGAGCACGGTGTCGGGCACAGCTACCTGGTCCAGCACTCAGCCGGCTCCGGAAAGTCGAACAGCGTCACCTGGGCGGCCTATCAGCTGATCGAAACCTATCCCGAGCGCGCCGATCTTCCCGGCGCGAAGGCCGTCGATGCGCCGCTCTTCGACAGCGTGATCGTGGTCACCGATCGACGCTTGCTGGACAAGCAGCTGCGGGACAACATCAAGGACTTCTCCGAGGTCAAGAACATCGTCGCTCCGGCGATGCGCTCGGCCGACCTGAAGGCTGCGCTGGAAAGCGGCAAGAAGATCATCATCACGACGATCCAGAAGTTTCCTTTCATCATCGAAGGGATTTCCGACCTGAGCGACAAGCGCTTCGCCGTGATTATTGACGAAGCCCACAGCGGGCAGAGCGGCCTTGCGCATGACAAGATGAACCAGGCCATGGGCGGCGGCGAAGAGTCCGACATCGAGGATGCCCAGGACAAGATCCTGGCCGCCATGCAGGCCCGCAAGATGCGTGGCAACGCGTCCTACTTCGCATTCACGGCGACACCGAAGAACACGACGTTGGAGAAGTTCGGGACCAAGCAGCCGGATGGGCGCTTCAGGCCTTTCCATCTCTACAGCATGAAGCAGGCCATCGAGGAAGGCTTCATCCTGGACGTCTTGGCGAACTACACGACTTACAAAAGCTACTACGAGATCCAAAAGTCGATCGAGGACAACCCACTCTTCGACACCGCCAAGGCCCAGAAGAAGCTCCGCGCGCATGTCGAACGCAGCCCGCAGACGATCAGCACCAAGGCCGAGATCATGGTCGAGGACTTCATCGCCAATGTCGTCAATGCCAAGAAGCTGCGAGGCAAGGGCAAGGGGATGATCGTCACGCAGGACATCGAGACGGCCATTCTCTATTACAAGGCAGTCCAGGCGCACCTGGAAGCACGGGGCAACCCGTTCAAGGCACTGGTCGCCTTTTCGGGCGAGAAGGAGATCAAGGGGAACAAGTACTCCGAGGCCGAGATGAATGGCTTTCCGGAGGACAAGACCCGGGAGCATTTCGACAAGGATGAGTATCGACTACTTGTCGTGGCCAACAAGTACCTGACCGGTTTCGACCAGCCGAAGCTTTGCGCGATGTACGTCGACAAGAAGCTGCAACACGTCTTGGCCGTACAGGCCCTGTCCCGGCTCAATCGCTCGGCCCCGAAGCTCGGCAAGCGCACGGAGGACCTTTTCGTTCTCGACTTCTTCAACAGCGTCGAGGACATCAAGGCGGCGTTCGATCCGTTCTTTACGGTCACGACGCTGTCCGAGGCCACGGATGTCAACGTCCTGCATGAATTGAAGGCCACGCTGGACGATGCCGGGGTCTACGAGTGGTCGGAAGTCGAAGAGTTTTGCACGCGGTATTTTGGCGGGGAGGACTCGCAGGCGCTGAGCCCGTTGCTGGACGTTTCGGCGGAGCGCTTCAACAGCGAGCTTGAGCTCGAAGACCCAGAGAAGATCGATTTCAAGATCAAGGCCAGGCAGTTCGTTAAGATCTACGGGCAGATGGCATCGATCATGCCGTTCGAAGTCCTGGCCTGGGAAAAGCTTTTCTGGTTTCTGAAGTTCCTGATCCCCAAGCTGAAGGTCCAGGACCCAGATCGGGACGCGCTGGACGCGCTTCTGGAGGCGGTCGACCTGTCTTCCTACGGGCTGGAACGGACTAAGCTAAACCACGGCATTGGCCTTGATGCCTCCGAGGCAGAGATGGACCCGCAGAATCCCAATCCGCGGGGCTACAGGGAGGGAGACACCCAGGAAGACCCCCTCGAAGAGATCATCCGCAGTTTCAATGAGCGGTGGTTCCAGGGGTGGAGCGCGACGCCTGAGGAACAGCGCGTGAAGTTCCTCAATCTCGTCAGTGCCGTTCAGGCCCATGCCGATTACGAAGAGAAGTACAAGTCGAACCCCGATCCCTACGCTCGAGATCTCGCCTTCGATAAGATCATGAGGGAAGTCATGCTGCGCCGCCGGAAAGAGGAGCTCGAACTCTACAAGCTGCACGCCCATGACACAGCGTTCAAAGCCTCGCTCTACCAGAGCATCAAGGAGGCGCTGCGCTAAGGGGGGATCACGAAGGGTAGCCTTGGGGCTTCCCGCAATCCCCCTATCGGGAGGAACCGCGACGCTGGCCGCCGGGCAGTTGGTGGGGCCCTGAACGTGTAGGCCCTGTGCGGGCCCCGTGAGGCCACGCGTAGTCACTACGCCTTGCGGTAGCCCCTGTGATGGACTTCACAGGGGCCGGCGAGAAGCCTGTCTGTCTTTCGTGTGCCTGGGCAGCTTAGTGATCTGCGGCATGAACGGCTCTGGATGCCCCAGTCCTTGTGCAAGGGAGATCTGAGGCTTGATCCCTCCTGTTCGCCGAACCCGATCCGGTGAGAAGTGCTGACAGGGTTTCGGCTGATGGCCACTGAGGCGCGAATCCAGCGCGGCGCGGGCGGGCCGGCGGTGAGTGTCTCGCTTGGGGCCTGCGAAAGGAATCGAAAGGGCGGGCCATGGCCCGCCCTTATCCCGGTATTGACTTGAGTGTCACCCGAGCGCTTGGAAGTGCTCGAAGGCCAGCCGCTTGAGATGGTGGATGGGCAGGCGCACCGCGCTCTGATCGCAGATCTCACGAAACGCCTTGGCAGCCGCAAACACGTCTTCCGTGGGAAGTCGGTCGCCCGATATCGGATCACAGCGGTGGAAGGCGAAAACATGGTCGTCCTGACCCGCCCGGGTGAGCAGGATGCTCTGCGCCTGGCCATCATCCGCGAGAATGACCTCTGCCAGCAGCGGCTCGGTCCCGGCAAGCCCGCTCGACCGGATGACCGGGAACCCGTGCCGGGCATCCATGACGATCTCGAGCTGGAAAGCTGCGCGATCGACCGCCGCCTTCAAATCCTTCGTGCGATGCGCGGTGTAGCAGCGGTTGATCACGTTGGACCGGCGATGGCCGGCAATGGCCTGCCGCTCGTTCTCCGCGACGCCCGCACTGTGCAGCATCGATGAGAGCGTCTTGCGAAGGGCATAGATGTCCTCGTCGAAGCTCCGTAGGTCGAGGTGGTCGAGAATGCGGTAGAACGCCTTGCTGAAGGGGTCCGCGGCCGTGCCCTTGCTCGAGCGCTCCGCGGCGTCGGGGAAGAGCAGCAGCCCGTGATCTTCGCCAAGGCTTTTCCACCAGTCGATGAAACCGAGATCGAGCAGCATCTGCGGAATCGGAATAACCCGTTCCGAGGCCTCGGTTTTTGTCCGCTGCTCCGGGCCGAGGCCGATGGCCAGACAGTAGACCTTGTTGCGGTAGACGATGTCGGTCCGTTTCAGCTCGAGGATCTCCTCGATCCGGCTCCCGATCGCCAGAACGATCAGCGGGACCCAGTAGATGGCATCGCGCACGATGACGTTGCCCGGCCGCCAGCGGCGGTGCGGGGAGGACGACCCCGTATAGATCGGGCAGGTCAGGAACTCCGCCAGGCGCTCTTCTGTCCAGGCCATCCGCAGTTTCGGCTTGGTGACGCGGATGTAGAGATCATCCTTGTTTTCGTCGGCCTTCACGATCGTCTCGATATCCTTGTAGGACAGGACGGGGGGGCGGTTCTTGCAGCCGAGGTCGTCCGCCCCCTTCATGACGCGGCTGAAGCTGTCGCGATAGCGTTTCAGGGTCGTGAGGGTCAGGCGGGGCGTCAGACGCTCGGCAAGGATGGCGCGCTTCTCCAGGACGGAGATGTCATTTCGAGCGCGGATCTCTTCCATGATCGCCTCGTCGGCCGCATCCGCCCAAGCGATTTCATCGTCTTTTGTGAAGGCATATTTTTCCGGGTCCAGCGGGCCCGACCGTCCGTCCTTCTCGGTGAATCGGTTCTTGCCGTGGGCTTTGCCGTGATTGCGGGGCAGCCGCGCCAGCCACCGGAAGAACGCGTCCTGCTCGGCCTTGGTCAGGATCGCGACGGGGATATTGCCGAAGCGCAGGCGTAGCAGCTTCGCGATCGTGTCGATGTTTCCCTTCATGTGGTGGGAGGGATTGCGCTGGTAGGTGCGTGCAATGGCGTCCTCGAGCAAGACCGGAGCGACGACGAAGCTGTCGACGTCCGTCCCGCCGAACTGATGGACGATGGGCAGGGCTGCCGTTCGGACGTCCTCCCCATCGAGCACTTCGCTTTCGAGGCTGCACAGGCTGCGCAGGAGCTGCATGCCCTGGCGACCAAGGGCCACCGGGATCGCGGTCGGCAGAGTGATGCCGATACCTTGGGCGGCGGCGCGCAGCATCGGCTCCGCCTTGCTGTAGTCGCTATTACGTGCCTGCCGCTTGAGCTGGGGCTCGAGCTCGTCAAGCTGTGCAATGCGCTCGTCGAGCTCCTCGTCGGTGGGGCGGGTAGCGGCGTCCTGCTCGCACAGGATGCGGGCCATGGCGTCGCGCGCGGCGGCGCTCAGCAGCTGGTTGATCTTCTCGGGCGTCAGCGCCGGCTCGAAATTGTCGTTCATCACTCTGTCCTCGATTCCGTTTATGACGGCGAGGAGCCGGGTTGCGCGTCTCATCGCCTCGACCCGGATTTCGGTCTTTAGCGAGAAGCACAGAAAATTTCGGGCACCTTTTTCGCGGATGACCTTGGGGCAACGTCTTCGGAAGTAATAGATGCGCCCGCGCCGCTGGAGGTAGGGGCCGGCGGGGCGACGGCCGCGGGGCGCGGTGCGGCGTGCAAAGGGAGGCCCGCCGGGCTGACCGGCAGGGGACGGCGACAGGTCGTGTGTCACACCATGTGTCATACTTGGCGACGCGCCTGACACAGCGTTTTGCGACAGCGATCTGTCGACCCTATATTCTTGGGCTTTTGGCGATTTCGGGGGAAACATGGCTGGGGTGGTAGGATTCGAACCTACGGTACACGGTACCAAAAACCGCTGCCTTACCACTTGGCTACACCCCAGCAGGTGTGGCGGCTGTCTAACCTCGTCGGAGGATGGCTGCAAGGGTGGGATGACGGATTTTTTGGCTTCCGCAGAGGCATTTTCGCCGCCCGCGGGAAACGGGTTCCAGCGGGCCGTGTGACGGCCCGCCGGGCAGGGTCGTCACACCCGGATCGGGTTGGCCTTCGCGAGGCGGTCGAAGCCCATCAGCCCCTCGACGAGCTGTGGCATCTGCGCCAGCGGCAACATGTTCGGCCCGTCCGAGGGAGCCGTGTCGGGCGCCTCGTGGGTCTCGATGAACACCGCGGCGATCCCGAGGGACACGGCCGCGCGCGCCATCACCGGGGCGTATTCGCGCTGGCCGCCGGAGGCGCCGCCCAGCCCGCCGGGCTGCTGCACCGAATGCGTGGCGTCCATCACCACCGGGTAGCCGGTCTTCATCATCTCGGGCAGCGACCGCATGTCGGCCACCAGCGTGTTGTAACCGAAGGACACGCCGCGCTCGGTGAGCAGGATGCGGCGGTTGCCGGTCGAGGCGATCTTCTCGGCGACGTTGGCCATGTCCCATGGCGCCAGGAACTGGCCCTTCTTGACGTTGATCACCGCCCCCGTATCCCCGGCCGCCAAGAGCAGATCGGTCTGGCGGCACAGAAAGGCCGGGATCTGCAGGATGTCGGCCACCTCGGCCACGGGCGCGCAGTGATCGGCGCCATGGATGTCGGTCAGCACCGGGCAGCCGATGGCGCGCTTCACGTCTTCGAGCACGCGCAGCCCGGCCTCCATGCCAAGGCCGCGTTTGCCCGAAAGCGAGGTGCGGTTTGCCTTGTCGTAGCTGCCCTTGAACACGAATTGCGCGCCGTGGGCCGCGCAGGCCTCGGCCATCCGACCCGCGATCATCTGGGCGTGGTCCGAGGATTCGAGCTGGCAGGGTCCGGCGATCAGGGTGAGGGGGCGGTCGTTGCCGACCGTGAGTGAGCCTATCTGGACGTCGATCATGGGGCAGGGGCCTTTCGCATGCTGTCGGGGCCCGGTCTAACGCGGCTGGCGGGCGGCGTCACGCGCCGCCCGCCACCGGCTCAGCCCGACACCTGCTCGCGCAGGATCGAAACGGTGAGCGAGAGCATCAGGTAGATGCCCGAGAAGATCAGGAAGGCCAGCGCCGTGTTCTCGAGTGCCTTGGGATAGGTCGGCTCGTCCGGGGCCACAGGCTCGACCCCGAGCGACAGGTAGCGCACCTGCCGGTTGGCCTCGATCTGCGCCGCCTCCATCTGCTGCAGCGCCTGCTGCACCAAGAGTGTCTGGAAGCCGTAGTTTTCCTCGGCCAGCCGCAGTTCGGTGTTGCGCGCGGCGAGCGAAGCGCCCTGTTCCGAGGCCTCGGTCATCTCGCGGCGCAGGTCCGAGATCAGCGCCTCGATGCCCGCGATCTGGCTCCTGAGCGAGTTCACCTGTGCCTCGTTCGGGCGGCGCACCGCGAGACGGGTCTGCAACTCCAGCTGCAATTGCTGGCGCTGGGTCTCGAGCGCCGAGATTTGCGAGGTGCGCGCCGCGGTTTCGCCCACCGGGTCGATCTGCTGCACCTCCTGCTGGATCCTGAGCCAGTTGGCCAAGGCCTCGGCGCGGCGCGCCTCGGCCGTCTCGTAGCTCTCGCGCGCGCCCTGCATTTGGTCGGTGCGTAGCCGCGCGGTGAGCTGGTCGACCTGTTCCTCGGCATAACCCAGAAGCGCCTCGGAAAAGCGCTGCGAGGTCTCGGGATCGGGGGCGATCACCTCCATCTTCACGATGCCCTCGGTGGGATCGTAGGAAATCTTCACGTGATCTTGGTAGAGATCGTAGGCGGCCTCGTTCGTGGCGGGACGGGGCAGGCGCTGCAACGGGTCGATGGCGGGGTCCGAGAACACCTCCTTGAACCCCTCTTCCTCGTCGAGCCGCACCATCGCAGCGCGCGAGGTCAGGTAGGACTGAACGGTGATGCTGTCCTGCTGCGTCGCCATCGAGGTGCCCTGGAACAGTCCGCCGAGACCGGGGCCGGACTGCGGCTCGGCCTGTTGGATCACGAATTCCGAGCGGGTGGCGTACATCGGGGTGGCGACCGCGAAAAAGTAGTAGCCGGCCAGCACCGTCGGCAGCAGCACGAAGAGCGCCAGCCGCAGGCACAGGAGCGCCATACGACGGCGCCGGCGCTTCGCGAGGTCGCGCTGGATCCGGCCGATCTCCGAGGCGCGGCGCTCGGCCGAAGCGCCGGGGTCGGCCCGCTCGGTCGAAGGCAGGCTGCGATCGGGATCGGGCACGGTGGAGGGAAGCTGCACGCGGGGCGTCATCCCGGCCTCATCATCTTGCTGCCGCGGCACGACCAGCTCGATGATGTTCGAGCGCTGGAACGGATCGACACCGCGCGCGCGAAGCTGGCGCACCGCGTCGTAATCCGAGCTCACCTCCAGCCCCTGCTTCTGCGCCACGCGCCGTGCCATGCGCAGCTGCCTGCCGCTCAACCCCTCCTGGCGGATCCGGTCGATCTCGTCCTCGATATCGGCGAAGCTGCCGCCGGACGCCGAGGCTTGCGTCGCGGGCCGGGTAGCGTCGGCCGGCCCGGCCTCGTCCTCGGCCAGCCATTGCTGAACCGGGCGCATTGCGACGGCGGTCCCGGCCTGCCGCTGCTCGGCTTCGGTCTCAGTCGCGCCGGCCTCAGTGTCGGCATCGGCGACGCTCCGGGCCGCCTCGAGCGCGGGCGGAGCAAGCGGCGCGCCTGCGCGCAGGCGGTAACGGGTCACCCTAGGCTTGGTAGTCATAGAGCTCCCGTGCCTCCTCAAGACTGTCGAACATGTGCAGTTGGCCGTGGCGGAGCACAGCGGCCTGCCGGGCAAAGCGTTCCAGCGTTTGCGGCTGGTGCGAGACGATCACGACCGTCGTCGTTTCCAGCCGCTCGCGCAATATCTCGCCCGCCTTGCGGTTGAACTCGGCATCCGTGGTCTGTGGCATGCCCTCGTCGATCAGATAGATGTCGAATTCGAGAGCCAGCATCAACGAAAAGCCGAAGCGCGCGCGCATGCCCTGGCTGTAGGTCCCGACGGGGCGATCGAAATACTCGGCGATGCCGCAGAGCCAGCGGCAGAAGGCCTCGACGTAATCGGGATCGAGCCCGTAGAGGCGGGCGATGTAGCGCGCGTTCTCCCGCGCGCTGTGACGCGGCACCACGCCGCCCATGAAGCCGAGCGGAAAGGAAATCCGGGAACTGCGGATGATCCGCCCCTCATCGGGCTTTTCCAGCCCGGCCATCATGTTGATCAGCGTCGTCTTGCCGGTACCGTTCGGCGCCAGGATCCCGAGCGAACGCCCGAGCTCGACCCGGAACGAGGCCCGGTCGAGGATCACCTTGCGCCGTTTGCCGGTCCAGAAGGACTTGCTGACCTCATCGAATTCGAGCATCGGCTCCCCGTTTCTGCCCTCGTCGCCCCGTTCAACCACATAGGGCCGGTATCGGATGCCCTGAAGCCCTGTCTAGAAAGGCTTTAAGGCGAAAGAGCGCCGAAATCCTCGCCAAACTGGGGGACTGTTTCCCGTCAAGGCCTTGCGTGTCCTTCGCCACCGCATGGACCTTCGGCTTCGGCCGCGCGTTTATAGGCCGAACCCCCTTAGTGAAGGAGTGACGTCATGCGCAAGTTCGTCAAGTATTTCGCGATCTGGAAACTCGCACGCAAGTTCCTGCGCGGCGGCCGTCGGGTCTGATCGGACCCTTGCGCGGGGGCCGTGGGCACATAGATGATCGGCGATGGACCAGCTTCGTTCCGATCTCTCCGCCTGCCGCCTCTGCGCCGACCGCTTTGCCGCCACCGCGACGCGCCATGCGCCGCGCCCGGTGGTCTGGTTTCGCCCCGGCGCCCGGCTCCTGATCGCGAGCCAGGCGCCGGGGCTTCGCGTGCACGAGGCCGGCACCCCGTTCTGGGATCGTTCAGGTACCCGTCTGCGCGACTGGCTGGGTCTCGACGAGGACGCATTCTACGATCGCGCGCGTGTGGCCATCGTGCCGATGGCCTTCTGCTTTCCCGGATATGATGCCAAGGGCTCGGACCTGCCGCCGCCGCCGATCTGCGCGCAGGTCTGGCGCAACCGGGTGCTGTCCGAGCTGAGCGACATCCGGCTCACCGTGCTGATCGGCGGCGCGGCGATGAACTGGCATCTGGGCCGCGGGCCGGGCGTAACCGAGCGGGTGCGACGCTGGCGCGAATACGGCCCAGAGCTGTTTCCCTTGCCTCATCCGTCATGGCGCAATACCGCATGGCTCAAGCGCAACCCGTGGTTCGGCGAGGAGGTTCTCCCGGATCTGAAGGCCCGCGTGCGAGAGATCATGGAGGACTGACACATGGAAACCGGTCTCGACGTGGCCTCGGCCACGATGGATGCGTCGCCTGAGGACGACGCGGCGCGGCTTCGCTATTACGGCCGTCTCGCCGATGCCGAGCTGTACCTGCTGCTGGCCGAGGAGGCGGGCGACGAGAACGTGACCCCCGTGACCATCGACGAGGCCGGGCAGAGCTATGCGGTGGCCTTCGATCGCGAGGAACGCCTGTCGGATTATGCGGGCGCGGCGGCCTTCCACGCGGCGGTGCCCGGGCGGGCGCTGGCGCAGATCCTCGGCGCGCAGGGCCTCGGTCTCGCGCTCAACCCGCGCGTGGCGCCCTCGGCGCGGTTGCTGCCGCCGGAGGCGCTGGTCTGGCTGGCCGAGACGCTGACCCATGCGCCGCAGCAGGCCGCCGACCGGCCGGTGGCGGTGAACCCGCCCAAGGATTTCTCGGAAAAGCTCCTGGCCGCGCTCGACGAAAAGCTGGCTTCGGCGCGCGGTCTGGCGCGAGAGGCCTGGCTGGTGCGGGTCGAATATGCCGATGGCCGCGAGGCACCGCTTCTGGCCTTCATCGATCCCGCCCCGGTGGCCGAGCGCGGTCTTGCCGTTGCCGTGGGCGAGGCGCTGACCTTCTCGGGGCTGGAAGAAGGCGCGCTCGACGTGACCTTCCTCGAGGGCGGCAGCGAAACCGCGAGGCGCATCGCCCGCGTCGGCCTGCGTCTCAAGCTGCCGCAGCCGCATGTCGCGCCGGGACCCAAGGCCCCGGGCATGGACCCGGAAAAGCCGCCGCGGCTGCACTAGGCCCCTTCAGGCCATTTTGTTCCAGAAATACGCAAACACGCCGCCAGCCCCGCTCGGGAGGTCTCAATAGCCGCGCGCCCGGTCCACGAGATGCAAAAGCGGCTCGCCGGCCTCCGAGCGCCGGATATTCTCGACGATCACCCGCGCCGCCGTGCCGGGGCGGGTGGCCGAGGCGACATGCGGCGTCACCGTGACCTGCGGATGCCGCCAGTAGGGATGGTCCGCGGGCAGTGGCTCGGTGCGGAACACATCGAGCGTTGCATGGCCGATCCGCCCCTCGTCCAGCGCCGCCAGCAGGGCCGCGTCGTCGATCAGCGGCCCCCGCCCGGGATTGATGAGCGCCGCGCCGCGCGCGGGCAGGGCAAGGCGCGTGGCGTTAAGCAGGTTCTCCGTCTCGGGCGTCAGCGGCAGCAGCGTCACCACGATCTGCGCGTCGCGCAGCGCCTGCGTCAGGCCGTCCTCACCGGACAGGCAACGCAGTCCCTGGATCTCTTTCGGCGTGCGGCTCCAACCCGTCACCGGGAAGCCCAGCCCCGCAAGCGTCTCGGCGCAGGCCCGTCCCAGCGCGCCTAGGCCCAGCACAGTCACGGGACGATCGGCGGCCAGAGGCGGCGGCGAGGGATGCCAAGCGCGCTCCGGGTTGAGGATATGCGCATCCATGCCGAGATGATGGCGCAGCACATGACCGGTCACGTATTCCACCATGCCCCGTTCGAGCCCGGCATCGACCATCCGCGTCAGCGGCTGGGTCAGCGTCGCGTTGCCGACGATGCGCTCCACCCCGGCCCAGAGGCTGAGCACGGCGCGGGCGCGGATAAATGGCGTGAAGTCGCGCAGCGCGTCATTGGGCGCATAGACGATGTAATCGACCGTCCCCGGATCGGCCTCACGCGACAGCTCCGCCTCGATGCCGGCCTCGGCCAGTGCCCGGGGCAGCAACTCGCGATAATCGGCCCAGTCCGTGTCGGGCGCGGAAAACAGGATCCTCATGTCACCTCGGCTTGTGGACATGCGCGCTCTGCACCAGCCCGAAGGCCAAGAGCAGCACCAGCATCGCCGAGCCGCCATAACTCACCAGCGGCAGCGGCACGCCCACCACAGGGGCGAGCCCCATCACCATCGACATGTTCACCGCGAAGAACAGGAAGAACGTCATGGTGATGCCGATCGTGAGCAGCGAGGCGAAGCGGTCGCGGTTGTTCACCGCCGACACCACGCAGAAGAAGATGATCAGCGCGTAGAGCGCCAGCAGCGTCGAGGCGCCGACGAAGCCGAACTCCTCGGCCAGCGTGGTGAAGATGAAGTCGGTGTGCTTCTCGGGCAGGAAGTTGAGCCGCGACTGCGTGCCCTGCATGAAGCCGCGCCCGGTCCAGCCGCCCGAGCCCAGCGCGATCTTGGCCTGGGTGATGTGGTAGCCTGCGCCCAGCGGATCGTTCGAGGGATCGAGAAACGTGTCGATGCGGCGATACTGGTAATCCTTGAGAAGCTGCCAAGGCGTGCCCCGCGACACGAAGACGGCATAGACCGCGCCGATCCCTGCAGCGATCACGGTGGCGAAATAGGCCCAGTGGACGCCTGCCGCGAACATCACCGTCGCGCCGCCGATCAGCAAGAGCAGCGCCGTGCCGAGATCGGGCTGGGCCAGCGTCAGCAGCGTCGGGATAGAAATGAAGACGACCGGCAGCAGCACCCAGAAGATGTGCGAGGTGCGCCTGAGCGGCAGCCAGTCGTAATAGGCGGCGAGGAACATCACCAGACTGACCTTCATCAGCTCCGAGGGCTGTAGCCGGATCGGCCCGAGATCGATCCAGCGCTGGGCGCCCATGCCGACCTCGCCGAACATGTCCACCGCCACGAGCAACGCCAAAGAGCCGCCATAGGCCAAGAGCGCCATGTTGCGCCAGAACCAGATCGGCACCATGGCGACGACGATCATCGCCACCATGCCGACGCCGAAACGCTTCATCTGCGGCTCCATCCAGGGCCGGGGCGAGCCGCCGGCGACCGAGTAGAGCATCAGGAAGCCGAAGCTGCAGACGGCGGTGATCAGCAGGATCACCGGCCAGTTGAGGTAAAGCAGCTTGCGAAAGCCCGTGGGGACGAACTTGGCGTTGGTCTCGAGGTAGCTCATCTCAGGCCCTGTCGGAGGCGGTCATGCCACGCGCCACGTGGTTCTCGATGCGCTTTTGCTGCTCGGCGATCGCATCCCGCAGGTTCGAGGGATAGGCCTCGAGCGGCGGCGGCCCGTCATAGAGCGCCTGCAGTGTCACGTCGCGCGCGATCGGGGCGGCGACCGAGGAGCCGCCGCCGCCATGCTCGACCACGACCGAGACGGCGAAGCGCGGGTTCTCGTAGGGGGCGAAGTTGACCCAGAGCGCGTGGTCGCGCCGTTCCCAAGGCAGGTCAGCGTTCGAGGTGACGCCGCGGGCCCGCTCCTCGGCGGTGATGCGGCGCACCTGACTGGTGCCGGACTTGCCCGCCATCTGCATCCCCTCGGCCACGATCCGCGCCCCGTAGCCGGTACCGCGCGGGGCGTTCGAGACGTCATTCATCGCGGAGCGCACCCGGCGCAGGTAGTTCTCGTTGAGACCCATCGGCTCGCCGGCGCCGGAGGGCTGGATCTCGCCGCCGATCGAATGCACCAGCCGTGGCCGCACATCGCGCCCGGTGGCGAGCCGCGCCGACATCACCGCGAGCTGCAGCGGCGTCGCCAGCACGTAGCCCTGACCGATCGAGGCGTTGACGGTATCGCCGATGCGCCAGCTCTCGCCGTAGCGGTCGCGCTTCCACTGGGTGTCGGGGGCCACCCCCTCGCTCACCGCCGACATCGGCACGTCGAGCGGTACGCCGACGCCGAGCCTGCGCGCCATCTCGGCGATGCGGTCGATGCCGATCTTCTGGCTGATCTCGTAGTAATAGACGTCGCAGCTTTCCTGCAGGCTGCGATGCATGTTGACGTTGCCATGGCCGCCGCGCTTCCAGCAGTGGAAGCGGGTGCCGCCGACTTCGGAATAGCCGGGGCAGTATTCGGTGTCCTCGGGGCCCACGAGCCCCGATTCCAGCGCTGCCATGGCGACCACCATCTTGAATGTCGAACCGGGCGGGTAGGCGCCCTGCACGGTCTTGGCCGAGAGCGGGCGGTACTTGTTCTCGTTCAGGGCGCGCCAGTCGGGCCCCGAGATGCCGCGCACGAAGAGGTTCGGGTCGAAGGTCGGGGCCGAGGCCACAGCGCGCAGGTCGCCGGTCTCGAGATCGATCACCACCACCGAGGCGCTCTCGCCCTCGAGCCGCGCCTCGGTGTAGCTTTGCAGCTTGCTGTCAAGGGTGAGCTGGATGTCCGCGCCGGACTTGCCCTCCTCGCGGTCAATCTCGCGCATCACTCGGCCCGCGGCGTTGACCTCGATCCGCTTGGTGCCGGCGGAGCCGCGTAGCTCTTCCTCGAACTTGGCCTCGACCCCGGTCTTGCCGATCTGGAAGCGCGGGATCTGCATCAGCGGGTCGGGGTTCTCCATCTTCGACAGGTCGTAATCGGAGACCGGGCCCACATAGCCCACCACATGCGCGGTATCTGAGCCGCGCGGGTAATGGCGCGACAGGCCGACCTCGGCGGTGATGCCGGGCAGGGCAGGGGCGTTGACGGTGACCTTGGCCACGTCGTCCCACGGCACCCGCTCGGCCACGGTGACCGGAACGAAGGCGGGGCGACGGGCCATCTCGGCCTTGGCGCTTTCGATCGCCTCGGGCGGCAGGTCGATCAGCCGCGCCAGCCGGTCGAGCGTATCGTCGACATCGCCCGCATCCTCGCGGGTGAGCACCACGCGGTAGTTCTGTTCGTTGACCGCGAGCGGCACGCCGTTGCGGTCGAAGATCAGCCCGCGCGCCGGCGGGATCAGCCGCATGTTGATACGGTTCTCCTCGGCGAGAGAGCGGTAGATCTCGCCCTCGTCGACCTGCATCGACCGCATCCGCCAGCCCAGCACGCCGATCATGGCGAGCTGCGAGGCACCGATGACGAGGCTGCGCCGCCCGATGCGGCGGGCGCTTTCGGCGGTTTCCTTCGGCGGTCGTTTCATACGGAGATCCTCCGACGGCTATCGGTGGGGCGGTGGCCGATACGGAACAGCCAGCGCGCGGCGATGGCGGCGAGCGGGTAGGCCAGCGCAGTGGTGACGGCTTGGCTCGCCACGAGGCCGAGCGGCGGCGCGGGCACCACGGTGATCAGCAGTGCCAGCTGCGTTGCCGCGAGGATCCCCGCCACGGCGAGGCTCGTCGCCGCCCATTCGGCGGCGAATCCACCGGCGCGCAGCCGCATGTGCCGCCGCCTGAGCATCTCGGTCGCGATCACCGTCAACGCCGCCATCAGGCCCGGCGGCCTCTGGAACAGGAAATCGGCCAGCAGCACCACCCCCGCCACCATCCAGACCGGCAGGAAGCCGGGCCGCCGCACGACCCATAACAGCACCGCCACCAGCAAGAGGTCCGGCCCGGCCCATCGCGGCGGCAGCGTGTCGAGCGGCAGCAGCCGCAGGAAGATCAGCCCCATGGCCAGCGCGGCGAAACCCGCGCGGCCGAGCCAGAGCCGGGCCTGCCTGGGGCTAGCCATCGGGCGCCTCCGCGGCCTGGTCCGGCTCTGGCTCGGCCAGCCCAATGCTTGCAGGCGCCGGGGCCGGCGGGCCGAAGACCTCGCGCGGTTCGGGCACGATCAACCGGCCCGTTTCGTCCACGGTCTCGGCCTGATGGCTGCGCAACACCCGCAGGAATTCGAGCCGCTCGTAATCGGCGGCGAGACGAATCCGCAGCCGCCCGTCCGAGCCCATCGTCACTTGGCCCACCAGCAGGTCGGCCGGGAACATGCCGCCATCGCCCGAGGAAACGACCCGGTCGCCGGGACGCACGAGGTCGGGGTTCTCGAGGAAATCGATCGGCGGATAGATCGTGTTGTCGCCGGCGAGGATCGCGCGCTGCCCCGAGGGCTGGATCGTCACGGGAATGCGCGACGAGGTATCGGTGAGCAGCAGCACCCGGCTCGAGGCGTGCCCGACGCCCGAGATCCGGCCCACCAGCCCGATCCCGTCCATCGCGGGCCAGCCGTCGAGCACGCCGTCGCGGGCGCCGACATTGACCAGCACCGATTGCCGGAACGGCGAGCCGCTATCGGCCATCACCACGCCGGTGATGTAGGTGAGCCGCGGGTCGAGCCGCACGTTGTTGAGATCGAGAAGCTTGGCGTTCTCCTGCTCGAGCTGCAGCGCCGCCTCGCGCCACGCGCGCATCTGCTGAAGCTCTCGGCGGAGCTGCTGGTTCTGCTCGTGCAGATGCGCATAGCTCTGGAAATTGCCGGCCATGGTCGCGAGGCCGGTGACGGGCGCCAGCGCCCAGTCGAAACTGGGCAGCACCCGGTCGACCACCTCGGCGCGCATCCGCTCCACGCGGGGGCTGTCGATGCGCCACAGGGCGAACAGCGCCAGAAGCGCGAGCAGCAGGAGCCCGACCAGCAGCCTGCGGATCGGGCGGGCGTAATCCTCGCCGCTATGTCTCGGTCTCGCCAAGGAGCGCGCACCCCCTCGTCATCTGGCAGGAACCCTCCGCGAGGGAGGGTCGGGACACCCCCGGCGGGGGCGTCGTCTCAGCTGTCGTAGTCTATCACATGCCGCAGCTGCTTCTCGTATTCCAGCGCCTTGCCGGTGCCGAGCGCCACACAGTTGAGTGACTCGTCGGCGACCGAGATGGCGAGGCCGGTCTGCTCGCGCAGCGCGAGGTCGAGCTGGCCCAGAAGCGCGCCGCCACCCGTAAGCATCACGCCACGGTCTACGATGTCGGCAGCAAGATCCGGCGGCGTCGCCTCGAGCGCGGTCATCACCGCCTCGCAGATCTGCTGCACCGGCTCGGCCAGCGCCTCGGCGATCTGTGCCTGGGAGATTTCGGTCTCCTTCGGCACGCCGTTCAAGAGGTCGCGGCCCCGGATATGCATCGACTGGCCGCGGCCGTCATCGGGCATCCGGGCCGTGCCGATCTGGGTCTTGATCCGCTCGGCCGTAGCTTCGCCCACCAGCAGGTTGTGCTGGCGCCGCAGGTAGCTGACGATCGCCTCGTCCATGCGGTCGCCGCCAACGCGCACCGAGCGGGCATAGACGATGTCACCGAGCGACAGCACCGCCACCTCGGTGGTACCGCCGCCGATATCGACCACCATGTTGCCCGTGGGATCGGTGATCGGCATGCCCGATCCGATCGCCGCCGCGATCGGCTCGGCAATCAGGCCTGCGCGCCGCGCGCCGGCCGAGAGGACCGATTGCCGGATCGCCCGCTTTTCCACCGGTGTGGCGCCATGCGGCACGCATACGATGATCTTGGGCTTCGAGAAGGTCGTCCGCTTGTGCACCTTACGGATGAAATACTTGATCATTTCCTCGGCGACATCGAAATCGGCGATGACGCCCTCGCGCATCGGCCGGATCGCCTCGATCGAGCCCGGGGTCCGGCCCAGCATCAGTTTGGCGTCCTCGCCCACGGCGAGCACCTTCTTCACGCCATCCTTGACGTGGTAGGCCACGACGGAGGGTTCGGACAGCACGATGCCACGTCCCTTGACGTAGACCAGCGTGTTCGCCGTCCCGAGGTCGATCGCCATGTCAGACGAAAACAAGCTGCCCAATCCGAACATGGCGTGATCTATCCCGTTCCCAGTGCTGTGATGTTCCGCGACTCCGAGGGCCTGCGGACCTCGCGCCTTATAGGCATGACGGCCCGGCGCGGAAAGGCCCGCAACCCCTGCGGTCAGCGCATTTTCGCCGTTTCACGTACCGTTGCATGGAAGACGCGGCGCCGGGGCGCCGCGTCGGCGCGATGTTACTCCCCGGCGTCGAGATAGCCCACGCCCTTCACATCGGCATTCGGGGCGGTCTTCTCGCGCCGCACCAGCAGCCGGTTCACGGCGTTGATATAGGCCTTGGCACTGGCGACGACGGTGTCGGTATCGGCGGATTGGCCGGTCGCGATGCGCCCGTCTTCCTCGAGCCGCACCGAGACGGTCGCCTGCGCGTCGGTCCCTTCGGTGACGGCCGCCACTTGGTAGAGTTGCAGTCGCGCCTCGTGCGGGAACAGCGCCTTGATCGCGTTGAAGGTGGCGTCGACCGGGCCGTCGCCGGTGGCGTCGACCGATTTCTCCTCGTCGTCGATGGTCAGGGTCATCGCTGCGTGCTGTGGCCCCTCGGTGCCGCAGATCACCTTCAGCGACTTGAGCCGCAGCCGATCCGAGACCGCCTCGTTCTGGCGCACCAGAGCGATCAGGTCGTCGTCGTAGACCTCCTTCTTGCGGTCGGCCAGTTCCTTGAACCGCACGAAGACGTCGTTGAGTTGATTGTCGGCCAGCTCGAAGCCCAGCTCCTTCAGCTTGGAGCGCAGCGCGGCACGGCCGGAATGCTTGCCCAGCACGATGTTGGTGGCGTTGAGGCCGACATCCTCGGGACGCATGATCTCGAAGGTCTCGGCGTTCTTCAGCATCCCGTCCTGATGGATGCCGCTTTCATGCGCGAAGGCGTTCTTGCCGACGATCGCCTTGTTGAACTGCACTGGGAAGCCCGAGACGGTGGCAACGCGGCGCGAGATGTTCATGATCTTGCGGGTGTCGATACCGGTGTCCCAAGGCAGGATGTCGTGGCGCACCTTCAGCGCCATCACCACTTCTTCCAGCGCGGTGTTGCCAGCGCGCTCGCCGAGGCCGTTGATCGTGCATTCGATCTGCCGGGCGCCACCCTCGACCGCGGCCAGCGCGTTCGCCGTCGCCATGCCCAGATCGTTGTGACAATGGGTCGCAAAGATGATCTCGTCGGCGCCCGGCACCTCGGCGATCAGGCGCCGGATCAGCTGGGCGCTCTCCATCGGGGCGGTGTAGCCCACAGTGTCGGGGATGTTGATCGTCGTGGCGCCGGCCTTGATCGCGATCTCGACCACGCGGGCGAGGTAGTCCCATTCGGTCCGGGTGGCGTCCATCGGCGACCACTGCACGTTATCGCACAGGTTGCGCGCGTGGGTCACCGTGTCGTGGATCCGCTGCGCCATCTCGTCCTTGGTCAGGTTCGGGATTGCGCGGTGCAGCGGCGAGGTGCCGATGAAAGTGTGGATGCGCGGCGATTTCGCGTGGCGAACCGCCTCCCAGCAGCGGTCGATGTCCTTGTAGTTGGCGCGGGCGAGGCCACAGATCGTGGCGTTCTTCGACTGCTTCGCGATTTCGCTCACCGCCTTGAAATCGCCCTCCGAGGCGATCGGGAAGCCGGCTTCGATGATGTCGACGCCCATCTCGTCGAGCAGCTCGGCGATCTCCAGCTTCTCGGCATGGGTCATGGTGGCGCCGGGCGATTGCTCGCCGTCGCGCAGCGTCGTGTCGAAGATCAGGACGCGGTTTTCGGGGCGGGTGTCGGGGGTGGTGGTCATCTCTCAATTCCTCTCGGGTCCGGGTGCGTTATCCGGCGCGATTGTCCCCTCTGAGCGGTCGCGCCGACGGGCACGCTCAGAGGCGAGTAAGGAGAAGGAGGGTCCGAAGCGCGGGCAGGGCCGCGGGGGACGAGAGGGTGAGGTTCCGGCTCATGGGCGGGACTATATCGCCCGTTCGCGGGATGAAAACCCCTAAGCCGACAGAAGTCCCAACTCGGTATCCGAGGCGACGCGGTCGTACTTGTCACGGGGTGGCATCGGCCGGTCGCGCCAGTCGGGCTCGAACACGAAGCTCGAGCGCCGCCGCCCCTCGGGCAGCGCGCCATTGCCCGATCCCACGGCGTAATCGTAGTAGAGCTTGACGATCTGGTCGTAGCGCACCTGCTGCGCCGCCTCGAAGCCGAGGCAGGCGTCGCGCCAGCGCCGCACGCGCTCGAATTCGGGGGTCTCGGGCAGATCGAATCCCTCGTAATGTTCGAGAAACCAGAACCGCATCATCAGCGGCGTGTAGACGATCTCGGCCAGCCCGTAGCGGTCGAACAGCCATGTACCCTCGGGGTTGTGTCGCTCCAGCATCTCGCCCAGCCATCGGTAATGCCCGAGCAGCGCCGCGCGCTTGTCGTCTCGCTTCGCGGGGTCGGTGTTCATCACATAGAGATAACCGGACATGCCGAACGGCCCCTCGCGGGTGATGAACAGCCGCTCGATGCCGCGCTCGAACGGGTCGGCGCGGGCGATGCGCGGCTCGGCCCAGCGCTCCTCGACATAGCGCAGGATCACCAGGCTCTCCTTGAGGATGCCGCCATCCTCGGTCTCCAGCACCGGCAAAGCCGTGGTGCCCCCGGTCTTCTCCAGCAGCCAGTCGGGGCGCGGTTCGGTGATGTCTATGACATAGAAATCCACCGCATCCCTCAGCCCCTTGAGCGCCAGCAGGATCTCGACCCGCTGCGAGAACGGGCAGACCGGGATGTGGTAGATGGTCGGTCGGGTCATGGACGATCCTCCTCTCCGACGGAGATCATGCCACGCCGGGGCCGCGCCGTCACGGATTGACCGGCGAACGCATCCTTCTAGCTCGCGGCGCATGACACAGCACATGAAGCGGGCGCTCGTCACCGGCGGCGCCAAAGGTATCGGGCGCGGCCTCGTGGAGCGGCTGGCGCAGGAGGGCTGGGAGGTCGCGGCGATGGACCGCGACGCCGGGGCGCTGCAGGGGCTACCCCAGGGCGCACGGGCGATCGAGGGCGACGTCTCGGACGAGGCCTCGGTCCGGGCCGCCATCGCCGCCACCGGTTGGGACGGGCTCGACCTTCTGGTCAACAACGCAGGGCTCGCGAGCCCGGAAGCGGGGCCGATCGAGGATCTGGCGCTGGCCGATTGGCAGAAATGGATCGGCACCAATCTCACCGGTGCCTTCCTGATGACCAAGCACTGCGTGCCGTTGTTGCGCGCGCGGCGCGGCGCGATCGTCAACATCACCTCGTCGCGCGCCCACCAGTCCGAGCCGCAGACCGAACCCTACGCTGCCGCCAAGGGCGGGCTGACGGCGCTGACCCACGCGCTCGCCATCTCGCTCGGACCCGAGATCCGCGTGAACGCCATCGCGCCCGGCTGGATCGTGACAACCGGCTGGGACGAGCTGCGCGAGATCGACCATGCGCAGCATCCGGCCGGCCGCGCGGGCCGCCCCGAGGACGTGGCCGAGGCGGTGCTCTGGCTCGCCGGGGCGGGGTTCATGACCGGCGAGAGCATCCTGCTCGACGGGGGCATGACCCGGAAGATGATCTATGCCGAGTGACGCCGCCGCCTCCACGACCGTTCCTGCGACCGCTCTCGTGATCGGCGCGTCGGGCGGCATCGGCGCGGCGCTCGCCGCCGAACTGGAGCGGCGCGGCACGGCCGTCACCCGGCTGTCGCGCCGGGAAGATGGGCTCGACGTCACGGACCCGGACTCGGTCGAAAGGGTGCTTGGCGCCGTCGAGGGGCCCTTCGCGCTGATCCTCGTCGCCATCGGCATTCTCGCGCCCGAAGGGCAGGGGCCGGAAAAGGCGCTCGACGCGATCGAGGCCGATCACATGGCCCGGGTCTTCGCGGTCAATGCCATCGGCCCGGCGCTGGTGCTGCGGCAGCTGTCGCGGCTGCTGGAGCCGGGCGGGCGCTGCGGCGTGCTCTCGGCGCGGGTCGGCTCGATCGGCGACAACGCCATGGGTGGCTGGTATTCCTACCGCGCCTCGAAGACGGCGCTGAACCAGATCGTGCATGGCGCGGCGCTGGAGATGAAACGTCAGGACAAGGGCGCGGTGCTCGTGGCCCTGCATCCCGGCACGGTCGAGACCGAGTTCACCGCCCCCTATGCCGGGCGTCACAAGATGGTTTCGGCCGAGGAGGCGGCGAAGAACCTGCTGCAGGTCATGGACAACCTTGATCCGGCGCAGTCGGGGGGCTTTTACGACTGGCGCGGGGAGGAGGTGCCGTGGTGAGGCTGGTCCTCGCTCTCGGCGATTAGCTCGCCCTGTCTCTCTGGGCGCTGCGCGAGGCCGACAAGGGCCGCGACGTGGTGGCGATGGCCGAGGGCGGCGACGATGCCAGCGACGTCCCGCATCACCCCAGGAAGATTGCCTTTGTACCGGACCCGGGACCGGAGGGATGCCGACAGGCGCCGCGCCGTGTGGCGCGCGGCGGCGGCCTTCCTCGACCGGATGAACCGGGGCGAGCGGGTCTAGGCCCTCAGCTTTCCTCCCCGACCTCCTCGGTCTCGGTCTCGGTCTCGGTCTCGGTCTCGGTCTCGATCCCGGCACCGTCGGCATCATCTTCCCCGGGGGCCTCGGCGGGCTCATCTCCGTCGATGCTGTCTTCCGGGGTGTCCGGGGTTTCGGGCGTGTCCGGGGCCTCGGTCTCTACAGGCTCTTCCGGTGGCGTGTCGGCCGGGTCCTCTTCGACGGCATCGGCATCGGCATCGGCATCGGCGCCGGTCGCGTCCTCCTCCGCCTCCGGGGCCTCGATCGGCGCGTCGCCGACGAAGGCGCCGTCGCGCCAGCCGCCTTCCTCGGTCTCGCCGGTAGCATAGCGCATCACGCCGCGACCCTGACGGCGACCATCGCGGAACTGGCCCTCGTAGATGTCGCCATTGGCATAGGTCGCGACGCCTTCGCCCTCGATCTCGCCATCGACCCACTGGCCTTCATAGGTAAAGCCGTCGGGCATGGTGATCCGGCCCTGACCATGGCGCTGGCCGTCCTCGAAGCCGCCCTCGTAACGGGTGCCGTCGGCATAGATCGCCAAGCCCTGGCCCTCGCGCTGGCCCTCGACCCAATCGCCTTCGTAGCTGTAGCCGTCGGCATAGGTCATCTTGCCGCGCCCGTGGTTGCGCGCATCGAGGAACTCGCCCTCATAGACGAGGCCGTTGGCGTAGGTGGCGGTGCCGGTGCCCTCGATCACGCCCTCGCTCCAGTCGCCCTCATAGGTCGATCCGTCGGGATAGGTGATCTTGCCGGTGCCATGCGCGAGGTCGTTCTCGAACTGGCCGACATAGACCGACCCGTCGGGATAGGTGACCTCGCCCTGGCCCTCGATCCGTCCCTCGACCCATTCACCGACATAGCGATAGCCGTCGGTGCCGGTGAAGGTGCCCTGGCCATGGCGGCGATCATCCTTGAACGCGCCCTCGTAGACGTCGCCATTGGCGTATTGGACCCGGCCCGTGCCCTCGCGTTTGCCCGCCGCGAACTGGCCGACATAGACGTCGCCATTGGGCTGTTCGAGCCGGCCCTCGCCCTCGATCTGGCCGTCGACCCAATTGCCTTCATAAACCAGCCCGTCGGGCATGGTGAGCGTGCCTTGCCCGTCGCGCTCGCCGGCCTTTAGCGTACCCTCGTAGGTCGAGCCGTCGGGATAGGTGATCTTGCCTTCGCCTTCCTTGACGCCGTTGACCCACTGGCCGTCATAGACATAGCCGTCGGGGCTGCTCAGCCTGCCGGTGCCGTGATGCATGGCGTTGCGGAATTCGCCTTCGTAGCGGGTGCCGTTGGCGTACTCGGCGGTACCGCGACCGGTGATCTTGCCGTCTTCCCACTCGCCCTCGTAATTGCCGCCATCGGCGAAGGTGATCCGGCCCACCCCTTCGGGCTTGCCGCGCGCGAACTGGCCCTCATAGACCGACCCGTTCGGGAAGGTGGCCTGACCCTCGCCGCGGATCTCGCCCTCGAACCATTCGCCGACATACTCGTAACCATTGGGCAGGCGGTAGCTTCCGCGCCCGTGCTGACGCCCGTTGAGGAAGGTGCCCTCGTAGACGCCTCCGTCCTCGTATTGCTTGATGGTGGCTTCCTGCGCCTGCGCGCCGGGCGCCTGCGCAAGCATCATCGCCGCCGCGAGTGTGAACGCGCGCTTGGCTCCTGCCGACATGACCGATTGCCCCCGATCGCTGGACCCGGTGCGACCGGTCCAAGTTTCCGCTTTCGTGCAAGAGTAACGACGGCCCCCGCCCAAGACAACAGCCCCGGCACCTCAGTCACTTGCGCGGCGGATCGGCCACGGTATCGGGCCACGTTTCCGACATCGGGCCGCCGGTCACCGGATCGCGCTCCGGGCAGGGCAGGGCGGCGATCCGGGCGCCGAAGCGGCGCCCGGCATCCGCTGCCGCGCGTTCGACCGATGGCGATTCCTGGCCCGGCGGATAGGCCCCGAGCACCGCGAAGCCCGGCCGGCTCTCGAGGCAGCGATGCCCGAACCCCGCCGGCAACACCAGCGCATCGCCGGGCACGACGTCGAGATCCTCGCCCGCCTCGCCGCCGATCCGCAGCCGGGCGCTGCCGGCGACGCAAAGCAGCGCCTCATGCGCATCGGGATGGAAATGGTGATAGTCGAAGACGCCCCAGCGCCAGATCCCGCCCCAGCCATGGCGGCGCAGCAACGCCTCCGCCGCCTCGGGTGCGAAGGCGCGCGCATGGAGCAGCGCTGGCCAGCGCGGGTGGTTCGGGATGCCGCCATTGGCGGCGACGCGGATACGGCGGACAGGGCTCATGCGCGGGAGTCTAGACGCGCGCGGCCCCTCGGCAACGCCGCGCTTGCGCCACGCCGCCGGGTCTCTAATCTCGGCCCGATCCCCAAGCCCGCCGGGAGGCGCCATGTCCGAGAACAAGACCCTGCCCACCGGCGCCAGCGTCGAGGCGTTCCTAGAGGCGGTGACGCCGGAGCGCCGCCGCGCCGACGCATCGGCTCTCGACGCGCTGTTCCGGGAGGTCACCGGTTTCGTGCCGCAGATGTGGGGGCCGTCGATCGTGGGCTACGGCTCCTATGACTACGTCTACGAGAGCGGCCATGCGGGACGCTTCCTCGCCACCGGGTTTTCGCCTCGAAAGGCCAATCTCGTGCTCTACATCATGCCGGGATACGACGAGGCCAACCCGATCCTCGCCCGGCTGGGCAAGCATCGGATAGGCAAGTCGTGCCTTTACATCAACAAGCTCGCCGACGTGGATCGCGGCGCGCTGGCGGAGCTGATCCGGCACGGGCTCGACCGGCTGGCGGGGTATTGGCCGGTGCATCCGATCTGAGCGGCGGGCGCGCGCCGGGGATCGCCATGACCGAAGAGGGTACTCCGCTCAGGGGCCGCTGGATCGCCATGGCGGCGCTGTTGGTGGCGGGTTTCATGAACCTGATCGACGTCACCATCGTCAACGTGGCCATCCCCTCGCTGCAGGACGCCCTCCAGGCCAGCGACAGCCAGATCGAATGGGTCGTCGCGGCCTATATCCTGAGCTTCGCGTTGTTTTTGCTGCCCGCCGGCCGTCTCGGCGACGTGGTCGGGCAGCGGCGGATGTTCGTGATCGGGGTCACGGTCTTCACCATCGCCTCGGCGCTGTGCGGCCTCGCGCCCGGCATCGGCAGCCTCGTGGCCGCAAGGGTTCTGCAGGGCTTGGGCGGCGCGATGATGACGCCGCAGACGCTGGCGCTGGTGCCGGCGCTGTTCCCGCCGCGCGAACGCGGCGCCGCCTTCGCGCTGTTCGGGCTTTCGGCCGGGCTCGCCAGCGTCGCCGGCCCGCTCTTGGGCGGGGTGCTGATCGGGGCCGACATCATGGGGCTCGACTGGCGGCCTATCTTTCTCGTCAACATCCCGGTCGGCGCGGTGGCGGTGCTCGGGGCGCTGCGCTTCGTGCCCAAGGTGCCGGGCGACGCGGCGCTCAGGCTCGACCTCGCCGGCATGGCGCTGGCGGGCACCGGGCTGATGCTGCTGCTGTTTCCGCTGATCGAGGGGCGCCAGCTCGGCTGGCCCGTTTGGGTCTTCGCGATGATGGTCGCCGCCATCCCGACCGGTGCGGGCTTCGTCGCCTGGCAGCGGCGGCAGGCCCGGCGGGGCGCGCCGCAGTTGATCCCGGCAAGCCTTCTGGCGAATGCCGACTACGTCACCGGCTCGGTGCTGGCGACGCTGCTCTTCGCCGGCATTCCCGGCTTCTTCTTGGTCTTCGCGATCTTCCTGCAGCTGGGCTACGGGCTAACGCCGCTGGAGTCGGGGATCACCACCTTGCCGTTCTCGCTCGGGGTGCTGGGCGCGTCGGTCCTGTCGGGGCGTCTCGGCACCCGCTGGCCGCGCGAGCGGATCACGGCGGGCGCGGTGCTGCTGGTGATCGGCATGACTGCGCTGCGGCTGATGCTCCCCGAGGCGGGCGGGGCGCTGTCGCGCGCGGCCTTCATCGTGCCTCTGGCGCTCTCGGGGCTCGGCCTCGGCACCGCCGTCTCGCCGCTGTTCCAGACGGTGCTCGCCAACGTCGCCGACCGCGACACCGGCGCGGGCTCGGGCGCGCTGCAAAGCTTCCAGCAGGTCGGCGGCGCGCTGGGCGTGGCGGTGATGGGGCAGCTGTTCTTCGGGATGCTGCGCGGGGGCGGCGGCTATCCGGACGCGCTGACGGCTGCGCTGTGGTTCAACGCGGCCGCCTTCGTCGCCGTGGCGCTGCTGGTCTGGCGGCTGCCCGAGCCGCGCCTCGTGCCGGGGCAGGGACCTGGCGGAAAGCCCGAGCCCACCCCGGCGGAGTGATCAGAGCGTCAGCTGGTAGCTGTGCGGCACCCACGCAAAGCCGTCATCCACCGCCATGACGTAGCCCGCCCCGGGGAAGGGCATGTGGTAGCCGATCACGGGCATCTTGCGCTCGGCCGCCATCGACAGCACCCGGCGCCGGGTTTCGACCGCCATCTCCTTGTCGGAGTCGAAGCTGACATGCCAGTCGGGCTCGCCCACCGACCAGACGTAGTGGTTGGCGGTATCGGCCATCAGCAGCAGCTCGCCCTCGCTCCCTGCGACGGTGAAGACGAGGTGACCCGGCGTATGGCCAAAGGCCGCCATCGCGGTGAGCGGACCGACCTGATCGCCATCCTCGATGAACTGCAGTTCCCCCTCGAGCGGCCGCACCTTGGCTTCGAAGCCCTCGTTGTTCTGCCCGGCCCAGTGGTCGAATTCGACCCGGCCCGCGTGATGCGAGGCGTTGGCAAAGGTCTTTTCCCCGGCCTCGGTCATCAGCCCGCCGATATGGTCGCCATGCATGTGGGTCAGCACCACGTGGGTGACGTCCCCCGGCGAGCGGCCGGCGGCCTCCAGCGCCGCGGTGATGCCCGCCGCGTCGAGGCCGGTATCGACGAGGATCACGTTCTCGCCCGCCTCGACCAGCACCGGGTTGAAGAAGAACCGCGCCTCGTCGGAGGGGATGAAGTTCTCCTCGCTGACCTGCGCGAAGGTCTCGTCATCGACATTGAGCCCGAAGATCGAATGCGGCTCCGGCACGACGCGGCTGCCGGCGAGCAGGGTGGTCACCTTGACATCGCCCAGCGTGAAGGCGCGGTGCGTCGGAAGCTCGACCGCGTCGCCCGAGGGGGCGGTCTGGGCAATGGCGGTACCGGGCAGGCCCGCACTCGCAGCCAGCGGCAGCGCCGCGCCGGCCATGAGCGCCGCGCGGCGGCTGATGGAATGTGACATCTCACGTCTCCTCTGCGTTGTATGACGCAAAGGTTAGGGCGTGCCGGGGCTTTGCCTAGCGCCGGGCCGCACAAAGCCCCTGCATCACAGCCACCATTGGTCGATCGCGGCGATGTCGTCGTCGGACCAGCCGAAATGATGGGCGAATTCATGCACCGTCACATGCGCCACCATCTCGGCCACGGTGACGTCGCCGCGCTCGGCCCATTCGTCGAGGATCGGCCGCCGGAACAGCCAGACCACGTCCGGGCCGTGCGGCACGTCCCAGTTCGACTTCTCGGTCATCGGCGTGCCGTCATAGAGCCCGGTCAGCTCGAACGGCTCCATTTCCATCTGCTCGAGAATGTCGTCGGGCGCGAAATCGACGACGCGCAGCGCCACCTCGGCGGCCGCGCGGCGGAACGGCTCGGGCAGGGTGGCGATGACGTGGCGCGCGATCGTCTCGATCTCGTCGAGAGTGGGCGCGAGGGGGCTGCCCGCGAAGGGGTCGGATGTGCTGTCCATAGCCCCCGATATGGACAAAACGGACCGCCTGTGAAAGAGCCGTCACGAACAGGAGAGCCCCATGACAACGACCCGTTTCGCCCCGTCCCCCACCGGTTGGCTGCATATCGGCAACCTGCGCGCCGCGCTGTTCAACCATGCCATCGCGCGACAGCAAGGCGGCGAGTTCATCCTGCGCATCGATGACACCGACCAGGAACGCTCCAAGCCCGAATACGTGGACGGCATCCTCGAGGCGCTGGATTGGCTTGGCATCACCCATGACCGGGTTGAGCGGCAATCCGACCGGATGGAGCGCTACACGGCGGCGCGCGAGAAGCTGGTGGCCGACGGGCGGCTCTACGAATGCTTCGAGACCCCGACCGAGCTCGACCTGAAGCGCAAGAAGCAGCTCAACATGGGCAAGCCGCCGGTCTATGACCGCGCTGCGCTGGACCTGTCCGACGCCGAGAAGGACCGCCTGCGCGCCGAGCGCGGTAGCCATTGGCGCTTCAGGCTCGACCGCGAGCGGATCGAGTGGGAGGACGGCATCCTCGGGCCGATCTCGATCGACGCCGCGAGCGTGTCCGACCCGGTGCTGATCAAGGAAAGCGGGCAGGTGCTCTACACCTTCGCCTCCTCGGTGGACGATGCCGAGATGGGCATCACCGACGTGGTGCGTGGCTCGGACCATGTCACCAACACCGCGACGCAGATCCAGATCATCCGGGCCCTGGGCTACGAGCCGCCGCGCTTCGCGCATCACTCGCTGCTCACCGGCCCGCAGGGCGAGGCGCTGTCCAAGCGGCTCGGTACGCTGAGCTTGCGCGACCTCAAGGCAGCGGGGATCGAGCCGATGGCGATCCTGAGCCTGATGGCGCGGCTGGGTTCCTCGCAGCCCGTGGAACTGCGCCAGACGCCTGCCGAGGTGATCGAGGGCTTCGACATCGCCACCTTCGGCTCGGCGCCCACCAAGTTCGACCCCGCCGATCTGGAGCCGCTGACCGCGCGCTGGCTGTCGCAGCAGCCGCTCTCGGAGGTCGCCGAGGACGTCCGCGCGGCGGGGGTGCCCGAGGATCTGGCCGAGGCGTTCTGGGCCACGGTGCGCGGCAACCTCAAGACCCGCGCCACCATCGCCGAGTGGTGGGCGGTGTTCCGCGACGGCACGGCGGGCCGCGCCGAGCCCGAGGATGCCGAATTCGTGGCGCAGGCTCTGGGAATGCTGGGCGAGCCGCCCTATGGCCCGGAGACCTGGAAGTCCTGGACCGACGCCGTGAAGGCCGAGACCGGCCGCAAGGGCAAGTCGCTGTTCCTGCCGCTGCGCCGCGCCGTCACCGGCATGGATCACGGCCCGGAAATGGCCGATGTCATGGCGCTGATGCAGGTCAAGCCGCGCGTCTGATCGGGCCCGCCCAGGGCTTCGGGCTGGACCCGGCCCGCCCGCGCCATATCTCCCGCCTCTGACGAGGCGGGAGATCGGCCATGAAGGATTGCATCATCGTGGGCGGCGGTCCGGCGGGGCTCACCGCCGGGATCTACCTCGCGCGGTTCCTGCGCGACACGGCGCTGTTCGATGCGGGCCGGCCCCGCGCGCATCGCATCCCGCGCACCCGCAACCTGCCGGGCTACCCGGACGGGATCGAGGGGCCGGAACTGCTCGACCGGATGCGCCGCCAGCTCGATCACTACGACGTGGAGATCCGCCGCGACCGCGTCACATCGGCCAGCCGCATCGATGGCGGTTTCCGGGTCGAGGCCAATGGCGGCGCGCTAGAAGCGCGGACGCTGATCCTCGCCACCGGCGTCACCAACCGCCCGCCACAGATCCCCGAGGAGATCCATAACGAAGGGGTGGCGCGCGGGCTGATCCGCTATTGCCCGATCTGCGACGCCTACGAGGTGCGCGGAAAGAAGGTGGCGATCCTCGGCTCGGGTCCGCACGCCGTGGCCGAAGGCCGCTTCGTGCGCCACTACGCCGAGGACGTGACCGTGGTGCGCCCCGAGCACGCGCCGCTCGACGATGACGGAGAGCGGGCGCTGTCCGAGGCAGGGCTGAAGATCCTGCCGTCGCATCGCCGCGAGATCCGGCTCGACGGTGACGAGATCGTGGTCGAGATGCAGGACGGGCGCGAGGCCCGCTTCGACACGCTCTATGTCGCGCTCGGCACCGATCCGCATTCCGATCTCGCCCGCGATCTCGGCGCGGATCTGACCGAGGCGGGTTGCATCCCGGTCGACGAGCATTGCGAGACCAGCATCGAGGGGCTCTTCGCCATAGGCGACGTGATCGCCGGGCTCGACCAGATCGCCTATGGCATGGGCCATGCCGCCGTGGCGACCACGGCGATCCACAACCGGCTGCTCGGGCGCTAGCTCAGTCCTGCGCCCTGAGCACCTGCGCCGGGCGCACCTTCAGCGGTCGCCAGGCGAAGCCCAGCCCCGCCAGCAGGCTCGCCAGCGCACCACCCAGCACGATGCCCACGGCCGAGGACCAGATCACCGAAAAATCGGTCTCCATCACGAAGCGCGCCGCGGCCCAGCCGCCCAGCACGCCGGCGCCGAGCGCCACGAGGCCGGCGGCTGCCCCCAGAAGCGCCGCGCGCAGCGCGAAGCTCGACAGGATGCGGCGGCGCGAGGCGCCCAGCGTCTTGAGAATCGCCGCCTCATAGGTGCGCGACCGCTCGCCAGCCGCCGCCGCGCCGATCAGCACCAGGAAACCGGTGAGCAGGGTGGCGGCGGCGCCGTAGCGGGTCGCGGCGGCGATGCCATCGACCACGCGGGTGACCTGATCGATGGCGTCGCGGACCCGGATCGCGGTGATGTTGGGATAGGCGTCGGCGAGATCGCGCAGGATCGCGGCCTCGGCCTCTTCCTCGGCATAGACCGTCGAGATCCAGCTATGCGGCGCGCCGGCGAGCGCGCCGGGGTTCATCGACATCACGAAGGCGATGGCTGCCGAGCCGAAATCGACGCGCCGCAGGTTGGCGATGGTCGCGGTCACGTCGCGGCCCAGCACGTTGACCGTGATCTCGTCGCCGATTCCGAGCCCGATCTCCAGCGCCTCCTCCTCGGCGAAGCTCACCAGCGGCGGACCCGCGTAATCCTCGGCCCACCATTCGCCCGCGACGATCTCTTCGCCATCCGGCGGCGTGGCGGAATAGGTCAGGCCGCGATCGCCATGCAGCACCCAGTGATCGGCGACCTCGCGCGCAGCTCGGCCGTTGATCTCGCTGACGATGCCGCGCAGCATCGGCGCGCTGTCGACCCGGCTAACCTGCGGATCGTCGTCGAGCCGGGCGCGGAAGCCCTCGATCTGGTCGGGCTGGATGTCGACGAAGAAATAGGCGGGCGCGACCTCCGGCAGGTCGTTCTGGATCGCCCGGCGCAGATTGCCGTCGATCTGGCCCACGGCGGCCAGCACCGACAGGCCGAGCCCCAGAGACAGCACGACCGAGCCGGTCTCGCCCCCGCGCTTGCCGATCGCGCCGAGCGCCAGCCGCAGGCCGGGGCGTCCGCGCAGGCCGCGGCCGAAGCGGCGCGCCAAGGCCTGCACGCCGAGCGCTGCGAGGGTCAGCAGCAGCAGCGCCCCCCCTATGCCACCCGCGGTCGAGAGGGTGAGCCTCCACGTGCCCGAAAACAGCACCGCGGCGCCGAGAAGCACCGCCAGCAGCGCGAGGATCGCGCCCATGTAGCGCCGCCGAGGCAGGGCGCGGCCCGCCCCCATCGCGTCGCGAAACAGCGTCGCGGCGCGCACGTTCTCGGTCCGCGCCAGCGGCCAGAGCGTGAAGATCATGGCGACCAGCGCGCCGTAGAGCGCCGCCTCGATCAGGGGGCGCGGATAGATCGCGAACTCCGCCGGGATCGGCAGCCGCGCGGTGATCAAGGGCGCCAGAACGAGCGGCACCGCGATGCCCAGCGCCAGACCGATGGCGAGACCCAGCAGGGTCAGCGCGCCGATCTGCAGGAAATAGGTGAGGAAAATGGTGGCGCGGGTCGCGCCCAGTGTCCTGAGCGTGGCGATGGTTGCGGTCTTGCCCGCGAGATAGGCGCGCACCGCGGCCGAGATGCCGACGCCGCCCACAGCGAGGCCCGACAGGCCGATCAGCACGAGGAAAGAGCCGAGCCGGTCGATGAAACGCTCGGTGCCGCCGGCGCCGCGCCGCACATCGCGCCAGCGCAGCCCGCTGCCCTCGAACCGGCTCTCAGCCTCGTCCTCAAGCGCCTGCAGATCGGCCTCGGGCGGCAGGTCGAGCCGGTAGGCGGTCGAGAACAGCGTGCCCTCGGCCAGAAGCCCCGACCCCGACAGGTCCTCGGCCAGAACCAGGCTGCGCGGCCCCAGGCCGAAGCCGCCCGCCGCGCTGTCAGGATAGCGCGTCAGGACCGCCATCAGCACGAAGTCCTGCGTGCCGAGCCGCAGCCGGTCGCCGGGCGACAGCGCCAGCCGGTCGGCCAGCGCCCGCTCCACCACGATGCCGGGCAGGCCGTCCGTGCCCGCGAAGGCCGCCTCGATCGGCATTTCCGGTTCGAGCCGGACCTCGCCCACCAGCGGATAGGCCCCGTCGACGGCGCGGATCTGGGTCAGGGCGCGTTCGGTGTCGCCATCGCGTTCGACCACCGCCATGGAGCGGAAATCCACGGTTTCCGAGACGGTTGTCGCGACGCCCTGCATCCATTCCAGCTCGGTCGGGTCGGCATAGCGATAGGTCAGCTCGATCTCGGCATCGCCACCGAGGATCGCGGCGCTCTCGCGCTCCAACCCGGCCTGGATCGCCGAGCGCACCATGCCGACCGCGGCGATGGCGGCGACGCCGAGCGCCAGACAGGCGAGAAAAATGCGAAAGCCGCGCAGCCCGCCGCGCAGCTCGCGCCGCGCGAGGCGTGCGGCGAGACCGGCGCTCACGCCGCCACCCGCCCGTCGGTGAGGCGCACCACCCGGTCACAGCGCTCGGCCAGCTCGGGCGCGTGGGTCACCATCACCAGCGTCGCGCCGTGCCGGTCGCGCAGGTCGAACAGCAGGTCCATGATCTGCGCGCCGTTGGCGGCGTCGAGATTTCCGGTGGGCTCGTCGGCGAGCAGGATCTTGGGATGTGGCGCGGTGGCGCGCGCCAGCGCCACGCGCTGCTGCTCGCCGCCCGAAAGCTGGCCGGGGTAATGTCCGGCGCGGTGGCCGAGGCCGACGGCCTCCAGCTGCGCCTCGGCGCGGTCATGCGCGTCGCGCAGGCCGGCGAGTTCGAGCGGGATCGCGACGTTTTCCAGCGCCGTCATCGTCGGGATCAGGTGGAAGGATTGGAACACCACCCCCATATTGTCCCGGCGGAACCGGGCCAGAGCGTCCTCGTCCAGCGCGGTGAGATCGTGGCCCAGCGCCGCGACGGAGCCGCCGGTGGCGCGCTCCAGACCGCCCATGAGCATGAGGAGAGACGACTTGCCTGAGCCACTCGGACCCACCAGCCCCAGGGTTTCGCCCGGCGTCACCTCGAGCGTGATCCCGTGCAGGATTTCCACCGGCCCCGCATTGCCCGAAAGCGTCAGCTCGGCATCCTTCAGGGAGAGAACGGGTTCGGTCATTCGCAGGGCCTTTCTTCGCGCACGCCCCGAGCGATATGGCGTGGTGGCGGGGATGCGCAAGCTGTTGCTCCCGCTGCTGATCGCCGCAGCCCCGCTCACGGCGCAGGCCGAGGAACTGGTGATCGCGGCGCTGGGCGACAGCCTGACCGCCGGATACGGGCTGCCGCAGGGTGACGGGCTGGTGCCGCAGCTGCAGGAATGGCTCGACGCCGAGGGCGCCGAGGTGCGGCTGATCAATGCCGGTGTCTCGGGCGACACCTCGGCGGGCGGGCTGGCGCGGACCGACTGGACGCTCACGCCCGAGGTCGACGCGATGATCGTGGCGCTGGGCGGCAACGACTATCTGCGCGGCCTCGACCCCGACGAGATGCGCGCCAACATCGACGGCATCCTCGACAAGGCCGAGGCGGCCGAGGTCGAGACGCTGCTGGTGGGGATAAAGGCAGGGCCGAACTACGGCGCCGACTATGCGCAGGCCTTCGACGCGGCCTATGCCGATCTCGCGCGGGAGCACGAGGTGCCGCTGTATCCGGACTTCTTCGCGCCACTGCAGGAGGGGCGCGGTGTCGACGAGGCCCGGCGCGCCTATCTGCAGCCCGACGGCCTTCACCCCAACGCCGAGGGCGTGGCGCTGATCGTCGAGGCGCTGGGCCCGGAGGTACTGGCGCTGGCCGAGCGGGCGCGCACGGGTGAATCGCGGGCCGAGCTGCGCTAGACTTCCCCCATGGCAACAGGGAGGTTCACGCCATGTCCGTCGCCAAGGTCACTGAAATCATCGCCGCTTCGCCAGACAGCTTCGACGACGCGGTGAAGAAGGGGATCGAGCGCGCTTCGGAGACGCTTTCGGGCATCACGAGCGCTTGGGTCTCGGAGCAGAAGGTCGCGGTGGAGGGCGGCCGCATCACCGAGTATCGTGTCGCGATGCGGGTCACCTTCATTCTCGAGGATTGAAGGTTGCCGGGCAGCCGAAAGCCGGCCCCGGAAAGCTGACACCATACGAAAACGGGCGCGGCCCGCGCCGCGCCCGTTCGAAATTCCTGGCGAAGGGACCGGAACGGCCCCTGCGTCTTACATCGGCTTGAGGTTCACCGCCGATTCGCGGCCGTCGCGGCCGGCTTCGATGTCGAAGCTGATCTTCTGGTTGTCGGCGAGGCCGGTCAGGCCCGAACGCTCAACGGCGGAAATGTGGACAAAGACGTCCTTCTTGCCGCCATCGGGCGCGATGAAGCCATAGCCTTTGGTGGTGTTGAACCATTTCACGGTGCCGGTAGCCATCGTGCTGTCTTCCTTAACAAGTACCCGCTCGCGGAATTGCAGCGGTCTTCGGCTCTGTCAGTGCTGATCGAGGGACTGAGGCCGTAAAGGAGACAGTGGTCGATAGAGGTAACGTCGCCTTGTCCAGTTAACCCGAATCGGCCAGAAAATCAATTCGCATTCGGAGGCGTCGCAGCCGGGTCGGTGGCGCGTCGCGCGCCCCGCGGCAGCGCGGTCCGGCAGTCCCGGGGGAGCGATGAAAAGCGAGATCTGCATCTGGCGGACCGATGGCACGGTCACGCGGCGCCTCTCCTGCGCGGGCCGGATCGAGGCCCCGAACTGGTGCGCCGACGGCGCGATCCTCGTGAACGCAGGGGGTCGCCTCTGGAGGCTCGCGCTGGGAGCGGAGCGGCTGGAGCCGGTCGAGACGGGCTTCGCCACGCGGCTCAACAACGATCACGCGCCGGCGCCCGACGGCTCGGTCATCGCGATCTCGGACAAGGTCGAGACCGGCGCCTCCTGCATCTATCTCGTGCCGATGGCAGGCGGTGCGCCGCGCCGTCTCACGCGGCAGGTGCCCTCATGGATGCATGGCTGGAGCCCCGACGGGCGACAGGTGGTCCATGCCGGTGCGCGCGATGGCGGTCCGGTGGGGATCTACCTTACCGATGTGGAGACCGGGACGGAGCGCCGCGTGACCGCCGGTTTCGACCATGCCGATGGGCCGGATTTCTCGGCCGACGGGCAATGGATCTGGTTCAACGGCGAGCGCGACGGCACGGTCGATATCTGGCGCATCCGTCCCGACGGCACTGGGGCCGAGCGGATGAGCGGCGGGCCAGGCGTCGATTGGTTCCCTCACCCCTCGCCGGATGGCCGCCACGTGGTACATCTGCGCTACCCGCCGGGCACCAAGGGCCATCCTGCCGATCTCGACGTGGCGTTGTGGCTGATGCCGCAATCGGGCGGGGCAGGGCGCGAAATCGTGCAGATGCGCGGCGGCCAGGGCAGTATCAACGTGCCCTCATGGGCGCCCGATTCCTCCGCCTTCGCCTTCGTGAGGTATCCGGCATGAGCACAGGCTGGCCGCAGGCACGGGCGGGGCAGGCAATCGGGCTTCTGGGCGGGTCGTTCGATCCGGCGCATGAGGGGCACATGGCGATCACGCTCGAGGCGATCCGGCGGTTCCGGCTGGACCGCGTCTGGTGGCTGGTCAGCCCGGGCAACCCGCTCAAGCCGCGCGGCCCGGCACCGATGGCACAGCGGATCGCGCAGGCCGAGCAGGTGGCACAGCACCCGAAAGTCCGTGTCACCGACATCGAGGCGCGGCTCGGCACCCGCTACACCGCGCAGACCATCGCGCGGCTGAGGGCGCGCTACCCGGGTGTCGATTTCGTCTGGCTGATGGGGGCCGACAATCTCGTGCAGCTGCATCGCTGGCAGGATTGGCGGCGCATCGTCGAGACGGTGCCGATGGGCGTCTTCGCGCGGCCAGGCGACCGGCTGGCGGCGCGGCTGTCGCAGGCGGCGCGGGTCTATCGCGGGGCACGGCTGCCGATGCACGCGGCCGAAGGGCTGGCGCGCGCCCCGGCCCCGGCCTGGTGCTTCGTCAACCTGCCGATGTCGGCCGCTTCCTCGACCGCGATCCGCGCCGATGGCGACTGGCCGGGCGGCGGCTGAAAACTTGCGAAACCGTGAGGCGCGGGGCGTTGTCTCGACCCGCCCGCGCGCTCTATCTAACGGGTATGAAAGCACGACTGACCCGACGCGGGCTGCTCATCGGCGGCCTTTCCATGGCCGCCTCCGCCACGATGGCGCAGCCATTGACCTCTTTGCGCCCGCAGGCCCGGCCCGATGGCGCCGTGGCGCTCGATGCGCAGCCCTCCGGGCTGCGTCCGAAGCTGCGTGATTCCACCGCCCGCTTCGTCGAGGAGGCGCGACTTGGCGGCCGCACCGGCTTTGTCGCGCTCGACGCCCGCACGGGCGAGATCCTCGACCAGCATGACGCCTATACGCGGCTGCCGCCGGCTTCGGTGGCCAAGGCGATCACCGCGCTCTACGCGCTTGAGGCGCTCGGCGGCGATTTCCGCTTCGAGACCACGCTCGTGGCCACCGGGCCGATCGAGAACGGCATCGTGCAGGGCGACCTCGTGCTCGCCGGGACCGGCGATCCGACGCTGGATACGGACGCGTTGGCCGAGATGGCGCTCAAACTCAAGGCGATGGGCGTCCGCGGCGTCGCCGGCGGGTTAGCGGTCTGGGGCGGCGCGGTGCCGCAGCAGAGCCAGATCGACCCGGTGCAGCTGCCGCATCTGGGGTACAACCCGGCGGTCTCGGGGCTCAACCTCAACTACAACCGCATCTATTTCTCGTGGGCGCGATCGGGCGGCGACTACGAGCTGTCGCTCGATGCACGTGGCACCAACACCCGCCCAGAGGTCTCTCTGGCGACGATGGAGGCGGTGGATCGCGGCACGCCGGTCTACACCTACGCGCAGGAGGACGGCGTCGACGTCTGGACCGTAGGCCGCCGCTATCTCGGCGACAGCGGCTCGCGCTGGCTGCCGGTGCGCCGCCCGGCGCTCTATGCAGGGCAGGTCTTCGCTGCGCTGGCCGAGGAGCAGGGGATCGAGCTCGGAACCGTCTCCGAGGCGGCCTCGGCGCCGCGCGGCACGGTTCTGGTGCGGCACCAAAGCGCCGATCTGACCAAGCTGATCCGCGACATGCTGCTCTATTCGACCAACCTTATCGCCGAGCAGATCGGCCTCGCGGCCTCGGTCGCGCGCGGCACCGGCGTGACCGATCTGCCCGGATCGGGACGGGCCATGTCGGACTGGGTCGAGGCGCGCTTTGGTGCGGCGCCGGACCTCGTCGATCATTCGGGGCTGGGCGGCGCCAGCCGGATCAGCGCCATGCAGATGGCCAAGATCCTCGCCACGCCGCAGGCGCGCGAGGAGTTGCGGCCGCTGCTGAAGTCGATCCGCCTCTTTGGCCCGCGCGGCGAGGCGCTGCCGCGGCCGCCGGGCGTGGTGGTGGCCAAGACCGGCACGCTGAACTTCGTCAGCGCGCTGGCGGGCTACGAGCGGACGCTGGGCGGGCGCGACATCGCCTTCGCGATCTTCTCGGGCGATGTCGCGCGCCGGATCGACGCGCAAGACGAGGAGGAGGAACGCCCCGAGGGCGCGCGGACCTATAACAGCCGCGCCAAGTGGCTGCAGCAACGGCTGCTGCAGCGCTGGGGTATCGCCTATTCGGCCAAGGCGGAAACCACCAATTAGGGCCAGCGGAGCCCGCGCCGGGGCCCGCCCGTCAGATCCGGGCGCCGCGGCCGCGCGGCCCCATGAAGAACCACACGATCAGGCCCAGCACCGGCAGGATCAGGATGGCGAGCGTCCAGAGCACCTTCTTGCCGGTCGAGGCGGAGGAGGTGATGACGTTCCAGATGGCGTAGAGGTCGAGCAGGAAGACGATCAGTCCGAAGATGCGCATGGCACGGCCCTTTCATGGCTATGCCCGCTGAACGCGCATCCCGCCCGGCGGGGTCCGCTCAGACGGTGAGATGCCGCGCCCGCGCGCCGCGCTCGATCGCCGCGGCGTGCAGCCGGTCGATCGACAGCTCGTAGCGGATCTCCTCGAGCATCCGCCCTTCGCCCTCGGTAACGTTGCCGTCGGCGGCGGCGACGTCGCAAGCCAGCGCATAGGCGGTCTCGTAGAGCCGCTCGGGCAGCGCCTCGCGGATCAGCCCAAACAGCGCGTCGAGCCCGTCCTCCTGTTCCAGCAGGTCGAACACCGTGCTGGAGATGGCCGAGAGATCGTCGCCGTAATCGGCGAAGACCGGCAGGTGGTTGACCATGTTGGAGATTTTCACGAGCTCCGAGGTGCGAATGTTCTCGTCCGAGGCCGAGACGGCGATCATCAGCGCCACCAGCGCATCCTGCGCGGTCAGGGAAGGGGTGTCGCTCATGGGTCCTGCTCCTTGCATTCACGGGCCAATTTATTGACGCCGTGACCCCCCCGCAATAGGAGAGCCGAGATCATTCCCAAGAGGTGACACGATGTCCGAGATGCGCGACGCGGCGATGCAGAGCAAGGCCTGGCCCTTCGAGGAGGCGCGCGCACTCTTGAAACGGCTGGGCGGCAAGGACCCCGAGAAGGGCTACGTGCTGTTCGAGACCGGCTATGGCCCGTCGGGCCTGCCGCATATCGGCACCTTCGGCGAGGTGCTGCGTACCACGATGATCCGCCGCGCCTTCGAGGCGATCTCGGACATCCCGACGCGGCTGGTCTGCTTCTCGGACGATCTCGACGGCATGCGCAAGGTACCCGAGAATGTGCCCCAGCAGGAGATGATGCACGAGAACCTGCAGCGGCCGCTGACGAGTGTGCCCGATCCTTTCGGCACGCATGACAGCTTCGGCGGGCACAACAACGCCATGCTGCGCCGCTTCCTCGACACCTTCGGCTTCGAGTACGAGTTCATCTCGGCGACCGAGTTCTATCGCACGGGCAAGTTCGACGACACGCTCAAGCTCGCCACCGAGCGCTATGACGACATCATGGCGATCATGCTGAAGAGCTTGCGCGACGAGCGGCGCGAGACCTATTCGTGCTTCCTGCCGATCCACCCGGAGACGGGCCGCGTGCTCTACGTGCCGATGAAGCACGTCGATGCCAAGGAGCACACCGTCACCTTCGACGACGAGGACGGACGCGAATGGACGCTGCCCGTCACCGGCGGCAACGTGAAGCTGCAGTGGAAGCCCGATTTCGGCGCGCGCTGGGCCGCGCTCGGCGTCGATTTCGAGATGTATGGCAAGGACCACTCGACCAACACCCCGATTTATGACGGCATCTGCAAGGTGCTGGGCGGCCGCGCGCCGCACCACTTCACCTACGAGCTGTTCCTTGACGATCAGGGCCAGAAGATCTCCAAGTCCAAGGGCAACGGCCTGACCATGGACGAATGGCTGAGCTACGCCTCGACGGATTCCCTGAGCTACTTCATGTATCTCAAGCCCAAGACCGCGAAGCGGATGCATTTCGACGTCATCCCCAAGATGGTGGACGAATATCACCAGCAGCTGCGCGCCTATCCGGGGCAGGACCTCAAGGCACAGCTCGCCAACCCGGTCCACCACATCCATCAGGGCGAGGTGCCCGCCTCGGACATGGTGGTGCCGTTCCAGATGCTCTTGAACCTCGTCTCGGTGTCGGGCGCCGAGGACAAGGACACGCTGTGGGGCTTCATCCGTCGCTACGCGCCCGAAGCCAGTCCCGAAACGCATCCCGGCCTCGATAACGCGGCGGGCTTCGCGATCCGCTATTACGAGGATCGCGTGAAGCCGACCAAGACCTACCGCGCGCCCACCGACGAGGAGCGTGCCGCGCTCGAGGACCTGCGCGCGCGGCTTGCCGCGTGGGACGGTGGGGCGGATGCCGACGGGCTGCAATCCGAGGTCTTCGCGGTAGGCCGCGAGCGGGCGTTCGAGCCGATGCGCGCCTGGTTCAAGGCGCTCTACGAAGTGCTGCTCGGTGCCTCCGAGGGGCCGCGCTTCGGTGGCTTCATCGCGCTTTACGGCGTCGAGAACACGATTGCGCTGATCGACCGGGCGCTGGCGGGCGAGCTCTCCGCCTGAGGTCGCATGGCCCTGCGTGTGGGCCCTGAGGGGCCGCGCGCAGGGCATTCTGGCGCTACCTGAGATCCTTGGTTTCGCGACGCCACAGCCGCCAAGTTTCCACGATCCGCGCCGCCACCTCGTCCGGCGGCTCGCCGAAGAGCCTGCGGGCCAATGGCATCGCCTGCGCCGCCAGCTCCTTTTGTCGCCGCGCCGCAAGTGCGCAAAGCGCGCCGCGCGCCGTCTCGTCGCGGGGCAGGGCGCGCTCGGCGACGAAGCCGCACAGCGCGTCGAGATCGTAGTGATCGCCGATCAGAGTCGCCAGCCGCTTGGCGGTCTTTTCCCGCGCGCCGATCATCTGGGGCCAGGCTGGGCGCAAGAGCCTCATCTGGGCGCGGTGATCCTTGGCCCGCTTGCGCAGCTCATGCAGCCGCTCCGGTGTCGGATCGCGCTCGGCTTCCTTGAGTGCCGCGTGGCCGCGCCGCAGCGTACGTGCCAGCCCTTCGCGCAGCAGGTCGCGCCCCTTGCCGCGGATCTCCCATTCGCCGCTGCGACGCGCCGTCTCCTCAAGCGCCGCAACCATGGCGTCGAGATCGGCCGCTGTCCCCCGATCGGCGGCACGCGCCTCGCGATGAAGCGCGCTGCGCAGCCCCGCGAAGGCGCGACGGTCGAGTTCGTCCGCGTAGTGATCGATCAGCGCCTCGAACGTCTCGACCCTGACGGCGGCGTCTCGGTGCCCCGACAGGGTGCGGGCCGCATCGCGCAGACGGCCATTCGCCGATTTGAAATCCGCCATTCCCGGCCGCGCCAGCCGCAGAACGGCGCGCAGCTTGCGCGCGTCCTTCCGCAGCGCGTGGACGGCCTCGTCGGCCGGAAGCACGGCGAGCTTGCCGCCCGCCCGGTCGCCGCGTTCGGACATGATCCGGCGCAGCGTGGCCTTCAAACTGGCATCTTCGGGCGTGATCCGAAACGGCATGGTTTCTCCGAAGGGTGGTGAAACAAAACCATGGCGTTACATGGCGGTTCCACGAACCAGCAAGGTGAGCGCCCTTTAGGTGAAACCTTGTTCCGCTCTCATTCGTATATAGTCCGAACGAACGGAGATCGAACGATGCGAATGGGTTGGGCGGCGCTGGCGCTCTTTGGAACGCTGACGGTCGCGGCAGTGGCACAGCAGGCAAGCGAGATGACGATCCCCGAGGTGATCGGGGATCAGCTGTCCGACTTTACCGCGCGCGATCTTGATGGCGCCTTCGCGCATGCTAGCGAGATGATCCAGCGTCTCTTCGACAACCCGGAGAATTTCGGCCGCATGGTCGAACAGGGCTATCCAATGGTCTGGGACAATGACAGCGCGCGCTTCATGAGCCTGCGCGAGGAGAGCGATGCCTCGTTCCAGACGGTGTTGATACGCGATGCGCGCGGCGTGCCGCATCTGCTCGAATACCGGATGATCGAGACGCCGCAGGGCTGGCGCATCGACGGTGTGACCCTTTTGGCGGCGCCCGGGCTGGGCGTCTGAGGCGTTGCGCAGCCCGAGTCTGGCCGCGCGGTGCATGACGGGTGCGTTCATGCAAAGGCGGTAATCCTGTCTCCTGTCCGGTGGCCTTCGAGGCCGCATGGACGCGGACC
This sequence comes from Limimaricola soesokkakensis, assembly GCF_900172345.1. Lineage (GTDB taxonomy): Bacteria > Pseudomonadota > Alphaproteobacteria > Rhodobacterales > Rhodobacteraceae > Limimaricola > Limimaricola soesokkakensis. The sequence goes on from NZ_FWFY01000003.1 coordinate 73,006, forward strand.
GGGCGGGCCGGGATGGCGACGGGCAGGGGGGCCTTGTCGCCTTCGGCCCGCCGCAGCGACAGGGGCCAGACCGCCATGCCGATCTTGGATGCATTGATGCCGACGCCGTTCGCCGCAGGGTTGGAGGTGTGGTCGAGCGGCGACGGTACGCCCGGCTCGGACACCTATGCCCAGTCCGGTAGCGGCGTTTTCGTGCCCGCCGATCAGGATTTTGGCGGCGCGTTGGAGATCCTCAAGACCACGGCGGTCCAGAAGCTGCGCTACATGGGCGAGACGCCGATGCGGCCCGGCCTCTACATCCGGGTGCGGGCGCGTGCGAAGGCGTTGTCGGGGCCGATGCCGGGACTGCGCATCGCGGGCTGGGCCGGCCGCGCCGACGGCACCCAGCTCGGCGGCGTCGAGGGGACGGGGCCCGTGACCCAGCTCGCCGCCTATGGCGAGGTGGTCGAGGTCTCGGCGATCATCGGGCCGGGGCGGCAGGCCGGGGTCGATCTGGTCTGGACCGGCGCCGATCTCGGGCATCTCGGGGTCGACCTCACCGGACCTTCGGGCGGGGTGGTGCGCCTCGACGATCTGGTGTTCGACGATGTCACGCATCTCTTCGCGGCCGATCTCGCGGCGGTGGTCGATGTGCGCGATTTCGGCGCGCGGGGCGACGGCACCGGCGACGACGCCGCCGCCTTCGAGGCCGCCGACGCGGCGGCAGGCGGCCAACGCACGGTACTGGTCCCGGAGGGGAGCTATCGCATCGCGAGCAACGTCACCTTCCGCAGCCATGTGCGCTTTGTCGGCACCGTGCTGCCGGCGGGCGCGGCCAAGCTGATCCTGCAGCGCGATTTCCGCTTCGGGGCCTATCTTGACGCGCTGGGCGACGAGGAGCTGGCCTTCACCAAGGCGTTCCAGGCTCTTCTGAGCTTCTCGGACCACGACTCGCTCGATCTCGAGGGCCGCCGGATCAGCCTGTCGAAGCCCTTCGACATGGCTGCCGCCGTGCCCGATCGCGAGACCTTTGCCACGCGGCGGGTCGTGCGCAACGGCCAGTTCCAGCCGATCGACGGGGCCGCGTGGACGCCCCGGGTGGTGCGGGCGCAGGCCAGCTATTCGCCTTCCAACCCGACCCGTCTCGCCGAGGTCGCCAACATCTCCGACATCGCGCCGGGTAGCCTCGTCACCGGCAACGGGGTGGGGCGCGAGGTCTATGTGAAATCGGTCGACGTGGCGAACCGGCGGATCACCCTGAGCCAGCCGCTGTTCGATGCCGAAGGGGTGCAGGTCTTCACCTTCACCCGGTTTCGCTACCTGATCGATTTCTCGGGTTTCAAGGATCTGAGCCAGTTCGTCTTCGATGACATCGAGTTCCAGTGCAGCGGTGTCGCCAGCGGCATCATCCTGCCGCCCGCCGGACTCACCTTTCACCTGCGCGACTGCTTCGTGACCAAGCCGCGCGACCGTGGCCTCACCTCCCATGGCAGCGGCTGCCAGGGAATGATGATCGACCGCTGCCAGTTCCTCTCGAACGAGCAGGGCCTGCCGGTGGAGCAGCGGAAAACGCTGTGCTTCAACGCCAACGCCAACGATGTGAAAATCCGCGACAGCCGGATCGTGCTGTTCGAGCATTTCTGCGTGCTGGCGGGCACCGGGAACCTGATCTCGAACAACCACTGGTTTCATGGAGACTCGGAAACTGACGGCGTGCGCAAGGGGGGCATCATCCTGACCCGGCCGAACCCGGCGACGCTGATCGTCGGCAACTACATCGACAACAACTTCATCGAGTGGAGCAACGAGCATGACGAGAGCCCTGCTCTGGGGCAGCAGTTCAGCTTCGGCGGGCTGACGATCATCGGCAACATCTTCATCTTCACGGATGCGGCGCGCTGGTTCAACTGGATCGTCGTCAAGCCGCGCGGACCGGGGCATTTCATCCACGGGCTGCACGTCACCGGAAATGCGTTCCGGGCCTTCAACGGATATGTCGACCGCGTCGAGCGGGTCGATACCAGCTTCGCCGATCTCAACTATGGCCGGATGCGCGACATCACCTTCTCGGGCAACGCGTTTCACGGGGTGAACCAGCCGGTGCGCAACCCCGCCAGCCTGGCCCATGCGGAGCCCGCGCCGGCGCGGATCTGGGTGGTCGACACCGCGCCGCATCTGCCGTTCGGCGGCCGGGCGCGGGTGATCGAGGCGGCGGTACCGGTCGGGCGGCTTGCCGATGTCGGGGGCAACAGCGTGCACGAGCTGCCTTGGATCGACCCGGAACATGGCAATGACCGGCGCAAATTCCGCATCGTGTTCGACACCGCCGTCTCGGGAGAGATGCGCTGCAGCGTGCGCATAGATCAGCCCGCGTGACCGGCCCTGCATATCGGGATTGCAGGAACCCGCAGGGGGGCTTGTGCGTCGTGCCGTGTCTGCCCGCGTTCTGCGGGCGTTGTTTCCGGAGCGGAAGATGACCAAAATGGCGACCCCGGCCGAACTGGCGCGCACGTCGATGACTTTCTGGACTCTGATGGCTGAAACACAGGCGGTCATGGCATACCGCCTGATGGGGATGGCCGGGCTTTGGGCCGTGACGGGGACCGAGAACGACCGCATGGTGGATGAGAAGGGCCCGGCCTTCGCCGAGGCGATACTGGCAGGCAACCGGGCCATATGGTCCGGCAAGCGCCCGGACCAGATCGCCATGGCGGCGATGATGCCGTTGCAGCGCCGCACCGCCTCGAACAACAAGCGTCTGGCGCGCCGGGGCCCGAATTTCCTGAAGATGAGCCGCTGACGGCCGGTTTCCGCTGGGGCCACGCTGGCCCCGGAACGCGCCGGCGCATCCATGGGTTGAGGGGGCGCACTCACCTCCCAGGAAAGGTCCAAGAGATGGACAACCGCTATTTCACCATGCCGCTGCAGATGTGGCAGGCCGGTTTCAAGATGTGGAGCACCGCGTTCGACATGCAGACGTCGATGATGAACGCCTTTCTTCCCAAGGCCCGCGAAATGGCCGAAGAGGGGGCCGATCTGACTCAGGAGGCCGGCAAGGCGGCGCTGGCCGGTAGCGACTTTGCCCGCAAGGCGGCGCAAAGCGTCGCCAATGCGAACTCCGCCAGTCAGGACCGGGCCATGCCCGTCTGAGCCGATGGGCTCATGCAGACCTTACGGCGTCGTGGCACGAGCTACGGCGCCGTTTTCGTGTCGAGGAGAGGGATATTGGTGGAGTCGAGGGGGATCGAACCCCTGACCTCGTCATTGCGAACGACGCGCTCTCCCAACTGAGCTACGACCCCACTGGGAGCGTATCTGGCCCGACTCGGCAGCGGTGTCAACCGGGACCCTTCGAGTTTTCCAGATCGGCGCGCGACAGCTCGAAGGCGCGGCCGAAACCGCCGACCAGAAAGCCGTGGCTCACCTCCAGCCGCATCAGCTTGAAATCGGCGAAGTCGTAATAGAGCGCAGCCTTCGGATGCCAGGCGAGCCATTCGGACTTCAACGCTTCCTTCTGTGCCATCGCGGCCCGCGCGGCGAGGGTCAGGCGGGGCGCGGCGAGGGGGTCGCCCTCGGGGCCGGGCTCTCCGAGCAGCAGCGAGCAGTCGGGCCGGGCCTCGAGCGCGGCCCAGTGACGCGACAGGGTCGAGACCAGCATCAGCAGGTCCGCGCCATCCGGGCGCAGCGCCACGCGGCTGACCTGCGGCGCTCCGTTGACGGGGTCGATCACGCCCAGCGCGCCATGCCGCGCCGTGCCGAACAGGCGCTGGGCCTGCCGACGGGCGCCGTCATCGGTGGGGCGGACGAGATCTGCCATGCACGGAGCCTGTCGCGACGCGCCGCGCCGATCAAGCCTCTAGAACCGCCACCAAGCCTCGAGCGTCAGTCCACCGCCGCGATCGCCGGTCAGGGCGCGGGTGAGGCCGAGCCGCAGGTCGAGTCTCGGTGTCGCATGCAGTATGCCGGAGGCGCCGATCTTGGCGTAGGTGTCGCCCGACAGCCCGTAGCCGATCTGGCCCTGCATCAGGCCGGTCCAACGGGGGGTGAACTCGCGGCCCCAGCTCGCCTCGATCTTGGCCTGATGCGACAGGCGGGTGACGCCGAGCTGGCCCTGCGCGTCGAGCGCGAGCCAGCCATTCTCCAGCCCGCGCCCCCAATGCAGGCCGAGCCGGCTCGTCGCCTCCTGCGCGCCGTCGGGCAGCAGCGTCGTGCCCAAGCCCGCCGAGACCGCCCAGACGTCCCCGGTCGCATCGGGGCGCCATGGCACGCGCAGCCAGGCGAAGAGGCTGCCTGCGGTGCCCGCATCGGCGGTATAGCCGTCGAGCCCGAGGGTCAGACGCTCGGTCAGCCCGTATTCGAGATAGATGGTCGGGTCGTAATGCACCGGCCGGACCGCGTCGCCGAACAGGGCCACGTTGCCGCCGAAGGACAGGAACAGCTCGCCCTCCTCGCGGGGCCAGGCCCCGGCCCGGGCCATCGCGCCGGTCAGGACGATCACGAGCGACAGCAACACGGCCCGAATCATGCAGCCCCCCGGCGCAGCCTTCCAACGAGGCTGTGACGCAGAGGGTTAAGCCCGTCTTAAAGCCGCCGCAGCCGCCACAGATAGGCAGCGCAGGCGGGGATTTCGCGCAGCGCCATCCGGGTCTGGGTGCCGATCCGCGCGCCGCCGCGCGGGGCGCTTCCACGCGCCCTGAGGCCCAGCCGCCGCGCCACCATCAGGGCCCGCGGCAGATGCGGCGCGTCGGTGACGATGATAACCCGCGATGCGCCGATCCGCCTCAGGATCGGCAGCGCGTTACGGATGTTTTCCAGCGTATCGCGCGAGGTGGTCTCGGGATGGATCGCGGTGTCGGGCACGCCGGCTTCCAGCAACAGGTCCCGCATCGCCTCGCCTTCGCTCGGCGGGTGTCGCCCGAGCCCGCCGCAGGGCACCAGATACGCGACGCGGCCCGCGTGGTAGAGCGCCGCGGCATGCGCCGTGCGCCGTTGCAGCGTGGGCGAGGGGCCGCTCTCCCAGACGGCGGCGCCGAGGATCAGCGCGGCTGTGACGTCATCGGTCATCGGGGCTCCATCAGGCTGTGGTCATCGAAACGCGGTGCCGGGCCGCTGGGGGCCGCGATCCTCGTGCATCGTTGCCCCTTTCCCGGCCAACGTCTCGCGCTAGGCTCGTGGAAACAACAAGGGGAGATGGCTCATGGAAGAGCTCTTGCAGGGCATCGGCGTCGCGGCGCTGGTGATACTCGCGCTTGTGGGGCTCGCCACGGGCTGGCTGGCGAGCAAGCTCGCGGGCGGGCGCAACATGGCGCTCTACATGATCGTCGGCGCACTGGCGGCGATGGCCACGCCATTCGTGCTGGCGGCGCTGGGCGTGACGCTGCTCGCGGCCGGTGGGTTGCTGGTGGTGGTGATCGTGGCGCTGATCGGCGCGGCGCTGGTGCTGGCGCTGGTTCGGGCAATCGCGAAATAGGCGCATCGGATCGGCAAGCCGCGCTCAGCGCGGCTTGCGGTTCTTGGTGCGCTGCACGTTGCCGCCACGCTGGCCGGGCCGACCGGCGGTGGAGCGGCCTGAGGATTTCACCGCCGCCTCCGAGGCGCGCTCGACCGCCTGCTGGCGCGCCATCGGGTCGTCCGAGACCATCAGATCGACCGCTTCGAGACGCTTCACCTCGTCGCGCAGCCGCGCCGCCTCCTCGAATTCGAGGTTCTCGGCGGCCTTGCGCATGTCGGTCTTGAGCCCCTCCAGCACCGCCTGCAGGTTCGCCCCCGCCATCGGCTTGTCGACCTTGGCGGTGACCCGGTTCATGTCGACATCGCCCTTGTAGAGACCGGCGAGGATGTCCTCGACGTTCTTCTTGACGGTGGCCGGGGTGATGCCGTGCTCCTCGTTATAGGCGATCTGCTTCTCGCGCCGGCGCTCGGTCTCGGCCATCGCGCGCTCCATGGAGCCGGTGATCCGGTCGGCATACATGATGACCCGGCCGTCGGCGTTGCGCGCGGCCCGCCCGATGGTCTGGATGAGCGAGGTCTCGGAGCGCAGGAAGCCTTCCTTGTCGGCGTCGAGGATCGCCACCAGCCCGCATTCGGGGATGTCGAGCCCCTCGCGCAGCAGGTTGATGCCGATCAGCACGTCGAAGGCGCCGAGGCGCAGGTCGCGCAGGATCTCGATCCGCTCGATCGTGTCGATGTCGGAATGCATGTAGCGCACCTTGATGCCCTGCTCGTGCAGGTACTCGGTCAGGTCCTCGGCCATGCGCTTGGTCAGCGTGGTGCACAGCGTCCGGTAGCCGCGCGCCGTCACCTTGCGGATCTCGTCGAGCAGATCGTCCACCTGCGTCTTGACCGGCCGGATCTCGATCTGCGGATCCAGAAGGCCGGTAGGGCGGATCACCTGCTCGGTGAAGACGCCGCCCGCCTGCTCCAGCTCCCACGCCGAGGGCGTGGCCGAGACGAAGATCGATTGCGGGCGCATCGCGTCCCACTCCTCGAACTTGAGCGGGCGGTTGTCCATGCAGGAGGGCAGGCGGAAGCCATGCTCGGCGAGGGTGAACTTGCGCCGGTAGTCGCCGCGATACATGCCGCCGATCTGCGGCACCGAGACGTGGCTCTCGTCGGCGAAGACGATGGCGTTGTCGGGGATGAACTCGAACAGGGTGGGGGGCGGCTCGCCCGGGGCGCGGCCCGTCAGGTAGCGCGAGTAGTTCTCGATGCCGTTGCAGACCCCCGTGGCCTCCAGCATCTCGAGATCGAAATGCGTGCGCTGCTCGAGCCGCTGCGCCTCCAGAAGCTTGCCCTCGCCGACGAGCTGGTCGAGCCGGGTCTTCAGCTCCGCCTTGATGCCCTTGATCGCCTGCGCCATGGTCGGGCGCGGCGTCACGTAGTGGCTGTTGGCGTAGATGCGGATGCGGTCGAACTCGTCGGTCTTCGAACCGGTGAGCGGATCGAATTCGGTAATGCTCTCCAGCTCGTCGCCGAAGAAGGACAGCCGCCAAGCCCGGTCCTCGAGGTGGGCGGGCCAGACCTCGAGGCTGTCGCCGCGCACCCGGAACGAGCCGCGCGCGAAGGCCGCGTCGTTGCGCCGGTATTGCTGCGCCACCAGGTCGGCCATCACGGCGCGCTGCTCGTAATTCTTGCCCTTGTGCAGATCGACCGTCATCGCGCCGTAGGTCTCGACGCTGCCGATGCCGTAGATGCACGACACGGAGGCCACGATGATCACGTCGTCACGCTCCAGAAGTGCGCGGGTGGCGGAGTGGCGCATCCGGTCGATCTGCTCGTTGATCTGGCTTTCCTTCTCGATGAAGGTGTCCGAGCGCGGCACGTAGGCTTCGGGCTGGTAGTAGTCGTAATACGAGACGAAATACTCGACCGCGTTGTCCGGGAAGAAGCCCTTGAACTCGCCATAGAGCTGGGCCGCGAGCGTCTTGTTCGGCGCGAGGATGATCGCCGGACGCTGCGTCTCCTCGATCACCTTGGCCATGGTGAAGGTCTTGCCGGTGCCGGTGGCGCCCAAGAGCACCTGGTCGCGCTCGCCGGTCTCGATACCGCCCGCGAGCTCGGTGATCGCGGTGGGCTGGTCGCCCGCGGCGCTGAACTCGGTTTGCATGCGAAAACGCTTACCGCCTTCGAGCTTTTCGCGTCGCTTCACCTCCGGTGCGGGCGCGTGCAGGATCGGCATCTGTTCGGGCGAGTTGTTGTGCATCGGCGGACTCCTCGGGACCGAACCAATCTGGCCTCTTTTCGTTCCTGTGCAAGAGGGGTGCGGCGTCTTTGCCCGCTTGCATGGCGACGCCGTTTTGCCGATAACGCCGCCAGACCAGAAGGGACCAATGATGCGCGCACGGATCTACAGACCCGCCCGGACCGCCACCCAGTCGGGCACCGCCAAGACCGAGGCCTGGATCCTCGAATACGCGCCGGCGTCCAAGCGCGAGATCGACCCGCTGATGGGCTGGACCAGCTCGACCGACACGCAAAGCCAGGTCCGGATGTATTTCGACAGCCGCGAGGCAGCGGTGGCCTATGCCGAGAAGCACGGTCTCGACGCGATCGTGCAGGAACCTCATGTGCGCAAGCACAACATCCGCCCCGGCGGCTATGGCGAGAACTTCTCGACCACCCGGCGCGGGGCCTGGACTCACTGACTGTTGTAAACCCGACCCAAGTTGAGGCGGTTTCGCAGTGAAGATCCGGCGAAGAGGCTGGATGCCACAACATAGAGTGTTCGGCAGGGTCGGACGCCATAGACTTCTACCGAGGGCGGCCTGACGGCCGCCCGTTTCGTTTCAGGGATCAGCCATGACCATCACCCATCTCGTCACCCATTCGGGCGGCTTCCACGCCGACGAACTCCTGTCCTCGGTCATCCTGACCCGGCTGTTCCCCGATGCCGAACTGGTGCGCAGCCGTGACAAGGCTTGGATCACCCCCGGCGAGGGGCGGATCATCTACGATGTGGGCGGTCAGTACGACGCCGTGGCGCGGATCTTCGATCACCACCAGAAGCCCAACCCGCTGCGCGAGGACGGCCAGCCCTACAGCTCATTCGGGTTGGTCTGGGCGCAGTACGGCCGCGACTACCTGCGCGCGCTGGATGTTCCCGAGCATGATATCGATGCGATCCACGCCTCGTTCGACCGTGGCTTCGTGCTGCCCGTCGATCTGCTCGACAATGGCGCGGTGGACGCCTCAGCGGCGGGGCCGCTGTTCTCCGGCCTGACGCTACCGGCGTTGCTCGAAAGCCTGAAGCCCGCCTTCGATGACTGTCAGGAAGGCGCAGACGACCGTGCCTTTGCCGCCGCCGTGCCGATCGCGCGTGCCTTCGTCGATGCCCGCATCCGTCGCTCGGCCGCGAAACGGCGCGCCGAGGGAATGGTTGCCGAGGCCATCGCGGCGGCGGGCGAGGGCCGGGTGCTGGAGCTGCCCATGGGCATGCCGTTCCGGGCCGGGGTCGAGGCGGCGGGGGCCGACCACCTGCTGTTCGTCGTCCATCCGCGCGGCAGCGACTGGGCACTGACCACGATCCGCACCGGCGACGACACCTTCGAGACCCGTGCCGACTTGCCCGCCGCATGGGCGGGGCTGACCGACGAGGCGCTGGAAAAGGCGTCGGGCGTGAAGGGCGCGAAGTTCTGCCACAACGGCCGCTTCATCGCCGTGGCCGACAGCCGCGAGGCGATCAGGGCGATGGCGGAGCTGGCTGTGTCGGAGGTCGCGGCAGGCTAGGCCATGCGACCCTGCATTGTCCTGCGCCGCTGCACCTGACATGCGCAGGGAAGGTGCCGGGACGAAGCTAGTTCCAGAGCACGGCAGGGCCGTTGCCGTGATCAAGCCTGAAGCAAGCGCTGCGGTCCGGCGTTGCATGACTGGCCTCCGCTGAAAGGCGGCAATGCACCGTTCGATAAGGAGCAAGGCGACGTAGAGGCTGCGAGGTTTGCCACCGGAACTTCCGCATCTCTCGTGGGGCCCCCTTAGCTTTCCGGTCGGCTAAGGTATTGAACGCCAAGACGGCGACAAAGGATGGCGACACCACGCGGACCAAAGGCCGGTCCTTTCGCGTTCCATATCATGGGCTGCCCGCTTGGCGGCGCTGAAGAAGGCGGAAGGCATGCAGGACCGACGTGGTGAAGGGCCCGGGCCCGGCGTAGGGGCGAACCCGCATTCCGAGGGCGAAGGGCCGACTGCGCCGGCGGCGCCCGACGCGGCCGGGCAGGAGCGCGGCCGCGGGCGCGAGGCATGGCGGCCGGATCAGATCCATCCGGCGGGCTGGCGCGACATCTGGCTGCGCGTCAGCGGGCGGATCGGACGGGAACTCGTCCCGCTGGTCGCGGCGGGGGTCGCCTTTTTCGGCATGCTGGCGCTGTTCCCGGCGATCGCGATGCTGGTGTCGCTGGCCGGGCTGTTCTTCGACCCCGAACTCGTCATCGACCAGATCGACGCGCTGGACGGGCTGGCCCCAGCCGAGCCGCTCGGGGTGGTGCGGGATCAGGCGGTCGAGCTCGTGAGCCAAGCCCCCGGTCAGGCGACGGCCACGGCGGTTATCAGCCTCGCGCTGTCGTTGTTCTGGGCGTCGCGCGGGATCGACAACCTCGTCAGCGGCATCAACATGGCGCATGCGGAGGACGAGTCGCGCAACATCATCATGCGCAACCTCGTGTCGCTGGGATTGACGGCGGTGCTGACGGCGATGGCCCTTGCCGCCTTGGCACTCGCAGTGGCGGCGCCGCCGGCCGCGGAGGCGTTGGGGCTCTCGGGCTGGACCGACACCATCGTCAGCGTGGGGCGCTGGCTGGTGTTGGGTCTGCTGTCGATGGCGGCGCTGGGGCTGCTGTATCGTTACGCGCCGGCGCGAAGGCCCCCGCGATGGAGCTGGGTCACGCCGGGCGCGGTCATCGCCACGGCGCTTTGGCTGGGAAGCTCGGTGCTCTTCGCGCTTTTCGTGCGCAATTTTGGCAGCTACCAGCCGACCTACGGCGCGCTCGCCGGGGTGGTGATCCTGCTACTCTACATATGGATGACGGCATTCGTGGTGCTGCTCGGCGCCCTGCTGAATGCCGAGATGGAGCATCAGTCTAGGCGGGACACCACGCGGGGGCGCGTGAGGCCGATGGGAGAGCGTAACGCGGAGATGGCCGATACGCTCGGGCGAAAGCCATGAGCGACGGGCGGAGCCGGACTGTTCCTATAGAGAGACGAGGATTGGACGCCGGGTTCGCGTTGGCTGCCACAGGTCGAAGCCATTGTGCGGGGACTCTTGCAATAGCGAGCGATACATAGCCACGGGGATGAGGCGAGCCCGGCGACGGTTGGTCCCTTCACGGCTTTGGCCGACTGCAAGGCGGCTCAGGCGCTGGCGAGTACCTCGACCGTGACATGACCGACACCGCTGCTGAGCAGGCCGATATCGTCGGCCGCGCCCTTGGACAGGTCGATGATGCGGTTCTTGGCGTAGGGGCCACGATCGTTGATCCGCACCACCACGGACGCGTCGGTGGCCTCGTTGGTGACGCGCACGCGGGTGCCGAAGGGCAGGCTCGGATGGGCGGCGGTAAGGCTATTCATGTCGTAGGTCTCGCCATTGGCGGTCTGGCGCCCGTGAAAGCCCGGCCCGTACCAGGAAGCGGCTCCCTCGAAGGTCTGGGTGGCACTACCGGAATGCGCGGAGGCGAATGGCACCGCCGCGAGCAGGCAGCTTGCGGTCAGCAGGGTCCGAAGCGTGGCGTTCAGCTTGTTCAAGAGGCCCGTCCTTCAGTAGTGGTCCTTGGTTGTGCGCCCCACTTGAACACCCCCGCGCCATGGCGCAACGCCGAATGGCCAATGGTTCCCGTACGGGCCAAAGGCTGGCAAAGCCTCGCCATTTTCCGCAGGCCTCGGCGGCGCGCATCCGCCGAAATCACCGGGTTGGCCATCGTTTCGCGGCGCGGGTCTTGAAACGGAGGCGATGGGCACGATGTCGAGACGCTCGCTCGGTGCTCCATCGCCGCGTCGACGTTTCAGCCCGGCACCTGCTTCGCCGGCGAATGGCGAAGGTGACGCCGGTGTCGTCGAGCTGGGTTCGGCTCCAGCGCGAATTCCGATGCCAGTTCCCGTCGCCTCGTACGTCCTGCCAAGAGGTTTTACGCGAGCCGACGGCAGGGCAGGGGCGCACCGGCCACTCAGTAATCCCCCGGAACCGCGAAACCATCCGCTTTGATCTCGTCGAGATGGGCAATCACATCGCGCAGGCGGATGGGACGGAACTGCCAGACATCGACGCCCGCATCGACCCGACCCCCGAACTCGGTGGCCATCGGCGGCACCGAGCCATGGGTATGACCGTGCAGGTGAATGCTGTTGCGCGCACCGGCCCATGAGGCCATCGGGTAATGCGACATCACCAGCTTCCGCTTCCCGCCATCCGGCATGAGAACCGTCGCTTCGAGGTAGTCGCAGACGCGGGCCCACTTGCAGGACTTCACCACGACCTGCTTGGCATGGTTGCCGCGGACCAGCAGCCGGTGCTTCCCCGGCAGCCGTTTCACGTCGATGTCGCTGGCATTGTTCCAGGTCAGGTCGCCCAGCACGACCAGAGTATCCTCCACCCCCACGCGTTCGAGGTTCTTCCGGATCGTCGCGTCCATCTCCTCGACCGAGGGAAACGGCCGGTTGCAGTGCTGGCGGATCGCATCATGGCCGAAGTGCGGATCGGCGATGAACCATGTCCGCTCCTCGTGCAGCGAGATTCTCTGCGTGGTCGTGTCGATCATCGTGGCGGGCACCTTTTTCTCTGGAAACCCATGGATAGCCCAACAATCTATACGTGTAACGCACTGATCTTGCGGGCTGTCCCGGCCGGGGCAGGATCGGAGGCCAATGACCCTGCGACAACCGCTGGTACATGGGCGGTCCAGACGCTAGAAGGCGCCGGATATTTCAGGCCGACCAGAAAAGAACGGGTGTCATGGGAGAGACTTCAACCGAGCTGCGCCGCGCCATTGCGGGAATGGACGACGAACAGCTTCCGGTGCCGCAACATCGTCTGCATGGGCCGGGACATTTCCTGGGGCTCTATGCGGCCGAACACGTGGCGGCGACCGAATTCGTGATCGGCGCGGCCTTCGTGGCGCTTGGCGCCACGATCCACGACATCCTGATCGGCCTGCTGATCGGCAACCTGCTGGCGGTGCTGAGCTTCTGGCTGATCACCGCGCCGATCGCCGTGAAGACCCGGCTCAGCCTCTACACCTATCTCGAACAGAACATGGGCGAGCTGTTCTCGCGGCTCTACAATGGCGCAAACGTTCTGATCTTCGTCGTCATTTCGGCGGCGATGATCACCGTCTCGGCCACAGCACTGAGGGTGCTCTTCGGGGTGCCGCCGCAGAACATGCCCTATCCGACGAGCGCCTCCTTCGTGCTGATCGCCGCCTCGGCCAGCGTGATCGCCGTTCTGGTGGCCTATTACGGCTTCAACGTGCTCAGCGAATTCGCCTCGATCTGCGCGCCATGGTTGATGGTAATGTTCGCGGCGGGCGGCATGGTGCTGATCCCGGCGCTGAACGAGTCGCTGACCGGGCAGACCGTGCTGGCGAGCTTCGGGGACTTCGTGGATTTGGCGGGGGCCACCGTGTTCACCGGTACCAATGCCGATGGCGAGCCGGGAATCGGCATCTGGGAGGTCATCGGTTTCGGCTGGGCCGCCAATACCTTCGCCCATTTCGGCCTGATCGACATGGCGCTGCTGCGCTACGCCCGCAAGAAGCGCTACGGCCTCTGCACCGCGACCGGCATGATGTTCGGCCACTACGTCGCGTGGATTTCCGCCGCGTTGATGGGCGCCGCGACCGCAGCCTTCATGCAGACCTCCATCGCGTTCGTCTCGCCGGGCGACGTGGCCTATCTCGCCCTCGGCGCCAGCGGCTTCGTCATCGTCATCGTCGCGGGCTGGACCACGGCGAACTCCAACCTCTACCGCGCGGGCCTCGCGGCGCAGGCGGTGTTTCCCAACATTTCGCGTACCAAGGTGACGCTGATCGTGGGTGTCGTGGTGGTCGTGGGCAGCTGTTTCCCGATCATCTATCGCAGCTTCCTGCCGCTTCTGACCTATGCGGGCCTGCTGCTGGTGCCCGTGGGCGGCATCGTCTTCGCCGAGCAGCACCTGTTCCCGCGCATGGGCATGAAGACCTATTGGCACAGGCTGCGCGGCGCGCATCAGAACTACCCGGCGGTCATCACTTGGGCCGTGGCGCTGGTCTTCGGCTTCGGGTTGAACATGATCGACCTGTTTCCGTTCTATTACCTCTTCGTGCCGACATGGATCCTGTCGGTCCTGCTTTACGCCGGGCTGGCGAAGCGCGCCGGGGCGGATCGCGCCTGGCCCGAGGCCGAGGCGCGGCTTGCGGCATTCGACGAGGCGGTGAAGGAACATCATCGGGAACTGGCGGCGCGGGAGGTCACCGAGCCGGTGAAGGACACGAGTGTCCTGACCAAGGTCATCCGGGCGGTCTGGATCGTGGTCGGACTGCTGATCCCGGCCGTGCTGGCTTGGCGCGTCCTGTTCAACAGCCCCGATCTCGACAGCTATTACGCGAACCGGGAGCTGTTCTACAGCCTGACCATCTGGTGCACCGCGATCTATTTCAGCTTCGCATGGTGGGACCTGAAGCGGTCGAAGGCGCCCCGGCGGGCGGCCATGCCCGTGGAGTGCCCCGCGGAATAAATCGCGGGGGGGCCCTGCAACTGTGGGAGGCAGATTAGGCGCTCGGATAGGGCGTTCCGGTATGCGGAGCGCTTGACCGGACCCTAGCGCGACTGGAATGGGAGGCCGCTTTCCGATGCGAGGCAGCGCCCGCGCCGCTTCGCCCCTTGGATCGGAGGTGACGGCAGCCGTCCCGCGGTCGCGTCAGCTTGGTCGCTTCAGCAGCCATACCAGCACCCCGGCGAGCGTGCCCCAGAAGGCGCCGCTCACGCCGAAAAGGGTCATGCCGCTGGCGGCGAAGAGAAAGGTCAGGGCCGGCGCTTCGAGCCGGCCCGGCACGCTGAAGGCACCCGACAGCGACGAGACCAGCGCTGGGATCAACGCCAGACCGGCCACGGCGGTGATCAGTTCGGACGGCGCGATGCTGGCCAGCGCCACGATCGGCTCGGCAAAGAGCGCCATGGCCACATAGGCCAGCCCCGAGGCGATCGCGGCCCAGTAGCGGCGCGACGGCTCGCGGCCCGCATCCTCGCCCGACATCATGGCGGCGGTGATCGCGGACATGTTGACCGGGATGGCGCCGAAAGGGGCGATCAGCAGGCTGGCGAGGCCCGTGCGGCGGATCAGCGGCTGCCGCTCCACCGCGTAGCCGTTCAGTTCCAGCACAGCGAAGCCGGGAATGTTCTGACCCGCCATCGTGACGAGGTAGAGCGGCAGCGCCACCGAGACGAAGCCCTGCAGGCTGAAGACCGGCATCAGCGGCACCAGCGCCGGAAGGCCGGTGTCGCTTGCCGCCATGGCGCTGGCCGGGGCTTCCACGGCGAAGAAGGTCACGGCGAGAAAGGCGAGGATCGTCAGCGGCATCGCCGCCAGACGGTGCCAGGCCAGTCCCGCCGCCCAAGCCAGCAGAAGCGGCAGGATCAGGGCAGGGGCCGTGCCAAGCGCCTGCGCAGGCGCGAAGCAGAGCCGCAGCAGCACGCCCGCCAGAAGCGCGTTGGCGACGGGCTTCGGAATCGCTGCCACTAGACGTCCCAGCACCGGCACGAAACCGGTGGCGAGGATCAGCGCCGCACAGAGGATCATCGCCCCCACCGCCTCGGCGAAGCCGCCGGGCAGGACGCTGGCCGAGGCGAGAAAGGCCGCGCCAGGGGTCGACCATGCGACGGCGGCTGGAATCCGCGAAACGGCGGGCAGCCAGATGCTGCACAGCCCCATCCCCAGAGTCGCGAAGAACAACCCCGTGGCGACCTGCGCATCGGTGGCACCCATCGCGCTCAGCCCCGCGAGCACGATCGCGAAGGAGGCCGAATAGCCCACGAAAGCGGCAAGCAAGCCCATGTAGATCGCCGAGAACGAGGCTTCACGTATCATCGCGACGATGCCCTTTCGATTGTCCGCGGGCACGCCGCCCCTGCCACCTAGGGGCTACCTACTTGAAGTCGTTTGGATATGCGAGTTCCTGACGGCTTGCCGAGGTTCAGGTCCGGTCGCGGCCTTGATGGGGGCGTTCCGCCAGGCTGTTCAGCCCGGGGCAGGCCCGAACAGGTCGTCAGGCCCGGCGTCTGCTCCATAGGGCCCAGACTCGAAGGTCGAGCATGACCTTGGCCGTCGCGGCGAGAACGAGAAGGCAGAGCGCCGTCTTCGACACGGTTCCCATCGTTCCCTCGATCAGCAGCGCGTGGATCACGCTGCCCAGAGCGATGACCATCGCGAGCGTCGTGTGCGCGAGACGCCAGCGTCTAGGGCGGATGCGACGTTGCCGCCGCAGGATCGCCAGCAGCGCCGAGGCGAAGACGGCCCACATGGCGATGACGCCCCAAGCCGAGAAGGGTGTCGGAGAGGTGAAGAGCAGCGCGTCGATCACGTCGGGCGGGCTGGTCAGCCAGAGCCCCGCGACATGGGCGATGACGGCCACCACCAACGTTCCGCCGATCCAGCGATGCACCCGGCGTCCGCGCAGCGGCGGCAGGCCGGGCAGGTATCCCCCCGCGAGGAGCGGCTGCAGCAGGATCAATGCCATCGCGGCGACCCCGGCCAGGCCGGCGCCGATATAGACCGGGTCGCGCCACGCCAGCAGCGGGCTCGTCGCGGCCACGGCAAGGGGCACCACGATGGCGGCGGACAGCGCGCCCCAGATCAGGACCGGACGCAGCCGCACCGGGTGCTCAGGCCGGTTGGAGCACGAACTGCGCGCTGAGGCTGGTGTCGCGCACGCTGGGCATCACCGGCCGCAGGAACACCGTCTGGAAGGCGTGGTCGTCATAGGCAAGGTGTCCGTGCGGTTGGCCGAAGGCCGGCACGATCTGCGGCATCTCCAGCCGGAACTGGCCATTGGCGTCGGTGAGCGTGGCGCCATGGCTGTGCGGATCGCGCTCGTGCCCCTCGGTGGTGTGGGCCCAGATCTGGATTCGCACCCCTGCAAGCGGCGCACCGTCACCGGCGCGGCGCACCGAGCCGGTCATCCAGAACCCGCCACCGCCGATGCGATCGACGATGGGCGCGCCGGGGAGGTAATTGTTGGAGCCACCGCGCATGCTGGGCGTGGGCGCGAGCCCCTGCGCCCGGGCCGGCACCAGGAGGCCCGAGGCCCCGGTGAGCAGCGCCGCGGCCATGGCGGCCGAGCCGGTGGCAAGGATGGTGCGGCGGGTCGGTCGATCATGGATCATCTCGGTCCCTCCTGTCTGAGCCCACGAGGTCCGCGATGCCTCCCGGGACGGTCATGACTGCATGCGGAATTCCCTATGGAAGCCATAGCAAATTCCGGCGTCGAAAGGGATGCGGGATGTCACCGCGCCCACGGCTTCGTGATGGCTCCGCCACCCGTCCGGGCATGAGAGCTTGATCGAGGCAGGGAGAAACGCTTCCGCTCGCCCGAGCCTCCATCGAGGAGAGATGGCTGCGGCGACGGCCGTCCACAGGCTTCGCGCCGACCGTTTTGCCATGGACGGGACGGGAATATCCCCAATATACCCTTGATCCCAAGGGGTGGTTCTTGCAACTTCCAGCCAGCCCGAGTCGACCGGTCCTGCCCGGTCAGAGGCGAGGTCCCATAGCTCAACTGGATAGAGCAGCTGACTTCTAATCAGCAGGTTCGGGGTTCGAGTCCTCGTGGGATCGCCAACCGCCTCGCGGCGGGTATCGATCCGATCTCAGCCTTTCTTCCCTTCCAGACGCGCCGTGCGCAAAGCGGCGATCTTAGCGTTGCGGGCCTCGGTTTCGGCGTCGAGGATCGCCTTGGCGGCGCGGGTGGTGACGTCGCCCTTGGTCTCGGGGACGGGGGTCGGGGTAGGACGCTCGGGGGCCGCGCCGGTGGCGCGGATCATGCGGGCTTCGAGTTTGGCGAAAGTGGATTCGAGGGCGTTCATCAAACTGTCCTTTGATCGGGCGCCCGCTGTGCCGACGACATGCCGGCTCGGGGCCTCGCTGTATGATAGATATACTGCCCTCGTCGCTCGGCAAGGTCCCGCGCATCCGGCCCGGCGCGGCATTCGAGGCAGATCAAGGCGCGAATAGGGCTGTGGCCCGATCACGGGGCGGTGTAGAAAGCGATCGCGGAAACGGCATCAAGACCAACCAGCGGGACATGAGCAGATGATCACACGGGCATTCACGGCAGCGGCATTCGGCATCGTCGCGGCGGGCGCGGCGCAGGCGCAAGGCTTTGCGGGCGGCACGCTTTCGGTCGAGACCTCGGCCTTCTTCGAGGAGGCCGATATCGGCTACACCACCTATTCGGGCGGGTTGCAGTTCGACGTCGGCGCGGGCTTCGGGCTGGCGCTCGACCTCGCCTCCTATGGCTTTTCCGGCTTTGGCTCGGATGGCACCAACGCGACGCTGCACGCGATCTATGATTTCGGGCCGCTGATGGCTTTCGGCGATGCCCGCTTCGGGGCCTTCATCGGCCGCGACGGCTATGAGGATGGCGACGCCGAGATCTTCGGGATCGAGGGCGCGGGCGAGGTCTACGGGCTGCGGGCCGAGGGCTATCTGGCGCGGCATGACGGCGATCTGGGCGACATCAACCTCGCGGGCGTCTCGGCACTTTACGACATCACGCCGCAGATCTTCGCCACCGGCGATTTCGGCGTCGCCGATGGCGAGGGAAATGCCGAGCTGATGCGCGTGGCGCTGGGCGGCGGCTACCGGATTGATGGCGGGCCGCGGCTCTGGGGCGAGCTGGGCCGGATCGAGGCCGAGGAGGACGCCTTCAGTGGTGACGAGACCTATCTGGCGATCGGCGCCGAGATCGGCTTCGGGCCGATGTCCGGGACCAGCTTCGACAGCCGCAGCCTGTTCGATATAGTGCCGGGTCTCTGAGCCGTCTCAGGCTCTCAGGGCGCGCCGGGCGGGACCCCGGCGTGCCCGATCGCGCGCAGGAAACCTGTCACATGCGCGGCCCAGTCCTCGGGGCGTTCCGCCGGTGACAGGTGCCCGGCGCGCCGGATGATCTCGAACCGGGCGCCGGGGATTAGCTCCACCGTCTCGCGCATCAGGTCGGGGGGCGTTGAGCGGTCCTCGGCCCCGGCGAGGCCCAGAACCGGCAGGCGCAGCCCCGACACCGGTGTCCAGAAATCGGTGCCCGAAACGGCGGCGCTCGACCCGACATAGCCCTCGACCGGGGTGCCGGTCAGCACGCGGCGCGCCCGCGCCGCGACCGATCCGTGCCGCGCGTCGCGTCCGAGCCAGCGGTCGAGCACCGCGTCCGCCTGCGCGGCGACGCCGCCGCGACGGATCGCAGCGATCCGCTCCTCCCAGAGCTTCGGCGTGCCGATCTTGGCGGCGGTATTCGACAGCACCAGCCCGCGCACCAGGTCGAGCCGCTTCACCGCCAGCCCCTGCGCCACCATGCCGCCCAGCGACAGCCCCGCGAAGACCGTCTCGGCGAGGCCGTGCGCCTCGATCACCGCCTCGGCGTCCGAGACCAGCTGGCCCATCGAATAGGGGGCGGGCGGCGCCTCGGAATTGCCGTGGCCGCGCAAATCGTAGCGTAGCACCCGGATGTCGCCGGGCAGGAGCGGCAGCACCGCGTCCCACAGCGTCATGTCCATGCCCAGCCCATGCGCCAGCACCAGCGCAGGCGCGCCATCGGGCCCCTGCAGCCGCGTCGCGAGGCGACAGCCATCGCGCGCTTCGACGATCACGCGAGTGTCTCCAGCGCGCGGGCATAGAGCGCGGCGTCGACATTGCCGCCGGTGGCCACCGCGATCACCGCGTCGCCGTCGACTTGTTCGGGCCTGAACAGCGCTGCCGCGAGCGCCACGGCGCCGCCCGGCTCGATCACCACCCGCAGATGCCGGAACGCGAGCGCCATGGCGCGCAGTGCCTCGTCATCGCTGACCGCGAGGCCGGGGCCGCAGAGCCGCTTCAGGATCGGAAAGGTGAGCGCGCCCGGCTGCGGCGTGACGATCGCGTCGCAGATCGAGCCCGAAAGCCTGTCGTTGCGGCGGATCTCGCCCGCCGCGAGGCTGCGCGCCACGTCGTCGAAGCCCTCGGGCTCGGCAGGGCGCACCCGCAGCCCCGGGGCCTCGGCCTCGAGCGCCAGCGCCACGCCAGAACTCAGCCCGCCGCCGCCGCAGCAGACCAGCACCTCGGCGCGCGTGACGCCGGCCTCGGCTGCCTGTTCGGCCAGTTCGAGGCCCAGCGTGCCCTGGCCCGCGATCACCAGGGGGTCGTCGAAGGGCTTGATCAGCGTCAACCCGCGCGCCTCGGCCAGCGCCGCGCCCATCGCATCGCGATCATCGGTGTCGCGGTCGAACGGCACGACCTCCGCACCCAGCGCGCGGGTGTTGTCGATCTTGGCCTGCGGCGCGTCGATCGGCATCAGGATCACCGCCGGGATGCCATGTTCGCGCGCCGCATGCGCGACGCCCTGCGCATGGTTGCCCGAGGAAAAGGCGATGACGCCGCGCGCCCGCACATCCTCGGGGATCGCCGAGACCGCGGACCAGCCGCCGCGCGCCTTGAACGAGCCGGTGACCTGCAGGCATTCGGCCTTTACCAGCACCCGGCGGCCCGCGATGGCGTCGAGCGCGGGCGAGGACAGCAGCGGCGTGCGCCTCAGGTTGCGGCCGATACGGGCGCGTGCGGCCCGGATCATCTCGATATCGCTCAAGTCTCGTCCTCCATCGCGGCCCGGCAGCGCCTCAGCCAGTCGTTCAATGCGGCGAGCGCCTCCGGCTCGTCAAGGAAGGGGACATGGCCGCGCCCGGGGACTTCGGCGAAGATCATCTCCGGGTGGCGGCGGCGCATCTCGGCCGCCGTGTCCGCAGTCAGGAGTTCGGAATTCGCGCCTCGGATCAGCGCGGTGGGCAGGCCCCCAAGCGCGTCGAAGAGCGGCCAGAGATCGGGGGCGGGCTGCACCGCCCCGCCCAGCACCGCGTCGCGCAGCGCCGGGTCGTAGCGCAGGGCCAGCCCCTCCGGTGTCTCCTCGTAATGGCCGCGCACCTCCGCGAGCCAGCGCTCATGCGGCACCCCCTCGAAGCCGGTCCAGCTGCGGGCCCGGTCGCGCGCCGCCTCCTCCCAGCTCTTCTGCGCGGGCGTGATGCCGAGATAGCCCTTGATCGTTTCGAGGCCCGCGGGCGCGATGTCGGGTCCGATATCGTTGAGCGCCACGCCGATCAGACGGTGCTTCACGGTGGCCGCCAGCGCCATGGCAATCAGGCCGCCGCGCGAGGTGCCAAGGATCGCGACGCGCGACAGGCCGAGGTGGTCCATCAGCCCCAGCACGTCGCGCGATTCCTGCATCACGGTATAGGTCGCGGGATCGGCCCAGGCCGAGCGGCCACGGCCGCGATAATCGGGCCGGATCAGCCGCACGCCGCGCAGATGCGGCGCGACATGGTCGAAATCGGCGGCGTTGCGCGACAGGCCCGGAAGGCAAAGGAGCGGCAGCCCCTCGCCCTCGTCGAGATAGTGCAGCCGCGCCCCGTCCTCGGCCTGGAACTCGGGCATCAGGCGAACTCCGCGATATGGGTAAGATCGGGCAGCTCATGGGTCGGTCGCGACCAGAGCCGGTCTCGCGGCTCGCCATGGCGGTTCACCCACGCGGTGATGAAGCCGTAACCGGCGGCCCCGGCGATGTCCCAGAAGTTCGAGCTGACGAAGAGCACCTCGTTCTTCTGGCAGCCGAAACGCTGGCCCACGAGGTCGTAGACCCGTGCGTCGGGCTTGTAGACCCCTGCGGCCTCGGCCGAGAGCACCGCGTCGAGGCTGCCGCCGATGCCGGCGGATTCGACCGCACGGTCGAGCATCTCGGGCGCGCCGTTCGACAGGATCGCGACGTTGCGGCCCTTGGCCTTGAGGTCAGCGAGCACCTCGCGTGCCTCGGGAAAGGCGGGCAGGGTGTCGTAGAGCGCCAAGAGCCGCGCCCGCAGGTCCGGGTCCGACAGCCCGGCCTTTTCAAGCGTCCAGGTCAGCGCGTCGGCGGTAACATGGCCGAAATCGATGTGATGGCCGGCGATGCTGCGCAGCCACGTGTATTCGAGCTGCTTGGTGCGCCAGTCCCGCGACACCTGCTCCCAGTTCTCCGCCAACGCCTCCCCGCCGGGCTCGGCGCTGGCGATGCGGGCCGCGCCGCCGACGTCGAAAACCGTGCCGTAGGCGTCGAAAACGATTGTAGTGATGGTCATGAAATCCCCCTCTGGTAGCGAGGCTGGCATGCCCCGCCTCCTAGGGAAAGGCTTCTCGGGGCGATCGGGTTGCGATCCGGGGTCAGGCTTCCTACCTTGGGGTGGACCGACGAGGAGCACCCGCCAGCAGCGGCCTCCAGACATTCACCCGCAAGAACCCCATTCTAAGGAGAGGCTCATGACGCAAGTCAAGCAGGGCGACACCGTGCGCATCCATTACACCGGCACCCTTTCGGACGGCCAGACCTTCGATTCGAGCGAGGGCCGCGAGCCGCTCGAGTTCCAGGTCGGCTCCGGCCAGATCATCCCCGGTCTCGACAGCGCCATGCCCGGCATGGAAGTCGGCGAGAAGAAGACCGTCGAGGTGGCCTGCGACAACGCCTATGGCCAGCCCGATCCGAACGCCCGTCAGGCCGTGCCGCGCGACTCGATCCCGGCCGATATCCCGGTCGATCCGGGCACCCGCCTGCAGATGCAGACCCCGCAGGGCCAGGTCGTGCCGGTGACGGTGATGGAAGCCACCGAGGAGCAGGTGGTGCTCGATGCCAACCACCCGCTGGCCGGTCAGGACCTGACCTTCAAGGTCGAGCTCGTGGGCGTCGACCCGGCCTGATCCCGGTGACATGACCAAGAAAGGCCCCGGCGACAGCTGTCGCCGGGGCCTTTTCGTGTCCGTCCCCGCTCATGCCCGACCCGGTCCGGAACGCCCGGCAACCCATGCGCGGCAGCAGCCAGGCTTCATCCGGTCCGTCGGGGGCTTGGAGAGGCGCGGGCCCGTTTGTCAGAGGCAGGATCGGCAACCAGCAGGTCCGCAAGACGACGAGCCGGTCGCCTCGCTCCGTCGATCCGCTGTCGCCCACGTCGGTTCGGGGCCGATATCCGGCAGTGTCCGGATATCGGTGCGAAGCCGCCGGTCATGGGCCGGAAGCGCGTATCCGGGCGCTCTCATCGCGCGCTTCGCGGCACGTAGTTCTCAGATGTTCTCGCTCTGCGGCATGCCCAGCACGTGGTAGCCGCCATCGACATGCACGATTTCGCCAGTGGTGCAGGCCGCCGCGTCCGAGCAGAGGTAGAGCGCGGTGCCCCCCACGGCCTCGAGCGTCGCGTTGGAGCGCAGCGGCGCGTTCATGTCGGTGTGCTTGAAGGTCTTGCGCGCGCCGCCGATGGCAGCGCCCGCCAGCGTCTTCATCGGGCCGGGGGAGACCGCGTTGACGCGGATGCCCTCGGGGCCGAGGTCGTTGGCGAGGTAGCGCACGCTGGCTTCCAGCGCCGCCTTGGCCACGCCCATCACGTTGTAGAAGGGCGTCACCTTGTTCGAACCCTGATAGGTCAGGGTGATGATCGAGCCGCCGGCACTCATCAGCGGATGCGCCCGCCGCGCGATGTCGATCAGCGAGTAGCAGGAGATGTCGAGCGAGTTGCGGAAGTTCTCGCGGCTGGTGTTGATGAACCGGCCCGTCAGCTCGTCCTTGTTGGAATAGGCGATCGCGTGGATCACGAAATCCAGCCGGCCCCAGCGCTCCTCGATCTTCTTGAAGGCGGCATCGAGCGAGGCGTCGTCGGTGACGTCGACATCGAGCAGGAAATCCGAGTTCAGCTGCGCCACGAGCGGCGCGACGCGCCGCCCGAAGGTCTCGCCCTGGTAGGAGAAGGCCATCTCGGCCCCGGCGCCATGCAGCGCCTTTGCGATGCCCCATGCGATCGAGCGGTCGTTCGCGACCCCCATGACAAGCCCGCGCTTGCCCACCATCGACATCATGTCCGTCTCTCCTGCCTGTCTCGTCAGTCGTTGAAGCGCGACAGCAGCATCGAGCCGTTGGTGCCGCCGAAACCGAAGCTGTTGGTCATCACCGTGTCGAGACCGGCATTCTCGCGCAGCTCGGTCGCGATCTCGCCCTCGTTGATGCCCTCGGCGAGGTTCTCGACGTTGATCGACGGCGCGATGTAGTCGCCCTTGAGCATCAGCAGGCAGTAGATCGCCTCCTGAGCGCCGGTGGCACCCTGGCTGTGACCGGTCATCGACTTGGTCGAGGAGATCGGCGGCGTGTTGCCCTCGCCAAAGACGCGGCGCACCGCCTCGACCTCTCCCACGTCGCCCACCGGCGTCGAGGTGCCATGCGCGTTGATGTAGCCGACCTTGCGATCTTCGGGCAGGGTGGAGAGCGCGATGCGCATCGCCCGCTCGCCGCCTTCGCCCGAGGGCGCCACCATGTCATGCCCGTCGGAGGTCGCGGCGAAGCCGGTGACCTCGGCATAGATCTTGGCACCGCGCGCCCGGGCGTGGTCCAGATCCTCGAGCACCACCATGCCGCCGCCGCCGGCGATGACGAAGCCGTCGCGGTCGCGATCAAACGCCCGGCTGGCCTTCTCGGGCGTGTCGTTGAACTTCGAGGACATCGCGCCCATCGCGTCGAACAGGCAGGAGAGGGTCCAGTCGAGTTCCTCGCCGCCGCCGGCGAACATCACGTCCTGCTTGCCCATCATGATCTGCTCGGCGGCCGCCCCGATGCAGTGCAGCGAGGTCGAGCAGGCGGAGGTGATCGAGTAGTTGATGCCCTTGATCGCATAGGCGGTCGAGAGGTTCGCCGAGACCGTCGAGGACATGCCGCGCGGCACCATGAGCGGGCCGATGCGCTTCGGCGAGCCGGTCTTGAGCACGGTCTGATGTGCGGCGAAGAGGTTCGAGGTCGAGGGACCGCCCGAGCCCGCGATCAGGCCGGTGCGCTCGTTCGAGATCTCGGCCTCTTCGAGCCCGGCATCGGCGATCGCCTGGCGCATCGAGAGGTAGGCGTAACCCGCCCCCGGCCCCATGAAGCGCAGGGTCCGCTTGTCGATCTCTTCCTTGAGATCGATCTTCAGAGTGCCCGCGACACGGCTGCGAAAGCCGTATTCGGCCATTTCCTCGGAGGCCTCGATGCCCGAGCGGCCCGCGCGCAGCGCGGCATCCACTTCCTCGGCCGAGTTTCCGATGGGTGAGACGACCCCGAGGCCGGTGACGACGACGCGACGCATGGCGCCTCCTTCCTTGACGGGTTCAGCTCTCGGAGAGAGCGACCTTCATGTCCTTGACGAGATAGATGGTTTCACCGTCGGCCTCGACCCGGCCGTCGGCGACGCCCATGGTGAGGCGGCGGGTCTGCACCGCCTTGGTGAAATCAACGTAATAGGTGAGCATCTTGCGATCGGGGCGCACCATGCCGGTGAGCTTCACCTCACCGACGCCGAGCGCGTAGCCGCGCCCCTTCCAGCCGCGCCAGCCGAGGTTGAACCCGGTCAGCTGCCACAGCCCGTCGAGGCCGAGGCAGCCGGGCATGATCGGGTTGCCCGGAAAGTGGCACTCGAAGAACCACAGCTCCGGCGTGATGTCGAACTCGGCCACGACATGGCCCTTGCCGTGCTCGCCGCCGTCGCCCGAGATGTCGGTGATGCGGTCCATCATCAGCATCGGCGGCGCCGGAAGCTGGGCGTTGCCCGGCCCGAACAGTTCGCCGCGCGAACATTTCAGCAGCGCGTCCTTGTCGAACTGGGTCGGATACTGTGACATGTGGCCCCGTCGGTTCGTTTCGGTTTCGTTAGCACAAGCCTCTAGCACCGGGCCGCGCGATAGGGCAAGGGCGGGGGCCGTGCGGCGCGATTGCGCGACATTGAAATTGCCGTGGATAAAGGGCATATCTGGTTCGTCATGACGCACACGTCCCAACCTCGCGCCCGTCGCGGCGCCGATTGGCTGGCCACGGCCGGGCTGCGCCCGACGCGCCAGCGGCTCGCGCTCGCCACGCTGTTGGTGGGCGACGGGCAGGATCGCCATGTCACCGCCGAAAGCCTGTTCGAGGCGGCCTCGCAGGCCGGCTACAAGGTGTCGCTCGCGACGGTCTACAACACGCTTTCGGCCTTCTGCGCCGCCGGTCTGATGCGCGAGATCACGGTGGACGGCTCGAAGAGCTATTTCGACACCGACATGACCGACCACCCGCATTTCTACTGGGAGGACGACGCGCGGCTTTCCGACGCGCCGGCCGATCAGCTCGAGATTTCGCGGCTGCCCTCGGCGCCCGAAGGTGCGGAGATCGCCAAGGTCGACGTGGTGATCCGCCTGCGCCGGCGCTGAACAAATTCTCGGACCGGGTATCACGCGCAAGGGCGGATTGAAGAAAAGGGTCTGAAGCCAAGGCACCTTGCGCCTCATCTTTCTCCAAATACGCATGCTCCAAGGCCGGCCCTGCGCTGCCTTCGGGTCATCTGCTTGCAGCTTCCTGCCCACGCGCCTAGCCTCCCGCGCAAACTCAAAGGAGGTTGCGCCATGCAGATGGATGAAGTTGCGCGCCGGGGCCTCGTGCTCCTGGGCTGCGGCAAGATGGGTTCGGCGATGCTGGCGGGCTGGCTCGAAGGCGGTCTGCCGAAGCAGTCCGTTACCGTGCTCGACCCCAAACCCTCGGAGTGGCTGCAAAAGCAGGGCGTGCGCCTGAACGAGGAACTGCCCGAAGATCCGGCGATCGTGCTGGTCGCGGTGAAGCCGCAGATGATGGGCGACGCGCTGCCCTCGATGCAGGCCAAGGGTAACGGCACGACGCTGTTCGTCTCGGTCGCGGCCGGTACGCCGATCGCCACCTTCGAACAGGCGCTGGGCGAGAGCACCCCGATCGTGCGCGCCATGCCGAACACGCCCTCGGCGATCGGCCGGGGCATCACCGCGATCATCGGCAACGCGCATGCCACGTCCGAGCAGGTCGATCTCGCGGAAGAGCTGCTGCGGGCCGTGGGACAGGTGGTGCGGCTGGAATCCGAGGATCAGATGGACGGCGTCACCGCCGTGTCGGGCTCCGGGCCGGCCTATGTGTTTCACCTGATCGAGACCATGGCCAAGGCGGGCGAGGAGCAGGGGTTGAGCCCCGAACTGGCGCTGCAGCTCGCCACCGCCACCGTGGCGGGGGCGGGGGCGCTGGCTGACGGCTCGGACGAGCACCCCGGCAAGCTGCGCGAGAACGTGACCTCGCCCAACGGCACGACCCAGGCCGCGCTCGACGTGCTGATGAACGAGAAAGACGGCTTTCCGGTGCTGCTGAGCCGGGCGCTCAAGGCCGCGGCCGACCGCTCTCGCGAGCTTGCGAATGGGTGAGGCGCGGTCTTCGGAAATCGTCTTTGACGATTTTGCCAAGGTGGATATCCGCGCGGGCACGGTGACCCGCGCGGAGCCCTATCCAGAAGCCCGCAAGCCCGCGATCAAGCTCTGGATCGATTTCGGCGAGGAGATCGGCGAAAAGCGTTCTTCGGCGCAGATCGCGACGCATTACGACCCCGTCGATCTGGAGGGCCGGCAGGTGCTGGCGGTAGTGAACTTCCCGCCGCGCCAGATCGGTCGGTTCCTGTCGGAGGTGCTGGTGCTCGGCCTGCCCGACGCCGAAGGCGCGATCGTGCTGATCGGCCCGGACCAGCCTGTGCCGTCGGGAGGGCGGCTGTCATGACCAAGAAGACCATGCTCGTCACGCGGCCGCTGCCGCAATCCGTGCTCGACGCCTGCGCGCAGAAGTTCGAGGCGACCTTCCGCGACGCCGATCGTGGCCTGACCGAGGCCGAGGCGGCCGAGGCGCTCGGCGCCTATGACATCATCCTGTGCACGCTGGGCGATCGTTTCACCGCGCAGGCCTTCGCGCAGGCCGGCGAGATCCGCTGCGGCCTGCTCGCCAATTTCGGCGTGGGCTACAACCATATCGACGCGGATGCCGCACGCGCGGCTGGCGTTGCGGTGTCGAACACGCCGGGTGCGGTCACCGATGCCACCGCCGATATTGGTTTGACGCTGCTTCTGGCCACGGCGCGCCGTGCCGGCGAGGGCGAGCGGCTGGTGCGGGCCGGGGCATGGACCGGCTGGGCGCCGACGCAGATGTTGGGCGCGCATGTGACCGGCAAGACCGTCGGCATCGTCGGCATGGGCCGGATCGGCCAGGCGGTGGCCAAGCGCTGCGCGCTCGGCTTCGACATGCAGGTGCTCTATCACAGCCGCTCGTCCAAGGCGGTGCCGCTGCCCGCGATGCAGGTGGGCGATCTCGAGGAGCTGATGTCCTCGGCCGATTTCGTGGTGGTGACGGTGCCGGCCACGCCGGAGACCAAGCACCTGATCAGCCGCGACATGCTGTCGGTGATGAAGCCGGGTGGCATCCTCATCAATATCTCGCGCGGCGACGTGGTCGACGAGACGGCACTGATCGAGGCGCTGGAAGCGGGACGGATCGGCGGCGCCGGGCTCGACGTCTACGAGAACGAGCCGCAGGTGCCCGAGCGGCTGCGCAGGCTCGATAACGCGGTGCTGCTGCCGCATCTGGGCACGGCGGCGCTCGAGGTGCGCGAGGCGATGGGGCGGATGGCGCTCGACAATGCCTGCGCCTTCGTCAAGGACCAAGCACCGCCGAACCTCGTCAACTGACGCTCAGGCGGGGCGGTCGCCGATCGCCTCGCGGAAATGCCGGCGGCAGAGCGAGACGTAGCGGTCGTTGCCGCCGATCTCGACCTGGTCGCCCGCCATCGCCACCCGGCCCTCGGCATCCTTGCGCACCACCATGGTCGCCTTGCGACCGCAGTAGCAGATGGTGCGCACCTCGCGCATCTCGTCGGCCAGCGCCAGAAGCGTCGCCGAGCCGGGAAACAGATGCCCGAGGAAGTCGACGCGCAGCCCGTAGCACATCACCGGGACCTTCAGATCGTCCACCGCACGGGCGAGCTGCCACACCTGTTCGGGGGACAGGAACTGCGCCTCGTCCACGAAGACGCAGGCGCAGGGCGTCTCGAGCCGCGCCGTGATCTTCTCGAACAGGTCATCGCCCGCGTCGAAGGTGTCGGCCTTGGAGCCGATGCCGATGCGGCTCTTGATGAAGCCCTCGCCCGAGCGGTTGTCGAAGCGCGCGGTCAGCAGGTAGGTCTGCATGCCCCGCTCGGCGTAGTTGTGCGCCGCCTGCAACAGCACCGTCGACTTGCCGGCGTTCATGGTCGAGTAGTTGAAATAGAGCTTGGCCATGGCCCGGTCACATACAAAGGGCGGCGCGTCCTGACAACGCGCCGCCGGGGCCGGGGGCAAGAGTTTTGCAAAACTCTTGCGCAAATCCTTGGAAGGATTTGGGTCAGGCCTGGGAGGGAACGTCGCCCTGCAGCTGCATCCGGCCGATTGGCCGCACGCTGGTCGCCTGCGGGCCCATGCCGTTCGGGCCGTCATCGACGATCGACAGCTCGACCGGCGTGTTCTCCTCGAGCTTGCCGAAGCCGTCCTCGGCCACGCTCGCCTTGTGGAACCAGATGTCGCGCCCGTCGAGAGTCTCGATGAAGCCGTACTCCGTGAAGAGCTGACGCACCCGGCCCTGCGGCGGCCCCTCATGCGCCTTCACGTCGCCCTGCACCTTCTGGGCGGCATGCTCGAGCTGACGCTCCATCGCGTAGAAGGCATCCCGCACGGCGAGGTAGGGATCATGCTTGTCGCCCTTGCCCGGATCATGGCTCACCACGAGCTCCTTGCCCGGCACCCGGCATTCGACGCGCACGTGGTAGCCCTTGGCGCCGCCCTGGCTGCGGTTCGGGACCTCGACCACGACGTGACAGCTCGTGATATGGTTGTGAAAGCGCTCCAACTTGGCGACGCGTTCGCGGATCCGGGCCTCCAGCCCGTTCGAGCTGTCCATGTTGTGGAAGGCGATCTCGAGGGGGGTATCCATGCGTTTCTCCCTTCTGCTTGGTGAGGGAGAAACGCATGGTCGCTCAGGCCGTTCCGGCCAGCGTCAGGCCTGCAGCGAACGTACGCCGACCTCGCCCTCGACCCGGGCCTTCATCGCTTGGGCCGCGGCCTGCGCGGCGGCGGCGGTAGTGAAGTAGGGGATCTTGGCGTGCAGCGCCGCCGAGCGGATGTCGCGGCTGTCCTCGATCGCCTGCGCGCCCTCGGTGGTGTTCATCACCAACGCCACGTGGCCGTCCTTGAGCCGGTCGACGATGGTCAGCCCGCCCTCGTAGAGCTTGTTCACCAGCTCCGCCTCGATGCCGTTCTCCTTGAGCCAGGCCAGCGTGCCGCGGGTGGCGAGGATGCTCAGCCCGAGATCGGTGACGGTGCGCGCGGCCTCGGCCATGGCCGGGGTCTTGTCGCCGTCGCGGATCGACAGGAACACGCGGCCCTCGCGCGGCAGGTCGACGCCCGCGCCCATCTGCGCCTTGAGGAAGGCCAGCGCGAAGCTGCGGTCCCAGCCCATGACCTCGCCGGTCGAGCGCATCTCCGGCCCGAGGATGGTGTCGACACCGGGGAAGCGGGCGAAGGGCAGCACCGCCTCCTTGACCGAGAACCACGGCATGTTCGGGTCAGCCAGGGTCATCGGGTCGGCGAAGGGCAGGGGGGTGTCGTAATCGACGTTCTCATAGGCCGGGCGGAACGGGAAAGCCGAGAGCTTCTCGCCGGCCATCAGACGTGCCGCGATCGAGGCGATGGCGCTGTCGGTGGCCTTGGCGACGAAGGGCACGGTGCGCGAGGCGCGCGGGTTGACCTCGATCAGGTAAACCTCGTCATCCTTGACCGCGAACTGCACGTTCATCAGGCCGACCACGCCCAGCGCCTTGGCCAGCGCCTCGGTCTGGCGCCGGATCTCGGCCTGGATCTCTTCGCTCAGCGAATGCGGCGGCAGGCAGCAGGCGCTGTCGCCCGAATGCACGCCGGCCTCCTCGATGTGCTGCATGATGCCCGCGACATGCACCTGTTCGCCGTCGCACAGCGCATCGACATCGACCTCGGTCGCGCCCGACAGGTAGCTGTCAAGCAGCACCGGGCTGTCGCCCGAGACAACGACGGCGTTGCGGATGTAGCGCTTGAGATGGTCCATGTCGCGGACGATCTCCATGGCGCGGCCGCCCAGCACGTAGGAGGGACGGATCACCAGCGGGAAGCCGATGCTGTCGGCGATGTCGATGGCCTGCTGGTCGGTCGAGGCGATGCCGTTGACCGGCTGCTTGAGGCCCAGACGGTTCACCAGGTCCTGGAACCGCTCGCGGTCCTCGGCGAGGTCGATCGCGTCGGGGGTGGTGCCGAGGATCGGGATGCCCTCGTCATGCAGCGCATTGGCGAGCTTGAGCGGGGTCTGGCCGCCGAACTGCACGATCACGCCATGCAGCGTGCCGCGCTCCTGCTCGACCCGCAGGATTTCCATCACGTGCTCGAAGGTCAGCGGCTCGAAATAAAGCCGGTCGGAGGTGTCGTAATCGGTCGAGACGGTCTCGGGGTTGCAGTTGACCATGATCGTCTCGTAGCCCGCGTCGGTCAGCGCGAAGCAGGCGTGGCAGCAGCAGTAATCGAACTCGATGCCCTGGCCGATCCGGTTCGGCCCACCGCCGAGGATCACCACCTTCTTGCGATCCGAGGGACGCGCCTCGTCCTCGACCTCGCCCATCACGGGATGCTCGTAGGTCGAGTACATGTAGGGCGTCTGCGCTTCGAACTCGGCGGCGCAGGTGTCGATCCGCTTGAACACAGCGGTGACCCCGAGATTACGACGCGCGCGGCGGACATTGTCCTCGTCGCGCCCCGTGAGCGTCGCGAGGCGTGCGTCGGAGAAGCCCATCATCTTGAGGTGGCGCAGCCCCTCCTCGGTGGTGGGCAGGCCGTTCCTGCGGATCTCGGCCTCGGTCTCGACGATCTCGCGGATGCGGGCCAGGAACCACGGGTCGAACTTGGTCACGGCCTGGATCTCATCGTTCGACAGCCCCTCGCGCATCGCCTGCGCGATGACCCGGATCCGGTCGGGGGTGGTCTTCGACAGCGCCTTGGTGATCGCCGCCTTGTCCGGCGCGCCGGCGATCTCGATCTCGTCGAAGCCGGTCAGCCCCGTTTCCATCGAGGCCAGCGCCTTTTGGAAGGATTCGTGGAAGGTCCGGCCGATCGCCATCGCCTCGCCCACCGATTTCATCGCGGTGGTCAGATGCGGCTCGGAGCCGGGGAACTTCTCGAAGGCAAAACGCGGGATCTTTGTGACGACGTAATCGATGGTCGGCTCGAAGCTTGCCGGCGTCACCTTGGTGATGTCGTTGTCGAGCTCGTCGAGCGTGTAGCCCACGGCGAGCTTGGCCGCGATCTTGGCGATCGGGAAGCCGGTGGCCTTGGAGGCCAGCGCCGAGGAGCGGGAGACGCGCGGGTTCATCTCGATCACCACCATGCGGCCGTCATCGGGGTTCACCGCCCACTGCACGTTCGAGCCGCCGGTCTCGACGCCGATCTCGCGCAGCACGGCGATCGAGCCGTTGCGCATGTGCTGGTATTCGCGGTCGCTGAGGGTCAGCGCCGGGGCGACGGTGATCGAATCGCCGGTATGCACGCCCATCGGGTCGACGTTCTCGATCGAGCAGACGATGATGGCGTTGTCGGCGCGGTCGCGCACGACTTCCATCTCGTATTCCTTCCAGCCCAGCAGGCTTTCGTCGACGAGGATCTGGCCCACGGGCGAAGCATCCATGCCGGTGCGGCAGTAATGCTCGTATTCGGCACGGTTATAGGCGACGCCGCCCCCCGTTCCGCCCAGGGTGAAGGCGGGCCGGATGATCGCCGGCAGGCCGATCTCCTCGAGCGCATCGATGGCGAGGCTGACACCCGCGTTCAGGTCGCGCTTGCCATTGGCCAGCTTCGGCGCGGTGATAATCGTGGCCTTGGGGTTCTCGAGCCCGATCCGGTCCATCGCCTCGCGGAACAGCTTGCGGTCCTCGGCCATCTCGATGGCCTCGCGCTTGGCACCGATCATTTCGACGCCGAACTTCTCCAGCACGCCCATGTCGGCGAGCGCCAGCGAGGTGTTGAGGCCGGTCTGGCCGCCCATGGTGGGCAGCAGCGCGTCGGGGCGCTCCTTCTCGATGATCTTGGCCACGACCTCGGGGGTGATCGGCTCGATATAGGTGGCGTCGGCCAGCCCCGGATCGGTCATGATCGTCGCGGGGTTGGAGTTCACGAGAATGACCCGGTAGCCCTCTTCGCGCAGTGCCTTGCAGGCTTGCGCGCCCGAGTAGTCGAACTCGCAGGCCTGGCCAATGACGATCGGCCCCGCGCCGATGATCATGATCGAGCGGATATCGGTTCTTTTCGGCATGGGACCCTCGTGTTTCTCGCGCAGCCTCAAGGGGAGGGGGCCGCGCAAATCGTCGCGGTTATAGACATGGGCGGGCGCAGCGCAAGGCCCCGCGGTCCCGCTAGGGAAAGCAATCGTCCCGCCCCCTGTCGCCCGGCCCTCCGGCGATGTATCGGGGAAGCGCAAAAGAATGTGGACGAAGATGCGGATAGGCTTCGATAGCGGCCCCGGCGGGCGGGGCGCAATCTTCTCGCGCCCGCAGCGGCTAATCGAGGCGTGGCAGCCCGGCGGCGTGCCGCTGGCGCTGGCCGCCATCGACGCGGCGCGGGCCGAGGGGGCTTGGGTCGCTGGCTATGCGAGCTATGAGCTGGGTTATGCGCTGGAGCGGCGTTTGACCCCCTCGATGCCCGAGCCGCGCCGCCTGCCGCTCCTTCGCTTCGGCGTGTTCGAAACAGAACCCGAGCCATGGTCTCCGCGGGTCGGCCCCGCCAGCCTCGGGGCCCTCGTTCCGCGCTGGACGGCCACCGAGCACGCAACGGCACTGGAGCGGGTGCGGGCCTATATCGCGGCGGGCGACATCTATCAGGCCAATCTGACCTTCCCGCTGGACGCCGCCTGCTCGGGAAGCCCCGAGGCGCTGTTCGCGGCGCTGTCGCGCGGCCAGCGGGTTTCGCACGGGGCTCTGGTCGAGCAGGAGGGGCTGCCGGCGCTGGTCTCGCGCTCGCCGGAGCTGTTCTTCGCCACCGACGGGGCCGGGCGCATCGAGACCCGGCCGATGAAGGGCACGCGGCCTCGCGGCGCGACGCCCGAGGAGGACGCCGCGCATCGCGCCTTTCTCGCTGCCGACGAAAAGAACCGCGCCGAGAACCTGATGATCGTCGATCTGCTGCGCAACGATCTGAGCCGCGTGGCGGTGCCGGGAAGCGTTTCGGTGCCGAAGCTGTTCGACATCGAAATCTATGCGACGGTGCACCAGATGGTAAGCCATGTCGCGGCGCGGCTGGCGCCCGGCGTCGGCCTCGGGGCGATCCTCGCGGCGCTGTTTCCCTGCGGCTCGATCACCGGCGCGCCAAAGCTGCGGGCGATGGAGATCATCCGCGAGCTGGAGCCGTGGCCACGTGAGGCCTATTGCGGCGCGATCGGCTGGGCCGCGCCGGATGGGCGGTCCTCCTTCAACGTCGCGATCCGCACGCTGATGGTCGAGGCGGGGCGCGCCACCCTCAATGTGGGCGGCGGCATCGTCTGGGACAGCGATGCGGCTTCGGAATGGGACGAGGCGTTGTGGAAGACCCGCTTCGCCCGCCTTCCGGGCTGAACCATGGCCACTTTGTTCCCCAAATACGCAGATCCGCCGGTGCCGGCCGGAGCGCGGCCGCAGATCATCGAGACGCTTGGCGCGCATCCCGGCGAGGGGCCGCGCCGCTTGCCCGCGCATCTCGACCGCATGGGAGCCACCGCCGAGGCGCTGAGCTACCCCTTCGACCGCACCCGCGCCGAGACGTTGCTCGACCTCGCGCCCGAGGCACCGCTGCGCTGCCGCCTGACGCTCGGGCCCGATGGCGAGTTCGACCTGACCACGGCGCCGCTCGGGCCGAACCCGCCGGAATGGCGCGTGGCGATTCATCCCGAGCGGCTCGACCCGTCCGACCCTTGGCTCTACCGCAAGACGACACGGCGCGCGCTCTACGACAAGGCGCGAGCCGCGCTGCCCGAAGGCTTGGACGAGTGGCTGTTCCTGAACCGGGCGGGTGAGGCTTGCGAGGGCACGATCACCAATCTCTTCGTCGGGGATCGGACGCCGGCTTTGTCCTGCGGGCTGCTGCCCGGCGTGCTGCGGGCCGAGCTCTTGAAGCAGGGCTGGCGCGAGGCGGTCGTGAGACCGGACGAGCTCGCAGGCGCCCGCTTCTTCATGGGCAACTCGCTTCGCGGACTGATCCCGGCGCGGCTCGTCGCGGGCTGACCCCTCGGCTTGCTTGACATCAAGGCCCCAACCCGGTGTATCGGCGCGACACCCGCCGAAAGGGACCAAGAATGCACGCCTACCGCACCCACACCTGCGCCGCCCTGACCCGTGACAATGTCGGCGATACCGTCCGGCTGTCGGGCTGGGTGCATCGGATCCGCGACCATGGCGGCATCCTGTTTATCGACCTGCGCGACCATTACGGCGTCACGCAGGTGCTCTGCGATCCCGACAGCGCCGCCTTCGCCGATGTCGAGAAGCTGCGCTCGGAATGGTGCATCCGCATCGATGGCGAGGTGAAGGCCCGCGCGCCTGAGCTGGTGAACCCCAAGCTGCCGACCGGCGAGATCGAGGTCTTCGTGCGCGGCGTCGAGGTGCTGGGTGCCTCCAAGGAGCTGCCGCTGCAGGTCTTCGGCGATCAGGAATACCCCGAGGAAACGCGTCTCAAGTACCGCTATCTCGACCTACGCCGCGAGGCGATGCAGGCCAACATGACGCTGCGCTCGGACGTGGTCCGCTCGATCCGCCAGCGGATGTGGGACCAGAACTTCCGCGAGTACCAGACGCCGATCATCACCGCCTCCTCACCCGAAGGCGCGCGCGACTTCCTCGTGCCCTCGCGCCTGCATCCGGGCAAGTTCTACGCGCTGCCGCAGGCGCCGCAGCAGTTCAAGCAACTCCTGATGGTCTCTGGCTTCGACAAGTATTTCCAGATCGCGCCCTGCTTCCGCGACGAGGACCCGCGCGCCGATCGCTCGCCGACCGATTTCTACCAGCTCGACATGGAGATGAGCTTCGTCGAGCAGCAGGACGTGTTCGACACAATCCAGCCAGTGATGCAGGGCATCTTCGAGGAGTTTGGCGGCGGCCGGAAGGTCGACACCGAATGGCCGCTCATCTCCTACAAGGACGCGGCGCTGTGGTACGGCACCGACAAGCCAGACCTGCGAAACCCGATCAGGATGCAGGACGTCTCCGAGCATTTCAAAGGCTCGGGCTTCGCGATCTTCGCCAAGCTGCTGGAACAGGAAGGCACGCAGATCCGTGCGATTCCCGCGCCGACGGGCGGCTCGCGCAAGTTCTGCGACCGGATGAACGCCTTCGCCCAGAAGGAAGGTCTTCCGGGCATGGGCTACATCTTCTGGCGCGAGGCCGAGGGTGGCATGGAAGCCGCCGGTCCGCTTGCCAAGAACATCGGGCCGGAGCGCACAGAGGCGATCCGCCAGCAGCTGGGCCTCGGCGTCGGTGACGCGGCCTTCTTTCTCGGCGGCAAGCCCGAGGCATTCGAGCGCGTGGCCGGCCGTGCCCGCGTGGTGATCGGCGAGGAGCTGGGTCTGACCGAGACCGACCGCTTCGCCTTTGCCTGGATCGTCGATTTCCCAATGTACGAGAAGGACGACGAGGGCCGGATCGACTTCTCCCACAACCCGTTCTCGATGCCGCAGGGCGGCATGGAGGCGCTGCAGGGCGATCCGCTTCAAGTACTGGGCTACCAGTACGACCTCGCCTGCAACGGCTACGAGCTGATCTCGGGGGCGATCCGGAACCACAAGCCGGAGATCATGTTCAAGGCGTTCGAACTGGCGGGCTATGGCGAGGAAGAGGTGCGCAAGCGCTTCGGCGGCATGGTCAACGCGTTCCAGTACGGCGCGCCCCCGCATGGCGGCTGCGCGGCGGGCATCGACCGCATGGTGATGCTGCTCGCCGACGAGGCCAACATCCGCGAGGTCATCCTCTTCCCGATGAACCAGCGGGCCGAGGACCTGATGATGAACGCGCCCTCCGAGCCCACTAACGAGCAGCTGCGCGAACTGCGCCTGCGGGTGCTGCCGCCCGAGAGCTGATCGGCCCGAATGAGCGACTAAAGGCCGCGCTTCCGGGCGCGGCCTCTTTTGTTGCGATGTTTCACGGGCAACGCCTCAGAGCACCAGTCCCCCCAGCACGCAGATCCAGGCCAGCCCCACTGCCGCGCCCGCCACCGCCACCGCCGCACTGCCCGAATCCTTGGCCTGCTTGGCCAACTCGCGGCGCTCTTCCGAGACGTCGTCGACCACCCGCTCGATCGCGGTGTTGAGGCATTCGAAGGCCAGCACCATGATGCCGCCCATCAGCAGCATGCCCCGCTCGCCGGCCGAGAGCGGCAGCAGGAAGGCGAGGCCGGCCGAGACGATATTGGCCCACATCCATTGGTGCAGGCTGCCCTCGGTGTTCCAGATATGCTTGAGGCCCTGCCAGGAC
The DNA here is from genome assembly GCF_900172345.1 of Limimaricola soesokkakensis. GTDB lineage: Bacteria > Pseudomonadota > Alphaproteobacteria > Rhodobacterales > Rhodobacteraceae > Limimaricola > Limimaricola soesokkakensis. Next base: position 110,059 of record NZ_FWFY01000003.1, read on the forward strand.
CAAACCGCGCGCATGCGCAGCCTCTCGTAATGTTCGCGCATCTTCGGCTCCCGGATCGGAGCGCGCAGAATGGCCGCTCTGCCGGGCGAAGCCAAGACGCGCCGGAGCCTTGCCGGCAGCAATGAAATGCCGGTGACGCTGCGACCTGTACCAATGCCCCCTGCACCGGCCGCCGCGCCGCGCTAGATGTGAACCCATGACACCTCAACACGAAGACTATCCCGCCTATGCCCGTTCCGAGCGCATCGCCGATGGCGTGATCCATGCGCTCGGCGTGACCTTCGCGCTGACCGGCGCGGTGCTGCTCATCGTGTTCTCGGCGATGGCGGCGGAGGCGCAGGCGGGCCGGATCGCCGCCGTCGCCGTCTATGGCGGCGCGCTGATCGCGACATTCACGGCCTCGGCCTTTTACCACATGACGCCATGGACTGGGCTCCGGCCGGTGCTGCGGCGGATCGACCACGCGGCGATCTACCTGAAGATTGCGGGCACCTACACGCCACTGGTGGTACTGATCGGGTCGGCCTTCGCCTATGCGATCCTCGCGGTGGTCTGGGCCGTGGCGCTGGGCGGCGCGATCTCGCGTCTGTTCTTCTGGAAGAGCCCGGGCCGGCTCGGGCCGACTCTCTACCTCGTTCTCGGCTGGCTAAGCACCGCGCTGGTCTGGTCGCTGGCGCTGACGCTGCCGGTGGCCTCGACCGTGCTGGTGGTCATCGGCGGGCTGCTCTACTCGGCCGGCGTGATCTTCTTCCTGTGGGAAAAGCTGCGCTTTTCCAACGCGATCTGGCATGGCTTCGTGCTGGCAGCCTCGGCCTGCTTCTTTGCCGCGATCACGATGGGGGTGCTCGGCTGAGCACCCCCGACCGGATTTCGGTCGTTTCAGGAGATCGCGTCAGAGGCCCGCAGCGGTGCGGCGGACGATCTCCATGCGCTGTGCGTTCGGCGGGTGGGTCCCAAGGAAAGCGTCGCCCGGGTCGGGGATTCGCAGGAAGAACTGGGCGCCGTTGACGGGATCGTAGCCCGCGCGCTTGGCGATGGTGGTGCCCAGCGCATCGGCCTCCAGCTCGAAATCCTTGGAGTAGCTGCGCGCGCCGACGCCCGCGCCGATCTGCTGCGCTGTGCGCACAACGTCGGCGTTGCCGCCGCCGAGGCCACTGGCGAGCTGGCCGAACACCGTGGCGCCGATCGCGGCGTTGCGGCTCTGCCGGTCGAGATGACCGGCAATGTGATGCGCCGCCTCGTGGCTGAGCACGAAAGCGAGCTCGTCCGCGTTTCGCACCTCGCCGAGAAGCGCCACGGTGAAGGCGAGGATCGGCCGTCCCTGCGCATCGCGGGTCTGGTAGGCATTGGCGGGCTGGCCGGGGCGGTCATCGACGACGATCCGGAAATCGCAATCGAGCTGCGGCGCGTTGGCGCGGCAGACCTGCTCGGCGACCGGCTCGAGACGTTCGACCACCTGCACGAAATTGCGCGCGGCGACGCGGGCGGCATCGGGGTCGGCCACCACGCCGGGCCCCTTCGAGACGGTCACCTGGGTCGGGGCCGGGGTGCCGGGGCGGGTGACGGTGGTGGTCCGCTGCGGGCCGGTGGCGACCACGACGGGTGGCGCGCAGGCCGAGAGCCCGAGGCCGGCGGCCAGGGCGAGGAGAGTGAGGCGTGACAGCATCGGCAGGAATTTCCGGTTGTCTGAGGGCTTTGCGGATGATCCTAGCGGCGCGGCCGGGGCGCGGCCAGTCCTGCGGGCGCGCTGTTCACGCGATCGGCATGGGGTTGCCGTCGCGCTTGCGGCGCGGACCGGGCCTGCCTAGGCTGGGGCCATGTTTACCATCGAGCATGATTTCGACGCCACCGTGGTCACCCTTGTCGATGAAGGGGCGGCGAACCTGCAGGAGGACGTCACCGTCTGCGCCTTCGAGGATTGCGTCACGGTGGAGCAATACGACCCCCGGCGCGATGCGGTGGTTCGCATCACCCTGTCGCTGCATCAGGCACGTGAACTGGGCGCGGCGCTGCACCTGCCCGAAGGGATCTACCGGGCGAAGTCGGAAAGCTGAACGCGCCTGTCATTTCGTCTTTACGGAAAGACGCATTCGGGTCGGGTCGCAGGACTAGTCGAGGCCCGGAAGGTCGTTCTTGGCCCGCCGGGTTTCGCCATGCGTATTTATAGAAAGATGAAAGGGACGGGCGCGGCTTGAGCCGGGGTGCCTCACTCCTCCTCGGAGTGGGCCGGGACGGCCTGGCCATGCGCGCGCCAGATCTCGGCGCCCTTGCGTGCGAGGGGCTTCAGAGCCTCGGCCTGACCCGCATCCATCATCTCGAACAGCCGGTCGCGCATTCGCGGCTCCCAGAAGCTGCGCAGATGTTCGGCCACGCGTTCGGCGCGGGTGCCCTCGGCCTGGCTTTCGAAGAAGGTGGCGATCTGGTTCGCCATGTAGACGAGCTTTTCGTCGGTGGTTCTAGAGGACATGGGCGCTCCCTATGCGGGCGTGATGGGTAAAGATGCGGATGCCGTGGCGGTTGTGGGTGACGAGCGCGACGCCTGCCTCCTCTGCCAGCCGCACCGCATGGGCGGTGGGTTGCGAGACCGAGAGCATCACTGGCGCGCCGATCATCGCGGTCTTCTGGACCATCTCAAGCGACAGCCGCGAGGTCAGCACGACCGCGCCCGAGGCCGGATCGGTCCCGGCCGCCGCCATGGCGCCCGCCAGCTTGTCGAGCGCGTTATGGCGGCCCACGTCCTCGCGCGCCAGCACGATGCCCCGGCCCGGCACGTAGAAGCCCGCCGCATGGACGGCGCGGGTCTCGTCGTGCAGCGGCTGCATCGCGCGCAGGGCCTGAAGCGCGGCGGCGATCTCGGACGGGGCGAGCACGAGGTTCGAGGCGGGGACGGCCCGCACCTCGCGCGCGGCCTGTGCGAGGCTGTCGATGCCGCACAGGCCGCAGCCCACCGGGCCGACCTGCGCGCGGCGGCGCGCGTCGAGTGCGGCCTGCTTGTCCTCGGGCAGCCAGATCCGGGCCTCGATGCCGTTTGGCTGTTCGACGATCTCGACCTCGCCGATCTCGTGCGCTTCTGCGAAGCCTTCGGTGAGGGTGAAACCGCGCGCGAAATCCTCGATGTCGGCGGGCGTCGCCATCATCACCGCTTGGGTCGAGCCGTTGTAGACCACCGCCACCGGGGTCTCCTCGGGCAGCGACACGGGCGCGGAGACCGCGCCCGTGTCATGGGCCGCAACCCGGCGGTAGGGATGCAGCCCGTCGCTCATTCCGCCGCCGGCAGGATGCGGCGCGATTGCTCGGCCTGCGCGTCGTAGTCCTGCTGCCATTCGGAGGGGCCGTTCGACGGGCTGACCTGCACCGCCGTCACCTTGTATTCCGGGCAGTTGGTGGCCCAGTCCGAGAAGTCGGTGGTGATGACGTTGGCCTGCGTCGTCGGGTGGTGGAAGGTGGTGTAGACCACGCCGGGGCTGACCCGGTCGGTGATCAGCGCACGCAGGCTCGTGTCGCCCGAGCGCGAGGCGAGACGGACGTAGTCGCCGTCGCGCACGCCGCGCAGCTCGGCATCATGCGGGTGGATCTCCAGCACGTCCTCCTCGTGCCAGCGCGAGTTCTCGGTCCGCCGAGTCTGCGCGCCCACATTGTACTGCGACAGGATGCGCCCAGTGGTGAGCAGCAGCGGGAAACGCGGGCCGGTCTTCTCGTCGGTCGCCACGTATTCGGTGCGGATGAAACGCCCGCGACCGCGCACGAAGCCGTCGATATGCATGAGCGGCGTGCCCTCGGGCGAGGCGTCGTTGCAGGGCCACTGCACCGAGCCTTTCTCCTCCAGCAGCTCGTAGCTGACATTGGCGAAGCTCGGCGTCGTCGCCGCGATCTCGGCCATGATCTGCGCAGGGTGGGTATAGGTCCAGCCGCCGCCCATCGCGTTCGCCAAGAGCTGCGTCACCTCCCAATCGGCATAGCCGTTCTTTGGCGCCATCACCTTGCGCACGCGGTTGATACGGCGCTCGGCATTTGTGAAGGTGCCGTCCTTTTCGAGGAAGGTCGAGCCGGGCAGGAAGACATGCGCGTAGTTCGCGGTCTCGTTCAGGAACAGGTCCTGCACGATCACGCAGTCCATCGCCGCCAGACCCGCCGCCACGTGCTTGGTGTCGGGGTCGGACTGAAGGATGTCCTCGCCCTGGCAGTAGAGGCCCTTGAAGGTGCCGTCGACGGCGGCATCCAGCATGTTGGGAATGCGCAGGCCCGGCTCGCTGTCGAGCTTGACGTTCCACAGGCTCTCGAACACCTCGCGGACCTCCGAGCCCGAGACGTGCCGGTAGCCCGGCAGTTCGTGCGGGAAGGAGCCCATGTCGCAGGAGCCCTGCACGTTGTTCTGGCCGCGCAGCGGGTTCACGCCGACGCCGCGACGACCGATATTGCCGGTCAGCATGGCGAGGTTGGCGATGCCGATGACGGTGGTCGAACCTTGGGAATGCTCGGTCACGCCGAGACCGTAATAGATCGCGCCGTTGCCGCCCGTGGCGTAGAGACGGGCAGCCTTGCGCAGCTCTTCCGCCGGGACGCCGGTGAGCATTTCGACCGCCTCGGGCGCGTGGCGATCCTCGGCCACGAACTCCACGTAGTCCTGGAACTCCTCCCAGTCGCAGCGGGTGCGGATGAACTCCTCGTCGTAGAGGCCCTCGGTCACGATCACATGCGCCATCGCGGTGACGATCGCGACGTTGGTGCCCGGCCGCAGCGCTAGGTGATGCGCAGCAGCGACATGCGGGCTTTTAACAAGGTCGATCCGGCGAGGATCGACGACGATCAGCTTCGCCCCCTCCCGCAACCGCTTCTTGAGGCGGCTCGCGAAGACCGGGTGGCCGTCGGTCGGGTTGGCCCCGATGACGACGACCACATCCGTGTCCTCGACCGAATCGAAATCCTGCGTCCCGGCCGAAGTGCCGTAGGTCTGGCCTAGGCCGTATCCCGTGGGTGAGTGACAGACGCGGGCGCAGGTATCGGTGTTGTTGTTGCCGAAGACGGCGCGAGCCATCTTCTGGACGAGGTAGGTCTCCTCGTTGGTGCAGCGCGACGAGGTGATCACGCCGATCGACTTCTTGCCGTACTGATCCTGGATGCCGCGCATCTTCTTGGCGGCAAAGCCAATCGCCTCGTCCCAGGACACCTTTTTCCAGGGCTGGTCAATGCTGTCGCGGATCATCGGGTTGAGGATGCGGTCCTTGTGCGCGGCATAGCCATAGGCGAAGCGGCCCTTGACGCAAGAGTGGCCGCGATTGGCCTTGCCGTGCTTGTAGGGGGTCATCCGCACCAGCTCGTCGCCGCGCATCTCGGCCTTGAACGAACAGCCGACGCCGCAATAGGCGCAGGTGGTGACGACGGCGCGATCGGGCGTGCCGATCTCGATCACCGACTTCTCCTGCAGCGTCGCGGTCGGGCAGGCCTGCACGCAGGCGCCGCAGGACACGCAGTCCGAGGTCATGAAATCGTCGAGCTTGGTGCCCGCCGAAACCCGGCTGTCGAAGCCGCGACCCTCGATGGTCAGCGCGAAGGTGCCCTGCACCTCCTCGCAGGCCCGCACGCAGCGCGAGCAGACGATGCACTTGGAGGGGTCGTAGGTGAAGTAAGGGTTGCTGTCATCCTTGGGGATGAACTGCGGGTTGTTGATGCCCACCGGGTTGCGCAGCCGCGCCTCGGCCTGGCTCCGCGCACCGGTGCCCGAGGGGTCGTAGTGGTTGTCGCCGGGGGTGTAGCGCACGTCGCGCAGGCCCACGGCGCCCGCCATGTCCTGCAACTCGCAATCGCCATTGGCGCCGCAGGTCAGGCAATCGAGCGGGTGGTCGGAGATGTAGAGCTCCATCACCCCCTTGCGGAGCTTCTTGATCTTGGAGGTCTGGGTGTGGACCACCATGCCCTCGGCCACCGGCGTGGTGCAGGAGGCGGGGGTGCCGCGACGGCCCTCGATCTCGACCACGCAGAGACGGCAGGAGCCGAAGGCGGCCATGTTGTCGCTGGCGCAGAGCTTGGGCACCTGGATGCCCAGCTCGGCCGAGGCGCGCATGACGCTCGTGCCGTCGGGCACCGTCACCTCGAAGCCGTCGATGCTCAACGTCACCATGCTGGTGGAGGTCGCGGCGGGCGTGCCCATGTCGCGGTCGTCGTGCAGGCCGGTGCCGCCCGGACCGTCAAAGGGGATCAAAAAGTCCTTCATTCCGCTGCCTCCTTGGCATTGGCATGGAAATCGTCAGGGAAATGGGTGAGCGCCGACATGACGGGGTAGGGGGTGAAGCCGCCCAGCGCGCAGAGCGAGCCGTCCTTCATGGTATCACAAAGATCGGTCAGCAGCGGGATCGCCGAGGCATCGCCACGCGCGATCCGGTCGACCGTCTCGACACCGCGCACCGCGCCGATCCGGCAGGGCGTGCACTTGCCGCAGCTCTCGACCGCGCAGAACTCCATCGCGAAGCGCGCCATGCCAAGCATGTCGGCGGTGTCGTCGAACACCACCACGCCCGCATGGCCGATCAGGCCGCCTTGACCGTCGAACTCCTCGTATCCGAAGGGCGTGTCGAACTTGGAGCGGGGAAAATAGGCACCCAGCGGGCCGCCGACCTGCACCGCCTTGACCGGGCGGCCCGTCGCCGTGCCGCCGCCGATCTCGTCGACCAGTGCGCCGAGAGAGGTGCCGAAGGCAGTTTCGAACAGGCCGCCGAACTTCACGTTGCCCGCGATCTGGATCGGGATGGTGCCGCGCGAGCGCCCCAGCCCGAAGTCGCGGTAATGCGCCGCGCCCTTTTCGAAGATCACCGGCACGGTGCCGAGCGAGATGATGTTGTTCACCACGGTCGGCTTGCCGAGGAAGCCTTCGATCGCCGGGAGGGGCGGCTTGGCGCGCACCACGCCGCGCTTGCCCTCGAGGCTGTTCAGCAGCGAGGTCTCCTCGCCGCAGACATAGGCGCCTGCGCCGACGCGGACCTCCATGTCATAGGTGAAGCCGGAGCCGAGCACCGACGCGCCGAGCACACCGCGCGCGCGGGCGATGCGGATCGCCTCGTTCATGGTGTGGATCGCCTCGGGATACTCCGAGCGCAGGTAGATGTAGCCCTTGGTCGCGCCGACGCAGATGCCGGCGATCGCCATGCCCTCGATCAGGCTGAAGGGGTCGCCCTCCATCAGCATCCGATCGGCGAAGGTGCCGGAATCGCCCTCGTCGGCATTGGCGACAATGTATTTCTGCGAGGCAGGGGCGAGCCGCACCGTGTCCCACTTGATGCCGGTCGGGAAACCGGCGCCGCCACGACCGCGCAGGCCCGATTCCTTCATCTCGTCGATCATCTCGGTGCCGGTCATGCCGAGCGCCCGGCGCAGACCCTTGAGGCCGCCATGCGCCTCGTAGGCATCGAGGGAGAGCGGATCGATGACGCCGACGCGGGCAAAGGTGAGGCGGGTCTGCCGCTTCATCCAGTCGATCTCCTCGGTCGGGCCGAGGGCGAGGGTATGATCGTCCCAATCGGTGTCGAACAGCGCCTCGACGTCGTGCGGCGTCACCGGGCCGAAGGCATGGCGGACGCCGTCCTTCTCGACCTCGACCATCGGCTCCAGCCAGAGCATCCCGCGCGAGCCGTTGCGGATCAGCTCGACCTCGATCTCGCGGATCTTCGCCTCGGCCAGCACCGCCTCGGCGACCTTTTCGGCATCGACCGCGAGGGCGGCGGCGTCACGGGGGACGTAGATCTTCAGCTTGCTCATGCGCCGACCTCCGAGAGCAGGGTTTCGAGCCGCTTCTCGTCGACGCGGGCCACGACGCGACCGTCGATCATCGCGGCAGGGCCGGTGGCGCAGAGGCCGAGGCAATACACGGGCTCCAGCGTCACGCCGCCATCGGCGGTGGTGCCGTGCCAGTCGACGCCAAGCCGGGCCTTGGCCGCGGCTTCGACGCCATGGCCGCCACGGGCCTGGCAGGCCTCGGCGCGGCAGATCTTGACCATGTGGCGGCCCGCCGGCTCCTCGCGGAAATCATGGTAGAAGCTGACCACGCCATGCACCTCGGCGCGGCTGATGTTCAGCCCTTCGGCGATGATCGGCAGCGCCTCCGGCGGCACGTAGCCCCATTCGGCCTGCACCGCGTGCAGGATCGGCAGCAGCGGCCCCTCAAGTTGCGCGTGATCGGAGAGAATCGCGCCAAGGCGCGTCTCCAGATCGACGGGGGCTGGCGGTGTCGGCATTGGCTGGCTCCTCCTCGAGTCGTCCGCGCATACAACTGCATGCTCACGCCCCGGATCAATATCGCTGTTCCGTGCCGCGATAGAGAAATCCTATCATAACTTGTCGAAGCGCCGAGCCTCGGCGAGCAGGGCCGAGAGCAGCGGCGTGTGCGGCTCGCGCCAAGGCGCGATCAGCCCGATCTCATGCGCGGCATCGGGGGCGGTCAGGGGGCGGGCGACCAGCGGCTGCCCTTCCAGAAAGATCGCCGCGCCGCGCTCGGGCAGGATCGTCACCCAGCCGGTGGCAAGCACGTGGCTGATCAGCACGATGGTCGAGTTGGTCTCGACCTTGGGCGCAACCTCGACGCCAGCGGCCCGCAGATGCCCGGCGATGATCCGGCGGTTCTGCATGTCAGGGGTGAGCAGGCACAGCTCGACCTGCGCCAGATCGCCCCAGCGCAGCCTGTCGCGATCGGCCAGCGGTGCGTCGGCGCGCATCACCGCGACATAGCGCTCGGTATAAAGCGGCACGGTGACGACCCGGCCCAGCGGCTCGTTATCGAGATAGCCGATCCCGGCATCCGCCTCGTGATCTTCGATCGCCGCCAGAAGCTGGGTGGTGGTGGCCGAGCGTATGGAGAAGCGCATTCTCGGATGCGCGGCCGAAAAGCGCGAGGTGAGTTGCGCCACCGCGCCCAGTGCCGTCGGGATGACCGCGAGCCGCAGCACGCCGGTAAGCCCCTCACGCGCAGCGCGCAGTTCCTCCTTCATGCCCTTCACGTCGCCCGAAATGCGCCTCGCCCAGTCGAGCACGCGCTCGCCCTCGGGCGTCAGCCCCTGAAATCGCGAGCCCCGCCGCACAAGCATCACCCCGAGCTGATCCTCGAGCTGGCGGATCGCGGCTGAAAGGGTGGGCTGCGTCACACCCATCGCTTCGGCCGCACGGCCGAAATGCCGGGCCTTGGCAAGCGCCAGGAACGCCTCGAGCCGCTCGATCATCGCAAGCTCCCCGTGCCGTGGCGAAGCGGCCCCATGACCCCGAACCTGTCGGTCCCGGAAACCGCCTGTCGGGCCGGACAGGATGTCGTTCCGTGCGGCACATGCCGCGCTTCCATTGCCCGTACGAAATCCGGGGCGGAGTCGGTCGGATAGCATGTCATCTGGCGTGTTCTCCCGCCTCGGAACTAGCGCTAAGGGAGGGCTGTGACGAGAGCCGGCAGATTTTTGCTATCCGTGATTGATCACAATTTCCGGACGCGGGCACGGGAAATGAAACGTGAAGTTGCCCTGCGCTCGGGTTCGCTCGACATGATCTGTACGAAAGCGGCGGGATTTTCGCCATAAGGTTGCTCATCTTGCCTGACCTTGGGGAAATTCGGCGAGTCTGCTGTCGCATGGTCATGCCGCGAATAGTCTTGCATTGCAGGGCCTATCGCAAAAGGATCGTGCCACAACCACGCCCGCAAAGGGCGGACGTCCATCCGGCGCGGCCTCACCCGCGCCTTTTACACAGGGATGATCTAATGACCTTGAAGACCCGCCTTCTCGCCGGTGCGGCGCTGATCGCCATGGCTGGCGTCGCCCATGCCGAAAGCCACGCGATGATGGAGCACCCCGAGACCGGGGAGAAGCTCGCCGCCGACCAGAGCTTCACCTACCGCGTGCTCGACGAATTCCCGTCGATCGACCCGAACCTGATCGAGGACGTCGAGGGCAGCCATATCGGCCGCAACCTGTTCGAAGGCCTGATGAACCAGGACGAGAAGGGCGACGTGGTGCCCGGCGTGGCCACCGGCTACGAGGTCTCCGAGGATGGCCTGACCTACACCTTCACCCTGCGTGACGACGCCAAGTGGTCGAATGGCGAGCCGGTGACCGCGAACGACTTCGTCTATTCCTGGCAGCGCGCCGCCGACCCGGCGACCGCCTCCGAGTACCAGTGGTACATGGGCCTGATGAAGATCGCCAATGTCGACGAGGTAATCGCGGGCGACATGGAGCCGTCCGAGCTCGGCGTTAAGGCGATCGACGACCACACCCTTGAGGTGACCTTGTCGCAGCGTCTGCCCTACTTCCCGCAGATGGTGACGCACACCACCACCTTCCCGGTGCCGAAGGCGACCATCGAAGAGCATGGCGACGCCTGGACCCAGCCCGGCAACATGGTGTCGAACGGCGCCTACGTGCTCGAGGACCGCGTCCCGCAGGAGTACATCACGCTCAAGAAGAACCCGGAATACTGGGACGCCGAGAACGTCATCATTGAAGAGGTGAAGGCGCTCATTATCAACGACGAGAACCAGGCGCTGACCCGCTATCTCGCCGGCGAGTTCGACCAGACCGACGTGCCCGCGGGCCAGTTCCCGCGCCTCGCCGAGGAGCACCCGACCGAGGCGGTCTCGGTGCCGAACCTGTGCACCTACTACTACAACCTGAACGTCTCCGAGAGCGGCCCCGAGGCACTCAAGGACCCGAAGGTGCGCGAGGCGCTCTATCTCGCCATCGATCGTGACGTGATCGTCGAGAACGTCGTCGCCGGTGGCCAGAAACCGGCCTACACGCTGACCCACTGGGCCACCGCGGGCTTCGAGGTTCCCTCGGTCGAGGCGGCACAGATGAGCCAGCAGGAGCGCAACGAGCGCGCCAAGGAGCTCTTCGCCGAGGCCGGCTATGGCGAAGGCGGCGAGTCGCTCTCCTTCGACCTGCTCTACAACACCTCCGAGTCGCACAAGCAGGTCGCGACCGCGATCGGCCAGATGTGGAAGCAGACCTTGGGCGTCGACATCTCGATGGCCAACATGGAGTGGCAGACCTTCCTCGAAGAGCGCCACAACAAGAACTACGAGATCGCCCGTGCCGGCTGGTGCGCCGACTACAACGAGGCCTCGTCGTTCCTCGACATCATGGACTCGGGTTCGTCCTACAACGACTCCGGCTTCAACAACGCCGATTACGACGGGCTGCTGGCCGAGGCGAAGACCGCCGAGGATCCGCTGCCGCTCTACACCCAGGCCGAGGAGATCCTGACGCAGGAATTCCCGATCCTGCCGATCTACCACTACGCCACCGTGTTCATGATGGATGACACCATCAAGGGCTACCCGCTCGAGAACGCGCAGGACAACTGGTACGCCAAGGACCTCTACCGCGTCGCGGAAGAGTAAATCCTGATGTGACGACAACCGCGCCCCCTGGCCGTTGCGCCGGGGGGCGCGATCCATTTCCGCAGGCTGCGGAAACGAGGTATCATCCCCCATGCTGAACTACGTTCTCAGGCGCGTCGCCGTCGCGATCCCGACGATCCTGCTGCTTGTCGTGATCTCCTTCGTGCTGATGTATGCCGCCCCCGGCGGCCCCTTCAATTCCGAACGCCCGCTGCCCGCGCAGGTCATGGCCAATATCGAGGCGCGCTACGGGCTCGATCAGCCCTATTGGAAGCAGATGGCGAACTACGTCTGGAACGTGGTCGTGCATTTCGACTTCGGCCCCTCGTTCCAGTACCGCGACCGCACCGTCAACGACGTGATCGCCCAAGGCTTCCCGGTGACGCTCACCTACGGGTTCTGGAGCTTCATCGTCGCCCTCGTGGTCGGCGTCGCGCTCGGCGTCGCCGCGGCGATCCGGCACAATTCCTGGCTCGACTACCTCGCCGTCGGCATCTCGATCGGCGCGCAGGTGCTGCCCAATTTCGTCATGGCGCCGATTCTGGTGCTGGTCTTCACGCTGTGGCTCGGCTGGCTGCCCGGCGGCGGCTGGCAGGGCGGGCAGATCGAGTACCTGATCCTGCCGGTTATCGCGCTGTCGACCTCCTACATGGCCTCGATCGCCCGGATCACCCGCTCATCGATGCTCGAGGTGCTCAATGCCGGCTTCATCCGCACGGCGCGGGCCAAGGGCCTGCCGACCAGTCGGATCATCTGGAAGCACGCGATGAAGCCCACCATGCTGCCGGTGCTCAGCTATCTCGGGCCTGCCTTCGTCGGCATGATCACCGGCTCGGTGATCATCGACGTGTTCTTCTCGACCGGCGGCATCGGCCAGTTCTTCGTCAACTCCGCCTTCAACCGCGACTACTCGGTCATCATGGGGATCACCATCCTCGTCGGTGTGCTGACGGTCACGTTCAACCTCGTGGTCGACCTGCTCTACGCGTGGATCGATCCGAAGATCCGCTACTGAGGAGGGGTCCCATGTCGCTCAATCCCGATCCCGACACCGCCGACCGCCTGCTCGCTGCGCAGGCCGCCGCCGAGGTCAAGGGCCGCTCGCTGTGGAAGGATGCGCGCCAGCGCTTCATGCGCAACCGCGCCGCCGTGGCCGGTCTCGTGGCGCTGGTGCTGATCTGCATCTTCGCCTTCTTCGGCGGGTTTCTCGCCCAGTACGAACCCGACTACGTCGATTTCTCGCTGATCGGCTCCAACGCCACGCAGGGCGTGCCCTCCTTCGAGACCGGGCATTACTTCGGCACCGACAGCTCGGGCCGCGACCTCTATGCGCGCACCGTGCAGGGCACCCGGATCTCGCTTCTCGTCGGCATCGTCGGCGCCGGCGTCGCGGTGATCGTCGGCACGCTCTACGGCGCCATCGCGGGCTACAAGGGCGGGCGCACCGACGGCGCGATGATGCGCACGGTCGATATCCTGATGTCGGTGCCTTACATGTTCGTGCTGATCCTGATGCTGGTGATCTTCGGCCGCTCGATCCTGATGCTGTTCATCGGCATCGGCCTGATCTCGTGGCTCGACATGTCGCGCATCGCCCGCGGCCAGACCTTGACAATCAAGGGCAAGGAGTTCGTCGAGGCAGCGCATGCCACCGGCGTGCGGCCGATGACGATCATCCTGCGCCACATCGTGCCGAACCTCCTGGGCCTCGTCATCGTCTACGCCACGCTGCTCGTGCCGCAGATGATCATCACCGAGAGCTTCATCAGCTTCCTAGGTCTCGGCATCCAGGAGCCGAACACCTCGCTCGGGGCGCTGATCTCGAACGGTGCCAGCAACATGCAGTACGGCGTGATCTGGCAGCTTGCCTTCCCGCTCTTCTTCTTCGTCATCACCCTCTTCGCCTTCTTCTTCGTCGGCGACGGTCTGCGTGATGCACTCGACCCCAAGGATCGCTGATGGCCCTGCTCGACATCGAAGACCTGCGCGTCACCTTCACCACCGGCGATGGCGAGGTGAACGCCGTCAACGGCGTATCCTTCTCGGTGGAGGAGGGCGAGACCCTTGCCATCGTCGGCGAGAGCGGCTCGGGCAAGAGCCAGACCGCCTTTGCCGCAATGGGCCTCCTGGCGCGCAACGGGCGCGCCACGGGCCAGATCCGCTATGACGGCCGCAACCTGCTGGAGCTGAAGCAGAAGGAGCTGAACCGGGTCCGGTCCGAGGAGATCGGCATGATCTTCCAGGACCCGATGACCTCGCTCAATCCCTACATGCGGATTTCCGAGCAGATGGCCGAGGTGCTGACCCTGCACAAGGGGATGACCAAGCGCGACGCGATCGCCGAGGCCACGAAGATGCTCGACGCGGTCAAGATCCCCGACGCCAAGAACCGCATCACCATGTTCCCGCACGAGTTCTCGGGCGGGATGCGGCAGCGGATCATGATCGCGATGGCACTGCTGTGCCAGCCGCGGCTCCTGATCGCCGACGAGCCGACCACCGCGCTCGATGTGACGGTGCAGGCGCAGATCATGGAGCTGATGGCCGAGATCCGGCAGGAATTCGGCACCGCGATCATCCTGATCACCCATGATCTCGGCATCGTCGCCGACACCTGCGAGCGTACGCTCGTCATGTATGGCGGCCAGATCATGGAGACCGGCCCGACCGACACGCTGTTCGAACGGCCGACCCATCCCTACACGCTGGGCCTGCTGCGCGCCGTGCCGCGCATCGACCGCGACGACGAGACGCTCTCGACCATCGCGGGCGAGCCGCCGGACATGTCGCGGCTGCCCAAGGGCTGCCCCTTCACGCCGCGCTGCGCCTGGGCGCATGGGCCGTGCCCGACGGTGCGCCCCGAACTGCTGCCTGCCGAAGGCTATCCCGAACTGCGCCGCGCCTGCCATGCCCCCGTCGAGGAGGTGAAGTGATGACCGATCCCAAGGACGACAAGTTCACCGAGGCCACGGGCCGCGACGAGGCCGGCGATCCGATCCCCGCCGCGCCCCCGGCCTCCGGCACGCCGGTGGCGACGCCGCCATCACCTGCGCCGGCCGAGGTGGCGCACAAGGACGCGCAGGTTGCGAAGCGGGCCGGCAATGGCGGTCGCCCCGACCGCACCGGCCAGCTCGCTGCGCCGATCCTGCGGGTGGAGGACCTGCGCGTGGCCTTCGACATCCGCCCGCGTGGCGCCTGGCCCTGGACGCCGTCGAAGAAGCTGCACGCCGTCGGCGGCATCAGCTTCGACCTCGCGCCGGGGGAAAGCCTCGGCGTGGTGGGCGAGAGCGGCTCGGGCAAGTCGACGCTGGCGCGCGCCATCGTCGGCACCATCGCCTCGACAGGCGGCCGCATCGAGTTCGAGGGCCAGGACCTCGCCTCGATGTCCGAGCGTCAGCGCCGCGTCCACCGCAAGGACGTGCAGATGGTGTTCCAGGACCCCCTCGCCGCGCTCAACCCGCGCATGACGGTGGGCGACATCATCGCCGAGCCGCTGGTCACCCACGAGCCCAAGACGCCCCGCAAGGAGGTCCGCCGCCGGGTGGCCGAGCTGATGGAGCGGGTGGGGCTGCTGCCGAACCTCGTGAACCGTTACCCGCACGAGTTCTCGGGCGGCCAGTGCCAGCGCATCGGCATCGCCCGCGCGCTGATCCTCAAGCCCAAGCTGCTGATCTGCGACGAGCCTGTCTCGGCGCTCGACGTGTCGGTGCAGGCGCAGGTGGTGAACCTCCTGAAGGAACTGCAGCGCGACATGGGGCTGGCGATGATCTTCATCGCGCATGATCTCTCTGTCGTGAAGCACATCTCCGACCGGATCGTGGTGATGTATCTGGGCCGGGTGATGGAGGTGGCGAAGTCCAAGGCGCTGACCACCAGCCCCGAGCACCCCTATACGCAGGCGCTCATCGCGAGCGTGCCGATCCCCGACCCGGTGCTGGAGCGAAAGCGCCAGCGCCCGGTGCTCGGCGGCGAGCTGCCTTCGCCGATGAACCCACCCTCGGGCTGCGTGTTCCGCACCCGCTGCCCCAAGGCGCATCCCGATTGCGCCGAGGGCCTGCCGCCGATGCTCGACCTGGGCGACGGCCACCGCGTGGCCTGTCCCTATCACGAAGAGCCCAGCGTGCTCGATTCCGCGCGGCAGATGGCGGGCTGATCGACATACCGGCCGGTCCCTTGCGGGGCCGGTCGGGATTCCGCGTCGATGTTGGAGCTGGCTAAGGGCAGGGAAGGTCTTGCCCATCGCGGTGGCATATGGCGGCTAGGCTCGGGGAGCGGGACCGAGAGCTGCATCGAGTCCAGTTGTCAGTCTTGGAAGATGTGAGACGTTGCAGTCGCCCCACGGGCGAGGCGCAGGTGGTGCGCCGCCGCGTCGGACCAGCACTGGGTCAATGCCGGGCCGTCGGCGCTCAGGTCCCGATGACCGCCCGCGCGGCGGCCAGAAGTTGGCCGGGATCGTAGGGCTTTTGCACGCAAGGGTGCTCGGCATAGCTGCCCGCAAGGCCGGCCGAGGCGTAGCCGGTGGCGAAGATGAAGGGGATCTTGCGCTCTTCGAGCAGCTCGGCCACCGGATAGCTCGTCTCGTTGCCAAGATTCACGTCGAGGATCGCCACGTCGAGATCGCTCTCCTCGGCGGCGCGCAGCGCCTCGCTGAGCCGCATCGCCACCGTGACCCGGCAGCCGGCCTCGCTGAGCACGTCCTCGCCCAGCATCGCAACGATGCATTCGTCCTCAACCAGAAGCACCCGCACGCCGGTAAGCTCTCCGCTACCCATGTCCGGCCCCGGCGGATGGCTCCAACGCGACGGGGTCGGGCAGCTGCGGCAGCAGCATGTCGATCCGGCAGACCAGCCCTTCGGGGCGGAAATCGACATGCGCCTCGCCGCCGAATTCCATCGCCACCTGTCGCTCGATCAGCCGCAGTCCGAAGCCCCTCGACGCGGGCGGGGCGATCAGCGGACCGCCACGCTCGGTCCAGCGCAGCGCCAGATGCGTGCGACCTTCCTCAGCGGGCTCCGCGGTCCATTCAAGCGCGACCTCGCCATCGGGCTGGCTGAGCGACCCGTATTTCAATGCGTTGGTACCCAGCTCGTGCAGCGCCATCGAGAGGCTCACCGCTGCCTTGGGGTGAACATCGAGATCCTCGCCGGTCACGAAGATCCGCCCCGGCGCGGTCATCTCGACGGCGGCATCGGCGATGCCCTGCAGCGAGGCGCCCGCCCATGCGGTTTCGGTCAGCACGTTATGCGCACGCGACAGGGTGGTCAGCCGACCCGAGAAGCGCTCGAAAGTCTCGGGATCGGTGCCCTTGAAGGTCTGCCAGGCGATCGACTGGACGGTGGCGAGGGTGTTCTTGACCCGGTGGTTCAGCTCGTTGACCAGAAGCCGCTGCCGTTCCTGGGCGCGCTTCTCCTCGGAGATGTCGCGCACCTCGATGATCGTGCCGATGGTCTGGCTTTCCTCGTCGCGGATCGGGCTGGCGGTGAAGCCGACCGGGTAGAAATGCCCGTCCCGGTGGACGAAGACCTCCTCGCCCTGGGTCTGGTTGTGCTCGGGGAAGGCGCGGTCGATGGCACATTCATGCAGCGGAAACGGAGTGCCGTCAGGATAGGTATGGTGGATGATGTCGTGCAGCGGTTTGTCGAGCGCGACGACCTCCTCCAACGTCCAGCCGGTCAGCAGCTCTGCGGCGCGGTTCATGTAGATGCATTGCTGCCGGTCATCCATCAGGAAGATCGAGACGCTGGCGTTGTTGAGCACGGCGTGCAGCCGCCGCTGGGCATCGTCGAGAGGGCGCATTTGAGAGGATTGCAGCAAGGTTCGAGTTCTCCGACGAAAGCGCCACCCGACCGAGGATGCCACTTAGGGGCGATCACGGCCAGCGGCCATTTTCCGACCATCTAGTGTTCGACGCAGGGCGGCAACACCGCCCATGCGTCACATGTCTTCAACTCCCGATCATCCTGCCCCAGAGATCATATTCACCGGCCTCGTCGACCTTCACGGTGAGCATGTCGCCCGGCTTGAGGATCTCGTGACCCTCGTCGATGAACAGGTTTCCGTCGATCTCGGGCGCGTCGGCCATGGTGCGGCAGGTCGCGGCCTCCTCGTCGACCTCGTCGACGATGACCTGCAGGTGCTGGCCCACCTTGGCTTCGAGCTTGGCTTCGGAAATTGCCTGCGCCTTCTGCATGAAGCGCTCCCAGCGCTCCTGCTTGACCTCTTCGGGCACGTGGTCCGGCAAGTCGTTCGACCGGGCCCCCGCGACGTTCTCATATTTGAAGCAGCCGACCCGGTCGAGCTGCGCCTCGTCGAGCCAGTCGAGCATGTAGTCGAACTCGGCCTCGGTCTCGCCGGGGTAGCCGACGATGAAGGTCGAGCGCAGGGTGATGTCGGGTGCGATCGACCGCCACGCCGCGATCTCGTCGAGCGTCTTCGCGGAGGCCGCGGGGCGCGCCATGCGCTTGAGCACGTCGGGGTGCCCATGCTGGAACGGGATGTCGAGATAGGGCAGCAGGCCGGAGTTCGGATCGGCCATCAGCGGGATCAGGTCGCGCACATGCGGGTAGGGGTAGACGTAGTGCAGCCGCACCCAGGCCCCGAGGCTCCCGAGATCGCGCGCCAGATCGGTGATATGGGCGCGGTGGCCCCGATCCTCGGCGTGGCGGATGTCGAGGCCATAGGCGCTCGTGTCCTGGCTGATCACCAGAAGCTCGCGCACCCCTGCCTCCACGAGCTTTTCGGCCTCGCGCATCACCGCATGGGCCGGGCGCGACTGCAGCCGGCCCCGCATGTCGGGGATGATGCAGAACTTGCACTTGTGATTGCAGCCCTCGGAAATCTTCAGATAGCTGAAATGCCGCGGCGTGAGCGAGATGCCGCGTGCGGGCAGCAGGTCCACGAAGGGATCGGGGCTGGGCGGCACCGCGCCATGCACCGCGTCGAGCACCTGCTCGTATTGATGCGGGCCAGTGACGGCCAGCACTTTCGGGTGGGCGCCGGTGATGTAGTCGGGCTCGGCGCCGAGGCAGCCGGTGACGATCACCTTGCCGTTCTCGTTCAACGCCTCGCCGATCGCGTCGAGGCTCTCGGCCTTGGCGCTGTCGAGAAAGCCGCAGGTGTTGACGATCACCGCGTCCGCCCCGGCGTAGTCGGGGCTGATCGCGTAGCCTTCGGCCCTGAGCCGCGTGAGGATGCGCTCGCTGTCCACGAGCGCCTTGGGGCAGCCGAGCGAGACCATGCCGATGGTCGGCTGGCCGGGGCGGGCGACATCGGTGAAGCGCGCCTTGGGGGCGAGGTCGGGTCGGAGATCGGGAGGATTCTGCATCCGCGCGATCTAATGGCTCTCAGCCCGTCTGGGAAGCCCTTCCGTTCTCGGCACGGCGGATCGTGATCGACTTCCAGGCAAAGGCCATCACGAAGATCAGCGTAAGGCCGAGGATGATCGTCGGCGCGGGAGCGCTGTCGATCCAGAAGCTCGCATAGACCCCACCCCAAGTGGCGAGGAGCGTCACCGCCACTGCGACCATCAGCATCGTGCCGAAGCGGCGTGTGACAAGGAACGCGATGGCGCCCGGCGCGATCAGGAGGCCGATGGCGAGGATGATGCCGACCGCCGAAAGCGTGCTCACGATGGTCAGCGACAGGAGCGCCAGCAGCCCATAGTGAAAAAGCCCCACCGGCATTCCCAGCGCACGCGCATGAGCTGCGTCGAATGCATGCAGCATCAGGTCGCGCCAGCGCGCCAGAAGCGCGAGGCTCACCAGCCCGCCGACGATTCCCGCGGTCCAAAGATCCTGCGCGTCGATGCCGAGCATGTTGCCGAACAGGATGTGGTCGAGATGCACTTCGCTCTCGATCCAAGTGTAGAGCACGAGGCCTACGCCGAACATGCCGGAGAACACGACACCCATCACTGTGTCCTGCTTGATCCGGCTGTGATCGGTGAGAAAGCCTGTCAGCAGCGCGCAGGACATGCCCGCGACGAAGGCCCCGATCAGCAGGGGGATGTTCAGGATGTAGGCCAGCACCACGCCGGGCAGCACCGCGTGGCTCACTGCGTCGCCCATCAGCGACCAGCCCTTGAGCACCAAAAAGCACGACAGCAGCGCGCAGGGCACGGCGATCAGCCCGCCGATCACAAAGGCATCGCGCATGAAGTCGAGCTGGAACGGAAGCAGCCAGTCGCTCATAGCGCCGCCCTCGCGCGGGCCCGTGCCGCGAGCCAGCCATGCTTGGGCGCGAAGACGAAGACGAGCAGGAAGATGAGCGTCTGCAACGTGATGATCACGCCGCCCGTGGCCCCGTCGAGGAAGAAGGAGGCATAGGCGCCGGTGAAGCTGGTGAGGCTCCCCAGCATCACGGCAATGACGATCAGCCGCGGGAAGCGGTCGGTGAGCAGGTAGGCCGTGGCGCCGGGCGTCACCACCATGGCGATGACGAGAAATGCGCCCACGGTCTGCAGTGCCGCCACGCAGGCCGCCGAAAGCAGCACGAAGAACACGAAGCGCAGCATGCCGGGGCGCAGGCCCACGGAGCGCGCATGCGTCTCGTCGAAGAAGGCGACCATCAGGTCCTTCCATTTCAGGAGCAGCACCACGAGGCAGACCGCGCCGATGATGGCGAGCTGGAGCGTGTCCTCCGGCGTGATGGCGAGGATGTTGCCAAGGATGATGGTCTGCACGTCCACCGGCGTCGGCGAGACCGAGACCATGAACAGCCCCAGCCCGAAGAAGCCGGTGAAGATCAGGCCGATCACCGTGTCTTCCTTGAGGCCGGTGCGCTGGTTGAGGAACAGCATCGCCGCCGCCGCCAGCCCGCCCGAGAGGAACGCGCCTAGCGCGAAGGGCAGGCCCAGCATGTAGGCCCCCGCGACGCCCGGCACGATGGAGTGCGAGAGCGCGTCGCCAATCAGCGACCAGCCCTTGAGCATCAGATAGGCCGAGAGAAAGGCGCAGACCGCGCCGACGAGGGCCGACACCCACATCGCGTTGAGCATATAGCCATAGGTGAAGGGCAGGGTGAGCGTTTCGATCATCTCTCGCCCCCGTTGCTGCCGCCGGTCTGCTGGCGGTCGTCGTAGAACACCAGCGGGCGTTCATCATCCGAGAGGATGCGCAGCTTGCGGGCATCCTCGTCCTGATGCAGCTCGGCGCCGCCCAGCACGAAATGCCGCAGCACGCCGCCGAAGGCGCGCTCGAGATTGTCGCGGGTGAACACCTCGCGCGTCGGGCCATGCGCGAGAACCGTGCCCTTCACCAGCACGGTGCGGTCGCAGAACTCGGGCACGCTCCCGAGGTTGTGAGTCGAGACCAGCATCACCCGACCCTCGTCGCGCAACTCGCGCAGCAGGCGGATGATCGCCTCCTCGGTCTGCACGTCGACGCCGGTGAAGGGCTCGTCGAGCAGGATCACCCGCCCATCCTGCGCCAGCGCGCGGGCAAGGAAGACCCGCTTGCGCTGGCCGCCTGACAGCTCGCCGATCTGGCGATGCCGGAAATCGGTCATGCCGACCCGCTCCAGCGCCGAGGTGACGGCGGCGTGGTCGGCCGCGCGCGGCCGGCGCAGGAAGCCCATGCGCCCGTAGCGACCCATCATCACCACGTCCTCGACCAGCACCGGAAAGGTCCAGTCGACCTCCTCGGCCTGCGGCACATAGGCGACGAGGCCGGATTTAAGCGCCTGTTTCACCGGTTGCCCGAGGATCGAGATCGAGCCCCGCGCCAGCGGCAGGAAACCCATGATCGCCTTGAACAGGGTGGACTTGCCCGCGCCGTTGACCCCGACCAGCGCCGAGATCGTGCCGACGGGCAGCGCGAAGCTGGCCTCGCGCAGCGCCGTGACGCCGTTGCGGTAGGAGACGGTGACACCCTCGGCGGAAATGCCGGCGCCCGCGCCTTGCGCGTGCTCGGGATAGGCGCGGGCATCCATCACTCGCCTCCGTTCAGGCCATCGGCGATGGTTTCGGTGGTGACGCGCAGCAGGTCAAGATAACTCGGCACTGGGCCGTCCGGCTCGGACAGCGAGTCGACGTAGAGTTCGCCGCCATAGATCGCGCCCGTTTCACGTGCGACCTGCTTTGCCGGGTCGGTGTTGACCGTGCTTTCGCAGAACACCGCCGGGATCTCGTGCTCGCGCACCCCGTCGATCACCTTGCGCACCTGCTGCGGCGTGCCGGTGGCGTCGGCATTGATCGGCCACAGATAGAGCTCGTTCAGCCCGAGGTCGCGGGCGAGATAGCTGAACGCCCCCTCGCAGGAGACCAGCCAGCGCTTTTCCTCGGGGACCTTCTCGATCTCGGCGCGCAGCGGCTCGATCATCGCGGCAATCTCGGCCTTGTAGGCCTCGGCGTTGGCGGCATAGGTCTCGGCGTTCTCGGGATCGGCCTTGCTCAGGGCGTCGCGGATGTTGTCGACATAGATCGCGGCGCTGTCGGGGCTCATCCAGGCATGCGGGTTGGGCTTGCCCTCATATTCGCCGCCCGAGATCGAGATCGGCTCGATGCCCTCGGAGATCACGGCGGCGGGCCGGTCGCCCGCATTGTCGAGAAATTGCTCGAACCACAGTTCGAGGTTCAGCCCGTTCCACAGCACGAGATCGGCATCGCGTACGCCGAGAATGTCGCGCGGCGTGGGCTGGTAGTTGTGGATCTCCGCGCCGGGCTTGGTGATCGACACCACCTCGGCGGCATCGCCCGCGACATTGCGGGCCATGTCGGCGATCACGGTGAAGCTGGTCGCCACCTTGAGCTTGTCCTGCGCGGTGGCGGGCAGGGCCAGCACCGAGAGGCCGAGGGCGAGAAGGGGCAGGGGGCGCATGTAGGTCTCCGGATTGACTAGAACTCTGCCACCGAGAAGATGCGAACCATTCGCAAGAAGTCAACTGGATTGCGAATAATTCTCAACTAACTCGGCGGCGCCTTGCTGTGAGGTAGCGTTGCAGCGGGGCGCGGCCGCCGCTAGGCACGGGCATGCGAGATCTCATCATGCCCCATGACCCGAACTGGTCCGCCGCTTTCGCCGCCGAGGCTCGGGCGGTTCAGGCGGTGCTGGCCGAAATGGTCATTGCTCTGCACCATATCGGCAGCACGGCCATACCCGGAATTCCGTCGAAACCGGTGATTGACATGTTGGGTGTGGTACCGGAACTCGGACAGCTGGATCAGCGAACGGCCGAGCTGCGTGCGTTGGGCTACGTGGCGATGGGCGCCTACGGCATCGAAGGCCGCCGCTACTTTCTCAAGAAGGATGCAGCCGGGCGGCACACCTTTCACCTGCACATCTATTCGGAAGGTTCGGCCCATATCGAGCGGCATCTCGCGTTCCGCGATTACCTGCGACAGCACCCGGAGCGAGCCGCCGCCTATGGCGCGCTCAAGCTACGGCTGACGAATGGCGGGGTGCGATCCCGCGAAGCCTATCAGGACGGCAAGGCCCCGTTCATCATGCAGACCGAAAGGATGGCGCTGGACTGGTACCGCCGACCATCGAAGACCGCCGGATAGCCGTGGCCGCATGAAGAAAGGGGCCGCGCGGTGGCGGCCCCTTGGCGTCTCTCGATTGCGAGGAACTCAGCGCCGGCGGTCGCGGCGCGAGGACATCGGCTGGAAGGCGACGCCGACATGCGCTTCGCAATAGGGTTTGCCCTGCTGGGTCGGCAGGCCGCAGAACCAGAAATTGTCGGTCGCGGGATCGCCCACCGGCCATTTGCAGGTCTTCTCGGTCAGCTCCATCAGCGTCAGCTTCTTGGCGCCCTTCTCCACCTCGGAGACCTTGGCGAGCGCCTCGGGACTGATCTCGTTGGCCGAGGGCTGCGGCGGCAGCGGTTGACCCGCAGGGATGATGGCACGGCGCGCGGCGCTCATCGGGATCGGCGTGTCGTCCTCTTCTTCCTTCGCGGGCTCGGGCGCGGCGGCCTGCGGCGCGGGCTCTGGGCGCGACGGGGCCGCCGGCTGGGCCGGGGCCGCGGGGGCGGCCTGCGGGGCGGCCGGGGTGGGCTGCGGCGCCACGCCGGTGCGGTTCGACAGGCCCAGGCGGTGCACCTTGCCGATCACGGCGTTGCGCGTCACGCCCCCGAGTTCCTTGGCGATCTGGCTCGCCGACTGGCCCTCGTTCCACATTTTCTTGAGCGTCTCGACGCGCTCGTCGGTCCAGGACATGCAATGCCTCCGATCGGTTGGGCGGTGGCCCGCCGTTTCAGTTGCGACGTGCCGATTTACACAGCCACGCGCCGCAGTTCAACCCGGCGCGCGCAGCCCGGTGGCCGGCATCGCCCGCGTTGCGGCCTTGCCACCGCGCATGTGACGGCTACAACCCGGGCCCTAGGAGGTGCGCAAATGAGCATCGATACAGACCAGGGCATCCGCCGCTTCGGCCGGTTCAACAGGCTGGGCACCGCCACGCTCGCCATCCGCGAGATCCGCCGTTTCCTCAATGTCTGGGCGCAGACGGTGATGGCGCCGCTGATCAACGCGGCGCTGTTCCTGCTGATCTTCACCATCGCCATCGGGCCGCGACGCGGCGACGTGATGGGGGTGGAGTTCCTGCATTTCCTGGCGCCGGGCCTGTTGATGATGACGGTGATCCAGCAGGCCTTCGCCAACACCTCGTCTTCCCTCGCCTCGGCCAAGGTGCAGGGCAACATCGTCGACACGCTGATGGCGCCGCTCTCCTCGGCCGAGGTGCTGGCGGGCTATGTCGCGGGATCGGTGGCGCGCGGCCTGATCGTTGCTACGGTGATCGCCACGGGCGTCTGGCTGTTTCTCGGCGTCGGTCTCGCGCATCCGCTCTGGGCTCTGGCCTTCTGGGTGCTGGGGTCGATCTTCATGGGCGCGCTGGGCCTGATCGCCGGGATCTACGCGCAGAAATTCGACCAGCTGGCGGCGATCACAAATTTCCTCGTGACCCCGCTCGCTTTCCTGTCCGGCACCTTCTACTCGATCGACGCATTGCCGGGATTCCTGCAGACGCTGAGCCACGCCAACCCGTTCTTCTACCTGATCGACGGGGCGCGCTACGGCATGATCGGCGTCTCCGACAGCTCGCCGGTTCTCGGCCTCGGCATCGCACTGGTCTCCTGCATGGTGGTTCTCGGCCTGGCCTGGGCCTGGCTCGAGAAGGGCTACAGGCTCAAACCATGAAGCTGCGCGACGCCGTCCCGGCCGATTTCGAGCGCCTTGCCGTCGGGCTGCCGCCCCAGGGGCTGAAGCTGCCGGAGACCGGGCTGGTCACCGTGACCACCGCGATGCTGATCGCCCGGCGCTGCGAGGACCTGCGAGCAGCGCAGGGCTGGGGCACGTGCCTGATTACCGAGGGCGACCTCATGGTCGGCTTCGTGGTTTCGAAGCTGCCCGACCCGGCGGGCCATGCCGAGTTCGGCTATGCGGTGTCACCGGCCCAGCGCGGTCGCGGCATAGCCGGCGCGGCGGTCGGCGCCTTCATCGAACGCGCGCTGGACGAGGGGCTCGTGGCGCTTCTCGCCGAAACCGACCCGGGCAATGCCGGCTCGATCCGGGTGCTGGAGCGCAACCTGTTCACCCCCGTGCCCTCGCCGCGTCCCGAGCGGCTGCGCTGGCGGCGCTACCTGCGGCGGTAGAGCGCAAGCGTCAGCGGCGCCAGAAGCGCGGTCAGGATCGCCGGGCCGAGCAGCGCGAGGCCGATCTCCCCGAGCGTCGCCGTACCCGCCATCAGCGCCCGCATCGCCGTGGTCATCAGAGAGACCGGGTTCACCGCCACGAAGGCCTGCAGCCAGCCCGGCATGGTCACGGGGTCGACCATGATGTTCGAGGCGAAGGTCACCGGAAACAGCACCGCGAAGCCCAGCGTCATCACCGTCATCGGCGTGCGCACAACGAGTCCCAGCACGATGAAGATCCAGCCCCAGCCGAAGCCGATCGCCAGCAGCAGCGCGAATGAGGCAAGGATGCCCGTCAGCCCCGCCTCGGGGCGGTAGCCCAATGCCAAGCCGATGCCGAGGATGATCGCGCCCGCGATGGAGTGGCGCAGCATGTCGCCCACCATCAGCCCGGCAAAGGGGGCCAGCGACCAGATCGGCAGGCTTCGGAACCGGTCGAACAGCCCCTTGGAGAGATCCGTGGACAGCCCCATCCCGGAATAGACGGTGTTGAACACGGTGGTCTGCACGAGGATGCCGGGAATGAACCATTGCAGATAGGCGGTGGACGACCCGGCCAGCGCGCCGCCGAAGATGAAGGTGAAGAGCAGCGTGAACATGATCGGCGTCATGACGAGGTCGAACAACTGCTCGGGCACGTGGCGGAACTTGAGCACCGCGCGCCATGCGAAGGTCAGCGCCGTCGAGGCGGGCGAGGGGGCGGCGGGGCGCGGGCCGCGGGGCAGGGGGATGCTCATGCGGCTTCCTTTCCGGTCAGGGCGAAGAACACCTCGTCGAGGCTCGGCGCGCCGAGCGAGAATTCTACGAGCCGGATCCCCGCTTCCGACAGCCGTGCCAGATGCGCCGCCGCCTCGGCGTCATCGGTGACCGGCACCGAGAGGCGCGCCCCCTCCGGGTCGGCCTGCGCCGTCTCGCCGAGAATGCCCAGCGCGATCGCGCGGTTGCCCGGATCTAGCGGCGTGACATGCAGCACGCCCGACCCGGTCTGCGCCTTCAACTCGCGGCTGGTGCCCTCGGCGATCTTGCGGCCGTGGTCGATCACCGCGATGCGGCCCGCGAGCTGATCGGCCTCTTCGAGATACTGCGTGGTGAGCAGGATCGTCACCCCTTCGGCAGAAAGCCCCCGGATCAGCCGCCAGACCCCGGCGCGGGCCGAAGGGTCAAGCCCGGTGGTCGGCTCGTCGAGAAACAGCACGCCCGGCGTCACGATCAGCGATGCGGCGATGTCGAGGCGGCGCCGCATCCCGCCCGAGTAGTCCTTGACCTGCTTCTTGGCCGCCTCCGCGAGGTCGAACGCCGCCAGAAGCTCGCCGGCCCGCGCCTTGGCCGCGCGCCAGCCGAACCCCCAGAGCCGGGCCAGCATCACCAGATTCTCGCGCCCCGTCAGATCCTCGTCGAGCGAGGCGAATTGCCCGGTCATGGCGATCGCGGCGCGGACCCTCTCCGGATGCTCCGCGAGATCATGACCCATCACCTGCGCGGTGCCCGCATCGGGCCGGGTCAGCGTGGCGAGCATCCGCAGCAGCGTGGTCTTGCCGGCGCCATTGGGACCGAGAATGGCGAAGATCATGCCGCGCGGCACGTCGAGATCGATGCCGTCCACCGCCCTGAGATCGCCGAAGCTGCGCCGCAGCCCGCGCGCGCGGATCGCGAGATCGTCCTGCATGCGATACCTCCCTCGTCTTTCGGCGAAGGCTAGCATGCCCGCGCGGGGGCGGCGCCGTTTTCCTCTTTCCGTCCCGGTATTCCTCGCCTAACGTCGCGCGCATGACGCAGATCGCCGCCTTTGCCGCCGCCCGACGCCGACGCTGAAGCTCATTCGCTTCGCGACGCGGCTCATTTTGCGTCCCGCTTCCCCCACGACAATTGACTTGCCCCTGCCGCTGCGGCACCAACGGGGCCTCTTGAAGGACCATTGCCATGATCCCCTCGATCCTGCCAACCTACAACCGCGCGCCCCTGTCCTTCGTGAAGGGCGAGGGCGTCTGGCTGCAGACCGAGGACGGGCGGCGATATCTCGATCTCGGCGCCGGCATCGCCGTCAACGCGCTGGGCCATGCGAACCCCGATCTCGTGGACGCGCTGACCACCCAGGCGAACGCGCTGTGGCACGTCTCGAACCTCTACCAGATCCCGGCGCAGCAGCGGCTCGCCGACGCGCTGGTCGAGAACAGCTTTGCCGACACCTGCTTCTTCACCAATTCGGGCACCGAAGCGATGGAGCTCGCGGTGAAGATGGCGCGCAGGTACTGGCACGAGAAGGGCGAGCCGCAGCGCACGCGCATCCTCACCTTCGAAGGCGCGTTCCATGGCCGCTCCTCGGCGGCGATCGCCGCCGTCGGCACCGAGAAAATGACAAAGGGCTTCGGCCCGCTGCTGCCGGGCTTCACCCAGCTGCCCTGGGGCGATCACGATGCCCTGCGCGAGGCCGCGGCGCAGGCGGATGTCGGCGCGATCCTGATCGAGCCGGTGCAGGGCGAGGGCGGCATCCGGCCGGTGCCCGACCAATGTCTGAAGGGGCTGCGCGACCTGTGCGACGACATCGGCGCGCTGCTGATTTTCGACGAGGTGCAGTGCGGCATGGGCCGGACCGGCCGCCTCTTCGCCCATGAATGGGCTGGTATGACCCCGGACATCATGATGGTTGCCAAGGGCATCGGCGGCGGCTTTCCCCTGGGCGCGGTGCTGGCCACCGAAGCGGCGGCATCGGCGATGACCGCCGGCACACATGGCTCGACCTATGGCGGCAACCCCCTGGCCTGCGCGGTCGGCGCGAAGGTGATGGAGATCGTCGCCGATCAGGGGTTTCTCGAAGGGGTGCGGGCACGGGCCGGGCGGCTGCGCCAAGGCCTCGAAGGCCTCGTGGCGGCGCATCCCGAAGTGTTCGAAGGCGTGCGCGGCACCGGGCTGATGCTCGGGCTGAAATGCAAGGCAGCCCCCGCCGATCTGGTGCAGGCGGGCTATGCCGAGGGCGTGCTCACCGTGCCCGCTGCCGACAATGTGGTGCGGCTGCTGCCACCCCTGAATATCACCGAGGCCGAGATCGACGAGGCCCTGGCGCGGCTCGACCGGGCGGCGGGGCGGATCGGGTCCGATGCCGGCTGAATATCGCTTCAGGCCGCTGGTCGCCTCGGACCGGCGGCTGTTCGACCGCTGGCTGGCGGAGCCGCATATCGACGGCTGGTGGGGCGACGCCGCCACCGAATGGGCCGAGATCGAGCGCGACTGGGCCGAGGGCAACACCGGCACCGACATGCGCATCGTCGAGCACCGGGCGCATCCCTTCGCATATGTCCAGGATTACGACGTCCATTTCTACGACATGCCGCATTACGCGCATCTGAAAAAGCGCGCGCGCGGCATGGACGCCTTCCTCGGCGATCCGGCCTATCTCGGCCGCGGCCATGGCGCGGCCTTCCTGCGCGCCCGCGCGCTGCAACTGATCGCGGCGGGCGCGCCTCTGGTCGCGGTCGATCCCGCGCCCGACAACACCCGCGCCATCGCGGCCTATCTGCGCGCCGGCTTCGCCGGCGACACGATCCTGCCCTGCGAGGACGGCACGCCGATCCGGCTGATGCTGCTCGAGCCGGCATGATTTCATCTTTCCTCAAATACGCCGGGGGGAGTCGCGCAAGCGACGGGGGGCAGCGCCCCCCCCTCCGCCATCCGACCCGGGAGACCGACATGACCCATTTCCTCGACATCCTGCCCACTCCCACGGACGATCTGCGCACGATGATCGACCATGCCCGCGCCATGAAGGATGCGCGCGGGGGCCGCCCGAAGGGCATGTGCGACGACGAAAAGCCGCTCGACGGACGCATGGTGGCGCTGATCTTCGAAAAGCCCTCGACCCGCACGCGGGTGAGCTTCGATGTCGGCGTGCGCCAGATGGGCGGCCAGACCATGGTGCTGTCCGGCGCCGACATGCAACTCGGCCACGGCGAGACCATCGCCGACACGGCCCGGGTGCTGTCGCGCTATGTCGACCTGATCATGATCCGGACCTTCGAGGAACAGACCCTGCTGGAGATGGCCGAGAACGCTACGGTCCCGGTGATCAACGGCCTGACCAACCGCACCCATCCGTGCCAGATCATGGCCGATATCATGACCTTCGAAGAGCATCGCGGCCCGATCAAGGGGCGCCGGGTGGTCTGGTCGGGCGACGGCAACAACGTCTTCGCGAGCTTCGCCCATGCGAGCGCCCGGTTCGGCTTCGATCTCGTCTTTACCGGCCCGAAGCCGCTTGACCCCGATCCCGAGATCCTCGCGGCGTGCAGGGAGGCAGGCGCCAATATCGAGATCGTTCGCGACCCGATGGCGGCGGTCGAAGGTGCGGATCTCGTGGTCACCGACACCTGGGTGTCGATGCACGATCCGCAATCGGCGAAGGAGCGGCGTCACAACCAGCTGCGCGGCTACCAGGTCAATGCCGAGTTGATGGGCCGGGCCAAGCCCGACGCGCTGTTCATGCATTGCCTGCCCGCGCATCGCGACGACGAGGCGACGAGCGAGGTGATGGACGGACCAAACTCGGTGATCTTCGACGAGGCCGAGAACCGGCTGCACGCGCAAAAGGCGGTGATGCGTTGGTGCCTGGGCGCGTGACGCCCGAATTTCGCCTAGAGCCGCTCGAGATCGAGGACGCCGAGGCGCTGGCGGCGTTCGAGATGGCCAGCAGCGACTGGTTCGAGCGCGAGGTGCCGCCGCGCCCTGCGGGCTATTTCGATCCCGAGACGCTGCGCGGGTTCCTGCGCGAGCTGCTGGAGGGGCCGGAGGCCGGGCGGGACCGGTTCTATCTGGTCCGCAGCCCCGGGGGCGAGATCATGGGGCGGGTCAATCTTACCGGCCTTACCGAGACGCCCGAGGGGCTGTGCGCTGAGGTCGGCTACCGGATCGGCCCCGACCATGCGGGACGGGGTCTCGCCAAGGCGGCGCTGGCGGCGGCGATCGCGCTGGCGCGGGATGCTGGGATCGCGCGCCTAGAAGCGAAGGTGGCCACCCGCAACGCCGCCTCGATCCGGGTGCTCGAGGCCAATGGCTTCACGCCCACCGGACGCGACCTGCCGCCGGCCGAGCTGCGCGGCGTGCCGCTGCAGCTCCTGCACTACGCCCGCGCCATCTGAGCGCCACGGGAACGCGGCCCGGCGGCCCGCGTTGGCCCCGGACGCACTGCCCGGAGACCGCCCCATGACCCGCCCCGACGCCATCGCCTTCGACGCGGTGGAAACCCTGTTCTCCCTCGAAAGCCTGCGGCCGCGTATCGAAGCGGCGGGGCTTCCTGGCCACACCTTGGAGACGTGGTTCGCGCAGATGCTGCGTGATGCCTTCGCACTCTGCGCGCTCGACATCTACAAGCCGTTTCGCGAGATCGCGGAAGCCACGCTCGACGCGATGATGAAAGCGCAAGCAATCGAGGGGCGCGACACCAAGATCGAGGCGATCCTTTCGGGCTTTACCGAACTCGACGCCGAACCCGACGTGCTGCCCGCCATGCAGCGGCTGAAACGCGACGGCCTGCCGGTCGCCATCCTTACCAACGGCAGCGAAAAGGTCGCCCGCGCGCTGGTCGAGCGCAACGGGCTGTCGGATTTCGTGGGCCAGGTGATCTCGGTCGACGAGCCGGGCCGCTGGAAGCCCGCCGCACAGGTCTATCACCACGCCGCCGCGCGGATCGACGTCGCGCCCGAGCGGCTTGCCCTTGTCGCGGCGCATGGCTGGGACGTGCAGGGCGCGCGGAGCGCCGGGCTGATCACCGGCTACGTCGCCCGGAGCGGCCGGCCGCGCAGCGCCGTGATGGCCCCCGCCGATGCCGAGGGAGAGACGCTGATGCAGGTGATCGACCGGCTGATCGGCGCGCGCTGAGCTCTCACATCTCGCGCAGGATCTCGCGCAGCCCGTCCTCGGTGACCAGCCGCGCCGCCACCTTGGCCGGGACCCAGCGGCGGTCGCGTCGCTTCACCTCGGGATAATCGTCGAGCACGGTCTTGGCCTTGACCTCGAAGACGCGGGTGACGCAGATCTCCTCGTCGCCATGCTTCGACAGCTTGACCGCGACGAAGGTGCCGACCGGCTTGCGCTTGACCTTGCCCTCGCGCACCCCGGCCTCCTCCCAGGCCTCGACGAGGGCGGCGTCACTGTCGCGCATGCCCTCGATCGGCCAGCCCTTGGGCAGGATCCAACGCCCCTCGGATGAGGTGACGAGAAGCACCTCGCGACCCTTCTTGCCCTTGCGATGGCACAGGGCAGCAAGCTGCCGGTGGATTGGGGTGGTGTAACTGCCGGACATCTCGCCCGGAAGGTCCTTGGGGGTCATAAGGCTGCCTCGGATAACGCGTACCGTTCTTGTTCTTGTGCCGGGTAACATAACATCATGAACAGGTAATGCAATCTGACCCATTCAGCTTCCTTGGCGAACTGAAGCATATCGGCCGATTGCCGCTACGTCCCCCGTGGCTTGGCGCGCAGGGTCGGTGCCGCCTCGGTGGGATCCTCGGGCCAGGGATGGCGGGGATAGCGGCCGCGCATGTCCTTGCGTACATCCGCATAGGAGCTGGCCCAGAAACCGGGCAGGTCGTCGGTCACCTGCACCGGCCGACCTGCGGGCGACAGCAGCGTCATCTTCAGCGGCGTGCCACCGATCGTGGGGTGCCTAGTGACGCCGAAGACCTCCTGTAGCCTGAGCGAGACCTCGGGCTGAGCGTCACCGTAATCGATCGGCACCTGCCGACCCAGCGGCGTGGTGTAGGCGGGCGGGGCTTCGCGGTCGAGAAACTGGGACTGGTTCCAGTCGAGCATCGCCCGCCACGGGCCCAACAGGTCGAAGCCCTTCCAATCGCCGGCGGTCTTCACGCCGCCCAGATAGGGCAGCAGCCACTCTTCCAGCCGCTCCATCAGTACCTCGTCCGACAGGTCGGGCAGGTCGGCACCGCCCGCGCGCACCAGCCGCACCCTGGCGCGGAACCGCTCCGCGGCGGGGGAGGGGCGCAGGCCGAGTTGGCGCACCCCGTCGAGCATGGCGCGCGCGACCCCATCCTCGGGCGCGTCGCGCCAGATCCGGTCCGAGAGCGCGATCGCGCCGAGCCGTTCCTGCAGCCGGCTCGTGACGCGGTTCTCGCGCCTCGACCATTCGCACAGGGCGACCTCCTCGATCCGGTCTGCGAAGACCTCGCGCAGTTCCGCTTCCTCGATCCGGGCGGCGAGGCGGATGCGGGCCTCGGGCACATCGTCCGAGAGATCCGTCGCCACGATCAGCCGCGCCCCCGCGAGGGCGTCCGAGCTCGGCATCACCGCGCCGCGCCCGCCGGACAGCAGCCATCGCGGATCGTCGCCGGGCCGCCTCAGCCCGATCCGGTCGGGATAGGCGAGCGCGGCCATCGCGGCCGACGACATTTCCGGACCCTGGGCGCGGCCGCGCGATAACCGCCTTGCCTCGTCGCGGATCCGCGACAGCGCGCCCATGT
This sequence comes from Limimaricola soesokkakensis, assembly GCF_900172345.1. Classification (GTDB taxonomy): domain Bacteria; phylum Pseudomonadota; class Alphaproteobacteria; order Rhodobacterales; family Rhodobacteraceae; genus Limimaricola; species Limimaricola soesokkakensis. The sequence continues at coordinate 142,522 of NZ_FWFY01000003.1, forward strand.
CGGGCGGAGCAGGCAAATCGCGGCGTCCGGCGATCGCGGCGAGGCGCAGGGACAGGTCGGCGCCGGCACCGCGCATCGGGTCGCGCTCGCCCATCAGCGCGGCCAGTGGCGCTGCCTGCGCTCCGGCGGTCTCCAGCATGTGGCCGAGTCGCGGATGCAGCGGCAGCGCGGCGAGGCGGCGACCATGCGCGGTGATCGTGCCCATGCCGTCGAGCGCGCCCAGATCGCGCAGGAGCGCCTGCGCCTCGGCGAGCGCCGGGGCAGGCGGCGGCGTCAGGAAGGGTAGGGACTGCGCGCCCCACAGCGCCAGTTCGAGCGCCAGCGGCGCGAGATCGGCGCTGGCGATCTCCGGGTCCGGAAAGGCCGCGAGCGCGCCCTCCTCGCCGCGGGTCCAGAGCCGGTATGCCACGCCGGGCGCGACCCGGCCCGCACGGCCCGCCCGCTGCGCCGCCTCGGCCCGGGTGACCCTCTCGGTGACCAGCCGCGACATGCCGGAGCCCGGGTCGAACCGGGCCCGGCGGGCGCGGCCCGCATCGACGACGACGCGAATGTCGGGGATCGTCAGCGAGGTCTCGGCGATGGCGGTGGCCAGCACCACCCGGCGGCCCGTGCCGGGCTCGAGCGCCGCCGCCTGCTGCGCCGGCGGCAGCGCGCCATAGAGCGGCAGCACCTCGCAATCGCGAAGCCGTCCCTCCAGCAGGCCCTGCACCCGCCGGATCTCGCCCTCCCCGGGCAGGAAGACGAGGATCGAGCCCGCCGCCTCGGCCGCCGCGCGCTCCACCAGCGCCGCCAGCTCCGGCTCCAACCGGGCGCGGGGCCCGAGCGGCCGGTCGAGCCAGCGGGTTTCGACCGGAAAGCTGCGCCCTTCGGAGATCACAACCGGCGCGCCCATCAAATCCGCCACGGGCTGCGCATCGAGGGTCGCCGACATCGCGACGAGCACCAGATCCTCGCGCAGGGCGCCGCGGATCTCGAGGCATAGGGCGAGGCCGAGATCGGCGTTGAGCGAGCGTTCGTGGAACTCGTCGAAGATCACCGCCCCGACGCCCGACAATTCGGGGTCGGACTGGATCATCCGCGTCAAGATGCCTTCGGTCACGACCTCGATCCGCGTCGCCTTGGAGACCTTGGCCTCGCCCCGGATGCGGAAGCCTATCGTTTCACCGACCCGTTCCCCTAGCGTCGCGGCCATCCGCATGGCCGCCGCGCGCGCGGCGAGGCGACGCGGCTCCAGCATGACGATGCGGCCGGGGATGCGATCGAGCATCGCCAAGGGCACCCGCGTCGTCTTGCCGGCTCCGGGCGGGGCCATCAGCACCGCCTGTCCTTTGCTCTCCAGCGCGGCGAGCAACTCGGGCAGGGCATCGTCGATCGGCAGTCGGGTCATGTCGCGCCTCGGTCTGGCCGGGCAGGGGGCGCTGCCCCCGCCGCCCGCTGGGCGGCTCCCCCGGCGTATTTCAGGAACAAAGTCGATGGCATGCGAAAAGGCCCGGCGCCTCGCGGGAGGGCCGGGCCTTGGTCTTCGCGATCCGAATGGATCAGGCGGTGGCCGAAGCGGCCTTCGCGAGCTCTTTCTTGACCTTCAGCGCGGCCGCCGACAGGTCCTCTTCCTTCGCCTTGGCGAGGAAGGCGTCGAGGCCGCCGCGGTGATCGACCGAACGCAGCGCGTGCGACGAGACGCGGAACTTGAAGCCGCGGCCCAGCGTGTCGGACAGCAGCGTCACATCCTGCAGGTTGGGCAGGAAGCGGCGACGGGTCTTGTTGTTGGCGTGGCTGACATTGTTGCCAGTCATCGGGCCTTTTCCGGTCAGTTCGCAGCGGCGCGACATGGTCTCATCCTTCGTGTCTCGGGGCCTGGCAGAAATCCGAGCCCGAAGGCACGGATACGGCGTCGGCAACGGGGCCGGGCCATGAATTCGGTCAGGGGGCCTTACGGGGATTCCATGGCCGCGTCAAGCGTCCCGCAGCGCCCGAACCAGCGGATCGAGCGCCGCGCGCGCCGCAGCGCCGGGCGCGGCGCGACCGGTCTCGACCTCGGCGCGCAGACGTTCCAGCCGCGCGGCGAGTTCGCTGTCCGAGGCAAGCAGGGCTTCGAGACCTGCGCGCAACTCGTCCTCGAACCACTGGCCCGCCTGCGCGGCGCGTACACGCGCCGTCACGCCGCTGTCGCGCCGCCAACGGGCCAGCCGTTCCACCTCGGCCCAGGCCTCGGCGAGACCGCCGCCGGTGAGCGCCGAGACGGTGCGCGCGGCCGGGATGCCCTCGGGATCGGTGTCGCGTCGGCGCATCAGGCGCAGCGCGCCCGCGTAGTCGGCGCGGGTGCGCTGCGCCTGGGCCGCGAGGTCGCCATCGGCCTTGTTGACGAGCACAAGGTCGGCGATTTCCATGATGCCGCGCTTCACCCCCTGCAACTCGTCACCGCCCGCGGGTGCCAGCAGCAGCAGGAACACGTCGGTCATCCGCGACACCAGCGTCTCGGACTGGCCCACACCCACCGTTTCGACGATCACCACGTCGAAGCCCGCCGCCTCGCACAGCAGCATCGCCTCGCGGGTGCGGCGGGCCACGCCGCCCAGCTGGGCGGCGGCGGGGGAGGGGCGGATGAAGGCGCGGGCCTCGCGGCTCAGCCGCTCCATCCGCGTCTTGTCACCTAAAATCGAGCCGCCTGAGCGGGCCGACGAAGGATCGACCGCGAGTACCGCCACGCGGTGACCATCTGCCACGAGTCGCAGCCCCAACGCCTCGATGAAGCTCGACTTGCCGACGCCGGGCGTGCCCGAGAGCCCGACGCGCAGCGCTGTGCGGTCAGGATCGGCGAGCCGGTCCAGCAATGCCTCGGCCGCGGCGCGGTGATCGGCGCGGGTGCTTTCCACCAGCGTGATCGCCCGCGCCAGCGCCCGCCGCTCGCCCGCGACGAGACGCGTGGCCAGATCTTCGATCTCGATGCTCATGGCCTCTTGTCGCGGCGTGGACGCCGCCTGTCCAGCCTCAGCGGCAGATCGCCTCGGCGCGGTCGGCAAAGGCCTTGTAGCGGCTCCAGAACGCGCCCGACCCCTCGGCCTGCCGCGTGTCCTGCGCCTTTTGCGGATCCTTGAAGAACTTGGCCGCCCGGCGCTGCTCGCTTCCCGTGAGCGTCGCGTTCGCCGCGCCCTGCACGCAAGAGCACAGCGCCGGGTTGGCGCCGGGCCGGTCGCTCGCCTCGCAGGCGCGGCTGATCGCGCCGGTGGGTCGCCCGCCGCCGCAAGCCGCCAGCGCCGTAAGCGCGATGATGGAAATGATGATGCGCATGCCCGTATTCCCCGTCTGACCGGCCCGGGTTGTCCCGGATCGCGGTGCTGCTCTGCCGGGCGCCAAGATGCCGCACTCCGCAGCCTTGCGCAATTCGACCGCGCCGCGCCGCCGCCGCGGCTCTCTCACGATGGCGTGAGCGCATGCGCGCGCAGCCGCCGCGCCGCCCCATTGACCGAAAGCTCGAACCCCTTCATATGCGGGCCATGACCGAGCTTTCGCACATCCGCAACTTCTCCATCGTGGCCCATATCGACCACGGTAAATCGACGCTTGCCGACCGGCTGATCCAGTCGACCGGGACGGTGCAGGACCGCGAGATGAAGGCCCAGCTGCTCGACAGCATGGACATCGAGCGCGAGCGCGGCATCACCATCAAGGCGCAGACCGTCCGCATCGACTACAAGGCGCTGAACGGCGAGACCTATGTGCTCAACCTGATCGACACGCCCGGCCATGTCGACTTTGCCTACGAGGTCTCCCGCTCCATGCGCGCGGTCGAGGGCTCGCTGCTGGTCGTCGATTCGACCCAAGGGGTCGAGGCGCAGACGCTGGCCAACGTCTACCACGCGCTCGACGCGGATCACGAGATCGTCCCGGTCCTCAACAAGATCGACCTGCCGGCCTCCGAGCCGGACCGGATCAAGGAGCAGATCGAGGACGTGATCGGCATCGACGCCTCCGAGGCGATGCTGGTCTCGGCCAAGACCGGCGAGGGCATCCGCGAGACGCTCGAGGCCATCGTGCACCGCCTGCCCGCGCCTAAGGGCGACCGCGACGCGCCGCTGAAGGCGATGCTGGTCGATTCGTGGTACGACCTCTATCTCGGCGTCGTGGTTCTCGTGCGGATCATGGACGGCGTGCTGAAGAAGAACGACCGCATCAAGTTCATGCAGAACGGCACGATCCATCAGGTCGACCGGATCGGCGTGTTCAAGCCCGGCATGCTCCCCGTGGATGAGCTGGGGCCGGGCGAGATCGGCTTTCTCACCGCTTCGATCAAGCAGGTGCGCGACACCAAGGTCGGCGACACCATCACCCACGAGAAGAAGGGCGCGGACAAGCCGCTGCCGGGCTTCGCCCCATCGGTGCCGGTGGTGTTCTGCGGGCTGTTCCCCGTGGATTCGGCCGAGTTCGAGGATCTGCGCAACGCGATCGAGAAGCTGGCGCTGAACGACGCCTCCTTCTCCTACGAGATGGAGACCTCGGCCGCGCTCGGCTTCGGCTTCCGCTGCGGCTTCCTTGGTCTGCTGCATCTCGAGGTGATCCGCGACCGGATCGACCGCGAATACGATATCGACCTGATCACGACTGCTCCTTCCGTGGTCTACCACGTCCACATGCGCGACGGCACGATGCACGAGCTGCACAACCCTGCCGACATGCCCGACCTCACCCATGTCGACCATATCGAAGAGCCGCGGATCAAGGCGACGATCATGGTCCCCGACGACTATCTGGGCGACGTGCTCAAGCTGTGCCAGGACCGGCGCGGCATCCAGATCGAGCTGACCTATGCCGGCTCGCGCCCGCTGGTGGTCTACGACCTGCCGCTCAACGAGGTGGTGTTCGACTTCTACGACCGGCTGAAATCGGTGACCAAGGGCTATGCGTCCTTCGATTATCAGATCACCGGCTACCGGCAGGACAACCTCGTCAAGATGTCGATCCTCGTCAATGACGAGCCGGTCGACGCGCTGTCGATGATGGTGCATCGCGACCGAGCCGAGATGCGCGGCCGGGCGATGGTGGAAAAGCTCAAGGAGCTGATCCCCCGCCACATGTTCAAGATCCCGATCCAGGCCGCGATCGGCGGCAAGGTGATCGCCCGCGAGACGCTGTCGGCGATGCGCAAGGACGTGACCGCCAAGTGCTATGGCGGCGACGCGACGCGTAAGCGCAAGCTTCTAGACAAGCAGAAGGCGGGTAAGAAGAAGATGCGCCAGTTCGGCAAGGTGGACATTCCGCAGGAGGCGTTCATCTCTGCGTTGAAGATGGATAGCTAATAGGACTGGATTGTTTGGCCCCTGTATTTATTCGATCGATCGAGTTCAAGGATTATAAGAGTTTCGCCCACTTCAAACTTTCGGCCAGAGAGCGGAATGTACTGGTAGGGCCAAACAACGCTGGAAAATCTACTGTACTTGATGCCTTTAGAATAGCGTTTGATGTAATCCGTAGTGCGAGCAAGCGCGCCCCTAAGTTGAAATCTCAGGGGCCTTATGGCGTTTGCTCGACGTACTTTATTCCTCATTCAGCCGTGCAAAGCGAGCTCAGACACTGCGTCCATAACTTTGGTTCTGGGTATGCCGAAATAATATTCGATGCATCTAACGGCAGCAAGTTCGTCATCCGAATTTCGCCCGACGATGACATCGAGAGCTTCGTGGCTTCAAGTTCTGAGCCACAGAAGAATACTAGGTTTCTTGAGCGAGAGTTTGGGGCAAAATTCATTGTGATACCCACGCTTAGCCCTCTTGAACAAAATGAGGAGCTAGTTCAGCAAGTAACTGTAGAGCGGAACCGCTACAGTCGACTGGCCAGTCGAAACTTCAGAAATTTTTGGCTTCACCAGTCCTCCGAGGACTTCGAGAAATTTGCAGACCTCGTGGAGATGGGCTGGCCGGGAATTAGGGTACGCAAGCCTGAATTAGAGCCTTACGCACCGGGGAAATCATTCGTAAGGATGTTTTTTCGGGATGGGCCGCATGTCCGGGAAATTCAATGGGCGGGCTTCGGCTTTCAGGTTTGGATGCAATCAGTGATGCACTTATTGCATGCCGACAAGAACTCGATTGTTGTTCTGGATGAGCCGGATGTGTATTTGCACCCTGATTTGCAACATAAGCTTCTCAGGTATGTAACTAAAAAGTCCGGGCAATATTTTATTGCTACACATTCAACTGAGATAATTAATGATGTTGAACCTGGGGATGTTCTGATTGTTCGGCCAACGGGTCGATCAGCTAAAAGGATCAAGGGCGATGACGGCTATGCCGAGGTTTATAATGCCATCGGCAGTTCGGAAAATGCTCAGTTTGCTAGGTTGGCCCGAACCAGAAAAGTGCTGTATTTAGAAGGGAAGGATGCGCGCATTCTGTCCAAAGTCGCAGGAAAATTTCTCAAATCTGACTTTCTAAATGATGCATCGATAACAGTCATGAAAACAGACGGGTTTTCGAATTGGTTAAGGGTATCGACCACATCTTGGGTGTTCAATAAGTTTTTTGATTTTGAGGTGAAGGTTGCTGCGATATTTGATAGAGATTATAGGTCGGACCTCGAAGTGGCAGACTTTACCGCGAAAATGCGGGATGCCGAAGTTAAGTGTTTTGTTTTGCCTTTCAAGGAGCTCGAGAACATTCTACTGGTGCCTGTGGCAATTGGGAGAGTCGTGAGGAAGTATGCGAGAGATAATCTGCCAGCGGATCTAGAATCTATCATTCAGGTAAGGCTAGATAATGCTATTGAGGCATGTAAGGTATCAACCTCAGCAAGACGATCGGGTTCTAGAATTAGTTTTGAGCTTGAGAGAAATCCGAAGGTAGACGTTACTGGTCTAAGTACTGAAGAGAGTCAGTCCTTCGAAAGCTCTTGGCGAGATGAGCATGGCAGAATATCCGTGGTTCCAGGGAAGGCGGTATTTACTGAAATGGCGGATTACGTGCAGAAGAACTTTAAGGTATCTTTGACTCCTTCGCGCGTTGTAGATGAAATATCTGAAAGCGAACTTCCAAAAGATTTTCTGAAAACTTTAGATCAGCTTCAAGTCTTTTTTTCTGATAAGTAGTCAAATAGATTGTTCATCTCCCCCGCCCACTCTTTTCCTGCAACGCATCGATCCGCTCGCTGGCCTCGGCCTTGGTCTGCCCGTCGTCGAACTCCTCACCGGCCTCCTCGGACAGCGTCTTGAGATAGCTCGCCTGCGCGCCGGTCATCGGTTCGTCGCCGGTGACCCAATCCTCGGGGCTCTTCTTGGCGTTGCCCTGCGGGTGGCTATTGGGGTTGTCGGTCATGTCATGATCTCCTGTGTTGGAGTTCATGTAATGTTCCGGCTGCGAAAGCGTTCCCCGCGCCGATGATCACACCGGCGCGAGGCGGGTCTCAGCCTTCGAGAAAGCCCCTGACCGCCGCCTCGACCTCGCGCGGCTTTTCCGCGTGCAGCCAGTGCCCGGCACCCTCGATCACCTCGAAGTTCGGCTCGGCAAAGAGCGCCCGGATCGCGTCATGGTGGTCCTCGGTCACGTAGGACGAGTTCGCCCCCGACAGGAACAGGGCAGGGCCGTCAAAGCGGCCCTCGACCTCCGGAAAGCCGAGGATCGTTTCCATATCGCGTTCCAACACGTCGAGGTTCAGCTTCCAGCGTTTCTCCTGAAGATCCAGCGACTGCAGGAAGAACGCCGCCGTCGCGGCCTCCAGATCGCCCATCATCTCGGTCGCCTCGGCACGGCTGGCGATGGCCTCCAGATCGACCTGCTTCATCTTGCGGATGTTGTCGATCTGGTCGTGGCCATAGGTCACCGGCGCGATGTCGGCGACCACGAGGCGGCGCACGAGGTCGGGGCGGGTAAGGGCGAGCACCATCGACGCCTTGCCGCCCATGGAGTGGCCCAGCACGTCCGAGACCCCGTGATGCTCCAGCACCTCGGCCAGATCCTCGGCCATGCCGAAGTAGTCGTGGCGCTCGGTCCAGTGGCTGTCGCCGTGGTTGCGCATGTCCACGGCGATGACCTGCCGGTCCTCGCCCAGGCGGCGTGCGATGACGCCCCAGTTGCGGGCCGAGCCGAACAGGCCGTGGACGATCAAAAGGGGCGGGCGGTCGGAGGGCTCTCCGGTGAGGATGGTGTTCAGCATGGGGCATGTTGTAGCGCCGCAAGCGCCGGACGCCAGTCCCGGTGATGCCGATACGGACCATTGAGTGCCGGGCGCGGGGGCGCTAACACAAGACATGGACCGCACCATGATAACCGTCTGGACGCGCGAGATTTCCCGGCTTCTGTCCGACAGGGCGGGGGTCGAGGGCCGCAACCTTGGTGACAGGCTCGACCGCGCCGCGCCGGCATTGCCCCCCGAGATCCTGTCGCGCGCCCGATTCCTCGCCGCCGCCGAGGCGGTGGCCAAGCTGCCCGGCCGCGCCGAGGCGATCGACATGGAGCGGGTGGAGACGGCCTATGTCACCGTGCAAAGCTGGCTGATGGCCGAGGAGCCGGACGAGCTGCGGCAGGCGCTGCGCCGGGCGGTCTGGATCAAGCGGGCGCGCACCGTCGCCACGATCCTCATCGCCGCGCTGATCGCGGGCGTGTTGTGGCGCGAGGTCCTCTGACCCCGCGCCGACGTTTTCAGAGCTCGGGGTAGAGCGGGAAGCGCTTGCAGAGTTCCTCGACCTCGCCGCGTACCTTCGCCTCGACCTCGGCATTGCCCTCGGGCCCGTTGGCCGCGAGCCCTTCGGTCACCTCGACGATCCAGTCGGCGATCTGCCGGAACTCGGCCTCGCCGAAGCCGCGCGTCGTGCCCGCGGGCGAGCCGAGGCGGATGCCGGAGGTCACGGCCGGCTTCTCCGGGTCGAAGGGGATGCCGTTCTTGTTGCAGGTGATGTGGGCGCGGCCCAGCGCGTCCTCGGTGGCGTTGCCCTTCACGCCCTTGGGGCGCAGATCGACGAGCATCAAATGGCTGTCGGTGCCGCCCGTCACGATGTCGAGGCCGCCCTTCATCAGCTGGTCGGCAAGCGCCTGTGCGTTCTTTACCACCTGTTCTTGGTAGGCCTTGAACTCGGGACGCAGCGCCTCGCCGAAGGCCACGGCCTTGCCGGCGATGACATGCATCAGCGGGCCGCCCTGGATGCCCGGGAAGATCGCCGAATTGACCTTCTTGGCGATGGCCTCGTCATTGGTGAGGATCATGCCGCCGCGCGGGCCGCGCAGGGTTTTGTGGGTCGTGGTGGTGGCCACATGCGCGTGCGGGAAGGGCGAGGGGTAGATGCCCGCAGCCACCAGACCCGCAAAATGCGCCATGTCGACGAGCAGCCAGGCGCCGACGCTGTCGGCGATCTCGCGCATCCGCGGGAAGTCGATGATCCGCGGGATCGCCGAGCCGCCAGCGATGATCATCTTCGGCTGGTGCTCGGTCGCGAGCGCCTGGATCTGGTCGTAGTCGATCTGCTGGTCCTGTTGGCGCACGCCGTACTGCACCGCGTTGAACCACTTGCCCGACTGGTTCGGCTTGGCGCCATGGGTCAGGTGGCCGCCCGCGTCGAGGCTCATGCCGAGGATGGTGTCGCCGGGCTGCAGCAGCGCCTGGAACACGCCCTGGTTCGCCTGGGAGCCGGAGTTGGGCTGCACGTTGGCGAATTCGCAGGAGAAGAGCTGCTTGGCGCGGTCGATGGCGAGGTTCTCGGCCACGTCGGCGAACTGGCAGCCGCCGTAATAGCGGCGCCCCGGGTAACCTTCGGCGTATTTGTTGGTGAGCACCGAGCCCTGCGCTTCGAGCACGGCGGCCGAGACGATGTTCTCGCTCGCGATCAGCTCGATCTCGTGGCGCTGGCGGCCGAGCTCGTCGGTGATCGCCTTGGCGATCTCGGGGTCGCGGGTGGCGAGCTTCTCGGTGAAGAAGCCGTCGTCGCGGGTGGATGCGTTCATCTCGGACACCTCGTGCGGGGTTGCGTCGCGGCTCTCTTAACCCAGCGACAAGAGGGCCAAAAGCCCCGAAACCGTCGCAGCATGGGCGCTTCGCGGCGAAATCGCCCGCCGCTTGCCTTTCGGGAAGCGCTGGCCGACAAACTAGGCGCAGCATCCGGGGGGAAAGAGATTTGGGCACCGACCGCATCGCCTTTCTGGCCAGCGAGGCCAGCATTGCGCAGGAGACGCGGGCACGGCTCGCGGAACGATACGGCGACAGCCCGCTGGACGAGGCGGATGTCGTGGTGGCGCTGGGCGGCGACGGCTTTATGTTGCAGACGCTGCACGCGACCGAGGGGCTCGACCTGCCGGTCTACGGGATGAATCGCGGCACCGTGGGCTTCCTGATGAACGCATTCTCAGAGGACGACCTGCCGGATCGGCTCGCCGCCGCCGAGGAGGCGATCATCAACCCGCTGGCCATGACCGCCGAGACATCCTCGGGCGAGATGCATCGGGGCCTCGGGATCAACGAGGTGAGCCTTTTGCGCGCGGGGCCGCAGGCGGCCAAGCTGAAGGTGATCGTAGATGGGCGGGTGCGGCTCGAGGAACTGGTCTGCGACGGGGCGCTGGTCGCCACGCCCGCGGGCTCGACCGCCTACAACTACTCCGCCTATGGCCCGATCCTGCCGATCGGGGCCGACGTGCTGGCGCTCACCGCCATCGCGCCGTTCCGGCCCCGGCGCTGGCGCGGCGCGCTGCTGCCCACCGCCGCCACCGTGCGCTTCGAGGTGCTGGAGGCCGACAAGCGGCCGGTGATGGCCGATGCCGACAGCCGGCTGGTGCGCGACGTGATCGCGGTCGAGATCCGCTCGGAGCCGCGGGTGCGGCACCGCATCCTGTTCGACCCCGGCCACGGGCTGGAGGAGCGGCTGATCCGCGAGCAGTTCGCCTGAGCGGCGCTCAGCTCACCGCCTCTCTCGGCACGCCGTAGCCCAGCGGCGCGATCGCCGCGCGCAGCTCATCGAGGATCGCGGGGTCGTCGATGGTGGCGGGCATCGCGAAATCCTCGCCATCGGCGAGCTTCGCCATGGTCGAGCGCAGGATCTTGCCCGAACGGGTCTTGGGTAACCGCTCTACCACCACGGCGAGCCGGAACGCCGCGACCGGGCCGATGCGTTCGCGCACCAGATCGACCGCTTCGCGCAAGATCTCCTCGGGTGGTCTGGCGCAGGTGCGGTTGAGGCAGAGGAACCCCATCGGCAGCTGCCCCTTGAGCGGGTCGGCGACGCCGATCACCGCGCATTCGGCGACGTCGGGATGATCGGCCAGAACCTCCTCCATGCCGCCCGTCGAGAGACGGTGCCCGGCCACGTTGATCACGTCGTCGGTCCGGGAGAGGATCGAGACATAGCCGTCCTCGTCGATCATCCCGGCATCGCCGGTGGCGTAGAAGCCGGGATAGGCGGAAAGGTAGCTGCGCCGGAACCGCGCTTCGTCGCCCCAGATCCCGATCAGAGTGCCCGGCGGCAGCGGCAGCCGGATCGCCACCGCGCCCAAGGTGCCGCGCGGCTTCTCCTGTCCCGTCTCGTCGAGGATGCGGATGTCGTAGCCCGGCATCGGCACGGTCGAGGAGCCGTCCTTGACCGGCAGGGGCTCGATCCCCACCGGGTTCCCGGTGATGGTGTAGCCAGTCTCGGTCTGCCACCAGTGATCGTAGACCGGGACATTCGTGATCTCGCGCGCCCAGGCCACCGTGTCCGGATCGGCCCGCTCGCCCGCGAGGTAGATCGCCCGCAGCCCCGAGAGGTCGTGATCCCGCGCCATCCGCCCCTCGGGATCCTCGCGCTTGATCGCGCGCAGCGCCGTGGGGGCGGTAAAGAAGGTGCGGACCTTGTTGCGGGCGATCACGCGCCAAAAGGCGCCCGCATCGGGCGTGCCCACCGGCTTGCCCTCGTAGATCAGCGTGGTGTTGCCGTGGATCAGCGGGCCGTAGCAGATATAGCTGTGGCCCACGACCCAGCCGACGTCGGAGGCGGCCCAGAACACCTCGCCGGGGTCGGTGGCGTAGACGTTCTTCATGGTCCAATGCAGCGCCACCAGATGCCCGCCGGTGGGGCGCACCACGCCCTTGGGCTTTCCCGTCGTGCCGGAGGTGTAGAGGATATAGGCGGGGTGGTTGGCCTCGACCGGCACGCAGTCGGCGGGCTCGGCCTCCTCCTGGAAATCGTGCCATTCGATGTCGCGGCCGTGCTCGATCCCGGCCATCGCCTGCGGGCGCTGCAGGATCACGCAGAATTCCGGCTTGTGCTCGGCCTCGATCAGCGCCGCGTCCAGCAGCGGCTTGTAGGCAACGACGCGGTGCGGCTCGATCCCGCAGGAGCCGGCAAGGATCGCCTTCGGCTTGCAGTCGTCGATGCGCACGGCGAGTTCGCGCGCCGCGAAGCCGCCGAAGACGACGCAGTGGATCGCGCCGATCCGGGCGCAGGCCAGCATCGCCTCCAGCGCCTCGGGGATCATCGGCATGTAGATGACGACGCGGTCGCCCTTGGTCACGCCGCGCGCCTTCAGCGCGCCCGCCAGCCGCGCGACCCGACCCAGAAGTTCGCCATAGGTGATCTCGGTGCGGCTTTCGGTGACCGGGCTGTCATGGATGATCGCCACATCATGCGTGCGTCCCTCGGCCACGTGCCGGTCGAGCGCGTTGTGGCAGCCATTGACCATGCCATCGGGATACCAGAGCGGGACCGGATCGGCCTCTTCCGACAGGGCCCGGCTCGGGAAACGGTGCCAGTCGATGGCGCGCGCCGCACCCATCCAGAACCCCTCGGGGTCCGAGCGCCAGCTCTCATAGACGTCCGCATAAGTCATATCCGTCCTCCCTCCGGACGGAATCCTACGCCCGGGCAAGGCTTTGGGGCAAGCGTCACGCGCGCCCCGACGCCGCCCCTTTCGGCCGGGGCGGCGGTGTTCGCCTTTTTGGAGAATGAAGCACGGGGGAGGTCGCGCCTCCCCCGTAAATCTCAGCCGTAATGCGCGACCGGCGTGCCGGCGATAGCCGACATGTTGAGCAGCCCGCGCGCGGTGATCGAGGGCGTCACGATATGAGCCCGGTTGCCCATCCCCATCAGCAGCGGCCCGACCTCAAGGCCCGCGCCTTTCATCTTGAGGATGTTGCGCACGCCCGAGGCCGCGTCGGTGTTGGCGAAGACGAGGCAGTTCGCGGCTCCGGATAGGCGTGCACCGGGGAAGGTCCGCTCGCGCAGCTCGGGATCAAGCGCGGCATCAACATGCATCTCGCCCTCATAGGCGAAATCGCGCGGCTCGGCGTCGAGGATCTCCAGCGCGGCGCGCATCCGGCGTCCCGAGGAGATGTCGAGATTGCCGAATTGCGAATGCGAGCACAGGGCGATCTTCGGCGCGATGCCGAAGCGGCGGATGTGCCGGGCGCAGCCCTCCACCGTCTCGGCGATCTGCGCGGGACTGGGCTCTGCATGGACTTGGGTGTCGGCGACGAAGAGCGGTCCGTCCTCGAGGATCATCAGGGACAGGGCGCCGACCGGGCGCAATTCCTTGGTGCCGAGCACCTGCTCGATGTAGTTGAGGTGCCATAGATACTGCCCGAAGGTGCCGCAGATCAGGCTGTCGGCCTCCTCGCGATGCACCATCACCGCGCCGATCGCGGTGGTGTTGGTGCGCATGATCGCCTTGGCGAGATCGGGGGTCACGCCCTTGCGCGCCATGATTTCGTGATAGGTGCCCCAGTAGTCGCGGTAGCGCGGGTCGTTCTCGGGGTTCACGATCTCGAAGTCGATGCCAGGGCGGATCGTCAGCCCGGCGCGCTCGCAGCGGGTCTCGATCACGTCGGGACGTCCGATCAGGATCGGCGTGTCCGTGGTCTCCTCGATGATCGCATGCGCGGCGCGCAGCACCCGCTCGTCCTCGCCCTCGGCGAAGACGATCTTGCGGGTGGCCGAGCGCGCGGCGTCGAAGACCGGCCGCATCAGCAGCGCCGATTTGAACACCGAGCTGTCGAGACGCCGCTTGTAAGCGTCCATGTCGTCGATCGGCCGTGCCGCGACGCCGGTTTCCATAGCGGCCTTGGCGACGGCGGAGGCGACGACGCCCATCAGCCGCGGGTCGAAAGGCTTGGGGATCAGGTAGTCGGGCCCGAAGCTGAGCTGTTCGCCACTATAGGCGGCGGCGGCCTCGGCCGAGGTGGTGGCGCGGGCCAGAGCCGCGATGCCTTCGATGCAGGCGATCTTCATCTCGTCGTTGATCGTGGTCGCGCCCACGTCGAGCGCGCCGCGGAAGATGAAGGGGAAGCACAGCACGTTGTTGACCTGGTTCGGTCGGTCCGAGCGCCCCGTGGCGATGATCGCGTCCGGTTTCACCTCGCGCGCCAGCTCCGGCATGATCTCGGGCGTCGGGTTGGCGAGCGCGAAGATGATTGGCCGGTCGGACATGCGCGCCACCATCTCGGGCGCCAGCAGGTTCGGGCCCGAAAGGCCGAGGAACAGGTCGGCGCCATCGATGACGTCACCGAGCCCGCGCGGCCCGCCGGGCTGCGCGAAGGCCGCCTTCTGCGGCGTCATCGCCTCGTCCTCGCGACCCTCATGGACGAGGCCGTTGATGTCGCAAAGCCAGATGTTCTCGCGCTTCACCCCGAGCTTGACCAGCATGTCGAGGCAGGCGATGCCCGCCGCGCCGCCGCCGGTCGAGACGACCTTGATCTCGTCGAAGCTCTTCTTCGCCACGCGCAATGCGTTGGTGGCCGCGGCCCCCACAACGATGGCGGTGCCGTGCTGGTCGTCGTGGAAGACCGGGATGTTCATCCGCTCGCGGCAGATCTTCTCGACGATGAAGCAATCCGGCGCCTTGATGTCCTCCAGATTGATCGCACCGAAGGTCGGCTCCAGGGCGCAGACGATCTCGGCGAGCTTCTCAGGATCGCTCTGCTCCAGCTCGATGTCGAAGCAGTCGATATTCGCGAATTTCTTGAAGAGCACCGCCTTGCCCTCCATCACCGGCTTGGAGGCCAGCGCGCCGATATTGCCAAGCCCCAGCACCGCAGTGCCGTTGGTGACGACGGCGACGAGGTTGCCGCGAGAGGTGTAGTCGCGGGCCGTGTCGGGGTCGGACTTGATCTCGAGGCAGGCCTCGGCGACGCCGGGGGAATAGGCGCGGGAAAGATCCCGGCCATTGGCCAGCGGTTTCGTCGCGCGGATCTCCAGCTTGCCGGGCTTGGGCAGCCGATGGTAGTCGAGCGCCGCCTGCCGCAGGCTGTCGGAGCCCGCGCGGGCGTTGTCGTCTGTGCTATCGGCCATCGCGTCGTTTCTCCCCCTGATCGGAATGGTTCAGCATTAAACCTTTCCCAAGGGGGCGCGAAAGTCCTATCGCTCCGCGATCTGCTCCTGAAGCACGCTTATCCGCTCATCGGCCTGCCGCTCGGTCAGGGAGGCGTCGTATTCCTCGCCGGTCCTGTCGCACAATTCGCGCAGCAGTACCGCCTGCCTGTCGTTCATCGGAGCGTCGGGGTCCCCCGCCGTGCGGGCTTCGGTTTCGGGCAGAACGGCCTTGGTCGGTTCGATCATCTCGGTCCCTCCTGTCATCGGGGGAAACCCGGAGCCCGGGAGAGGGGTTCCGCGAGGACGGACTTGCATCACGGCAGGGGGAGGGACAGTGTTTTCGGCAAACCCGTGAGGAGGCCCACCCATGACGCTGGTCGATGACGCGCGCCGCGTGCGCGAGAACGCCTATGCCCCCTATTCCAACTTCAAGGTCGGTGCCGCGATCCGCGCCACCTCGGGCGCCGTCCATCTCGGCGTCAATGTCGAGAACGTCGCCTATCCGGAGGGCACCTGCGCCGAGGCCGGGGCGATCGCCGCGATGATCGCCGCTGGCGACAGCGAGATCGCCGAGGTGGCGGTGATCGCCGACAGCCCGGTGCCGGTCTCGCCCTGCGGCGGCTGCCGCCAGAAGCTCGCCGAGTTCGGGCGCGGCGACGTGAAGGTCACGCTGGCCACGACCGATGGCACCACCAGCGAGACGACGCTCGGGGCGCTGCTGCCCGGCGCTTTCGACCAGCACCAGATGGAACGCGCCTGATGGAGGCCAGCCGCCTGATCGCCGCGCTGCGCCGGGGCGAGACGCTGCCGCCCGAGGCCATTGCCGGTTTCACCCGCGGCCTCGCCGACGGCACCGTCTCCGACGCGCAGGCCGGGGCCTTCGCCATGGCCGTCTGCCTGCGGGGGCTGGGGGAGGCGGGTCGCGTCGCGCTCACCACCGGCATGCGCGACAGCGGCGACCGGCTGCGCTGGGACCTGCCGGGCCCGGTGCTCGACAAGCATTCCACCGGCGGCGTCGGCGACCCGGTCTCGCTGCTGCTGGCGCCCGCGCTCGCGGCCTGCGGCGTCTACGTGCCGATGATTTCCGGGCGGGGTCTCGGCCATACCGGCGGCACCCTTGATAAGCTCGAGGCGGTGCCGGGGCTGTCGACCCAGGTTGACGAGGCGCGGCTGCGCACGATCACCCGCGACGTCGGTTGCGCCATCGTCGGCGCCACGGGCCGCATCGCCCCCGCCGACAAGCGGCTCTACGCGATCCGCGACGTGACCGGCACGGTGGACAGCATCGATCTGATCACCGCCTCGATCCTGTCGAAGAAGCTTGCGGCCGGGCTCGAAGGCCTCGTGCTCGACGTCAAGGTCGGCTCCGGCGCCTTCATGAAGTCCGAGGCCGAGGCCCGCGCGCTGGCCGAGGCGCTGGTGACGACGGCGAACGGCGCGGGCTGCCCGACTGCGGCCTTCCTGACCGACATGGACGAGCCGCTCGCGCCTGCCTTGGGCAATGCGACCGAGATGGCGGTGATCATGGAGGTGCTGTCGGGCGACCGGCTCGCCGCGCCGCGGCTGCATGATCTTACCGTGGCGCTGGGCGGACGGCTCATGGCGCTTGCTGGCGGAGCGGAGGGCGAGGGCGAGGAGAAGATTGCCCATGCCATTGCCTCGGGCCGGGCACTTGAACGGTTCGCCGCGATGATCCATGCCCTGGGCGGGCCGCCGGACATGGCCGATGACTGGCGCACGCATCTGCCCAAGGCCCCCGTGATCCGCGACGTGGCCGCCCCCGAGGCGGGGTACCTGGCCGCCATCGATGGCGAGGCGCTGGGCCATGCCGTCGTGGGCTTGGGCGGCGGGCGGAAGGTCGAATCCGACCGGATCGACCCGGCGGTGGGGCTGTCCGACGTGGCCCGGCTCGGCGCGAAGCTTGGCCCCGGCGACCTTCTGGCGCGGGTTCATGCGGCGAGCGACGAGGCCGCCGACCGCGCCGAGGCGGCGCTGCGAGCGGCCATCGCGATCGGCGATGCGCCGCAGATCAACGACCTCGTCCGAGGGAGGGTGGACCCATGACGCGCGTATTTCTTCTGGTAATGGACAGCGCCGGGATCGGCGGCGCGCCCGATGCCGACGCCTTCTTCAACGGCGACACCCCCGACACCGGCTCCAACACCATCGGCCACATTGCCGAGGCCTGCGCCGCCGGTCGCGCCGAGGAGGGCCGGTCCGGCCCGTTGAAGCTGTCGACGCTTGACGCGATGGGGCTGGGGCGCGCCATCGCGCTGGCATCGGGCCTCGATGCGCCAGGCCTCGGGGCGGAGCCCTCGGGCGCCTGGGGCGCGGCGACCGAGATCTCGAACGGCAAGGACACGCCCTCTGGGCACTGGGAACTGGCGGGCGTGCCGGTGCCGTGGGATTGGCACTACTTCCCCAAGGAGATCCCGGCCTTTCCGACTGAGGTGACGCGGGCGCTGATGCAGGCGGCGGGCACCGACGGCATCCTCGGCAACCGCCACGCCTCCGGCACGGCGGTGATCGAGGAGGAGGGGGCCGAGCACATGCGGACCGGTTGGCCGATCTGCTACACCTCGGTCGACAGCGTCCTGCAGATCGCCGCCCATGAGGAGCGCTTCGGCCTCGAACGGCTGCTGAACATGTGCCGCGACGTGGCGCCGCTGCTGCATGACATGAAGGTCGGCCGGGTGATCGCGCGGCCCTTCGTGGGCGACGAGGCGACAGGCTTCACCCGTACCCCGAACCGCCGCGATTTTGCCATCGCCGCGCCGGGACGGACGCTGCTCGACAGCGCCCATGCGGAGGGCCGCGACGTGCATGCGGTCGGCAAGATCGGCGACATCTTCTCGATGCGCGGCGTCACCGACCTGCGCAAGGGGCCCGACGAGAAGCTGATGCATCATTTGTCCGATCTCGTGGACGAGGCGGCCGATGGCGCATTGGTCTTCGCTAATTTCGTGGAATTCGACACCAATTTCGGCCATCGCCGCGACGTGTCGGGCTATGCGCGTCACCTCGAATGGTTCGACGTCGAGCTTGGAAAGATCCTGCCGCGGCTGCGCGACGGCGATCTCGTGATCGTCACCGCCGATCATGGCAACGATCCCACCTTCACCGGCACCGACCACACGCGCGAGCGGGTGCCGGTGCTGTGCCACGGTCTCGGCGCACGCGAACTCGGCCTGATGGGCTTCACCGATGTCGGCGCGCTCGCCGCCCGGCATCTCGGTATTCCCGCACCCGACCCGGAGGCGGCGCCATGAGCTACCGCTCTTTGCCGAAGGTCGAGCTGCACCTGCATCTCGAGGGCGCGGCCCCGCCCGCCTTCATCAAGGGGCTGGCGCACGAAAAGCACATCGACATCGACCGCATCTTCGACGGGAACGGCGGTTACGTCCGTGGCGATTTCGACTGGTTCCTCAAGGCCTATGATGCCGCCTGCACGGTGCTGCAGCGCCCCGAGGACTTCCGTCGGCTGATGCTGGCAGTGCTGGAGCAGAGCGCCGAGCAGGGGGTGGTCTATACCGAGTTCTTCCTGTCGCCCGATTTCTGCGGTGGCGGCGATCTAGGCGCGTGGCGCGACTATCTCGACGCGATGGTGGATGCCGCCGACGAGGCCGAGCGCCGCATGGGCATCACCTCGCGCGGGATCGTCACCTGCCTGCGCCATCTGGGTCCCGAGGCGGCGAAGCCGATTGCGCGCTGCGCCGCCGAAACCAAGGGGCGCTTCATCACCGGCTTCGGAATGGCCGGGGCCGAGATGATGCACCGGCCCGGCGATTTCGCATGGGCCTTCGACGCCGCGCGCGAGGCCGGGCTCGGTCTCACCGCCCATGCCGGCGAATGGGGCGGGCCTGACATGGTGCGCGAGACCGTTGACCTGCTGGGCTGCGATCGCATCGGCCATGGCATCAACGCCGTGACCGACCACGCGCTCTGCGATCACCTGATCGAGCGGGGCGTCACGCTCGAGGTCTGCCCGGTGTCGAACCTCGTGCTCGGCGCGGTGCCGGATTGGAAGTCCCACCCGATCGAGGATCTGCGCGACCGTGGGCTGCGGGTCACCGTCTCGACCGACGATCCGCCTTGGTTCGGCACCACCATGACCCACGAATACGAGATGCTGGAGCGGCATTTCGGCTGGGAGGAGGAGCGGCTGCGCGTCGCCAACAGGGTAGCCGCCGAAGCGGCCTTCTGCGATGAGACGACGCGAGCGGAAATCCTGAAGAAACTGGAGGCGGCATGAGCCACACCGACCAACATTTGACCGTCGTCACGCATCCACTAGTGCAGCACAAGCTGACCTTGATGCGCAAATCCGACACCTCGACCGCGAGCTTCCGGCAGCTTCTGCGCGAGATCAGCCTGCTGCTGGCCTACGAGGTCACGCGCGACCTGCCGATGACCTCGACCCGGATCGACACGCCGATGCAGCCGATGGCTGCGCCGGTGATCGAGGGCAAGAAGCTGGCGCTGATCTCGATCCTGCGCGCCGGTAACGGGCTGCTAGACGGCATCCTCGAACTGATCCCCTCGGCCCGGGTCGGCTTTGTCGGTCTATACCGCGACCCCGAGACGCTGCAGCCGGTCGAGTATTACTTCAAGGTGCCGAGCCATCTTGGCGAGCGGCTGACCATCGCGGTGGACCCGATGCTCGCCACCGGCAACTCCTCGGTCGCGGCGATCGACATGCTCAAGAAGGCCGGGGCGAAGGACATCATCTTCCTGTGCCTGCTGGCGGCGCCCGAGGGTGTGGCGCGGATGAAGGAGGCGCATCCCGACGTGCCGATCGTGACCGCGTCGCTCGACGAGAAGCTGAACGATCACGGCTACATCGTGCCCGGACTGGGGGATGCGGGTGACAGGATGTTCGGAACGAAGTAGCGCAATCTTTACAGGTTGACGGGGCTGCGCCATGGTTTCGGAAAACACTCCGGGGGCAGGGGCAACATGATCAGGACATTTCTCGCCGCATCGGTGGCGGCCTTGGCCGTGGCCGGACCAGCCATGGCGCAGGAGGCGATTCCGGCCGAGTTCCCGCCCGAAAGCTACGCCGCCAACCAGTATGTCGATAGCGAGGGCTGTGCCTTCATCCGCGCCGGGATCGGCGGCATGACCAACTGGATCCCGCGGATGAGCCGCAGCCGCGAGCCGCTTTGCGGGTTCGAGCCGAGCCTTGCCGCGGCCGCGCCAGCCGTAGCCGAATCCCGGCCCGCCGCCACACCCGCACCGGCCCGGCGGGCCGAGGCCAGCCCGGCATCGCGCCGCGCCACCGCCGCGCCTGTCTCGCCGCGTGTGGTGACGCCGCAGCCGGCGGTGGCGCGCGACATGCCGCCGGTGCTGACCCGGGCCGCCTTCTGCGCCGGGCGTAGCGGGCCGCAGCCGGGATATGTCAGCAGCCGCACCGGCGAGACAATCATCTGTGGCGAGGACCGCGATACCCGTCCAGGCGCGCCGCTGCGCGGCGCGGTGACGCTCGCCGCCGTCTGCGCCGACATGGCCGCGACGGGCCGCCGCTACGTGCTAAAGCACAGCGGCGAGCCGGTGAGCTGCGGCCCGCACGACGCAACCGCTCCGGCGCCGGGCAGCCGGCTGGCTGCGGCGATGCCGGCCCTTCCGGCTGGTCCCACCGGGACGCAGGCCTGCGATTTCGGCTCCGAATCGGGGCGCGCCGTCACCGGTGCCTCGACGCTACCGCGCCGCTGCGGTCCGCAGGCGCAGTCGCCTTCGGGCCTCGGCAATGCCGCCCGCGTGGCCCCGCGCGGCACCGGCGTCATGGCGTTCCTCGATCCGGCGGGCGATCTGCGCCGCGCCGCCGCGGCGGTGCCCATGCCCGACCCGGTGTCGCCGCCGCGCGGCTATCGCAATGCTTGGGATGATGGCCGGCTGAACCCGAACCGCGGCGTGCGCATCGTCGAGCAGGCCGGGGCGGGACAGGTCCGGGCCCCCGTGACCGCTGCGCCGGTGGCGGTGCCAACAGCTCTGGTGAGCCGTGTCTCGACCCGTTCGGCCCCGGTGGCCCCGGCTGTCGCCTCGCAGGGTCGTTTCGTGCAGATCGGGGCCTTCGCCCAGAGCGCCAATGCCGATCGCGCCGCGGCGCGCCTTCGGGCGATGGGGCTGCCTGTGGCGCATGGGCGGGTCACCAAGGGCGGCACCGAGATGCGTATCGTCGCGACGGGTCCCTTCGCCGACGCGGCCACGCTCGGCCGCGTGCTGGGCTCGGTGCGGAAGGCGGGCTACGCCGACGCCTTTGCACGCAGATAGGGAGACGGGCGGGCCGGAGCTCAGTTTCGGCAGATGCCCTGCAAGCTGACCCAGTCGCCATCCGACAGGACCGGACCGGCCGTGGCGGCGGGTTCGGCGGCGACCAGCACGGCCGAGACGGCGCCGTCGGGGTCACTGGCCCGGGCCCAGGGGCCGATCGGCACGCCGGCGGCCGCGAACTGGTCGAGCAGCACCGCATCATCCGCGCGCGGCGCCGGAGTGCTCACGAGGTGGCGTGCCTGCTGCTGCAGCTTCTCGGTCGGGATGTCACCTGTGGTCAGCAGCCGTAGCACCGTGCCGAAACCCGCTTCGCGCAGCAGGTCGTCAAGCGGGTCGGATTCCTTGCGGCTCGCGGCCGTGGCGAGCACGTGACCGGCCACCACCGCCGGATCCTCGGTCGCCTCGATGATCTCCTGCGGCAGCACGATGATGCCGCCGGGCAGGTAGAGCGGTCCGGCCAGCCCCTCTGGTACCACCACGATCTGACCGCCGCTGCGCCCGAGCAGCCGGTCGCGCATCCGGCCCAGCGCCTCGCTGCCCAAGGGGTCGCGGCAGGTCGGGCCGGTGATCTCCTGCACCATCCCTAGAAGCGTCGCGCCGAACTCGGAGCGCTTGCCCGGCGGCACGACGCTCAGCGTCTGCTGCATCAGCGCGCCGGGCAGCCAGAACACGGCGAGACCGAGCGCCAGCGCCGTGCCGCCCCAGATCGCGCCCTGCCGGAGCCGCCCCGGCCGCGGCTGCCGCGCGGCCACGGCGCGGCGCACCTTCTCCAGCGCGCCGATCATCGTGTCGTCGTCGATCTCCAGCGTTTCGCTGGCCTCCGCGTCGGGGGCATAGATCGCGGGGCGCTGGTTGGGGTTGAGCCGGTGCAGCGCCGGCAGCGACCAATGCGTCACCGGCAGACCGCTGTCGTCGCACAACACGAGCGTCGCCTCGCCGAAGGAAATTGTCACGGAACGCGGTTCGGCGCCCGGCTCCGGATGCCAGGTGCCGATCGTCTCGAGCCGAGCGAATTCCTTCAGTGCGGTCATCGTTCCTTTCGCGGCCCAAACGTCCCGGCCTGCCGTTTCGGCCAACATAGCCCTGCGATGTAGGGAGGAACAGGGGCGACGCTTCGAAGCCTGTGCCGGATCGGCGGCATCTGCGTCGCATTCGCCGTCCGATGCGGGACGGGGATCCGCGGCGTCCGGGGGCGGGCGCCGCGGATCGTCGTGGTCAGGCGGCGTCGGCGGCTTGGCCGTCGCCGTAGCGGTCGTAGAACGCGGCACCCGAGCCTGCCATCTCGCGCAGCAGCTTGGGGCAGGCGAAACGCTGGCCATGCTTTTTGGTTAGCGCGTCGCAACGCTCGGCGGCAAAGCCCGCGCCGATCATGTCGAGCCAGGAGAACGGCCCGCCCGACCACGGCGCGAAGCCCCAGCCCAGGATCGCCGCCACGTCGCCTTCGCGGATGTCGGTCAGCACACCGTCCTCGAAGGCGCGCACCGCCTCGAGTACCTGTGCGAAGAGCAGCCGCTGCTGCACCTCCACGAGATCGGGCTGCTCGTCCGAAACCGCATAGCGCTCCGACAGACCGTCCCAGAGGCCGGTGCGCTGACCCTTTTCGTCATAGGCGTAGAAGCCCGATTTCGACTTGCGCCCCATCCGGCCCTGATCGGCCATCCAGAACAGCACCTCGTCCACCGCCTCGTCCGGATAGGCGTCGCCCATCGCGGCCTTGGTGGCCTTGGCGATCTTCACGCCGAGATCGATCGAGGTTTCGTCCACGAGCTGCAGCGGCCCAAGCGGCATGCCGACGAGACGCGCCGCGTTCTCGATCAGCGCCGGCTCGACGCCCTCGGCGACCATGCGGATGCCCTCGTTGATGTAGGGGATGATGCAGCGGTTGGCGTAGAAGAAGCGCGCGTCGTTCACCACGATAGGCGTCTTGCGGATCTGCCGTGCGAAGTCGAGCGCCTTGGCCACGGCGACGTCGCCGGTCTCACGGCCCTTGATGATCTCGACCAGCATCATCTTGTCGACCGGCGAGAAGAAATGGATGCCGATGAACCGGTCGGGGCGCTCGGACGCCTTGGCCAGCTCGGTGATCGGCAGGGTCGAGGTGTTGGTAGCGAAGATCGCGTCGGGCTTGATCACCGCCTCGACCCGTTTGGTCATCTCGGCCTTCACGCCGACATCCTCGAACACCGCCTCGACGATGAGGTCGCAGTCCGACAGCGCCTCGATCTCGGTGGTGGCGTTGATCCGGCCCAGCACCTCCTCCTTCTTCTCGGGCGTGACCTTCTTGCGGCTGATGCCCTTGTCGAGCAGCCCCTCGGAATAGGACTTGCCCTTGTCGGCGGCGGCCTGCTCGCGGTCGATCAGCACCACTTCGATCCCGGCATTGGCCGAGACATAAGCGATGCCCGCGCCCATCATGCCAGCGCCGAGGATGCCAACCTTCTTCACGCTCTGGTCCGGCGCCTCGGGGCGGTTCGCGCCCTTTTCCAGCGCTTCCTTGTTGAGGAAGAGCGAGCGGATCATCGCGGTGGAGGAGGGATCCATCAGCACCTTGGTGAACCAGCGCGCCTCGATCTTGAGCGCGGTGTCGAAGGGCACCAGCGCGCCCTCATAAACCGCCGACAGAAGCGCCTTGGCGGCCGGGTACACGCCTTGGGTCTTGCCATGCACCATCGCGGAGGCGCCGACGAAGGTCATGAAGCCCGCCGGGTGGTAGGGCGCGCCGCCGGGCATCTTGTAGCCCTTGGCGTCCCACGGCTTCACCAGATCCGCGTCCTTGGCCTGCAGCACCCAGGCCTTGGCCGCGGCGAGCGGGTCCTCGACCACCTCGTCGATCACGCCCAGCGCCTTGGCCTTCTTGGGGTCGTTCATCTTGCCTTCGAGCAGCAGCGGGCTCGCCCCCATGGCGCCGAGCTTGCGCACGAGGCGGGTGGTGCCGCCGGCACCGGGGAAAATGCCGACCATGATCTCGGGCAGGCCGATCTTGGCCTTGGGGTTGTCGGCCGCAAAGATCCGGTGGCACGCCAGCGGGATCTCCAGCCCGATGCCCAGCGCGGTGCCGGGCAGGGCGGCGGCGATCGGTTTGCCACCCTTGTTGGTCTTGGGGTCGAGGCCCGCGCGCTCGATCTTGCGCAGCACGCCATGCATCCGCATCACGCCTTCGAACACGGCCCGGGCGGGGTCGTCTCCGCCGGCCTCCTTCATCCCGGCGATGACGCCGAGATCCATGCCGCCGGCGAAATCCTTCTTGGCGGAGGTGATGACGATGCCCTTCACGGCCTCATCGGCCAGCGCCTCGTCGACCAGCGCATCGAGCTCCTCGAAACCCTGCATCGACATGACGTTCATGGAGCGGCCGAGCACGTCCCAGGTGATGACGGCAACGCCATCGGCGTCGCGCATGAGTGTGAAATCGGTCATGACGACCTCCTGTTCGCAAACTGTGTGGGGAAGGGACGGCGCGGATGCGGCGTCAGGGGGCGTCGCTCGGCGGCGCACCGAATTCGATCATCTCGATCACCGGACGCGGCGTGTCCAACCGACAGTAGTAGATCACGTCGAGATCGACCCGTTCGCCGCTGTCGTTCTGGAACCGGCGCTCGATCCAGACCCGGAACTTTCTGGCCCGCGGCAGCTCCAGCGTATGGATGCGGACATATTCCTCGTGCATGGCGCGGGTGCCGAGGTCGCGTTGCCAGCCCTGCAGCCACTCCCGGTAGACATCGCGGTTGGCCAGCACCGTGAGACCCTCCGGTCCCTGTACCCCCAGCGGGTAGTCGCAGTCGTCGAGCATCTCCTCGATCCGCCCCTCGCGGAACAGCCGGGTGTGGTTCTCGATGAATTGCGACATGACGCGGGACATGCCAATCGACCTCGCAGATTGCAGGATGGATTTCCCATTGGAAACTAAGGCGCGAGGAGCCCTTGTCCACGTGTGGAAGGCGTCCCTGCGGGGCGCCTGAGGGGCGGGCGAGCATGGCTCAGACCCGCTCGATGATGGTGGCGGCGCCCATGCCGGAGGCGACGCAGAGCGTGGCGAGGCCGGTGCCCTTGCCGGTCCGCTCCAGCTCGTCGAGCAGGATGCCAAGGATGATCGCTCCGGTGGCACCCAGCGGGTGACCCATGGCAATGGCGCCGCCATTGGGATTGAGCGTCGCGGGGTCGATGTCGAAGGCCTGCATGAAGCGCAGCGGGATCGCCGAGAAGGCCTCGTTCACCTCGAACAGGTCGATGTCCGAGATCGCCATGCCGTTATCGGCGAGGATCTTCTCGGTCACCGGCACCGGGCCGGTGAGCATGATCGTCGGATCGGTGCCGATCTTCGCGGTGGCGCGGATCCGGGCGCGCGGCTTGAGACCATGCGCGCGGCCGAATTCGGCATCGCCGATCAACAGGCCGGCGGCGCCATCGACGATGCCGGACGAGTTGCCCGCGTGGTGAACGTGGTTGATCCGCTCCAGATGCGGGTACTTCATCAGCGCGACCTTGTCGAAGCCGGGCATCACCTCGCCCATCGCCTTGAACGACGGCTCCAGCGCGCCGAGCGCCTGCATGTCGGTTTGCGGCCGCATGTATTCGTCGCGGTCGAGGATGGTCAGGCCGTTGATGTCCTTGACCGGCACGACCGAGCGGTCGAAGCGACCGTCATCCCAGGCCGCCTTGGCACGGCGCTGGCTCTCGACCGCGAAAGCGTCGACCTCGTCGCGCGAGAATCCGTATTCGGTCGCGATGATGTCGGCCGAGATGCCCTGCGGCACGAAATAGGTCTTCATCGCAACCGAGGGATCGACCGCGATGGCAGCGCCGTCCGAGCCCATCGGCACGCGGCTCATCGCCTCGACGCCGCCGGCGATATAGGCGCGGCCCGCACCGGCGCGGACCTGGTTGGCGGCGAGGTTCACCGCCTCCATGCCGCTGGCGCAGAAGCGGTTGATCGACAGGCCGGGAATGCGCTCGTCGAGGGAGGAGGCCAGCACGGCGGAGCGGGCAAGGCAGCCGCCCTGTTCGCCGACCTGCGTGGCGTTGCCCCAGATCACGTCCTCGACGGCATGGCCCTCGAGGCCGTTGCGCTGGGCTAGCGCGTCGAGCACGCCGGCCGAGAGCTTTAGGCTCGTGACCTCGTGCAGCGAGCCGTCCTTTCGGCCCTTGCCGCGCGGGGTGCGGATCGCGTCATAGATGAAGGCTTCGGTCATGTGGTCGCTCCTTCCCGGTCGGCGGGCGATCCGGGCATCAGTTCGTAGGGGTGTTTCCAGCCCGGCAGCGCCGCGATGCGGTCGAGCCAGCGGTCGATATGGGGATGCGCGGCGCGGTCGAAGCCGAAAGGCTCGGTGTAGAAAAGATAGCCGCAGCACGAAAAGTCGGCATTGGTCGGGCCATCGCCCACCAGCCAGTCGCGGTCCTCAAGCGCCCGATCGAGCGTCGCATAGGTCGGCGCGAGGCGGCCCTGCAGCCACTTGATCACCTGCTCGGGCCGCTTTTCGGGCGGCAGGAAATTCATCAGGAACCGCAGGGTGCCTGCCTGACCCGAAAGCTTGTGGTTGTCCCACAGCACCCAGCGCAGCACTTCGCGACGTTCCTCGGGCGTGTTGCCGCCGAACTTGCCGGTGCGCTCGCTGACCCAGTCCTGGATCGCGCCGGACTGGCTCAGCCGCAGTCCGTCATCGGTTTCGAGCACCGGCACCTCGCCCATCTCGTTGAGCGCGCGGAACGCGTCGGAGCGGGCGGCGCCGGCGAAGAAGTCGACCTTCACCGGTTCCCAGTCGAGCCCGGCAAGCGTCATCGGCAACGCCGCCTTGTAGGCGTTGCCGCTCTCGCCGAAGCAATGAAGTCGGATCATTTCTCCTCCTAGGGTCGTGTCACCCAGCCGCGGCCGGGCCTTTGCGTATTTGAAGAAAGATGAAGCAGGCGTGGCATTTAACGCATCATCAACGCTTTGCCGTCAGCTTCGCATCTGCGGTACAGGCTGGCGAGCCGATGGCCGTGGAAGATGAAACCCCCGGGGTGGAGCGTCCGAACGCGACGCGCCGCGCCGCGGGTGGATCGCCGGCTCTTTCATCTTTCTAAAAATACGCAGCTCCTCCATCTGCGATCTTGCGCAGGCGCTACCTCTTGCGCGCCTCCAACTCCGCGTTGAACAGCCTGAGCCGGTGCCCGAAGGTATCGGCGTCGATCACGCTGTCGAAATTCTCGAACAGGAAGGACAGCGCCTCGCCTTCGTCGAGCCCGGCCTCCCGGGCGAAGCGCTTGAGGCGGCGATAGCCGTCCTCGCTCATCGCCACGGGAAATCGACGGGTCAGTTTCAGGCGTTTGGGCATCTCGTCCTCCGGGTCGTTGTCCGGGACGAGCCTCGCCCCGGACAGCGCCCTCGTCCATCAGAAAGCGTCCGCCTCCAGCGCCATCACCGGCGCGGCACCGCTCTCGATCCGGGCGAGATGCATCTTCGTTGCCGGCAGCTGGCGCGCCATGTAGTAGCGCCCCGTCGCGAGCTTGGTCTCGTAGAAGCCCCGGTCGCCGGTGCCGGCGTCGAGGCCGGCTTGCGCCGCCTTGGCCATTCTGGCCCAGGTCCAGCCCAGGCAAACATGGCCCATCAGGTGCATGAAGTCGCTGCTGCCGGCCAGCGCCGCGTTGGGATCCTTCATGCCGTTCTGCATGAAGAACATCGCGGCCTGCTGCATGTCCTTGGAGGCGGATTTCAGCGGCTCGATGAAGTCGCGCGCGAAATCGGCATCCTCCGTGTTCTCCTTGCAGAAGACCTTGATCTCCTCGATCAGGGTCATCATCGGCTTGCCGCCCTGCGCGGCGAGCTTGCGGCCCACGAGATCGAGCGCCTGGACGCCGTTGGCGCCCTCGTAGATCATCGCGATCCGGGCATCGCGCACGAATTGCGACATGCCCCATTCCTCGATGTAGCCATGCCCGCCAAAGACCTGCTGGGCCTGCACGCACATCTCGAAGCCCTTGTCGGTGAGGAAGCCCTTGATGATCGGCGTGAGCAGCGAGATCATCGCCTCGGCCTCCGCGTCGCCCGCCTTGTGGCTGCGGTCGATTAGCATCGCGCCCCAGTAGGTGAAGGCGCGCGCCGCCTCGTTGAAGCTCTTCTGATCCATCAGCGAGCGGCGGATGTCGGGATGCACGATCAGCGGATCGGCCGGGCTGTCGGGGTTCTTGGCGCCGGTCACGGCGCGGCCCTGCAGCCGGTCCTTGGCGTAGGCGAGCGCGTTTTGGTAGGCGACTTCGGATTGCGCCCAGCCCTGCAGGCCGACGCCGAGACGGGCCTCGTTCATCATGGTGAACATGGCGCGCATGCCCTTATGCGCCTCGCCCAGAAGATAGCCCTCGGCCTCGTCATAGTTCATGACGCAGGTGGCGTTGCCGTGGATACCCATCTTCTCTTCGAGATTGCCGCAGGCGACGCCGTTGCGCGCGCCCAGCGAGCCGTCCTCGTTCACGAGGTATTTTGGCACGATGAACAGCGACACGCCCTTGATGCCCTCGGGGCCGCCGGGGATCTTGGCCAGCACGAGGTGGACGATGTTCTCGGCCATGTCGTGCTCGCCGGCCGAGATGAAGATCTTCTGGCCCGAGATCCTGTAGGTCCCGTCCTCCTGCGGCACTGCCTTGGTGCGCATCAGCCCGAGATCCGTGCCACAATGCGGCTCGGTCAGGTTCATCGTGCCGGTCCATTCGCAGGAGCCGAGCTTCGGCAGCCAGCGCGCCTTCTGCTCGTCGGTGCCGTGGATGTGGATCGCGCTGTAGGCGCCATGCGTCAGGCCCTGATACATGTTCAGCGCCATGTTGGCCGAAACCATCGGCTCGTTCGCGGCGGTGTGCATCAGATAGGGCAAGCCCTGGCCGCCATATTGCTCGGCGACGTCGATCGCGGTCCAGCCGCCGTCACGGATCTGGTCGAAGGCCGCCTTGAAGCCTTCCGGCGTCCGCACCACCCCGTTTTCGAGACGGCAGCCCTGATGATCGCCGGTCAGGTTCAGCGGGGCAAGAACCCCCGAGGAGAGCTTGCCAGCCTCCTCGAGGATCGCTGCCGTGAAATCGGCGTCAAGATCCGCATAGCCCGGAATTTCCTGGCGCGAGATGTCGAGCATCTCGTGCAGGACGAACTGCATGTCGCGGATCGGCGCGGTGTAGCTTGGCATTCCCTGTATCTCCTCCGGCGGGCCCGAAGGCCCGGTCTGGTCCTCGTCACGCGGCCCGGGCTCCCCCGCCCGGACCGCGCAATGTCATATCGACCAGAAGAGGAGAGGGCGGTCAGGCCGCCGTCGCTCGTGCGCGCAGCTGGTTCAGCCGCTCCGCGCCCCATTGCATCTGTGCCTCGAGCTCCCGGATCGCCTCGTCGAGCGCGGCACGCTGCTCCTGCATCTCCCGCAGATGCCGTTCGGCCACTTCGTAGGTGCGCGCGAGCTGCACCTCCTGCTGGTCGTCGGTCTCGTAGAGATCGAGCAGTTGGCGGATCTCCTCGAGGCTGAAGCCGAAGCGCTTGCCGCGCAGGATCAGCTTGAGCCGGGCCCGGTCGCGCCGGGTGAAGAGCCGCTTCGTGCCTTCACGAATGGGAAACAGGAGCTCCTTTGCCTCGTAGAAGCGCAATGTGCGGGGCGTCACATCGAAGCTGTCGCACATCTGGCGGATGGTCATGGTCTGGTCGGTCATTCTTTTTAACCCTCGGTGTCCGGTCAGACGATCCACCTGCGGGTTCCGAAGAGACCATACAAGCAAAGGTGACGCGAACGTAAACATGACGCCACGTCAGAGGCCGAATGACGAAAGGTCAAGAAAAATGTGACCCTTGGGAAGCAATTTTGTTCTCTTGGTCAAATTTTCCGATTCTCCCTCAGGTTGACGGCTCTTGTTTCGTTCCATTGAGGGATGCAGAAGATTCGTCCCGAAGGCGGCGCAGATCGGCGATGGTCTGTTCCAGCTCGCGCCGCTGCCCTTCGAGCACCTCGAGCTGCCGGTCGGCCATGCCGACCCAGACCTCCATCTGCGCACGGGTGCCCTCGGTCTCGTAGATCATGAGGAACTGGCGGATCTCTTCGAGCGAAAAGCCGAAGCGCCGGCCCCGCAGGATCAGCGTCATCCGCGCGATCTCCCGCGGGCCGTAAAAGCGCGAGCGGCCCTCCTTCTCGGGGGAGAGCAACTCGATGTATTCGTAGTAGCGCAAGGTCCGGGGGGTCACCTCGAAGCGATCGCACATTTCTTTGAAAGTCAGGGGGGTATCGGACATATCGGCGCTCCTTCGGGCGAACTCTAGGCCCGGGATGCCGTGACGACAACACGGCTTCAAGCCTTCTCGCGACGAGATAACGCTTGCGGGAGCCATTCGGATCGCCAAGCTGACGCCATGACATCCGATCCCGACAAAGAGCTCGTCCGAGCCCAGCAATTCATCGACGCTTTGCCGCATGCGCAGGCCCTCGGAATGCGCATCAACGCGTTGGGTGACGGCCATGCCGCGATCTCGATGCCCTATGACACGCGGCTGGTCGGCGATCCGGAAACCGGGGTGATCCATGGCGGCGCGGTCTCGGCGCTGATGGACACCTGCGCCGGGGCGGCGGTGATGTCGCACCCCTCGGCCCCGCTGAGCACCGCAACGCTGGACCTGCGGATCGACTACATGCGCCCCGCGACGCCGGGCCAGTCGATCACCGCGCGGGCCGAGTGCTGGCACGTGACCCGCTCAGTCGCCTTCGTGAGGGCGGTGGCGACGGACGAGGACGAAGACCGCCCCGTCGCCACCGCGACCGGCGCCTTCACCCTCGAAAACAGGAAGACGCAGCCATGAGCCGACCGCGCCCCGAACCCGTCCAGGTCATCAAGACCCGCCGCGACGGCGCGCTGGAGCGGCTGGTGGGCGGCGTGCCCTACATCGCCTTCCTGGGCATCCGCTTCGAACGCCATGGCGACGAGCTGACCGCCGTGCTGCCCTATGCTGATCGGTTGATCGGCAACCCGATGCTGCCGGCGCTGCATGGCGGCGCCACGGCGGCGTTCCTCGAGACCACCGCCATCGTCGAGTTGGCCTGGGCCCGGATGTGGGGGTTGATCGAGGCCGGCACGCCGGAGGCGCAGGCCGAGGCCGAGGCCCGGCCGAACTGGCCGCGCACCATCGATCTCACGGTCGACTACCTGCGCTCCGGCCTGCCGCGCGACGCCTATGCGCGGGCCCGGATCAACCGCTCCGGTCGGCGCTATGCCAGCGTCCATGTCGAGGCCTGGCAGGACAATCGCTCGCGGCTCTTCGCACAGGCGACGGGACATTTCTTGATGCCGGGGCTGGATGGCTGAGACCGCCACGACCGCGCCGCGCGCGCCGCTGACGCATCGGCGTGTCCTGAAGATCGCGCTGCCGATCGTATTGTCGAACGCCACGGTGCCGATCCTCGGCGCAGTCGACACCGGCGTGGTGGGGCAGATGGGCGCCGCTGCCCCGATCGGCGCGGTCGGCATCGGCGCGGTGGTCCTCTCGGCGATCTACTGGATCTTCGGCTTCTTGCGCATGGGCACGACCGGGCTCGCCGCGCAGGCGCTGGGCCGGGGCGAAGGGGCGGAAGTCGCGGCGCTTCTGAGCCGCGCGCTGCTCATCGCCTTTGCCGCGGGGGCCGGGATCATCCTGCTGCAGGCGCCGATTTTCGCCCTGTCCTTCACCCTCGCGCCCGCCAGTGCCGAAGTCGAGACGTTGGCGCGCGACTACCTCGCGATCCGGGTGTGGTCGGCTCCGGCGGCGATCGCGATCTACGGCCTCACCGGCTGGCTGATCGCGCAGGAGCGCACCAGCGCGGTGCTGGTGCTGCAGCTGTGGATGAACGGCGTCAACATCGCGCTCGACCTGTGGTTCGTGCTGGGGCTGGGCTGGGGCGTGCCCGGCGTCGCGACGGCCACCTTCCTGGCCGAATGGTCGGGTCTCGCTCTGGGCCTCTGGCTGTGTCGCGACGCCTTTCGCAACACCGCATGGCGCGACCGGGCGCGCGTGTTCGACGCGGCCCGGCTGCGACACGTGGCGGCGGTGAACACCGACATCCTGATCCGCTCGGTGCTGCTGCAATCGATCATCATCAGCTTCCTGTTCTGGGGCGCGTCCTTCGGTGACGTGCCTCTCGCCGCGAACCAGGTGCTGCTGCAATTCCTCAACATCACTGCCTTCGCGCTCGACGGGTTCGCCTTCGCGGCCGAGGCGCTGGTGGGGCAGGCGATGGGCGCGCGCGCGGCTCTCAGGCTCAGGCGCGCGGCGATCCTGCCTTCGATCCAGGGCGGCGCGGTCAGCCTCGTTCTGGCGGCAGGGTTCGCGATCTTCGGACCCGCCATCATCGACACCATGACCACCGCGCCCGAGGTGCGGGCGGCGGCGCGCGACTTCCTGCCCTGGATGGTGGCGACGCCGCTGTTCGGGCTGATCCCTTGGATGCTCGACGGGATCTTCATCGGCGCCACCCGAAGCCGCGACATGCGCAACATGATGGTGTTGTCGGCGGCGATCTATTTTGCCGCCGCCATTCCGCTCACCGCGGCCTTCGGCAATCACGGCCTTTGGGCCGCGATGTTGGTGAGCTACGTGGCGCGCGGCGCGACATTGGCCGCGCGCTATCCCGCTCTCGAACGCGCCGCCGCCTAGAGCCAGTCGGCCCGGCCGGTGCCGACGGCCTCGGAGACGTTGGCGAAGCCGTCGCGCTCCAACAGCCGGTCGAGCCCGCGCGCGATCTCGCCCGCGAGGCTGACGCCGCCATAGACCAGCGCGGTGTAGAGCTGCACGGCCGAGGCCCCTGCGCGGATCTTCTCATAGGCCTGCTCGGCCGAGCCGACGCCACCGACGCCGATCAGCGGCAGAGCGGTGAGCGAGGACAGACGCGCCAGAACTCGCGTCGATTTCTCGAACAGCGGCTGGCCCGACATGCCGCCCATGTTGTCCTTCTGGGGATCGCTCAGCCCCTCGCGCGACAGGGTGGTGTTGGTCGCGACGATGGCCGACACGCCTGTCTCCTCGGCCACCCGCGCCACGTCCTCGATCTCGGCCTCCGAAAGGTCGGGTGCGATCTTGAGAAAGACGGGCAGAGGCCGCGACAGCCCGGCATTGGCCGTCATTACCCCTACGAGTAGCGCCGAAAGCGCGGCGCGGCCCTGCAGGTCGCGCAGCTTCTCGGTGTTGGGCGAGGAGACGTTGACGGTGGCGAAGTCGAGATGCGGGCCGCAGCGCTTCAGCACCGTCGCGAAATCGGCCGCCCGGTCTTCGCTGTCCTTGTTGGCGCCGAGATTGAGGCCGATGACACCACGCGGCCGCTGCTCCAGCCGTGCGGCGATGGCCTCCATGCCCTCGTTATTGAAGCCGAAGCGGTTGATCGCGGCGCGGTCGGCCTTGAGCCGCCACAGGCGCGGGCGCGGGTTGCCCTCCTGCGGGCGCGGCGTCGCGGCGCCGACCTCGACGAAACCGAAGCCGGTCTTCGCCAGCGCATCGAGCGCCACCGCGTTCTTGTCGAACCCCGCCGCCAGCCCGACCGGGTTGGGCAGGTCGAGCCCGGCCAGATGGGTCCTGAGACGGGCGCTCGTCACCGGTCCGCCCTTGGGCCCGAGTCCTGCATTCAACGCCTTGAGCGCCAGCCCGTGCCCGGTTTCGGGGTCGATCCAGTGCAGTGCGGCGAGGCCCAGCTTTTCCAGCGCGCTCATGTCATCTCCTCCGGAAACTCGTGACGCCCGCCTGCTAGCGGCAGCTTCTTCGACCAGACCACTTCGGACCGTTTCAGCGCCCGGTAGAGATGCGGGAAAAGCTGGCCGCCGCGCGACGGCTCCCAGCGCAGATCGTCGCCCAGCGCCCCGGCGTCGATGGCCGCCAGCACCAGCCCGTCCTCGCCCGCGAAATGCTTCGCGGCGGTTTCGGACGCCTGCACGGCAGTGGAGAAATGGATGTAGCCATCGGCGAGGTCGACGGGGGCGCCGCGGGTTTCCCCCGCGAGGTCCAGATCTGCCCATTCGGAGGCGCGAAATATCTTGTAGATCAGCATGAGCGTTCCATGGCCGCGCCCCGCCGCGACGTCAAGCGCCGCCATCGTTCCCCTGTCATCCGCCTGACATGCCGCTAGGGCAGGACGCAGACGGCTTTGACAGATGCGCCGGGCATGGCGCAGGCTCGCAACCATAACGAAACCGACAGGGACGTCATCGATGAAACTCGGACTCTTCGGCGGCACCGCCGCTCTCGCGCTCGCCGCCGGTGCCGCGCAGGCGGAATACTCGCTCACGATCCTGCACACCAACGATTTCCACGACCGTTACGAGCCGATCTCGGCTTTTGATTCAACCTGCGCGCCCGAAGACAACGAGGCCGGCGAATGCTTCGGCGGCGTGGCCCGGCTCGTCACCGCGCTGCAGGAGGCGCGCAATCGTGCCGACAATGGCAACCTGCTTCTCGTCGATGGCGGCGACCAGTTCCAGGGCACGCTGTTCTACACCTATTACAAGGGCGAGATGACGGCCGAGTTCATGAACCAGCTCGGCTATGACGCGATGACCGTCGGCAATCACGAGTTCGACGACGGCCCTGAGGTTCTGCGCGCTTTCATCGACAAGGTCGAGTTCCCGGTGCTGATGTCGAACGCCGACGTCTCGGGCGAGGAGCAACTGGCCGACGCGATCCAGAAATCCACCGTGATCGAGCGCGGCGGCGAGAGGATCGGCCTGATCGGCCTGACGCCCGAGGACACGCATGAGCTGGCCAGCCCGGGTGAGAACGTCACGTTCTCCGACCCGGTCGCGGCGGTGCAGGCGGAAGTCGACCGGCTGACCGAAGAGGGCGTGAACAAGATCGTCGTGCTGAGCCATTCCGGCTTCGAGACCGACAAGCGCGTGGCCGAGGAGACCACTGGCGTCGACGTGATCGTCGGCGGCCATTCCAACACGCTGCTGTCGAACACCCAGGAGGACGCGGTCGACGTCTATCCGGTGATGGTCGGCGACACCGCCATCGTGCAGGCCTATGCCTATGGCAAGTTCTTGGGCGAGTTGAACGTGACCTTCGACGACGAGGGCGTCATCACCGAGGCCGCGGGAGAACCGATCCTGATCGACGGCAAGGTGGCCGAGGATCAGGCGGCGGTCGACCGTGTCTCCGAGCTGGCAAAGCCGCTCGACGAGATCCGCAACCGCGTCGTCGCCAGCACCACCGCGCCGATCGAGGGGAACCGCGATGTTTGCCGCGCCATGGAGTGCGAGATGGGCAACCTCGTGGCCGACGCCATGCTCGACCGCGTGGCCGATCAGGGCATCCAGATCGCCATCGCCAACTCCGGCGGCCTGCGCGCCTCGATCGATGCGGGCGAGGTGACGATGGGCGAAGTGCTGACCGTGCTGCCGTTCCAGAACACGCTCTCGACCTTCCAGGTGTCGGGCGCGACATTGCTCGAGGCGCTCGAGAACGGCGTGAGTCAGATCGAGGAGGGCGCGGGCCGCTTCCCGCAGGTTGCGGGCATGAGCCTTGCGGTCGATCCCGCCGCCGAAGCCGGTAGCCGGATTTCGGACGTGATGGTGGATGGCGAGCCGCTTGACCCCGAGGCGACCTATGGCGTGGTGTCGAACAACTACGTGCGCAATGGCGGCGACGGCTACGCGATGTTCGTCGATGCCGAGAATGCCTATGACTACGGCCCCGATCTCGCCGACGTAACCGCCGAGTACATGGCGGCGCAGGGCGACTACAAGCCCTACACGGATGGGCGGATCACCATGAAGTAACTCATCCGGAAGGATGAAACGAAGGCGCGCGCCGGGGCACCGGCGCGCGCTTTTTCGTCGATACGGGCGATTGCGATGTTAGCTGTCTCGCGCTTCAGCCATGTAGCGCCGCAGGTGCGGTCCTCGCGTCTAGGCGAGGCTTGGGCTCTCGAACACAAGAACGCTTCGCTGCCGTCGGTCAGGAATCGAGGCCAAGTGCGGTCGCGCTCCAATGGGCGACCGAGGCAGACCCACCACTTCTCGAAGCGGCGCGCTGGGCTTTCCGCGAACTGTCCGCTGTCCGTTTACCGGTCCGAAAGGTAGTCCTCGGATACGTAGCCCGTGATGCCAGGCGCATCGGCGAGCGATACGCGGCACCACAGCTGCCCCACCTCGGTCACGCAGTTGCGCCTGAGAAGCCGGGTGCCGTCGGGCAGGCCAAGGATCACGTTGTAGTCGAGCCCCGGTCCCCCGCGCAGCTTCAAAAGCTCGTCGGGGCCGGCGCCTTCGACCACCGTCCGGCTTCCGGACGCGGCGCAGCCCGAAACGAGCATCAGCATGAGTGTTGCGGCGATGGCAGGGCGCATGAGCTGACCTCGGTTGTTTCCGTCTCGGTGCCCTTTTGGCAGCCCGACGGTTGCGAGTGAAGCCCGAACTCTCGCGGTCGCGGCGGGTCGGAAGCTTCGCGCCGATACGGGATTTCATGCCGATGGCTACCTTATCGGGCCTCATCGATGCTATGTCGGAGCGGAGCGACAGGAGCCCTCATAATGTGCGGACGCATGGCCATCACGCTGCCCCATGACGCCATGGCGCAGATATTCGGCGCCACCCCAGCCAATGACCTGCCGGATGTGCCGAACTACAATGTCTGCCCGACCGTGCAGGTGCATTCCGTCACCTCTGACGGGGACAGCCGCCGCCTGCGCCCGATGCGCTGGGGCTTCATCCCGCATTGGTACAAGACGCTGACCGACGGGCCGCTGCTGATCAATGCCCGCGCCGAGACGGTTGCCGAGAAGCCTGCGTTTCGGGCGGCGGTGCGCGAACGGCGCTGCCTGATCCCGGCCTCGGGCTTCTACGAATGGACCGTGGACGAAGACGGCAACAAGCTGCCTTGGTTCATCCACCGCGAGGATGGCGATCCGCTGGCTTTCGCCGGGCTCTGGCAGGGCTGGGAGCGGGAAGGGGAAAGCTTCGTCACCTGCGCCGTCGTCACCACCGGCGCGACCGGGCGGATGCGCAACATCCACAGCCGCATGCCGGTGGTGCTGGAGCCCGGGGACTGGCCGCTTTGGCTTGGCGAGGCGGGGCATGGCGCCGCCGTTCTGATGAAGCCGAACCCCGAGGTGCTGGCTTTTCACCGGGTCGATCCGAAGGTCAATTCGAACCGGGCCAGCGGCCCGGAACTGATCGAACCGATTGACGTCTAGGCCGTCTTGAAGCCTCCCGCGCGAGCCGCTATCAAGGCCCCGAAGCGGGCGTGATGTAGTGGTAGCCTGTCAGCCTTCCAAGCTGAACGTGCGGGTTCGATTCCCGCCGCCCGCTCCAATATCCCATGAGACGACTGTAGGGCCTAGCGGGGCAGGGGCGGACAAGCCGCCCCCTTGAAGCTGTCACGCGGGAACCGAGGTCGCCCGGTCGGAGGAACGAGGACCGCTCTCCTGCCATTCGCCCTCGAAGTCGCGCGGCACCAGCAAGTTGTGCGGTCCCAGATCGGCCACGTCGCGCTCGCCGCACAGCGCCATGGTGAGATCGAGCTCCTTGCGGATCACCTCCAGCGCCGTGGTCACGCCCTTTTCGCCCATCGCGCCCAGACCGTAGAGCCAGGCCCGGCCGATCATCGTTGCGTCCGCGCCCAGTGCCAGCGCCTTGAGCACGTCCTGTCCCGAGCGGATGCCGCTATCGAGCCAGATCTCCGTCTCGCCCTTCACCTCGCGCACGATCGAGGGAAGGATGCGGATCGAGCTGAGCGCCCCGTCGAGTTGCCGCCCGCCATGGTTCGACACGACGATGGCGTCGGCGCCGCATTCCACAGCGCGGCGCGCGTCGTCGGCGTCGAGGATGCCCTTCAGGATCAGCTTGCCGTCCCATTTCCGGGCGATCTTGCGGACCTTTTCCCAATCGAGCTTCAGGTCGAACTGCTCGGCGGTCCATTTCATCAAGGAGCGCGTGTCGCCCACGTCCTGGGCGTGGCCGACGATGTTGCCGAAGACACGGCGCTTGGTGCGCAGCATCTCCAGCCCCCAGCTCCATTTGGTCGAAAGGTCCAGCAGCGTCGCGGGGGTAAGCTTGGGCGGGGCCGAGAGGCCGTTCTTGAGATCCTTGTGCCGCTGACCCAGAAGCTGCAGGTCGAGCGTCAGGACCAGCGCCGAGCAGCCGGCTCGCTTGGCGCGCTCGATGATCCGGTCCACGAAGTCCTCGTCGCGCATGACGTAGAGCTGGAACCAAAACGGGGCGGAGGTGTGTTCGGCAACGTCCTCGATCGAGCAGATCGACATGGTGGAGAGGGTGAAGGGCACGCCGAACTTCTCGGCGGCGCGCGCCGCCTTGATCTCGCCATCGGCGTTCTGCATGCCGGTCATGCCCACGGGGGCGAGGGCGACGGGCATCGCGACCTTTTCGTCCAGCATTCGGCCCACGGTCGAGCGGTCGGACATGTCGACCGCCACCTTCTGGCGCAGGCGGATCTTCTCGAAATCGGTGGTGTTCTCGCGGAAGGTCTGCTCGGTCCAGCTGCCGGATTCGGCATAGTCGAAGAACATCTTCGGCGCGCGGCGTTTGTGCAGACGTTTCAAATCGTCGATGCAGGTGATGACTGGCATGGTTCCCTCCCCCGATTGGTAAGGATGATTTACCAGTGGTCAGCCGCGCTCGCAATGACGGACGGCGCCGCGAGGGGCGCCGTCGGGTTCGCGTATTTGAGGGACAAGGTCGATCAGGCGGAATGCGCGCCATCGGACAACGCCTTCACGAAGGCGAGGATCTCGGGGACCGGCTTGCCTTCGGCGATCTGGCTGACGATGGCCGAACCCACCACGGTGCCGTCGGCGATGCTAGCGATGTTCTTCGCGGTCTCGGGGGTCTTAACGCCGAAGCCCACGATGATCGGCAGGTCGGTCTTCGACTTGATCCGCGCCACTTCGGGAGCCACCGCCTCGGCCTGCGCCTCGGCCGCGCCGGTGATGCCGGTGATCGAGACGTAGTAGACGAAGCCGGAGGTGTTCTGCAGCACCTTGGGCAGGCGCGCGTCATCGGTGGTCGGCGTGGCGAGGCGGATGAAGTTCAGGCCGGCCTGCTGTGCGGGCAGGCACAGCTCGGCGTCTTCCTCGGGCGGCAGGTCGACGACGATCAGCCCGTCGATCCCGGCCTCCTTC
This sequence comes from Limimaricola soesokkakensis, assembly GCF_900172345.1. GTDB lineage: Bacteria > Pseudomonadota > Alphaproteobacteria > Rhodobacterales > Rhodobacteraceae > Limimaricola > Limimaricola soesokkakensis. Next base: position 182,125 of record NZ_FWFY01000003.1, read on the forward strand.
GCCTGTTCGAGGAACTTCGGCACGCCGCGCGAATGGATCGGATTGTAATAGCCCATCATCACGATCGGCGTCCTGTCATCGGTCTTGCGCAGGTCGCGCGCGATCTCGAGCGTCCGGTCGAGCGTCATGCCCTGCGCCAGCGCCCGTTGGCCGGCAAGCTGGATCGTCGCGCCATCGGCCATAGGATCGGTGAAGGGCAGCCCCAACTCGATGATGTCGACGCCCGCGCCGGGCAGGCCGCGCACGATCTCCTTGGAGGTCTCGAAATCCGGGTCGCCGGCCATGACATAGGCCACGAAGGCCTTGCGCCCCTCGGATTTCAGCCGCGCGAAAGTGTCGTCGATGCGTGTCATGCCCGTCCCCTCTGGCCCGATCCCCTCGCGGTTTGGGCCAAAGGGGGGCGGAAATCAATGGGGGCTCAGGCTTGGGGCTGGTCCGGCATGGGGGCCTCGACGCCGACCATCCAGCGCGTGCCATAGCGATCGGTCAGCGTGCCGAAGCCCTCGGACCAGAAGGTCCTCTCGAACTCCATATGGATCTGACCATGCTCCGCCAGCGCGTCGAACACGGCGCGGGCGCGGGCGACATCGGGCAGGTCGACGGTGATCGAGCAGCCCGCCATCTCCGGGCTTCCGCCCATGATGTCGTCGCTGGCATAGATCCAACCCTCCCCGATCTTCAGCGCCGCGTGCATCACCGCCTGCGGGCTGGCCTCGGGGAGGGAGTCGCGCATCTCCTGCGGCGCCTCGGAGAAGGTCATCACGTTGGCGGGCGGCGCGTCGAAGATCCGGGCATAGGCGGCCAGCGCCTCGGCGCAGTTGCCGTGAAAGGTGACATAGGGAATCGGGATCATCGTGCAGGCTCCTTGCATTTCCCGGCGAGCATGGCACGCACTCCCCCGTGTCACCAAGCCTTGGCTTGCGCGAAGCCGCCCGTGCGGATAGGACCGCCGCGATGTGCTGATAGGAGGCGTGACATGGGCTTTCGCATGGGGATCGTGGGGCTGCCGAATGTCGGCAAGTCCACCCTGTTCAACGCGCTGACGCGCACCGCCGCGGCCCAGGCCGCCAACTTTCCCTTCTGCACGATCGAGCCGAATGTCGGCGACGTCGCCGTGCCCGATCCGCGCCTCGACAAGCTGGCGGCGATCGCCAAGTCCAAGCAGGTAATCCCGACCCGGATGACCTTCGTGGACATCGCGGGGCTGGTGAAGGGCGCGTCGAAGGGCGAGGGCCTCGGCAACCAGTTCCTCGCCAATATCCGCGAGACCGATGCCATCGCCCACGTGCTGCGCTGCTTCGAGGATGGCGACGTGGTCCATGTCGACGGCCGCGTCGATCCGGTGGCCGATGCGCAGGTGATCGAGACCGAGCTGATGCTCGCCGATCTGGAATCGGTCGAGAAGCGGCTGCAGGGCCTGCAGCGCAAGGTGCGCGGCGGCGACAAGGAGGCCGCCGATCAGGAGCGCCTGCTGAAGGCCGCGCAGGCGGCGCTGTCCGAGGGTAGGCCCGCCCGCACCGTCGAGGTCGCCGACGACGACCGCAAGGCATGGAAGATGCTGCAGCTCCTGACCGCCAAGCCGGTGCTCTATGTCTGCAACGTCGAGGAAAGCTCGGCCGCGACCGGCAACAGCCAGTCCGCCAAGGTGGCCGAGATGGCCGCCGCCGAGGGCAACGCCCATGTCGTGATCTCCGCCCGGATCGAGGAGGAGATCAGCCAGCTCGACGCCGAGGAGCAGGCCATGTTCCTCGAGGAGATGGGCCTCGAAGAGGCCGGTCTCGACCGGCTGATCCGCGCGGGTTACGACCTCCTGCATCTCGAGACCTACTTCACCGTCGGCCCCAAGGAAGCGCGCGCCTGGACCATCCGCCAGGGCACGCTGGCGCCGCAGGCGGCGGGCGTGATCCACGGCGATTTCGAGCGCGGCTTCATCCGCGCCGAGACCATCGCCTACGAGGATTTCGTCAGCCTGGGCGGCGAGGCTGCTGCCAAGGAGGCGGGCAAGATGCGCGCCGAGGGCAAGGGATACCTCGTCAAGGACGGCGACGTAATGCACTTCCTGTTTAACACCTGACCCGCGCGGGGGCGCGGCGCACCGGTTGCGCCGCGCCCCCCGAATCGGGCAATCACACCCCTTTCCGTCGCCGAGAAAGGGAAAAGCGCGATGCCCGACCTGACACTCCGCCGCAACCGCGAGCGCGATCTCGCGCCACTGGCGCGCCTGCTGACCGACGAGACCGATCTGCGGCTCGTGAACCCCTCGGCCCAGCATCCCTTCGATCCGTTCGAATGGCAGGAGAAGTGGCTTGGCGACCTGCACGACGAATCCTTCTATGTGCTGGACGATCAGGGTCGCGAGATCGGCTTCTTCGCGATGCGGGTTGGCATCGGGCCCGAGGTGCGCCATCTCACCTACGTGTTTCTCGAGGAGGCCGCGCGCGGCGGCGCGGGCGCCGATATGGCGCGGCTGATCGAGCAGGCGGGGCGCGATCTCGACGCGCTGTCGATCACGCTCAAGGTCGAAACCGACAACGCGCCCGCGCACAATCTCTATCTCGCGGCCGGTTACGAGGAGTTGAGCCAGCGCGACGGCATGGCGACGATGCGGCTCGATCTCGACTAGGAGGCGCGCAGCTCTTCCAGATGCGCCTGCGCCGATTTCAGATCGGCGCGAAACTTCTCGGTCTCGTCGTCGCGCAGCGCCGGATCGGGCAGGCGCAGCAGGTAAGAGGGGTGGACCGTCAGAAACACCGGCACGCCCTCGGGGGTCTCCTCGACCGTGCCGCGCCGCGACAGAATCCCCTTTCGCGAACCGGTCAGGCTCTCGGCGGCGGTGCCGCCCATCGACAGGATCAGTTTCGGGCGCACCAGCTCGATCTCGGACTGCAACCAGAAGCGGCAGGCCTTGATCTCGCCGGTGTTCGGGTTCTGGTGGATGCGCCGCTTGCCCTTGGGCGCGAACTTGAAATGCTTCACCGCATTGGTGACGAAGGCGCGGCTGCGGTCGATCCCGGCCTCGCGGGCGATCCGGTCGAACATCTGCCCCGCGGGACCGACGAAGGGCCGGCCAGCCAAATCCTCCTGATCGCCGGGCTGTTCACCCACCACCATCAGATCGGCGTCGCGCGGGCCTTCGCCCGGCACCGCCTGCGTCGCGTTCTCGTAGAGCGGGCAGCGAGTACAGGCGTTCTCTTCCGCCCGAAGTTGATCGAGATCATCAGCCATCGCGCGCACAACGCCGGGTGCGGCGAGCCGTTCCGTGATCTTCGCGGCACGAAGAGGCGGCAGGGTAGGGGCGGCGGCTTGCATTGCCTCGGCCCGTGCCCCGGCGCTCGCGATCATCTCGGGGATATGCCGCGCCTCAGGCAGGTTCTTCCAGTACTTCTTGGGCATCTCCGACATCATCGCCCCGACCTTGAGCCGTGCGGGGTTGAAGATGTTGCGGAAATAGGTGCCCCAAAGCTCCTCGGTCGCGTCCTCGGGGATGTCCGGCTTGGGCTGCCCCTCGGCGAAGCTAAGCTCGCCGTTCTCGAAAATCGCCGTGAGGTCCGGCGTCGCGATCATCCAATCCATGTCGGCGAAGCGGCGCGCGAAGAAGGGGGCGGTGGGCTCCAGCGTGAAATGCGTGGGCTCGAACCACGCGGCGAAGCGACGGCGCGGCAGATCGCGCGCTCCGATCTCGCGAAACCGCACGAAGGCGGTCATCTTGTGCCGGTCGCGATGCACCGCCTTTTCCATGGAGCGCAGCTTGGCCAGGGCAGCGTCTCCGCGATCCTCCATCAACCCCTTCTCGGATCTCAGTCGCCACAGCATCGCGTAGAGCCGGGCGAAGCGTTCGGGATCACGATGCCAGACCACCGAGCCCGCTAGCGACACGAAATCGCGCGGCACCTTGAGGGTGGCGCGCGTCTGCGCGACCTGTTCCGGCGCCTGTGCGAAGAGGTCCTCTTCGGTCGCGCCCCGGCTCCACGTCACCTCGTCCGGCGGCACGCGCCGCGCAATCAGCCCCCGCGCGGCGTCGCGCCAGGCCTTGTCGGTTCCGGTATGGGGCAGGGCGACGTGCGGCATGGGCCCGAAACGTCAGAACAGCGACAGCTGTTCCGGCTGCGGTGCGAAGCGCGCCGCGAGGTCCGGCGCGTCCAGCAGCGCGCCGGGCGTCCAGTCCGCGAGCGTCACGAAGGGCCGGGCGTTCTTCATGTTGGCCCCCATCCGCACCAGATCGTCCCAGCGCAGCCGACGATGCCGCCGCGCCGCGATGATCCGGCCCACGGTCTTGGCCCCGAAGCCCGGCACCCTGAGCAGCGCCTCGCGATCGGCGCGCATCGGATCGACCGGAAAGGCGTGACGATTGCGCAGCGCCCAAGCGAGCTTGGGATCGATCGCGAGGTCGAGATTGCCATCCGTCCCGGCAGTGATCTCGCCCGCATTGAAGCCGTAGAACCGCATCAGCCAATCGGCTTGGTAGAGCCGGTGCTCGCGCATCAAGGGCGGCTTGATCAGCGGCAGCTTGGCCGTGGCATCGGGGATCGGCGAGAAGGCCGAATAATAGACCCGCTTGAGCCCGTAGGAGGAATAGAGCCGGGTCGACTGGCCGAGGATCGTCGCGTCGTTCGACCCGTCGGCGCCGATGATCATTTGCGTCGACTGACCCGCAGGCGCGAAGCGCGGCGGCCGTTTGCCGGTGTGGCTTTTGTCCTTCGCGGCCTCCTTGCGCATCCGCACACCGGCCATCGCACGGCGGATCGTGTCGGGTTTCTTCTCGGGCGCGTATTGCGTCACGCTCGCGTCGGTCGGCATCTCGACATTGATCGAGACCCGGTCGGCATAGAGCCCCGCCTGTTCGATCAGCTCCTCGCTCGCCTCGGGGATGGTCTTGAGATGGATGTAGCCGCGGAAGTTCTCTTCGAGGCGCAGCTTCTTGGCGATCCGGACCATGTCCTCCATGGTCTTGTCCGGGCTCTGGATGATGCCCGAGGACAGGAACAGCCCTTCGATGTAGTTGCGCCGGTAGAACTCCAGCGTCAGTTTCACCACCTCGTCGACGCTGAAGCGCGCGCGCTCGGTGTTCGACGACACCCGGTTCACACAATAGGCGCAGTCGAAGATGCAGAAATTCGTCATCAGGATCTTCAGGAGACTGATGCAGCGCCCGTCCGGCGCATAGGCGTGGCAGATGCCCGACCCTTCGGTCGAGCCGAGACCCTTGCCGTCCTTGGAGTTGCGCTTCGCCGTTCCCGAAGACGCGCAGGAGGCGTCGTAGCGGGCGGCGTCGGAGAGGATGGCGAGCTTGCGTTCGAGGCTGTGCGCTGTCATGTCGTTCAGCTAATGTTCTGCCCCTCTCGCAACAAGGTGGCGCATCTGCGACAGGTTGTCCGCGCGCGTCTTTCCGCTAGCTCGGCCGCATGAACGCCTTCGACGTGATCCCGGACATCCATGCCGACCCGGGTCGGCTGGAAAGCAGTCTCGACGCCGCGGAGCCCGGCGCGCATCTGGCGCTGCTCGGCGATTTCATCGACGCGCTGCCGGGGCAGGCGGCCGTCTCCGACCGCACGGTGCTGGTGCGGGTCCGCGATCTGATCGAGACGGGCCGCGCGGTGGCGGTCATGGGCAACCACGAACTGAACGCGGTCTTGTTTCATCGGCTGGGTATCGACGGCGCGGCGCTGCGCCGTCACAGCGCGCGCAACATGGCCCAGCATCGCAGCTTCGTGGCGGATTTCGGAATCATGACACTTGAGGCGCTGGGCTGGACCGACTGGTTCCTGTCGCTTCCGCTATGGCTGGAGCGGGACGGTCTGCGTCTCGTTCATGCCTGCTGGAGCGCGCCGGCGGTCGAAACCATCGCGGCGCGCCGCCCCGACGGCCGCCTGCGACCCGAAGACCTGCCCGAGATCGCGACCCGCTCCAGCCGCTTCGGCCGGGCGGTGCAGATGCTGGTGACCGGGCCCGAACTGACCTTGCCTGAGGGGCACGGCTTCACCGACAGCCACGGCGCGATGCGACGCCGCGTGCGCCTTGCATGGTGGCGCCATGGCGCGGCGCGCTGGCGCGAGGCGGCGCTGTCGGTTCCCCGCCCCGAAGAGCTTCCCGACGCCCCGATACCGCGCCGCCCCAACTTCGCCTTCTACGATCAAGAGGCGCCACCGGTGCTCTGCGGCCACTACAAGATGCAGGGCGCACCGCGCATCGAGGCGCATAACGTCGCCTGCCTAGACTATCCGGCTAGCCCCTGCCTTTACCGCTGGCGCGGCGAAAGCCGGTTGAGTCCCGCGCATCTGGCGACGCTGGACGGCTGATCCCAGATTTCCGCCACGGAGCGGATTTCGCCCTTGTTTTCGCTTCCGCCGCCGCATAGACACACCGGCGGAGACGTGGCCGAGTGGTCGAAGGCACACCCCTGCTAAGGGTGCAGGCGGGAAACCGTCTCGAGGGTTCGAATCCCTTCGTCTCCGCCACTTCCGCATTATCAATGGCTGAATTTTGTCTCGTACGCATAGACTACGACGCGCGTCAGGGCATGCGTTTGCCGCATGGCGGCATTGACTGGCATCCGGGCGGAAACGGGGCCATTTGGGGGGTGCGGGCGATAAGGCCCGCCGATGTTCCCAATGAGCCGAAGATGACCCAGATCGTTCGCTATACCCACCCGACTCAAGCCCAGATGGAGGCCGTCCTGACTGAGGCGCGCCAGATGCGCTCCGACATGATCGCGCGCCTGTTCCATGACGTCGCCGCCAAACTGCGCGGCGTGCTCGTCGGCGGCAAGGCGCCCGCCACGGCCTGATCGCGTATCGGCGGAGCGGCGTGATGTCGCTCCGCCGCGCCTGATCTCAGGCGGCCATCCGGGATGCGAGCGCGGCACGCAACTCGGCGACGCGGGGCTTCACCCGCGACACCGCCTCGGCCTTGACCGGGCCGAAACCGCGGATCTCCATCGGGGCGGACAGCAGCGCCCGACAGGTGCCGAGATCGGCCGCCGACGCCGCGGCGCAATCGCTCATCACCTCCTCGAACCAGCCGATCAGTTCGCGCTCCATTCGCCTCTCGGCTGTGTAACCGAACGGGTCGAAGACGCTGCCCCGAAGCCGCTTCAGCTTTGCCAGCGCGCGAAAGCCGGGTCGGATCCACGCGCCGAAAGCACGCTTGCGCGGGCGGCCGCGGCTGTCGCGACCCAGCGGCAGGAGCGGCGGCGCGAGATGGTGCTTCACGGTGAAATCGCCGTCGAACTCCGACTGCAGCGCCTCGGTAAAGCGGGGCAGGCTGTGCAGCCGGGCCACCTCGTACTCGTCCTTGTAGGACATCAGCTTGAACAGCGATTTCGCGGCCAGGCGGGTCAGTTCCTCGGCTTCTTCCGCGGGCCGGGCAAGGCTCTTGCAGAAGCGCGAGAGCCGGTCGCGATAGCGCTGCGCCCAGGCCGCGTCCTGATAATCCTCGAGAAAGGCTGCGCGGCGGTCGATCAGCCGCTCCAGCGGCTCCTCCCCGGCGGGCGCCTGCTGGCCCAGCGCCTCTTGCAGTAGCTCGGGACGCGCCGCGAGCAGGCGGCCATAGGCCAGCGCCATGCGGTTCTTCTCGATCGCGACGCCGTTCAATTCGACGGCCTGCTCCAGCGCCGCGAGGCTTACCGGCACCAGACCGCTCTGCCAGGCATGGCCCAGCATGATGACGTTGGAGAACACCGCGTCGCCCAAGAGCGCCTCGGCGACGGCGTTGGCGTCGAAGGCGTCGAGTTTGTCGGCCCCCACCGCCGCGGCGATCGCCGCCTCTCGCGCATCGACCTTCAGATCGGCGTCGCGGTGCAGCACCAGATCGCCGGTCGGCATCTCGGCGCGGTTCAGGACGACGCGGGTGCCACGCCGGTAGCACACGCTCGCCTTGGGCGAGGATGAGGCGACGATGTCGCAGGCGATCACCGCATCCGCCGTGCCGGCCTCGATCCGCACCTGGTGGATCTCGTCCGGGCCGCGGGCGAGGCGGATATAGCTCAGCACGGTGCCGAATTTCTGCGCAAAGCCGGTGAAGTCGAGAACGCTCGACCCCTTGCCTTCGAGATGCGCCGCCATGGTGATCAGCGCGCCTACGGTGACGACGCCGGTACCGCCGACGCCCGAAACCAGAAGCTCGTAGGGCTTCGCAAGCTGGGGCAGGGCGGGTAGCGGCAGATCGGCAGCCAGCGCCAGAGCGTCGATACCGGCGCCCTCACGCTTCTTGCGGGTCGCGCCCTCGACGGTGACAAAACTCGGACAGAAGCCTTCGAGACAGGAGAAATCCTTGTTGCAGCTCGACAGGTTGATCTTCCGCTTGCGGCCGAACTCGGTCTCCTTGGGTTCGACGGAGAGGCAGTTCGAGGCGACCGAGCAGTCGCCGCAGCCCTCGCAGACCAGCTCGTTGATATAGGCGAAGCGCTTGGGGTCCTCCATCGTGCCGCGTTTGCGGCGGCGGCGCTTCTCGGTGGCGCAGGTCTGCTCGTAGATAAGAACCGTGACGCCGGGGATCTCGCGCAGTTCGCGCTGGATCCGGTCGAGATCGCGGCGATGGTCGATGGTGGTGCCCTTCGGGAAATCGGCGTGATCGAACTTCAGCGGGTCGTCCGAGACCAGCGCGATCCGTTCCACCCCCTCGGCGCGGCAGGACTGGGCGATGCCCTGCACGCTCACGGGGCCGTCCACCGGCTGGCCGCCGGTCATCGCGACAGCGTCGTTGTAGAGGATCTTGTAGGTGATGTTGGTTTTCGCCGCGACCGCCTGCCGGATCGCAAGCGAACCCGAGTGATACCACGTGCCTTCGCCAAGGTTCTGGAAGATGTGGCGACCGCCATTGAACTTCGACGCCGCGACCCAGGGCACGCCTTCGCCGCCCATCTGCGCGTAGCCCAGCGTCTCGCGGTCCATCCATGACGCCATGACGTGGCAACCGATGCCCGAGTTCGCCTGGCTGCCCTCGGGCAGCTTGGTCGAGGTGTTGTGCGGGCAGCCCGAGCAAAAATAGGGCGTGCGGGTCGCGCCGGAGATCGACAGGATCGGCGGCGGCGTCTCGGTGAGCGCCCGCGCCTTGGCCGGAAAGCCCTCCTCAGGAAACAGCTTGTCGAGCCGCTTTGCGAGGGCGGGAAGCAGCACCTTAGGCGACAACTCCCCGGTCCATGGCAGCAGCGGGTTGCCCGGCCCGTCGAACTTGCCGACCATGCGCGCGGGCTTGTGACCGGGCCAGTCGTAGAAATATTCCTTGAGCTGGCTTTCGATGATGCCGCGCTTTTCCTCGACGACGAAGACCTCCTGCTTTTCCTGCACGAAGTCGAGCGCGGCGCGGCGCGCGAGCGGCCAGACCATGCCGACCTTGTAGACGTCGATCCCGAGGCGGCGGCATTCGGCCTCATCGAGGCCAAGGAGCCGCAGCGCCTCCATCAGGTCGAGATGTCCCTTGCCGGTGCTGACGATGCCGAAGCGGGCGTCGGGGATGCCATAGATCGCGCGGTCGATAGGGTTGGCCTCAGCAAAGGCCTGTACGGCGGCAAGCTTGTGCTGCATCCGCGCTTCGATCTCGGGGCTGGGCAGGTCCGACAGGCGCACGTGGAGCCCGCCTTGGGGCGCCGTGTAGTTCGGCTGTGCGAAATCGCGCGGGGGGAGAAGTTCGACCGACTGGCCGCTTTCGACCGTTTCGGAGATGGCCTTGAAGCCGACCCAGGTGCCGGAAAAGCGCGACAGCGCGAAGCCCCATTCGCCGAAGGGGAGGTATTCGGCGACCGAGGCCGGGTTCAGCACCGGCATGAACCACGCCATGAAGGCGACGTCCGACTGGTGCGACATCGACGACGACACGCAGCCATGATCGTCGCCCGCCACCACCAGCACGCCGCCCTTGGGCGACGAGCCATAGGCGTTGCCATGCTTGAGCGCATCGCCCGAGCGATCGAGGCCGGGGCCCTTGCCGTACCACATGGAGAACACGCCCTCGACCTCGGCGCGCGGGTCGAGCGCGAGCTGCTGCGCGCCGAGCACGGCGGTGGCGCCGAGATCCTCGTTCACGGCGGGCAGGAACTCGATCCGGTGCTCTTCGAGCTGCGCCTTGCCGCGCCACAGCTCCATGTCGAGCGCGCCCAGCGGCGATCCGCGATAGCCCGAGACGAAGCCGGCGGTGTTCATGCCTTCGGCTCTGTCACGCCGGGCCTGGTCGAGCATGATGCGCACCAGCGCCTGCGTGCCGGTCAGGAACACGCGCCCCTCGGTGCGCCTGTAGCGGTCCGACAATTGGTAGCTGCGGAAGCTGTGCGATTGATCTGTCATGGCGGAGTCCTCCCCGACTCTGGCTTGCTCCACTGTGGACCCGGCACGGTGGATATTGCTTTCAGTTTCGCGCGACTGGCGCTAGTTTGCGGAACGCCGTTTCATGCGGCCGCCTGTTCTCGGAATGAAATGGTCACATCTCTCGATCCTGCCGACATCCGTATCCTCGCCGCCTTGCAGGAGGACGGCCGGCTGTCGAATGTCGATCTGGCGGAAAAGGTCGGCATGTCTGCCTCCTCCTGCTGGCGGCGGGTGCGGGCGCTGGAAGAGGCCGGGGCGATCGAGCGGCCCGGGGTCCGGCTCAACCCCGAGGCCTGCGGGCTGACGTTTCAGGCGATCGTGCATGTCAGCCTCGTGCGCCACGAAATGCGGCCCGTGGAGGATTTCATTCGCGCCGTTCAGTCGCGGCCCGAGATCCAGGAATGCTACGCCACGACCGGTCAGGCCGATTATCACCTGAGGGTGCTCTGCCGCGACCTCGCCGCCTACAACGCGTTTCTCGAGCAGTTTCTGTTTCGCCAGCCTGCGGTGGCCAGCGCGCAGACCAACATGGTGCTGCGCGCGGTCAAGACGCGCGGCGTGCTGCCGCTCTAGCGGGACGTCACCTCTGCGGCGTGGCGAGGTATTTCGGATCGTAGGCTGGGGCCTCGATCCGTCTCCGACCCTCCTCGGCGCGGGGCAGGGGATCGCAGGGCACGAGCTTCTCGCCCGCCTCTGCCGCGAGCCGGCTGTAGATCGCGGTGCCCTGGCTTTTCCACGCGACCTCTTCCTCGGTGAGTTCGCGGATCACCTTGGCGGGCATGCCGACCACCATCGAGCGCGGCGGGATCTGCATCCCCGCCTTCACGAAGGCCAGCGCCGCGACGATGCTTTCCGCCCCAACGACCACGTCGTCCATGATCACGGCGTTCATGCCGACCATGGCGTTCTCGCCGACGCGGCAGCCATGCAGCACCGCGCCGTGCCCGACATGGCCACGCTCTTCGATCACCACGTCCTTGTTCGGAAAGGCGTGCATGACGCAGGTTTCCTGCAGGTTGGCGTTGGCGCCGACGATGACGCGGCCGAAATCGCCGCGCAGGATCGCGCCGGGGCCAACATAGGCGCCGGGCCCGACATGTGCATCGCCGATCAGGACGGCTTCGGGGTGAACGAAGGCGGTCGGGTCGACCACCGGGACCACCCCGTCATAAGCATAGACGCGGGCCATCAGAGGTCCCGCTGCTGCTTTGCCACCAGCGTCAGCACGTCGTACTGCGCCACCACCTCGGCATCGTCGCGCAGCACGGTGCAGTCCCAGCGGACCTCGCCGTAATCATCCGTCTCGCGCGGGTTGATCTGCTTGGCGGTAAGCTGGACGCGTAGGCTGTCGCCCGCGTTCACCGGCGTCATGAAGCGCAGGTTGTCGACACCGTAATTGGCCAGCACCGGGCCCTCGTCGGGCTGAACGAAGAGACCGGCAGCGAAGGAGACGATCAGGTAGCCATGCGCGACGCGGCCCTCGAAGAACGGGTTCCGCTGCGCCGCTTCCTCGTCCATGTGGGCGTAGAAGGTGTCGCCGGTGAAGTTGGCGAAGTGCTCGATGTCCTCGAGCGTCACTTTGCGCGCCTCGGTGACGACAGTGTCGCCGATCTCCAGCTCCGCCAGCGACTTGCGGAAGGGGTGCACTTCCGTCTCGCGGCGGCTTGCCCCCGGCATCCACTGGCCGATCACCGCCGTAAGCTGGTCCGGCGTACCCTGCAGCGCCGTTCGCTGCATGAAATGCTTCACCGCGCGCATGCCGCCCAGCTCTTCGCCGCCACCGGCGCGGCCCGGCCCGCCATGCACCATCTGGGGCAGGGGGGAGCCATGGCCGGTCGAGGTCTTGGCGGAGAGGCGGTTGCCGAACAGCACCCGGCCATGCAGCTTGGCGATGCCGCGACCGAGCGTCTTCGCGACCTCCGTATCGTCGGTAAAGACCGAAGCGACCAGCGAGCCTGCGCCGCGATTGGCGATCTCGATCGCCTCGTCGAGGCTGTCATAGGGCATCAGCGTGCAGACCGGTCCGAAAGCCTCGATCTCATGCGGGGCCTTAGCGGTCAGCGGCTGGTCACAGACCAACACGCAAGGCGCGACGAACGCACCCGTCTCCGGCACCGCCCCCGGCGCGATGGCGATGCGGGCCTCGGCGCCGATCGCCTCGACGGCGCGGCGAACCTCCTCGACCTGATCGGTCGAGGCCAGAGCGCCCATGCGGGTGGCGGCGTCACCGGGATGGCCGATCACCGTCTTCTCGATCCGCACGCGCAGCGCCTCGATCGTCGGTTCGACCAGCGCGCGCGGCAGGATGGCGCGACGGATCGCGGTGCATTTCTGGCCCGCCTTGGCGGTCATCTCCCGATGCACTTCCTTGACGAACAGATCGAATTCCGGGCTATCCGGTGTGGCGTCTTGACCGAGGATGCAGGCGTTGAGGCTGTCGGCTTCGGCGGTGAAGCGCACCGCGTTCTCGATGATCGCCGGCGTATTGCGCAGCTTGCGCGCTGTCGCGGCCGAGCCGGTAAAGGTCACCACGTCCTGGCAGGTGACGCGGTCCAGCAAGTCGCCAGTGCGGCCGCAGATCAGCTGCAACGCGCCTTCGGGTAGCTCGCCGGTTTCCAGCATCAGCCGCACGCAGGTTTCGGTGAGGTAGGAGGTCTGGCTGGCGGGCTTCACGATGGCGGGCATGCCCGCGAGCCATGTCGGCGCGAGCTTTTCCAGCATCCCCCAGACCGGAAAGTTGAAGGCGTTGATGTGGATCGCCACGCCTTCGAGGGGCATCAGCACGTGCTGGCCGATGAAGCTGCCATCCTTCGACAGGATCTCAGGCGCACCGTCGGGGATGACCTGCGCATTGGGCAGTTCGCGCCGGCCCTTCGAGGCATAGGAGAGCATCGTGCCGATGCCGCCCTCGATATCGATCCAGCCATCCGAGCGGGTGGCGCCGGTCGCGGTGGAGATCGCGTAGAGCTCCTCCTTGCGCTCCATCAGCGCCAGACCGATCCGCTTCATCATCATCGCGCGCTGATGGGTGGTCATCTCGCGCAAGGCCGGGCCGCCGACCTCGCGGCCGTGACGCAGCATCTCTTCCATGTCGATGCCGGTGGCGTCGACGCGGGCGACCGGATCGCCGGTCGCGGCATCGACCACGATCTGGCCCTCGCCGGTACCGGCCTGCCAGCGGCCCGCGACGTAGCTTTCAAGACGGCGCGGTTCGGTGGGGATGGCGTCCAGCATGCTCAGTGTCCTTCGTATTCGATGGTGATCTCGTCCGAGAGCGGCAGGCACTGGCAGGTCAGCACCAGCCCGTCCGCTACCTCGTTGTCCTCGAGCGCGTAGTTCTGCATCATCTCGACCTCGCCGGACTTCACCCGGCCGATGCAGGTCGAGCAGACCCCGGCCTTGCAGGAAAAGGGCGCGTCAATGTCGTGCTCGCGCGCCGCGTCGAGCACCGACTGACCGCTGCGCGGCATCTGGAAGCTGCGCGACACGCCGTCGAGGATCACGGTTGCGCGGATCATGTCGCCGCTCTCGCGCGCGGCCTCGGCCGCGGCCCGCATCTTGGCGCGCCCGGGCTGGGCGGCGCCGAACAGTTCGAATTTGATCCTGTCCTTCGGCATGCCCGCCTGCTCAAGCGCGCTTGCCACGTCCTTCATCATCGCTTCGGGGCCGCAGATGAAGGCCATCTCAGCCTTCGGGCTGACCCACGGGCCGAACAGCGCGTGGCATTTTTCGGCGTCGATCCGGCCCGAGAACAGCTCGATCTCCTGCGCCTCGCCCGAGAACACGTGCACCACGTTCAGCCGGTCGAGATAGCGGTCCTTCAGATCGCCGATCTCGCGCTTGAACATCACCGACGACAGTTGCCGGTTGCCGTAGACCAACGTGAAGCGGGCGGCGTCGGAGCCGGCAAGGATGCTCTTGGCGATCGACAGCACGGGGGTGATGCCGGAGCCCGCGGCAAAGCCGAGATAGTGCTTCTCGCCTGCTTCTTCGGGCGCATGAAACCGGCCTTGCGGCGGCAGCGCCTCGAGCGTGTCGCCGACCTTCAGATCGTGCTTGGCAAAGCTGGAGAAGGCCCCGCCATCGACCTTCTTGATGCCGACCCGCAGCCCCTCCTCGGGGGTGGCGCAGATCGAATAGGAGCGGCGCAGCTCCTCGCCCTCGAAATCCCGACGGAAGGTGAGGTATTGACCCGGGCGAAAGCGGAACTTGTCGCAGTCGCCCTTCGCAGGGGCGAGCGAGACCACCACGGCGTCGCGGGTGTCGTGGTCAATGCCGGTGACGGTCAGCGGATAGAACTCTTGCATCAGATCGCCTTGAAGTAATCGAAGGGCTCGCGGCAGTCGCGGCAGCGGAACTGCGCCTTGCAGGGGGTGGAGCCGCGCGCCGCGATGGCCTCGGTGTTCTCCGAGCCGCAAAGCGGGCAGGCGGCGCTCTGGGCCGATAGCATGCCGGCGCAGTTGGCGGCATTCAGTTGCGGTGGGGCGATGCCGTAATCGAGCAGCTTTTGGCGCCCCTCATCGGTGATCCAGTCGGTCGACCAGGGCGGCGACATCCTGCGACGCACCTCGATCTTGTCGATGCCGCGGTCGCGTAGCGCGGTTTCGATGTCGAGCGCGATCACCAGCGTTGCGGGACAGCCCGCATAGGTCGGCGTCACGTCGACCACCAGCGTGTCATTCTCCCAGCCCACGTCGCGGACGATGCCGAGATCGACCACCGAGATCGCCGGGATCTCAGGGTCGGGCACCTCGCCCAGCCAGCCGCGCACGGTGTCGGGATCGGGGCGCATCGCGCTCACCAGCGTGCGTCGGGGAAGCTGCGCGGGACCTGCTGCATCTCGGCCAGGATATAGCCCATGGTCTCGGTGTGGATGCCGGTGCGGCCGCCAATGCGGGCGTGGCCGTTGCCGGGGATTTCCAGCGTCGCGCGGGACATCGTGGCGGCAGTCTCGGCTTCGAAGGCCGTGCGGACCCGGTCGAGGCCGGGCAGCACGCCCTGCGCCACTAGCGTCTCCTCGACCTCGTCGGTCGCCATCAGGTCGGCTGCATAGGGCCACAGCGCATCGAGCGCGCCCTGCATCTTGGCCCGGCTTTCGTCCGAGCCGTCGCCCAGCCGCACGATCAGGTCGCGCGAGCGGTCGATGTGGTAGCGCACCTCCTTCACCGATTTCTGCGCCAGATCGCGGATCGCCTCATGGCCGCTCTCGCACAGCGCCTCCTGCATCGGCAGGTGCCACGCGTCGAACAGGTATTGCCGCATCAGCGCATGGGCGAAGTCGGTATTGGGCCGCTCCACCAGCTGCGCGTTGAGGAACTGTCGCTCGGTGCGGAAGAAGGCGAGGTCGTCGGGGGTGCGACCCTTGCCCTCGGCTTGGGCGGCGATCTCGTACCAAAGCTGGGTCTGGCCGATCAGGTCGAGGCCCATATTGGCAAAGGCGATGTCTTCCTCGAGCACAGGGGCATGGCCGCACCATGCGGCGGTCTGCTGGCCGAGGATCAGCGTGGTGTCGCCCATCCGCAGGCAGAAGGTGACGAGCGGATCCATCACATCGCCCCCACATCGTCGGGGATATTGAAGAAGCTCGGGTGGCGGTAGACCTTGGACTTCGGCGCCGCAAAGTTCTGCTCGGCGGTGTCCGGATCGAAGGCGGTGATCTTGTTCGATTCCACAACCCAGATGCTCATGCCCTCGTTGCGGCGGGTATAGACGTCACGCGCGTTCTTCAGCGCCATTTCAGCGTCGGGCGCGTGCAGCGAGCCGACATGCCGGTGCGACAGCCCATGCTGGCCGCGGATGAAGATCTCCCACAGGGGCCATTCCTTGCTCATGTCGCTCACTCCGCCGCGATGGTCTGCTGTTTCTCGGCATGGGCGGTCAGCCCGTCGCGATACCACGCGCCGTCGTCCCAGGCCTTGTTGCGCGCCGCCAACCGGTCACGGTTGCACGGGCCGTTGCCCTTGAGCACCTCGTAGAACTCGGACCAGTCCGGCTCGCCGAAATCGTAACCGCCCTTCTCCTCGTTCCAGGCGAGGTCGGGGTCGGGAACGGTGAGGCCCAGCCATTCGGCCTGCGGCACGGTCTGATCGACGAATTTCTGCCGCAACTCGTCATTGGTGTTCTGCTTGATGCCCCATTTCATCGACTGCTCGGAATGCACCGAGTCCTTATCGGACGGGCCGAACATCATCAGCGAGGGCCACCACCAGCGGTTCAGCGCGTCCTGCGCTATCGCCTTCTGGTCGTCGGTGCCCTGGCAAAGCTGGCGCATGATGTCGAAGCCCTGACGCTGGTGGAAGCTCTCTTCCTTGCAGACGCGGATCATCGCGCGGGAATAGGGGCCATAGGAGCAGCGCTGCAGGGGCACCTGATTCATGATCGCGGCCCCGTCCACGAGCCAGCCGACCGCGCCGATATCGGCCCAGGTCAGGGTCGGGTAGTTGAAGATCGAGGAATACTTGGCCTTGCCCGACAAAAGCTGCGCGGTCATCTCGTCGCGGCTGATCCCCAGCGTCTCGGCGGCGCAGTAGAGGTAGAGCCCGTGACCGGCCTCGTCCTGCACCTTGGCCAAGAGGATCGCCTTCCTTTGCAGCGACGGCGCGCGGGTGATCCAGTTGCCCTCGGGCAGCTGACCCACGATCTCGGAATGCGCGTGCTGGCTGATCTGGCGGATCAGCGTCTTGCGGTAGCCCTCGGGCATCCAATCATTGGCCTCGATCCGCACGCCGCGATCGATCTTCTCCTGAAACTCGTGGTCCTTCTCGGAGGTCTCGGCGGCCCCGGTCTCGACGAGCTGTGCGTACATGTCGGATCTCCTGCGGCTTGCAACGAGTCGGTTTCCGCACGGGATTCATCGACTCTCCCGAATTATGTGACATGTGACGTGGCACATTTCAAGTCACAAGATCGGATGTGTGTGATGTATCGTGACAGCGTTCCGCAGGGCGGAACTGCCTTGCCGGATCAGTGGTAGGAGAGATCCGCGATGCGCCGGGCGATGCGGGTCGGATCGGCTCTGAGGGGGCCATCGCGATCGACGAAGTCGCGCGCCACGGCGGCATCGGCACCGGGGGTGAGGTGCAGGTAGAGCCGGGCGAACAGCGCGCGCACCTCCGGGCCCTGCCAATTCTCGGGCAACATCCCCAGTGGCAGCGCCGGGTCCGACAGCGCGATATCGCGATAGACATGCACCAGCAGCAGCCGCAGCCCCAACGCCTCTTCAGGGCTGCAGGACAGGCCGTCGAGCGGTGCGAAGCCCTCCATGAAACGCGCCATCCGTTCGGCCAGCGCGTCGAGCGGCCATGCGGCGCGGGCCATCTCGGTCAGGTCATCCTCGGTGGTGGCATGGAAATGCGGCGCGCCCAAGGGGGGCAGGGGGTCGCCGCGATCCGGCAGGATCGCGAGATAGGGCTCGGCCATGCCGAAGCGCAGTCGCGTCAGCCGGGTCACCAGCGCTTCGCGCCCCGGTCCCTGCGGCAACGCCACGAGATGCCAGCCTTTGAGCGGCGCGGCGCGGGGGCGGCGATAGATGAGCCGCGCGGCGCGCTGGAACTCCTTTTCTGCCGAGGCGGTGAGCCGGTAGTAGCTTTTGCGCCCGTCCTTTACCCCCTCGATCCGCTCGGCGGCGACGAGCCGCGACACGGCGGTGCGCACCCGGCTTTCACTCAGGCCGACGGCGGCGCAGGCCGAGATGATGTTGCCCATCCAGATCTCGCCGCCGCGTGGCGCCACCACATCGCCATAGAGCGTGACGATGAAGGCGCCGGCGCTGACCGGATTGGCGGCGAGGACGTTGTGCAGGGCATCTGGCGACATGTCGGCTCCGGGTTGTGCGCGAGAACCGGTGTAGTGCCCTCGCGCCATGGGCACAATTCAGCCCTTGGGCCGCTCGTCGATGACGCGCTTCGCCTTGCCCTCCGAGCGTGCGATGCTGCCGCAAGGCTTGATCTCGACCTTGCACGACACGCCGACCACGCTCTTGACGTGGCCCATCAGCTCGCGCGCGGCGGCCTGCGCCGTGGCTTCGTCGCCATCGGTCTTGCACTCGCAATGGATGCACATCTCGTCCATCCGGCCCTTGCGGGACAGGTGGATCTGGTAATGCGGAGCCAGCGCCGCGCATTTCAAGATCTGCTCCTCGATCTGGGTCGGGAAGACGTTGACGCCGCGCAGGATGATCATGTCGTCGCTGCGCCCCGTCACCTTCTCCATCCGCCGCATCGAGCGCGCGGTGCCGGGCAGCAGCCGCGTCAGGTCGCGGGTGCGGTAGCGAATGATCGGAAAGGCTTCCTTGGTGAGCGAGGTGAAGACCAACTCGCCCTCTTGGCCGTCTTCGACCGGTTCGCCGGTCTCGGGGTCGATGATTTCCGGGTAGAAATGGTCCTCCCAGATGTGCAAACCGTCCTTGGTCTCGACGCATTCCTGCGCGACGCCCGGGCCCATCACCTCGGAGAGGCCGAAGATATCGACCGCATCCATGTCGAAGGCCTGCTCGATTTCCTGCCGCATCGCGTTGGTCCAGGGCTCGGCCCCGAAGATGCCGGTCTTCAACGAGCTTTCGCGCGGGTCGAGCCCGGCGGCGCGGTAGGCGCCGAGGATCGACAGCATGTAGGAGGGGGTGACCATGATGATCGAGGGCTTGAAGTCTTCGATCAGCGTGATCTGGCGCTCCGTCATGCCGCCGGAGACCGGCACCACGGTGCAGCCCAGCCGCTCGGCCCCGTAATGCGCGCCAAGCCCACCGGTGAACAGGCCATAGCCATAGGCGACGTGGCAGATGTCGCCCGGCGCGCCGCCCGCAGCCCGGATCGAACGCGCCATCACGTCGGCCCATGTGTCGATGTCGTTCTTCGTATAGGCCACGACCGTGGGTTTGCCGGTGGTGCCCGAGGAGGCGTGCAGCCGCGCGATCTGGCATTGCGGCACCGCGAACATCCCGAAGGGGTAGTTGTCGCGCAGGTCCTGCTTCACGGTGAAGGGGAATTTCTTGAGGTCCGACAACGATTTCAGATCGTCCGGATGGACGCCGCATTCGTCGAACTTGGCCCGGTAGAAGGGCGAGCCCTCATAGGCGCGCTTGAGCGTCTGCTTCATCCGCTGGAGCTGCAGTGCCGCGATCTCGTCGCGCGAGGCGGTCTCGATCGGGTCGAGGGGCGCGCGCGCCCCGGTGGGTCTGGTGAGCATGTCGTCCTCCCTCGGGCGCCCTCCCGTGGCGCCGCATCTGTTCACTTGGCGCGTGGCGTCACGATCCGTGAATTGCCGCGGAAGCTGGCGATCAATGTACCGTCCTCGCGCCGCACCGCCACGTCGTAGAGTCCCGAACGCCCGGCCCGGGTGACCTCCGTCCCGGTGCCGATCAGCACGTCGCCCAAGCGCCCCGGCGCGTGGTAGACGATGTCGCATTGCACGCCGACGGCTTGGTAGTC
This sequence comes from Limimaricola soesokkakensis, assembly GCF_900172345.1. Classification (GTDB taxonomy): domain Bacteria; phylum Pseudomonadota; class Alphaproteobacteria; order Rhodobacterales; family Rhodobacteraceae; genus Limimaricola; species Limimaricola soesokkakensis. The sequence goes on from NZ_FWFY01000003.1 coordinate 201,848, forward strand.
GTAGCTGTTGGCGGCAAAGGCAAAGACGCTGTCGGCGAAGGCGAAGGTCAGGCCGCCATGCAGCGTGCCATGGCCGTTCACCATGTCCTCGCGCACCCGCATCCGCATCACGGCGGTGCCGGGTCCGACCTCGAGAAGCTCCATTCCCATCGCCTTGCTGGCGGTGTCCTCGTCCCACATCTCCTGCGTACGCTTTTCGGCCTGGGCCTGCGGGTCGAGCTTCATCTCCACCGCGCCGCTCATTGCGCGCGCCCGGTGAAGACCGGCTCCCGCTTTTCGGTGAAGGCTCGCACGCCCTCGGCATAATCGGGCGAGAAGCCCGCCTTGCGTTGCAGGTCACGTTCGAGATCGAGGCTGGCGTCGAGGTCCTGGCCGCCCGCGGCCTGGATCGCCTGCTTGGTCAGCCCGTAGCCATAGGTCGGCCCCTTGGCCAGCGAGGCCGCGAGCGTCTCGGCCCCCTCCATCAGCGCCGCATCGGGCACGGCGCGCCAGATCAGCCCCCAATCGGCGGCCTGCGCCGCGCCCAGCGGTTGACCGGTCAGCGCCAGTGCCTTGGCGCGAGCTTCGCCAAGCGCCCGGGTCAGGGTCCATGTGCCGCCCGAATCCGGCACGAGGCCGAGCTTGGCGAAGGACTGGATGAAGCGCGCGCTCTCGCCCGCCAGAACGATGTCGCAGGCGATGGCGAGGTTGGCACCGGCGCCGGCGGCGACGCCGTTCACCGCGCAGATCACCGGCTTGGGCAGGGCCCGGATGGCGCGGACCAGCGGGTTCCACAGCGTGCCGATCGTCTCGCCCAGATCCGGCGCACCGCCCTCGGCATCGGGGTGTCGCTGACCGAGATCCTGACCGGCGCAGAAGCCGCGACCGGCCCCGGTGAGCAGCACCGCGCGCACCGCCTCCTCCTCGGCCGCCCGGCCGATCGCCGCGCGCAGCGCAGCATGCAGCTCGGGGGTGAAGGCGTTCAGGCGGTCGGGCCGGTTCAGCGTCAGGCGCAGCACGCCATCCGTCAGGTCTTCCAGAAGAACTGGCTCGGTCATGATCCCTCCCTCGCATCGCGCGCATCGCCACCGGCCTCTCCCCTCAAAGAGGCACGGAAACGCAGCGCTTTCGAAAAAAATGTGTTGCATGATGGTCGCGGCTGGTCAATGAATAAAGCGTCACGGAATGCCGAAAATATGTGCTGCGATGTGACGAAAGGGAGGAATGACATGACGAGACAAGCAGTTGCCGCCGGCGTCTCGGCGCTGGCCCTGCTGACGGCCGCGCCCGCGCTGGCCGAGATCAAGATCGGCGCCTCGCTCGCCGTCACCGGCCCGGCCGCCTTTCTCGGCGATCCCGAGGCCAAGACGCTGGAGATGCTGGTCGAGGAACTGAACGCCAATGGCGGCATCAATGGCGAAGAGGTCGAGCTGATCCTCTATGACGACGGCGCCGATCCGAACAAGGCGCGCACCTTCGCGACCCGTCTCATCGAGGAGGACGAGGTGGTCGCGGTGATCGGCGGCTCCTCGACCGGGGCCACCATGGCGATGGCGCCCCTCTTCGCCGATTACGAGATCCCGTTCATCTCGCTCGCCGGCGCCGTGGTGATCATCGACCCGGTGCAGGAGTTCGTCTTCAAGACGCCGCATACCGACCGCATGGCCTGCGAGAAGATCTTCGCCGACATCACCTCGCGCGGCATGACCAAGGTCGGACTGATCTCGGGCACCGACGGCTTCGGCGCCTCGATGCGCGAGCAGTGCCTCGACGTGGCCCCGGCCTCCGGCGTCGAGATCGTCGCCGATGAGAGCTATGGCGGCAGCGACAGCGACATGACCCCGCAGCTCACCAACATCGCCGCCACCGAAGGCATCGAGGCGGTGGTGAACCCTGGCTTCGGCCAAGGCCCGGCGGTGGTAACCCGCAACTACGCCCAGCTCGGCATCGATCTGCCGTTCTACCAGAGCCACGGCGTCGCCTCCGACGAGTTCATCAAGCTCGCCGGTGACGCCGCGAACGGGCTGCGCCTGCCCGCGACGCCGCTCTTGATCCCCGACCAGCTGGCCGAGGACGATCCGCAGCGCCAGCCGGTGCAGGACTACATCGCGGCCTATGAGGCGGCCCATGGCGAGAAGCCCTCGACCTTCGGCGGCTATGCCTATGACGCCTTCCACCTGCTGGTGAACGCGATCGAGCGGGCCGGCTCGACCGATCCGGTCGAGATCCGCGATGCGCTCGAGGCGACCGAGGGCCATGCCGGCGTCACCGGCGTCTACAGCTTCACCCCCGAGGACCACATGGGTCTCGACCTTTCGGCCTTCCGGATCCTCGAGATCAAGGATGGCGGCTGGACCCCGGTCGAAGAGTAAGGATCTGCCTTGTCGGAGCTTCTGCAATTCCTCGTCTCCGGGATCACGGTGGGCGCGATCTACGCGGCCATCGCCCTCGGGTTCACGCTGATCTACAACGCCTCCGGCGTCGTGAACTTCGCCCAGGGCGAGTTCGTGGTGATCGGCGGCATGACGGCGGCGGCGCTGATCGGCGCGGGCGTGCCGGTCTGGATCGCGGCGCCGCTGGCGGTGATCGCGGGAATGCTGGTGGGGGTTCTGCTCTACCGGCTGGCGATCCGTCCCGCGCGCGAGGCGCCGCTGGTGTCGCTGATCATCATCACGATCGGCGCCAGCATCTTCTTGCGCGGCGCCATGCAGGCGGTCTTCGACAAGCAGATCCATCGCTATGACGGCTTCTCCGGCGACGCGCCCCTGCGCGTCGGGGGCGCCACCATCCTGCCGCAGAGCCTGTGGATCATCGGCGGCAGCATCGCGGTCTTCGCCTTTCTCGCGTGGTTCCTGAACCGGACCCGGGCCGGGCGCGGCATCCGCGCCACCGCCTCGAACCGCATGGCCGCAGCACTGGTCGGCATCAATACGGGCCGCGCGATGAACCTCTCCTTCGCGCTTTCGGCCGCCATCGGCGCGCTGGCCGGGGTGTTGGCGACGCCGGTCACCTTCACCAGCTACGATGTCGGCGTTCTGATGGCGCTCAAGGGCTTCTCGGCCACCATGCTCGGCGGTGTCGGCTCGCCCTTGGGCGCGCTCGCGGGCGGGCTGCTGATCGGGCTGATCGAGGCGATGACGGCGGGCTACATTTCCTCCGACTACAAGGATGCGAGCGCCTTCGTGGTCATTCTTCTCGTGCTGTTCCTGAGGCCCCAAGGCCTGTTCGGCGCGCGCATCACGGAGCGGGTATGATGGCCGGGCAGCGTCCGACCACCAGCGCCGCGCCGGCTGATACCGGGCGCCATGCGTATTTGCAGAACAAAGTCACAAGGCGGCGCGCCATCGGGCCGGGGCTTCGCACCTTCCTGATCTTCGCGGTCCTCGTGGGGCTGGGCGCGCTGATCTTTCCGTCGAGCTATTTCTATCGGGTCGGTACGCTGGTCTGGATCAACACGCTTGCGGTCACCGGCATCGTGGTGCTGCTGGGCTATGTCGGCCTGGTCAGCCTCGGCCATGCCGGCTTCTTCGCCATCGGCGCCTATGCCACCGCGATCCTGCCGAATTACGGCGTGCCGTCGCCATTGGCGATGCTGTCGGGGGTGCTGCTGGCCGGTCTTCTGGCGCTCGTCGTCGGGCGGCCGATCCTGAAGCTCTCGGGCTATTACCTCGCCATCGCGACGCTGGGTCTGGGCATGCTGATCTGGATGGTGCTGTCGAAGGAGGCCTGGCTCACCGGCGGGCCGGACGGCATGACGGTCTCCGGCATGAACGCCCGCAACCTGTTCAAGATGGTGGGTCTCAATCTGAAATCCGCCGAGGCGTGGTACTGGGTCGCGGGCTTCACCGCCGCCATCGGTGCGGCGATCGCGGTCAACCTCGCGGGCTCCCCATCGGGACGCAGCCTGCGGGCGATCCATGACAGCGACGTCGCCGCCCGATCGCTCGGCATCGACGTGGCCCGCGCCAAGTCGCGCGCCTTCGTGATCTCGGCGCTCTACGCCGCCGTGGCGGGCGGGCTGCTGGCGCTTGCCAATGGCTACATCACCCCCGAGACGGGCGGCTTCATGCATTCGGTCGAGATGGTGACCATGGCGGTGCTGGGCGGGGCCACCTCGGTGTTCGGCGCGCTGGTCGGCGCCCTGATCCTCACCGCGCTGCCGCAGGTGCTCACGGTCTTCGCCGATTACGAGCACATGCTGCTGGGCGGCATCATGGTCGTCACCATGATCGCGATGCGGCGCGGCCTCGTGCCCTTCATTGCCGATCTCTGGACTCGGAGGAAATCATGAGCCTCGACATCGACGGCATCGGCATCGCCTTCGGCGGCATTAAGGCGGTGGACGATGTCAGCTTCACCGCGCATCCGGGCGAGGTGACCTCGATCATCGGTCCCAATGGGGCGGGCAAGACCACGCTGTTCAACCTTGTCTCCGGCGTCTACCGCGCCAGTTCCGGCCGCGTCCGGATCGAAGGGCAGGACGTCACCGGCCTTGCGGCCCATGATCTGGCCCGGCGCGGCATGGCCCGAACCTTTCAGAACCTGCAGGTCTTCCCGCAGATGACCGCGCTCGACAACGTCATGACCGGCTGCCACATGCAGGAGAGATCGAACCTGCTCTCCGACCTGCTGGGCCTGCCCGGCGCGCGGCGCGAGACCGAGCGGAGCCGCGCCAGCGCCATGGCCGCGCTGGAGCGCGCGGGCCTCGCCGATCTCGCGCATCGCCCGGCCTCCGAGATGTCCTATGGCCAGCTCAAGCGGCTGGAGATCGCCCGCGCGCTGGTCACCGGTTGTACCATCCTGCTGCTCGACGAACCGGCGGCGGGCTGCAACGCGGTCGAGACGCGGGAGGTCGACGACCTGATTCACGCCATCGCGGACGAGGGCAAGACCGTGGTGCTGATCGAGCACGACATGCGCATGGTGATGCGGATCTCCTCGCATATCGTCGTGCTCGACCAGGGCCGAAAGATCGCCGAAGGCGGTCCGCAGGAGATCCGCACCAACCCCCACGTCATCGCCGCCTATCTCGGCGCCCATGGCGCCGCCGAAGCCGAGGCCGCTGCCCATGCCTGAACCGCTTTTGTCCATCGAGGGCCTGCGCTCCGCCTATGGCCCGATCGAGGTGCTGCACGGCGTCGATCTCACCGTGAACGGGGGCGAGATCGTCTCGCTCGTTGGGGCCAATGGCGCGGGCAAGACCACCTTGATGCGCTGCATCTCCGGCGTGCAGCCGGTGAAATCCGGCTCCATTCGATTTTCGGGCCATGACATGACCCGCCAGCCCGACCACGCGCGCGCGGGTCTGGGCGTCGCGCATTCGCCCGAGGGGCGGCAGATCTTCGGCGATCTGAGCGTGGCCGAGAATCTGAGCTTGGGCGGCTATCATCGCACGGACGATCTCGGCGCGGACATGGACGAGGTCTATGGCCTCTTTCCGATCCTGCGCGACAAGGCGGCGCTGCCCGCGGGCGGGCTTTCGGGCGGCCAGCAGCAGATGCTCGCCATCGGTCGCGCCATCATGGGCCGCCCGAAGCTGATGTTGCTCGACGAGCCGTCGATGGGCTTGGCCCCGGTGTTGGTCGACCAGGTGCTGGCGGTGGTGAAGAGCCTGCGCGATCGCGGCGTCACGCTGTTGATGGTCGAGCAGAACGCCTATGCGGCGCTGTCGATCGCGGATCGCGGCTATGTCATGGAGCAGGGCGAGATCACGCTCTCAGGCAATGCCGCCGAGCTGATCGCCGATCCGCGCATTCGCGAGGCCTATCTCGGGGCGTGACGCTTGCCTCCCCGAACTAAGGCGGCAAAGATCGCCGCGATTGTTTCAGGGGAAGGGTGCTGCGCCATGACCATGTTTCGCGGGCTCTCCGCCTTTCCGATCACCCCAGCCGATGCCGATGGCCGCGTCGATACCGAGGCGCTGGGCCGGATGGTGACGCGGCTCTGTGCGGCAAAGGTCGACAGCATCGGCCTGCTCGGCAGCACCGGCACCTATGCCTACCTGTCGCGAGAGGAGCGCGGCTGCGCCGTCGCGGCGGCGGCCGAGGCGGTGGCTGGCCGTATCCCGCTGGTCGTGGGCATCGGCGCGCTGCGCACCGATACGGTCATGGCTCTGGCGCGGGATGCCGAGCGCGCAGGCGCGGATGCGCTGCTGCTGGCACCCGTCTCCTACACGCCGCTGACGCCGGCGGAGGTGTTCGAGCATTTCCGCGCCACCGCCGCCGCGACCGGTCTTCCGATCTGCATCTACAACAATCCGGGCACCACGCATTTCAGCTTCGAGCTGCCGCTGTTGCAGCAGCTGGCCGATCTGCCCGGCATTGCCGCCGCGAAGATGCCGCTGCCCGCCGACATTCCACTTGCCGAGGACCTGGCCCGGCTGCGCGCGGCGCTGCCGGAGAGCTTTTCGATCGGCTATAGCGGCGACTGGGGCTGCTCGGAGGCACTGCTCGCGGGCGCGGATGCCTGGTTCAGCGTCATAGGCGGGCTGATGCCCGAGGCTACCATGCAATTGGCGCGCGCCGCCTCCTCGGGCAACCGCGTGGCATCCGCCCGGATCGAGGCGTGCTTTGCGCCGATATGGGACCTGTTCCGAACCTTTGGCAGCCTGCGTGTGGTTTATGCCATCGCGGGGTTGATGGGTTTGACCCGGGCTGATCCGCCGCGACCGATATTGCCGCTCGAAGGGCAGGATCTCGATCGCGTCGCCGCGGCGCTCGAGCATCTTGCTGCAGCGGGACCCGTGGCCTGAACGGGAAACGCCGCCCGGAATGGCGGCGTTTGACTGTGAAAGCGCGGTCGCGCCGGCTTCAGCCTTCCGGCGCCTCGGCCGAAGGCTTGCCGTCGCCTTCGGGAAAGAAGCAGGCCGATTTCTGCGTGGCCCCGTCGAGCAGCGGGCGGACCTTGCGGCACTTGTCCTGCGCCTTCCAGCAGCGCGGCGCGAAGGCGCAGCCCGGTGGCACGGCGAGCGGCGAGGGCAGTTCGCCCTCGAGCTTGATCCGCTCCTTGGCGGCCTCCGGATCGGCACGCGGCGTCGCCGAGAGCAGTGCCTTGGTGTAGGGGTGCTGCGGGTTGTCGAAGATCATGTCCTTCGGGCCCGTCTCCACCGCCCGGCCCAGATACATCACCTTCACCTCGTCGGCGACGTGGCGCACCACCGACAGGTCGTGGCTGATGAACAGATAGGCCAGCTGCATCCGCTCCTGCAGGTCGATCAGCAGGTTCAGCACCGAGGACTGGATCGACACGTCGAGCGCTGAGACCGGCTCGTCGAGCACCAGCACCTCGGGCTCCAGCATCAGCGCCCGGCCGATGGCGATGCGCTGCCTCTGACCGCCAGAGAACATGTGCGGGTAGCGGTCGAAATGCTCGGGCCGCAGGCCCACCAGTCGCAACATCTCGCGCGCCTTGGCCTCCCGCTCGGATGTCGGCATCTGGGGGCGGTTGATCAGCAACGGCTCCATCAGGATCTGGCCGATCCGCTGGCGCGGGTTGAGCGAACCGTAGGGATCCTGGAACACGATCTGCACTTTGGAACGCAGGCTCTTCCACGCATCCGGCGTGGCGTCGGTGCCCGCGATCGACAGCTCGCCGCGGGTCGGCTCCTCGATCAGCGTCACGACCCGGGCGAGGGTGGACTTGCCGCAGCCGGATTCACCGACGACGGCGAGGGTGCGGCCCGGTGTCAGCTCGAAATCGAGATCCGACAGCGCGCGCACCACGCGCGGCTTGGAGAATAGCCCGCCGCCCACCTCGTAATGGCGGGTGAGGCCGCGCGCGGTGACGACGGGGCCGGTTTTGGCGGTCGGGGCGTCTGTGGTCACGGCACTCACGAGGCGAGCCTTTCGTCGGTGTTGAGCGGGTAGTGGCAGCGCGCGAGGCCGAGATCTGGCCCGCGCGGCGCCGGCGGCACCTTGCGGCAATGGTCATCCGCATAGGGGCAGCGCGGCGAGAACAGGCAGCCCTGCGGCCGGTCGAACTGTCCCGGCACCACGCCGGGGATGGTCGGCAGCCGCTTGTCGGTGGCGCGCTCGGGCAGGGCGGCCAGAAGCGCCGAGGTGTAGGGGTGATGCGGCGACCGGAACAGCGGACGCACCGGCTGCTCCTCGACCTTCTGGCCCGCGTAATGCACCGAGACGCGCTGCGCGGTCTCGGCCACCACGCCCATGTCGTGGGTGATCAACACCAGCCCCATGCCGGTCTCGTCGCGCAGCCTGACAAGCAGGTCGAGGATCTGCGCCTGGATCGTCACGTCGAGCGCGGTGGTCGGTTCGTCGGCGATCAGCAGCTTGGGGTTGCACGAGATCGCCATGGCGATCATCACCCGCTGGTTCATGCCGCCCGACATCTGGTGCGGAAACGCCTTGAGCCGCTGTTCGGGGTCGGGGATGCCAACCAGATCGAACAGCTCCAGCGCGCGGGCCTGCGCGGCCTTGCGGTCCATGCCGAGATGGATGCGCAGCGCCTCGCGGATCTGGAAGCCCACGGTGAAGCAGGGGTTGAGCGAGGACATCGGCTCCTGGAAGATCATCGCCAAATCCTTGCCGACGATCTTTCGGCGGGCGCGGGCCGACATCTTCGACAGGTCGTGACCGTCGAAGATCATCTCGTCCGCCGTCACCTTGGCGGTCCAGGGCAAGAGCCCCATCAGCGCCAGCATCGACACCGATTTGCCGGAGCCGCTTTCGCCGACGATGGCCAGCACGTCGCCCTTGTCCACGTCGAGATCGACCTGGTCGACGGCGCGAAAGCGGCCGCCGGTGGTCGCGAACTCGACCGAGAGGTTGCGCAGTCTCAGAAGACTCATGAGATCAGCTCCGCTTCAGTTTCGGGTCGAGCGCGTCGCGCAGACCGTCGCCCATCAGGTTGATGGCGAGCACGGTGATCAGGATCGCGAGGCCGGGCAGGGTGACCACCCACCACGCGCGCAGGATGAACTCGCGCGCCTCGGCCAGCATCGTGCCCCATTCCGGGGTCGGCGGCTGCGCGCCCATGCCGAGGAAGCCGAGCGCGGCCGCGTCGAGGATAGCGGTGGAGAAGGACAGCGCCGCCTGCACGATGATCGGCGCGAGACAGTTCGGCAGCACGGTGACGAACATCAGCCGCCACAGCCCGGCACCCGCGACGCGGGCCGAGGTGACGTAGTCCTTGCCCAGCTCGCCGATCACGCTGGCGCGGGTCAAGCGCACGTAATGCGGCTGCAGCACGATCGCGATGGCGATCATCGCGTTGGTAAGCGACGGCCCGAGGATTGCCACCAGCACCAGCGCCAGCAGCAGCGACGGGAAGGCGAGGATGATGTCCATCAGGCGCATGATCAGCGCGTCGAGCCATTTCGGCGAGAAGCCCGCCAGAAGGCCCAGCAGGATGCCGCCGGAGGCGGCGACCACGACCACGACGATGCCCACGAAGAACGAGTAGCGCGCGCCGTTCAGCAGCCGCGAGAGCATGTCACGGCCCAGCGGGTCGGTGCCCAGCGGGAAGCTCCAATTGCCGCCCTCCTGCCACACGGGCGGGATCAGCGCGAATTCGCGGAACTGCTGAGTCGGATCATGCGGCGCGATCCACGGCGCGGTGGCCGCGACGATCACAAAGGCGACGAAGACCCAGAAGCCGAACACGGCACCGCGGTTTTCACGGAAGTAGAACCAGAACTCGCGCAGCCGACCGGGGCGCTCTTCGACCTGGGTTTCCACCTCTTTTGAGAGTGCGTGGTCCATCAGCGCTTCCTGATCTTGGGGTTGATGAGGCCGTAGAGCAGGTCGACGGTCAGGTTCACCACCATCACCATCACGGCGATGAGCAGCAGGCCGCCCTGCACGACCGGGTAGTCGCGGCGGAAGATCGAATCGACCATCCACTTGCCGATGCCCGGCCAGGAGAAGATCGTCTCGGTCAGGATCGCACCGGCGAGCAGCGTGCCGACCGAGAGGCCGATCACGGTGATGACCGGGATCAGCGCGTTGCGCAAAGCGTGCAGACCGTTGATCCGGCCCGGCGGCAGACCCTTGGCCCGAGCCGTGCGGATGTAGTCTTCACCCAGTACTTCGAGCATCGCCGAGCGGGTCTGGCGCGCGATTACCGCGAGCGGGATGGTCCCGAGCACGATGGTCGGCAGGATCAGGTGCCGCACGGCCGAGGTGAAGGCCCCGTCCTGGCCCGAGATCAAGCTGTCGATCAGCATGAAGCCGGTGACGTCGTCGAAGTAATAGAGCAGGTCGATCCGGCCCGAGACGGGGGTCCAGCCCAGATTGCCCGAGAACACGATGATCAGCAGCAAGGCCCACCAGAAGATCGGCATCGAGTAGCCCACAAGCGCGGTGGACATCAGCGTCCGGTCGAAGAACTTGCCGCGGTTCATCGCGGCGATCACGCCCGCCGGAAGGCCCAGCGCCACCGCGAAGATCATCGCGCAGATCGACAGCTCCAGCGTCGCCGGGAACAGCGCGAAGAACTCGTCCCAGACCGGGCGCTTGGTGACGTAGCTGTTGCCGAGATCGCCTTGCAGCACGCCGGTCAGGTAGTCCCAGTACTGGGCGAGGATCGGCCGGTCGAAGCCGAACTGCACGACCAGCTCGTCATAGCGCTCCTGCGTCATGCCGCGCTCGCCCGCCATGACGATGATCGGATCGCCCGGCAGCACGCGGATGAAGGCGAAGGAGATGAGGGTGACGCCGATGAAGGTCGGCAGGAAGGTCGCGAAGCGCGACAGCACGTAGCGCAGCATCTCAGCGGCCCGTCATATCGGGGCCGGACCGCGCGGAGGCGGCGGTGCCGTGGAAATCGAGGGTGACCATGCCGGTACGGGTCTCCTGTTGCGGGTGATCGGGCAATCGGGGTCTCGGTCGGCGGCAGAACCGTCGGTTCCGCCCTTGAAGCGCGCCACGTATCACAGACTTCACGGACTTGTCGAGTTTTCGTGATGCCTGACGCCGGGTCGTGACCCGAGCCTGCGCCCCCGGTGACGCGACGGTCAAGCGCCATGCCCCGGATATGCGAAAGGTCCGGGGCCATGACGGCCCCGGACCCCGGTTGCGCTGTCGCGCGGTTTATTCGGCGATCGAGACGTTGTCGAACAGGTGGCCGCCCAGCGGGTGCACCACGTAGCCCTCGACCTCTTCGCGCATCGGCATCGAGACGACCGAATGGGCGATCGTGGCCCAAGGCGCCTGCTCCTTGAAGACCATCTGCGCCTCCTCGTAGAGCGCGGCGCGCTCTTCCTGGGTGGATTTGGTCTTGGCTTCCTGGATCAGCGCCTCGAACTCCTCGTTGCACCACTGCGCCCGGTTCGAGCCACCGACGCCGTCACAGCCGAGCAGCACGGCAAGGAAGTTGTCCGGATCGCCGTTGTCGCCGGTCCAGCCGAGCAGCACGGCACCGTCGCGCTCGACGTCCTTCGAGCGCTCGAGATATTCGCCCCACTCGTAGGAGACGATCTCCACGTCGACGCCGATCTCGGACATGTCTTCCTGGATCAGTTCGGCCATGCGCCGGGCGTTCGGGTTGTAGGGGCGCTGCACCGGCATCGCCCAGATCTTCATGCTCAGATCGCTGACGCCGGCCTCCTCCAGCATCTGCTTGGCAGCCTCGGGATCGTAGGGATCGTCCTCGACCGCGTCGTTGTAGGACCACATGGTCGGCGGGATCGGGTTCTTGGCGACCTTGCCGGAGCCCTGGAACACCACGTCGAGGATGGCCTGCTTGTCGATCGCCATGTTGAGCGCCTTGCGCACCTCAGGCTGATCGAACGGCGCCTGCTGGGTGTTGTAGGCGAGGTAGCCGACGTTCAGGCCTTCCTGCTCCATCACCTCGATGCCCTCGGCTTCCTTCATCGCGGCGATGTCGGCGGGGTTCGGATAGGGCATGACGTGGCACTCGCCCGCCTGCAGCTTTTGATAGCGCACGCTGGCGTCGGGAGTGATCGCGAAGATCAGGTTCTCGACCTTGGCGGGCTCGCCCCAGTAGTCGTCGAAGCGCTCGTAGCGGATCACCGCGTCCTTCTGGTAGGCTACGAATTCGAACGGGCCGGTGCCGATCGGCTGCTGGTTCAGCATCTCCGGGTTGTCCGCGACCGCATCGGCATACTCGGCCGAGAGGATCGAGGCGAAGTCCATCGCCATGTTGGCGACGAAGGGCGCCTCGGGGCGGGTCAGCTTGAACTTGACGGTGTAGTCGTCGACCTTCTCGATGCTCTCGATCAGGTCGGGCATCGACATGCCCTGATAGTATTCCCAGGTGCCGCCCGAGGCCATGTGGAACGGGTGGTCGTCCTTGCCCTGGCGATCGAAGGAGAAGATCACGTCGTCGGCGTTGAAGTCACGCGACGGGGTGAACTGGTCGTTCGAGTGGAATTTCACGCCCTGGCGCAGCTTGAAGGTGATCTCGGTGCCGTCCTCGGACACCTCCCAGCTCTCGGCGAGGCCCGGGACCACTTCGGTGGTGCCGGTCTTGAACTCGACCAGCTGGTTGTAGACCGTGTGCGACGAGGCGTCGAAAGTGGTGCCGGAGGTGTAGAGCGCCGGGTCGAAGCCCTCGGGGCTGCCTTCCGAGCAATAGACGAGGTTCTGCGCCTGGGCGGCGCCCGCAAGCGCGAGGGTGGCGGCGCCAGCGGCGAGCCATGTCTTCATCTTCATGTCGTTCTCCCTGTCAGCCCGACCTTCTCCGGCACATGTTTCGCCGGTTGGCCGATGCGTTGTGACGGCAGCCTGTCCCAGCGGGACGCGTCAGGCAAGACCCCCCGTTCCTCTGACCCGGCGGAAACGAGACGATCCGACCGGCAATGAGGGCGCCCGTCCGGCGGCGCAGCCCGTCTTGCGGGCGCCTGCGCGCAGGGCCATGGTCGCGCGAGCAATTCCGGACCCCGATTCATGGCCTTCCAGTTCCGCTTTCCCGCGCGGCGCGCGGCGCGTCCCGCCCGCGCCGGGCACGACGCGCCGCGCACCGCCATGCGGCCCGAGCCTCTGCTCGGCATAGCGCTGGTGGCGCTGACCGTCTGCGTCACGCTCAAGGATTGGGCTCCCGCGACCGGGGCAGGCCTCGCCGCGGCATTGCTGGTTCCGGTCGTCGTGGCCCTGCTGGCATGGCGGCTGCGCGGGCGGCGGCTGGGCTTCGTGGTGGTGGCGCTTCTCGTCACGGCGGCGCTCTGGGCGCAGGGCGGCGACTGGTCCGCGCAGGTCATGGCCGGTTTCGGCTCTGCGGCATTCATCGGCGCCTTCTTCGTTGCGCTCGCCACGCTGCGCTCGGCGGCCGAGACTTCGCCTGCGATCCGGGCCTGCGGCCAGTATCTGGCGGCGCAGCCGCCCGGGCGGCGCTACCTCGCCCTGACCCTGGGCGGTCAGGCCTTCTCGGTGCTGCTCAATTACGGCTCTATCGCGCTTCTGGGCAGCCTCTCGGTCGCCAGTTCCGAGCGCGAGCCGGACCCCGAAATCCGGTTTCACCGCACCCGGCGGATGCTGCTGGCGATCCAGCGCGGCTTCGTGTCGGTGCTACCATGGTCGCCGCTCTCCTTCTCGGTCGCGATCACCGGCGCGCTGCTGCCCGGTGCGCCCTATAAATCCACGGTGCTGCCCGCGATGGTAACCGGGCTGATCGTCGCCGGCACCGGATGGGCGATGGACCAGATCTTCAAGCCGAAGCTCTTGCGCACCCCGGTGCGCCACGCGCCCGAGGGCGGCCCAAAGGCGGTGCTGCCGCTGGTGCTGCTTCTGGCGCTGCTCGGTCTGCCGGTCTGGCTCCTGCACGTGGCCTTCGAGGTGCGGGTGGTCGGCGCGGTGCTTCTGGTGGTGCCGCTTCTGGCGCTGGGCTGGGTGCTGTTGCAGGAGGGCCCGCGCGGGGCGCTCACGCGGGCGGGCCGCTACACCGCGTGCGAGCTGCCGCGCTACCGGCCCGAGCTGACGTTGCTAATGATGGCGGGATATATCGGCACCGCGGGGGCAGGGCTGCTGGCGCCGCATGTGGCCGAGTTCGCGCCGCTGATCGAGGCGCTGCCCGGGCCGTTGATCCTTGGCCTGCTGGTCTGGTTCATCCCCGTGACCGGTCAGGTCGGCATGAACCCGATCCTCGCAGTGACGCTGCTGTTCCCGCTGCTGCCGTCCCCCGAAGCGATGGCGGTGAGCCCGGTGGCGCTGTTCATCGCGATCACCGCCGGCTGGGCGATATCGGGGATCACCTCGCCCTTCACCGCGACGACGCTGCTCACCGGCAATTTCGCCGGCAAGAGCGCGCTGCATGTCGGGCTGAAGTGGAACGGCGCTTACGCGCTGGTCACCGGCGTGCTGCTGACGCTCTGGGCGGTGGGCTTCGGCCTGTGGTCCTGAACGCGCGATCTGGAACTTCTCCGCCGGGCACTGTATGTGCCAACCCCATCGACTGACGCAAGGTGAGGCACATGTTCGAGACACGCATCATGCGCGAGGAACTCGCGCGGCATTACGATCTCGCGCCATCGGTGGAGGCGGCGGAACGTCAGGCCGATCTCTACGCCCGCATGGACAAGGTGCTGAGCCCGGTCGACTGGGCGATGCACGCCCCCTATGTCGAAGCGATCAACAAGCTCAAGCGCGAGCGCGACGCGGTGATCCTCGCACACAACTACATGACGCCCGAGATCTATCACGGCATCGCCGACGTGGTCGGTGACAGCCTGCAGCTGGCGATCGAGGCCACGAAGGTCGAGGCGCAGGTGATCGTGCAGTGCGGCGTGCACTTCATGGCCGAGACCTCGAAGATCTTGAACCCGGCCAAGACCGTGCTGATGCCCGACATGGAGGCTGGCTGTTCGCTGGCCGAGAGCATCACCGCCGAGGGCATTGCCGAGATGCGCGCGAAATACCCCGGTGCGCCGGTGGTGAGCTACGTCAATACCACCGCCGAGGTGAAGGCCGCCTCGGACATCTGCTGCACCTCGGCCAACGCGTTGCAGATCGTCGAGGCGATGGACAGCGACACGGTCATCATGACCCCCGACCAGCACCTCGCGCGCAACGTGGCCAAGGCCTCGTCGAAGCGCATCGTCTGGTGGGAGGGCAGCTGCATCGTGCACGAGCAGTACACCGCCGAAGAGATGCGCGCCTACCGCGCCGCCGACCCGGAGGTGAAGATCATCGCGCATCCCGAATGCACGACCGAGGTGACCGCCGAGGCCGACTTTACCGGCTCCACCAGCGGCATCATCGACTGGATCGACCGCGAGCGCCCGAAAAAGGCGCTTCTGGTGACCGAATGCTCGATGGCCTCGAACATCACCGACGCCTTTCCGGACGTGGCCTTCCAGAAGCCGTGCAACATGTGCCCCTACATGAAGATGATCAGCCTCGAAAAGGTGCTGTGGTCGCTGCACACCCTGTCGCCCGAGGTGGTCGTCCCCGAAGAGGTCGCGGTGCCGGCGCGCCGCGCGGTGGAGCGGATGATCGAGCTGTCGCGCAGCCTGGCCAAGGCCTGATCTTGACGATGACCCGCCTGCGCACCGAGCGCGTCGTCATCATCGGTGCCGGTCTCGGCGCGATTTCCGCCGCCCTCGCGCTGGCGCCGCGCCCGGTATTGATGATCGCGCCGGAGCCGCCGGGGCAGGGCGCGAGCAGCGCCTGGGCGCAGGGCGGCGTCGCCGCCGCCATGGACGCCGCCGACAGCCCCGAGGCCCATGCCGCCGACACGGTGGCGGCGGGCGCGGGCACCGTCGACGCCGCCATCGCCGATCTGGTCACGCGGGCGGCGCGCGAGCATATCCACGAGCTGACCGGTCTCGGCACGCCCTTCGACCGCGATGCGCAAGGCGGCTACGTGCTCTCGCGCGAGGCGGCGCATGGCGCGGCGCGGGTGGTGCGGGTCAAGGGCGATCAGGCCGGTCGGCAGATCATGGACACGTTGATTGCCGCGCTGGCGCGCACGCCGTCGGTGCAGGTTCTGCCCGGCGCACTGCTCACCGGCATCGCGGCCTCCGGCGGCCGTGTCACGGGGGTCGAGATCGAGGCCGTGGAGGGATCGGCCCCGGTGACCATCGAGGCGCCCGCCGTGCTGCTCGCGGGCGGTGGCTCGGGCGGGCTGTGGCTGCACACGACCAACCCGCCCCGCATCCGGGGCCAAGTGATCGGCGCCGCGGCGCGCGCGGGCGCCATGATCGCCGATGCCGAGTTCGTGCAGTTCCACCCCACCGCCATCGCGACGGGCGAAGACCCGCTGCCGCTCGCCACCGAGGCGCTGCGCGGCGAAGGGGCGTGGCTGGTCAACGACGCAGGCCAACGTTTCATGTCGGCGCTGCATCCCGATGCCGAACTGGCGCCGCGCGACATCGTCGCCCGCGCTGTCTTCGCCGAGCGGCAGGCGGGCCGCAACCCGGCCCTCGACACCCGCGCCGCCCTAGGCCCAAGCGTGGTCGAGAAGTTCCCGGCGGTGGCCGAGGCCTGTGCGCGGGCTGAGATCGACCCAATCGCGGGGACCATTCCGGTCGCAGCCGCCGCGCATTACCACATGGGCGGCGTCGAGACCGACGCCCGGGGACGCAGCAGCCTCGAAGGCCTCTGGGCCTGCGGCGAAGCGGCTTCGACCGGTCTGCACGGGGCGAACCGCCTCGCATCGAACGGGCTCCTGGAGGCGCTCGTCTTCGCGCGTCGCTGCGCCGAGGACATCATGGGCGAGACAGGCATGCCCGTCACCGCGCCCGAGATCGCCGTGGCCTTCGGCCCCGGCGGCCACCGTCCTGCACCCGAAAACGTGGCCGCTTTGCGCCGCCTGATGACGGACCATGTCGCGGTGCTGCGCGATGGGCCGGGGCTGCGCCGCGCGCTCGCGAGCATCGCCGCGCTGGAGGCCTCCGAGCCCGCGCCTGTGTTCCGCACCATGACCGCGACCGCCACGCTGGTCGCCGCCGCGGCCCTGCGGCGTACCGAAAGCCGGGGCGGCCATTGCCGCATCGATTTCCCCGAGACCGACCCCGCGCAGGCGCATCGCAGCCGCCTGACGCTCGAAGATGCCTTGAAGATCCGCGCCGGATGCGCGGCCACGGAGACCGCATGACCCTGATCCCCGACCTGTTGCTCGAGCCGATGGTGCGCCATGCGCTGCACGAGGATCTGGGCGCCTATGGCGACGTCACCACCCGCGCCGTGATCCCGGCCGACACGACCTATGCCGCGCGGATCAATGCGCGAGAGGCGGGCGTGGTCTCCGGCATGCAGATCGCGTCCATCGCGTTTCGCCTCGTCGACCCGACACTGCGGGTCACCACGCGCCTCACCGACGGTGCCGCCTGCGCCCCCGGCGACACGCTGATGGAGATCGAGGGCTCGGCCGCCTCGATCCTCTCGGCCGAGCGCGTCGCGCTCAACTTCGCCGGGCGGCTCTCGGGCATCGCCACGCTGACCGCCGGTTTCGTGAAGGAGACTGCCGGCACCGCCACCCGCGTCACCTGCACCCGCAAGACCACGCCGGGACTGCGCGCCGCCGAGAAGCTCGCGGTGCTGCATGGCGGCGGCTTCAATCATCGCTACGGCCTGTCGGACGCGATCCTGATCAAGGACAACCACATCGCGGCGGCGGGCGGCATCCGCGCCGCTCTGCAGGCCGCGACGGCCTCGGCCTCGCACATGCTCAAGATCGAGATCGAGGTCGATACGCTGGATCAGCTCGCCGAGGTGCTCGAAGTCGGCGGCGCCGATGTCGTGCTGCTCGACAACATGTCGACGCCCGATCTCGCCCGTGCCATCGGGATGGTCGGCGGGCGCCTCGTGACCGAAGCCTCGGGCAACATGCGGCGCGAACGGGTGGCCGAAGTCTGCGCCACCGGGGTCGATTACGTCTCCTCCGGCGCGCTGACCCATTCGGCGCGCACGCTCGATCTCGGGCTCGACTTCTAGGCGGCGAGCGCCTTTTTCGGTGCGGGCGGGGCAGCTGCGGCCCGCGCCGCGGCATCGCGATCGGCGGGCCAGTATTGCCGCGCGGCGGCGAAGGCGAATTGCAGCGCCAGACCGGTGCCGAGCATCATCGTGTCGAGCGCGAAGTTCTCGCCGGTCTCGGTCTTGATGCCCTGGATCAGGTAGATGGTGATCGAGCCCAGTGCAAAGACCGGCAGCGCCTGCCGTCCGAGCAGCGCGAAGGGCGCGGCGAGCCATGAGGCGCAGGCGCGGCGCACCGCGCCCCATGATGCCAGCACGTAGAACAGCGCCAGCAGGTGCAGCAGCCGCGGCAGGTTCAGATATGGCTTGCTGAAGCTGGTCATGAAGCCCGGCACGCCCTGCTGGTTCGCCATCCAGAGCAGGTGATTGCCGGTCTTGCCGAAGCCCGGAAGGTTCATCCAGGCCAGCGACAGCACCAGAAAGGCCACGGCCACCCCCATGATCCAGCGCCGCGCGGGCACGAGCCTGCGGCCCTGCTTGGCCATGATGCCGGTGACGAGGCCCAGCACGAACAGCAGCTGCCAGGCCGGCGGGCTGAACTGCCAGCCGCCCGTGGGGTAGTTGGGCAGCGTCAGCCGGAAATGCGCCGCCGCCATCCACAAGAGCGCCGAGGCCCCGAGGGTCCAGAGCGGTCGCCGCACCGCCGCCCAAAGCACCAGCGGCGCCGCCATGAGCAGCACGAAATAGAGCGGCAGGATGTTGGCATAGCCGATCTGGAAGCCGAGCGTCGGCACACCGATCAGAAAGCCCAGCGGATCACGGAACAGCAGGCCCATGCCGTGCTTCCAAAGCATGGCGGGCATGTCGGCGAAACGCGCGAGCGCCGCCGCGATCGCCAGCGCGGAAAAGGTGATCAGCAGGTGCACGAGATAGAGCGTCCAGGCCCGGCGCCAGATCTTCGCCACGCTCTGCCACGGCCAGCGGACCCGGAAACCCGCCGAATAGGCCAGACCGGCCGAGATCCCCGCCATCAGCACGAAGCCCTCGGCGGCATCGGAAAAGCCGAAATTACGGCTGGTCCAGTCTTCCCAGAAATTGCCCGGCACGTGGTTGATGAAGATCATCACCAGCGCCAGCCCGCGCAGCACGTCGAGCCGGGGGTCCCGGGGTTTCGGCAGCTGGCGCGCTACCGGGATCGAGACGGTTTGCTCAGGCATGTTGCGGCTCCTGCCGGGGGTGGGCGGCCTCGTTGTCGCTCAGCGGGGCCCAGGCCGCGAGAACCTCGTCCTGCTGGCCGAGGATCGGGTCGGGCCGGGTTTCAGACGGCACCGCGAATAGCGCGCGGCAGGGCAGGGAGGTGGCCCAGATCACCAGCGGTGCCGCGATCATCGGGCCTGCGACCGGGATCAGCCAGCCCACCAGCTCGGGCGACAGCCGCCAGGTGGCGGCCAGACCGGCGAGGCCCGCGACCGAGATCCAGCGGCTCGCCTGCCAGCTCTCGACGAGGCCCAGCCGGCCCTCGCCGCGCGCCGAGGCCGGCCAACCGCCGTCGCGGCCCGATAGCACCTGCAGCACCGAGCGGGTTTGGAACATCAGGAAGATCGGCGCGGTGACGCTCGACAGCGCGATCTCGGCCAGGGTCGAGGCCATGAGGCGCACCGACCCGCCGAAGCCCGCCGCGCGGCCCGAACGGATCGCCTGCACCGCGATCATCAGCTTGGGCAGAATCAACAGCCCGAGCACGCCGATGATCAGCCCGGCGGTGCGGGTGGTCTCGTTGGGCGGCAGCACCGGAAAGGACCAGCCGGGGAGCGGGAAGTAATCCGGCTCGACCCGCAGCGCCGGGGCGATGATCGTCGTGGCGAGGAAGCCCAGCCAGAACAGCGACGAGACATAGGCGAGAATGCCCTGCAGGAACACGAAGCGGCTCCAAGGGCGCAGCCCCGGCGCGGCCAGCAGCCGCGCGTGCTGCAGGTTGCCCTGGCACCAGCGGCGATCGCGCTTGGCATGGGCGAGGATGTTCTCGGGCCCTTCCTCGTAGGAGCCCGCGAGATCCTCGTCGAGCCGCACGATCCAGCCCGCCCGCGCCAAGAGCGCCGCCTCGACATAGTCGTGGCTCAGGATGTGACCGCCGAAGGGCGGCGGCCCGGCGAGGTCGGGAAGCGCGCAGCTCTCCGCGAAGGCGCGCATCCTCACCATCGCGTTGTGGCCCCAGAACGGCCCGGTCTCGCCCTGCAGCCGCGCCACGCCGCGCGCGAAGATCGGCGAATGCAGCGCCGCCGAGAATTGCATCGCCCGCCCGAAGATCGAGCCGGCGCGGATCACCCCCGGGAGGCTCTGCAAGAGCCCGAGCCGTGGCTCGCCCGCCATGCGGCGCGCCATCTCGATGATGGTCTCGGCCGACATCAGGCTGTCGGCGTCGAGGATCAGCGCATACTCGTAGGCCGCGCCCGAGCCCTTGATGAAATCCTCGATGTTGCCCGCCTTGCGACCGGTATTGGAGGTCCGGCGGCGATAGAAGATGCGCCCTTCGGCATCTCGTGCCCGCAGCAGCGCGAGATACCACGCCGCCTCGCGCGCCGCGCCCTGCGCCGAGCGGGTGTCGGACAGGATCGCGAAATCGAACAGCCCGGCCTGCGGCGTCCGGGCCAGCGCCGCGTCCATCGCGGCGATGCGCGAGAAGGTCGCGCGCGGGTCCTCTTCGTGCACCGGCACGAGAATCGCGCAGCGGCCCTGTGGCTCGGCACGGCGTGGCGGGCGCGCGCGGCCCGGCCACAGGCCGAGCACGGCCTGCGCCGCGCCCCAGCTCAGCCAGAAAGTGGCCATCAGGATCAGCAGGCTGCGCGCGAACTCGACCCAGAGCCCGCCGGTCTGGCGCTGGGCGAAGAACAGGGTGAAGGCACCGGCCGCGAGCGCGAGGCTCGCGCCCAGCGCCGCGACCCGTGCCCGCATCGGGCCTGTCGGGGACATGTCAGGCGTCCAGACGCGGTGCCAGAAGTGCCCGTAGGCGGGCCAGGAGGGCGGGTGTCGCCGTCCGCTCCAGCCGCTGGCGCGGCATGGCCAGCGGGGCGTCGGGCAGCGCGCCGCGCTCCGCGGCCTCCGCTTCGAGGCGGGCGGTGTCGAGGTCGGGCAGCGAAAAGGTCCGGTCGAGCATCAGGCGTTGATCCACTGATAAAGCCAGGTTTCCGAGAGCTTGCGGCCGAAGCCGGCCACATGCGCGGTCAGTTCGACCGTAGCGTCGGGCGGGGCGGAGACATCAAGCACCGCGCGCCACTGGCCGCTGGCCTCGATCCGCTCCAGCGTCTGCGACAGGATCTCGCCGCCATGTGCCTCGGCCTTGAGCTCGACCTCGGCCTCGGCCGAAAGGCGTTCCAGCGCGCCACCCTTGAGATCAATGACGAATTTCCGGGTGCCGACCACGCTTTCGACACCCGAGACGCCGCCCGCCCCGGCCCGTGTCTCGGCCACATGGGCGGTCTCGGAACCGGTGCCGGCGGACAGATCGCCCCAGCGCAGACGGTAGGCGAACTCGCGCTCATCGCCTGCGGCAATTTTGCCTTCGGGCACCCAGAAGGCGACGATGTTGTCGTTTGCCTCGAGATCGGTCGGAATCTCGACGAGCC
The DNA here is from genome assembly GCF_900172345.1 of Limimaricola soesokkakensis. Lineage (GTDB taxonomy): Bacteria > Pseudomonadota > Alphaproteobacteria > Rhodobacterales > Rhodobacteraceae > Limimaricola > Limimaricola soesokkakensis. Next base: position 223,278 of record NZ_FWFY01000003.1, read on the forward strand.
GGACCGCGCCGCGGCCCCAGTCGCCGATCGGCTCGACCCTGAGCGAGGGGCGCCGCTCGTAACGCGCGCCGCTATCTTGATAGTTCTCGAAATCGCGGTCGCGCTGGTACAGGCCGAAGGCGCGCGGGCTTTCCTCGCCGAAATAGGACGAGGCGAGGCGCGGCGGGTTGTTGAGCGGGCGCCACAGCACGTCGCCGTCGCGCCGCTCGATCCTCAGCCCATCGCTGTCATGCACGGCAGGGCGGTAATCGTCGAACTTGGCCCGGTTCTTTTCGGAAAACAGGAACATCGAGGTCAGCGGCGCGACGCCGAGCTGCTCCGGGCTGCGGCGGAAGAACAGCCGCGCTGTCACCTCGATCTCGGTGTCCTGCCCGGGCGTCACCACGAGGCGGTAGGCTCCGGTCAGCGTCTCGCCCTCAAGCGCGGCATAGATCGTCACCTGCCGGTCGCCCGGCTCCAGCCAGAACCGGCTGAAGCGCGGGAACTCCTCGGCGCGCGAGGTGGCGGTGTCGATGGCGACGCCGCGCGCGCTCAGCCCGTAACGGCTGTCGCGGCCCAGCGCCCGGAAGTAGCTGGCGCCGAGAAACGCCACCAGCTCGTCATCGCGATCGGGCCGGTTCAGGGGCGCGTTGAGCCTGAAACCCGCGACACCCGGAAGCTCGGCGATCTTCTCGGCCTTTTCGGAGAGGCGACCGTGATAATCGAAATCCTGCGTGTCGAAGCGCATCGGTTGGGCCATGCCGTCGCGCAGCTGGTAGAGCCGGACCGGCTCTTCGAACAGCCAGCCCATGTGGAAGGCGTGCAGCCGGAACGGCGTCTCGGCGCCGCGCCAGCGCGCGTTCTCGGGCTTGAAGGCGATGAGGCGATAGTCGTCGTAACCCAGCGGGCCCAAGGGCAGGGCAGGGCGCTCCACCGGGGCGGGGGCCTCGGCGGCGAGGGCCCGCATCTCTGCGGTCAGCATCTCGAAGTCGAAGGGGGTCGCCACGTCCTCTTCGGCCGGGGGGATCACCCTCGGGCGGTCGGTCTGGGCACGGAGCGGCGCGGCGCCGCCGAGGCCGGCCAAAAGCGTGGCCGAGGCGCCGATGGCGCGCAGCAGGCTCCGGCGGTCGAAGCGCGGTGAAGTCGTCGGGAAATCGGGCATGGCTGGTCTTTTAGGCGTTTGGGGCGCAACGGGAATCGCCCTGCGCGTTTCGTCTTCCCATGAGGCAGCCGGGCGCAGGTTGCAATGCGCTTGTCGGTCTACCAGCCATGCGTTGGCGGCTCTTGGCCAAGTCTGGTCAGCCCTGCGGCGGCAAGTGGATCTCGTGCCTCATTCCGGGCAGGCTATGGCTCTCGATCCGGGCCCCGATCTGCGCGCAGAGCCCGGCCACGAGCCGCGATCCCATGCCCGATCCGGAGCCGGGGCAGGACGTCGTCTCGGGTATGTCGGGCGCGACCCGTTCGGGGCCGTACCCGTCATCCTCGACCACCACCAGAAGCCCGCCATCCGCCTTGCGGGTCAATCCGAGGCGGATCAGGCCCGCGCCTTGCGGGAAGGCGTGCTTGATGGCGTTGGTGACCAGCTCGTTGATGACGATGCCAAGCGGCACGGCGAGGTCGAGATCGAGATCGAGGGGCTCGGCGGTGCAGTCGAGCCGAATGCCGGTGCCTTCGAGCAGGGAGCGGCGCAGCTTGGCCGCGAGATCCTCGAGATAGCCGCAGAAGCTGACGCGCCCGGCGCCCTCGGAAAAGCCGAGCTGCGCGTGCAGCGCCGCCACCGCCTCGATCCGCTCGATCGCCGCAGCAAAGGAGGCCGGGCCTTGGAATCGACCCGCCTCCAGCCGCAGCATCGACAGGATCAGGTGCAGGTTGTTCTTCATTCGGTGATTCAGCTCGGACAGCAGCGTTTGTCTATGTGTCAGCGCCGCCTCGCGCTCGGCCTCGTGGCGCTTGGTCTCGGTGATGTCGGTGATGGCGCCGATGAGCCGACGGCCGCCATCGGCGAGCCGGACCATTCGGCCGCGCATGCTGACCCAGCGTTGCGGACCATCGGGCGCCGCAAGGCGGTAGACCTGCGCCATTTCGGCGCCCTCGACACGGGCGTCGCGCATGCCCTCGCACACCGCGGCGCGATCCTCCGGGTGGACCCGGTCGAGATAGTCTTCGAACGGGCGCGGGACCTCGTTTTCGGATAGCTGGAACATCGCCTGCGCGCGGGCCGAGGCGGCGATCAGGCCGGTCTCCGGGTCGAACTCCCATGTGCCGATCGCCGCGATCTCGATGCTCATTCCCAGCATCATGGCCGAGCGTTCGAGCGCGGCTTCGCGCTCGCGCTGCTCGGTGATGTCGAGCATCACCCCGTCCCAGATCAGCGCACCATCCGCGCGCGGGCGCGGCTGCGACAGGGAGCGGATCCAGCGGCCTTCGCCGTCGGGCAGCACCAGACGCCCCTCGCAGTCCAGCCGGCTCATGGTGCTCACGGCCTCGGCATAGCGCGCCTGCATCGCAGGCAGATCCTCGGGGTGGATCATCTGACCCAGCGCCTCGGCGCCGAAACGGGCCGCGCCGCCCTTATCCCGTTCGCCGGCACGGCTGAAGAGCGGGTATTCGGCCCGTCCGCCGGGATGCACGATCCGCTGGAAGATGTAGCCCGGGAAATTCTCCGTGACGCTGCGCAGCCGAGCCTCGTTCTCGGCGAGGGTGATTTCGGCCTCGCGGCGGGCCGTGATATCGACACAGCTGCCTATGAACCCGATCAGCTCGCCATCCGGAGCGAAGCGCGGTGCGCCGGTATCCAGCATCCAGCGCCAGACGCCGTCATGCCGGCGAAGCCGGTATTCCACTTGGTAGGGCCGTCCCGCCGACAGCGCGATCCTGTAGGTGTCGAGCTTGTCGTGATCCTCATCATGGATGCCCGTGAACCAGCCCCGGCCCACTTCCTGCGACAGGGAGCGGCCGCGGAATTCGAGCCAGGCGCGGTTGAAGTGAATCCCGCCACAGACCGGATCGGCCACCCAGGTCGGCGATGGCAAAAGATCGAGCGCTGCCGCGAGCGCCTCGTCCTCGATCCCCGCGCCGCAGCGGTGGAGTTCCGTCACGCAGCTCTGACTCATATGCACCGCCACTCATGTACCACTACTTTAGAATAGGTCGATTTTCGGGATGCGCCCAAGCGCTCTCTGCACCGAAATGGAACCGGCGAATTGCCGCCGATCGGTGAGGGGATCGACTCGCTTCGATGCGTGGGAAGGTCGCTTTTCGGACAGTTTCCGCCGCCATCGGAATTGACCCATGGTCATGGCCCGGGATCGGCTGGTCGGGATCAGAGGAGAGATTCATGGGACCCCACGCCGCCCCGTTCGAGCGAGCCGAATACGAGCGCCGCCTTACCGCGACCCGCCGTGCCATGGCGGAGGCAGGTATCGACGTGCTCTTCGTCACCGACCCGTCGAACCAGAACTGGCTCACCGGTTATGACGGATGGTCGTTTTACGTGCATCAGGGCGTGATCCTGCCGCTCGACGGAGAGCCTTGTTGGTGGGGCCGGATGCAGGACACCGCCGGGGCGCTGCGCACCGTCTGGATGAGCGAGGCCTGCATTCTCGGCTATGACGACCGCTACGTGCAGTCGGCAACGCGCCACCCGATGCAGGATCTTGCCGCGCGGCTGATCGGCATGGGTCATGGGGGCGTGCGGATCGGCGTCGAGATGGACAACTACTACTACTCCGCCCGCGCTCATGCGGTGCTGGAGACCGGCCTGCCAGACGCGGAATTCGTTGATGCCACGGCGCTGGTGAACTGGCGGCGGCTGGTGAAGTCGGCCCCCGAGATCGCGCTGATGCGGCGCGCGGCGCGAATTTCCGAGACTATCGCCCGGCTGGCGATCGACCTGGCCGAACCGGGGCGCCGCAAGAACGAGCTTGTGGGCGAGGTGATGCGCGCCGCCGTGCGCGGGGTCGGCGAGGATTGGGGCGATTACGCCGCCATCGTGCCGCTGATGCCGTCCGGCGCCGATGCCAGCGCGCCGCACCTGACATGGAACGGCGAGGAGATGCGGCGCGGCGAGGCGACCTTCTTCGAACTGTCGGGCTGCGTCCGCCGCTACCACGCGCCGCTGTGCCGCACGGTCCATCTCGGCGAGCCGCCCGCCGACATGGCCCGCGCCGCCGAGGCGCTGACCGAGGGGCTGGAAGCCGGGTTGGAGGCGGCCCGGCCCGGTAACACCACGCAGGACATCGCCGCGGCGCTGCATGAGCCGCTGCGGCGCATCGGCATCCACCGGCCGAACCGATGCGGCTATCCGGTGGGGCTGAGCTATCCGCCCGATTGGGGCGAGCGGACCGCGAGCCTGCGCAAGGGCGACCTGACAGTGCTGGAGCCGGGCATGACCTTTCATTTCATGCCGGGCATCTGGATGGAGGGCTGGGGGCTGGAGACCACCGAGACGATCCTGATCCGCGACAGCGGTCCCGCCGAAACGCTGTGCGATCTCGACCGCAAGCTCTTCGTGAAGCCGTGAGCGTATTCGAGCAGGCGATCGCGCTCCTGTCCGAGATGGTGGCGCATCCGACCGTCTCGGACCGGTCCAACCGCGCCTTGGCCGAAATGCTGGCGGAGCGGCTGGCCGGGCAGGGGGCGCGGGTTTCGCTCTTTCCCGATGCGAGCGGCGACAAGGTAAATCTCGTGGCGTCCTTCGGGCCTCAGGCGGATGGCGGGCTGATGCTCTCGGGCCATCTCGACGTGGTGCCGCCCGGGGAGGGATGGTCTTCGGACCCGTTCCGGCTTCGGCGGGCGGAGGGGCGGCTTTACGGGCGCGGCACCTGTGACATGAAGGGGTTCAACGCAGCCTGCGTGGCGATGGCGCCGCGCTTCGCCACCTGCGGGGCGCCGGTGCATCTCGTCTTCACCCATGACGAGGAGGTGGGTTGCCTCGGTGCGCGGGCGCTGGCCGAAATCTTGGCCCGCGAAGGGCCGCGCCCGGCGATGGCGATCATCGGCGAGCCGACGCGGATGCGGGTGATCGAGGGGCACAAGGGCTGCCACGAGTACACCACGCGTTTCACCGGGCGCGACGGCCATGGCTCGGCCCCCGACCGCGGCATCAACGCGGCCCAGGCGGCCGCGCGTTTCGCGCTTCGCCTCGAGGCACTGGCGAGGGAGCTGAAGGCGATGCGCCCCGAGGGCGACTTCGATCCGCCATGGGCCACGATTAGCGTCGGGCGGATCGCGGCGGGCACGGCGCGCAACGTGATCGCGGGGCAAGCGGAGGTCGAATGGGAGATGCGCCCGGTCGATGCGGCCGAAGCGTCGCACGTGAAACGCCAACTCGCGGCATATGAGGCGGCGGAGCGGGCTGCCCATCCGGGGCTCGGCATCGAGACCGAGGTCTTCGGCGAGGTGGCGGGGCTGGAACCGCGCGCCGCCAATGCCGCGCGCGACCTGCTTCTGGATATCGTCGGCGGTACGCCCGGCCTCGTGCCTTTCGGGACCGAGGCCGGGATCTGGCAAGCGTTGGGCATGGATGCGGTGCTGTGTGGACCCGGCGACATCGCGCAGGCGCACCGCCCGGACGAGTATCTCGAAGAGCACCAGCTCGCCGTCTGCCTCGACATGCTCGACGGCCTCGCCACGCACCTCTAGAGACGCGGCCGGGCCGCGACCTTACTGCGCGGCGGCAGGAGCGTCGTCGCCCTCGGTCATGGCGCCATGGTCCATATCGCCATGGTCCATCTCGCGATGGCCCATGGCCTCGTGATCCATGTCGCCGTGATCCATGCCCTCACGGGGGGCGCCCGCCTCGGGGCGCGGCTCGACCACGAACTCGACCTCGACCGGCCCAGCCGTCTCGAAGACCAGCGTCGCGGCAAAACGCTCGTCGACCTCGAACGGGTTCTCGAGCCCCATGAACATCACGTGGCCGCCCCGACCGGGGGCAAGTGTCACCGTTTCGCCCGGCGCGATCTCGATGCGCTCCAGCGGCTGCATCGTCATCATGCCATCTGTTTCGACCGCCTCGTGCAGCGTGACCTTCGGAAAATCGGCGTCGACCGCGATCAGCGCGTCTGTGACATCGCCATCATTGCGGATCGCGAAGTAGCCGGCACCGGTGGTGGCGCGCTCGGCCGTCTCGATGGCGAAGGGATGCAGCACGGTCAGGCCGCCGCTGCCGTAGTCATGCGCCTGCGCTGCACCGGCGAGGCCAATGGCGGCGAGAAGGGCGAGGGGACGAAGGGTCATGGGGGATCTTCCTGAATGCAGGGGCGTTTCGCACATTGCACATAACAGTGGCACCTTGCCCGAAAAAGCGACCCGGCGTCGCAGCCCGCCCGGCCCGGCGGCGCGGGTCGCATTGACCCCATGCCCTTCCTCTGCGCCTCTGGCGCCCTAATCTGAGGCGTGATTCCGACGAAAAGGGCCATGGACATGACGCAGCCATCCGTATCGCGCGACGCCAACGCGCTCGCGCCGTTCGTGGGGGCCGTAGCGCGCGGGCCGGGGCGGGGCCGTCACCTGACCCGCGAGGAGGCGGCGCAGGCGCTGCGGCTGATCCTTGACGGGACCGCCGCGCCCGAGGCGGCGGGGGCGCTGCTGATGGTCATGCGCTATCGCGGCGAGGACGCGGCCGAGATCGCGGGCTTCGCCGACGCGCTGGCGAGCGGCGAGGACTGGCGCCGGGCCGCCCCCGATCTCGACTGGCCTTCCTATGCCGCCGGGCGAACCCGCGGCCTGCCGTGGTTCCTGCTCGCCGCCAAGCTGGTGGCGGGGGCGGGGCACCGCGTCGCGCTGCATGGCTGGAACGCGCATCGCCACGAGATTCGCGACGCGCTACCGGGCCTTGGCATTCCCGTGGCCGAGACCGGCGACGCGCTGGGCCGCGCGCTCGACAGCGCATCGATCGCCTATGTGCCGCTGGAGGCCTGGTCGCCCCACGGCTACCGGCTGATCCGCCTGCGCGAGGTCTTCGGCCTGAGATCCTGCATCAATACCGTGCTTCGGGTCGCCAACCCGTTCGGCGCGCGGGCGCAGGTCGAGGGCGTGTTCCACCCCCCTTATCGCGGACTTCAGGCCGATGCAGGTGCGCTGATGGGGCAGGAGAACCTGCTCATCCTCAAGGGCGCGGGCGGCGAGTTCGAGCGCAACCCCTCGAAGGAGATCGAGTTGTTCGGCCTGCTGGGCGGGGCGGAGGTCGATCTGACCGCGCAGGCGCTGCGCGACGAGACGCGGCGGCTCGCCGATCCGGGCGGCCGGCCCGAGGATCTGCGCCGGCTCTGGATCGGCGAGAGCGACGACGCCTTCGCCACCGCGCTGGTCACCGGCACCGCCGCGCTGGCTCTTCTGGCGCTGGGCGCCGCGCCGGGGCTGGCGCGGGCCGAGGCGCTGGCCGAGGCGCTCTGGCAGGCCCGCGACCGCGCCGCGCTGCCCGGAAAGGACGCGGCATGAAGGCCTTCCCGATGTTCCTCGCCACCACGGGGCGGCGCATCGTGATCCTTGGTGGCGGCGAGCAGGCGGCGCAAAAGGCGCGGCTGGTGATCCGCACCGATGCCGAGATCGTGGTGGCGGGGTTCGAATTCGACGAGGAGCTGCGCGCGCTGGCCCAAGAGGGGCGGGTGCGGCTCGAGGATGCCAAGGAGATCCGGGCCGGTCTGTTCGAGCGCGCGGCGCTGGTCTTCGTGGCCACAGGCTCGGCCGGGGCGGACGGGGCGCTGCACGCGCTCGCCAAGGCGCTGGGCGCGCCGGTGGTCAACGTGGTCGACCGCCCGGCGCTGTGCGACGCGCTCACCCCCTCGATCGTCGATCGCGATCCGGTCGTAGTCGCGATTGGCACCGAGGGCACCGCGCCGGTTTTGGGGCGGCAGATCAAGACCGCCGTCGAAACCATGCTCGAACCGCGGCTCGGGGCGCTGGCGGCGCTGGCGGGGCGAATGCGCGGCGCGGTGGGGCAGCGTTTCTCGGCCCGGGCGCGGCGCGATTTCTGGGTCTGGGTGTTCTCCGGACCGGTGCGCGCGGCCCATGCGGCGGGCTCCGAACGCCGCGCCGCGCAACTGCTCAAGGCGCGGCTCGACGAGGGCCCCGGCCCGGTCGAGGGGTCGGTGGCCTATGTCGGTGCCGGGCCCGGCGAGGCGGATCTCCTAAGCCTGCGCGGCGTCCGCCGGATGCAGGAGGCCGATCTCGTGGTGCATGGCCCCGACCTGCCGCCGGCGCTGCTCGAACTGGCCCGGCGCGACGCCGAGCGCCTCGTCTCCGACGATCCGGTGAGCGCCGGGCTCGCCGCAGCGCAGGAGGGCGCGCGGGTCGTGGTGCTGGTGCCCGGTGCCGCCGCGACGCTGCCCGAACCGCTGCAGGCCGCCCACATCGCGGTCGAACACGTGCCGGGGGTGGGCTAGACCACGGTGACGTGGGTGCCGATCTCGACCGCGTCGTAGAGCGCGATCACGTCCTCGTTGCGCAGCCGGATGCAGCCATTCGAGACCGAGCTGCCGATGGTCTCGGGGGCGGTGGTGCCGTGGATGCGGTAATAGGTGTCGCGCCCGTTGCGATAGAGATAGAGCGCCCGCGCCCCGAGCGGGCTCTCCGGGCCGCCCGGCACGCCATCGGCGTATTGCGCGTATTTCTCCGGCTCGCGCCCGATCATGTCGTCGGTCGGTCGCCATGACGGCCATTCCGCCTTGCGCTGGATCACCGCCGCGCCCTTGAACTCGAGCCCGGCGCGGCCGACGCCGACGCCGTAGCGCATCGCGATCCCGGGCCGGCGGATGTGGTAGAGATGGAAGTCCTCGGGGATCACGTAGATGTCGCCCGGCATCAGCCCCGGATGGACCCGCACCTCGGTCGGCAGGAGCGCGGAGCGGTCATGGGCGCGCGCAGTCCGTGCGATCGGCGCCATGAGCCCGGCAAGGAGAAGGCTGCGGCGTGTGATGCTCATCTGGTCGTCCTCATCAGTCGTTCGGCCTAGCCCGCGCTGCCACGTTCGTACGGCGACAGCCGGCCCGGATGTCTCAGCCGATGGCTTTCGCCGGATAGCCCGCCTCGGCGAGCTTGGCGCGCACCGCCTCGGCCGGTGCGGCGCTGGCGATCTCGGCGGTGCGGCTCTCCAGATCCACGGCGACGCTGGCCGATGGATCGAGCTCGCGCATCGCGGTTTCCACGGCGGCGCGGCAATGGCCGCAGCTCATGTCGGGGATCGAGTAGGTCGCCATCGGTGCCTCCTGCGAAAGATGTGCATTCGATATGAGGGGGCGCTGGGCGGTCGGGTCAAGTCCGGCCCCCTGTTATCCGATGACAGGCGAGGCCACGCCTTGACCTTCCCATGACTGGAACCCTAGATGTCGCACCGGCCCACCAAAGGATCGCCGGATGACCGTCCAACCGCTCGCATTCCAGATCGACAACATGTCCTGCGCCTCCTGCGTCGGCCGGGTGGAGCGCAGCCTGCGCGCCGTACCGGGCGTGACCGAGGCGCGCGTGAACCTCGCCTCGGAGCGGGCCGAGGTGCTGGGCGGGCAGACGGCGGAACTGGTGGCGGCACTTGACCGCGCGGGCTACCCGGTGCGCCGCGAGACGGTGCGGCTGCGCGTCGAGGGCATGTCCTGCGCCTCCTGCTCGGGTCGGGTGGAACGCGCGCTCGCCGCGGTGCCGGGGGTGATCGCGGCGCGGGTCAACCTCGCGGCCGAAACGGCCGAGCTCGAACGCTTCGTCGGATCGGCCGGAATGCCGGAACTGATCGCGGCGGTGAAGGCCACGGGCTACGCGGCACGGGACGCCGAGGATCGGGCTGCCATGGAGGCACCTCGTGATCGCAAGGCCGAGGAGGCGGCGGATCTGAGCCGCCGCAGCTGGATCGCGGCGGCGCTGACCCTGCCGGTGGTGGTGCTGGCGATGGGCGCGCATATGGTTCCGGGCTTTCACATGACGATCGAGTCTTCGATCGGCATGCAGGGAAGCTGGCTGATCCAGTTCGTCCTGACGAGTCTGGTGCTGGCGGGGCCGGGCCGGGTGTTCCTGGCGCGCGGATTGCCGGCATTGTGGCGCCGTACCCCCGACATGAACAGCCTCGTGGCGCTCGGCACGCTGGCGGCATGGGGCTATTCGAGCGTCGCTACCTTCGCGCCTGCCCTGCTGCCGGAGGCGGCGCGTGCGGTCTATTTCGAGGCCGCTGGCGTGATCGTCACCCTGATCCTCCTGGGCCGGGCGCTCGAGGCGCGGGCCAAGGGCCGCAGCGGCGCCGCGATCCGCGCGCTGGTGGATCTGCAAAGCCCGGTCGCGCGCGTCGAGCGCAATGGCGAGACGATCGAGATCGACGGGGGCGATCTGCAGCCCGGCGACGTGATGCTGGTGCGACCCGGCGACCGGATCGCCACCGATGGCGAGGTGATCTCGGGCGAGAGCCGGGTCGACGAGGCGATGCTGACCGGCGAGCCGCTCCCCGTGGCCAAGCGCGCGGGCGATGCCGTCACCGGCGGCACGGTCAACGGCACCGGCGTCCTGCGGGTGCGCGCGACCCGTGTCGGCGCCGAAACCCGCCTCGCGGGGATCATCCGCATGGTCGAGGCGGCGCAGGGGGCGAAACTGCCGATCCAGGGGCTGGTCGACCGCATCACCCTGCGCTTCGTACCGGCGGTACTGGGGCTAGCGGTGCTGACCGTCGTGCTCTGGCTGGTCTTCGGGCCCGAGCCGTCATTGACCCATGCGCTGGTCGCCGGGGTGTCGGTGCTGATCATCGCCTGTCCCTGCGCCATGGGCCTCGCGGTGCCGACCTCGATCATGGTCGGCACCGGGCGCGCGGCCACGCTCGGCGTGCTGTTCCGGCGCGGCGATGCGCTGCAGGCGCTCGACGGGGTGCGCATGGTGGCCTTCGACAAGACCGGCACCCTGACCGAAGGCCGCCCGGCGCTGACCGATCTCGATCTGCTGCCGGGACATGACGAGGCGGAAACCCTCGCCCTTGTCGGGGCGCTGGAGCGGCAGTCCGAGCACCCGCTCGGGGCGGCGATCGTGGCGGCCGCGCAGGCGCGCGGGCTGCAGATGGAAGCCGCCGAGGCCGTCGAGGCGGTGCCCGGGCGCGGCCTTAGGGGGCGTATTGGCGGACGCGCGCTTCTGGTCGGCAATGCCCGGCTGCTCTCGGAGGCGGGGATCGATATTGCGCGGCTCGAACCGCTGGCCCGGGCGCAGGCCGAGAAGGGGCGCACGCCCGTTCTGGTCGCGATCGACGGCGTGGCGGTGGCGGCGCTGGCCGTGGCCGATCCGGTTCGCGTCGAGGCGCGCGCCGCCGTCGCGGCGTTGCGCGACATGGGGCTGGAGGTGGCGATGATCACCGGCGACACCCGCGCCACCGCCATGGCCATCGCCGCCGATCTCGGCATCGATCATGTCGAGGCCGAAGTGCTGCCCGAGGGCAAGCTCGCCGCGATCGAGGGTCTGCGCGCGCGCGGCCCGGTGGCCTTCGTGGGCGACGGCATCAACGACGCCCCGGCGCTGGCCTCGGCCGATGTCGGGATCGCCATGGGATCAGGCACCGAGGTCGCGATCGAGAGCGCCGAGGTGGTGCTGTCCTCGGGCCGGATCGGCGCGGCGGTCGATGCGCTGGCCATCAGCCGCAAGGTCATGCGCAACATCCGGCAGAACCTCGGCTGGGCCTTCGGCTACAACGTCGCGCTGATCCCCGTGGCGGCAGGAGTGCTCTACCCGTGGAACGGCATGCTGCTCTCGCCCGTGCTGGCCGCGGCGGCGATGTCGGTCTCGTCGGTGCTGGTGTTGTCGAACGCGCTGCGGCTGCGGGCCATGAAACCCGTCATGGGAGAGACGTCATGAACATCGGAGAGGCCGCGCGCCGGGCTGGGCTGCCCGCCAAGACGATCCGCTACTACGAGGATATCGGGTTGGTCGCGCCGCATCGCGATGCCAATGGCTATCGTCGTTTCGGCGACAGGGAGGTGCACAAGCTCGCCTTTCTGGCCCGGGCCCGATCCCTGGGCTTCTCGATCGATGACTGCCGCATGTTGCTGTCGCTCTACGAGGATCGGGGCCGGGCCAGCGCCGAGGTGCGCGGCCTTGCCCAGCGCCATGCCAAGGAGATCGACGCCCGCATCGCGCGGCTGAAGGAAATGCGCGCGACGCTGGGCGAACTGATCGAGGCCTGCGCCGGAGACGAGAGGCCGGACTGCCCGATTCTCAAGGATCTTGCAGGGGGCTGAACGCTCAGAACTCGCGCGGGCCGCCGTCCTGCCAGGGCTTTACGAGGTTGCCGAAGCGGGTGAAGCGGCCTTCGAAGCTGAGGTCGACCGAACCGATCGGGCCGTGACGCTGCTTGCCGATGATGACTTCGGCCTTGCCGTGCAGCCGCTCCATCTCGTCCTGCCAGACCGCCATCTTGTCCATCTCGTGGTCGCCCGGCTTCTCGCGCTCCTTGTAGTATTCCTCGCGGAACACGAACATCACCACGTCGGCGTCCTGCTCGATCGAGCCGGATTCCCGCAGGTCCGAAAGCTGCGGCCGCTTGTCCTCGCGGCTTTCCACCTGACGCGACAGCTGCGACAGCGCGACCACGGGGATGTCGAGTTCCTTGGCGATGGCCTTCAAACCTTGGGAGATCTCGGAGATCTCGTTCACCCGGTTCTCGCCCTTGCCGGTGCCCTTCACCAACTGGAGATAGTCCACGAACAGCGCGTCGAGCCCGTGCGTCCGCTTGAGACGGCGGGCGCGGGCGGCGAGCTGGGAAATCGGCAGGGCCGGGGTGTCGTCGATGTAGAGCGGGCAGCTTTCGAGCTGCTTGGCGGCATCGACGAAGCGGCGGAACTCGGCCTCGGTCATGTCGCCGCGACGGATCTGCTCGGACGGTACCTCGGAGGCCTCGGAGAGGATACGCGCCGCCAGCTGTTCGGCCGACATCTCGAGGCTGTAGAAGCCGACAACGCCGCCGTTCACGGCGCCTTCGGTGCCGTCATGGGTGATGCCGCGCTTGTAGGCCTTGGCGATGTTGAAGGCGATGTTGGTCGCGAGCGAGGTCTTGCCCATCGAGGGGCGCCCGGCGAGGATCAGAAGGTCCGAGCGGTGCAGGCCGCCGAGCTTCTTGTCGAGATCGACGAGACCGGTGGAAACGCCGGCGAGGCCGCCGTCGCGCTGATAGGCGGCGTTGGCGACCTTCACCGCGTCGGTCACGGCGCGCAGGAAGGACTGGAAGCCCGATTCCGAGCTACCCTGTTCGGCCAGCTTGTAGAGCTTCTGCTCGGCCTCGACGATCTGCTCCTTGGGCTCGGAGGAGACCTCGACCTTGGCGGCACGATCGGCGATGTCGCGGCCGAGCATGATCAGCTCGCGCCGGATCGCCAGGTCGTAGATCATCTGCGCGTAGTCGCGCGCGGCAAAGCCCGAGATCGCGGCGCCGGCGAGCCGCGCGAGGTAGGCGGGGCCGCCCAGTTCCTTGAGCCCCTCGTCATCCTCGAGAAAGGTCTTGAGCGTGACCGGCGAGGCCAGCGCGTTCTTGGCGATGCGCTGGGCGGCGACGTCGAAGATACGGGCGTGGACCGGATCGTAGAAGTGATCCTTCGACACGATCATCGCGATCCGGTCGAACACGTCGTTGTTGGTGAGGATCGCGCCCAGAAGCTGCTGCTCGGCCTCGATCGAATGCGGCATCTGGTCCGGCTTCGCCTCTTCGAGCGCACCCGGACGGAATGTCGTGATCTCGTTCATCGCTGCTACCCCTTGGCCCGCGCGCCGTGCCCGCGGCGCGTATCGTCGCTGATAGGATGCGACGGGGCGGGGACGCAACTTGTATAAGGCTGTGGATAACCGGTGGAGAAGCCGCGCCCTGCCACATCTTGGCGCGGATCGCTGCTTCGGGTCAATATCTGGTTTCCGTGGGGGCAGGTAAGGTCGGCCATTGCTGGCCGACCGTCACCTCTCAGCCACGCGCCGCCGCCCAGCCCGTCGGGTTGCGGAGATAGCGTTCGACCTCGTCGAGGGTCTCGGCATCGAATGCCTCAGAAGCGCGCGCCTCGGCCAGAACGTCCCACCAGGTGCACAGATGGATGAGCCCGATGCCCTTATCCGCCAGCGCCTCGGTCACGCCCTCGAAGATGCCGTAATAGAAGATCACGGCGGTCCAGTCGCAGGACGCCCCGGTCTCGCGAATGGCCTCGACGAAGCTCAGTTTCGAGCCGCCATCAGTGGTCAGGTCCTCGACCAGGATCGCGCGCTGGCCCTCGGTCATCACGCCCTCGATTCGGGCGTTGCGGCCATAGCCCTTCGGCTTCTTGCGCACATAGGTCATCGGCAGCGCGAGGCGCTCGGCGATCATCGCGCCGAAGGGGATGCCCGCGGTCTCGCCGCCCGCGACGTTGTCGAAGGCTTCGAAGCCCGCTTCGCGCATGATCGACACGGCGAGGAAATCCATCACCGTGGCGCGGATGCGCGGAAACGAGATCAGCATGCGGCAATCGACATAGGTCGGCGCCTGCTTGCCGGAGGCGTGGGTAAAGGGCTCGGTCGCGTTGAACTTCACCGCGCCGATTTCCAGCAGCATCCGCGCGGTCAGCCGCGCGATCTCGTCCTTCGGGGGGTAGCCGGTGGGGATCATCTCGAACTCTTCGTGTAGGGAATGCGTCGGGGGAGTGTCAGTCTTCGACGCGCCAGTGCAGCGCGAAGCCGGGGTCGAACACGGTGACGGGGCCGTCGCCGGTCTCGATCCGCGCGGGGTAGGTCACGGGTTCTCCCCGCACCAGGGTGATCGTGTCCTCGTTCACCGGCAGCCGGTAGAAACGCGGCCCGTTGAGCGAAGCGAAGGCCTCAAGGTGGTTCAGCCGGCCCGCCGCCTCGAAGACCTCGGCGAGGCAGGACATGGTGTTGGGCGCGGTGAAGATCCCGGCGCAGCCGCAGGGCTGCAGCTTGGCCGGATCGCTGTGCGGCGCGCTGTCGGTGCCGAGGAAGAAGCGCGGATCGCCAGAGACCGCCGCCTGCACCAGCGCCACGCGGTGCCGCTCGCGCTTGGCGACCGGCAGGCAGTAGTAATGCGGCTTGATGCCCCCGGCGAGGATGTGGTTGCGGTTGATGATCAGGTGATGCGTGGTGATCGTCGCGGCGAGGTTGCGTGGGCTGTCGCGCACATAATCCACCGCGTCGGCGGTGGTCACATGCTCCATGACAACGCGCAGCTCCGGCGTCTTGCGGCGGATCGGCTTCAGCACCTTGTCGATGAACACCGCCTCGCGGTCGAATATGTCGATCGCGGAATCGGTCACCTCGCCATGCACGCAGAGCGGCATGCCGATATCGGCCATCGCCTCGAGCACCGGGCGGACCTTGTCGAAGTCGCGCACGCCGGAGGCGGAGTTGGTGGTGGCACCGGCCGGGTACAGCTTCACCGCCGTCGCGATGCCCGCGCGATGCGCCGCGCGCACGTCCTCGGGATCGGTATCCTCGGTGAGATAGAGGGTCATCAGCGGCGTGAAGCCCGATCCCTCGGGCAGGGCGGCGCGGATCCGCTCGCGATAGGCCTCGGCCTGCGCGGCGGTAACCACGGGCGGCACGAGGTTGGGCATGATGATGGCCCGGCCGAAATGGCGGGCGCTCTCCGGAGCCACGGCCCGAAGCATCGCGCCGTCGCGCAGGTGCAGGTGCCAGTCGTCCGGGCGGCGGATCGTGATCCGGTCTGGGCGTAGGTCTTTCATGGCCGACCTCCTACACCGGGCCGCGCGGCCTGACCATAGGTCACGACCCTCACGGTCCTCGGGTCAGCTGGCGCGCGAAACCGGGCCCGCGGCGCGTGGCGCGGCCCCGGGCAGCGCCTCGAGGCGGCGCGCATAATGCGCGGCCTCGGGCGTGGTGAGGCCGTGGCGGCACAGCCGCGCCAGCCGGGCCGGGTGGTCGGCCGATTCGAGCTGTCGCAGCAACCCGCGCAGGTAGAGCGCGTTATCGCGTCGGGCGCGCCAGAGCCGGGCAAAGGCCGCGCGATCGAGCCGGTCCTCCATCGCCAGTTCGAGCAGTGCGGGGATGAGGCCCGCCTGATCGAGGATCTGCTCCAGCCGGGCCCCAGCATGGGCTGCGCGCAGCGTCGTGACGTTCGGCCTGCGAAACAGCGCGGCGTGGACCGCGTCGGCGGCGTGGCGCGGGTCATGGACCACCGTCACCCGCTCGGCGGCGTCGATCATGTCGGGCGCGTAACCGTAGCGGCTGGTGAAATCGAGCCGGCGCGCCGCGAGGTGGCGCCGGTCCCAGCCCGCCACCTCCGGGTCCAGCGTGGCGATGGGGCGCAACGCCAGCACCCGTGCCCCCGGCGAGGCGACCGAGAAGGCGGCGGCGGCATAGCCGGTCGCGTGGTGGCCGTAGAACAGCACCCGCTCGAAATCCTCGAAGAAGCCCTCGTCGATCAGCCGGTCGACATAGTTCCAGACGCGCGGCGCCCTGAACCATCCCTCGTTGTCGCAGATCAGCACCAACAGCGACCACCCGGTCCTTTGCAGCATCTCGAAGCCGCGCGGCAGGCCGCGCGGGCTGCGGCGAATCGCGTCGCGCGTTTCGAAGCTGACCAGCAGCCGCGGCCCGGCATCGATGAAGAGCGCCGCGTGATCCGATCCGAGCCGCTCGTAATAGCCATGCTCCTCGCCGATCGCGTCGATGCCCTGCTGCCAGGCCTCAATGGGCAGGCCGCTCAGATCGATCTCCGGATCGGGCAACATTTCGTTCATCTGGCGCTCCAGCGGCTGGGGGAGGTGGGGACTGTCCCTTGGCTTTCTAAAATCCTGCGCGATTACGGCGGAAATTGGCAAGGCCGGTGCTCTTATTCCGTCCTGTGGCGCCGCGACCATCCCATGACGCCACGCTGTTATTGCATAGCGCGGCCCCTCACGGACCCATGCCGCCACCGCCCGCGTTGCACTGGCAATGCCGGTCCCGTCCGACGCGGAGCGGTCCGAGAGGAGATTCTGATGAAACGAAGCTACCGCACGACCACGGCCCTCGTGGCCAGCCTGTCGCTCATGCTGCCGAACCTCGCGCCGCTGGCCTCTGCCCAGCAGGGCGGCGAGGCGCTGTTCTGCTCCGATGGGGCGACCCCGCCCTGCGAAGGCGAAGCCGATCCACAAGGCACGCCGCTGATCGAACTGCGGGCCCGCGTGCTGCAGAAGCTCGCCGAATCCGGCCAGATCGACGCGGAGACGGCCGCGGAGGCCGGTCTCGATTTCGACCTTCTGCTGAGCGGCGACCGCGAAGCGATCCAGCAGGCGCTGCGCGCCGCCCGTTCCGCGGGCCGGGCCGCTGCCAATGCAGCGGACACGGCCACCGAGGCGGTCGAAGGCGCCGCCGATGCGGCTGCTGACGCCGTGACCGGTGCCGCCGCGCAGGGCGAGGCACAGGCCGAACAGGCGCTGGCCGAGGCCGAAGCACAGGCGGCCGAAGAAGCAGCGCGCGCCGAGGAGGCGCAGGCCGCCGAACGCGCCGCAGCCGAAGAGCAGATCCGTCAGGAGGCCGAGGCACAGGCCGAAGCAGAAGCGCAGGCTAAAGCGCAGGCAGAGGCCGAGGCTGCTGCAGAGGCACAGGCGCAAGCCGAGGCCGAACAGCAGGCCGAAGCCGACGCAGAGGCCCAGGCTGCTGCCGAAGCCGAAGAGCAGGCTGCTGCCGACAAGGCAGAGAGCAAGGCTGCCAAGAAAGCTGCAAAGAAAGCCGCCAAGCAGGCCGAGATCGAAGCTGAGGCGCAGGCTGCCATTGAGGCCGAGGCAGGCAGTGCTGAAGGCGAGCAGGCCGAAGCCGGTGCCGCCGAAGAGGCCGCGCCGAAGCTGACCCCCGAAGAGCGCGCAGCGCGCCGAGCCCAGCGTGAGGCCCGCCGTGCCGAGCGCCGCGCCAATGCCGAAGAGCAGGACGTCGACCCGACCGCGCAGGAGCCGCAGCAGGCTGTCGCAGCGGCGGCCGCCTCGAACGAGGCCGAGGTCGCCGAGGTCACCGAGACCGAGATCGACGAGGAGAACTCGCGTCAGAGCGACGAGGAGTTCGCCGCCAAGGTGAACGCGAATGCCGCGGCCGAGGCGCAGGTCGCCGAGGCCAAGGATAAGGATAAGGATAAGGACGACGGTCTTTCGGACTTCCAGAAGGCGCTGCTCCTGGGCATCGGCGCCGTGGCCGTCGGCTCGCTGCTCAACAACGGCCGTGAGGTCGTCGCCAATACCGGCGACCGGGTCGTGGTCGAGGGCGATGACGGGCTCGAGATCTACCGCGACGACGACGCGTTGTTGCGTCAGCCCGGTGCCGACCTGCGGACCGAGACGTTCAATGACGGCTCGACCCGCACCACGCTGACCCGCGAGGACGGCACCAAGGTGGTGACGATCCGCGATGCGCAGGGTCGGGTGCTGCGCCGCAGCCGGATCTTCGCCGACGGCACCGAGATCGAGCTGTTCGACGATTTGGCCCAGACTGAGCCGGTCGATGTGCGCGCGCTGCGCGAGATCGAACCCGCGCCGGTGACGCTCTCGGCGGCCGAGGCCGACCGGGCCGCGCTTCTGGAGGCGCTGCGCGCCGAGGCCGCGGTCGATACGGGGCGCAACTACAGTCTGCGGCAGGTGCGCGAGATCGAAGCGGTGCGCTCGCTGGTGCCGGCCATCGATCTCGACACGCTGACATTCGCCACCGGATCGGCGGCGCTGCGGCCCGAGCAGGCTTCGACCCTGGTCGATCTCGGTCTCGCGATCGAGGATCGGCTGGCCGAGAACCCGCGCGAGGTGTTCCTGATCGAGGGGCATACCGATGCCGTGGGCAATGACGCCTACAACCTCGCCCTGTCGGATCGCCGGGCCGAGACGGTGGCGCTCGCGCTGACCGAGAACTTCGACATCCCGCCCGAGAATCTCGTGGTGCAGGGCTATGGCGAGCGGTTCCTGAAGGTCGAGAGCGAGGGCGACGTGCAGGCGAACCGCCGCGCCTCGGTGCGTCGGATCACGCCGCTGCTGCAGCAGGTGGCGTCGGCGCAATAAGACCGAACTGAGGGGCTTCGCGCCCAAAGAGGACGGGCCGCTCCGAAAGGAGCGGCCCGTTCGCGTTCTGCCAAGCCGCTCCATATCGGCAACCGCTCCGCAATCCGGGCGCCAATTCCGTTTCGGCAGTCCCAGCCGAATCAGCTGTCAGTTGTGCATTTCACGGTCTCGTCGTAGTCGGAATGGATCCGGAAACGACAAAGGCCGCCCCGATGGGCGGCCTTTCGCATCAGCGCATGCGCGCGAAGCGGTTTATTTCTGGGTCGGCCCGATCATCATGACCATCTGGCGGCCTTCCATCTTCGGCATGTTCTCGACCTTGCCGATCTCGGACACGTCGGAGGCGACGCGCTCGAGCAGCTCGCGGCCGAGCTCCTGGTGCGCCATCTCGCGGCCCCGGAAGCGCAGCGTGACCTTGACCTTGTCGCCGCCTTCAAGGAACCGCAGCACGTTCCGCATCTTCACGTCGTAATCGTTCGTGTCGGTGTTGGGGCGGAACTTGACCTCCTTGATTTCGAAGGTCTTCTGGTTCTTGCGGGCCTCGGCCTCTTTCTTCTGCGTCTCGTATTTGAACTTGCCGAAGTCCATGATCTTGCAGACCGGGGGCGTGGCGTTGGGCGAGATCTCGACGAGGTCGAGACCGGCCTCTTCAGCGAGGGCCAGACCACGCTCGGGGGTGACGACGCCGATATTCTCGCCGTTCTGTCCGATCAGTCGGATTTCGGCCACGCGAATACGATCGTTGACGCGGGGGCCGGTGTCGCGCGTTGGCGGCGCGTTATGAGGTCTGCGGGCTATGGTGCACGTCCTTCGGTTGTTCGATTGGGTAGGGCGAAAGGTAATCGCCCCGGTAGTGCGTTTCAAGCCGCAAAACAAGGCCAATACGCCTGTTGCGCTTCCCTCCCGCGGTGGCATCTGGCATGACCCGTGCTATGTGGGCCGACAAAGGTTCAGGAATTTCAGCAAGGATGAGCGCAATGATGAAAATTGTCGGCATCATCGCCGCCGCGGTGCTCGCGGTCGTCGTGGTGACTACGATCTGGGGCGGTGACGACGCCGAGGTCACGACCAATCAGGCCACCGACGAGGAAGTCGGCCAGCTGGCGGAGCCGCCGACCGCCGACATCGCCGGCGAAGAAGCCGAAGCGCCCGCCGCCGACATCACCCCCAATGACGAGGCCGGTGAGATCACCCCGCCCGAAGGCGGTGCCGCCGATACCGAGGCGCTGACCGAAGAGGTCGAGGAAGAGACCATCCCCGCGCCCGAGGGAGAGGAGCCGGTGATCCTGATGGATGATGTGAACCTCGCCGAAGAAGTCGAGCAGGAGGCCGAGGAAACGCTCGGCACCGAGGCCGCCGGCAGCAATGAAGGTCTCGCGATCCTCGACGCGGCGCTCAAGCCCGAAACCTTCGACTACGAGGCGGTGCAGCAGGCGATCGCCGACAGCGCGCTCGAGAGCGAGCGCCGCGAGCAGCTGGCCACCGCGCTGGAGCGCGCGCGCCGCTATCCCGCGATCCGCGATTCGCTGCTCGAGGACATCCGCGCCGAGCTGGGCGTCGAGTGACGGTGGCGCGGCCCGGAGGCCCGGGCCGCCCTTCGCCAGCAAGGTAAAACGAAAACGCCGCGCGGATCGCTCCGCGCGGCGTTTTTTTCATGTCGGAGTGGTCGGGCTCAGCCGACGAAGGCCTTCTCGATCACGAACTCGGCGGGGTCGGAATTCGCGCCCTCGCGCAGCCCCGCCTTTTCCAGAAGCGCCTTGATGTCAAGGTTGAAGGCGAGGCTGCCGCAGACCATCGCGCGGTCGGTCTCGGGGTCGAGCGCCGGCACGCCCAGATCCGAGAACAGCTCGCCATTCTCGATCAGGTGGGTGATCCGGCCCATCTTGGGGCTCTCCTCGCGCGTGGTGGTCGGGTAGTAGACCAGCTTGTCGAGGTTCTCCTCGCCGATCAGCTCGCGCAGCATCTCGTCGGTCTTGACGCTCTCGACCAGCTCGCGGCCATAGGTCAGCTCGGCCACGTCGCGGCAGGTATGGGTGACGATGACCTGCTCGAACTTCTCGAAGGTCTCGGGATCGCGTAAGAGCGAGGCGAAGGGCGCGAAGCCGGTGCCGGTCGAGAACAGCCACAGCCGCTTGCCGGGGATCAGCGCGTCATGCACCAGCGTGCCCACCGGCTTGGGGCGCAGGATGACGTGGTCGCCCTCCTGGATGTGCTGCAGCTTCGAGGTCAGCGGGCCGTCGGCGACCTTGATTGAGTAGAATTCCAGCTCTTCGTCCCAGTTCGGCGAGGCGATGGAATAGGCGCGCATCAGCGGCTTGCCGTTGTCGCCCATCAGGCCGATCATCACGAATTCGCCCGAACGGAAGCGCAGGCTCGCCGGCCGGGTGATCCGGAAGGAAAACAGGCTGTCGGTATAGTGACGCACGGCGGTCACGACCTGACCGTCGGGAGATTGTGCGACGCGGGCGGCGTTGGTCTGGGTCACTGGGCTTTGCTCGGTCATGTCTTTCTCGTTCGGCTCGAATAGGGGAGGAGGCGTTACGGGTAAAGGCGGCTCAACCGCGCAGCCGTGCCTGGTAGTGATGGGCCTGCCAGTCGGCACGGGCGCGCCACTGGTCCTCGGGCTGGCGCTGCGCCAGATCGTCCGAAATCTCGACCTCGTCGAAACCCGAACGCCGGGCCATGGCGTATTGATCCGCGATCACGTGGCCCGCGGCGCGCAGCCGACCGGTAAAGCCCAAGGAGCGCAGGTCACGCGCATGGGTGAAGCCGCGCCCGTCGGAAAAGGCGGGAAACAGCACCCGGATGGCGGCGATCTCGCCCAGGCGGCCGACCAGCTCGCGCGGGTCGTCGCCGGGGGCGATCTCGACGGCGGTGTCGGCCGCGCTCACCTCGGCCAGCGGCACGAAGCTGCCGGTGAAGTCGTCTGGGGCGAAGCCCTTGTCGGTCACGATCACGGTCATCTCGTCCTCTCGGGGCCGGGCCCCTGTTCATCAGTCTTCAATTTGCGGTCTCGCCGGGTCGGTTTCAGGCCTCGGCGGGTTTGCCGCGCACCATCTTTCCGTTCACGAAATGTATGCCGCACTCTTCCTTTTCGCTGTCGCGCCAGCGTCCGGCACGGGGGTCTTCGCCGGGCGCGACCTTGCTGGTGCAGGGCGCGCAGCCGATCGAGGGGTAGCCCTGCGCCACCAGCGGATGACGGGGCAGGCGGTTCTCGGCGATATAGTCCTGCAGGTCGGTGCTGGTCCAGTGGGCCAGCGGATTGATCTTGATCCGCAGGTCGTCCTCGTTCTCGAAGAACTCGAGCGCGGCACGGGTCTTGCCCTGGTAGCGCTTGCGCCCGGTGATCCAGCTGTCGAAACCCGAGAGCGCGCGCTGCAGCGGCTCGGTCTTGCGGATCGCGCAGCACAGGTCGGGGTTCGATTTGTGCAGCAGGTTCTCGGGGTCGTGCTCGGCCAACGCCTCGGGACGTGCCTTGATGGTGCGCACGTTCTTGAGGTTCAGCCGCTCCGTCAGCTCCATCTGGTAGGCCAGCGTTTCGGCAAAGAGCATCTCGGTGTCGACGAAAAGCACCGGGGTGGTGCGGTCGATCACCGAGACGAGATGCAGCAGCACGACCGATTCCGCGCCGAACGAGCTGACTAGGGCGATCCGGCCGAGCGCGTGCTCGGCCAGCGCCTTTTCCAGCACCGCGGTCGCGCCGTGGTGGCGGTAGCGGGCGTTCAGGTCACGGACGGTCTCGTCGATGCGATGCGGTGTCTCATGCAGCATCAGCCCGCTCCCGCTTCGCCTCTTGCTCGGGGTAGAGCACGGCCTTGAATGGCTCGGCCCCGAGCCGGCGATAGGCGGCGAGGAAGGTCTCTTCCGGCCCCGAACGCAGGTCGAGATAGCCCAGCACCAGGCGCTCGATCGCGGGCACGATCTCTTCGGCCGAGAAACCGGGGCCGGCGCGCTCGCCGATGCTCGCGGTCTCGTCGCCCGAACCGCCCAGCGTCACCTGATAGTTTTCGACGCCCGCGCGATCGAGTCCGAGGATGCCGATATGGCCGACATGGTGATGGCCGCAGGCGTTGATGCAGCCCGAGATCTTGATCTTGAGCGGACCCACGTCATGCTCGAGCTTCAGCTCCTCGAAGCGTAGCGCGATCTGTTGCGCCACCGGGATCGAGCGGGCCGTGGCCAGCGCGCAGTAATCCATGCCCGGGCAGGCGATGATGTCCGAGACCAGCCCGATATTGGCCGCGGCGAGGTCATGCTCGCGCAGCTTGGCGTGAAGCGCCGGCAGGTCCGACTTGTGGACATGCGGGATGATCACGTTCTGCTCGTGGCTGATGCGCAGCTCATTGTGCCCGTAGAGATCGGCGAGGTCGGCCAGCACCCGCATCTGCTCGGCGGTGGCATCGCCCGGCGTCTGGCCCGGCTTCTTGAGCGACACCGAGACGATGGCGTAGCCCTCGGCGCGGTGCTGCGCGAGGTTGGTATCGGCCCAGCTGCGGAACAGCGGGTCGGCGGCATAGGCCGCGTCATAGGCCTCGACCGGCGCGTTGCGCCATGCGGGCGGGGCGAACTGGGCGCGGATCTCCTCGAACAGCTTCACGTCGACGCCCGAGAAGGCGGGCTTGGTGCGGGCGAACTGCTCGTTCACCGCGTCGCGGAAAGCGTCGAGACCGTTCTCGAAGACGGTGATCTTGATGCGCGCCTTGTACTTGTTGTCGCGCCGACCCATCAGGTTGTAGGCGGCGACGATCGCCTCGCAGTAGGGCAGCAGATCCTCCTGAGAGACGAACTCCTCGATCACCTTGCCGATCATCGGGGTGCGCCCGAGGCCGCCACCGACCAACACCTTGTAGCCGATCTCGCCCTTGGCGTTCTCGACGATCTGGATGCCGATGTCGTGGGCCTGAATCACCGCGCGGTCATGCGCGGCGCCGGTCACGGCGATCTTGAACTTTCGCGGCAGGAACTGGAATTCCGGGTGATCGGTCGACCACTGGCGCAGCAGTTCGGCCACGGGGCGCGGATCGGCGATCTCGTCGGCAGCCGCGCCCGCGAAATGGTCGGCGGTCACGTTGCGGATCGTGTTGCCCGAGGTCTGGATCGCGTGAAGGCCGACATCGGCCAGCGCCTGCAGCATGTCCGGCACGTCGCGCAGGGCGGGCCAGTTGTACTGGATGTTCTGGCGCGTGGTGAAATGGCCATAGCCGCGATCCCACTTCTCGGCCAAGAGCGCCAGCGTGCGCATCTGGTCGGAATTCAGCGTGCCATAGGGAATCGCCACGCGCAGCATGTATGCGTGCAGCTGCAGGTAGAGGCCGTTCATCAGGCGAAGGGGACGGAACTCCTCCTCTTTGAGCGAGCCGTCGATCCGGCGCTCCACCTGGCCGCGGAACTGGTTCACGCGCTCTTGGACGAAGGCGCGGTCGAAGTCGTTGTAGTGATACATGCTCAGAGCTCCACCTGCTTGCCGTGGGCGTAGTTCGACGGACCGCGGGTGCGGAAGGTTTCGCGAAAATGCGTGGGCTCGGGGCCCTCGGCGCCGGGCTTGGCATCGGCGAGATAGGGACCGACGACGATATCGGCCTGGCTTTGCGCCGCCAGCAGCCGCAGCTCGGCATGCGCCTCCTCGTCGATCAGCTCGGCCTCGCGCATGTCCGGAGTCCAGCGCCCGTCGGCGGTCAGCCAGACGGCGTCGCCCTCGAGAAGGCGGTTTGCGGTCACGACCTTGGGCGTGAACTTGCGGGGCATGGCGCGATCTCCGTCCTGTGTTCTGCTGTCGATATAGGACAGATGTCTTGCTTTTGGCCACCCGTCCGGGCAGATAAGGAATGCGTGTTCTTCTGGAAGCCTTCCGGGGGACATGCGTTCCAAAACCGAGGAGTGCCGCGAATGTCGTTCCAGCCTGACGAGATCGACCGGAAGATCCTGATCGAGTTGCAGCGCGACGCGGGTCGCTCGCTCGACGAGATCGCCAAATCGGTGGGCTCGTCCAAGACCCCGGTGTGGAACCGGATCCGCAAGATGCGCGAGCGCGGCATCATCGGCCCGCAGACCGTGGTGCTCGATGCCGAGGCGCTGGGCTTCGAGGCCTGCTTCTTCGTGCTGATCCGCACCTCGGCGCACGAAGCCGACTGGCAGGCCAAGTTCCTCGCCACGCTGCGCGACCGGCCCGAGGTGCAGGAGGCGCACCGGCTTGCGGGCGATATCGACTACATCCTGAAGGTGCGGGTGCGCAACGCGCGCGCCTATGACGCTTTCTACCAGGCGTTGATCGCCGAAGTGCGGGTGCAGAGCGTCACCGCGCTCCTGTCGATGGAGGAGATCAAGTCGACGGTGGCGCTGCCGCTGTGATCGGCGGGCGGTGATCCGGCGTCAGAACGCGCGCACCATCAGTCGCTCCAGCCCGTGGAAGTGGTAGAGGTCCGAGTAGCGCGGCTCTTTGGCCAGCGCCAGATCGGGGCATTGGCGCATCAGCAGGCTCAGCGCGCATTGCATCTCGAGCCGCGCCAGCGGCGCGCCCACGCAGAAATGGATGCCCGCGCCGAAGCCCAGATGCGCCGGGCCACGGCGCGTAGGATCGAAGCGGTGCGGGTCGGGATAGACCTCCGGGTCGCGGTTGGCCGCGCCCAAGAGGCAGGCGATGCGGTCGCCGCGCGAAAAGCGATGGCCGAAGATCTCCAGATCCTCGTAGACCCAGCGGGTGAACATGTGCAGCGGCGGGTCGAGCCGGACCAACTCCTCCACGCAGGGCCCGTCGATCTCGCGGTGGTCATGCATCAACAGGGTGCGCACCGCGTTGCCCAAGCTATGCACCGTCGCCTCGTGGCCCGCGTTCAGGAGCAGGATGCAGGTCGAGACCAGTTCTTCGGTGCTCAGCTTCTCGCCCTCCTGCTCGGCGGCGATCAGTTCCGAGATCAGGTCGTCGGCCGGATTGCGGCGCTTTTCGGCGATGTAGACCGCAAGGAAGTCACAGAAGGCCTGCGTCGCCATCTCGGCGGCGTCCTCCATCGAGCGAGTGCGCTTGGCCTGATACATGCCGACCATCGCGTTGGACCAGGCCAGCAGGTCGTCGGCCCGGCTTTCGGGCAGGCCCATGAGACGGGCGATGACGATCACAGGCACCTGTCGCGCATAGGCGTCGAGCAGGTCGAACGGACCCTGCGGAAAACCGTCGATCAGCCGGTGGCACAGCGCCTCGATCTCGGGCGCCAAGGCGTTGACGCGGCGCGAGGTGAAGGCGCGCAGTACCAGCCCGCGCAGCCGCGTATGGGCGGGCGGCTCCAGCTCAAGCATCGAATGCGCCTCGCAGGCATAGAAGGCGGCAAGATGCTGCGGAATCTCGGGCGCGCGCTCCAGCGGCACCTCGCGGCCCATGCGCCTGTCGCGCAGGATCGCGGAAACGGCGGCATGCGAGGTAGCGCAGGCCATGTCGTATTCGCTCCAGCGGAACAGCGGCCCCGCCGCCCGTGCCCGGTCATAGAACGGGTAGGGGTTCTGCACGAAGGCGGGCTCGGTCGGGGATTGGGACAATTCCTGCATGATCGGGAGGTTGGCCCGTGGCTCTGGCCTTGGCAAGCGCGCAGACGATATGATGCGCGTCATGGACGGGTCGCGGATCAGGCGGGCGCTGCGGGTGCTCGGATTTCTAGCACTGGTGGCGGCGCTGGCGCTGGCGGTGCAGCATTGGGGCTATCGCGCCGCGCTGTCCGAGATGTCGCGACGGGGCGCCTCGGATCTCGCGCTGGCTTCGGACAGGCTCACCAGCGAGTTGCAGCGCTACCGCCAGCTTTCGGTTCTCACCGCGCGGCATCCCTACCTCGCGCCGCGTCTCGACGGGCCGGATGGCGGGCGGGCCACGGCGCTGCTGCGCCAGACCGCCGACATGACCGGCGCGCTCGACATCGTGCTGCTGGACCGGTTCGGTCGGCAGATCGCGGCGGCCGGTTCCGTGGCACGGCGCGGCGATGCCGGCACGCCGTGGTTCGAGCGGGCGATGGACGGGGCACTTGGCGTCGCGCATCTGTCGAGCCGCCGTTACGGGCGGCGGATTTTCCTCTTCGCCGCGCCGATCTTCTCGCCCGACGGGCCGGTCGCGGGCGCCGTGGTGGTGGTCACCGATGTCGAGGCGATCGAGGCGGGCTGGCGCGGCGATCCGCCGGCGCTGTTCTTCACCGATGATGCGGGAGAGGTCTTCGTCTCGAACCGCTCCGAGCTGGTCGGGCGCAGCGATCTGGGGCTAGTCGGGCGCGTCCGCGAGGCCGGGCACGAGATCTGGCGAATGCGCGCCGGGCCTTATCTGCCCGAGCGGGGCCTGCACCTGTCGCAGCCCTTGCCGGTGATCGGCCTGACCGGCGAGGCGCTTCTCGACACCGCGCCCGCGCGCCGCATCGCGCTCTTGCAGGCCTCTGCGGCGGCGGCGCTCTGCCTCGCCTTCGGGGCGCTGCTGTTCCTTGCCACGATCCGGCGGCACACGCTGGCACGCGCCAATGCCCGGCTCGAGGAGCGGGTGGCGCGGCGCACGGTGGCGTTGCAGGCGGTCAATGCCAGCCTGCAGCGCGAGGTGGCCGAACGCGCCGCCGCCGAGGCGCGGCTCAGGCGCGCGCAGGCCGATCTGGTGCAGGCGGGCAAGCTCTCGGCGCTGGGCCAGATGTCGGCCGGGATCAGCCATGAGCTGAACCAGCCGCTGATGGCGATCCGCAGCTTTGCCGAGAATGCCGAGACCTTCCTCTCGCGTGGCAATGCGGAAGCGGCGGGCCGCAATCTCGAACGGATATCCGAGCTGGCGCGCCGCATGGGCCGGATCATCCGCAACCTGCGCGCATTCGCCCGGCAGGAAAGCGCGGCGGTGGTCGAAGTGGACCTCGTGGCGGTCGTGGAGGCGGCGCTGGAGATGGCGATGGCGCGGGCACGGCAGGCCGAGGTGACCGTGGACTGGACCCCGCCGAAGGCGTCGGTCCCAGTGCGCGGTGGCGAGGTGCGGCTGCAGCAGGTGGTGCTGAACCTCATGGGTAACGCGATCGACGCGATGGAAGGGCGCGAGGAAAAGCGGCTCGCGATCGAGATCGCGCAACTGGGCGACCGGGCCCGTCTCACGGTGCGCGACACCGGGCCCGGCATCGGCGAGCCGGACCGGATCTTCGATCCGTTCTACACCACCAAGGAGGTCGGCGCCTCCGAGGGGATGGGCCTCGGGCTCTCGATCTCCTATGGGCTCGTGCAGAGCTTCGGCGGCGCGATCCGGGGCCGCAACCACGAGGAGGGCGGGGCCGAGTTCACCGTGGAACTCGATCTCGCGAAGGCAAGCGAGGCGGCATGACGAAGCGGGTGTTGCTGGTCGATGACGACCGCGAGGTGCGCGAGGCGCTGGGCCAGACGTTGGAGCTCGCCGATCTGGAGCCGATCCTCGCGGGCTCCTACGTCGCGGCCAAGGATCATATCACGCCGGGCTTCGACGGGGTGATCGTCACCGACATCCGGATGCCGGGGCGCGACGGATTCCACCTGCTGGAGCGCGCCCGCGAGGTCGATCCCGAGCTGCCCGTGATCCTGCTGACCGGCGAAGGCGACATCCCGATGGCAGTGCGGGCTATGGAGCAGGGCGCGCATGCGTTTCTTGAAAAGCCCTGCGGCCCCAAGGAGTTCGTCGCCGCTGTGCGGCAGGCGCTGGGCCTGCGCGCGGAGGTGCTGGCGGCGCGCCGGGCGCGGGCGGCGAGTGTCGCGGGCGACGCGGCATCCCGGATGCTGGTCGGCCGCTCGGCCCAGGCCGAGGCGATGCGCGAGCGCGTGCGGGCGATCGCACGGGCCTCGGCCGAAGCACTGGTCTGCGGCCCGCCCGGCAGCGGTACTTCCAAGGTGGCCGAGGTGATCCACCTGCTCTCGGCCTCGGCCCGCGCGCCCTTCGTCAAGCGCACCGGCGCGGCGCTCGACGAGGCCGGGCTCGCGGCGGCGATAGAGGAAGCGGGCGGCGGCACGCTCTATATCGACGAGGTCACGACGCTGCCGCCGGGCACGCAATACGCGCTTCTGGGTCGGCTCGAGGGCGGCGATGCCCGCCCGCGCGTGCTGGGCGGCAGCACCCGCGATCCGGGGGCAGAGGCCGAGGCCGGGCGGCTCAACCCCGAACTGTTCTGGCGGCTCGACCTAATGCGCGTCACCATTCCGCCGCTGCGCGAGAGGCCCGACGACATCCCGGTGCTGTTCCGGCACTATGTCGCGCAAGCCTGCGAGCAGGCCAACCTCCCCATGCCCGAGATCGATCCCGACCTGCTGGCCCGGCTGATGGCGCGCGATTGGCCGGGCAACGCGCGGGCCCTCACCAGCGTGGCGATGCGGGTGGCGATGGGGCTCGATCCTGGCCTCGACGAACCCGCGTCGGAGAACGAAGGGGGCGGCCTCGCCGAGCAGCTTGCCCGGGTCGAGCGGTCGCTGTTGATCGAGGCGCTGCGCCGGCATGGCGGCCACGCCACCCGGACCGCCGAGGCGCTGAAACTGCCGCGCAAGACCTTTTACGACAAGCTCGGCCGCCACGGCCTGCGGGCCGAGGACTATCGTCGCGACTGACTGTGCGGATTGTCGCACAGTCTTTAGGCAAAGGTGTGCGGAACACCGCGCAGCCTTCGGGCGCGACCAGGATTCCATACCTTAGGAATGTTCCCTAAGATTATAGAACTACATGACTTTATGACTTGTGAGGTGATGCGCAGTTTCCCGCTTGAGCGGTAGGCGGGGTGCCTGTTTGCTCGGCGCCGACGAAACAGAAGTCTCATGGGAGGAGACGCATGAAATACCTTTCCCTCGCCGCCACCGCCGCGGCGCTGAGCATTGTCGCGCAGGCCGCACAGGCCGATCCGATGGGCTGCGACGCCGGTGAGACCGTGGTGAAGTTCAGCCATGTCACCAACACCGACAAGCACCCCAAGGGCATCGC
Source organism: Limimaricola soesokkakensis (assembly GCF_900172345.1). Lineage (GTDB taxonomy): Bacteria > Pseudomonadota > Alphaproteobacteria > Rhodobacterales > Rhodobacteraceae > Limimaricola > Limimaricola soesokkakensis. The sequence goes on from NZ_FWFY01000003.1 coordinate 253,143, forward strand.
CGCCGAGCTTCTCAAGACCCGCGTCAACGAGGAGATGGACGGCACGATGTGCATGGAGGTCTTCCCGAACTCCACGCTCTATACCGACGAGCAGGTGATCGAGGCGATGCTGCGCGGCGACGTGCAGATGGCCGCCCCGTCGCTGTCGCTGTTCGAGTCGATCACCAAGGCCTACCGCCTGTTCGACCTGCCGTTCCTGTTCGATGACATCGCCGCCGTCGACGCCTTCCAGGCCTCCGAGGACGGCCAGGAGATGCTCAACAAGATGCAGCGCCGTGGCGTGCAGGGTCTGGGCTTCTGGCACAACGGCATGAAGCAGATGTCGGCCAACAAGCCGCTGCTGGAGCCGACCGACGCCCAAGGTCTGAAGTTCCGGGTCCAGCCCTCCGACGTGCTGGTGGCGCAGATGGAGGCGCTCGGCGCCAGCCCGCAGCCGATGGCCTTCGCCGAGGTCTACGGCGCGCTGCAGACCGGCGTCGTCGATGGTCAGGAGAACACCTGGTCGAACATCTACGGCCAGAAGTTCTTCGAGGTGCAGGACGGCATCACCGAGACCAACCACGGCGTGCTCGACTACATGGTCGTGGCGAGCGTCGACTTCCTCGACAGCCTCGACCCGGCGGTGCGTGAGCAGCTGGTGACGATCACCGAGGAGGTGACCGCCGAGCGCAACGCCGCCGTCACCCAGGTCGACGAGGAGGCGCGTCAGGCGATCCTCGACGCCGGCGGCGAGATCCGCGAGCTGACCGAGGAGCAGCGCGCGGCCTGGGTCGAGACCATGAAGCCGGTCTGGGCACAGTTCGAGGACGAGGTCGGCGCCGACATGATCGAGGCGGCGCAGAACGCCGGCAAGTAAGCCCGCGCGATCGGGGCAGGGGCCGGGCCGCCGCCATGCGGCCCGGCCCCTCGCTTATCCGCAACACCGAACACGAAGGGACACGGGGGATGAACGCCGTCCACAGCAGGCCCGGCAGGGGCCGTTTCGGGCGCATCGTCGAGGAGTTCGAGGAAGGCATGATCGCCTTCCTGCTCGGCGCGATGACGCTGCTCACCTGCACCAACGTCATCATGCGTTACGGCTTCAACAGCTCGATCATCTGGAGCCTCGAGACGGTGCTGACGCTGTTCGCATGGCTGGTGCTGTTCGGCATCGCCTACGGCTTCAAGATCACCGCGCATCTGGGCGTGGACGCGGTCATCAACCTGCTTCCCAAGCGCGGTCGCCGGATCGTCGCGCTCGTCGCCTGCGCCGCTTCGCTGGCCTATGGCGTGCTGCTGCTGAAGGGGGCTTGGGATTACTGGGCACCCTTCGCGGACTTGCCCAAGACCACCGGTATCTGGCTGCCCACCGGCTTCGACACGCAGGCGCGCACCACGTCCTATTTCGAGACCGACCAAATCCCGATGTTCGACTGGCTGCGCTTCCTCGAAGGCTGGATCAACTACGACGAGCGCTACTCCAAGATGCCGCGCGTCATTCCCTACCTGATCCTACCGATCTCGGCCGCCCTGATCCTGTTCCGCCTGATCCAGGCCACGATCCGCATCTGGAAGGGCGAATCCGAGAGCCTGATCGTCAGCCACGAAGCCGAGGACGCGGTCGCCGACGCCGCGCATCTGAACCGGGAGCTCTCCTGACCATGGAAGTCGTCTTTCTCTTCCTGATGATCGTGGGCCTGCTGCTGATCGGCGTGCCGATCGCCATCGCGCTGGGCCTGTCCTCGATCGTCTTCCAGCTCATGTTCTCCGAGACCTCGCTGGCCTCGATCGCGCAGTCGCTCTACCAGTCCATGGCGGGCCATCCCTCGTTGCTGGCCATTCCCTTCTTTATCCTTGCCTCCTCCTTCATGTCGACCGGCGGCGTGGCGCAGCGGATCATTCGTTTCGCCATCGCCTGCGTCGGCCATCTCAAGGGCGGTCTCGCCATCGCGGGCGTGCTGGCCTGCATGATGTTCGCCGCCCTCTCGGGCTCATCGCCGGCCACCGTGGTCGCGATCGGCTCGATCGTCATCGCGGCGATGCGGCAGGTGGGCTACACCCGCGAATTCGCCGCCGGTGTCATCTGCAACGCTGGCACGCTGGGCATCCTGATCCCGCCCTCGATCGTGATGGTGGTCTATGCCTCGGCCACCGATGTCTCTGTCGGCCGGATGTTCCTCGCGGGCGTGATCCCCGGCATCCTCGCCGGTGTCATGCTGATGATCACCATCTATGTCATGGCGCGGATCAAGGACATGCCGGCGGGCGAGTGGCTTGGCTGGGGTGAGATATGGGCCAGCTTCCGCGAGGCGTTCTGGGGGCTGTTCCTGATCGCGATCATCATGGGCGGCATCTATGGCCACCCTTGGATCGACTTCTCGGCCAGCTTCCCGATCGTCTGGGCACCGGGCGCCTTCACCCCGACCGAGGCCGCTGCCGTTGCCGCCGTCTATGCGTTCCTCGTCGCGACCTTCGTCTATCGCGACATGGGGCCGCTCGCGGCCCGCGAAAAGGGCGGCAAGCCGACGCCGCTCTACCGCGCGCCATGGGCGCTGGGCACCGGCTTCATCCACCGCGATACACGCGCCACGTTGTTCGAGGCGGGCAAGCTGACCATCGTGCTGATGTTCATCATCGCCAACGCGCTGATCCTCAAGCACGTGCTGACCGACGAGCAGATCCCGCAGCACATCGCCGAGGCGCTGCTGGGCGCCGGTCTCGGCCCGATCACCTTCCTGATCGTGGTGAACGTGATCCTGCTGATCGGCGGCCAGTTCATGGAGCCCTCGGGGCTTCTGGTGATCGTCGCGCCGCTGGTGTTCCCGATCGCGATCCAGCTCGGCATCGACCCGATCCATCTGGGCATCATCATGGTGGTGAACATGGAGATCGGCATGATCACTCCGCCGGTGGGTCTCAACCTCTTCGTCACCTCCGGCGTGGCCGGCATGTCGGTGATGGGCGTGGTGCGCGCGGCGTTGCCCTTCCTCGCCGTGTTGGGCGTGTTCCTGCTGATCATCACCTACGTGCCGTGGATCTCCACCGTGCTGCCCAATGCCACGATGGGTCCGGAGATCATCGTCAACTGACGCGCAAGGCCAGAAATGCAAAAGGGCGCCCCGAGGGGCGCCCTTTTTATTGGCGGATGCATCGCTCAGAGCGAGGATTCGAGCGCCGAGATGATGGGCGAGAAATCGGTGGATTTCAGGCTGGCGCCGCCGACCAGCGCGCCGTCGACATTCTCGACGCCGAAGATCTCGGCGGCGTTGTCGGGCTTGACCGAGCCGCCGTAGAGCAGCCGGATGCCCTCCGCGTCCTCGCCGAAACGCTCCTTGAGCCCGGCGCGCAGGGCGCCATGCACTTCGGCGATCTGCTCGAGGCTCGGCACCTTGCCGGTGCCGATCGCCCAGATCGGCTCGTAGGCGACGACGGTGTTGGCCGCGGTGGCGCCATCGGGGAGGGAGGCCGCGAGCTGGCCGCCCACTACGTCGAGCGTTTCGCCCGCCTCGCGCTGCGCGAGGCTTTCGCCGAGGCAGATGATCGCGGTGAGCCCCGCCTTGTGTGCGGCCTCGGCCTTGGCCCGGACCATGGCGTCGCTCTCGCCGTGATCGGCGCGGCGCTCGGAATGGCCGAGGATCACGTAGCGCGCGCCCGCATCCTTCAGCATCTCGGCCGAGATGTCACCGGTATGGGCGCCGCTTTCCTTGGCGTGGCAGTCCTGGCCGCCGACCCGGATCGGCTGGCCGCCCAGGCTGAAGGCCATGCGCGACAGCAGCGTCGCGGGCGGGCAGATCACGATGTCCACGCGCGGCGCGGCCCAGGCGATCCCGAGCGCCTCGATCTCCTTGAGATCGGCGTTGGTGCCGTTCATCTTCCAATTGCCCGCGACCAGTTTGCGACCCATGTGCCGTCCTTTCGAATGTGAAGAGTTGCGCCTGTGTAGACCAAATGCCCGATCGGCAAAAGCCGAGGGGCCGGTCCCCCTCGGAACCGGCCCCCCAAGCTCTGGCGATCCGGTGCTCAGCCGTTGCGGCGCTCCGCGGCCAGCTCGTTCACATCCTTGAACTTGATCGATTCGCCGCAGCCGCAGGCATCCTCGACATTCGGATTGCGGAACTTGAAGCCGCTTTCGAGCAGCGACGTCTCGTAGTCGATCTCGGTGCCGAACAGGAACATCTGCGCCATCGGCGCGATCATCACCCGTGCGCCGTCCTGCTCGACCGTCTCGTCGTTGGGATCGGCCTCGTCGACATAGTCCATCGTGTATTCCATGCCCGCGCAGCCGCCCTTCTTGAGGCCGATGCGCAGCCCCGCATGACCACCCTTCTCCATGAGACGGGCGATCTGCCGCGCGGCAGCGGGGGAAATGCTGACGGCCTGCTTGCCGGGGATCGAAAACATCTGTGGCCTCCTGGATTGGCACCCATCAACATAAGGCCCCGGCCGCGCCGTCTCAAGCAGGGCTCAGGCGGCTTCGGCCGGATTCACCTGCGGAAACACCGCATATCCATCGGCCGCCCGCGCCCGCGCCCGCTCCAGAAGCGCCTCGCGCACCTGGCAGGACAGCGTCCATGCGGTATCGGCCTTGGCGCAGGCGAGGCAGAACCAGACCTCCTGGCCGAAGACGTCTTGATCGGCCACCATCACGAAGTGCTGGTCGCGCGCCTGCACCTCGTCGGGGTCCTGATCGTCGATGATCTCGAAGAAGGCGTCGCGCAGCGGCTGCACCTCGGCGTCATGCGCCAGCTTGATCTTAATGGTGCGGATCATCGAGGGCGTCCGCATGGTCCAGTTCTCGAACGGCTCGGCCACGAACTCCGAGACCGGTACGATCAGCCGCACCCCGGTCCAGTCGAGCAGCTGCACATAGGTGAAGTTGATCCGCTCCACGGTGACGATATGGCCGCGAAATTCGAGCTTGTCGCCGATCTTGGCCGAGCGGTTCATCGCGATCTGTAGACTGGCAAGGATGTTGCCGAGGATGTGCCTCGCGGCAAAACCGATCAGCAGCGTCAGCGCCCCGGCAGAGGCCAGGATCGAAAGGCCGAGGCTGCCGAAGAACTGTGCCTCGGCCAGTACGATCGCGCCGCCGATCAGCACGATGGCGATGATCAGCACCCGCCGCCATGCTGCGATCCGCGTGGCGAGGTTGCGCCGGTTCTCCATACGCGGCTCCGACAGCGTGTCGTCGTCGAAGGGCACGACCCGGTTCAGCACCGCGTCGATGCCGTTCATCACGAAGATCAGCGCGGCGGCGGTGAAGCCCAGCGCGATCAGCGGCACCAGCACGCTGTTGATCCGGCCCGAGAACATGAACAGCGAATGGCTCAACACCGCCGTCAGACCCGAGCAGATCGCGAGGATGATCGGCATTCTCGTGGCGCGCAGAAAATCGGTGACCAGCCGTCCCTTGGCGCGGCTGGCCAGCGCGGCCTGCAGCCGCCCGGTGGTCCAGCCGGCGGCCCCGACCAGCAGCAGCATCGCGGGGAAGGCGACCAGTTCCCACCACCTCAGCCCCCAGAAGGCATGCTCGCGCCAAGCCTCGGGCATCTCCTCCTCGAAGCGAGTGGGTCCATAAATCGCGTGTAGCGCCGGGATATTCGCCACGGTCTGGCGCGAGAAGACCCAGACCGGATCAGCATCGCCGGGCTTCAGCCGGTTCAGCCGGATCGCCACCGCGCGATTGCCGAGTTCGACCACGTCGATCAGGATCGAACGTTGCGGCTGACCCGCGACCGGGCTTTCGGCGCTGGCATTGGCGTCGAGCGCGTCGGGCCGCTCAAGCAGCGCGGTCCAGTTGATGACCGCGATGCGGTCGAGCACCTCGACCAAGTCGGCGGCGAGCCGCGCGCCGCGCTCCACCTGTTCCTCGGGCGGGACGTCGACCAAGTTCAACAGATGCGCTGCCGTCTCGTACTCATGCGCCTCGATCAACTCGAACAGTGCTTCCATGCTCGATTGCGGGGTCGAGCGATCGAGCCTGTCTGGCGGGGGAGGCAGCCCCTCGTTCAGCGTGTCGACCTCGAAGACGGAGGTGTCCTGCGCCAACACGGCGACGGGTAGCCAGACCAGCAGGGCGCAGGCGGCGATCAAGGTCTTTATGGGCAAGGTCGGGTCTCCCGCGATATCGCGGACCCAACCGGGGGCAGCGGCAGCGGTTCCGATGGCCGCCCTGACGGGCAGGGCGGGCAAGGAGGCCCGCCGGGTCCCGATTACATGAAGCCAAGCTCCAGCCGCGCCTCGTCGGACATCATCTCCATGCCCCATTGCGGCTCCCAGACCAGATCGACATCGACCTGCTTCACGCCCGGCACCGCGCCCACGGCATCGGCAACCCAGCCCGGCATCTCGCCGGCGACGGGACAGCCCGGCGCGGTGAGCGACATCTTGATGTTCACCGCGTTCTCCTCGTCGATATGGACCGTGTAGACGAGGCCGAGATCGTAGATGTTCACCGGGATCTCGGGGTCGTAGACCGAGCGGCAGGCCTCGACCACCTGATCGTAGAGTGCGTGGTCGGTCGAGGAGGGCGCGATCAGCGGCGTGCCTTCGAGTTGGGTGTCGGGCATGGGCTGTCCTTGGGCTGGAGCGGGGCGCGCTTTGGCGGCGCCGATACCTGAGCGATCATATAGGAAAAGCAGGGGGCGGGGTAAAGGGTGCGGCCTTGTTGCCACCGACGCGAGGCGGCCGGACCGGTGCGCCATGCGTATTTGCCTGGAAGATGAACGGGGGAGGGGCGCCGAGGCGGATCCGGCGCGGGGCCCCCTCCTTCATCTTTCTTCAAATACGCAAATCCCGACGCCTTATCTGCGTTGTCTTCGGGGGCTTCATCCCACCCGGCGCCCCTCGGCGTCGATCACCGCGGAGCCGTCCTCCTTGAAGAGCGGGCCCGGCGGCAGGCGGTCGAGCAGGTCGAGTACCGTCTCCGAGGGGCGGCACAGGCGCACCCCCTTGGGGGAGGCGACGATGGGGCGGTTGACCAGCACTGGATGCGCGATCATCGCGTCGAGCAGCGTTTCGTCATCGACGCTCTCGTCCAGAAGCCCCAGTTCGGCGGCGGGGGATTTGGAGGTCCTGAGCGCGGCGCGCGGGGTCAGCCCGGCGGCGGCGAAAAGCGCGAGGAGCTGCGGCCTGGTCCAGCCGGTCTGGAGATATTCGATCACGACCGGTTCGGTGCCCGAGGCGCGGATCAGTTCCAGCACGTTGCGGGAGGTGCCGCAGGCGGGGTTGTGATGGATGAGGATGCTCATGCTGTCTGCTCCTGTGGGCGGTCCGGGGCGAAGAGCCATGCCGCCACCGCCACGCCGATCAGCGCGCCGATGATCTGCGCCGCCACGAAGCCGGGTAGGTCGAAAGGCCGGATGCCCGAGAAGGTGTCGGTGAAGCTGCGCGCGATGGCGACGGCGGGGTTGGCAAAGCTGGTGGATGCGGTGAACCAGTAGGCGGCGGTGATGTAGAGGCCAACCAGCCACGGGATCGCGGCAGGCGCCTGCCGGATGCCGGCGAAAATGGTGAAGACGAGGCCGAAGGTCGCCACCGCCTCGGCCAGCCATTGCGGCCCGCCGGTGCGGATCTTGGTCGCGGTCTGCAGCACCGGCAGATCGAACATGCCATGCGCCAGCGCCGCGCCGGCGATGCCGCCCGCCACCTGCGCGAGGATGTAGGGCGCGACCTCGCCCCATGGTGCCTGCCGGCGCACGGCGAAGGCCAGCGTCACCGCCGGATTGAAATGCGCCCCCGAGACCGGCCCGAGAATGGTGATCAGCACCACGAGGATCGCACCGGTGGGCAGGGTATTGCCCAAGAGCGCCAGCGCCACGTCCGGCGTGAGGCTCTCGGCCATGATGCCCGATCCGATCACCGCACAGACCAGAAGCCCCGTGCCCAGCGCTTCGGCGAAGAGGCGGCGCGAAAGGCTCATGCGCAGTCCCCCACGGGCGGGCAGAGATCGGGCCTGCCGCCGCAGCAATCCTCGACGAGGAAATCGACCAGCGCGCCGACGCGGCCCATCGCCGCGAAATAGCGGATCGAACGCCCCTCGCGGCGGCTCTCGACCAGCCCGGCCGCGTGCAGCACCGACAGGTTGGCCGACATGGTGTTCTGCCGCGCGCCCAAGGCGTCAGCGATCTCGCCCGCCGCCATACCGTCCGGTCCCGCCTTCACTAGCAGGCGGAAGGCATCGAGCCGCGTGGGCTGGGCGAGGGCGGCGAAGGCCGTGATGGCGTCTGTCTGTTCCATGTATCTGGAATTATCGATGCAATGGCGGCCGGTCAAGCCATGTCGATTGCGCGGCGCGCCATTGGAGGCTATCGGCTGCGCCATGAGCTTTTCCTTTTCCCTGAACGCCACCGACGGCGCCGCCCGCACCGGGGTCATCTCCACCCCGAGGGGCGAGATCCGCACGCCCGCCTTCATGCCGGTCGGCACCGCCGCCACCGTGAAGGCGATGATGCCCGAAAGCGTCCGCCAGACCGGCGCCGACATCCTCTTGGGCAACACCTATCACCTGATGCTGCGCCCCTCGGCCGAACGGATCGACCGGCTCGGAGGCTTGCACAAATTCATGAACTGGGACCGACCGATCCTCACGGATTCGGGTGGCTTCCAGGTGATGAGCCTCGCCTCGCTGCGCAAGCTCACCGAGCGCGGCGTGACCTTCAAGAGCCATATCGACGGCTCCAAGCACGAGATCACGCCCGAGCGGTCGATGGAGATCCAGAAGCTCCTCGGCTCGGACATCGTCATGGCCTTCGACGAATGCCCGGCGCTGCCTGCCGATCGGACCCGCATCGCGGAATCCATGCGGCTGTCGATGCGCTGGGCGCAGCGGTCGCGCGACGCCTTCGGCGACCGGCCCGGTCACGCACTGTTCGGCATCCAGCAGGGCGGGCTGGAGCGCGACCTGCGCGAGGAAAGCGCCGAGGCGCTCAAGGAGATCGGCTTCGAGGGCTATGCCGTGGGCGGTCTCGCGGTGGGCGAGGGGCAGGAGGCGATGTTCGGCTGCCTCGACTACGCGCCCGCGCAGCTGCCCGAAGACAAGCCGCGCTACCTGATGGGGGTGGGCAAGCCCGACGACATCGTCGGCGCGGTAAAGCGCGGCATCGACATGATGGATTGCGTGCTGCCCTCGCGCTCGGGCCGCACCGGCCAGGCCTGGACCCGGCGCGGTCAGGTCAACATGCGCAACGCCCGCCATGCCGACGATCCGCGTCCTCTCGACGAGGCTTGCGGCTGTCCCGCCTGCCGCAACTACAGCCGGGCCTACCTGCATCACGTGGTGCGCAGCCAGGAGATGATCGCGGGCATGCTGCTGACCTGGCACAACCTGCACTACTATCAGGAGCTGATGGGCGACATGCGAGCGGCGATCGCGGCGGGCGATTTCGCGAGCTTCGAAACCCGGTTTCACGCGCTGCGCGCCGAAGGGGACATCGAACCGCTCTGAGGTCCCACGGGAATTCGCGAAGTTTCAGAACGAGGTAACTCGGCGCCGCGCCATGCGGCGTCCGGTTCCCGCCCGGGGGCGTGCAACGGCGCACAGCACACCGCGCATCGCCCCCGTCTTGCGGCGGCGCGGCGACGGCATAGTTCGGCTCCAATCCGTTCGGAAAGGACCGAAGAATGACCGACAAGCTTTTCACCCCCGGCAAGCTCGGCGATGTCGCGCTGAAGAACCGCGTGCTGATGGCGCCGCTCACCCGCAATCGCGCCAGCAAGCAGGGCGACGCGCCCTACGACATCCATGTCGAATATTACCGCCAGCGCGCCGAGGCGGGTCTCATCATCACCGAGGCCACGCAGATCACCCCGGAGGGCAAGGGCTATATCCAGACCCCGGGCATCTACAGCCGCGAGCAGATCGACGGCTGGAAGAAGGTCGTTAACGCCGTGCATGGCGAGGGCGGCAAGATCGCGCTGCAGCTGTGGCATGTCGGCCGGATCAGTCATGTCTCGCTGCAAGAAGGCGGCCAGAAGCCGGTCGCGCCCTCGGCGATCAAGGCCGAGGCACAGACCGTGACCGAGGAGGGCTTCGTCGACGTTTCCGAGCCGCGCGCTCTGGAGCTCGACGAGATGCCGCGACTGGTCGATGACTATCGCCGGGCCGCCCAGAATGCCAAGGAGGCGGGCTTCGACATGGTCGAGATCCACGCCGCCAACGGCTACCTGCTCGACCAGTTCATTCGTGACGGCGCCAACAAGCGCGACGACGCCTATGGTGGCAGCCCGGAAAACCGTGCGCGGCTGATCCTTGAGGTGGTCGATGCCGTCACGGAGGTCTACGGCGCGGGCCGCACCGGTATCCGCCTGTCGCCGCTGATCGAAGTGGCCGGGCTGAAGGACAGCGACCCGATGACTGTCTATTCCTACCTGATCCCCGAGCTGAGCCGCCGCGGCATCGCCTATATCCACATGGTGGAGCCAGGCACGCAGGGCGATCTCGACCAGGAACTCGGCCAGCAGACCGCGCGGCTGCGCGAGCTGTTCGACGGCGCCTATATCGCCAATGCGGGTTACGGGCGCGACACCGCGATCCGCGTGGTCGAGAGCGGGCAGGCGGATTTCGTGGCCTTCGGTCGGCCCTATATCGCCAACCCCGATCTGGCGCATCGTCTCGAGATCGATGCCGAGCTGAACGAGGGCGACCAGTCGACCTATTACGGCGGCGGCATCGAGGGGTATCTCGACTACCCGACGCTCGCCGAGCAGAAAGCCGCCTGACAACCGGGGACGGGCAGGGCGATCCGCCTTGCCCGTCCGCCCGCTCCGGGGCACATTGCCGCGAGAGCCGCGCGACACGCGCTTGAACTGACCGGTCTGTTCACCCAAGTAAGATCCCGGACAGGAGACGGCCTTGCGGCTGCCGCACAGCGGGGCCAGACCGTCTTGCCAAGAACAAGGATACAATGAGCATGCAAGAGCCCCTCAGCCCCTCCTACCCGGTGCTGCCTCTGCGCGACATCGTGGTGTTCCCGCACATGATCGTGCCGCTCTTCGTGGGCCGCGAGAAGTCGGTGCGCGCGCTCGAGGAGGTCATGGCCGACGACAAGCAGATCCTGCTGTCGTCCCAGGTCGACCCCGGCGTCGACGAGCCGACTTCCGAGGGCATCTACAAGGCGGGCGTGCTGGCCAACGTGCTGCAGTTGCTGAAACTGCCCGACGGCACCGTGAAGGTGCTCGTCGAGGGCAAGTCGCGGGTGCGCATCGCCGAGTTCATCGAGAATGACAGCTTCTTCGAGGCGAAGGCCGAGTACCTGACCGAGATGCCCGGCGACCGCGACATCGTGGCCGCGCTGGTGCAGAGCGTCGCGCAGGAGTTCGAGCGCTATTCGAAGATCCGCAAGAACATCCCCGAAGAGGCGCTCTCGGCCGTCACCGAGGCGACCGACCCAGCCAAGCTCGCCGACCTCGTCGCGGGTCATCTCGGCATCGACGTGAAGCAGAAGCAGGATCTCCTGGAGACGCTCGACATCGGCGAGCGGCTCGAGAAGGTTTATGGCCTGATGCAGGGCGAGATGTCGGTTCTGCAGGTCGAGAAGAAAATCAAGACCCGCGTCAAGAGCCAGATGGAGAAGACCCAGCGCGAGTACTATCTGAATGAGCAGATGAAGGCCATTCAGAAGGAGCTGGGCGACGGCGAGGATGGCGGCAACGAGGTCGCCGAGCTGGAGAAGCGCGTCGAGGAGACCAAGCTTTCGGACGAGGCCCGCGAAAAGGCCGAGGCCGAGATCAAGAAGCTCAAGAACATGAGCCCGATGTCGGCCGAGGCCACCGTCGTGCGCAACTATCTCGACTGGCTGCTCTCGATCCCGTGGAACAACCCGTCCAAGACCAAGAAGGACCTGAAGCTCGCGCAGAAGGTGCTCGACGACGACCATTTCGGTCTCGAGAAGGTCAAAGAGCGGATCGTCGAGTATCTCGCCGTTCAGCAGCGCTCGAAGAAGCTGAAGGGGCCGATCATGTGCCTCGTCGGCCCTCCGGGCGTCGGCAAAACCTCTCTGGGCAAATCGGTCGCCAAGGCCACGGGGCGCGAGTTCATCCGCATCTCGCTCGGTGGCGTGCGCGACGAGAGCGAGATCCGCGGCCACCGCCGGACCTATATCGGCTCCATGCCGGGAAAGATCATCCAGGCGCTGAAGAAGGCCAAGACCTCGAACCCGCTGATCCTCTTGGACGAGATCGACAAGATGGGCCAGGACTTCCGCGGCGACCCGGCGAGCGCGATGCTCGAGGTGCTCGACCCCGAGCAGAACGGCACCTTCGCGGATCATTACCTCGAGGTCGAATACGACCTGTCGAACGTGATGTTCCTGACCACGGCGAACTCCTACAACATGCCGGGGCCGCTTCTGGACCGCATGGAGATCATCTCCCTCGCGGGCTACACCGAGGAAGAGAAGCGCGAGATCGCGCGCCAGCACCTGCTGCCCAAGGTTCTCAAGAACCACGGTCTGAAGGAGAAGGAGTTCTCGATCGACGACGCGGCGCTCACCGAGATGGTGCGCACCTATACCCGCGAAGCCGGCGTGCGGAACCTCGAACGCGAGCTGTCGAAGATCGCCCGCAAGGCGGTGACCAAGATCGTCCGCAAGGAGGTCGAGACCGTCGAGGTGACGCCCGAGAACCTGGATGACTTCCTCGGCGTGAAGCAGTTCCGCTACGGGCTGGCCGAGAAGGAGGATCAGGTGGGCGTGGTCACGGGTCTGGCATGGACCTCCGTGGGCGGCGACCTGCTGCACATCGAGGCGCTCAAGCTGCCGGGCAAGGGCCGGATGAAGACCACCGGCAAGCTCGGTGATGTGATGAAGGAATCGATCGAGGCGGCGTCGAGCTATGTCCGATCGATCGCGCCCCAGATCGGCGTCAAGCCGCCGCGCTTCGACCGCATGGACATCCACGTCCACGTGCCCGACGGGGCGACCCCGAAGGACGGCCCCTCGGCCGGCCTTGCGATGGTCACCTCGATCGTCTCGGTGCTGACCGGCATCCCGATCCGCAAGGACATCGCGATGACCGGCGAGGTGAGCTTGCGTGGCAATGCCATGCCGATCGGCGGCCTCAAGGAGAAACTGCTCGCGGCGCTTAGGGGCGGCATCACGACGGTGCTGATCCCCGAGGAGAACGAGAAGGATCTCGCCGAGATCCCGGAAGTGGTGAAGAAGGGCCTTGAGATCATCCCGGTTAGCCACGTCTCCGAAGTGCTCAAGCACGCGCTCGTGCGCCAGCCCGAGCCGATTGAGTGGGACGAGGAGGCGGAGGAAGCCGCCGCCGCCGCTCGCGCGCTCGAAAGCCGCGACGGCTCTGCGGGCACCGCGGCCCATCACTGAACGAGGAAAGGGCGCCCTGCGGGGCGCCCTTTTCGCATGGCGGGACCGGTTCCCCTCTAGCATCGCTAGGCAGGCCCAGTGGCCGCGTTCCTTGATGGCCGCCATCTCGTGCCCGGCCTCGCTGTCACCGGCACGATCGCTCGGCGAGCGGGAAGCGATGGCGGGAAGCTCCTCGATCGGACGAACGAGGAGCCATGGGGGATTCAGCATGTCATCGGTGGTCGCGGTTCCTAGGTCGTCCTTCGAGCCGGCAACCGTGCCTTGGCCCGCAGGGGCGTATGAATTTCCACCCGAGGCGAAATTGCCGCGAAGGAGGTCTTGCGCCCCATGGCCGGGACCGCTAAATGACGCGCCAACGGGTGATTAGCTCAGTGGTAGAGCGCTTCGTTCACATCGAAGATGTCAGGGGTTCAAATCCCTTATCACCCACCATGTTACGGAAGGCGCGCCCGACGGGGCGCGCCTTTTGCGTTTCAGAGGGATACCGGCAGCCGCGCCAGCACCGCGCGCATCAGCCGCGCAGAGTTCTCGGCCGCCACCGACATGAAGCGTACCATCTCGTTCTCGTCGCCTCCGCCGCCGGCGAGGTCGGACAGCGAGCGGAAGGCGACGAAGGCCACGCCGTTGGCATAAGCCACCTGCGCCACGCCCGCGCTCTCCATGTCGAGCACACGCGCCTCGAAGCTGGCATGGGCGTGCTCGCGGAATTGGGCGTTGTCCATGAAGACCGGGCCGGAGATGCCGTTGCCGCCGATCACCACCCGGGGCGGGGTCGCCTCGGCGTCGCAGCCCAAGAGATCGACCTCGGCCGCGGCGGCCTCGGCCAGTTCGAGGAGCATCGGGTCGGTGTCGAACCAGAACCGGCCCTGCGGCGCATCCGCCCCCGGCGCCACCACGCCGACCGGGCAGGTATGCATCATTCCGAAATTCGCGACCGGTGCGCTCATCCAGCCGGGCAGGGCATAGCCCGCTTCCGTTTCGCGCGCGAAAGCTCCTTCGAGGAAATGGCCCCAGCGTGCGGGCACCACCACGTCGCCGATGCCGAGGCCGGGGTCGACGCCGCCGGCGATCCCCGAGAACAGGATCGAGGTGACGTTGAAATGGTCAAGCGCCGCCTGCGTGCTCATCGCGGCATTGACCATCGAGATGCCCGACAGGAACAGCACCACCTCACGCCCTTCGAGCCTGCCGGTGATGTAGGTCGCGGGACCGATGCGCCGCGTTTCGGCGCCTTCCAGCGCGGTTTCGAGGATCGCGATCTCGGGGGCGAAGGCGGTGACCACCGCGACGCGCGGCCGGTCGTCCGGCGCCGTTCCGGCGCGGGGGATGGCCCGCGCGGCGGGCGGAACATCGATGGGAAAATGGGTCATGCGCACTCCGCTGCTGATCGGTCGACCCCAGCTACGGCGGCCGGCCCCCGCGCGTCCAGAGCCGATGCCGTTTACAGCAGCGTTCCGCCCGGCCCGACACGGGGCGGGCAGGGATCGGCATCGGGCTCGAACCCCATGTCGCGGGCCAGATGCGGGTTGCGGCGCAGCTCCCGCAGTCGCAGCAGCTGCGTCTCGTGGCGCATCGACTGAAGCTCCGCGCACAGCGCGTCATCGAGTGGGTCATGCGCCCGCTTCGGCGTCGAGAACCATGCCAGCAGGCGGCGAAGGGAAGGGCGGGGGCGTAGCGGGAAGGTGGTCATGGACAGGGCTCCTCGGCTCTTGTGATTCCGTCTCGGAGCCCGCAATCTGCGACCTCAAGTAAGGTTGAGGTCAAGCGCCATGTCACGCTCTCCCGTTCCCTCCGATCTCAGCATCGGCCAGATGGCGGCGCGCGCCGGGGTGCCGGTGTCGACGCTGCATTTCTACGAGGCCGAGGGGCTGATCCGCAGCTGGCGCAACCCGGCCAATCATCGTCGCTACGACCGGCGAGAGCTGCGCCGCGTGGCGATCATCAAGGTGGCGCAGGCGGTGGGGGTGTCACTGTCGGAGATCCGCGAGGTGCTCGACCGGCTGCCGCGCGACCGTGCCGTCTCGGCCCAGGACTGGGCCGAGGCGGCGGCGCCATGGCGCGCGATGCTCGACGAGCGCATCGCTTTGATGACGCGGCTGCGCGACCAGATGGGGCATTGCATCGGCTGCGGCTGCCTGTCGCTCGACAGCTGCCCGCTCTACAATGCGCAGGACCGGCTGGGCCGGTCCGGACCCGGCCCGCGACGCTGGACCGGCACGGCAGGAGAGCGCGCGTGACGATACCCGAGATCTACGTGATGCGGCATGGCGAGACCGAGTGGAACGCCATGCGCCGGATGCAGGGCGGTCTCGATTCGCCGCTCACCGAAACCGGACGGGCGCAGGCCCGCGCGATGGGCCGGATGCTGGCCGCGCGCGGCGTCGGTCCGGCGACGCACCGCATCCTGTCCTCGCCGCAGGGCCGCGCCGTCGAAACCGCGCGGCTCGCCTTCGGCACGGCACCGCAGCCCGAACCGCGGCTGCGCGAGATCGCGATGGGCGACTGGTCCGGGCTCGACCGGGCCGAGATCGACGCGCGCTGGCCCGGGCCGCCGGGCGAGCATTTCATAGACTTCTACGCCCGTGCGCCGCGCGGCGAGGGTTTTGCCGCGCTCTGGGCGCGCTGCGCCGATCTGCTCGCCGGGCTCGATGGCCCCAGCGTGCTCGTCACCCATGGCATGACCTCGCGCGTGCTGCGCACCATCGCTACGGGCGGCAGTCGCGCCGATCTGGCGCGGCTGCCAGGGGGGCAGGGGGTGGTGTTCCGGATCTCGCGGGGGCGACACGATCGGCTCGCCGCACCGCTTGCAGTTGGCGATGGGGGCGGCTAAACCGGCCCACGCGGGTGGTTAGCTCAGTTGGTAGAGCGCTTCGTTTACACCGAAGATGTCGGGGGTTCGAGCCCCTCACCACCCACCATCCCCTTGCCACGTTCGCCCGCCGCTCTGCTCAGACCAAGACGAGGGTTTCGTCGATATGGGCGACGTTCACGATCGGGGCGAAGGAGAACTCCGATGTGGAGAAGGGCGGGATCACGACCCCGGCCGAGGTGAAGCTGGCATCCCCGTCATTGAGCAGCAGCGTCATCTCCGAGGCGGCATCGCGCGGCACGATGAGCGCGTCGTTGTCGCCGTCGAGGTCGAAATCGGCATGCGCCACCAAGAGTCCCTCGATTGTGGGGTCAAAGGATTTCAGCACGAACGCCGTGTCGGTCCCGGTCGTCACCACATCGAAGACCCGCAAGCCCGGCGCGACGCCCGAACTCGGGTCGACCGCCCCGGCGCTCAGCACCTCGATCCCGGCGTCGGCATCGAAATCCCCCGCTTCGAAGGAGCCGATCAGGCCAGTTTCGTCGACATCGGAGAAGTTCGGAAAGGTAGCTACGCTCATCCCGGTGCCGTCATTGATGAATGCCCAGATGCCGCGCCCCTCGCCGCTGGCGGCGAAGGCCACGTCGTTGTCGCCGTCGCCGTCCAGATCGATGACCTGGCCGTCCCCATAGCTCTCAGCGCCGGGCGAGCTGCTGTCCCGGAAGGTCAGGGCCCCGGTGCCGTCATTGAGGAAGATGCCCACCCCGACGGTGTCGGCATCGGTCAGCGCCACCACGTCGAGAAACGGGTTGCCATCGAAGTCGCCGAGCAGGGCCCGGCCGTCTTCGGGCAGATCCGCCGGGCTGCGCGACAGCGGGCTGAAATTGCCCGCGCCGTCGTTTTGCAACAGGAAGATCGATTGGCCCGAAGCCTCGGTGGCGACGAAGTCGATATCGCCGTCATCATCCACGTCGGCCGCGTCTTGCGCTTTGAAGGCGAAGTCGAGGAAATCGTCGAAGGGCTGCGTCAGGGTCACGATGGAGCTGGTAGAGGCGGTGAAGAAACCCGCACCGTCATTCTCGTAAAGGGTCGTGAAGACGTCAAATTGCGCATCGCCCGGCACGCCGCCGGGGGTGGTGGCGCCGCTCGAGTTCACCTTCAGGAAATCGAGATCGCCGTCGCCGTCGAAATCGCCCGACAGGATGTCGGCGTCGCCTACCATGATGCCGGTGCCGCGTTCGGTGAAGTTGGCCGCGCCGTCATTGAGCGCCACGATCACCTCGCCCTCATCCTCGTACCACAGATCCGGCGTCGCTCGGGGGGCGGCGGTGCCGGGTTCGAAGCGCAGGAAATCGGTGCGCAGCGGCTCGCGGCCATCGCCTCTGCCCACCAGTTCGAGACGATCCCCCTCTACCACGGTCAGGTTCGAAATCACCCTTTCCGCCTGGCTTTGCTCGTTGGCGCGCCTGCCGCCCGACCTGCTGTCCCAGTCGAAGCGATCGATCTCGACTCCGTTCAGCAGGACCCGCATCGATGAGACGCCGTCGCTCTCGTCGAAGTAGCCGATCGTCATGTCGAAGGTGCCGGCCCGGTCGAAGGTATAGGCGGCGCGCGCCTCATCGGCGTCGCCATCCGTGCCGCGGCGCACATGCTGAAGGTAGGCGTCCCCCGAGGCCTTGCCGTTCGACACGACCTTGAAGCCGGACACGATCTCCATCTCCTCGGCCTCGATCACGAAAGCGCGGCTGGGTGGCGGTGAGGTGTCGACCGCGATGTCGATGTAGTCGGTGCGCAGCGGCTCGCCGCCATCGCCCATGCCGCGCAGCGTGATCAGGTCTCCCGGCGCGAGCCACAGATCCCCGACGAGATACTCCGCCCGGCTGGCGGGGCTCGATTTCTCGTTTCCGGAGGTGCCGTTCCATTCGAAGCTGTCGACGATGGCGCCGTTCACCAGCACCTCCATCTGCGACACGCCGTCGGTTTCGTCGAAATATCCGACCGTGAGGTCGTAATACCCGGCGCCGCCATCGAAAGCGCCGCTGGCGCTCGCCTCGCCGCTTTTCGCCTCGAGATAGGCTCCATTGGAGGGGTGGGGGTTTGATTTGACCGCGAAACCTTTCGCGATGGTAAGGGTTTCGGCCTCGGTGCGGCCCAAGCCTATCTGGGCTTTCGGAAGCGCGGTCAGGTCGGATGCCGTCGAAGTCGTTCGCAAATCACTAAACATCTGAGAACTCGCGATTTAAGGGTTTCGTTGATGATTTCCCGCAGATCGACCGGCAAAGACTAACACTTGATGGTTGATTCGTTAATCGAATGTAGAGGGCTGCGATTGATGCCGATCCAGCCAGAATTCGCCGTTCCCTCACTCCGCGATTTTCCTCAGTGCTCTCAATTCGTTGCAATTCAGGTTCCAAAAAGCCGACCGCGATGCCCGTTACAGTTTCGTGATTCATTCATCGTCTTACCCTTGGCCGCGAATTCCGGTCCAGGTGTTCGGCGCGTGGGCCTGTTCCCTACTTCGCAAGGGTCACCTGTCTCTCCGATCCCGCACAGTCGCCCTGCGGCGGTGGTCCTGCCGCGATCGTTCATGGGCTGCTATATTGGGGTCATCGACAGGAGGCCGGCATGAGCCAGATCCCCAGCTTTCACCCGCTCGACACCAGCGTCGATCCCGATGTGATCGAGACGCTCATCGTGCCGCGCGCCCGCGACCTGGGCGGCTTCGAAGTGCGCCGGGCGCTGCCGGCGCCGCGCCGCCAGATGGTCGGGCCGTTCATCTTCTTCGATCAGGTCGGCCCCGCCGAGTTCCTGAAGGGCGAGGGATTCGACGTGCGGCCGCACCCGCATATCGGTCTGGCCACCGTCACCTACCTGCTGGAGGGTCGGATCCATCACCGCGACAGCCTCGGCACGGATAGCTGGATCGCCCCGGGCGCGGTGAACCTGATGGTGGCCGGACAGGGCATCACCCATTCCGAGCGTATCGACGGCGAAGCGCGTGCGGCGGGCGGGCGGATGTTCGGGCTGCAGACTTGGCTGGCGCTGCCCGATGCCATGGAAGACGGGCCGGCCCGCTTCGAACATGCGGGTGCCGACAGGCTGCCGGTGATCGAGGAGGGTGGGGTGCGTCTGCGGCTGATGCTGGGCAACGCATACGGGGCCGTGTCGCCGGTCGCGGCGCCGGGCGAGCTGTTCCATGCGGACGCCGAGCTTGCGCCCGGCGCACAGTTGCCGCTGCCGGACGATCACGAGGATCGCGGCGTGCATGTGCTCTCCGGCAGCATCGAGGTGGCGGGGCAGAGCTTCGCCGCAGGGCGGATGATGGTGTTCCGGCCCGGCGACCGGCTGTCGCTGCGCGCGGGACCGGGCGGTGCGCGGATCGCGCTCTTGGGCGGTGCGACGATGCCGGGGCCGCGCCATATCTGGTGGAACTTCGTAGCCTCTTCGAGGGATCGGATCGAGGCCGCCAAGGAGGCTTGGCGGGCGGGCGATTTCACGCATGGGCGGTTCCGGCTGCCACCGGGCGAGAGCGAACACATTCCTCTGCCCTGACCACGGGCGCGGGCGCTGCCCCGAGGTCAGCCCGACAATCTCGTCCGGCGGCCATTTTTGCACCGATCGGCGCTTGACGCCCCCCGCCACTGTGCCTAGAACCCGCCTCACGTTCGGCGCTGCCGGACGACGAGATGCGCGGTTGTAGCTCAGTTGGTTAGAGTACCGGCCTGTCACGCCGGGGGTCGCGGGTTCGAGCCCCGTCAACCGCGCCATTCTCGTCCGTCCCATACGCTCCGAGCCTTTTGCGCGGTTGTAGCTCAGTTGGTTAGAGTACCGGCCTGTCACGCCGGGGGTCGCGGGTTCGAGCCCCGTCAACCGCGCCACTAGACGCCATGACGGCCCCGTCGCTCATCCGAGCGCGGGGCCGTTTGCGTTTCTGGCGGGGCGCGCCCGGAGGTTCAGGTAAAGCTTCCTGTACCAGCCCTAAACTTTGCGTATTCTCGGAAAGATGAATGAAGGGCCTGCACTCCGGTCCGTCGTTCGCCTCTCTTGGGTGGCGTAGCTTCTGGCCCCCTTTGGGTTCATCTTACTTCAAATACGCAAGTAGACCGGCACGCCATCCTGCGCGCCGGTCGGGCCTTGCGCGGTCAGCCAGCTTCAGACAGCGCCGCCAGCACCCGGGCCCAGCTCCGGATGCCCTTATGAAAGCTTCGCAGGTCATATTTCTCGTTCGGGCTGTGAATCAGGTCGTCGTCATTGGCGAAGCCCATCAGCATCGAATCCATGCCGAGCTCGGTCTTGAAATACCCCGCGATCGGGATCGAGCCGCCGGCGCCGACGAAGGCAGCCGGGTTCGGCCATTCGGCGCTGAGCGCCTGCCGCGCCGTTTCGAAGGCCGGGTCGTCGGTCGACATGACGCTGGCGGGGGCGGCACCGTGGCCGTGGAACTCGACCTTGCAGTCGGACGGCAGCATCGCGCGGACATGGGCACGGAACGCGTCGCGGATCGCCTCCGGGTCCTGCTGACCCACGAGGCGGAAGCTGATCTTGGCGCTGGCCTGGCTCGGCAGAACGGTCTTGAAGCCTGCGCCCGCATAGCCGCCGGCGATGCCGTTCACCTCGCAGGTGGGCCGGGCCCAGATCATCTCGAGCGCGGTGCGGTCGGCCTCACCCGCCGGTTGGCTCAACCCGACGCCGCCGAGGAAGGCGCCGGCGTCGAAGCCCAAGCCCTCCCATTGGGCGCGCAGTTCGGGCGTGATCTCCGGCACGCCCTCGTAGAAGCCGGGCAGGGTGACCCTGCCATGATCGTCATGCAGCGCCGCGATGATCCGCGCCAGCAGCTTGATCGGGTTCGCCGCCGGGCCGCCATAGGCGCCCGAATGCAGGTCGCGGTCGGGGCCGGTGATGATCACCTCTTCGCCCACGAGGCCGCGCAGCATCGTGGTGATCGCCGGCGTGTCCCGGTCGAACAGCCCGGTGTCGCAGATCAGCGCCAGATCCGCCTTGAGTTCGTTGGCGTGACTGCGCAGGAACGGCACGAGCGAGGGCGAGCCGGATTCCTCCTCGCCCTCGAACAGGATCGACACGCGCGTGGGCAGCTTGCCATGTACCGCCACCCAGGCGCGGCAGGCCTCGACGAAGGTCATCAGCTGGCCCTTGTCGTCGCTGGCGCCGCGGCCGCGGATCACCCGGCCCGCGGGCGTGTCTTCGACCGCGGGCTCGAAGGGCGGCGTCTTCCACAGCTCCAGCGGATCGGCCGGCTGCACGTCGTAATGACCATAGAACAGCAGGTGCGGCCCGCCTTCGCCCATGCTGCCGGTGACCATCGGGTGGCCCGGCGTGTCGCGTAGCGCGGCATCCTCGAAGCCGATCGACTTCAGGTCCTCGACCAGCCAGCCGGCGGCGGCGCGGCAATCGGCGCGATGCGCCGGATCGGTCGAGATCGAGGGAATGCGCAGCAGTTCGAGCAGTCGCATGGTAGCGGCCTCGAGATCGGCGTCTATACGCCGCAAGACGGGGTCGAGTGTCATCGGAACTCCTGCTATAATTGGCTGACAGACTGGCCGCGCTCTGCGGCACTGTCCAGCATCCGGGGTGGCCTTGCACAAGACGCAGGGCCAATATGCGGTGGGGCGGCAAATTGTAGCGTGTTGTCCGGGCGTGAGTCCGCCTATATGCACGACAACGGCCAAACGCCGGGGCGCCGCGCCCCACCAGACGAAAAGGGGAAAGATGCCCGTGGATTACGAAGCAGGGCTCGATGCCGCCATCGGCAAGCTCCACAGCGAAGGCCGCTACCGCACCTTCATCGACATCGCCCGCCACAAGGGCCAGTTCCCGCATGCCACCTGGCATCGCCCGGATGGCAGCGAGTCGCCGGTGACCGTCTGGTGCGGCAACGACTATCTCGGCATGGGGCAGCACCCTGCGGTCCTGTCGGCCATGCACGAGGCGCTCGACGCCGTCGGCGCGGGCTCGGGCGGTACGCGCAACATCTCCGGCACCACGGTCTATCACAAGCGGCTCGAGGCCGAGCTGGCCGATCTCCACGGCAAGGAGGCGGCGCTGCTCTTCACCTCCGCCTACATCGCCAACGACGCGACCCTGTCCACGCTGCCGCGGCTGTTTCCCGGGCTGATCATCTATTCCGACTCGCTCAACCACGCGAGTATGATCGAGGGTGTGCGCCGCAATGGCGGTGCCAAGCGGATCTTCCGGCACAACGACGTCGCGCATCTGCGCGAGCTGCTCGAAGCCGACGATCCCGACGTGCCGAAGCTGATCGCCTTCGAATCGATCTACTCGATGGATGGCGATTTCGGCCCGATCGCCGAGATCTGCGATCTCGCCGAGGAATTCGGCGCGCTGACCTATCTCGACGAGGTGCACGCGGTCGGCATGTACGGCCCCCGCGGCGGCGGCGTCTCCGAGCGTGACCGGCTGGCGCACCGGATCGACATGATCAACGGTACGCTGGGCAAGGCCTATGGCGTGCTCGGCGGCTATGTCGCGGCCTCGGCCAAGATGGTCGATGCGGTGCGTTCATATGCGCCGGGCTTCATCTTCACCACCTCGCTGCCGCCCACCGTGGCGGCCGGGGCGGCCGCGAGCGTCGCGCATCTCAAGACCGATCAGGATCTGCGCGACCAGCACCAGACCCAAGCGAAGATCCTCAAGACCCGGCTGCGCGGTCTCGGCCTGCCGATCCTCGACCATGGCAGCCATATCGTGCCGCTGATGGTCGGCGACCCGGTGCACACCAAGGTGATCTCCGACATGCTGCTCGCCGATCACGGCATCTACGTGCAGCCGATCAACTTCCCCACCGTGCCGCGCGGCACGGAGCGGTTGCGCTTCACGCCGTCGCCGCTGCACGGTCCGCGCGAAATGGATGCGCTGGTCCGCGCCTTGGATGGGTTGTGGTCACATTGTGCGCTGAATCGCGCCGAATTGACAGGTTAAGCATATCTCCCGGTGCGGTAGCCCGCGCCCCATGTTAGAATGAACCTCAGGACCTCCCGGGAGTTGTGCCCAGACACAGCCCCGGTCGGTAACCGGGGGCGGGCAGTAACGGGAACACTCGATATGATCGGGCGGAGCTTCAGGCGTGCAAACGCTACGGAGGAGGCCGAAACCAAGGGTTTCGATGCCTTCGAATTGCGCTTGGGCGATCTGATGCGCGGCGAACGCGCGACCTTGGGCAAGAGCCTGCTTGACGTGCAGCGCGAGCTGAAGATCAAGGCTGCTTATATCGCCGCGATTGAAAATTCCGATCCCACTGCCTTCGACACGCCCGGCTTCATCGCGGGATATGTGCGCTCCTATGCGCGCTATCTCGGCATGGACCCCAACACCGCCTACGAGACCTTCTGCCGCGAATCCGGTTTCACCACCGCGCATGGCATGTCCGCCGCCGCCTCGACGGTGCGGCCGAAGAAGGCTGCCCAGAGCACCAGCCTCGGCAAGGACATCTTCTCCGACAGCGCCACGCCGTTCCTGCCCCCGGCGGAGCGTATCCTCGCCGGCTTCGAGCCGCGTGCGCTGGGTTCGGTCGCCGTGCTGCTGCTGCTGATGGGTGGCCTCGGCTATGGCGGCTGGTCGATCCTGCAGGAGGTGCAGAAGGTGCGGCTGGCTCCGGTGGAGCAGACGCCCACGATTCTCGCGCAGGTCGATCCCCTTGCCGGCGGCGGTCGTCCGGAGACGGGCGAGGCTTCGACGACGGAGCTGGCTGCCTTGGCACCCGCCGCGCCCGAGGTGCTGGACCGTCTCTACCGGCCGCAGGCGCTGGACGTGCCGGTGATGACGCCCCGTGACGGCCCGATTGCAGCCCTCGTCACCCAGCCACGTCGCCCGGGGCAGGACGCTCCCGTCGCGGTCGCGCAGGACGAAACCACCACCACCCCGGAAGGGCCAAGCCCGATGCTCGCCGCGCTTGACGCCGTCGAGCTGCCGACGATCACGATACCGGATATCGAGCTTGCCTTGGCTGAGGCCGGGGTCGAGGGACCGTCGGTACGTGTCACCGAGGATCCGGCCCCGACCGTGAAGATGGTCGCCGTGCGCCCGGCTTGGGTGCGGGTGAAATCGGCCGATGGCACCACGCTTTACGAGGGCATCATGAACGGCGGCGATTCGTGGGAGGTGCCGGCGCTCGAAGACGCACCGACGCTGCGGGTCGGCGAATCCGGTGCCGTCTACTTCGCCGTGGGCGAACAGCATTACGGCCCCGTCGGCGATGCCGGCACCGTGACGTCCAACGTAGCCTTGTCGGTGGACAATCTCACCGCCAGCTATCAGGTTGCCGATCTGGAGAGCGACTCCGACCTGGCCAAGCTGGTGCGGGTCGCCGAGGCCGCGCCAACCGAATGATGCCGCGCAGGTCACGCGCCTCGCGGCCCTGATCCGCGAGAGGTTTCCCATGTCCCTTCACGCCGTCCGGCCTTGGCGCGAGATCCAGCGCCGCAAGTCGCGCCAGATCATGGTGGGGCGCGTTCCCGTCGGGGGGGATGCGCCGATCTCGGTCCAGACGATGACCAACACCGACACGAGCGACGTGAAGGCGACGCTGGACCAGATCATCCGCGCCGCCGATGTCGGGGCCGACATCGTGCGGGTCTCGACGCCCGACGAGGACAGCACCCGCGCCCTGCGTGAGATCTGCGCGGAAAGCCCGGTGCCGATCGTCGCGGACATCCATTTCCACTACAAGCGCGCGATCGAGGCAGCGGAGGCGGGCGCGGCCTGCCTGCGGATCAACCCCGGCAATATCGGCGATGCCAAGCGGGTGGCCGAGGTGGTGCGCGCCGCCAAGGACCACGGCTGTTCGATCCGGATCGGTGTCAATGCGGGCTCGCTGGAGCGCCACCTGCTCGAGAAATACGCGGAGCCCTGTCCCGCCGCGATGGTCGAGAGCGGGCTCGACCACATCAAGCTGCTTCAGGATCATGACTTCCACGAGTTCAAGATCTCGGTAAAGGCCTCGGACGTGTTCCTCGCCGCCGCCGCCTACCAGCAGCTGGCCGATGCCACCGACGCGCCGATCCACCTTGGCATCACCGAGGCAGGCGGCCTGATGTCGGGCACCATCAAATCCGCCATCGGCATGGGCAACTTGCTGTGGATGGGAATCGGCGACACGATCCGCGTCAGCCTCTCGGCCGATCCGGTCGAGGAGGTGAAGGTCGGCTTCGAGATCCTGAAATCCCTCGGCCTGCGCCATCGCGGCGTCAACATCATCTCCTGCCCCTCCTGCGCGCGGCAGGGCTTCGACGTGATCAAGACGGTCGAGGCGCTGGAAAAGCGGCTCGAACACGTGAAGACGCCGATGTCGCTTTCGATCATCGGTTGCGTGGTCAACGGGCCGGGCGAGGCGCTGATGACCGATGTCGGTTTCACCGGCGGCGGCGCCGGCAACGGCATGGTCTATCTCGCCGGCAAGCAGAGCCACCGCATGTCGAACGACCAGATGATCGACCACATCGTCGAGCAGGTCGAGGCAAAGGCGGCCGAGATCGAAGCCCGCGACAAGGCCGCCGCCGAGGCCGCCGAGTAGCTTGACGCGAGGTCCGGCGGGAGCGGTATGTTCCCGCCGATGCGTCGGCGGAAAATTGCATGTTTTGTAGGCGGTATCGCCCAACCGCACGGACCCCGAAAGGCCCGAAATCGTTTCTTGTCCAGCAGCGCCACAGCGGGTGGCGCAATTGATGCAATGGAAGAGAACGAGACATGACCAAGCAATCGCTTCTGATGACGACTGCCGCCGCGCTCGTGGCTGCGATGCCGGCGTTTGCCCAGACCAGCGTCACGGTCGACACCGATACTGAGGCCGGCGCGAATGTGGGCGTCGAGGCCGAGGCCACCGCGACGACGGAAACCACCGCCAATGCCGAGACCGCGACGAGCGGCACCACCGCCACAGCGGTGACCGAGCTGAACTTGCGTGCGGGCCCTGGTCCGGACATGGAGATCGTCGACGTGATCCCCGCCGATGGCGAGGTGATGGTCGAGGGCTGCCTCGAAACCGCCAATTGGTGCCAGGTGACGCTCGACGGCACCACCGGCTGGGCCTATGGCGACTACCTCACCGTGCAGATGGCCGAGGCGCCCGAGCCTGTCGTGCTCTACGAGAACCGCACCGAGCTCGAGATCGAGACCGTGACCTATGATAACGAGGCCAATGACGGCCCCGCGGCGATCGCGGGCGCGGCCACGGCGGCGGGTGCCGCGGCGGCCCTGATCGGCGGCCCGGCGGCGGTGATCGGCGCCGGCATCATCGGTGCCGCGGCGGGCGACGCGCTGAACCCCGATTCCCAGGTGGTGACCTATGTCCGCGAGAACCCGGTCGAGCCGGTGATCCTTCAGGGCGAAGTGGTGGTCGGCGCCGGCATCCCGGAGGAGGTCGAGCTGAACCCGATCCCCGAGGCCGAGTACAGCTACCTCTATGTCAACGGCACCCCGGTTCTGGTCGAGCCGGAAGAGCGCCGGATCGTCTACATCGTCCGCTGATCCGGACCTGTGAGCTTTCGAAAGGGCGGCCTTCGGGCCGCCCTTTTTCATGCGAAATGGCGGGCATGGCGGATCGGCCACATATCTCCCGGCATGTGCGGCACGAGGGATCGAACTGCCGCGCGCCAGCGTTTCATCGGCAACAGGCGCGGGCCATGTCGGCCCCGCAATCCGGAGACCATCCATGATCCGCATGATACCCACACTCGCTGCCGCGGGCGCTCTCACCGCACTCGGGCTTCCCGCCTTCGCGCAGGCCACCGCCAACGCGACGGTCGATCTCAACATCCGTGCCGGGGCCGGTCCCGCCTATGAGGTGGTCGGCATGATCCCTCAGGGCGAGCCGGTCGAGGTAGCGGGCTGTCTCGACCCCGCGACCTGGTGCGAGGTCACGCATGATGGCGTGACCGGCTGGGCCTCGGGCGGCTATCTCACCGCCATCGTCGAGACCACGCCGGTGGTGATCTACGAGAACGCCGATGCGGCAGGCATCACCACGGTCACCTACGATCCGACGCTGCCCGATGGCACCGTCACCCTGAACGGCGCGGTGATCGCCGCCGATCCCTCAGCCGAAGGCACCAGCCTCGAGATCACCGACGGCGCGATCACCTATCTCAACGACAACCCGATCGATCCGATCTATCTCGATGGCGAGGTGGTGCTTGGCGCAGGTCTGCCCGAAACCGTGGTGCTCACGCCGATCCCCGACAGCATGCTGGCCTATGCCAATATCAACGGCCAGCAGGTCGTGGTCGAGCCCGACACCCGCCGTGTCGCCTATATCGCGCGCTGACGTTCTGACCGGCGCTAGAGCGACTTCTTGAATCCCAGATGCGAGGGGTTGTAACCCAGCCCCTCGTAAAAGCCATGCGCCGCATTGCGGGCCCGGTCGGAGGTGAACTGTATCAGCGCGCACCCCCCCGCGCGGGCCCGTGCTTCGGCATCCTGCATGAGGCTCTGGCCGATCCCGGCGCCGCGCCAGTTTGCGGCAACCCGTACCGCCTCGATCTGTGCCCGCCGCGCGCCGCCGCGGGACAGACCGTCGATCAGCGTGATCTGGTAGCAGGCGACTATAACGCCCTCCTTCTCTCCGACGATGATGAGGTTGCCAGGCTGGGCTTTCATCCTGTCGAAAGCCGCGAGATAGATCTCGAGCGAGACATTCTCGCGACCATGCCCGAGGTCATCATCCGCAAGCAGCGCCAGGATGGCTGGCACGTCACCGCGCCCGGCCTCATGGAAATGCGGCGCGCTCACTCCGCCCGCTGTGCCGCGACCATTTCCTGCATCTGCGCCAGCGGCACGTAGCCGCGCAGCATCTGGTCGCCCATGACGAAGCTCGGCGTGCCGCTGACCTGCATCGCCTGCGCCAGCCGGTGGTTCTCGGCGATGATCCCGGCGACGCGGGGGCTGTCCATTTCCGCCTGAACCGCTTCGAAATCGACATCCAGGCTCTCGGCTAGCGCTTCGAGCGAGTCTTCGGAGACGTCGGCGCGCATGGTCATCAACGCGTTGTGCGCCTGCTTGTAGGCCTCGTCGCCCTCGAGCTCGCGCATCGCCAGCGCGAATTGCGACGCCATCAGAGACTGCTCGCCGAGGATCGGGAACTCCTTGAGGATGTAGCGGATGTTGCCGTCGCTCTCGACCAGCTCCTCGACCTCGGGAAAGGCGCGGCGGCAATAGCCGCATTTGTAATCCATGAACTCGACCACGGTGATGTCGCCATCGGGGTTGCCGCCGACCCAGTCGCCCTCGTTCTCGAACAACGCCTCGGCATGGCTCGCGATCATCGCGCTGTCGCCCTGCGCCGCGGCCTCGGCCTGACGCTGGTCGAGCACGGCGATCGCCTCCATCAGCACTTCCGGGTTCTCCAGCAGGTAGGCGCGCACCTGATCGCCGAAGGCATCGCGCTCGGCATCGGTCATCGCCTCAAGATCGAGCGCGGCGGCGGGGCCGGCGAGCGCCAGCGTGACGGGCAGGGCGCGGATGAGCGAGCGCAGCATTTGGATGTCCTTTCCTCGTGTCGGGCCGTGCAGATCACATCATCGTCCCCCTGCCAAGTTCCCGCGCGGGAAGGCACGGGCCATTGACGGCAGGGGGGCGGCATTGGCACAACCCGGCCAAACCTTAGGGAGCAGGGCATGCGGAACTCAAGGCGCGGAGAGGTCGATCCCTTCATCGTGATGGACGTGATGGAGGCGGCACGGCAGGCCGAGGCGGCGGGGCGGCACATCATCCACATGGAGGTGGGCCAGCCCGGTACCGGGGCGCCACGCGAGGCGGTCGAGAAGCTGACACGCGAGATGGCTGCGGGACCGATGGGCTATACCGTGGCGCTCGGCCTGCCGGAACTGCGCGCCCGCATCGCCCGGCATTACGGCGAATGGTACGGGGTCGATCTCGACCCGGCCCGGGTCGTGGTGACCTCCGGCGCCTCGGGTGCGTTCCTGCTGAGCTTCACCCAGCTCTTCGACACCGGCGCCCGGGTGGGGCTGGGCGCGCCCTGCTACCCCTCCTACCGGCAGATCCTCAAGGCGCTCGACATGGTGCCGGTGGACATGCCGACACGGCTCGCCAACCGGATGCAGCCGGTGCCAGAGGATATCGAGCGCCACGCGCTCGACGGGCTGGTGTTGGCCTCGCCCTCGAACCCGGCCGGCACCATGCTCGATCGAGACGGGCTTCGCGCGCTGGTGCAGGCCTGCGACGCGCGCGGCGCCGCGCTGATCTCGGACGAGATCTATCACGGGATCGGCGGGCGCGGGGTCTCGGCACTCGAAGTGACCGACGAGACCCATGTGATCGGCTCGTTCTCGAAATACTTCTCGATGACCGGCTGGCGCGTCGGCTGGCTGATCGTGCCGCCCGAGCATGTGCGCGGCATTGAACGGATCGCCCAGAACATGTTCATCTGCACCTCGCACGCCTCGCAGCGGCTGGCGCTGCACGCCATGGACGCGACCGATGAGCTGGAGGCCAATGCCGCCGTCTATGCCGCCAACCGCGCGCTGATGCTGGAGCAGCTGCCCAAGGCGGGCTTCACCCGCTTCGCGCCCCCTGACGGGGCGTTCTACGTCTATGCCGACGTCTCGGCCTTCACCGATGACAGCCGCGCCTTCGCCGCCGAGATCCTCGACGAGGCGGGCGTCGCGGTGACACCGGGCCTCGATTTCGACCCGGCGGACGGGCATCGCTGGATCCGCTTCTCCTATGCCCGCTCCACCGCCGATATCGAGGAAGGGCTGTTGCGGCTCGCCCGCTTCATGGCGGCCCGCGGCCATGCGGAGGCGGGCGCCGCATGAGGCCCCGCCGCGGTGCCCGGGGCGGGCCGGGTATGCGTATTTGGGGAAAGATGAAAGGGATCGGCCTCGCGCTGCTGCTGGCGGGGCCGCTCTCGGCGCAAGAGTTCTCGGGGCTGGCCCGGCTCGACGCCGCCGAGAGCCATGTCGCGGATACGCGCCGGGGGCTGGAACTGGAGCTGGCGTTGAGCCAGACGGTGCCGTGGCGGGTCTTCACACTCGACGAGCCGCGGCGGCTCGTGCTCGATTTCGCCGAGGTCGACTGGACCGGGGCCGATCCGGAGGCGCTGCTGTCGGGGACGCGCGCCAGCGCGCTGCGGGTCGGGCGCGGACGGCCCGGCTGGTCGCGCCTCGTGCTCGACCTGGCCGAGCCACTGGCAGTCGAGAGCGCCGAGATGCGGGCACAGCCCTCGGGCGCAGCGCGGCTGCGCGTCGCGTTGGGGCCGGTAAGCGCCGAGGCCTTCGCGGAACGCGCACGCCCCGCCGATCCGGCCGGCGAGACGCTGGCCCCGCCGCGGGTGGCGGGGGCGGGGCCGCTGGTGGTGGCTGTGGATGCGGGCCATGGCGGCGTCGATCCGGGCGCCATGCGTGAAGGGCTGGTCGAGGCCGATCTGATGTTGCAGCTGGCGCGCGAGACGGCCGAAGCGCTCAACCGTTCCGGCAACATGCGCGCGGTGCTGACCCGCGACGCCGACGCTTTCGTGCCGCTGTCCGAGCGGATGACCATCGCCCGGGCGGCAGGGGCCGACTTGCTGCTGTCGCTGCATGCCGACGCGCTGGAGGAAGACGAGGCCTCCGGCGGCTCGGTCTACACGCTCTCGGACGAGGCAAAGGACACCGCATCGGGGCGCATGGTCGAGCGGCACCAGCGCGGCGACCTGTTGGCCGGGCTCGATCTCAGCCGTCAGGACGACCGGGTCGCCACGGCGCTGATGGATCTGGCCCGGATCGACACCGCGCCGCAGAGCGAACGACTGGCGCAGGCGCTGGTGGCTTCGCTCGGCGCGGCGGGCGCGCATCTCAATTCGCGGCCACGCCGCAGCGCGCCGCTGGCGGTGCTCAACGCCGCCGATTTTCCCTCGGTGCTGGTCGAGGTGGGGTTCCTGTCGAATGCCGGGGATCGGGCCCGACTCGTCGATCCGGCTTCGCGCGCCCGGATCGTCGCGGGGCTCGTCGCGGGGCTGCGCAACTGGGCGGCCGAGGAGGCCGCACGCGCGCCGCTGCGGCGACGCTGAAACGCCAACGGCCCGCGCGGTGAGGCGCGGGCCGTGAAACCTTGCCGGGGCCGAAGCTCAGCCCTTGTTGGCGGGCTTCGGGCCTTCCTCGCGCGGCAGGCCGTCGAAACGGGCCAGCCAGACCGAGTGCATGCCGCAATCGGGGTCTTCGGGGATGAAGGCCAGCGGCTTGAAACCGTGCATCTCCAGAAGACCCTTGTAGGTCTTGGGGCTCAGGCTCTCGTGGAAGATCGGCTTGCCCGCCACGTCGCCGATCGCCGTGCCGGCCGAGGGGCCGGAGGTGAACATCAGCGCGCAGCCGGGCGCCGCGTGCTCGGCGAAGGTCGGGAACATCGACTGCTGATCGGGGCCCGAGAGGTGAAAGAAGCTGTCCCAGGCGAGAATCGCGTCGAATTTCTCGGACAGGCGCAGCCCGCGCATGTCGTGGTGGAAGGCGCGGGCGCGCGGCAGGTTCTTCTGGAACAGGCCCAGCATCACGCGCGAGGCGTCGACGCCGGTGACCTCGGCGCCGCGATCGGCGACGTATTGCGCGATCGGCGCGCCCGAGCCGCAGCCGAGGTCGAGCACGCGGCGGCGGCCGCCATTGCGCGGTGCCGCGGCCAGCATCCTGTCGACCCAGCGCCGTTCGATCAGACGTCGGTCACGCGCCTTGGCCCATTCGGGGCCGACGGCGTCATAGGTCGCGATCACGTCGTCCGGCGTGGCGCGGCGGGAAGGGGTTGTGTCGGTTGCCATCATGTACGCCCTTTTGGGTGCCAGCTGTCGAGAGCGCAATCCCCTCGCCAAAGCGTGACCCCGCTTTCGGGCGTTTTGCTGCCGATTTCAAGCCCTGCGCTTTTGACCCCGGGCGGGCGCTTGCCTATAAGCCCCTCATTCCTCCCGGAGACAATCGTGCTGCGCTTCATCATGTCCTTCCTCGGCGGCATCTTCTCGATGCTGACCCTCGGCCTCGCCATGGGGGCGCTGACGCTCGGCGCGATCTTCTATGTCTATGGCCGCGACCTGCCCAGCTACGAGACGTTGGCGCAGTACACACCGCCGACGATCAGCCGCGTCTATGACGGCGAGGGGAAGATCCTCGACGAGTTCGCCACCGAGCGGCGGCTCTTCACCCCGGCCGAGGAGATCCCCGATCTCGTCAAGCATGCCTTCGTCTCGGCCGAGGATCAGAATTTCTACGTCCATTCCGGATTCGACGTGAAGGGCATCGTCGCCGCCGGCGTCGAGGCGGTGCGCTCGCGCGGCGAGGACATCCGCGGTGCTTCCACGATCACCCAGCAGGTGATGAAGAATTTCCTGCTCGACGGCTCACGCACCATCGAGCGCAAGATCAAGGAGCTGATCCTCGCGGTGCGGATCGAGGGCGCGATGGACAAGGAGCGGATCCTCGAGCTCTATCTCAACGAGATCTTCCTCGGGCAGAACTCCTACGGCGTCACCGCCGCCGCCCAGACCTATTTCAACAAGCCGCTGTCGCAGCTCGAGCCGGGCGAGGCCGCCTATCTCGCGGCGCTGGCGCAGCGCCCCGGCAACCTGCACCCGGTGCGGCAATACGAGGACGCGGTGAACCGCCGCAACTACGTGCTGCGCCGGATGTGGGAAGATGGCTATATCGACGAGGCCGCCTATCGCGAGGGCCGGGGCCTGACCCTCGACACGGTGCAGTCGGGCGATATCGCGAGCTTCCGCGCCGCGCTGCCGCCGCGCGACTACTTCACCGACGAGGTGCGCCGCCAGCTCTCGGCCGAGTTCGGCGAGGACGAGTTCTTCGGCGGCGGTCTGTCGATCCGCGCCACGCTGGACGGCCCGTTGCAGGTCGAGGCGGCGCATGCGCTGCAGCGCGCGCTCGAGCAATACGATCGCGGGCTGGGCCGCTGGCGCGGCACCGGCAAGTCGATCCCGGTCGAAGCGCTCGACGACGAACTGGCCTGGCGCAAGGCGCTCTCAGAGGTCGATGTGCCGCGCGACGTGACGCTGGAAAGCCAGTGGTACCCCGCCGTGGTGATGGAGCTCGGCGAGAGCGAAATGCGCCTCGGGATCGAGGGGCTGGCCGATGACGGCTCCGAGCCGCATGTGGTGCCGCGCGACGACATTTCATGGATGCGCGGCAGCTTCGCCGAGAATTTCGAGCGCGGCGACGTGGTGCTGGTTCGCCGGATGACCTCCGACGACGACGGCAGCTTCATTCGCTGGACGCTGCGGCAGACGCCGCGCGTGCAGGGCGCCTTCATGGCGATGGACGTCAACACCGGCCGGGTGCTGGCGATGCAGGGCGGCTTCTCCTACCAGGACAGCGTGTTCAACCGCGCCACCCAGGCGATGCGCCAGCCCGGCTCCTCCTTCAAGCCCTTCGTCTACGCGGCGGCGCTCGACAGCGGTTACACCCCGGCGACGATCATCGTCGACGCCCCGATCGAGATCAACACGCCGCAGGGCATGTGGCGACCGCAGAATGCCTCGAACAAGTTCTACGGGCCGACGCCTCTGAGAACCGGCATCGAGCAGTCGCGCAACATCATGACGATCCGCCTCGCGCAGGAGGTGAGCATGGATACCGTTGCCGATTACGGCGAGAAGTTCGGTGTCTATGACGATCTCGGCCCCTATCTGTCGAACGCGCTGGGCGCGCAGGAGACGACGCTGTTCAAGATGGTCGCGGCCTATGCAATGTTCGCCAATGGCGGCGAGCGGGTCGAGCCGACGCTGGTCGACCGGGTGCAGGATCGCTACGGCAACACGCTCTATCGCCACGATCAGCGCAACTGCGTCGATTGCTCGCTCCCGAACCTGCCTGCGGGCAAGGCGCCGACGATCCAGTCGAACCGCGAGCGGATCATGAACGCGGTTACCGCCTATCAGCTCACCTCGATGATGGAGGGGGTGGTCAAGCGCGGCACCGCGCGCGGCATCAATTTGCCCGTGCCGATCGCCGGCAAGACCGGCACCACCAACGATGCCAAGGACGTGTGGTTCGTGGGCTTCTCGTCGAACATCGTCGCGGGTTGCTACATCGGCTACGACAACCCGCGCTCGCTCGGCTCGGGCGCCTCGGGCGGCGGCATCTGCGGCCCGGTGTTCGAGAGCTTCATGAGGGAGGCGATCGAGCGTTTCGGCGGCACCGAGTTCCCGGTCCCCGACGAGTGCCAGTTCATCAAGATCGACCGCTTCTCGGGTGCGCGCCTGCCCGACGGCGCCTCGGGCGACAACGTGATCTCAGAATGCTTCCGCATCGGCGAGGAGCCGCTGTTCGGCGTGACTTTCGATGGCGGCTTCGAGATGTCGGGCGATCTGCCGCTCTACGAGGAGGCGGGCGGCAACAAGCCGGCCAAGAAGGTCCAGACCTCGACCGGCAACACCGCCACCGTCGGCCCGAAGGCGAGCTTCGGCACGCTCTCCTCGGGCGGTCTCTACTGAGCGACGCTCTCGCGCGCCTCGCTTGCCGGGGCGCGCGGGGCGCGCTATCACGCCGCACAATTCAAAGCCTTCGAGGCCGAGTGAGGAGCCGATCATGCGCGCAGAGACGCAAGCCAACATCGCCGCCATCGAGAAGTCGCTCGGGCTGCTGGCCAAGCGCATGGGCCGCGAGACGGCGGCGCACCGGCTCGAGGAGTTCGACGCCCAGGTCGAGGACCCGACGCTATGGGACGATCCCGCCGCCGCGCAGAAGTTGATGCGCGAGCGCCAGTCGTTGCTCGACAAGATCGGCACCTACGACCAAATCAGCCAAGGGCTGAAGGACAATGTCGAGCTGATCGAGCTGGGCGAAATGGAGGGCGACGAGGAAATCGTCGCCGAGGCCGAAGCCGCGCTCAAGGCGCTGCGCCAGACCGCCGGGGCCAAGGAACTCGAGGCGCTGCTCGACGGCGAGGCCGACGCCAACGATACCTTCCTCGAGATCAATGCCGGCGCCGGCGGCACCGAGGCCTGCGACTGGGCGCAGATGCTGCAGCGGATGTATGTGCGCTGGGCCGAGAAGCGCGGCTACGAGGTCGAGATGCAGTCCGAGGAGGCCGGCGGCGAGGCGGGCATCAAGTCGGTCGCCTACAAGATCTCCGGCCCCAACGCCTATGGCTGGCTGAAATCCGAGAGCGGCGTGCACCGTCTCGTGCGGATCTCGCCCTTCGGCAAGGGCACGCGCGAGACCTCCTTCGCGAGCGTCTGGGTCTATCCGGTGGTCGATGACAACATCGAGATCGACGTGAACCCCTCCGACATCCGGGTCGACACCTATCGCTCCTCGGGCGCCGGCGGCCAGCACGTCAACACCACCGACTCGGCGGTGCGGATCACCCACCTTCCGACCGGCATCGTCGTGACCTCCTCGGAAAAGTCGCAGCACCAGAACCGCGACATCGCGATGAAGGCGCTGAAGTCGCGGCTCT
Organism: Limimaricola soesokkakensis; assembly: GCF_900172345.1. Taxonomy (GTDB): domain Bacteria; phylum Pseudomonadota; class Alphaproteobacteria; order Rhodobacterales; family Rhodobacteraceae; genus Limimaricola; species Limimaricola soesokkakensis. The sequence goes on from NZ_FWFY01000003.1 coordinate 288,675, forward strand.
ACCAGATGGAACTCGACCGCCGGAACGCCGAGATCAACGCACAGCACGACGCCAAGGGCGACGCCGGCTGGGGCAACCAGATCCGCTCCTACGTGCTGCAGCCCTACCAGATGGTGAAGGACCTGCGCACCGGCCACGAGACCTCGGACACCCAAGGCGTGCTCGACGGCGATCTCGACGGCTTCATGGCCGCGACGCTGGCCGGTCAGGTCTCCGGCAAGAGCCGCGCCGAGGCGACCTCGGACGACTGAGGCCGCCCCCGACTTTGTTCCCTAAATACGCCGGGGTCCGGGGCGGAGCCCCGGTCCCGCCCTCTCGGCCCGCGTTCACGTGTCCCGTATCTTGCCCGTCGCGACCCCGCGCCCCTAGACTGGGGCGGGAGGGCTGAGGATGAAGGTGCTGATCTGCGGCGCCGGACCCACCGGGCTGACCGCCGGGGTCGAACTGGCCCGGCGTGGCATCGAGGTGACGGTCTTCGAGGCGCGAGACGCGCCCTCTCCCTTGTCGCGCGCTGTCGGCATCAATCCCGAAAGCCTGCATCGTCTGGAGCCTTCCGGTGTGACCGAGGCGCTGCTGGCCGAGGGCGTCACCTATAGAGGCCTGATCCTTCATCGCGGCGGCCGGGTCTGGGCCAGGCTCGATTTCGGCGCGGCCCGGCCCGAGCGTTTCGGCCGTCGCTACATGTTCGGCCTGCCGCAGGACCGCACCGAGGCGGTCCTCGCCGCGGCATTGGCACGTCACGGCGGCACGCTGCGGCGCGGCGCCGAGATCGTCGGCATGGCCCAAGACCCCCAAGGCGTCCGCATCACATTGAAGGATGGTCGGGAGGAGCGCGGCGACTGGTTCGTCGGGGCCGATGGCACGCGCAGCCTCGTGCGCGAGGCGGCGGGGATCGGTTATCCCGGGCACCGTCTTCCAGATGTCTGGTCGATCGCCGATATCGACGCGCCGGGCTGGTCGCATCGCGACCGGGTGGCGCTGTCCTTGCTGCCCGAAGGGCGGGTGGCCGCCGTCGTGCCGCTGGGCGGGGACCGGGTGCGGATGATCTCGAACACCGAGGACGCGCTCGCGGCCGAGCCCTTCGGCGTGCGGGTCGCGCATCTGCACGACCGGGGCCAGTTCCGGGTGGCGCTGCGAATGGCGGAGCGGTTCCGGGAGGGGCGGGTGCTGCTCGCGGGGGACGCCGCGCATTCGCACTCTCCCGCCGGCGGACGCGGCATGAATCTCGGCATCGCCGATGCCTGCGACCTGGCCGAACGACTCGCGGGCGGCGGAATCGATGGCTATTCCGAAGCCCGCCGCGCCGCGGATCGCCGGATCATCGCCGGGGCGGAGCGGATGCGCCGCGTGGTCACCGCGAAGGGCCCGCTGGCCCGCCCAGCGACGCTGGCGGCGGCGCGGCTGATCACCGCCTTGCCGCCGCTGCGGGCGCGTTTCGCGGCGAATTTCCTCTACGGCTAGCCGGATACGAAAAGGGCGCCCCGGTTTCCCGAGACGCCCCTATCCGTCGATCCCGCGACCGGCCTCAGTCGTGGCCGCCTTCGGCCACGGACGGCTTCGGCAGCGGCTTGGGCGCGCCGGTGGTGTTCAGCGGGTCTTCCTGGCGCTGCACCGAACCCTCGAAATGCGCACCGCTCTCGATCGCGATGGTCTTGTGGATGATGTCGCCCTCGACGCGGGCGGTCGAGGTGAGGCGGACCTTGAGACCGCGCACCCGGCCGACGATCCGGCCGTTAATCACCACGTCATCGGCGACCAGCTCACCGCGCACGGTGGCGCCTTCGCCGACGGTCAGCAGATGCGCGCGAATGTCGCCCTCGATCTGGCCCTCGACCTGGATGTCGCCGGTGGTCTTGACGTTGCCCTTGATGTGCAGGTCGGCCGAGAGCACCGATGCCGGCGGCTTCGCCTTGGGTGCGGCGGGACGGTAGTCCTGCGATCCCTGCGGCTGCGCGGGCTTGGTGGTGGCGTCCATCTGGGGGTTCCCTTCGGCTGTCCTGGGTCCGGGCTCGTTGATCTTGCTCTTAGAAAACATCTTTTCCAGCTCGTATGTAGGTCATGGGATTGACGGGAGTCCCACCGACGCGCACCTCGTAATGGAGGTGGGGCCCGGTCGATCGTCCGGAGTTGCCCATATCACCAATCCGCTCGCCGCGCGATACCCTTTGGCCGACCTTCACGCTGATCTTGTTGAGGTGGGCGTAACGGGTCTCGATCCCGAACTCGTGCTGGATCTTGATCAGCCGGCCATAGCCCGAGGCCCAGCCGGCGCTGACCACCACGCCGTCGGCGGTGGAATAGACCGGGGTGCCGATCGGCGCCGCGAAATCGGCACCCGCATGCAGGCGGCCCCAGCGCTGGCCGAAGCCAGAAGTAAAGCGGTAGGAAGACTGCACCGGCTCGGCGAAGGGCGCCTTCGAGGCGGCGATCCGGTAGAGGTTGATCTCGTCCATCTTGTCGAGCAGCGCGTTGGCACGCTCGGCATTGTCGTTGACGTGGCCCGCATGGGCCCCCATGGTGGAGAACTGGATCGGGGTCAGCGCGCCGCCGCCGATGCCGCTATAGCCCTTGCGCACCTTGCTGATCATCGCGTCGGGGTCCATGCCGGCCGCGCGGAACATCTCGCCCAGCGGCTCGACCGAGACGGTCATCGCCTCTTCGAGCTGGCGGAAGATCTCGTCGTTGCGCTCGGTCATCAGCCGCAGCTCAAGCTGCATCTCGTTGGCCTGCTCGAAGGCAAGCTCGGCATCCTCGGCGATGCGGTCGCGCTCTTCGGCGGTTTCGGCCAGCGCGCCGGACAGGATGTCGAGCGTGCCCTCGACCGAGGCCGCATCGGCGCCGCCGGGCAGGGTGCCGCCCTCGGCCAGGGCCAGCTTCAACTCTTCGGCGGCGTCGCGGGCGGTTTCGCGCTCGATCATGGTGCGGCGCAGCGCGGCCTGCACCACCTCGAGCCCGGTCTCCATCTCGCGGCGCTTGTCCTCTGAGGCCAGAAGCTCGCTCTGCATGGTCGAGATCTGGGCCAGCGCGGTCGAGAACCGCTCCTGCGCAGCGGCGGCTTCGGCGGCGCGCAGGTCGCGCTCGGCTGAAAGCACATTCAGGCGATCCTCGTAGATCATCTGGTCGCGCTGCGCCTGGGCGCGGAAATTGCCGGAACCGATCGAATCCATCAGCAGGATCGCGGTGGCAGTGATGGTCCAGCCGACCACCAGCGTCGCGCCGGTCCAGGCGATCAGCTGGGTCGAGGGGTGGAGCCTGATGAACCGGGTCTCGGTGTCCGAGCGCAGAAACAGTCGCCGTTCGGGAAACCGGCGCTCCAGCGCCGCGTGAAGTTTCTGTGCCAGTTTGATGCGCACCCGTCCGTCCCCGTGTTGTCCCGGTCACAGCCTCTCTTTTTCGAGAGTGCCGCGTGCGTGGTGTTAGCGGGGCCTCCCCCCTGTCGCAACATCTTTGGGCTGCCACCCGGGCCGCGGGCGCGGAGAAGGCCGAAAAACGGCAAGATATCGCCGAAAGGACTATTGTGTCACACTGTGGCGTCCGCGCAACGAAAGGGCTGGTTTTCAGCCCTTTCGCCGTGCCGTCTCCTCGGCCAGGGGCCAGTAGAAATCGGGCGGGATCCCGGCCTCGGCGCGCTTCTCCTCGTTGAATGGCGGCTTGAGCCCGCCATGGAAATGGCGCCGTACGAGGTCGCGAAACAGCGGCGCGGGGTCGAGATCATGCCGCCCGCACAGGAAGTGGAACCACTTCGAGCCGTAGGAGACGTGGTGCACCTCCTCGGCATAGATCACCTCGAGCGCCGCGACGGTGTCGGTGTCGCCCGCCTTTCGGAAGATCTCGATCATACCCGGCGTCACGTCGAGACCGCGCGCCTCGAGCACCATCGGCACCACGGCGAGCCGCGCCATCAGGTCGGTGGCGGTGTCCTCGGCAGCGCGCCACATGCCCTCATGCGCGGGCAGGGCACCGTAATGGCTGCCCAGCGCCTCGAGCCGGTCGCACAGCAGGTTGAAATGCTTCGATTCCTCGTCCGCTGCCTGCACCCAGTCGTCGAAATAGCCCATCGGCAGCGGCGTCGCGGCAAAGCGCGCCACCGCGTCCCAATGCAGGTCCACCGCGTTCAGCTCGATATGCGCCACCGCGTGGATCAGCGCGATCCGGCCATGCTCCGAGCCGGGGCGGCGCTTGGGCATTTCGCGCGGGGCCAGCAGTTCGGGCCGGTCCGGGCGGGCCGGCCGGTCCGGGGGCAGGGTATCGCCGATCTCCAGCGGCGCACCGGCGGCGCGGCTGTCGCGCCAAGCCTTGGCGGCGGCGTGGCTGCGCGCGGTCTTGAGGCGGCCATCGGGGGTCGAGAGCACCTCGACCGCCAGATCGGTGAGCGTCCGGTTCACAGCGCGCGCACCGCGTCGAGAACCTCCTCGGCATGGCCCGCCACCTTCACCTTGCGCCAGATCCGGGCGATCCTGCCTTGGGCGTCGATGAGGAAGGTGGTGCGCTCGATCCCCATGAAGGTCTTGCCGTACATCTTCTTCTCGACCCAGACGCCGTAGCGCTCGCAGACATCGGCCTCGGCATCCGACAGCAGGGTCACGCCCAGCCCGTACTTGTCGCGGAACTTCTCGTGCTTGGCGACGCTGTCCTTGGACACGCCGAGCACCCGCGCGCCCAACAGTTCGAAATCGCCGCCAAGTTCGGTGAAGCCCTGCGCCTGCTTGGTGCAGCCCGAGGTGTCGTCGCGCGGGTAGAAATAGAGCACCACCGGCGCGCCGAGATGGGCCGAGAGCCGCACCTCTTCGCCGCCGTCGCGCGGCAGCTTGAAATCGGGGGCTTTCTGGCCGGGCTCGGGCAGGGTGGCCGTCATCGTGTCGCTCATGGCGCATCCTCGCTGTCGTGAACGGGCGGCGGTGGCCCTCGGGGGGCAAGGGATCTACGCTGGGGCCGACGAAATCAAGGGGTCTTGGCCCGACTTGCAGCATCGATCGATCAGCCCGCGCGACCGGCGCGCCCGCCCGGCCGTGGCGGCGACGGTTCCCGCGCGCCCGCCGCGGCGCCGGGCGCGCGGGCTGAAGCTGGCGGAAGGCCTGCGCCTTGGTCTCGGGCTCGGGCTGACGCTGGTGACGCTCCCCGTGGCGCTGGCTCTCGGCCTGGGGCTGTTGCTGATCGGGCAGACGATCACGGCGCCGAGCTGGATCACCGAGCGGATCGAGGCGCAGGCGGACACCATGCTGGCCGGGGGGCGCATCGATTTCGGCGCGATCGCCCTGACGCTCGGCACCGACCTGCATCCGCGCGTGGCGCTGCGCGACACGGTGCTGCACGATGCCGAGGGCGCCGTGCTGGCCCGGGTGCCCCGGATCGAGGCGCTCCTGAGCCCGCGCGGCCTGCTCTTCGAGCGCTCCGTGTTGGCCCAGGAAGTGATCCTGACCGAGGCCGAGATCGGGCTCAGACGCGACACGACCGGCCGGGTCGAGGTGCGGTTCGAGCGCGCCGCGTCCAGATCCACCCCCGCGCCGCAGCCGGATACGAGCGGGCTGGCCGGGCTGTTGTCGCGCATCGACGCGGTGCTGGACCGGCCCGCGCTCGACGCTCTGGAGCGGATCGAAGCGCGGCGGCTGGCGGTCAATTATTCCGATGCGCGCGCGGGGCGCGACTGGACCGCCGAGGACGGACGGATCGCGCTCGATTTGCGCGGCGGGATGCGGCTCGCCGGGCAGATGACGCTGCGCGCCGATGGTGGCGAAATCACCGATCTCGCCCTCGGCTACGACCGCGCCGAAGGCGCGCGGGATGCCGAGGTCCGGATGAATATCGAGGGAGTGGCCAGCCGCGACCTCGCCACGCAGCATCCGGCGCTGTCCTTCCTGTCGGTGCTCGACGCCCCGCTTTCGGCGCGCCTGCGCGGCCGGATCGGCATCGATGGCACGCCGGGGCCGTTCAGCGCGGCGCTGCGGATCGGCGCCGGCGCGCTGGCGCCGGGCGAAGGCGCCGAGCCGCTGCGCTTCGAGCGCGCCGAACTGGCACTGCGTTTCGACCCGGCCGAGGACCGGATCGCGTTCGAGCGAATCTCCGCCAGGGGCGAGCTGGGCCGCGTCGAGGGGCAGGGGCAGGCTTGGCTGCGCGAGGTGAAGGCGGGCTGGCCCGGCGCGCTGGTGGCGCAGATGCGGTTCGACGAGGTGGCGCTCGCGGCGGGGGCGGGGGCGGGGCTGCCGGACGCGGTGGCGCTGCGCGAGGTCTGGTCGGACCTGCGGCTGCACCCCGATCCCTTCGAGCTCGAGATCGGCGGGTTCGGGGCCACCGATGCCGCCAGCGGCGCCCGGATCGGCGGCAGCGGCGCGATCGGCTCGACCACTGAAGGCTGGCGCGCCGCGCTTGATGTCCAGGCCGGGGCGCTCTCGCGCGACCGCCTGCTTGCCTACTGGCCCGAGGGTTTCAAGCCGGGAACCCGCGACTGGATCGCCAACCACATACCCGCCGCCACGCTGCGTGACGTGACGGCGGCGCTGCGCCGGTCGCCGGGACAGGACCTCGAGATCGCGCTCAGCCATGGTTTCGAGGGCGCCACGATCCGCCCGCTCGACGGGCTGCCGCCGATCTCCGGCGGGGCGGGTTATGCCAGCGTCGGCGACGGCATCTTTTCCGTCAGCCTGACCGAGGGCGTGGCCGAGGCGCCGCAGGGTGGCCGCGTCGACCTCGCGGGCACCAGCTTCACGATTCCCCGGCTGGGCGGGCCGCGCCCGGGCGCCGAGATCGGCATCGAGGCCGCTGGCACGGTCACGGCGATGCTGTCGCTGATCGACCAGCCGCCATTCCAGTTCCTGCAGAAGGCGGGAAAGCCTGTGGATCTGATCGAGGGGCGGGGCCGGGCCAGCGCCCGCGTCGCCCTGCCGCTGGGCGGGCCGGTCGCACCGGAGGAGGTAGCCTGGTCCGTGACCGGCACGCTCGACCAGGTGTCGAGCACGGCGATCGTGCCGGAGCGCCGCGTCGCCGCCGATCGCCTCGCGCTCAGGGCCGGGCCCGAGGCGCTCGAGGTCGAGGGGCCGGTGACGATCGACGGGCTTCCGGCCGATGTGGCCTTTCGCCAGCCGCTCGGCGCATCCGGTGGGACGGCGCGGCTCGAGGGGACGGTCGAGTTGTCGCAGCGCTTTCTCGACACCTTCGGCATCGCGCTGCCCGAGGGCACCCTGTCCGGCCGTGGCCGTGGCGAGGTCGCGATGCGGCTGATGCGGGGCGCGCCGCCGCAGGTCACTCTCTCGACGGATCTCAGGGGGCTCGGCCTGTCGATCCCGGCGCTAGGCTGGTCGGTGGCGCCCGGCACCACCGGGCAGCTGGAGATCGCAGGGCGGCTTGGCGAGACGCCGCGGATCGACCGGATCGCGCTGGACGCGGGCGGTCTCTCGGCGCGCGGCGATCTGCGGCTGCGCCCCGGCGGCGGGCTGGAGCGCGCCAGCTTCGAGCGGGTGCGCCTGTCGGACTGGCTCGACGTCAGCGCCGATCTGGTCGGGCGCGGCCCGGGCGAGACGGTGGGGCTCGAGATCACTGGCGGCGCAGTCGATCTTCGACGCGCCGGTTTCGGCCAAGGCGGCGGCGGGGCGGGCGGGCCGATCAGCCTCGCGCTCGACCGGCTGCGCGTCACCGACGCGGTGGCGCTCACCGCGCTGCGGGGCCGGTTCTCGACCGTCGGCGGTTTTTCGGGTCGCTTCGATGCGCGGGTCAATGGCGGCGCACCGGTCTCGGGTCTGGTGGTGCCCGATGATGCCGGCACGGCGGTGCGCGTCACCGGGCCGGATGCGGGCGCGGTGCTGCGCTCGGCCGGGCTTTACGGCACCGCCACCGGTGGCGCCCTCGACCTGACGCTGCTGCCGGACGGGCGGCCCGGCCATTACACCGGCGATCTCGACGTGGCCGGGCTCCGGGTGCGCGACGCGCCCGCCATGGCGCAGCTTCTCGACGCGATTTCGGTGGTGGGACTGCTGCAGCAGCTCGACGGCAAGGGGCTCGCCTTTGACCGGATCATGGCCGATTTCCGGTTGCGCCCGGACATGCTGGAGATCACGCAATCGAGCGCCACCGGGCCGGGTCTTGGCATTTCCCTCGACGGGAGATACAGCCTCTCTTCCAGACGCATGGCCTTCCAAGGCGTCGTCTCGCCCTTCTACCTCGTCAATTCGCTGGGATCGTTCCTGACCCGCCCCGGCGAGGGGTTGATCGGCTTCAACTACACGCTGGGCGGCACGCCCGAGGACCCGCAGGTCTCGGTCAACCCGCTCTCCGCACTCACCCCCGGCCTGTTCCGCGAACTCTTCCGGAGGCCGCCACCGACCTGACCTGAGGACGCCGATGAAGCTCTCGGATTTCGATTTCGACCTGCCCGAAGAGCTGATCGCCACCCGGCCCGCCAAGCCGCGCTCGTCGGCGCGGCTGCTGCTGGCGCAAGGCCAGGAGATCGCCGACCAGGTGGTGACGGATCTGGTGCGGATCCTGCGGCCGGGCGACCGGCTGGTGCTCAACGACACCAAGGTGATCCCGGCGCGTCTGAGCGGGACCCGGACCCGTCCCGGCGCCGCCGGCGAGGGCACGGCGCGGATCGAGGTGACGCTGCTCGGCCCCCGTGCCGACGGTTGCTGGAGCGCGCTGGTCAAGCCGCTTCGGAAGCTGCGCGAGGGCGAGGTCGTGGTGTTCTCCGAGCGGCTCTCGGCCGAGCTGGTGGGCCGCGAGGCCGATCAGGCGGTGCTGCGTTTCGATCTCGAGGGCGATGATTTCGACGCCGCCATCGCCGAGGTCGGTGCAATGCCGCTGCCGCCCTACATCGCCGCCAAGCGTGCCGCCGACGAGAGCGACCGCGAGGATTACCAGACCGTCTGGGCGGCGCGGCCCGGCGCGGTCGCCGCCCCGACCGCCTCGCTGCATTTCGACGAGCCGCTGATGGCGGCACTGGCCGCGCGCGGCGTCAGCTTCACCCATGTGACGCTGCATGTCGGGGCGGGGACCTTCCTGCCGGTGAAGGTCGACGACATCCGCGACCACAAGATGCATGCCGAATGGGGCGAGGTGAGCGAAAAGGCCGCCGCCGAGATCGCCGCCACCCGTGCGACGGGCGGGCGGGTCATCCCGGTCGGCACCACCGCGCTGAGGCTGATCGAGAGCGCCGCGCGGGGCGGCCAGATCGCGCCCTGGTCGGGCGAGACCGACATCTTCATCACCCCGGGCTTCGAGTTCCGCGTCGCGCATGGGCTGATGACCAATTTCCATCTGCCGAAATCGACGCTGATGATGCTGGTCTCGGCCTTGATGGGGGTGGAGGAGATCCGCCGGATCTACGATCACGCCATCGCGAATCGCTATCGCTTCTTCTCCTATGGCGACGCCTCTCTGCTGCTGCCGCGCAACGGGCGCTGAAGCCGCTTCGTTTTCGACCGACGAACCGTCGTATTGCTGAAAGACTCGGCTGCTAGCACCGGGTTAGCCGGGCCTTAGCCGGCAGAAAGGGACAGGTCATGATTCAGGTTCTCGGGAGCTCCTGGGCGCTTCTGCTCGGCATGTTCATGCTGATGATCGGCAACGGGCTTCAGGGCACGCTCCTGGGCCTGCGCGGCGAGGTCGAGGGCTTCTCGACGCTCGAGATGTCGGTGATCATGTCGGCCTATTTCGCGGGCTTCCTTTTCGCCTCGCGCTACGCGCCGATGATGATCCGCCGGGTCGGCCATGTGCGGGTCTTCGCGGCGCTGGGCTCGACCATCTCGGCGGTGCTGATCCTCTACCCGGCGCTGGCCGAGCCCTGGGCCTGGACGCTGGGCCGCGTCGCCATCGGTTTCTGTTTCTGCGGCGTCTACATCACTGCCGAGAGCTGGCTCAACGATGCCGCCAGCAACGAGCATCGCGGCAAGGCGCTGTCGCTCTACATGATCGTGCAGATGGCCGGCATCGTCATGGCGCAGTATCTCGTGACGCTGGGCGACGTGTCGGGCTTCATCCTGTTCATCATCCCCTCGGTGCTGGTGTCGATGGCCTTCGCGCCGATCCTTCTGTCGGTGAGCCCGGCGCCGGTGTTCAACACCACCAAGCCGCTGCCGCTGCGCCGGCTGATCGACGCCTCGCCGCTGGCCTGCATGGGGATGTTCCTCCTGGGCGGCGTCTTCGCGGCGCAATTCGGCATGTCGGCGGTCTACGGCGCCCGGGCCGGTCTGTCGGTGGCGCAGATCTCGCTTCTGGTCTCGATCACCTATGTCGGCGCGCTGGTGCTGCAGTTCCCGATCGGCTGGCTGTCGGACCGGATCGACCGGCGCTGGCTGATCCTCGGCCTGTCGGCGGTGGGCGGGGCCGGGGCGCTGATGTCGTTCCTGCTGCCCGGTCATATCGGGCTGATCCTTGCCTCGGCGGCGCTGGTGGGCGGCACTTCGAACCCGCTCTATGCGCTGCTCATCGCCTATGCCAACGACTATCTCGACCGCGAGGACATGGCGGCGGCCTCTGGCGGGCTGCTGCTGATCAATGGCGTCGGCGCCATCGCCGGCCCGATCGTGGTGGGCTGGATGCTCGACAATGTCGGCGCGCATGGCTTCTGGGCCTTCATCGCGGTGCTGATGCTGGGTCTCGCGAGCTATGCCGGCTGGCGCATGCTGCGGCGCCCGGATCGCGGCGTCGAGATCGGCGACACGGTCAGCTATGCGCCGGTCACCGCCACCGCCACCGCAGTGGCCGCCGAGGTCGCGCAGGAGGTTTATATCGAGCACGAGATCGAGCAGCAGGAAGAAGCCCGCGACGACGCCGCCTGAGCGGCGGGCGGCCGGATCGGAGCCAATTCGCGCCATATCGCGCCTTCGCGCTTGACCCGTGACAGGGTTGGGGCAGGTTTGGGGGAACCACCGATCAGGAGGACCGCCATGACTGCCCCCCCCGTCACCGCCCAGGCCGAGGCGCCGAGCGAGGCCGAGAAGGTGCTCGCCTTCTGGCTCGAGGAGGTCGAGCCGAAGCAGTGGTACATCGCCGATGACGATCTCGACGCCACGATCCGCGACCGGTTCGGCGCGATGTGGGACAAGGCCGCGGAGGGTGCTCTGGGCCACTGGCTCACCGAGCCGAACGGCGCGCTGGCCTATATCATCGTCACCGACCAGTTCGCCCGCAACATCTGGCGCGACGACGCCCGCGCCTTCCAGCTCGACGAGCAGGCCCGCTCGGTCGCCAAGCTGGCGATCGACAATGCCTGGGACCGCGAGATCGTGCCGCCGGGGCGGCAGTTCTTCTACCTGCCGCTGATGCATTCGGAGAATCTCGTCGATCAGGACCGCGCCGTGCGGCTGTTCTGCGAGCGGATGCCCGATGCCGAGGACAATCTGCTACACGCCCGCGCCCATCGCGAGGTGATCCGCGAATTCGGACGATTCCCGTTCCGCAACGAGGCGCTGGGCCGTCAGACCACCGAGGCCGAGAAGGAGTGGCTGGAGCAGGGCGGTTACGGTGCCGTGGTCGAACGGCTGAAATCCGCCTCCTGACCCGGCGGCAGCGCTTGCAGACCTGCCATGCAACCGGCCGTCTGGAAGCCCGGCGGAAAGTAGTTTAGCGTCAAACCAATTTTTTGCGGGACCGCCGAGGAGGAACACCGATGGCCGCCAGGAACTTCGACGTGATCGTGATCGGGGCCGGCCCCGGCGGCTATGTCGCCGCGATCCGCGCCGCCCAGCTGGGCAAGAAGGTCGTGATCGTCGAGCGCGAGAACTTGGGCGGTATCTGCCTGAACTGGGGCTGCATCCCGACCAAGGCGATGCTGCGCTCCTCCGAGGTGTTCCACCTGATGCACCGCGCCAAGGAGTTCGGGCTCAAGGCCGAGAGCATCGGCTACGATCTCGACGCGGTGGTCAAACGCTCGCGCGGCGTGGCCAAGCAGCTCTCCTCGGGCATCGGCCACCTGATGAAGAAGAACAAGATCGAGGTGGTGATGGGCGAAGCCACCATCCCCGCCAAGGGCAAGGTCACGGTCAAGACCGAGAAGGGCAGCGAGGAGCTGACCGCCAAGAACATCGTTCTGGCCACCGGCGCACGCGCCCGCAACCTGCCGGGGCTCGAGGCCGACGGCGATCTGGTCTGGTCCTACCGTCACGCGCTGGTGCCGCCGCGCATGCCCAAGAAGCTGCTCGTCATCGGCTCGGGCGCGATCGGGATCGAGTTCGCCAGCTTCTACAACACGCTGGGCGCCGAGACGACGGTGGTCGAGGTGATGGACCGGATCCTGCCGGTCGAGGACGCCGAGATTTCGGCCTTCGCCAAGAAGCAGTTCGTGAAGCAGGGCATGAAGATCATGGAAAAGGCCGTGGTCAAGAAGCTCGATCGCGCGCAGGGCAAGGTCACGGCCCATATCGAGTCGAAGGGCAAGGTCGAAACGCAGGAGTTCGACACGGTGATCTCGGCCGTCGGCATCGTCGGCAATACCGAGGGCCTCGGGCTCGAAGAGCTGGGCGTCAAGATCGACCGCACCCATGTCATCACCGACGAATATTGCCGCACCGGTGTCGAGGGGCTCTATGCCATCGGCGACATCGCCGGCGCGCCTTGGCTCGCGCACAAGGCCTCGCATGAGGGCGTCATGGTGGCCGAACTGATCGCCGGCGAGCATCCGCACCCGGTGAAACCCGAGAGCATCGCGGGCTGTACCTATTGCCAGCCGCAGGTGGCGTCGGTCGGCTACTCCGAGGCCAAGGCCAAGGAGTTGGGCTTTGACGTGAAGGTCGGCCGTTTCCCCTTCATCGGCAATGGCAAGGCGATCGCGCTGGGCGAGGCCGAGGGCATGGTCAAGACCGTGTTCGACGCCAAGACAGGCGAGCTTCTGGGCGCCCACATGGTCGGCGCCGAGGTGACCGAGCTGATCCAGGGCTACATCGTCGGCCGCACGCTCGAGACCACCGAGAAGGAGCTGATGGAGACGGTATTCCCGCATCCGACGCTGTCCGAGATGATGCATGAGAGCGTTCTCGACGCCTATGGGCGGGCGCTGCACTACTGACGCTTGCCGCAGCGCAGGATCACGAATGCCCCCGACCGGCGCGGTCGGGGGCATTTTCTGTTAAGATGCCGCATCGGGACCGGTTCCCGAAGTAGGGGGTATCATGCGTTTTCCGACATTCTGCGTCGTCGCGGGGCTGATCGCGACGGTGGCGCCAGCGCAGGCCATCGAGGCCGATCGCGAGGGCGTCTACGAAATCCAGATCCTGCTGCAACATCTGGGCTACGAGCCTGGGCAGATCGATGGGCTGCCGGGGCCGCGGCTGGCGCATGCCATCCGCGTCTTCGAGGCGGAGCATGGCCTGCCGGTCACCGGCCGCGCCGACACGGCCCTGAACGACCTGCTGCACGACCTTGTGGCCGCGAGCCCGTCTCGGGCGTTTCTCGCGACCACGGCGCCGCCACCCAGCCGCGGCTTCTGGCAGCGCCATGCCTGGCCGTCACGGATGGGCGGCTACTGACCGCCCGGACAAGATGCCGCAGCCCCGACGTCCGCGAGGCAGGGGTTGCGGCATTTCGCGCAGCCCTGCCATGTGTTATCGTTTCGTTCTCATTTCGCGGTTGGAGAACGGCCTTCGGGGCCCTATCTTCCGGGCTGGACACTGGTGGGGACCTGCATGCCGGAACTGAAGCAGATCGAGGTGCGCGGCGCGCGCGAGCACAATCTCAAGAACATCGACGTGGATATCCCGCGCGACGAGCTTGTCGTGATCACCGGCCTGTCGGGCTCGGGCAAATCCTCTCTGGCCTTCGACACGATCTATGCCGAGGGACAGCGCCGCTATGTCGAGAGCCTCTCGGCCTATGCGCGGCAGTTCCTCGACATGATGGAAAAGCCCGATGTCGATCACATCTCGGGTCTCTCGCCCGCGATCTCGATCGAGCAGAAGACCACCTCGAAGAACCCGCGCTCCACGGTCGGCACCGTCACCGAGATCTACGATTACATGCGCCTGCTCTTCGCGCGGGTCGGCACGCCCTATTCCCCCGCCACCGGCCAGCCGATCGAGGCCCAGCAGGTGCAGGACATGGTCGACCGGGTCATGGCTATGGAGGAGGGCACGCGCGGCTATCTGCTCGCCCCCATCGTGCGCGACCGCAAGGGCGAATACCGCAAGGAGTTCATCGAACTGCGCAAGCAGGGCTTCCAGCGGATCAAGGTGAATGGCGAGTTCCACGAGCTGGAGAGCCCGCCGACGCTCGACAAGAAGTTCCGCCACGACATCGACGTGGTGGTCGACCGGATCGTGGTGCGCGAGGGGCTGGAGACGCGGCTAGCGGATTCGTTCCGTACCGCGCTCGACCTCGCCGACGGCATCGCGATTCTCGAAACCGCGCCCAAGGAGGGCGAGGGCGAGCCCGAGCGGATCACCTTCTCCGAGAAATTCGCCTGCCCGGTCTCGGGCTTCACCATCCCCGAGATCGAGCCGCGGCTGTTCTCGTTCAACGCGCCCTTCGGGGCCTGCCCCTCCTGCGACGGTCTCGGCGTCGAGCTGTTCTTCGACGAGCGTCTCGTCGTGCCCGATGTCACGCTCAAGGTCGCGGACGGTGCCATCGCGCCATGGCGCAAGGGCAAGACGCCGTATTTCCTGCAGACCATCGAGGCGATCTCCAAGCATTACGGCGTGTCGAAGACCGCCCGCTGGAAGGACCTGCCCGAGAAGGTGCAGGAAGTGTTCCTGCGCGGCTCCGGCAAGGAGGAGATCGATTTCCGTTATGATGATGGCGGCCGCGTCTACAAGGTGTCGCGCCCCTTCGAAGGCGTGATCCCGAATCTCGAGCGCCGCTACCGCGAGACCGACAGCTCCTGGGTCCGCGAGGAGATGGAGCAGTACCAGAACAACCGCGCCTGCGGCACCTGCCACGGGTACCGGCTGCGCGAAGAGGCGCTGGCGGTGAAGATCGCCGGGCTGCATGTCGGCCAAGTCGTGCAGATGTCGATCCGCGAGGCGTTCGACTGGTGCGAGACCGTGCCCGCCAGCCTCACCAACCAGAAGAACGAGATCGCCCGCGCCATCCTCAAGGAGATCCGCGAGCGGCTCGGCTTCCTCAATAATGTCGGCCTCGACTACCTGACGCTGTCGCGCAACGCCGGCACCCTGTCGGGCGGCGAAAGCCAGCGCATCCGGCTGGCGAGCCAGATCGGCTCGGGCCTGACCGGCGTGCTTTACGTGCTCGACGAGCCCTCGATCGGCCTGCACCAGCGCGACAACGACCGGCTGCTGACCACGCTCAAGAACCTGCGCGATCAGGGCAATACGGTGATCGTGGTCGAACATGACGAGGAGGCGATCCGCGAGGCGGATTACGTCTTCGACATGGGGCCGGGCGCGGGCGTGCATGGCGGCGCCATCGTCGCGCAGGGCACGCCGCAGGAGATCATGGCCAACCCGGATTCGGTGACCGGCCAGTATCTCGTCGGCAGCCGCGAGATCGCGGTGCCCGCGAAGCGGCGCAAGGGCAATGGTAAGAAGCTCACCGTGGTGAAGGCCACCGGCAACAACCTCAAGGAGGTGACGGTCGATTACCCGCTGGGCAAGTTCGTCGCCGTCACCGGCGTCTCGGGCGGTGGCAAGTCGACCCTGACCATCGAGACGCTCTACAAGAACGCCGCGATGAAGTTGAACGGCGCCCGGCAGGCGCCGGCGCCTTGCGAGACCATCAAGGGCTTCGAGCATCTCGATAAGGTGATCGACATCGACCAGCGCCCGATCGGCCGCACACCGCGTTCGAACCCCGCGACCTATACCGGCGCCTTCACCCCGATCCGCGACTGGTTCGCGGGGTTGCCCGAGGCGAAGGCGCGCGGCTACAAGCCGGGTCGCTTCTCCTTCAACGTGAAGGGCGGGCGCTGCGAGGCCTGCCAGGGCGACGGCGTCATCAAGATCGAGATGCACTTCCTGCCCGACGTCTACGTCACCTGCGAGACCTGCAAGGGCGCGCGCTACAACCGCGAGACACTGGAGGTGAAGTTCAAGGGCAAGTCGATCGCCGACGTGCTCGACATGACGGTCGAGGACGCGCAGGAATTCTTCTCTGCCGTGCCCTCGATCCGCGAGAAGATGGACGCGCTGTGCCGGGTTGGCCTCGGCTATATCAAGGTCGGCCAGCAGGCGACGACGCTTTCGGGCGGCGAGGCGCAGCGGGTGAAGCTGTCGAAGGAACTGGCGCGCCGTTCCACGGGCCGTACGCTCTATATCCTCGACGAGCCGACGACCGGCCTGCATTTCGAGGATGTGCGCAAGCTTCTCGAAGTGCTGCACGAGCTGGTCGAGGCCGGCAATACGGTCGTGGTGATCGAGCACAATCTCGACGTGGTGAAGACCGCCGACTGGATCATCGACATCGGGCCCGAGGGCGGCGATGGCGGCGGCACCGTGGTTGCCACCGGTACCCCCGAAGAGGTGGGCGAGGTCGAGGCGAGCCACACCGGCCGCTATCTCAAGCCGATGCTGAAGCCGCGCAAGATCGCCGCCGAATGAACGGGTGACGATGAATGCAGAAGGGCCGCCCCGAGGGGCGGCCCTTTCGCTTTGTCGTATCGGGGGTCAGTAGCCGGTCGGGCCGCCGAAGATCGAGCTGTCGGTCTCTAGAGATACCGTCTGGGCCGCGGGCTCGACGGTAGCGGTTTCCGCAGCGGCGGTCAGGGTCGGGGCGCTCGTCGCTTCGGAATAGGCGCCGCCGGAGGTCGAGACGCGATCCCCCTCGATGTTGATCACCGTGGGCCCGGTCGCGGTGGTCGTGGTGCTGGTCACCCGGGTATCGCTCGGGGTCGAACTCGGGACCGACGAGGTGCCGAGCGCTGAGGTCTCGACACGCCGACCGTTTTGCAAGGTGGTCACCGGGGGCGTTTCTGCCGGGGTGTCGATCACGGCGAAGCTTGCCGCCTCGGGGCGCAGGCGCGGCCGCTGGCCCACGCTTTCAGGGGCGAAGCGCGGGGCAGGGGCCGGGGCGGCTGCCGCCAGCGCGGCACCGCCGGAGGCGGCCGCCACGGTGCCCACGGCCACCGGCACGCCCGCCTTGCGCGCAGCTTTGCGCAGCTTCTTCTCGGCCTTGATGGCCTGCTTGGTGTTCCCGGAGACGACGGCGTTGAGCATCTGCACCACGGCGCCGCCCCCGTTGATCCTGAACTTGGGCTCTGCGTTGAGGGCCATGGGAGCGGTGGCGATGGTGAGCGCGGTGCCGAGGCCGATGAGCGTCTTCATGGGATCTTCTCCTGAATCGGATTTGGCTTGACAACGGCGCAATCTTCGTTCCGTTCCCCGCCGCGTGATCAACTCGGCGAAACTTCGCGTTCCACGCCTTCCATGAACTCCTGCGACACGCCACGCAGCATCTCGCGCAGCGCCTCGCGCGGCTCGGCCCCGTTGCCCCGCGCCGCGTCGTAGGCGCGGCGCTGCCGCGTCGCCGAGGAACCGCGATGCGCGATCCGCCGGGTGTCACGCAGCTCGTCGAGGCATCCCAGCGCCCGGGCGTCGCCCTCCATCATCTCCTCCAGCTCGCCCAAGAGTTCCTCCATCGGCCTGAGCGCGTTGCGCCCGAGGTCCAGCAGGGTGCCTTCCGTGCCGTAGCGCTGCGCGCGCCAGCGGTTCTCTTCGATCAGGAAGCGATCATAGACGCGCCAGCGCTTGTTCTCGGTCTTGAGCCGCCACAGCATCCGCATCACGCATTGCACGAAGGCGGCCACGGACAGCGCTTCCTCCATGCGCGGCATCACGTCGGCGATGCGCGTCTCCAGCGTCGGCCAGGCCTCGGAGGGGCGCAGGTCCCACCAGATCTTGCTGGCATCCTCGATGATCCCGGCCTGGACCAGCGCATCGACCATCTTGCGATATTCGGCCCAGCTCTCGATCCGCGGCGGCAGGCCCGAGCGCGGGCACTGGTCGAAGACGTTGAGCCGCCATGACGACAGCTGCGTGTCCTCGCCGCGCCAATAGGGCGAAGAGGCCGACAGCGCGAGCACGAAGGGCAGGAAGTAGCTTGCCTGTCCCATCAGGTCGGCGCGAAGCTCGTGATCCTCGCCCAAGCCCACATGGACATGCATGCCGCAGGTCATCAGCCGCCGCGCGATGCCGCCGATATCCTCGGCAATCTTGTCGTAGCGCGCGCCCTGACCGGTGCCACGGCTTTCGGGGTCGCCCCAAGGGTGGCAGGAGACCGCGACAAGGGCGAGGCCGTGATCCTGCGCCACCTCGGCGAGACGGCCACGCAGATGCGCGAGATCGGCGCGCGCCTCCGAGATGTTCGCGGCGACCGAGGTGCCGATCTCGATCTGGCAGTCGCGGAACTCGGGGCTGACATGGTCGCCGAGCCGCTTTCTCGCGGAGTCGAGCATTTCGCTCGGCACGGCGGCGAGGTCCATCGTCTTGGCGTCGACGACGAGATATTCCTCCTCGATGCCGAGGCTGAAGGCGGGATCAGTCATGGGGCGGCCCTCCGGTAATGTTGCCGGGGCCAACGCCTCTTGCAGCGAAACGGGTCCGGACCGGCTCAGCCGACGCGGAGCGTACCGCGCATCCTTGGATGGATCGCGCAGAGATAGGGATACTCGCCGCGTGCCGAAAAGCTCATCCGAACCGATTGCCCGGAGCCAAGCCGGCCGCTGTCGAAGACGCCGCTTTCCGAGGTCACGGTATGGGGGGCGATGTCGCGATTGGTGAAGACCACCGTGTCGCCCGGTGCAATGGCGATGGCCGCCGGCACGAAGGCGAAGCCTTGTATCGACACCTGGTGGACCTGTCCCATGGCCGGCGTTGCCGGAACTGGGCGGGTCGGGGCGGGGGGCGGAACTGCGGGGGCGAGACCGCCCGCGCGCGCGGCCAATGCCGCGAGGGGCAGGGCGACGCCTGCGGTGATGGCGCGGCTAAGTAATTGACGACGCGTCGGCATGACAGGATCCTCCGCGCGCGAAATGCGCGATGGGGACAGCGTCTCGCGGACGCTGCCCCCTGTCCAGTCGCGTTGACGTGAGCCTCAGTCCATCGGCTTGAAGTTGAACTCGCCGCCGTCCTTGATGCCCGACGGCCAGCGCGCGGTGACCGTCTTAGTCTTGGTGTAGAACTTGAAGCTGTCGGTGCCGTGCTGGTTCAGGTCGCCGAAGGCCGATTTCTTCCAGCCGCCGAAGCTGTGATAGGCCAGCGGCACCGGGATCGGGACGTTGATGCCGACCATGCCGACATTGACCCGGTTGGCGAAGTCCCGCGCGGCGTCGCCGTCACGGGTGAAGATCGCGGTGCCGTTGCCCATCTCGTGATCCATGGCAAGCTTCAGCGCCTCCTCGTAGGAGCCCGCGCGCACGGTCGAGAGAACCGGGCCGAAGATCTCCTTGCGGTAGATGTCCATGTCCGGCGTCACGCGGTCGAACAGATGCGCGCCGACGAAGAAGCCGTTCTCGTAGCCCTGCAGCCGGAAGTCGCGCCCGTCGACCACCAGCTCGGCGCCCGCATCGACACCGGACTGCACGAGCTTGAGGATATTCTCCTTGGCGGCGGCGGTGACCACGGGGCCGAAATCGACGTCGTCGCCCGAGGTGTAGGGTCCGACCTTCAGGCTCTCGACCCGCGGCTTGAGCGCCAAGATCAGCCGATCGGCGGTCTCCTCGCCCACCGGCACGGCGACCGAGATCGCCATGCAACGCTCGCCCGCGGCGCCGTAGCCCGCGCCGACCAGCGCGTCGGCGGCCTTGTCCATGTCGGCATCCGGCATGATGATCATGTGGTTCTTGGCGCCGCCGAAGCACTGCACGCGCTTACCATGCGCGCAGCCTTTGCCGTAGATGTACTGGGCGATCGGGGTGGAGCCCACAAAGCCGATCGAGGCGATGCCCTCATGCTCGAGGATCGCGTCCACCGCTTCCTTGTCGCCGTTGACGACCTGCAGGATGCCCTTGGGCAGACCGGCCTCTTCCATCAGTTCGGCCAGCATCAGGGGCACCGAGGGGGCGCGCTCCGAGGGCTTGAGGATGAAGGCGTTGCCGCAGGCGATGGCGGGCGCGAACATCCACATCGGGATCATGGCGGGGAAGTTGAACGGGGTGATGCCCGCCGAGACGCCGAGCGGCTGGCGCATCGAATACATGTCGATGCCCGGGCCCGCACCGTCGGTGTACTCGCCCTTCAGCAGGTGCGGCGCGCCGATGCAGAACTCGACCACCTCGAGGCCGCGCTGCACGTCGCCCTTGGCGTCGGGGATGGTCTTGCCGTGCTCGCGCGACAGCGCCTCGGCCAGCTTGTCCATATCGCGGTTCAGCAGGCGCACATATTCCATCATCACCCGCGCCCGGCGCTGCGGGTTGGTGGCGGCCCATGCGGGCTGCGCCTTCTGGGCGGTCTCGACCGCGCGGTCGAGCTCGTCGCGCGAGGCGAGGGGGGCCTGGGCCTGCACTTCGCCGGTTGCGGGGTTGAAGACGTCCGCGAAGCGGCCCGAGCCGCCCTTGACGTGTTCGCCGCCGATGTAATGGGTCAGTTCCTGCATGTCCGGTCCTCCCGAAGAACGATCTGAGTTGGCATCACTATAGCCTTGCAGAAATGCCGGTAGAAGCGGCAGGGTGCCAAAACGGTTTTGCGTTTTTGCAGGATGGCATGGAGAATTGGGACGATATCCGCGTCTTTCTCGCGGTAGCACGGGCCGAGAGCCTGTCGGGCGCGGCGCCGGGGCTGCGAATGGACCCGGCGACGCTGGGGCGGCGGGTGGCGCGGCTCGAGGAGCGGCTGGGCGCGGCGCTCTTCGTCAAGAGCCCCCAGGGCTACGCGCTGACGCCCCGTGGCGAGCGGCTGGCCGAACACGCCGGGCGCGCCGAGGCGGCGCTGGCTCGTGCCGCCGAGGCCGGGACCCCCGAACGCGGCCTATCCGGGCAGATCCGTATCGGCGCGCCGGATGGCTGCGCCAATTTCGTGCTGCCGCAGGTCTGCGCCGCGATCCAGGCCGAGAACCCGGATCTGGAGCTGCAGATCCTCGCCCTGCCGCGCGTCGTGAACCTGTCCAAGCGCGAGGCCGACATGGCGGTTACGGTGAGCCCGCCGGAGGCGGGGCGCCTCACCGTGCAGAAGATCACCGATTACCGGCTCAGCCTCGCGCAGCGGGCCGACGCGCCGGTGCCGACGCGGCTGTCCGATCTGGGGACGCGGCCGCTGGTCGGCTACATCCCCGACATGATCTTTGACCGGGAGCTCGACTATCTCGGCAGCCTTGGCGCGCAGGGCGTGCCGCTCGCCTCCAACTCGGTCTCGGTGCAGCTGCAGATGCTACGCCACGCCGGGATCGGCATCGTCCATGATTTCGCGCTGCCCTTCGCGCCGGAGCTGCGGCGGGTGCTGACCGACGAGCTGCGGCTGACCCGCGCCTTCTGGCTGGTGCGCCATGCCGCCGACCGCCGCTCGGCGCGGCTCACCCGTTTCGCGGCGCTGCTCGCGGCGGCACTTCGGGCGGAGGTGGCGCGGCTCGAGGCGGAATGCTTGACAGGAACGAGCGCCGGGCGCGACGGTTGATCCATGGCTCCCAACTCAGGGGGCGCTTGAAGAGGAGTGCGCCATGCTCGTGCAACAGATCCTGAAATCCAAGGCCAATGACACCGTCGCCACCGTCGCGCCCGACATCACGGTGGCCGAGGCCGCGCGGCAGCTCTCCGAGAAGCGCATCGGTGCCCTCGTGGTCTCTCAGGACGGCAAGCGGGCGCTGGGCATCATTTCGGAACGCGACATCGTGCGCGAGATCGGCCAGCGCGGCCCGGACTGCCTGTCCGAGAAGGTCGAGGAAATGATGACCCGCGATCCGGTCACCTGCCACCGCGACGAGGTGGCCGATGCGGTGCTGGCCCGGATGACCGAGGGGCGGTTTCGCCACATCCCGGTGGTCGAAGGCGAGGAAATGGTCGGGCTGATCTCGATCGGCGACGTGGTCAAGGCGCGGCTGTCCGAGCTGGCGATGGAGAAGGATGCGCTCGAAGGGATGATCATGGGCCACTGACGACGCCGCGCGCGGCTCCACGCGCGGGCCGGGGCCTTGCATCCCGGCCCGCCTTGGTGTCGTGTGCGCGCGCAACATGCGGCGGGGAGGCGTCATGCGCATCGGTCTTTATCCCGGAACTTTCGATCCGGTCACGCTGGGCCATACGGACATCATCCGCCGGGCCTGCACGCTGGTCGACAGGCTGGTGATCGGCGTGGCGATCAATCGCGACAAGGGACCCTTGTTTTCGCTCGACGAGCGGGTCGCGATGATCGAGGCCGAGACCGCGCCGATCGCCGCTGCCTGCGGCTCGGAGATCGTGGTGCACCCCTTCGAGAACCTGCTGATCGACGCCGCGAACGATGTCGGCGCGCAGATGATCATCCGCGGCCTGCGGGCGGTGGCGGATTTCGAATACGAGTACCAGATGGTCGGCATGAACCGGATGCTCGACAAGTCGGTCGAGACCGTGTTCCTCATGGCCGAGGCCCGTCATCAGGCCATCGCCTCCAAGCTGGTCAAGGAAATCGCCCGGCTCGGCGGCGATGTCTCGTCCTTTGTGCCGCCGGGGGTCGAGGCGGCGCTGAAGGTGCGGCTCGACCTCTGATCGAGGGACCTCGGGGCCGCCGCGCGGCGTTGTGCCGGACAGCTGTCCGGAGGAGCGCCAGATGACCCCAACCCCGATCCGCCTTTCCCTGTCCATCCTTGCTCTCGCGGCCAGCGGCGCCGTCGCGCAGCAGGCGACGCAAAGCGGGGCGGACATCGCCGCCGAGACCCGCAAGGTTCTCGAAGGAACGGCCGGGCAGGACACGCAAGGTCAGGCGACCCAGCCCGCCCCCTCCGAAAGCCAGCCCCAGCAGCAGCCCCCGGCGCAACAGGATGCGCAAGGCGGGGCAGGGGCGGAGGCCCCACCCGCTACCGTCACCGCCCCCGGCGGCACCGCCGCGCAGCCCGAGACGCTGCGCATGCTGCAGCAAGGCGGCGCACAGCCGGTCGAGGCGCAGCAGGGAACCCCGGACAGCTCCGGGGCATCGGCGAGTTCGGGAGCTTCGGACGCCAGCGGCACCGCCGCCGCCCCGAGCGACACCTCCTCCACGGAGCCGATGCAGGCGCAGACCCCAAAGGTGCCGCCCACCCCCGAGGAGATCGAGGCCGCCAGCTACCAGGGCGGGCCGCTGCCGGACGGGCAGTCGGCGATTACCGTCAAGACGCAGATCCTGCTCGACCGCGCCGGGATTTCGCCGGGCATCATCGACGGCTGGAAGGGCGGCATGAGCGAGAGCGCCATCGCCGCCTTCGAGACGCGCGAGGGCTTCACGGCGGATGGGCAGCTCGACAGCCAGGTCTGGGACGCGCTCACCGCGACCCAGCCCGCGCCGATGCTGCAAAGTTACACCATCACCGAGGAGGACGTGAACGGGCTCAGCGATCCGCTGCCCGAGGATTATGCCGAGCTCGCCGAACTCGACCAGCTCGGCTACACCAGCGTCGCCGAAAAGCTGGCCGAGCGGTTTCACATGGATCAGGGCTTCCTCGAGAACCTGAACCCCGGCACCGGCTGGCGGCAGGGCGAGGCCATCACCGTGGTCGATCCCGGCCCGGCGCTCGAGACCAAGGTGGCCCGCATCGAGGTGCGCAAGGGCACGAGCCGGCTCGCGGGCTTCGACGAGAGCGGCCGGATGATCCTGAACTACCCCGTCACGGTCGGCTCGGCCCAGACCCCGTCACCCTCGGGCACGGTCGAGGTGGTCGCCGTGGCGATGGATCCGACCTACACCTACAACCCGGACGTCAATTTTCAGCAGGGCGACAATGACGAGGTGCTGATCCTGCCGCCCGGCC
The DNA here is from genome assembly GCF_900172345.1 of Limimaricola soesokkakensis. Lineage (GTDB taxonomy): Bacteria > Pseudomonadota > Alphaproteobacteria > Rhodobacterales > Rhodobacteraceae > Limimaricola > Limimaricola soesokkakensis. The sequence goes on from NZ_FWFY01000003.1 coordinate 312,453, forward strand.
CGAACGGGCCGGTGGGGTCGGTCTGGATCGACCTGTCGAAGCCGACCTACGGGCTGCACGGCACCTCGGAGCCGGACTCGTTGTTCCAGGCGGCCAGCCATGGCTGCGTGCGGATGACCAACTGGGACGCCGAGGAGCTGGCGCTGCTGGTGTCCGAGGGCGTCGTCGTGGAGTTCGTCGAATGATCCGGCTGGCGGCAGGGGCGCTGCTGGGCCTGCTGGCCGCACCGCTCGCGGCGCAGGAGGCGCCGCCCGAGACCGCCCCCCTGCCGCCCATGCGACCCGCCGATCTGACGGAGGGCGCACAGGCGCCCTCTGTGCCGGATGAGGCAGAGGGCTCCGACATGGCGCCACAGGAGGTGCCGATGCCGGAGGCCCGGCCCGAACCGCTTGATCCGGAGGATCGGGGCGAGGCCGAAGGAACTGCGGAGGAGGATGCCGACACGCTGAGTGACGAGGTCGATTCCGAGACCGGATCCGAGCTTGACGCCGGGACTGACGGCGGTACCGAAGCCGAAGCCGAAGCCGAAGCCGAAGCCGAAGCCGAAGCCGAAGCCGAAGCCGAAGCCGAAGCCGAAGCCGAAGCCGGAACGGGCGAGGACACCGATGACGCGCCCGATGCCGGCGGCACGGCGCGCGAGAGCGTCCCGGCGATGCCGGACCGGCTCGCCGCCTCGACAGTGGCCCGCGAGACCTGCCGCGCCGAACTGGAGGCGCTGGGCGCGGTGTTCGACACGCAGCCGCCGGTCGATGATACGGACATCGCCGATTGCGGCATCGCGCATCCCGTGATGCTGTCGGAAATCGCGCCGGGCGTGGCGCTCGCGCCGCCCGCGCGGATGCGTTGCGAGACCGCGCTGGCACTGGCGCGCTGGGTGGAGGGTTTCGCCAAGCCCGCCGCCGAGCGGCTCGGGCGCGGCGCTCTGACCGAGATCCGGCAGGGCACGGTCTACAACTGCCGCAGCCGCAGTTCCGATGCCGACACGCTGTCCGAGCACGCCTTCGGCAACGCGGTCGACATCATGTCCTTCGGTTTCGCCGAGGGGCCGGAGGTCAAGGTGCAGCCGCGCGAGCGCGAGGGCTCGATGGCCGAGGCGTTCCAGGACGCGGTGCGCGCCACCGCCTGTCTCGAATTCACGACCGTGCTGGGGCCGGGCTCGGATGCCGCCCATGCCGACCACCTGCATCTCGACGTGAAGTCGCGGCGCGGCGATTTCCGGCTCTGCCAGTGAACGCGACCAGTGAACGTACCGGTGACCGCGACGCAGAATCGAAAAAGGCCGCCCCGAGGGGCGGCCTTTCGCATTGTCAGGGAACTCGAGCGATCAGCCCAGCTTGCCCATCGCGACGGCGGTATCGGCCATGCGGTTGGAGAAGCCCCACTCGTTGTCGTACCAGGTCAGGATGCGGCACATGGTGCCGTCCATGACCTTGGTCTGGTCGGTGTGGAACACCGAGGAATGCGGGTCGTGGTTGAAGTCCGAGCTGACCAGCTGCTCGTCGGTGTAGCCGAGAATGCCCTTGAGCGGGCCGTTCGCGGCGTCGCGGATCAGCTGGTTGATCTCCTCGACGCTGGTCTCGCGCGCGGCGTTGAAGGTCAGGTCCACGACCGAGACGTTCGGCGTCGGCACGCGGATCGCGACGCCGTCGAGCTTGCCGTTGAGCTCGGGCAGCACCAGGCCCACGGCCTTGGCCGCGCCGGTCGAGGTCGGGATCATCGACAGCGCCGCGGCGCGGGCGCGGTAGAGATCCTTGTGCATCGTGTCCAGCGTCGGCTGGTCGCCGGTGTAGCTGTGGATCGTCGTCATGAAGCCCTTGTCGATGCCGATGGCGTCGTTGAGCACCTTGGCGACCGGCGACAGGCAGTTGGTGGTGCACGACGCGTTCGACACGACCTTGTCCTCGGCCGTCAGCGTCTCGTGGTTGACGCCGTAGACAATGGTCTTCTCGGCGCCCGAGCAGGGGGCGGAGACCAGCACGCGCTTGGAGCCGTTCTCCAGATGCATCGCGGCCTTCTCGTGGCTCACGAAGATGCCGGTGCATTCCAACGCGACGTCGACGTCGGACCAGGGCAGCTCCTTGGGGTCGCGGATCGCGGTGACGCGGATCGGGCCACGGCCGACATCGATCGTATCCTCGGTGGTCTTCACCTCGTGCGGGAAACGGCCATGCACGCTGTCGTAGCGCAGCAGGTGGGCGTTGGTCTCGACCGGGCCGAGATCGTTGATGGCCACGACCTCGATGTCGGTGCGGCCGGATTCGATGATGCCGCGCAGGACGTTGCGCCCGATGCGGCCGAAGCCGTTGATTGCTACCTTGACAGCCATGGGGGTCTCCTCGGGAATTGCCGGGCTTGGGTTCGGCGCCAAGATCGGCATTTGTGGCGCGGCGTCAACCGAAGATCGCCCCGCGGCGCCCCTGTGAGCGCTGCCGTTAGCGCCAGAGGGCGAGCCAGTGGACCAGATCGAGCCCGGCGCGCGCCAGCACCAGCGCCGCGCGCCCGTCGAGCCAGTAGTGATCCGCCGCCAGCGCCGCTAGGATCAGGCCGAACAGGGAGAGGGCGAAGGAGGTGCTCATGCGCGCAAGTCTAGACCGCGAAGCAGGGGAGGCGCAGCGGACCGCGTCGCCGTCATTGCGGCTGGACGACTGGCTGTTGCTGATCGGCCGCCTGCTGCTGGCGGTTCTGTTTCTCGGCGGCGCGGCGCAGAAGGCCTTCGACCCCGGCGAGGTGATCGGGCTGCTGGTGGGTTGGCACCTGCCGAGCCTGCTGGTCTGGCCGGCGCTGGCCTACAACGCCGCCGCCGGGCTGGCGCTGGTCTTCGGCGTGGCGGTACGGCCGGTGGCGTTGTCGCTCGGGCTCTATTGCGGGCTGACCTCGGCGTTCCACTTCCTGCCCGACGACCCGTGGCAGATGACGATCTTCGTCAAGAACTGGGCGATCGCGGGCGGCTGTCTGGCGCTGGCGGTCGCCGGGGCCGGGCGGATCGCGGTGCGGCTCGACTGAACGCCGCCTGCCAAAGGCGAAGGGCGGCCCGAAGGCCGCCCCCATGTTTCGTGCCATACCGTGTCGGCGTCAGAGCAGCGCCTTGACCCTCTCGGCCACGGCCTGCGCCGTGATGCCGAACTTCTCGTAGAGAGTCTCGGCCGGGGCGGAGGCGCCGAAGCCCTCCATGCCGACGAAGCCCGCCTTGGCCTCGCGGCCGCGCTCGCCCAGAAGCCAGCGGTCCCAGCTCTGGCGCACGCCCGCCTCAATGGCGACGCGCACCGGGCCCGCGGGCAGCACGCGCTTGCGATAGGCCTCGTCCTGCGCCGCGAACAGCTCCATGCAGGGCACGGAGACCACGCGGGTGCCGATGCCCTCGGCCTCGAGGATGTCGCGCGCCGCAACCGCGATCTCGACCTCGGAGCCCGAGGCCATGATGATCGCACGGCGCTTCTCGCCAGCCTCGCGCAGCACGTAGGCGCCTTGCTCGGTCAGGTTCTTGGTCTTGTGCTCGTTGCGCACCGGGGCGAGGTTCTGACGGCTCAGCGCCAGCACCGAGGGGCGGTCGGAGGTCGACAGCGCGATCTCCCAGGCCTCGGCGGTCTCGATCGTGTCGGCGGGGCGGAACACGTAGGTGTTCGGCGTCGCGCGTAGCATCGACAGGTGCTCGACCGGCTGGTGGGTCGGGCCGTCCTCGCCCAGACCGATGCTGTCATGGGTCATCACGTAGACCACCGGCTGGTGCATCAGCGCCGAGAGGCGCATCGCGCCGCGCGCGTAGTCGGTGAAGGCCATGAAGGTGCCGCCATAGGGGCGCAGGCCGCCATGCAGCGCGATGCCGTTCATCGCCGCCGCCATGCCATGCTCGCGGATGCCGTAATGGATATAGCGGCCCGAGCGGTTCTCCGGCGAGAACACTTCCATATCGCCCGAACGGGTGTTGTTCGAGCCGGTCAGGTCGGCCGAGCCGCCCACCGTCTCGGTCATCACGCCGTTGACGACGTTGAGCACCATCTCCGACGACTTGCGCGAGGCGACCGGCTTGGCGTTCTCCAGCGCGTCCTTCTTGAAGGCGCGGATCTTGGCGGACAGCGCCTTGGGGGCCTCGGCGGCGAAGGCGCGCTCGAACTCGATGCGCTTGCGCTCGGACAGCGCGTCGAAGCGCTCGCGCCATTCCTCATGGGCCTTGGCGCCGCGCGCGCCCATCGCTTCCCATTGCGCCTTGACATCGGCGGGGATCTCGAAGGGCCCGTGCTCCCAGCCATAGGCGGCCTTGGTGTCGGCGATCAGCTTCTCGTCGGTCAGCGCGCCATGGCCCTTGGCCGTGTCCTGCGCCGAGGAGCCCAGAGCGATATGCGTCTTGCAGGCGATCATCGAGGGGCGCGGATCGGCCTTGGCGGCCTCGATCGCGGCGTCGATCGCCTCAGGGTCGTGCCCGTCGATCGACTGCACGTGCCAGCCCGAGGCCTCGAAGCGCTTGGCCTGGTCGGTGACGTCGGCGAGCGAGACCTTGCCGTCGATGGTGATGCCGTTGTCGTCGAAGAACACGACGAGCTTCGACAGCTTCTGCATGCCTGCGAGCGCGATCGCCTCCTGGCTCACGCCCTCCATCAGGCAGCCGTCGCCGGCCATCACCCAGGTGTAGTGATCGACGATCTTCGGGCCGTACTTGGCGCGCAGCATCTCCTCGGCGATGGCGAAGCCCACCGAGTTGGCGATGCCCTGGCCGAGCGGGCCGGTGGTGGTCTCGACCGCGTCGAGATACTCGCTCTCGGGGTGACCGGCGGTCTTCGAGCCCCACTGGCGGAAATTCTTGATCTCCTCGAGCGGTACTTCCTCGTAGCCGGTCAGGTGCAGCACCGAGTAGAGGAGCATCGAGCCGTGGCCCACCGACAGGATGAAGCGGTCGCGATCGGCCCATTTCGGCGCCTTGGGATCGAACTTCAGGTGCTTCTCGAACAGCACCGTCGCGACGTCGGCCATGCCCATCGGCATGCCGGAATGGCCCGAATTGGCCGCAGCCACGGCGTCGAGGGTCAGCGTACGGATGGCCGCAGCCTTCCTCCAATGCTCGGGATGCTTGTCGCGCAGGGCGGCGATGTCCATGGGTGTCCTCCGGTTGGTCGAGGCAGCCGCGGCGCGGCCCCCCTTGTCGCGCACGGTATTGACAGGCGGCGCGGGCGAGTTCAAGCGGACGGGCGGCGCCTTGCGGCCCGCCGCCGGCGTTTGCGGGGGGCGGGAGCGTGGTCTAGGTTTTTCCGAAGCCCCGTGCGATTCGGACCGCGTTCGCGGCGACCGATACGGGACCGGGGCAGGGCAGGCAGGGGCACGATGACCGACATCACCGAATTGGAGAGCCGCCTCTCGGCGGCGCTGGACCGGATCGGCCAGGGGCTCGACCGTATCGAGAGCGGGCCGCGCGGCGACGATGAGGGCCTTGGCGCCGAACTCAGCGCCCAGCAGCAGGCCAATGCCGAGCTCGAGGGCCGGTTGAAGGCGCTGCGCGAGGAGCAGGATGGCCGGCTCGCGGCCTTCGAGGCGCGGATCGAGGCGCAGAACGCCCAGATGGCCGATCTCGACGGGCAGCTTCAGGCGCTGCGCCGCTCCAACGCCGAACTGCGCGAGGTGGCGGGCGAGCTGCGCGAGGCGATGGAGGCCGAGCTGGCCGATCCCGAGCTGATCGACCGCGCCATGGCCGCCGAACTGGGCGCGCTGCGGGCCGAGCGCGACGCCGAAGTGGCAGAGCTCGACGCGGTGCTGTCCGAACTGAAACCGCTGGTCGAGGAGCGCGACTGATGCCGCAGGTCGAAATCACCATCGGCGGGCGCGAATTCGTCGTCGCCTGCCAGTCGGGCGAGGAGCCCTATCTGCAGGCCGCCGCGCGGCTTCTGGACGAGGAGGCCTCGGGCCTCGCCCAGCAGTCCGGGCGGATGCCCGAGAGCAAGATGCTGCTGATGGCCGGGCTGATGCTCGCCGACCGGGCCGCGGGGCTCGAGGACCGGCTGCGCCAGACCGAAAGCTATGCAGGTCAGGTCGAGAAGCGGCTGAGCCAGACCGAGGCGGCGCTGAACAAGGCGCGCACCGATCCCCAGAAGGTTGAGGTTGAGGTGCCGGTGATCCCGCATGGCCTGATCGAGATGCTGGCCGAGATGACGGCGCGCGCCGAGGCGCTGGCAGAGCGGGTCGAGAAGGCGGGCGTCTGAGGCCATGCGCCTCAGGCTAGCCCGCGCGGCGGACCGGGATCGGATCGATGAGATCGTCACATCCGCTTACGCTCCCTATATCCCGCTGATCGGTCATGCGCCCGCGCCGATGCACGCCGATTACGGTGCGCTGATCGCGGCGGGGGTGGTGCATTTGCCGGACGAGTCAGGTCCGAGCGCGGCGCTGATGGTGCTGCTGCCGCAGCCCGATCACCTTCTGCTCGACAACATAGCCGTGCATGCAGACGCACAGGGGCGCGGGCTGGGCCGGGCGTTGCTCGGCGCCGCCGAGAACATGGCACGGCAGGCCGGGCTGCCAGAGATCCGGCTCTATACCAACGCGGCGATGCAACGAAACCTGCGGATCTATGCCATGGCCGGATACAAAGAGACCCGGCGGGCCCATGAGCAGGGCTTCCACCGGGTCTTCATGTCAAAGCGCTTGTCTTAAGCGCCCTTGGCTCAGCCCTTGTTGGCTTCGCGGATCTTCTCGGCGGCGTCGCGGTCGAAGGCTACGCCGTTCTTCTCGAACAGCTGGTCCAGCTCGCCCGAGAGCGTCATCTCGGTGATGATGTCGCAGCCGCCGATGAATTCGCCCTTCACGTAGAGCTGCGGGATCGTCGGCCAGTCGGAGTAATCCTTGACGCCCTGACGGATGTCGTTGTCCTCGAGCACATTCACATCGCGAAACTCGAGGTTCATGAAGTTCAGTACCCCGGCGACGCGGCTGGAGAAGCCGCATTGCGGCATGGTCTTGGTGCCCTTCATGAAGAGCACCACGTCGTTCGATTTGACGATCTCGTCGATGCGGGCCTTGGCGTCGGTCGCGTTGTCCTGCGCGGTCATATGCGTGTCCTTTGCGGGAATGGGGGTCAGTCGGGCGCCTTGGTGGTCAGCGCCAGCGCGTGCAGATCGCCCGCAGGCCCGTCCATCCGGCCCTTGAGCGCGGCGTAGACGGCGCGCTGCTGCTGCACCCGGTTCAGGCCGCGGAAGCTCTCGTCGATCACCTCGGCGGCGTAATGATTGCCGTCTCCGGCGAGGTCGGTGATGGAGATCTTCGCCTCGGGAAAGGTCTCTCGCAGGAGATCCTCGATTTCCTGTGCGCTCATCGCCATATCTGTCTTCCTCGCCTGTTCATGTCGCTTCAGATGTAGGCGGCGCTCCGGCAGCACGCAAGGCCGCCGCCGGGGCAGGGGGAGGCCGCGCCTCAGACCGCCAGCTCGGCCTCGGCCGCCGGAATGTGCAGCGCGGTCTCGAACGCGGTGCGGTAGAGCGTCGAGAGCTCCGACAGCGGCGCGGTGGCACCGCCGAGGCTCACCGTCGTACCGCCGAAGCGGCCGACCCGCGCCAGCGCGATCCCGGCGGAGCCGGCGGCGGCCTCCAGCGCCGCGGCGCTGTCCTCGTCGGCGGCGATCAAGTAGCGGCCCTGATCCTCGCCGAACAGCGCCGCCGTGCCGGTGACGCCGATCTCGACACCCAGGCCCGCGCCCTCGGCCATCTCGAAGGCAGCCAGCGCCAGCCCGCCATCCGAAAGGTCGGTGCAGGCGCGAATGAGCGCGTGGTTGTCGCGCACGAAGAGGCCATGCGCCTTCTCGGTCGCCAGATCGACATGCGGCGCATCGCCCTCGTCGCGGCCCAGCATCTCCCACAGCAGCGCCGAGCGGCCGAGATGCCCCTCGGTGGTGCCCAGAACCAGCGCCACGTCGCCCTCGCGCGGCTGCGTGCCGATGGCGCGGTCGGCGGTCTCGATCAGCCCGACGCCGCCGATGGTCGGCGTCGGCAGGATGCCGGTGCCGTCGGTTTCGTTATAGAGCGAGACGTTGCCTGACACGATCGGGAAGTCGAGCGCTTCGCAGGCCTCGCCGATGCCCTTGATGGCGCCGACGAGCTGGCCCATGATCTCGGGCTTTTCGGGGTTGCCGAAGTTGAGGTTGTCGGTCGCGGCGAGCGGCTTGGCGCCGGTGGCGATCAGGTTGCGCCATGCCTCGGCCACCGCCTGCTTGCCGCCTTGATAGGGGTTCGCCTTGACGTAGCGCGGCGTCACGTCGGAGGTGAAGGCCAGCGTCTTGTCGGTGCCATGCACCCGCACGAGGCCCGAGCCCGCGCCCGGCGCGCGCGCCGTGTCACCCATCACCATGTGGTCGTATTGCTCCCAGACCCAAGCCTTGTGCGCGTGGTTCGGCGAGCCGATCAACGCGCGCAGCCCCTCGATCGCATTGACCTCATCGACCAGCGGCAGCGGCGCGGGCGCGGGCGTCTCGACCCACGGGCGATCATATTCCGGCGCGGTGCCCGAGAGCGCCTTGAGCGGCAGGTCGGCCTTGGTCTCGCCCTCGTGGATGATCAGGAAGCGGTCCTCGGGGATCGTCTCGCCGACGATGGCGAAGTCGAGGTCCCACTTGTCGAAGATCGCGCGGGCCACGGTCTCCTTCTCGGGGCGCAGCACCATGAGCATCCGCTCCTGGCTCTCCGAGAGCATCATCTCGTAGGCGGTCATCGCCTTTTCGCGGCAGGGCACGCGGTCGAGGTCGAGCCGGATCCCGAGATTGCCCTTGTCGCCCATCTCCACGGCCGAGCAGGTGAGACCGGCCGCGCCCATATCCTGGATCGAGATCACCGCGCCCGAGGCCATCAGTTCGAGGCAGGCCTCCATCAGGCGCTTTTCGGTGAAGGGATCGCCGACCTGCACGGTCGGGCGCTTGTCCTCGATCGTGTCGTCGAACTCGGCCGAGGCCATGGTCGCGCCGCCGACGCCGTCGCGGCCCGTCTTCGCGCCGAGATAGACCACCGGCATGCCGACGCCCGAGGCCGCCGAGTAGAAGATCGCGTCCGCATCGGCGAGGCCGGCGGCGAAGGCGTTGACGAGGCAGTTGCCGTTGTAGCTGGGGTGGAACCGCACCTCGCCGCCGACATTGGGCACGCCGAAGCAGTTGCCGTAGCCGCCGACGCCCGACACCACGCCCGAGACGAGGCGGCGGGTCTTGGGGTGCTCGATCTCGCCGAAGCTGAGCGCGTTCATCGCGGCGATCGGGCGTGCGCCCATGGTGAAGACGTCGCGCAGGATGCCGCCGACGCCGGTCGCGGCCCCTTGGTAGGGCTCGATATAGGAGGGATGGTTGTGGCTCTCCATCTTGAAGACCACCGCCTGGCCGTCGCCGATATCCACGACGCCCGCATTCTCGCCGGGACCGCAGATCACCTGCGGACCCTCGGTCGGCAGCGTCCGCAGCCATTTCTTCGAGGATTTGTAGGAGCAGTGCTCGTTCCACATGGCCGAGAAGATGCCGAGCTCGGTGAAGCTCGGCTCGCGGCCGATGATCTCGAGGATGCGCGCGTATTCGTCGGGCTTGAGCCCGTGCGCGGCGATGAGGTCGTCGGTGATCTGGGGGTCGGACATGCGGGCGCTCTCCTGCTGGTCGCGCGCGTCATACAATCGGGACGCCGCAGGGGAAAGCGGGTTTCGACGACTGGGAATTCAGGCGGCAGAGGTCGCACCGGCCCGCCCCGCGGTCCATTCGCGCGCGAGGAACATGTCGACCAGGACGCCGTCGACATTCGGCCGCAAGGTGGCAATGGGTGGCCCATAGGCCGAAGTGCAGCAGATTTCTTCCACCATGGGACAGGTCGCCGGGCCAGTCGACGCCTCCGGGGCAGGCTGGTGCAGCGCGGTGGGAGAGTTGAGTGCGGGCTGGCTCAGCGCTCTTCGCAAAAGCGCAGACGGTTCGAGAAGGGGTCGATCACGATCATCTCGTCGCCCCATGGCCGCGTCTCGATCTCCGGGCGGGCGTTGGGGTGCCGCTTGGCATGCAGGCTGTCCCTGAAGGCGCTCAGTCCCTCGACCGGTAGGTAGGCCGCGGCGCCGGGGCTGGCATCGCCATGATGACCGCTCAGATGCAACACCGCCCCGCCGCGCGCGATCTCGGCATAAAGCGGTTTGTTCGGGGCGAAGCGATGCTCCCACTTCACGCGAAATCCGAGGAAGTCGATGTAGAAGCTGCGGGCCAGCGCCTCGTCGAAGATTCGGAAGATCGGCACCGGCATCGCAAATTTTGGCGGCTGGGAAAGGGGATCGAAGCTTCGCATCCTGCCACCCTCCGGCTGTGACGCCGACAGGGTGCCCCCGCCTCCTGCCGCGAACAAGACAAAAGAGGCAAAAAAAAGCCGGGCACTCAGGCCCGGCAAGTCCAACAGGGAGGTATGAAGCGATGCGCCGCAAAGCAGCATCGGCTTCGAAAGCTGAAATATATAGCGGTTAGTGAACGATCAAGTTCAAAACCCCTGCCATAGCGGCAAGGCCGTCATGCGCCCAGCGCATGACTATCTATTGGGCAGTCGCGGTGGAAATGCCTAATCGCCGAGCTGTTCGCGAAGTTTGCGGCGATGCGCCTGCACCTCTTCCTGCACGAAATCGCGGAAGGCGGCGACGCGCTTGGACTGCCGCAGCTCCTCCGGATAGGCGAGGAAGACCGGCACCTCGCCGGACTCCAGATCGGGCAGCACCCGCTGCAGCGACGGGAAATGCTGCGGCAGGTAGTCGGGCAGCACGCCGACACCGAGATCGTTGAGCACCGCTTGTAGCACGCCGAAGTAATTGTTCACCGTCAGCAGCGAGGGGATATTGTAGCTCAGCAGATCCTGCACCATCGCCGCCCCGGCCGAAACCTGCGCCGAGCTGGGGTTCTGGCAGATCAGGCGGTGGTTCTCGAAATCCTCGAGCTTTTCCAGCGGACCGGCGCGGTCGAGATAGCTCTGCGTCGCGTAGAGCCGCATCTTCACGTTCATCAGCCGCTTGCGGATCAGGTCGGCCTGGCTCGGCTCCTTCATCCGGATCGCCACATCGGCCTCGCGCATCGGCAGGTCGAGCACGCGTTCCTCGAGGATCAGGTCGATCTTGAGGTTGGGATAGGCCTCGTAGAGCTTGCGCATCCGGGGCGCCAGCCACAGCGTGCCGAAGCCGATCGGTGTGGTCACCCGCAGCTCGCCGAACACCTCCTCCTCGCTGTCGCGAATCCGCGCCGAGGCGGCCTCGAGCCGCTTGTTCATGGCGCGGGTCGCGTCGAACAGCAGCTCGCCCTGCTCGGTGAGGATCAGCCCGCGCGCGTGGCGGTGGAACAGCGTCGTATTGAGCTGCTCCTCCAGCGCCCGGATTTGCCGGCTCACCGCCGACTGGCTCAGATGCAGCGAATCGCCGGCGTGGGTGAGGCTCCCCGCATCCGCCACCGCATGGAATATCCGCAGCTTGTCCCAGTCCATCGCCTATCCGTCCTGCCGTGTTCGTTGCGCCCGGCCATCTATGGCGCGGCGCGGTTCCTGCAAAGCGCCTGCGCGAAAATTCGCGCCGATGCGAGCGGAACCGGGCGCAGCATAGCGGGGAATTGAAAGATTTGTTGAATTTCTGGGCCCGAATGCCGGAACGTCGCAGTCCGCTGCCGCAATTCCTTGTGTCATCTGCCCGTCATGCACCGCTGCGACCCTTCCTGCGCCAAGGCGCGGAAAGGATTTGGCCATGCGACATGACCTGCTGGCCCGGGAGATCAGCTATGCCGGCAGCGCGCGCAGCCGCGGGGGGCGAGCCCTGATCCGCGTGATGGAAGCGGCCTCCGGCCGCCACAGGCTGATCCGCCGGGCGCGCGGCTACGAAGCCGATCTCGCCGCCGGAGAGGACGTCTGGAGCGTCATGGCGCGCCGCTACGGGCTGGCGCTTGAGGTAACCCGGGGCGCGCTCGAAACGATCCCGGCGCAGGGTCCGGTGATCGTGGTGGCGAACCATCCCTATGGCATTCTCGACGGTCTGATGCTGGGCCACCTGATGTCGCAGCGACGCGGCGCGGAGTTCAGGATTCTCGCGCACAAGGTCTTCGGGGCCGCGCCCGAGATCGCTCGTGTCGTGCTGCCCGTCAATTTCGACGACAGTCGCACAGCGGCGCAGAAGAACCTCGCCACGCGAACGCTGGCGCTGGTGCATCTGGGCGAGAACGGCGCGGTCGGCATCTTTCCGGGCGGCACCGTCTCGACCGCGGCGAAACCCTTCGGCATCCCCGGCGACCCGGTCTGGCGCAGCTTCACCGCCAAGATGGTCGCGCGCTCCGACGCCGCAGTGGTGCCGGTGTATTTCGAGGGCGCCAACTCGCGGCTGTTCTAGGTGGCGAGCCACCTGCATTACACGCTGCGCATGGGGCTGATGCTGCGCGAATTCGGGGCGCGCACCGATACGCCGGTGCGCGTGGCGATCGGCGATCCGGTGCCGCGCGCGGCGCTCGCCTCGCGCCGCGACGACCCCAAAGCATTGATGGATTTCCTCCGCAAAGCCACGTATGAGCTGTCTCCGACGCCCCGATCCATGGTGATGGGGCACGAATTCGAGAGCAGATACAGGGTGCGCGATGGCGGTCGGGATTTTCGATAGTGGCTTGGGCGGGCTCACGGTACTGGACGCCATCGAACGGCGGCTGCCCGATCTGCCGCTCGTCTATTTCGGCGACAACGCCCATGCGCCCTACGGCGTGCGCACCGCCGACGATATCTACGAGCTGACGACGCAGGCGACCGAACGGCTGTTCGATGCGGGCTGCGATCTCGTCATCCTCGCCTGCAACACCGCCTCGGCCGCAGCGCTCCGGCGCATGCAGGAGGGCTGGGTGCCCCGGGACAAGCGGGTGCTCGGCGTCTTCGTGCCGCTGATCGAGGCGCTGACCGAGCGGCATTGGGGCGACAACTCGCCGCCCCGGGAAGTCGGCGTGAAGCATGTCGCGCTCTTCGCCACCCCCGCCACGGTGAGAAGCCGCGCCTTCCAGCGCGAGCTGGCCTTCCGCGCCATCGGCGTCGATGTCGAGGCGCAGGCCTGCGGCGGCGTGGTCGACGCGATCGAGGAGGGCGACATGATCCTCGCCGAGGCGCTGGTGCGCTCCCATGTCGACGCGCTCAAGCGCAAGATGCCCGAGCCCGACGCCGCCGTTCTCGGCTGCACCCATTACCCGTTGATGGAAGAGGTGTTCCAGGACGCGCTGGGTCCGCAGGTCAAGGTGTTCAGCCAGGCCAACCTCGTGGCCGAAAGCCTTGCCGACTATCTGCAGCGTCGTCCCGAGATGAAGGGCCCGGGCACCGAGAGCCTGTTCCTGACCACCGGCAGCCCGAAGAACGTGTCGAACCGCGCCACGCAGTTCCTGCGCCGCAAGATCGAGTTCATCCCGGCCTGATCGTTGTCCCAGGCGCGCCGCGCCCCTACCTGTCTTTCGACGAGGACCAACCCATGACCCATTCCGCCGCCATTCTCGGAGCCTCCGGATATACGGGGGCCGAGCTTGTCCGACTGATCGCCACCCATCCGGGGATCGAGATCGCAGCGCTGTCGGGCGACCGCAAGGCCGGCATGGCGATGGGCGAGGTGTTCCCGCATTTGGGGCATCTGGAGCTGCCGAAGCTCTGCACCATCGACGAGATCGATTTCTCGGCCATCGACATCGCCTTCTGCGCGCTGCCGCATGCGATGAGCCAGGCGGTGATCGCGGATCTGCCCAAGGATCTGAAGATCGTCGACCTCTCGGCCGATTTCCGTCTCAGGAACGATGGCGAATACGAGAAGTGGTACGGCAAGCCGCATGCCGCGATGGAGCTGCAGGCCGAGGCCGTCTATGGTCTGACCGAGTTCTACCGTGAGGAGATCCGCACGGCGCGGCTCGTCGCCGGGACGGGGTGCAACGCCGCCACCGTGCAGTTCGCTCTGCGGCCGTTGATCGAGAAGGGTCTGATCGATCTCGACGACATCGTCTGCGACCTGAAGAACGGCGTCTCGGGCGCCGGCCGCTCGCTCAAGGAGAACATGCTCTTCGCGGAACGCTCCGAGGACGTGCTGGCCTATTCCGCCGGTGGCACGCATCGGCATCTGGGCGAGTTCGACCAGGAGTTCTCCCAAATCGCCGGGCGCGAGGTACGCATCCTCTTCACCCCACATCTGGTCCCCGTGAACCGCGGCATCCTCGCCTCGTGCTACGTGAAGGGCGACCCGCAAGCGGTCCACGAGGCGCTGCGATCGCGCTACGCCAACGAGCCGTTCCTGCGGGTGCTGCCCTTCGGCAAGCTGCCGGGGATGAGCCATGTGCAGGGTTCGAACTTCTGCCATCTGGGCGTGGCGGGCGACCGGGTGTCGGGCCGTGCGCTGGTGGTCTCGACCCTCGACAATCTGTGCAAGGGGTCTTCGGGCCAGGCGTTGCAGAACGCCAACCTGATGCTGGGCCTGCCCGAAACGGAGGGGCTGATGCTGGCCCCGGTCTTTCCCTGATGCGCGGGCTCAAGAAAACCCGGAGGATTCAGGTCCTCATCCTCGCGGCAGTGGCGCTGGCGCTGGCCACCGGCATCATCGGTTACGCGATGCGCGACGGGATCAGCTTCTTCCGTTCGCCCGCGCAGGTGCTGGCCGAGCCGCCCTCGCCGAACGAGGTGTTCCGCCTCGGCGGTCTGGTCGAAGAGGGCACGCTCTCGCGCGGTCAGGGCGAGACGGTGACCTTCTCGGTGACCGATGGCGCGGCCTCGGTGCCGGTCGCCTATACCGGCATCCTGCCGGACCTGTTCGAAGAGGGGCAGGGCATGGTCGGGCAGGGCCGCTGGACCGGTGAGCACTTCGAGGCGATCGAGATCCTCGCCAAGCATGACGAGAGCTACATGCCCAAGGAAGTGATCGACGCGCTGGAGGAGCAGGGCGTCTACAAGGCACCGAACGCCGCGTCGCCGTCGAATTAACGAAGCGGCGGCATTCTCCCATCCGGGGTCACGGAGGGGTGCGGAATGAAGAGCGTGGAACAGATCGCGGCGGAGATCGTCGCGCGGGAAGGCGGCTATGTCGACGACCCGGACGATCCGGGTGGTGCGACGAATTACGGCGTCACTATCGGCACGCTGCGCAGGCTCGGCCGCGATCTCGATGGCGACGGCGTGGTCACCAAGGCCGATCTGAAGCGGCTCACCGCCGGGCAGGCGGCCGAAATCTTCATCGAGCATTACTTCAGGCGACCGCGCATCGACGCGCTGCCCGAGAGCCTGCACGCTTCGGTCTTCGACATGTATGTCAATTCGGGCGCCAATGCGGTGAAGATCCTGCAGCGCCTGCTGGTGGCGATGCGTATCCCCGTCGCCATCGACGGCATCATCGGCCCGCAGACCATCGCCGCCGCGGGCCGGGCGCAGGCGGCCGCGCCCGATCATCTCGCCGACGCCTATGGCATCGCCCGGCGCAACTACTACTACGCATTGGCGGATCGTCGTCCGGCGAGCCGCAAATACGCGCGCCGCCGCGATGGCGGCAAGGGCGGCTGGATCCGCCGCGCCGAGGAGTTCATTTCGCCGCGCTATCACCTGAGCGAGGCGCAACATCGCGAAAGGGTGGCAACATGGGGCTGATCGGTGGGTTGCTGACGACGCTGTTCGGCGCGCGCCGCAACGTCGTGGTCGAGACGGTCGAGGCGTTTCGCGAGAATGCCGAGGCCGGGGCCGGGCGCGCCTCGGACCACCGCGCGGCGGTGCTGGCGCAGTTCGCTGCCGAGATGGCGCGAGAGCGGCGCGGCGGCTGGGATCGCTTCATCGACGGTCTGAACCGGCTGCCGCGCCCGGCCATGGCCTTCGGCACGCTGGGCCTCATCGGGGCCGCCATGGCCGACCCGGTCTGGTTCATGGCGCGAATGGAAGGGCTGGCGCTGGTGCCCGAGCCGCTGTGGTGGCTGATGGGGGCGATCGTCAGCTTCTATTTCGGGGCACGGATGCAGGCGCATGGCCAGAGCTTCGAGCGCGAGATGGTCGAGGCGCTCGGGCGGATGCGCGCCCACCGGTCCGGCTCGATCCCGGGGCCCGCGCCCGCGCCGGCAGCCTTGCCATCGCCGCGCGCGACCGGCCCGGATGCCCCTTGGGCGCCGAACGCGGCGCTCGACGACTGGATGCGCACGCAGCCGTGACCGGCTTTCCCGCGGGGGAGCGACGATCCGTCCCGCCCCCGAGATAGCGCCGGAAGGGCGGATCGGGTAGAACCGAAGCATGCTGATCGAACTCGGACATTTCGCCCTGATTCTGGCCTTTGCCACCGCCATCGTGCAGATGGTGGTGCCGCTGGTCGGCGCGCAGAAGGGCTGGCGCGGCTGGATGGGCGTGGCCGAGCCCGCCGCCACCGCGCAATTCGCGCTCACCGCCTTCGCCTTCGGGGCACTGACGGTGGCTTTCGTCACCTCGGATTTCTCGGTGGCCTTGGTCGTCGCCAACTCGCATTCATTGAAGCCGATGATCTACAAGATCAGCGGCGTCTGGGGCAATCACGAGGGGTCGCTGCTGCTGTGGCTGCTGATCCTGTCGGGATTCGGCGCCTGCGCGGCGTGGTTCGGCGGCAACCTGCCCGAGACGCTGCGCGCCCGGGTGCTGGCGGTGCAGGCCTCGATCGGCGTCGCCTTCGGCGCCTTCCTGCTGTTCACCTCGAACCCGTTCCTGCGGATGGCGGTCCCGCCCTTCGACGGGCAGGATCTGAACCCGCTGCTGCAGGACCCCGGCCTCGCCTTCCACCCGCCGTTTCTCTATCTCGGCTATGTCGGCCTCTCGATGTCGTTCTCGTTCGCCGTCGCGGCGCTGATCGAGGGACGGGTCGACGCCGCATGGGCGCGCTGGGTCCGGCCCTGGACACTGGCGGCCTGGCTGTTCCTGACCATCGGCATCGCGCTGGGCTCTTGGTGGGCCTATTACGAACTGGGCTGGGGCGGCTTCTGGTTCTGGGACCCGGTCGAGAACGCGTCCTTCATGCCGTGGCTCTTCGCCGCCGCGCTGCTGCATTCGGCCATCGTCACCGAGAAGCGCGAGGCGCTGAAGAGCTGGACCGTGCTGCTCGCGATCCTCGCCTTCAGCTTCTCGCTCCTTGGCACCTTCATCGTCCGGTCGGGCGTGCTGACGAGCGTCCACGCCTTCGCCAATGACCCCGAGCGCGGCGTCTTCATCTTGATGATCCTCGGCGTCTTTACCGGCGGCGCGCTGACGCTCTACGCGGCGCGGGCGCATGCGATGGAGGCCAAGGGCGTGTTCGGGCTGGTGAGCCGCGAGAGCGCGCTGGTGGCCAACAACGTGCTGCTCGCGGTGGCGGCGATGGTGGTCTTCGTCGGCACGCTCTGGCCGCTGATTGCCGAGATGGCGTTCGGGCGCGTGCTGTCGGTCGGCCCGCCCTTTTTCGACGCGGCCTTCACGCCGTTCTTCGTAGCGCTGGCGCTGCTGCTGCCGCCCGGCACGCTGTTCGCGTGGAAGCGCGCGCAGGGCGCGCGCGTGCTGCGGCAACTCTGGCCCGCGCTGACGCTGGCGAGCGCGCTGCTGCTTCTGGGCTATGCGCTGGGCTCGGGGCGCTCGGCACTGGGGCCGCTCGGTCTGGCGTTGGGCGGCTGGGTGGTCGGCGGCGCAGGCGTCGATCTCTGGGCGCGTTCGGGTCGCGGTTCGGTCGCCGCACGGCTCCACCGCCTGCGCCGCCTGCCGCGCGCCGATTGGGGTCGCGGGCTGGCGCATGCGGGCCTGGGCGTCACCATCATCGGCATCGCCGGGCTTCTGGCGTGGGAGCGCGAGGATATCCGCGTCGCCCAGATCGGCGAAAGCTGGAGCCTGGGGCGCTACGAGATCACGCTCGACGCGGTGCGCGAGGCCGAGGGGCCGAACTATCTCACCACCATCGGCGAGATGTCAGTGCGCGCAGATGGGCGCCAGATCGCGACCCTGCTGCCCGAGAAGCGGTTCTACCCGGTGGCCGGGATGCCCACCACCGAGGCCGGGATCGATGGCGGGATCTGGCGCGACCTCTATCTCGTGATCGGCGATCCGCAGGATGGCGGCGGCTGGGCCGTGCGCAGCCATATCAAGCCGATGGCGGCATGGATCTGGGGCGGCGCGATCCTGATGGCGCTTGGCGGGGTGGTCTCGCTCACCGACCGGCGAATGCGGGTGGCGGCAGGGGCGCGGCGCGCGCCCGTGGCCACGGTGGCGGCGGAATGAAACGGCTCGCGCTCATCCTCGCGCTGGTCGCGGCGCCCGCCTTCGCGGTCGAACCCGACGAGGTGCTCGACGACCCGGCGCTCGAGGCGCGTGCCCGCGAGATCAGCGCCGGGCTGCGATGCCCGGTCTGCCGCAACGAGAGCATCGACGAGAGCAACGCCGGCGTCAGCCGCGACCTGCGGCTGATGGTGCGTGAGCGGCTGGTCGCGGGCGACAGCGACGCCGAGGTCGTACGTGCCGTGGTTGATCGCTACGGCGAGTTCGTGCTGCTCAGGCCCGATGCCAGCGGTGCCAATCTCGTGCTCTGGCTCGCCGCGCCGGGGCTCCTGCTGCTGGCGGGAGGTGTCGCCTTCGTCTCGATCCGCCGCCGCGCCTCGGGGCCGGAGGACCGGTTGACCGAGGAGGAGGAGACGCGGCTCAAGGACATCCTGAAGCCCTGACGCGCGGTTGCCCCTTTATCGCGTCGCGCGCGGCTGTAGGCTCGCGCGCAACAAGGGGAGAGCTTGCATGGACTACCAGACGATCAGCCTCGCGATCGATGACGGCGTGGCGCTGCTCACGCTCGACCGGCCGGCGGTGATGAACGCGCTCAACACGCAGATGCGCGCCGAGATCACCCATGCGCTGCGCCATCTCGACGAGAGCGCGCGGGTGCTGGTGATGACCGGGGCGGGGCGGGCCTTCTGCTCGGGCCAGGATCTGGGCGACACCGGCAACGCCAATGTCACCGATCTCGAGCGGGTGCTGCGCGACGAGTACGTGCCGATGCTGCTGGCGCTGCGCGACCTGCGAGTGCCGAGCATCGCGGCGGTGAACGGCGCGGCGGCCGGGGCCGGGGCCAATCTGGCGCTGGCCTGCGACGTGGTAATTGCCTCCGAGGCGGCGCATTTCACCCAGGCCTTCACCCGGATCGGCCTGATCCCCGATGCGGGCGGCACTTGGACCCTGCCGCGGCAGATAGGCACGGCACGGGCGATGGGGGCGATGCTCTTCGCCGACCGGATCCCGGCGCGGCAGGCGGCGGATTGGGGGATGATCTACGAGGCGGCGCCGGAGGTCGATTTCGAGGAGCGCTGGCGCGCCCGCGCGGCGCAGCTGGCGCAGGGTCCGACCGAGGCCTACCGGCAGCTGCGCGAGGCGATGCGCTCCAGCCCTGAGGCGAGTTTCGAGGAACAGCTCGCGATCGAGGCGCGCCACCAGGGCGCCTGCGGCCGCAGCCGCGACTTCAAGGAAGGGGTCGTGGCCTTCGTCGAGAAACGCGCGCCCCACTTCGAAGGGCGCTGAAGGCTCAGGCGGCGCTGCCCAGCTGCTGCGCGCGGGGCGACATCATCGGCATGATCTCGTCGAGCAGCCCGCCGAAGACCGAGCCGTCGGTCGAGGCCGTCTTGCGGGTCGGCGCCGCCGGACGCGCCGGCAGCCGGCCCTCGATCACGAAGCCCGCGCAGGCGGCGTGGTTCGCCGCCGTCGGCACCAGCTGCAGCGAAAAGGCGCGGCCCGCGAGGTCGTCGAGCGTGATGCACAGCCGGTCATGCGCCAGATGCGCGGCGGCGCTGCGCGGCGCCGGGCCGTTCTGCCGCTGGGCCCGGCCGAAATTGGCGCCGCAATCATGGCCGCGCCCGGTGTCGCCTGCGGCGCAGACCCGACCGGCCGAGAAGTGCTGGCCGCGCAGCTTGTCGCCGGTCAGGCTGAGCCCGCCCAAGAGGTCGTGATCGGCGAAGTCGAACACCAGCGTGCCGAGCCCCAGCCCGTGACCGTCCTCGTCCTGCATCTTCAGGTCGATCGTGATGCCGCCATCGGCCGTCTCGTGCAGCGCGATGCGAACCCGGACGTCCTGGCCGAATGTGGCATGGGTGCTCTCGGGGGTGGCGGTGAACTGCATCGCGATATGGGCCGACATGGGAGTATCCTTTCGCTCGATCCTGAAAACTTGAACTCGTTGAAGTGAACGCATTCTGTATCGCAACGGATTGCGGCATTGGGGTGGCACGGCTCCCGGCGTCGGGGATTTTGCCCTTTTTTTCCAATGACTTATCCCTTCGGATAGGCGCCCAACGTATAGGGGTCCTATCCGAAAGAGTCTGCATATCCGGTTTCCTCAGGAAACGGATATCTCTTTCGAGGGGGTTATTTTGGGAGGCTTGCTCGAAAGTATAGGCGTGGATCGGGACAATTCCGGGGCGCCATGAGGATTGGTTCCGGTGTCGCAATGGCGGCGACGAGCGGACCGAAGCGCCGCCGAAACATGGCGGAATCATGGCGCACATCTAGGATCCAAAACGAAAACGGGCCCGGCGATTCCGCCGGGCCCGTCCATTTAGCAGCCGAGAGCCGGGTATCAGCGCTGTTCGATATCCACGTAGTCGCGCTGCGCGGCGCCGAGATAGAGCTGGCGCGGGCGGCCGATCTTGAGCTGCGGATCGGCGAGCTGCTCTTTCCACTGCGACACCCAGCCGACGGTGCGCGCCAGCGCGAAGATCGGCGTGAACATCGAGGTCGGGAAGCCCATCGCGTCGAGGATGATGCCCGAGTAGAAATCAACGTTCGGGTAGAGCTTCTTCTCGGCGAAGTAGGGATCCTCCAGCGCCACGCGCTCGAGTTCCTTGGCGACCTGCAGCGTCGGGTTGTTCTCGATGCCCAGAAGCTCCAGCACCTCGTCGGCGCTTTCCTTCATCACCTTCGCGCGCGGGTCGAAGTTCTTGTAGACCCGGTGGCCGAAGCCCATCAGGCGGAACGGATCGTTCTTGTCCTTGGCGCGCTCGATGAACTCGGGGATGCGGTCCGGGGTGCCGATCTCGCGCAGCATCTCGAGGCAGGCCTGGTTGGCGCCGCCATGGGCGGGGCCCCAGAGGCAGGCGATGCCGGCGGCGATGCAAGCAAACGGGTTGGCGCCCGAGGAGGAGGCGAGGCGCACGGTCGAGGTCGAGGCGTTCTGCTCGTGATCGGCGTGCAGCGTGAAGATCCGGTCCATCGCGCGGGCGAGGATCGGGTTCACCTCGTATTCCTCGGCAGGGACCGAGAAGCACATGCGCAGGAAGTTCGAGGCGTAGTCGAGATCGTTGCGCGGATACACGAAGGGCTGGCCGATCGAGTACTTGTAGGCCATCGCCGCGATGGTCGGCATCTTGGCGATCAGGCGGATCGAGGCGACCTCGCGCTGATGCTCGTCATTGATGTCGGTGCTGTCGTGGTAGAAGGCCGACATCGCGCCGACCACGCCGACCATGGTGGCCATCGGATGCGCGTCGCGGCGGAAGCCGCGGAAGAAGTTGTGCATCTGCTCGTGGATCATCGTGTGACGCGTCACCAGCGTCTCGAACTCCTCGAGCTGCGCGGCCGAGGGCAGCTCGCCATAGAGCAGCAGGTAGCAGACCTCGAGATAGTGCGATTCCTTCGCCAGCTGCCCGATCGGGTAGCCGCGATGCAGCAGCACGCCCGCCTCGCCATCGATATAGGTGATGGTCGAGTCGCAGGACGCGGTCGAGGTGAAGCCCGGATCGTAGGTGAAGACGCCCGCCTGCGCATAGAGCTTGCGAATGTCGATGACCTCGGGCCCTTCGGTGGGGGCGTACATCGCCAGATCGTAGCTCTCGCCGTCGATCGTCAGCTTGGCGGTCTTAGTGGTTTCGGCCATTCAGGTCCCCTTCATGTTCCCGCCGCCGCCAGGGCGGCGCGCGACTCTGATCTCTCGATGCCGCGCTGCAACATAGCACCGGCCCTATGGCGGGCCAGTTACTCAGGCCGCCGCATCCCCGATCCGTGCGACGCTTTCGTCGCGGCCGAGCACAAGCATCATGTCGAATACGCTGGGGCTGACCATGCGCCCCGCCAGCGCCGCGCGAAGCGGCCCTGCCACCTTACCCAGACCAAGACCATGCGTCTCGGCCAAAGCTGTCACGACCCCCTCCAGCGCGTCACGCTCCCAGCTAGCAGTTTGCAGCTGCGGCGTCAATTCTGCCAGTATACCACGGGATACATCGTCGAGCGCCCTCGCTGATTTCTCGTCCGGCTCAATCGGTCGCTCTGTCAGGACGAAGTGAGCCTTTTCAATAAGTTCCGGGAGAATCTTGGCCCGATCCTTGAGATGCGGCATGGCACGCAAAATGCCGTCCCGCTGGAATTCCGTGAGGGGAAGCTGCCCGGTCGCGGCAAGGAAAGCCTCCAATTCATGCAGCAGTGCGGCATCGTCGGCGACGGCGATATGCTGGCGGCACAGGTTCTCGAGCTTCTTGGTGTCGAAGCGGGCCGGCGACTTGCCGATGCCCTTCAGGTCGAACCACTCGCGTGCCTCGGCATCCGAGAAGAACTCGGCGTCGCCATGGCTCCAGCCGAGACGGGTCAGGTAGTTGCGCATCCCCGCCGCCGGGTAGCCCATCTGCTGGTATTCGGCGGCGCCGGTGGCGCCGTGCCGCTTCGACAGCTTCTTGCCGTCGGGGCCGAAGATCAGCGGCACGTGGGCGAAGACCGGCAGGTCCCAGCCCATGGCGCGGTAGATCATCGCCTGGCGATGCGCGTTGGTCATGTGGTCGTCGCCGCGGATCACGTGGGTCACGCCCATGTCGTGATCATCGACCACCACGGCCAGCATGTAGACCGGCGAGCCGTCGGAGCGCAGCAGCACCATGTCGTCGAGCTGGTCGTTGCCGATGGTGATCTCGCCCTGCACCTCGTCGCGGATCGTGCTCGTGCCCTCGCGCGGGGCCTTGATCCGGATCACGAAGGGCGCGTCGGGATGTTCGGCCTCCGGCACGTCTCGCCAAGGCGAGCGGAACAGCGTCGAGCCACCCTCGGCGCGGGCCTGTTCACGGAACGCCTCGATCTCCTCCTGGGTGGAGAAGCACTTGTAGGCCGTGCCCTCGGCCAGCATCTGGCGGGCCACCTCGGCGTGACGCTCGGCGCCCTCGGCCTGGCTGATCGGCTCGCCGTCCCAGTCGAGACCGAGCCAGCGCAGCCCGTCGAGGATCGCCTGGGTGTTCTCGGCCGTGGAACGGGCGCGGTCGGTATCCTCGATCCGCAGCAGGAACTTGCCGCCGCGGCCGCGGGCATAGAGCCAGTTGAACAGCGCCGTGCGGGCACCGCCGATATGCAGCGCGCCGGTGGGCGAGGGGGCGAAGCGGGTGACGACCGGGGTCTGGGACATGTCGGGGATTCTTAACCTTTCGCTAAGCATGCGGCGCGCAGCCTTGTTGCATGGGGGATACTCAGGTCGGGGCACGGAAACAAGCATGGCCCAAGCGGGCGGCCCCGGACCCGCTGGCCGGCTTCGAAGGAGTGCTGGCGCGGCAGCGCGGCCATCTCGCCTGCTGGGCGCCGGTCTGCCTCGGCCTCGGCATCGGCATCTGGTTCGCGCTGACCGAGGAGCCGGGGGCGGGCTTCTACGGTACCGTGGCCGGGACCGCCGGCCTGTGCGTGGCGGCATGGGGTCTGCTGCGGCACTCCATGTTCCGGGTTCTGGCGGCAGCCGGTCTCTTGGTCTGCGGCGGTCTGCTGCTGGCCGGCGCACGGGCGCACGGCCTGTCCGCTCCGGTGCTCGGCTTTCGCTATTACGGGCCGATCGAGGGGCGGATCGTCGATATCGACCGCTCGCAGAGCGACCGGCTGCGGATCACGCTCGACCGGGTGCGGCTCGACGACGTCAGGCGGCGACCCGCGCGGGTGCGGCTGTCGCTGCATGGCGAATTCGACACGCCGCTGGCGCCGGGGGCGCGGGTGATGACCACCGGGCATCTGTCGCCGCCGCCGGGACCGGCCGAGCCGGGCGGCTTCGATTTCCGCCGCCATGCCTGGTTCGCGCGGCTCGGCGCGGTGGGCTACAGCCGGGTGCCGGTGCTTCTCGGCTCCGAGGCGGGGGCCGAAGGCGCGTGGCTGGCACGGCTGCGTGTCCGGCTCAGCGCCGCTATGCGGGCGCGCGTCGCGGGCGAGGCGGGGGGATTTGCCGCCGCCGTGACGACCGGCGACCGCTCCGGGCTGGGTCGCGCCGCGAATGATGCGATGCGCGAGGCCAATCTCTATCACCTCGTCTCGATCTCGGGGATGCACATGGCGATGCTGGCGGGCTTCGTGTTCTGGCTGGTGCGCACGGTGATCGCCGCGGTGCCGCCGCTGGCGCTCCGGCTCGACGCGCGCAAGATCGCCGCCGCCGCGGCGCTGCCCGCCTCCGCTTTCTATCTGGCGCTGGCCGGGCGTGACGTGGCGACCGAACGGGCCTTCGTGATGGTGGCGGTGAGCCTCGGGGCGGTGCTGCTCGACCGGCGGGCGCTGAGCCTGCGGGGGTTGGCGATCGCAGCCCTGATCGTGCTGGGGCTCAGGCCAGAGACGCTGCTCAACCCCGGCTTCCAGATGTCATTCGCCGCCGTGCTGGCGCTGGTCGCGGTGATGGGGCGCCTGCCGCCGGGCTGGCACCGGCC
Source organism: Limimaricola soesokkakensis (assembly GCF_900172345.1). Lineage (GTDB taxonomy): Bacteria > Pseudomonadota > Alphaproteobacteria > Rhodobacterales > Rhodobacteraceae > Limimaricola > Limimaricola soesokkakensis. Next base: position 337,036 of record NZ_FWFY01000003.1, read on the forward strand.
GCGCGGGCTGGCGAGGTTGTGGATGCCGGTGGCGCTGCTGTCGCTGACCTCTCTGGTCGCCGGGTCGGCAACCGCGCCCTTTGCGGCGGCGCATTTCAACCGTGTGGCGCATTACGGGTTGCTGGCCAATCTGCTCGCTGTGCCGGCCATGGGCGGGCTGGTGATGCCCGGCGCGGTGATCCTCGCGGTGACCGGCCCGCTCGGTCTCGACCAGCCCGCGACATGGATGATCGATTACGGGTCTCGCTGGATCCTGTTCGTGTCCGAGCGCATCGCCGCGCTGGACGGCGCCAGCTCGGCGGTGATCGCACCGCCCGGCGCGGTGGTGCCGCTGGTGGCGTTGGGCGGGTTGTGGATGGTGCTGTGGCGTGGGCGGGGCCGGGTGGCGGCGATGCTGCCGCTGGCGCTGGCGGCGGGGCTCTGGGCGCGAGCCGAGCGGCCGGACCTGCTGGTGAGCGACAGCGGCGCGCTCTTGGGCCTGATGACGCCTGAGGGGCGGGCCCTGTCGAAGCCCAACGGAGACGGTTTCGCCGCATCCGCCTGGCTCGAGAATGACGGGGACGGGCGCGATCAGCAGACGGCGCATGACCCGACGGTCCTGCCCCGGACCGACAGGGTGCTGCGTCTCGACCTGGGAGGCACGCGGATCGTCCAGGTCACGGGAAAGACCGCGCTGGCCGCACTGCAGGGCTGCGATGGCGCGGACATCCTGATCGCCAACCAGCGTGATACGGAGCCGCGCCCCTGCCTGCGCTACGACGCGCGGCGGCTGCGCGACACAGGTGCGCTCGCGATCCGGAATGGTCCCGGCGGCCTTCGGATCGAGACGGTGGCCGAGCGCGCCGGCCGCCGTCTCTGGACGAGGGCTCAGTAGCTGCGGATCAGCCCGACGAGGCGGCCCTGCACGCGGACCTGGTCGTCGCTGTAGATCCGGGTCTCATAGGCCGGGTTCGCCGCCTCGAGCGCGATGCGCTTGCCGTTGCGGCGGAACCGCTTGAGCGTGGCCTCTTGCTCCTCGATCAGCGCCACGACGATGTCGCCATTGTCGGCGGTGCCGGTTTCGCGGATCACCACCACGTCGCCATCGTTGATCCCGGCTTGGATCATCGAGTCACCGCGCACTTCGAGCGCGTAGTGGCTGCCTTGGCCGAGCATCGAGCCGGGCACCGCGATCTCGTGGCTGATCTCGCTGATCGCGGAGATCGGCACACCGGCGGCGATGCGGCCCATCACCGGCAGGTTCATCGCCAGCGCCGCGATCTCGGGCGGCATGTCGGAGGGCTTGGGATCCGCCTCCGGCGCCGCACCTTCGGCGGCGAAACGCGCTTCCATCGCCTCGGGCAGCTTGAGGATCTCGAGCGCCCGGGCCCGGTGCGCGAGGCGGCCGATGAAGCCACGCTCCTCGAGCGCGGTGATCAGCCGGTGAATGCCGGATTTCGACCGCAGGTCGAGCGCGTCCTTCATCTCGTCGAAGGAGGGCGGAACGCCGTCGGCCTTGATCCGCCGGTGGATGAATTCCAGCAGGTCGGATTGTTTGCGGGTCAGCATGGTTGCCCCTTTATGCGCGCAGACGGTTGGGGCTCCGTTCTACGCACGTTCCCGTTTTGTGTCAAGGGGTGGCTGAAATCACAGCGAGATGATTTCGACCATCTCTCCCGCATCGCGGGCAGGGTCGTGCGGCGGCTGCACGATCAGGCAATCGGCGTCGGAGAGCACCGAGAGCAGCGAGCTGTCCTGTTTGGAAAAGGCGGTGACGCCGTCCGGGCCGCTGGCGGCGCGCAGGTAGTGTTCGCGGGGCCCGTTCGCGGCCAAGGGCGCCGCGAGACGCGCGCGCCGACGCGGCGCGGCGGCGGGCGGCAGCCCGGAAAGCGCCCGGATCAGCGGCACCAGAAAGACATGGGCGCAGACCATCGACGAGACCGGATTGCCCGGCAGGCCCAAGAGCAGCGCCTCGCCGAAGCGGCCCGCCATCAGAGGCTTGCCAGGGCGCAGCGCCACCTTCCAGAAGGCGCGCTCCATCCCGGCCTCGGCCGCGGCGGCCCCGACGAGATCGTGGTCGCCCACCGAAGCACCGCCAATGGTCAGAACGATGTCGGCGCCGCGCGCCAGATCGAAGGCCTGGCGCAGCGCGGCCATGCTGTCGCCGGCGATCGGCAGCAGCCGTGGCGTGCCGCCCGCCTGCGCGACGATGCCGTGCAGCCCGTAGGCGTTCGAGGCGATGATCTGGTCCGGGCGCGGATCGCCACCCGGCGCGACGAGCTCGTCGCCGGTGGCGATGATCGCGACCTCGGGGCGGCGCGACACGGTGAGCCGGTCGGCGTTCATCGCCGCCGCCAGCGCGAGATCGGCCGGGCGCAGGAGGCGCGGCGCGGCAAGCGCGTCGCCCACCCGGAAATCCGCGCCCTGGGGGCGGATGTTGCGGTTGTCCGAGATGCCGGGGCCGAGGATCACCGTGTCGCCGTCGCGGGTCGTATCCTCCTGGATCACCACGCGGTCGGTGCCTTCGGGCACCGGCGCACCGGTAAAGATGCGCACCGCTTCACCGGGACCCACGATACCGGAGAAGGCGTGCCCGGCCGCGGCCTCGCCGATTATTGAGAGCCGCGTGCCTTGCGCGCAATCGGCGTCCCGGATCGCGTATCCGTCCATGGCCGAGGCCGAAAACGGCGGCTGATTGCGCCGCGCCGTCACCGGCACGCGCAGCACCCGGCCCAGTCCGGCAGTTAGCCCGACCTCTTCGACGGGCAGGGGGGCGACCAGCGCGAACAGCCGGTCCAGCGCCTCGGAAACCGGGATCACGCCTCCCAGCGCCCCGACTTGCCGCCCTCTTTCAGGGCGAGGCGGATGCCGCCGATCTCCATCCCCTTTTCGGCCGCCTTGAGCATGTCGTAGATCGTCAGCGAAGCGACCGACACCGCGGTCAGCGCCTCCATCTCGACGCCGGTGCGCCCGGTGGTGCGCACGGTGGCGGTGATCCGCACGCCCGGCAGATCCTCGTCCGGCTCCAGATCGATCGTCACCTTGGAGAGCGGTAGCGGGTGGCAGAGCGGGATCAGGTCGGCGGTCTTCTTGGCCGCCATGATCCCCGCGAGCCGCGCGGTGCCTAGCACGTCGCCCTTGTCGGCGCGGCCCTCGCGCACCAGTGCCAGCGTCTCGAGTGTCATCCGCACATGGCCCTCGGCCACCGCCAGCCGGTCGGTCACCTGCTTGTCGGTGACATCGACCATCTGGGCGCGGCCCGCGGCGTCGAAATGCGTCAGCGGCATCAGGCGCCGCCCGGCGCGGTCAGCGGGTTGGCGAGGATCGCCCGGGTCGCCGCCGTCACGTCCTCGTGCCGCATCAGGCTTTCGCCGATCAGGAAGCTGCGGGCGCCATAGCGGGCGATCTCGGCGAGATCGGCGGGCGTCGAAAGGCCGCTCTCGGCGACGATCATCCGGTCCACCGGCACGTGCTTGGCCAGCATGCGGGTCACGTCGAGCGAGGTCTCGAAGGTCTGCAGGTTGCGGTTGTTGATGCCGATCATCTTCGAGTTCAGCCCGGCGGCGCGGTCGAGCTCGGCCCGGTCATGCACCTCGATCAGCGCGTCCATGCCCCAGCGCGTTGCTGCGTCCTCGAGTTCGCGCGCCTGCGCGTCCGAGACGCTGGCCATGATGATCAGGATGCAGTCGGCCCCGAGCGCCCGGCTTTCGGCCACCTGCCACGGATCGTAGAGGAAATCCTTGCGCAGCACCGGCAGCGACGAGGCCTCGCGCGCCTGCACGAGATATTCGTCCGCGCCTTGGAACGAGGGCCCGTCGGTCAGCACCGACAGGCAGGCGGCGCCGCCCTCCTCATAGGCGCGGGCCAGCGCCGGCGGATCGAAATCGGCGCGGATCAGCCCCTTGGAAGGGCTCGCCTTCTTGATCTCGGCGATCAGGCCGTAGCCTTCGCGCGCGGCCTCGGTCAGGCGGTCCGCGAAACCGCGCGGGGCGGGGGCCTGCGCGGCGCGCGCCTCGATATCCGAAAGCGGCAGCTCCGCCTTGCGGGCCGCGACGTCTTCGAGCTTGTAGGCCTTGATCTTGTCGAGAATATCCATGTCGTCGTTCTACCGGGCAAAATGGGGCTTGGAAAGCGTTCAGGCGGAACCGCACCAGTCGATCGCGGCCTCGCCGCGCGCCTCGAGCCAGGCGTTGATGCGGCCGAAGGGGCGCGACCCGAAGAAACCGCGCCGCGCCGAGAGCGGCGAGGGATGCGCGGTCTCGATCGCCAGATGGTCGGGGCCAAGATAGGGTGCTGCGATCTTCTGGGCGTGGTTGCCCCAGAGCAGGAAGGCGCACGGCCGCGCCGACGCGCGCGCGAGCACCTGGCCCACTAGCCGGTCCCAGCCCCAGCGCGCATGGCCGCCCGCCGCGCCCGGCTCGACCGAAAGCGCGGTATTGAGAAGCAGCACGCCCTGCCGGGCCCAGTGGTTCAGATCTCCGGTGGCCGGGGCGCAGCCGATATCGTCGCGCATCTCGCGCTGGATGTTGCGCAGCGAAGGCGGCAGCTTCGCGAGGTCCGGCGGCACCGAGAAGGCAAGGCCGGTGGCGTGGCCCGGGGTCGGGTAGGGGTCCTGGCCCAGGATCACCACGCGCACCGCCTCGGGCGGCGTCAGTTCCAGCGCCCGGAACCGCAGTCCCGGCGATGGCAGCACGGCGGGCAGGGCGGCGAGGCGGTCGCGTAGCGCCGGCCAGTCCGCCTCGAAAAACGGCAGATCGGCCCAGCCCTGCGGCAGTTCGTTCACGCTGTGCCGGATGTGATCGCGGCGAGACGCTCGATGGCGCGGCGCGCGGCGCCCGAATCGATGCTCTGCGCCGCGAGATCGGCGCCCGCGCGCAGGTCTTCGACCCGGCCCGCGACCAGCAGGGCGGCGGCGGCGTTGAGCCGCACCGCGTCGCGGTAGGCGCCCGGCGCGCCGTCGAGCAGCGCCGCCAGGGCCCGGCCGTTCTCTTCCGGGGTGCCGCCGATGATCGCTTCGAACGGGTGTTCGGGCAGCCCGGCATCGGACGGGCTGATCTCGAAGCGCTCGACCCGGCCGTTCTCGAGCGCGGCCACGGCCGAGGGGCCGCAGATCGACAGCTCATCGGTGCCGTCGCCACCATGCACCAACCAAGCCCGCTCGGAGCCCAGCCGCCCCAGCACCTCGGCCATCGGCGCGATCAGCGCCGGGTCATAGGCGCCGGTGAGCTGGCGCTTCACCCCGGCCGGGTTGGTCAGGGGGCCGAGGATGTTGAACAGCGTCCGGATGCCGATCTCGGCCCGGACCGGACCCACATGCTTCATCGCCGGGTGATGCATCGGCGCCATCATGAAGCCGATCCCGGCCTCGCGGAGGGCGCGCTCGACCACCTCGGAGCCGACCATCACCTGCACGCCCATCTGGCCCAGCGCGTCGGCGGTACCGGATTTCGAGCTGAGATTGCGGTTGCCGTGCTTGGCCACCGGCACGCCGGCGCCCGCCACGACGAAGGCGGTCGCGGTCGAGATGTTGAGCGTGTTCTTCCCGTCGCCCCCGGTGCCCACGATGTCGATCGCGCCCTCGGGCGCCGCGACCTTCAGGCAGCGCGCGCGCATCACATGCGCGGCGGCGGCGATCTCGGCCACGGTTTCGCCGCGCATCCTGAGCGTCACCAGAAAGGCCGCCATCTGCGCCGGCGTGGCGTCGCCGTCGAACAGGATGCCGAAGGCGGATTCCGCCTCCTCGCGCGAGAGCGGTCCTGCCAGTGCCGCCGCGATCAGCGGCTTCAACCGGTCGCTCATGCCGCCACCGGGGTGCCGGGCGCGTGGCCGGGCAGCCGGTCGAGGAAGTTCTTCAGCATCTGGTGGCCATGCTCGGAGGCGATGCTCTCGGGGTGGAACTGCACCCCTTCGATTGGCAGTTCGCGATGCATCAGCCCCATGATCGTGCCATCGGCCAGCGTCGCCGTCACCTCAAGGCTGTCGGGCAGGCTCTCGCGCTCGACCACCAGCGAGTGGTAGCGCGTCGCCTTGAAGGGCGAGGGCAGCCCGGCGAAGACGCCCTTGCCCTCATGCAGCATATCGGCGGTCTTGCCATGCACGATCTCGTGGCAGCGCACCACGCGGCCGCCGAAGGCCTGGCCGATGGTCTGGTGCCCGAGGCAGACCCCGAACAGCGGCGTCCGGGTCTCGGCGGCGGCGCGGGTCAGGTCGAGACAGATCCCGGCGCGGTCGGGATCGCAGGGGCCGGGCGAGAGCACGATGCCCTCGGGCGCCATCGCCATGGCGGCCTGCGTGTCGATCTCGTCGTTGCGTTTGACCACGACCTCCGCGCCCAGCTCGCCCAGGTAGTGCACGAGGTTCCAGGTAAAGCTGTCGTAATTGTCGATCAGGAGAAGCATGGTCCCTCCGGGCGGCGCACGCGGCCGTTGCAATTCGGGGCTACCGTTCGGCGGTGGTCCCTTGGTAAGGTCGGGGCATAAATGGGACCGGGAGGCGGGAAACGTCAAGGTCCGGGACTGGGCGACGCCGTGACGAACGGCGCAGCGGGGCAGGAAAAGTGGGATCTGGGTTCATCATAGGCGGGCTCTGGGGTCTGCTCGTGTCGGCGGGGGCATTGGCCGTGGCCTCGCTCATCGGCGACCCGCCGGCCCGTGACGGTACGGCGGAGATCGGGCTGCGGGAGGTGGTGCCCGGGCCGGAGACGGAAACCGGGGTGACGCCGGAGGTCGGGACGGCGCCCGATGCGACCCCCGATACCGGGCGCGAGCCGGCCGATGCGCCGGAGATGCCGTCCGAAGAGGGATATCCGGCGCGCGAGGCCGAGGCGGAGCGCGCCGAGGCGGATATCGTGGTGTCGGGCCGTGCCACCGTCGAGACGCTGCCCGACGCGCCGAGCAGCCCGCCGGTCTTGTCTTCGACGCCTTTGCCCGAGGTGCCGCAGGAGCCCGAAGCGGTCGAGGCCTTCGACATGCCGGACACGGGGCCGGGCGGCGACGCCCCGCTCGAGATCGCCGGGATGGCGCCGCCGGTCGAGGCCGAAGCACCCTCCGAGCCGGTGCTGTCGCCACCCCAGACCGAGGCACCGCAGGTGCCGAGCGGCAGCGCGCCGCAGGATCCCCTGCCGACGACGCCGCGCGCCGACGTGCCCGCGGGGCGCGGCGCCGCCCCCTCGGCCGATACCGCACCCGAGAGCCGGCCCGAGGCCGGAGACGCGGTCTCGGCGCCGGAGACGCTGCCCGAAACCGCCGCCGGGCCCTCCGTCGCGCCGGGCTCGGAAGAACCGGTGCTGCCGGGGCCACCGTCGCGAGTGATCGAGGTGCCGGCGGGCGAGGCCGACATCACCGTGGCCACGGACCCGCCGCCGCCGCCCTCGCAGGCGCCGCGCGAGGTGATCGACGAGGAGCCGGAAACGCCGGAGCCCGACGCGGCGGACGAGGTCGAAACCGCAGGCCTGCCGCAGACCGCCGCGCCCGCGCCCGGGTCCAGCGGCCTGCCCGAGCCGCCCGCACCGCCCGAAGCCCCCGCCGCCGCCGGCGAGGCGCCGGCCGGGATCGCGCTGGAGCCGGGCACGATCACCGTGCTGCCGGTGCCCGAGCTCGGTGAGCGCAGCCTGCCGGGCCGGGCGGCCGGTCTCAATGGCGGCGACGCGGTGCCGGTGCGCCGCCCCGGGACGGAGGAGGAGGCCGAGCCGGCGCCGATCGCCGAGGATGCGCCCGCCATTCTGCGCTTCGCTGCGCCCGATACCGCCGATGCCGGCGCGCCGCGACTCTCGGTGGTGATGCTCGACATGGGCCTGCTCGACGATCCGGTGAGCGCGGTCTCGAGCATTCCCTTTCCGGTCACCATCGGCATCGATCCCGAGGCGCCTAACGCCGCCGCGCGCGCCGCGCGCTGGCGCGATGCTGGCTACGAGGTCGCGGCGATGGTGCGGCTGCCGGCGGGGGCGCGGCCCTCGGATGTCGAAGTCACCTACGAAGCCGCCTTCGCCGCGCTGCCCGAAGCGGTGGCGCTGCTCGATGCGGGCGGGGCCGGGCTCAACGCCGATGGCGACGTGACCGCGCAGGCGCTCGACCACCTGGCGAAGGATGGGCGCGGGCTGGTGGCGCTGCCGCATGGGCTCGCGACGCCGCTGCGACAGGCGCGCGACCGGGGCGTGCCGGCGGTCGAGATCTACCGCGATCTCGGCGAGGTCGGCCAAGACGACCGGGTGATCCGGCGCTTTCTCGACCAGGCGGCTTTCCGGGCGCGGCAGCAGGGACAGGTGACGCTTCTGGCCGAGCTAAACCCCGAAACCATCACCGCGCTGACGCTGTGGGGCAACCGGGCCGGGCGCGAGGGCGTGTCGCCGGCGCCGGTCAGCGCGCTGTTGCGGCTGCAATCGGTGGGCCCGGGCAAGTAAGATGGTTGAGTAGGGCCGGGCAGGTCGGCGGGGCGGCATCTGCGTATTGGCGCACAGGGTCGGTGATTTGACCGCCGTCCCGGCGCGGATCACTGGTGGCGCGTCATCACATCATCGAATGGATCGCCCATGACCTCCGCCCCCTCCCAGACCGGCCTCGCCGCCCGAGCGCCCGAAATGCTCAGCGTGCTGCGCATCGTCAGCGCGCTGATCTTCACGCTGCATGGCAGCCAGAAGATCTTCGCCTTTCCGCCGAGCGAACAGACGCCGCCGCTGGCCTCGCTGATGGGCGTGGGCGGTCTGCTCGAACTGGTGGGCGGCCTGCTGCTGCTGGTGGGGCTGTTCACCCGCCCGGTGGCTTTCGTGCTCTCCGGCATGATGGCGGTCGCCTACTGGGCGTTCCACGCGCCGGGCAACCTGTTCCCGACGCTGAACGGCGGCGACGCGGCGATCCTCTACTGCTTCGTCTTCCTTTACATCTTCGTCGCGGGTCCGGGGCCATGGAGCCTCGACGCGCTGATGCGCCGCCGCTGAACGCGGCGCGGTGACGAACGCAATGGGCCGGGTGATCCCCGGCCCATTGCAGTAAAGGCACAGCCGCCGGGACTTCGGCGGCTGCATTGCTACAGAGGCATCATAAGCCGCCGTTTCGATTTCAGAGAGGCTTCACGAGGCGATGAAGCACATGGTCGAGGCCATGCGTGTTGTCCACCTTGCTGATCCCGGTCGCACGGAACCCTTCACGCTCCCAAAACGCGCGCCCACGCGGGTTCGCCTCCAAGACGCCCACATACAGCTTCGTCGCCCCATCCGAGCGCGCGAGTTCTTCAATCCTCGACAAGAACGCGGCCCCGCGCCCGCCTCCCTGGACCCAAGGCCCGAGGATCATCAGGCCGAGATAGGCATCGCGATCCGTGGGAAAGCCGTAATGGAGCTCGGCCAGCCCGGAAAGCTGGCTGTTCGAGAACAGCCCCAGAAACCGGGAGCGATCGAGGTCGCACCCCGGCGCGCCAGCGGCAAAGAACTCCACCGCCTTTACGTAGGCGTCCGGATGGCTCCCTTCCGCCAGGACCCAGTAGTCGGGCGCCTCAGTATAGAAGCCCGCCACCAGATCCAGATGGGCAGCGATATTCAGCGCCGTGATGCGATCAGCCAAGCCTTGGTCCTCTATTGCGCGAAGACCTCATTCACGCGCATCTTGCCGCGAGAAAGGTCGAGTATCGTCGCGGGGGGCCTTCGTGTTCGAAGATTCCATCCAGATATGGATGAAACGGGAGTTCTCGATGCCCCCTCAATCATGGTCTCAGGCCCATGGAGGTCGTGTCGATCCTGTAGCTCGTGAACGGCAACATGCACCGAAGGGCCGGCGAAGAAGTCTTCGCGATGGCGTTCGTGTAACTTCCTGCCATGACCGCCGCATCTCGCGGCGATCAAGGGAATGGTCGGGCAAGATCCGGCCAGCCTAGGTTCGCGTGCAGCATTTACCGCGAAGGGGGGGGTGATCCCCGCCCATTCTCCTTTCAGCCATTGCCCTCCGGGCGGAACATGGCGGCGTCCGCCGCCGCGCGCCTGAGCGCGTTCGACTTGTGCACCGTCTCCATGTACTCGGCTTCGGGGTCGCTGTCATGGACCACGCCGCCGCCGGCCTGGATGTAGAGCTTGCCGTCCTGCACCACGGCCGTGCGCAGCGCGATGCACATGTCCATGTCGCCACCAGCGCTGAAATAGCCCAGGCCCCCGCCATAGACGCCGCGCTTCTCGGGTTCGAGCTCGTCGATGATCTCCATCGCCCGCACCTTGGGCGCGCCCGAGACCGTACCCGCCGGCAGCCCCGCCAGGAGCGCCGAGAGCGCGTCCTGATCGTCGCGCAGTTCGCCCACCACGTTCGACACGATGTGCATGACGTGGGAATAGCGCTCGATGATGAAGCGCTCGGTCGGGCGCACGGTGCCGGGCTTGGCCACTCGGCCCACGTCGTTGCGCCCCAGATCCAGCAGCATCAGGTGCTCGGACAGCTCCTTGGCATCGGCCAAAAGGCTCTCCTCGTTCGCCCGATCCTGCTCGGGCGTCGCGCCGCGGGGCCGCGTGCCCGCGATCGGGCGGATCGTCACCTCGCCGCCCATCACCCGCACGAGGATCTCGGGAGAGGCGCCGACCAGCTGGTAGCCGCCGAAGTTGAAGTAGAACATGAAGGGCGAGGGGTTGGTGCGCCGCAGGCTCCGGTAGAGCGCGAAGGGCGGCTCGGCGAAATCCTGGGTCCAGCGCTGCGCCGGCACCACCTGGAAGATGTCGCCCGCGCGGATGTACTCCTTGGCCTTCTCCACGGCGGCGAGATAGCCCTCATGGGTGAAGTTCGACACCGGCTCCGAGAGCGGCGCCGGTGCCTGAAGTGCCCGTGCCTCCTGCGGCACCGGCCGGTCGAGCGCGCGCATCGCCTCGGTGACGCGCTCGGCGGCCTGGGCGAAGGCGGCGCGGGCCGACTGGCCCTGGCCGCACCAGGCGGGCGCTACCAGGATCACCTCGCCCTTCACCCCGTCGAGCACCGCCACCACGGTGGGGCGCATCATCACCGCGTCGGGCAGGCCGAGCGGGTCGGGGTTCACGTCGGGCAGCCGCTCCACCAGACGGATCATGTCATAGCCCAGATAGCCGAACAGCCCGGCCGAGGCGGCGGGCAGGTCCTCGGGCAGGTCGATCCGGCTCTCGGCGAGGAGCGCGCGCAACGTGTCGAGCGGGTGGCCGTCGAGATCCTCGAAGGCGTCGTCGTCATAGCGCGCGGCGCGGTTCACCCGGCTTTGCGTGCCGCGGCAATCCCAGACCAGATCGGGGTTCATGCCGATGATCGAGTAGCGGCCGCGCGCCTCGCCCCCAGTCACGCTCTCCAGGATGAAGGCGTGCTTGCCGGCATTGGCGAGCTTCAGCATCAGCGAGACCGGCGTGTCGAGATCAGCGGCGAGCCGGGTCCAGACGATCTGGTTCGCGCCTGTCTCGTAGCCTTGGCGGAACGTCTCAAAATCGGGGCTGAGCATGGGCGTCTTACCTGAAGGAGGAATGGACCGCCTGGACGGCGGTGTCGTCGATGCGGATCTCGGTACGGGCCTGCACGGCGCTGGCATAGGCGGCGTAGATGTCCTGCGCGATGCCGGTGCCGAGCCGCTCCTCGATCGCCTGACGCTCGGCCACGACGCCGGCATCGTCCTCGGCGGGCGGCGCCACGGCATCGAGCCTAACAACGGCGGCGAAGCCGTCGCCGGTGATCGCGCGGGTCTCGCCTTCCTCCATCTCGAAGATCTCGCGGATGAAGCCGGGGAAGGTGCCCTCGACGAAGGCGCGGCGGGTGAGGTTCTGTGCCTGCTGCGGGGCGAGGCCCGCCGCGGCGAAGCTCGCGCCGCCGGCGATCTCGGCCGCCAGCGCCTCGGCCCGCTCGCTGCGCAGCCGCGCCCGGGTTTCGGCCTCGACATCGGCGATCACCTGCGCGCGCACTTCGTCGAGCGGGCGCAGCTGAGGCGGCGTCACGCCGTCGAGACGCAGCGCGAAGACGCCGCCATCCTCGAAGCCCAGAAGCTCCGGGAAACCGCCCTCTTGCGCGGTGGCGGCCGCCTCGCGGAACGGCGCATAGGCGGCGATACCGTCGGAGACCTCCTCGGACCATTCGATCGTGCCCAGCTCCATGTCGGCGCGCTCGGCCAGATCCTCGAGCGCGGCGCCACCCGCGAGCAGGTCGGTGATCTCCTGGCTGCGGCGCTCGATCTCGCGGCGGGCGCGGGCCTGGGCCAGCTCGGCGCGCAAATCGTCCTCGACCGCCTCGAAGGGCACCTCCTCGGCGGCGAGCACGGCGTTGACGCGGAACAGCGCCGGGCCGAGATCGGTTTCGACCGGGCCCACCACGTCGCCGGCCTCGGCGGCGAAGACCGTCTCGGCGGCGCCGTCCAGATCGGCCTCGGCCACGTCGCCCAGATCCACCGCCTCTAGGCTCAGCCCACGCGCCTCGACCAGATCTTCGAAGCTGGCCTCGCCCGCCTCGAGCCGGGCCAGCGCCGTCTCGGCGGCCTCGGCGTTGGGATAGACCAGACGCTCGACCAGCCGGCGCTCCTCCTGCACGTATTCGGAGATGCGCTGCTCGTAGAGTTCGCGCACCTGCGCGTCGTCGATCTCGATCTCCTCGGCCACGTCCTCGGGGCGCAGCCAGACATAGCTGATCTGCCGGATCTCGGGCGCGGTATAGGCCTCGGGCGCGGCGGCGTAGCGGGCTTCGATCTCGGCCTCGGTGGGGGCGGGGATCTCGGCGTCGAGCAGGATTTCGGGCAGGATCACCCGCGGGCGGCCGTCATCGGCGGCAGGCATGCGCGCGGCGCCGAGCGTCACCGGCGCCCAGGTGATGTCGCGCCGGGACATCAAGAACTCGACCAGCGCCTCGACATGGGCATCGGGCGCCGCGACGCCGCCGACCACTGCCGTCTGCAACAGGGCGCGGGCCTCGCCCTCACGCAAGCTCTCCTCGAACTCGGCCACGCTGAGGCCGTTGCGGGACAGCGCGTCGCGATAGGCGTCGCGGTCAAAGCTGCCGTTCAGCCCCTGGAAGGCCGGGATCGCCAGCACCTGGTCGCGCACCCGGGCGTCGCCCACCGAAAGGCCCAGCGCCTCGGCTTCGGCATCGAGCACCCGTTCGGTGACGAGCTGGCCCAGCACTGCCCGGTCGAGGCCGAACTGCTGCGCCTGCGCAAAACTCACCGCCGAGCCGGTCTGGCTTTCGAGCGCGCGGATGCGGCTTTGCAGCGCGTTGGCGTAGCTCTGGATTTCCAGTTCCTTGTCGCCGACCGTGCCGAGCCGGGTCGCGTTGCCCGTGAGCCCTGTGGCTCCGAAGCCGATCAGGCCCACGAAGAGCAGGATCAGGATGATCCAGACGAATACGCGGTTGCCCTTGCTCGATGCCATTGCGGTCTCCCTGTCGCGCCCCTTCGGCGTGAGCCGTTGAATAGGCAAGCGGGCGGGGCCGTGCAAGCGGATGGGGTCGGGCCCCGTCCGCGGCGAGGGCCCCGCCCGGGGTCGTGGTCAGCGCGCGGGCAGCGCCGCGAGCCGGGTTTCCAGCTCGGCGATGCCGGTGGCGTCGACATTGGCGAAGGCGATACGCAGTTGCCGCCGGCCCGCCTCGGAGCCCTCCGGCGTGAACATCGTGCCGGGCAGCAGCAGCACGCCCGCCTCGTGCACAAGCCGCTGCGCCAGCGCGTCGGAGGGCTCGGCATGGGGATGCTCGATCCAGCCGAAATAGGCGCCACAGCCCATCAGCCGCCAGCCCTGCGGCTCGAGCCGCGCGAAGCTCTGCTCCATGGCGCGGCGGCGCGAGAGAATCTCGGCGCGTTCGCCTGCCAGCCAGTCGCCCAAGTTGCGCATGCCCCACAAGGCTGCCTTCTGGCCGAGGCTGGTCGGGCAGATCGTCACCGTGTCGAGGAACCGCTCCATCTGCGCGATCCGCGCAATGCTCGCGGTGACGGCGCCGACCCGGTGGCCGGTGAGGCGGTAGGCCTTGGAGAAGGAATAGAGCTGCACCAGAACCTCGGCCCAGTCCGGGTCCGAGAACAGGTCATGCGCCGGCCCCTCGCGGCTGTCGAAGTCGCGATAGGTCTCGTCGAGGATCAGCGCGAGGCCGCGCGCGCGGCACAGGTCGCGGAAGGCGGCGAGCAGGGCGGCGGGGTATTCGACGCCGCCGGGGTTGTTGGGGCTCACCAGCACGATGGCGCGGGTCGCGGGCGTGATCAGCGCCGCGGCGGCCTCGGGGTCGGGCAGCAGCGTCGGGCCGGTCTCGAGCGGCAGGGTCCGCACCCCGGCCATGTCGTTCCACATGCGGTGATTGAAGTACCACGGGCTGGGCAGGATCACCTCGGAGCCTTCGCCGCACAGCGCCGAGATCGCGGCGCAATAGGCCTGGTTGCAGCCCGAGGTGACCGCCACCTGCTCGGGCACGACGCGGCCGCGATAGGCCTCGCTCCAGTGTCGCGCGATCTCCTCGCGCAGTTCCGGCAGGCCGAGGACCGGGCCGTAGAGATGGGCGCTGGCATCCTGCATGACGATCTCGGCCATGGCGCGGCGCAGCGGCTCGGGTGGCGGATCGACCGGCGCCGCCTGGCTGACGTTCAGAAGCGGCCGCTCGGGCGGAAAGCTCACCCCCTCGATCCAGCGGCGGGCCTCCATCACGGGCGGTGGAAAGGTCGATGCGGTGCGCGTGCTGCTCATGGGGCCTCCCTCGGGTTCGGGTGGCACGCTAGCCTTGGGTAGGGGGCTGTGCAATCCGGGCCCGCGCGCCGCGCCACTCGGCATGGACCAGCCAGATCATCGCCACGTCAAACAGGCTTAGCGCCACCAGCGTCGCCGAGGGGGCGAGCACGAACAGATGGATCTGGTAGGCAATGAACAGCGCCAGCACCGCCATCGCGACGGGATAGGCCCAGTGCAATCCGCGCGCCAGCAGCAACACCATCGCCAGCTTCACGCCGCCATGGGTGAGGAGATAGAGCGCGTAGAAATGCTGGGTCTCGATCGACAGCCTCTGGCTCGCGTCGAGCAGGGCGCGCGCCAGCAGGTCGCGCGGGTCCTGCGCCAGTTCCGGCGCGGTGACCCGGTCGAGCAGCTCCAGAATCGCAGCGCCGGGCGTGACGAGAAGCGTCAGCCCGGCGAGGGTCTCGAAGCCCGCGAACAGGCCCTTGAACAGGAGGCTCGCCTCGAACAGGCGATGGATCAGACGCCGCCGGGGCGGCGCCTCCTCAGTCCTTGCCGCGATAGGGCTCGACATATTGCAGGGCCATGTCCCACGGGAAGAAGATCCAAGTGTCCTGGCTCACCTCGGTGACATAGGTGTCGACCTGGCCGTTGCCCATCGGCTTGGCGTAGACGGTGGCGAAATGGGCGTTGGGATAAAGCTGGCGCACCAGCTCCAGCGTCCGGCCGGTATCGACGAGATCATCGACCACGAGGATGCCGGTGCCGTCGCCCATCATCTCGGCATCGGGGGCCTTCAGCACCTTGGCGCTTGCCTGGTTCTGATGCTCGTAGGACTTGACCGAAATCGTGTCGACGGTGCGGATGCCGAGCTCGCGGGCGACGATCATCGCCGGCGCCATGCCACCGCGGGTGATCGCGACCACCGCTTTCCAGGCGCCCTCGGCGTCTGGGCCGCGGCCGTCGAGCCGCCAGGCCAGGGCGCGGCTGTCGCGGTGCAGCTGGTCCCAGGATACGTGGAAGCCCTTTTCATGCGGCAGTCGGTCGGTCATCGCTCTCAGCCTTTCGTGATGTCGGGCGCGTCGGGGTTCTTCATGCCGATCACGTGGTAGCCCGCATCGACGTGATGGACCTCGCCGGTAACCGCGCTGCCCAGATCCGACAAGAGGTAGAGGGCGGATTTTCCGACCTCCTCCTGAGTGACCGTGCGGCGCAGTGGCGAATTATACTCGTTCCACTTCATGATGTAACGGAAATCGCCGATGCCGGAGGCGGCCAGCGTCTTGATCGTGCCGGCCGAGATCGCGTTGACCCGGATCGCGTCGCGGCCCAGATCCTCGGCGAGGTACTGCACGCTCGCCTCCAGAGCCGCCTTGGCCACGCCCATTACGTTGTAGTGCGGCATCACCTTCTCGGCACCGTAATAGGTCAGCGTCAGGCAGGAGCCGCCCTCGGTCATCATCGGCGCCGCGCGCTTGACCACAGAGGTGAAGGACCAGACCGAGATGTCCATCGACATCAGGAAGTTCTGCTTCGAGGTGTCGACATAGCGACCGCGCAACTCGGACTTGTCGGAGAAGCCGATGGCATGGACGATGAAGTCGAGCTTGCCCCATTTCTCCTGCAGCGCGGTGAACAGCGCGTCGATGCTGTCCTCGTCGCCGACGTCGCAGGGCAGCACGATGTCGGAGCCGACCTCGGCCGCGAGCGGGCCGACCCGCTTTTTCAGCGCCTCACCCTGATAGGAGAAGGCCAGCTCGGCGCCGGCACCGGCGCAGGCCTTGGCGATGCCCCAGGCGATCGACTTGTCGTTGGCGAGCCCCATGATGAGGCCGCGTTTTCCCGCCATCAACTGCGATGTCATGAATGTCCCTCTTGCCGATCCGGCGCCGTTTCGATCCGGTGTAGGCGATAGGGAGCATGGCATCAAGGCCACGGGCCTACGCGACGTCATGCTTAGAGCGGAAGGAGAGGGGACTAAACAGTTGAGAATGGAGTATACTGTCGGAATACGAGTGAGTGAGTTTGTATGATGGACCCGCGTGTCGGCATCTTCGCCGGAGATGATCCGCTGGATATTGCAAGGCGCTGGCTTGAGGAAGCCGGGCGCCACGAGCCGTCGGATCCGAACGCGATCGCGCTGGCCACGGTTGATTCCGAGGGTCTGCCGGATGTGAGAATCGTACTGCTCAAAAGCATCGAGAGCGATGCGTTCGTGTTCTACACGAACTACGAAAGCGCCAAGGCGCGCCAGATCGACAGCAATGGCCGCGCCGCTTTCGCCGTGCACTGGAAGTCGCTGCGCCGACAGATCCGGGTGCGCGGATTGGTAGAGCGCGAGGACGGCCCGATCGCCGACGCGTATTTCAGATCACGGCCGCGTGAGAGCAGGGTGGGGGCCTGGGCTTCGCCTCAAAGTCGTGCGATCGCCTCGCGCGCGGCGCTTGAGGCGGAGGTGGCGCGACTCGATGCCGAACTCGGCGAGGATCCGCCGCGGCCGGCCTTCTGGGGTGGATATCGGCTCAGACCGCTCGAGATCGAATTTTGGGCAGATGGCGCACATCGGCTTCACGACCGGTACAAATGGTCGAGACCGACGCTGAACCATCCGTTCGAAGTGTTACGTTTAGGACCGTGATTTCACACGGAATGAAATTCGATGCTTGTAGCCACCCTCAGACTGTGCTGCACAGACGAAAAAAATCGGACGGGCCGGGACAAGGCTGCTGGAGGCGGAGATGAACGACATGCTGGACAAGCAGACGGAGGACCGCCTGGAGATCGCGGGACACGTCAAGTGGTTCGATCCGGCTAAGGGATTCGGCTTCATCGTGCCCGACGACGGCGGCTCCGACATCCTGCTGCACGCCAATGTACTGCGCAACTATGGCCAGAACTCGGTTGCCGATGGCGCGCGGATTCGCATCCTTGCCCATCGCACCGAGCGCGGCATCCAGGCCGCCGCCATCCTGTCGCTCGAGGCGCCGGCGACCGCCGCCGCGGTGCCGCTGGCCGATTTTCAGGAGTTCGATCCCGAATATCTCGCGAGCCGTCCGCTCGAGCCGGCGCGGATCAAGTGGTTCGACAAGGCCAAGGGCTTCGGCTTCGCCAACATCTTCGGCGCCGGTGACGACATATTCCTCCATGTCGAGGTGCTGCGTGCGTCCGGCCTCGCGGATCTCGAACCCGGCGAGGCGGTGTCGTTGCGGGTGATCCAGGGCAAGCGCGGCCGAATGGCGACGGAAATCCTCACCTGGGACGCGGCGCTGCGCCAGCCGGGGGCCGCGAAGCCCGAGGATGGGAACGGGGACGAGGAATGAAGGCACTGCTGCTGGCGGCCTTCGCCATTTCGGCGCCGCTGGCCGCGCAGGCCGCGACCTGCGCGCCAGACCGGGTGACGGTACGGGGTGATTGGGGGCAGGCGGCCTTCACCGTGGCCGTGGCCGACGATGCCGCCGAGCGGGCGCAGGGGCTGATGAACGTGCCCGAAATGCCGCGCATGACAGGCATGCTCTTCGTTTATGAAAATCCGCAGGCCGTGTCCTTCTGGATGCGTAACACGCTCATTCCGCTCGACATGATCTTCGCCGGGCCCGACGGGACCGTGCGCAGCATCCACGAGCGCGCGCAGCCTCTCGACGAAACCCCGATCCCGGGCGGCACCGACATCCAGTACGTTCTGGAGCTCAATGGGGGCATGGCGGAACGGCTCGGCATCGCGCCCGGCGACACGCTGCGCCACCCTTCGATCGGCAGCGACGAGACGCCGGCAGCCGATCCCTGCGAATGATCACGGCGGCGCTTGCACCCGGACGCGCGCCAGCCTAGAAGGGCGGCGGTTCGGGGCGTAGCGCAGCCTGGTAGCGCATCTGTTTTGGGAACAGAGGGTCGCAGGTTCGAATCCTGCCGCCCCGACCAATCTCCTCTCATTTCATTCTTCGTGACCTAGAGGGGCCAGTCCCTCTGGTTTCGGACCTCGTGGCGAATCCCCCTATCACCGGGTGACGCGGGGTTGCGGCCCGTATCGCTCCATCGATGAGAGCTCTGGCTCAAAACGACCCCAAAAGACCCCTGTGGCCCCGATGTCACGCCGCGCGGTGGACAAGTTCGAGGCCCGTTTCTCACCCCCTGTGGATAATTTTCAGGCTGTACTAAGCCGGTGCATATGTCCTCGGGTAAGGCACCCTCAAAGGCCAACGCAAGTTGGGCATATGGCATTCTTCGTGGAGCTGCGGGGGCTGTGGAAAACCCTGTGGGAGAGCGGTGAACTGCGGTGGGCGAATCCAAGGGCGCCGAGGCGGTGTCGCGAGATTCGTTCGCGCCACCCCGGCACCGCGTTGACCGTGCCCGCCGCGCTGCTCAGTTTCGCCGAACCGGGGGCCTGCGGCCCGCGGCTCACGCGGCGAAACGGGACCACCTGCATGCAGATCGAACGGCGCTATACGATGCCGGAACAGGCCCCGCTTGCCGGGAGGCCGACCCGCCGCATCCGGCTCGAGGACGGCACCGCGATGCAGGTGCCTGCCGGCTGGACGCTCCGCGCCGCGCGCGCCTTCGCTGCCCAAGTGCCGGGGGCGCGGGCAGAGACGGGCCTTGCTGATGCCGTCGACGCGCTGGCGGCGCGGCTCGCCTCTGGCGC
The DNA here is from genome assembly GCF_900172345.1 of Limimaricola soesokkakensis. Lineage (GTDB taxonomy): Bacteria > Pseudomonadota > Alphaproteobacteria > Rhodobacterales > Rhodobacteraceae > Limimaricola > Limimaricola soesokkakensis. The sequence goes on from NZ_FWFY01000003.1 coordinate 356,265, forward strand.
TAAGGCTTCCGGCCTTCTGACGGACCCCGCCTGCCTCGACATCTGGGCCGACGAGATGCGCCAGATGGTCATGCACCGCATCGCCGTTATCGATCCCGCACTCTGGAACGGTCGCATACGCGTGTCCGAGCCTGCGGCCTCGCCGCTGCGGGTGCGAATGGCGCAGACGGATGGCGTGCAGATGACGTGCCTCGCCGAAGCGGTCCGCGACGGCGCGCCGCTTGCTTTCGATTTCGAGACCGATCCGCGCGCCGCCGCGCCGCGCGTCGTGCTCGACCTGCGCTGCTTCGTCGAGGATGGCGAGGTGGCGGTGGTGGCGCTGGTTCATGCGGTCCGGCTCTGGACACTGGCTCTCGCCGTGGCTGCCGGGCGCAAGGCCGTGCCGGGTGACCTCGGATTGGCGGGTTTGGGCGGTGCGCTCATGCGGCTTGGCCTGGGCCATGCGACGCGCGAAGGGCGCATCGCGGCGGCCGCGATGGGGGCTCTGGCCGAGGCGGCACGAGCGGCCGTGGCGGCGGAGCTTGGGCTTGCGCCGGGGGCGGGCGATGCGCATGCGCGCGCCGGTCTGGCGCGACTCGAGGCCAAGCCGGTGCCGCACGCCGCCCGTGCAGCACTCACACACGCGCGCGCGCTCTGGGCCGGGATCGATGAGCAGGCCGCCCCCGATGCACCGGCGGCGCCCCGGATCGCGATCGCACCGCTTGGACCGCAGGCGGCGATCCTCGGGCTTGGGGACGACCCGCTCGCGCCCTTGGCCGAGCTGTGCATGGAGACGGAGACCGAGCGGGGGCATTGCCGCAAGGCCGCGCCCGAGCTGCGCGCCGGGCTTGCCGCTCAGGGATACAGCGCCGACCGGGTCGAAGCATTGATCCGTCACGTGGCCGGGTATGGCAGCCTCGCCGCCGCGCAGGGCATCGACCATGCGGCGCTGCGCGCGCGCGGGCTCGACGCGCAGCAGATCGCCCGGATCGAGGCGGCGCTCCCCGAGGCGCGCGACCTGCGCGCGGCCGTCACGCCCTGGCGGCTGGGCACGGCGTTCTGCGCCTCGCGGCTCGGCCTCGACGCCGCGGCGATGCCGGGGCAGGGAATGGGGCTGCTGGAGCAGCTCGGCTTCACCGAGGCGCAGATCGAGACGGCCAATCGCCACGTCTTCGGTACCGGATCCCTGCGCGGCGCCCCGGGGATCGCGCCCCGCGACGCCGCCGCCTTCGATTGCGCGCCCGAAGGGGCGGGCGGTCCGCAGGATGTCGGTCCGCGTGCACGGCTCGCCATGGCGGCGGCGCTGGCACGGGTGATCGGCGGCCCAGTGGTGGCGCGGATGCCGCTGCCGGATGCGGCCGATGCCGGAACGGCGCGCGCGGCGATCCGCGCGGCGCGGCGGGCGGGGCTCGCCGGGCTGGCCCTGTCGCGCGATGCCGAGGCGGCGCAGCGCATGAGCGGCGCGACCGAGGCCTCCGCGGATGCCCTTTCACTGGCGCCGCGCCTGCGCGAGATCCTTGCCATGCTGCCGCCGGGCACCCGCCCCGGCAGCGCGCCAAGCGAGGTGATCGAGCTGCTTGAAGCGGCGCGTCGCTCGCGCCCCGAGGCGCGGCGTCATGCGCGGGTGCTGCGCGAGCGGCTGCTGGCCGACCCGCTGCCGCAGGATCGCGGCACGCCGCGCGTCGCCACGCCGCCGGCCGGGCACGACCGGGCGCAGACCAGGCGCGGCTGAGCCGTTCCGTTCCGGAACGTCTTCGCGCTCTCCGGGTTGCTGCTCAGAAGCAGCCGAGCTTGGAGAGGCGCATGGGCGAGAGATCGCGCGCGGTCGAGGATGTGCTCGACCGGCTTGAGCAGGAGGGGCGCGACGACGACCGCGCCACAGTGGGTGATGTGACCTCGGCGCTGGGGGATCGCGGCTTCGGTCCGTTTCTCTTCGTGCCGGCGCTGATCGAGATCTCTCCCATCGGCGGCGTGCCCGGCGTGCCGACGCTCCTCGCGTTGATCATCACGATCTTCGCGGTGCAGATCGTGATGCAGCGCGACGAGATGTGGCTGCCGGGGTTCCTCGAACGCCGCTCGGTCTCGGGCGACAAGCTCGCCAAGGCGGCCAACAAGCTGCGCGGTATCGGCCGCTGGCTCGATCGGTGGTTTCACGGGCGCTTTGAAGCGCTAACCGGGCCCAAAGCGTCGCGTATCGCGGGCATCGCGGTGCTGCTCTTGTGCCTGACCGTGCCGCCCTTGGAACTCGTGCCCTTCGCTTCGAGCGCGCCGATGGCGGCGATCGCGGCCTTCGGCCTCGCCATGACACTGCGCGACGGGCTGCTGATGGGTCTGGGCTTCGTGTTGAGCATCGTGGCGGTCGGCGTGAGCTTCGGAATGATCGGCGGCGGCTGAAGCCCGGGGGAGGGCTGGCTTATCTGCGGGCGACGCGGCATGGTCGGCGCGCCCGAACCGCTGGAGAAGACGAGGTGACGAACATGCGCAAGGGGCCAGACGCCTTTCATTCCCTGCACCGGCACGGCTTTGTCCGTGTCGCCACCGCGACGCCGCGTGTGCGGCCTGCCGACGTGTCGTTCAACCGTGACGCGGTGATCGCCGAGGCGCGGCGCGCGCATGATGCCAAGGCCGATCTCGTGGTGTTCCCCGAGCTTTGCGTCTCCTCCTACGCGATCGACGACCTGCACATGCAGACCGCGCTTCTCGACGCGGTCGAGGCGGCGGTGACGCGCATCACCGAGGCCTGCGCCAAGCTCGCGCCGGTGTGGCTGATCGGCGCGCCGCTGCGCCACGAGGGGCGGCTTTACAACTGCGCCGTGGTGATCTCGCGCGGGCGCATTCTCGGCGTGGTGCCCAAGAGCTTTCTGCCGAATTACCGCGAGTTCTACGAAAAGCGCTGGTTCGCCGAGGGGCGCGGCGTCACGGGCCGCGCGATGCGGCTCGGGGGAGAGGAGGTGCCCTTCGGCACCGACCTGATCTTCGAGGCCGAGGATCTGCCCGGCCTGATCTTCCACACAGAGATCTGCGAGGATTTCTGGGCCCCCGTGCCGCCGTCGAGCCAAGCGGCCACCGAGGGCGCGCTGATCCTCACCAACCTCTCTGCCTCCAATATCGTCATCGGCAAGTCCGACGATCGCCACGTGCTATGCCGCAGCCACGGCATGCGCAGCTTCGCGGCCTATGCCTATTCCGCCGCCGGCCCCGGCGAGAGCACCACCGATCTGAGTTGGGACGGGCAGGGCGCGGTCTACGAGATGGGCGACCTGTTGGCGCAGTCGGGCCGCTTCGACGTGGAGCCCGAGCTGTGCATGGCCGATGTCGACACGCAGCGGCTTCTGAACGAGCGGATCCGTACCGGCACCTTCAACGATGCGGGCAAGGGGCAGGCCCCGGCCTTCCGGCGCATCCGCTTCGCGCATCGGCCGCATTTCGAGGATGCCGGGCTGATTCGGCCGATCCGTCGCTACCCTTACGTGCCGAACCGCGAGAGCCATCTCGATCTCGACTGCTACGAGGCCTTCAACATCCAAGTCGAAGGGCTGCGCCGCCGGATGGAATCGATCGGCAACCCGAAGCTGGTGATCGGCATTTCCGGCGGGCTCGACAGCACCCACGCGCTGATCGTCGCGGCCAAGGCTTGTGACCGGATGGGTCTGCCGCGCGACACGATCCTCGGCTACACCATGCCAGGCTTCGCGACCGGCGACGCCACCAAGTCGAATGCGTGGAAGCTGATGCGCGCGATGGGCGTGCAGGCGGCCGAGATCGACATCCGGCCCGCCGCGCGACAGATGCTGAAGGACATGGATCACCCCTTTTCGGGCGGCGATCCGGTCTATGACATCACCTTCGAGAACGTGCAGGCGGGGCTCCGGACCGATTACCTGTTCCGGCTCGCCAATCAGAATGGCGGCATCGTCGTCGGGACGGGGGATCTGAGCGAGCTGGCGCTGGGCTGGTGCACCTATGGCGTCGGCGACCAGATGAGCCATTACAACGTCAATTCCGGCGTGCCCAAGACGCTGATCCAGTATCTGATACGCTGGTCGATCCAGTCCGGGCAGTTCGACGAGGCCGCCACCATCGACGTGCTGCAGGCGATCCTGAATACGGAGATATCGCCCGAGCTGGTACCGCAATCCGAAGAAGAAGAGCTGCAATCGACCGAGGACCGGATCGGGCCCTACGCGCTGCACGACTTCTTCCTGTTCCACACCATGCGCTACGGGCTGCCGCCTTCGAAGGTGGCCTTCCTCGCATGGCACGCCTGGCACGATGCCGAGAAGGGGCTCTGGCCGATCGGCTTCCCGCAGGAAAAGCGCCGCGCCTACGACCTCGCGGAGATCCGCAAGTGGCTGGAGGTTTTCGTCTCCCGCTTCTTCGGCTTCGCGCAGTTCAAGCGCTCGGCCATGCCGAACGGGCCCAAGGTCTCGGCTGGCGGCTCGCTGTCGCCGCGCGGCGACTGGCGCGCGCCGTCGGATGCGAGCGCGGCGGTCTGGCTCGAGGAGCTTCGCGAAAACGTGCCCGAAGGCTGATCTTTCCCGTCCCGCCCGGATGCGCTAGTGAGGGTCGCCCGGAATGGTCCGGGCACCGGTCGCAGCCTACCCGGTCAAAACAAGGACGGATCTGATGAAAACCTATGTAATCTGCTCTGGCGGGCTCGATAGCGTGTCGCTCGCCCACAAGGTCGCCGCCGAGAACGAACTGGCCGGCCTCATCTCCTTCGACTACGGCCAGCGCCACTCGAAAGAGCTGGACTTCGCCCGCGCCGCCGCCGAGCGGCTCGGCGTGCCGTTCCACCTGATCGACATGCGTTCGATCGGCGCGCATCTGTCGGGCTCGGCGCTCACCGACGATGTCGAGGTGCCCGACGGGCATTATGCCGAGGACACCATGAAGACGACCGTGGTTCCGAACCGCAACGCCATCATGCTGACCGTGGCCTTCGGCTTAGCTGCGGCGCAGAAGGCGGATGCGGTGGCCACCGCCGTGCATGGCGGCGATCACTTCATCTACCCGGACTGCCGCCCGGCCTTCACCGAGGCCTTCGATGCGATGCAGCGCCAAGCACTCGACGGCTACGCCGATGTCCGGCTCTACACCCCCTTCGTGCACGAGCCCAAAAGCGCCATCGTGACCGAGGGTGCGAAGCACGGCACGCCCTTCGCCGAGACCTGGTCCTGCTACAAGGGCGGCGACCTGCATTGCGGCCGCTGCGGCACCTGCGTCGAGCGACGCGAGGCGTTCCACCTCGCGGGCGTCGCTGACCCGACCGAATATGCCGATCCGGATTTCTGGGTCGAAGCCGTCGCGCGGGGGGCGAAGTGATGTATACGATCACCAAGGAATTCCACTTCTCCGCCAGCCACCAGCTCTGCGGCCTGCCGGGCGATCATCCCTGCGCGCGGCTGCACGGGCACAACTACATCGCCGAGGTGGAGCTGCAGTCCGAGGAGCTCGACGAGAACGGCTTCGTGCTCGACTACCGGGCGCTCGACCCGCTCAAGCGCTGGATCGACGACCATCTCGACCACCGCCATCTCAACGAGGTGTTCGGCCATGACGGCGTGACCTCCGAGGTGCTGGCCTGGGCGATCTACGACTGGGCCGCCGCGCGCTGGGATCAGGTCAGCGCGGTGCGGGTGTCGGAGACGCCGAAGACCTGGGCCGAGTACCGGCCCCAGCCTGGACGGCGCGCGGCATGACCACGCTGCGCGTCTCCGAAATCTTCGGGCCGACGATCCAGGGCGAGGGTGCGCTGATCGGCCAGGCCACGGTCTTCGTGCGGCTGGGCGGCTGCGACTACCGCTGCTCGTGGTGCGACAGTCTGCATGCGGTCGAGAGCGAATACCGCCACACATGGGCGGCGATGGAAACCGGTGCGGTCTGGGACCGCATTGTCGAGCTGTCCGGCGGGCGACCCCTGACGGTCACCATCTCGGGCGGCAACCCGGCGATCCAGGATTGCGGCCCGCTGATCGAGCGGGGGCGCGCCCTGGGCTACCGCTTCGCGCTGGAGACCCAAGGCTCGGTGGCGCGCGACTGGTTTTCGCGGCTGGAGCCGCTGGTCCTGTCGCCCAAGCCGCCGTCCTCGGGCGAGACGCCGGACTGGGCGCGCTTCGACGAGTGCCTCGCGGCAGCGGGCGACGCCGAGGCGATCCTGAAGATCGTGGTTTTCGACGAGACGGATTACCTCTGGGCCCGCGACGTGGCTTCGCGCTACCCGCAGCTGCCGGTCTACCTCCAGCCCGGCAACCACACGCCGCCGCCGCCCGAGGCCGAGGACGCCGAGATCGACATGGACGGCATCACCGACCGCATGGACTGGCTGGTGAGCCGGACGCTGGCCGATGGCTGGTTCGAGGCGCGCGTGCTTCCGCAGCTGCACGTGCTGATCTGGGGCAACAAGCGCGGCGTCTGAAACTCAGGCGGCGCGCAACACGCGCCGCGCCAGAACGAAGCCCGACAGGAAGGCGGCCTCGGCAAAGAGCTTCGCGCCTTCCTCGAACACCGTCATCACGTCGGTATAAAGAGGTCTTTGCGCCTCGGCCACGTCGAGCCAGTCGAGCCATTCGTCGCGGTTCGAGATCGCGTCGAGCCCGACTTGCAGCGCTAAAAGCGCGAAGCCGAAGCCAAGCCACGGGAGCAGCTCGCGAAACCGGCGCAGTTCCGAGCGGCATAGCCACAGCACCGCGAGCCCGACCAGCCCGTAGAACGCGATGATCAGGTCGTCGAGCCGGTCGGTCAGCGCCGTCGACTTGGCCCCCGCAAGCGTGTGGATCAGCTTGTCGAGATTCTCGTGGATCTGCGCCAGATCGTCGAGCGCGAGAAAGGCGAAGCCCGCGCCGATGGCAATCCAGACGGCGCGCGGATCGCGCAGGAGCGGACGGGCGCGGTCGCGCCGAACCTTGCCGATCGCGAAGCTCGTCCACGAGATCAGGCCCAGGAGCAGCACCGAGCCATAGGTGACGATCCCGCTCTCGCGGAACTGCCAATCGAGTTGGTCGCGCCACAGCCCCAGTGCCACCGCGACGAGCAGCAGCACCGCGACACTTGCGAAGATGCCGGAAACAGGGAGACGCCCGGGGAGGGGGCTGGAATACGCGTATGTCATGGTGCCGTCACATAGCGATTGCGCGACATCGCGCAATGCACAGGTCTCGGTGCGATTTCTTCGACTTGCGACGTTGACCGGAGCGCGGGGCGCGCTCTCATTGTCGTGACCTTGGCGCGAGCGCCGCTGACCCGGACCCTGCATGCCCCGCGAGACCCGCGCCCGACCCACCTTTCTCTCCGGCCCGTCGCGGCTCGCGCTTCTGTCGTTCCTCCTGCTCGCCGCCTGCGAGGGGCGGCAATCGGCGCTGGTGCCGGGCGGCGAGGACGCGCGCATCCTGGGCGACCTGTTCTGGGTCATGCTCGCGGGCGCGGTGGTGTTGTGGTTCGGGATGAACGGGCTGTTCTACTGGGCCACCCGGCGCAGCCCGGCGGCGCATTCGCAGCGGATTGCCAATTGGCTGGTGATCCTAGGTGGCATCGCTTTCCCGACCGTGACGCTGAGCGCGCTGCTGGTCTATGGGCTGAGCATCATGCCCGACCTGCGCGCCACCGGCGACGGGCCGGTGATCCGGGTGACCGGCGAGCAGTGGTGGTGGCGCGTCGAATACGAGCGCGAGGATGGCAGCACCGTCACCACCGCCAACGAGATCCGGCTGCCTGCGGGGGTCCGCTCGACCTTCCTGCTCGACAGCAAGGAGGTGATCCATTCCTTCTGGGTGCCGTCCCTGGGCGGCAAGATGGACATGTTTCCCGGTCGGGTGAACGAGATGACGCTCGGCCCCGAACGCCCCGGCATCTATCGCGGCCAATGCGCCGAGTTCTGCGGCGAAAGCCACGCCTGGATGGCCTTCGAGGCCGAGGTGATGGAACCCGACGCTTTCGAGGCGTGGCTCGAGGCCGAGGCCGCCCCGGCAGTGACGCCCGCGAGCGCCGAGGCGGCCCGGGGTGCGGCGCTGTTCCTGTCGCAGGGCTGCGGCGCCTGCCACGCGGTGCGCGGCACGCCCGCCGTGGGGCGGGTGGGGCCGGATCTCACCCATGTTGGCTCGCGCCATTCGCTCGCCGCCGGGCGCCTCGGCACCAGCACCGAGGATTTCGCCAAGTGGGTCGCCAATCCGGGCGCCTGGAAGCCCGGCGCCGAAATGCCCGCCTATGACCACCTTACGGGCGAACAGATCGACGCGATCGCCGCCTATCTCGAGGGCCTCGAATGACCGACCGAAGCATTCCCGCGGGCGACCTCGCGCCACGGGGCATCTATCCCCCGACCGAGAAGATGCTGAACGAGCCGGTGCCGCGCGAGGTCCGCGAGCGGCAGGAAGAGAATCTGCGTCGCGCCTGGAAGACGCCCGAGGGCTGGCGCTACTGGACCGCCGTCAACAACTCCGAGGTCGGCGTCTGGTACACCATGACCGCCTTCGTGTTCATGCTGATCGCGGGCGTCATGGCGCTGCTGATGCGGTTGCAGCTCTGGGTGCCGGAGAACGACCTGATCTCGGCCGACATGTTCAATCAGCTCTTCACCATGCACGGCTCGGCGATGATGTTCCTCTTCGCGGTGCCGATGTTCGAGGCGATCTCGATCCTGATCCTGCCCGCATTCTTGGGCGCGCGCGACATGCCGTTCCCGCGGCTCTCGGCCTATGGCTACTGGGCCTTCCTGATCGGCGGGATCTTCGTGATCGGCTCGATCCTGTTCTCGGCGGCCCCCAAGGCGGGCTGGTTCATGTATCCGCCGCTGGCCACCATCGAGCTTGGCATCGGCTCCGACATCTGGCTTCTGGGTCTCAGCTTTATCGAGGTGGCCTCGATCGCGGCGGCCGTCGAGCTGATCGTCGGCGCGCTGAAATGCCGCCCCCCCGGCATGCGCGTCAACGTCATGCCGCTCTACGCGTGGTACGTGCTGGTGGTGGGCGGCATGATCCTCTTCGCCTTTCCGCCGCTGATCGCGGGCGATTTCCTGTTCGAGCTGGAGCGCTCGTTCGACTGGCCCTTCTTCGATCACACGCGCGGCGGCGACCCGATGCTGTGGCAGCACCTGTTCTGGATCTTCGGCCATCCGGAGGTCTACATCATCTTCCTGCCTTCGATCGCCATCGCCGCGATGATCGTGCCCACGGTCGCACGGCGCCCGATCCTCGGCTATTCCTGGATCGTGCTCTCGGCGGTGGGGACAGGGTTCCTGAGCTTCGGGCTCTGGGTGCACCACATGTTCACCACCGGCCTGCCCAACATGTCGCTGGGGTTCTTCTCGGCGGCCTCCGAGGCGGTGGTGATCCCGACCGGCATTCAGCTCTTTGCCTTCGTCGCGACGCTGATCGCCGGCAAGGTGGTCATGACGCTGCCGATGCTCTGGATCGCGGGCGCTCTGGCGATCTTCACGGCGGGTGGCCTGACCGGCGTCATGGTCGCGATCGCGCCCTTCGACTGGCAGGTGCACGACACCTATTTCATCGTGGCGCACCTGCATTACACGCTGTTCGGCGGCATGGTGTTCCCGGTGATCGCGGGGGTCTATTACTTCTTCCCGTTCTTCCGGAAGAAGATGCTGTCCGAGCGGCTGGGCCGCTGGTCCTTCTGGCTGATCTTCACCGGTTTCAACATCACCTTCCTGCCGATGCACCTCACCGGCCTCTTGGGCATGCCGCGCCGGGTCTACACCTACCCCGAGGGCTTGGGCATCGACTGGCTCAACCAGATATCGACCGTGGGCTCGTTCATCGTCGCCGCCGGTTTCGCGGTCTTCGCCTGGGACATCGTGCGCCCCAAGAAGGACCAGCCGCAGATCGAGCGCAATCCGTGGGGCGCCGGCACGCTGGAATGGAGCCACGAGATCCCCGAGACAAAATGGGGCGTCCGCTCGATCCCGCACATCACCTCGCGCTACCCGCTCTGGGACCAGCCCAAGCTGGTCGAGCGCATGGATCAGGGGCGCTACTACCTGCCCGATGCCGAGGAGGGGCTGCGCGAGACCATCGTGACCAGCGTGATCGACGCGCGGCCGATCCAGGTGCAGCGGGTGACCGGCCCGGCCTATATCACCATCTGGGCGGCGGCTTTCACCGGCGGCGCCTTCATCCTGCCGACCTTCCACATCTATGGCCCGGCCATCGTCTCGGCGGCTTTCGCGGTGGTCTGCATTCTCTACTGGCTCTGGACCTCGACCGCGCGGCCGCCGGAAAAGGACATGAAGGATGTCGGCCTCGGCCTCAGCCTGCCGACCTACGCCGCCGGGCCGCAGGCGGTGGGCTGGTGGGCGGTCTGGATCACCATGCTGGGCGATGCCACCGCCTTCGCGTCGCTGGTCTTCGGGGTGTTCTTCTACTGGACCTCGAACACCGCCTTCCCGCCGCCGGGGGCCGAGCATGCGAACGGCTATCTCGTCGCGCTCTCCACCGCCGCCTTCGCCGCTGCCTGGGCGCTGACGCGCGGCGCGCGCGGGTTGAACCGGGCCGGCCGGGTCGGGTTGGCGCGCGGGGCGCTGGCGCTGGCGCCGCTCCTGACGCTGGCCGGGATGGGCGGCTTCATCCTGTCGGTCATGGATCTCGACCCGGCCAGCCATGTCTATCCGGCGATGATGTGGGCGCTGATGGTCTGGGTGGTGGCGCATGGCATCGTTGGCACCATCATGCAGCTCTATTGCCTCGCGGGCAGCCTCTTCGGCAAGCTGACCCCGCGCTATGACGCGGATCTGTGGAACGTCACGTTGTTTTGGCACTTCCTGGGGCTGACGGCGCTGGTGACCGGCGCGATGATGGGTATCGTGCCCCGGCTGATGTGAGGGAGGGCCGCATGGAGCGCAGCGATCAAGACCGGCCCTCGCATCCGCGCGAGGACGAGCACGAATTCGCGGAAGAGCGCGAGAGCCTGTGGCGGATCACGCTCGGGCCGACGATCTGGGCCTTCCATTTCCTGATCAGCTACGCGGCGGTCTCGGTCTACTGCTTCAAGTTCGAGCGCATGTTCTCGATGGGCGTACTGCGCATCGCCCTGATCGCGATGACCGTCGCGATGCTCGCCGCGATCGCCTGGATCGGCTGGCGCGCCTTCCTGCGCTGGGACGTGCGCGACACCGGCGAATTCTCGAACCCCGAGGGCAGCGCCGAGGATCGGCACCAGTTCCTCGGCCATGCAGGGTTCCTGCTGGCGCTGGTGTCGTTCATCGGCGTGGTCTACGACACGCTGCCCCTGATCATCCTCGGAACCTGCCGGTGAGGCCCGGCGCGATCAGGCCGGTGCCGATGATCCTCGGGCTCGGGCTTCTGGCCGCGGTCTGGGTCGCGCCGCTCGAGATGTGGCTCGGGTCCTCCTTCGCGGGGCACATGCTGCGGCACATGACCATCGTGGCGCTCGCCGCGCCGCTTCTGGTGCTGGGCTGGCCCGCTCTGGGCCGGGCCCTGGCACTGGGCCCGCTGATCGCCGCGGCGCTCGAATTCGCGGTGGTCTGGGCTTGGCACCTGCCGCGCGCCCACGCGCTGGCCTATCGCTCCGAGGCGGGTTTCGCCGCCGAGCAGGCCAGCTTCCTGCTGGCGGGGCTGCTGGTCTGGGCCGGCTGCCTGCGGGCCGGGCATCCGCTTGCCGGGGCCGGGGGGCTCCTGCTCACATCGATGCACATGACGCTGCTGGGCGCGCTGTTGATCCTCGCGCCCCGCGATCTCTATTCCGCCTGGTGCGGGCTGATGCCCGATCTGGGCGGCCAGCAGCTTGGCGGCATGCTGATGCTCGGGATCGGCACGCCGGTCTATCTCGTGGCGGGGCTGGCGCTCACCGCCCGGGCCGTGAAGGAAAGGGAGGCCGCGGCATGAAGCAGCGGACCAGGACGGTTCTCGTCACGCTCGCCGTGCTGGCGGGGCTGGGCGCGGCGGCGGGCGGCGCCACCATCGCCTTCGGGCTCTACAACGTGTCGGCGCGCGCGGGCCACCTGCCGCCGACCTACTGGGCGCTGCACACCACCTATCGCAACGCCGTCGATCTCTATTCCGGCCACCCCGAGACGCCGGCCCCCGATCTCGACGACCCGGCGCTGATCGAGCTTGGCGCGCGGCATTTCGAGACCGCCTGCGCCATGTGTCATGCCGTGCCCGGGCGCGACCGCACCGCCACCATCCTCGGCATGAACCCGGTGCCGCCGCACATCACCGAGGCGGTGGGAAGCTGGAGCCCCGAAGAGCTGCACTGGATCCTCTACGAGGGGGTGAAGATGTCGGGCATGCCGCAATGGCCCTCGCAGCGCGGCGACGACGTCTGGGCCGGGGTCGCCTACCTGCGCGCGATCCAGCGCGGCGAGGTGACGCCCGAGCGGCAGGCCGAGCTGACCGCGCTAGCCGAGAACGGTGGCCCCGAGGGTGCGGCGTGGTGCGCAAGCTGCCATGGCGGCGTCGCGCGCCACGTGCCGCGGCTCGACATCTTCGAGGCCGATTACATCGAGGCCGCGCTCTTGGCCTATCGCGAGGGGCGGCGCGAAAGCGGGATTATGCGGCACGCGGCCTCGGAACTGTCCCCCGACCAGCTGCGCGCGCTTGCCGAATGGTTCGCGGAGGCGGAGGTGCCCCGGGACGAACCGGGCGAGGCCCCGGCGCATGACCCCGAAACGCTGGCGCTGGGCGAGCGGCTGGCACGGGCGGGCTCCGACGACGTGCCCACCTGCACCGCCTGCCACGGGCCGGGGCCGCGCGACCTCGAAGGGCTGGGCGGCGAGGCGCTGCAGGGGGATTTCCCGCCGCTCGCCGGGCAGGACGAGGCCTATCTGGTCACCCAGCTCCGGCTGTGGCGCGACGGGGTGCGCGGCGGCACCGAGGCCTACAACCTGATGCGGGTCGCGGCGCAGGATCTGGAAGAGGCGGATATCGAGGCGCTGGCCGCTTGGTATGCCTCGCTCGAGCCAGGGCGCGGCGGCACGGTCGAGGCACCGGACGACGCGTCCGCGCCGGGCGATCATGACGGGCCGGGGCCGAACCCGCTGCGCCGGCCCGCCGATCACTGACCGCCACTTTCATGTTGCAAGCGCCTGACATTTTGGTGTGTTGCGCCGATATCGCCGCGCAGGCACTACCCTGTGATCGAAGCCGGGCGATGCGATCCGGCGCCATCGACGGGAGGAGCACCATGAAGCGGATGATGACAGGGATCATTGGGGCGCTGATCCTCGCGGGCGGCGCGGCCCGGGCGCAGGAGGGCGATGCGCTGCTCGAAATGAGCTGGGAGGAGATCGTCGAGACGGCGCGCGGCGGTGAGGTCAACGTCTTCATGTGGGGCGGGGCCGACAACATCAACGCCTATGTCTCCGACTATATCGGTGGCCGTCTCGAAGAGGAGTACGACATCACGCTCAACCGCGTGCCGCTCACCGACACCGCCGAGGCGGTGAACATCGTGCTGGGCGAGGTCGAGGCGGGCGCGACGACGGGCGCGGTCGACATGATCTGGATCAACGGCGAGAATTTCCGCACGATGAAGCAGGGCGACCTCGCCTGGTGCGGCTATGTCGACAAGCTGCCCAACGCGGAGCTGGTGAATTTCGACAACCCCGCCATCGCCAATGATTTCGGCACGCCGGTCGAGGGCTGCGAGGTGCCGTGGAGCCGGGTGCAGTTCGCCTTTGCACATGACACTGCCCGCACATCCGAGCCGCCGCGCTCGATCTCCGAGCTTCTGGCATGGGTTGAGGCCAATCCGGGCCGGTTCACCTATCCCGCGCCGCCCGATTTCACCGGCGCCGCCTTCGTGCGCCACGTCTTCACCCATGTCGCGGGCGGGCCGGATGCGCTGCTCGGGCCGTTCGATCAAGCGAAGTTCGACGCGGTGGCCGAGGAAACCTGGGAGATCCTGAACGGGATCGAGCCGCATCTGTGGCGCGAGGGCGTGACCTACCCGACCTCGATCACGCAGCTGCAACAGATGTTCGCCAACCAGGAGGTGGACCTGTTCTTCACCTACGACCCGGCCGAGGTCGGCACGGCGGTGGTCAACGGGATCTTCCCCGAGACAGCGCGCTCCTACGGGTTGAGCGACGGCACGCTGGCCAACACCAACTACATGGTGATCCCGGTCAACGCCGCGAACAAGGCGGCCGCCATGGTGACCCAGAACCTGTTGCTCTCGGCCGAGGCGCAGCTCGAAAAGGCGCAGCCGGAGGTCTGGGGCGCGGCCACGGTGATCGAGCCCGACCGCGCCCCGGACGAGGTGCAGGCGGGCTTCGAGGCGCTTGAGCGGCACCCCTCGGTGGTCTCGATCGAGGAGCTGGGGCAGGCAGCGTTGCCGGAGCTTCAGGCCGACTGGACCTCGGCGATCGAGGATGGCTGGATTCGCAACGTCGGCAATTGAGATGATCGGGCGCGGGCATCCATGGCTGTCGCTCGCGCCCGCGCTCGGCGTGATCGCGGTGCTGTTCGGAGGCGGCCTCGCGCTGGGGCTCGCGGGCTCCTTCGGCATGGGTCGCGGCGGCGCCAGCGGTGACGCATGGATCGCGGTGCTGTCCGAGGGCCGGGTCTGGCGTTCGCTCGGCCTGTCGCTCTGGATCGCCTTCGCCTCGACCGCGCTTTCCTGCCTGATCGGCCTCGGCGCGGCGCTGCTGCTGCGGCGCCGGTTTCCGGGGCAGGGGCTGGCGCGGCTGCTATTCCAGATCAACCTCACCATCCCGCACGCGGTGGGTGCGCTGGGCATCCTGTGGCTCCTGTCGCAATCGGGCTTCGTCGCGCGGCTCTCGGCGGGCGCCGGGCTGATCGACGGTCCCGCAGGCTTTCCCGCGCTGACGCAGGACCGCTTCGCCATCGGCATCATCGCCCATTACGTCTGGAAGGAGGTGCCCTTCATCGGGCTGATCCTCCTCGCGAACATGCAAAGCTTGGGCGACGACCCCGAAAGCGCCGCGCGCTCGCTCGGGGCTTCGCCCTTCGCGGCGATGCGGCTGGTGCTGCTGCCGCTGCTGATGCCGGCGCTGATCCGCGCCGGCGCCATCGTCTTCGCCTTCTCCTTCGGCGCTTGGGAGGTGCCCGTGCTTCTGGGGCAGAGCGCGCCCACGGCGTTGCCGGTGCTGGCCTGGCAGCGCTTCACCGACCCCGATCTTGCGGCAAGACCCGAGGCGATGGCGTTGGCGATGCTGATCGCACTGGTCTCGGCGGTGCTGATCCGCGCCGCCTTCGCGGGGCGGAACCGATGAGCCCGCGGCTGCGCATCCTGCTGGGGCTGGTGCTGATCGCGGCACTCATCGCGCCGCTCTTGCCGCTGGCGCTGTGGTCGGTGGCGCGCGGCTGGTTCTTTCCGCAGATCCTGCCCGCCAACTGGACCATCGAGCCCTGGATGCAGGCCTTCGCGCCGCGCTCGGAGATCCCCAGCGCGCTTGCCACCACGACGCTGATCGCCCTTGCCGCCGCAGCGCTGGCGCTGGCGCTCGGCATTCCGGCGGGCCGGGCGCTCGGGCTCTACCGGTTTCGCGGCAAGGCGCTGGTCGAGTTGGCGCTGCTGGCTCCGGTGATCGTGCCGGGCATCGCGGTGGGTCTGGGTATCCACGGCGTGTTCCTGAGGCTCGGGCTGACCAACTCGGTGCCGGGCGTCGTGCTGGTGCATCTGGTGCCGACGCTGCCCTACGTGATCTTCGTGATGTCGGGCGTTTTCGCCAATTACGACGCCGAGGCCGAGGCGCAGGCGCGCAGCTTGGGCGCGCGGCCGTTGCAGGTGCTGTGGCACGTGATGCTGCCCGCCATCGCGCCCGGTATCGTCGTGGCCGGGCTCTTCGCCTTCCTCGTGTCGTGGTCGCAATACATCCTGACGCTGACCATCGGCGGCGGCCGGGTGGTGACGCTGCCCTTGCTGCTCTATGCGCAGGCGGGCGCGGGGCGCAACGATCAGGCCGGGGTGCTGGCGATGCTGAGCCTCGGCCCGGGCCTCGTGATCCTTGCCCTCGTGGCGCGGCAGCTGACGGGGCGCGGCATGGCCATCGGAGGGACGCGGTGACGCGACTGACGCTCAACGACCTGCATCTGCGCCATCCGGGCGCGGAGCGCCCGGCGCTCGACGCGCTCTCGCTCGAGGTGGGGAACGGCGAGATGCTGGCCCTGCTCGGCCCCTCGGGCTGCGGCAAGACCACGGCGCTGCGCGTCGTCGCCGGTCTGATCGCGCCGGATGCGGGCGAGGTCCGCTTCGACGGGGTCTCGGTCGGGCATCTGCCGCCCGAGCGGCGCGAGGCGGTGCTGGTGTTCCAGTCGGGGCAGCTCTTCGCGCATATGGACGTGGCCGCCAATGTCGGCTTCGGCCTCAGGATGCAGCGACGCCCGAAGCGAGAGATCGCTCGGCGCGTGGCCGAGGGGCTGGAACAGGTCCAGCTCGGCGATCTCGGCCATCGCCGCCCGCACGAGCTGTCGGGCGGGCAGCGGCAGCGGGTGGCGCTGGCCCGCGCGCTGGTCCTCAAGCCCGGCCTGCTGCTGCTCGACGAGCCGCTGTCGTCGCTCGACGCGCATCTGCGCACCGAGATGCGGGCGCTGATCCGGCGGCTGCAGCGCGAGACCGGAATCACCACGCTGGTCGTCACCCATGATCAGGAGGAGGCGGCGGTGCTGGGCGACCGGGTCGCCTTGATGCTGGGTGGCCGCATCCACCAGATCGGTGCGGGGGCGACGCTGTGGAACCGGCCCGCCGATCTCGAGGTGGCGCGGTTCTTTGGCGGCTGCAACTTCATCCCCGGCCGTTCCTCGGGCGGCGCGTTCGATTGCGCGCTGGGGCAGCTGGCGCTGCCCCATGCCGCGCCCGCGGGGGCGGGCTGCCTGACGCTGCGCCCCGAGGCAATCGAGACCGGCGAGGGCGAGAACGCGGTGACCCTGCGGGTGATCGAAACCCGCTTCGAGGGGCTGCTCACCCGGATTACCGCCGAGGTCGCGGGGCTCAGGCTCGAGGCGCTGATGCGGGCGGGCGCCGCGCGCGGCGCCACGCCGGGGCAGGACATCCGCTGGCGGCTCCCGCGCGAGGCGCTGTGGGTGCTGCCCGGCGTCTGAGCCTTCCCGCGCGGGACAGACACATTGCCGCACGACCAAGTGAGAGCCGGGCTGGTGACGCCCCGGGCGGCGGCTGATAGCCTCGCCGGACCAAAGGAGTTTTTTTCCATGTTCTCAGCCGAGATGATCCTCGACGCGACGCTTCTCCCCGCGATGATGATCGCGCTGACGGCGGGGCTCCTGTCCTTCCTCAGCCCCTGCGTGCTGCCGATCGTTCCGCCCTATCTGGCCTATATGGGCGGGGTGTCGGTGACCGATCTCGCCGCTCCCGCGCGCGAGCGGCGCCGGGTGATGACGGCGGCGCTGTTCTTCGTGCTGGGGCTGTCGACGGTCTTCCTGCTGCTGGGGGTCGCATTCTCGGCGCTGGGACGCATGTTCCTGCAGTTCCAGGACTGGTTCAACATCATTGCCGGCATCACCATCATGGTCTTCGGCGCGCATTTCACCGGCGTGATCCGCATTCCCTTCCTCGACCGCGAGGCGCGGATCTCGGGCGGCGACAGGGGCGGCTCGGCCTTCGGCGCCTATGTGCTTGGGCTCGCCTTCGCCTTTGGCTGGACGCCCTGCCTCGGCCCGATCCTCGGCACCATCCTCGGGCTGGCCGCGACCGAGGCCGAGGTGACGCGCGGCGCGGCGCTGCTCGCGGTCTATGCCGCCGGGCTGGGCATCCCGTTCCTTCTGGTTGCGGCATTCTTTCCCAAGCTGACCGGCGCGATGTCGTGGATGAAGCGGCACATGGGGCGGATCGAGCGGACCTCGGGGCTGCTGCTATGGACCGTCGGCCTGATGATGCTCACCGGCCAGTTCTCCGATTTCAGCTTCTGGCTGCTCGAGACCTTTCCGGCGCTTGCGGCGCTCGGCTGAGGCCCGGTTTCGGCCTTATGGCCGCCGGTTTCCTCGTCTAGTCTGGCACCATGACGGGAGGGGCCATGGACGGATCGAGACCGGGACGGGTGCGCAGGCGGCGGGTTTTCTACATCCCCGGCTTCGACCCGATCCACCCGCGCCGCTACCGCGAACTCTATCGCCGCGAAGCCGCCGCGCAGGCGGCTGTCTCGGGCTTCGACCTGACCCTGTCGCCGGCGACCGGTCGCCGCTTCGGCTGGAATGTCGAGGCCCGGATCGAGGGCTCCGAGCAGCGCGCCGAGTTCGAAGTGCTGGTCTGGTCGGACATCGTGCGCGAGCAGATGCAAGGCGGCGTTGCCGCGACCTATGCGCAGCTTCTCCGGACCGCATGGACCTACATAGCGAGCGGCGCGCTGCCGCGCCTGATGCGGCTCCGCAAGGGGCCTGTGATCGCCGCGCTCTATCCGGTGGTCATGCTGCTTTTGCAGCTTGGCCTCGCGCTCGGGCTCGGGACGGTGATCGGCCGTCTCGCGGAGCGGCTCGTGACCGCCTCGGGGACGCCGTCGGCGCTCGTCTTCTGGCCCGTGCTGGTCCTGACGGCCTGGGGCGCGCTGCACTGGTTTCGTCGGAACGACCGCCGGTTCTTCGCCTATTACCTGATGCATGATTACGCCTTCGCCGCCCGCTGGCGCGGCGCCAATCCGGAAGCGCTCGAGAGGCGTCTGGCGCAGTTCGCCGATCGGATCGCGGCGGCGCTGCGCGAGGATGTCGACGAAGTTCTCGTGGTTGGGCATTCCTCGGGCGCGCATCTCGCCGTCTCGGTGCTGTCGGACCTGATCCGCGCGGGCCGGGTGCCCGCAGGCGGCCCGGCACTGGGGTTCTTGTCGCTGGGGCAGGTGGTGCCGATGATGTCCTTCCTGCCAGAGGCGCGCCGCCTGCGCGCCGATCTCGCCTATCTCTCGACCCGCGATGAGCTGACATGGCTCGACGTGACCGCCCCGGGCGACGGCTGCGCCTTCGCGCTGTGCGACCCGGTGGCGGTGTCGGGGGTGGCCCCCGAGGGGCAACGCTGGCCACTGGTGGTCTCTGCGGCCTTCACCCGGACGCTGAGCCCGGCCCTCTGGCGCGAGTTGCGCTGGCGCTTCTTCCGGCTGCATTTCCAGTATCTCTGCGCCTTCGATCGTCCCGGCGATTACGACTATTTCCGTGTCACCGCCGGACCGCTGACGCTGGCGGCGCGCTTCGCAGAGCGTGCGCCGTCGCGCCAGGCGATCCGTAGGCCGCTCTCGCCCCATGTGACCACCGCCGCATGAACCCGCTGCCGCCCAAGCCCGTGCCCCGCGCGCCGCGCGTGTCGCTCTGGCGGCACCTGAAGCTGTTTCGTGCCGATATCCTCTCGGCCCAGCCGGCCCGGCTCTACCGCGCCTGGATGGCGGAGTTTCGCACCCCGTTCTTCCGGTCGGTTCTGATCAACGATCCGGCGCTGCTGCGGCTGGTGCTGAAGGAGCGGCCGCGCGATTTCCCGAAATCAGAACGGATCGGCGCGGGTCTGCGACCGTTGCTCGGCGCTTCGGTGTTTCTCACCAATGGCGCGACATGGGAACGACAGCGGCGGATTATCGATCCGGCCTTCGAGGGCGGTCGGCTGAAGGAGAGCTTTGGCGCCATGCAGGCGGCAGGTACGGCAGCAGTGGCGCGGATGGCACCTTTGGCCGACGGGCGTGCGGTCGAGATCGAGGAACAGGCAAGCCATGCCGCCGCAGACGTGATCTTTCGCACGCTGTTCTCGCTGCCGATCGAGCACGAGACGGCCCGGGCCACCTACCAGTCCTTCCACGCGCATCAGCGCAGCCAGCCCTTGCTGAATCTGGCCGCTTTCGTGAAGGGGCCTGCCTGGATGCCGCGGCTGCATTCGCGCGAAACCCGGGCCACCGCGCAGCGCATCAGGGCGCTGATCGCCGGGCTGGTCGAGATGAGGGCGGCGGAAATCACGGCAGGCACGGCACCGCGCGATCTCGCGACCAAGATCATGACCACGCCGGATCCTGAAACCGGCGCGCGTTTCTCGCGCGAAGAGATGGTCGACCAGGTGGCGATCTTCTTCCTGGCGGGGCACGAAACCAGCGCGGCCAGCCTGGCCTGGACGCTCTACCTGCTCGCCACGCATCCCCGGATTCAAGACCGCGCTGCCGCCGAGGCACGAGGTTTTTCCGGTGCGTTCTCCGGGCTTTCCGGATTGCAGCTCATACGAGACTGCACGCGAGAAGCGCTGCGCCTTTACCCGCCGGTGCCGATGATGGTGCGCGAGACTCTCAGGCCCGAGCGCTTCCGGGACCGATCACTGCGGCGAGGCACGCAGGTGGTGCTGTCGCCTTGGCACCTGCATCGGCACGAGCGGTTCTGGGAAAACCCGAATCATTTCGATCCGGATCGCTGGGGCCGGGCCGAGACGAAGGAAAGCATGCGCTGTGCCTACATGCCTTTCAGTGCGGGGCCGCGGGTCTGCCCCGGTGCGGGCTTCGCGATGGCCGAAGCGGCCGTGCTGTTGGCGGCGCTGCTGTCGCGCTACCGCTTCGAGGCGGTCGAGGGCGATGCGCCCGTGCCGGTGGCGCATCTGACGGTGCGCTCCAGGGGTGGTATCCGGTTGCGGGTGACGGAACGCGGCTAGCCGGAACCTTTGCAGGTTCCGGACCGAATTCTGCAAAGAATTCGGATCACAAGACCCGCCGGATCGGGTCGCGATTGCAGAAGATCACGAATTGGCCCGAATTCTCGACCACCGAAAAGCCGCGCCGGCGCATCTCCGAAGGGAACGCTTCGCGCCCGACATAGCGCTCCACGTCCCGGATCTTGCGACGCAATACGCCACCTTGCACGGCGCTTCTGGCGCTGAACATGTGGGTGAGCCAGGCTTCCGGCGACAGAGGGGCAGGGGCGCGACGCATTCCTGCATCTCGGCACGAAATGCCTAACGATCCATGACCCGGCGCAGCACGAAGACCCGGATTGCCGAAGCGAGGCCGACATCGCCGCGCGCTTCGTCGATTTCGGCCGCAAGGCCGTTGATCGTGCGCTGCTCGCGGGCGGCGATGTCGCGGAAGGCGCGCCAGAAGGCGTCTTCCAGCGACACGCTGGTACGGTGTCCCCTGAGCGTCAGCGATCGCTTGACGGGTCGGCCGTCACTCATCGTCGCGGCGATGCCCGTCGAGCCGCTTCGCCGCCGCCTCGGCCTCGGCCGCGTCGCGAGTCTTTTCGGCCTTGCTGCGGCCGAACTTCGCGGCGTTGGCGTCGGCGCGGGCCTTCTTCTCGGCCCGCGCCTTTTGCTTCCTGAACTGGTTCAGGTTCACCGGCTTCATTTCGGGCCGATCATCTCCTCGGGACGCACCACGCGGTCGAAGGTCTCGGCATCGACGAAGCCGAGATTGATCGCCTCTTCCTTGAGGGTGGTGCCATTCTTGTGCGCGGTCTTGGCGACCGTGGTGGCGTTGTCGTAGCCGATGGTCGGCGCCAGCGCGGTCACCAGCATCAGGCTTTCGCGCATCAGCTTGCCGATCCGCTCCTCGTTGGCCTCGATGCCCGCGACGCAGTTGTCGGTGAAGGCCACCGACGCGTCGCCCAAGAGCTGCATAGACTGCAGCACGTTGTAGGCGATCATCGGCTTGTAGACGTTGAGCTCGAAATGGCCCTGCGAGCCGGCGAAGCCCACGGCGGCATCGTTGCCCATCACATGGGCGCAAACCTGCGTCAGTGCCTCGCACTGGGTCGGGTTGACCTTGCCGGGCATGATCGAGGAGCCGGGCTCGTTCTCGGGCAGCATCAGCTCTCCGAGGCCGCAGCGCGGGCCGGAGCCGAGCAGGCGGATGTCGTTGGCGATCTTGAACAGCGAGCCCGCGACCACGCGCAGCGCGCCCGACATCTCGACCATCGCGTCATGCGCGGCCAGCGCCTCGAACTTGTTCGGCGCGGTGACGAAGGGCAGGCCGGTGATCTTCGCCATGTTCTCGGCCACGGTCTCGCCCCAGCCCTGCGGCGTGTTGAGCCCGGTGCCGACGGCGGTGCCGCCCTGCGCCAGCTCGTAGATCGCCGGCAGCGCCGCCTTGACGCGGCGGATGCCCATCGCGACCTGATGCGCGTAGCCGCCGAACTCCTGGCCCAGCGTCAGCGGCGTCGCGTCCATGGTATGGGTGCGGCCGATCTTGATGATGTCCTTGAACGCCTCGGCCTTCGCCGCCAGCTCGGCGTGCAGCTTCTCCAGACCCGGCAGCGTCACGTCGCGCGCGGTGGTGGCGACGGCGATGTGCATCGCGGTGGGGAAGGTGTCGTTCGAGGACTGGCCCATGTTGACATGGTCGTTGGGATGCACCGGATCCTTAGAGCCGATCTCGCCGCCCAGGATCTCGATGGCGCGGTTCGAGATCACCTCGTTGGCGTTCATGTTGGACTGGGTGCCCGAGCCGGTCTGCCAGACCACCAGCGGGAAATGATCATCGAGCTTGCCGGCCACCACCTCGGCGGCCGCCTGAATCATCGCATCGGCGAGGCGGGCGTCGAGCTTGCCGCGGGCCTTGTTGGCTTCGGCGCAGGCCTGCTTGATCACGCCCAGAGCGCGCACGATCGCCACGGGCTGCTTTTCCCAGCCAATCGGGAAGTTCAGGATCGAGCGCTGGGTCTGCGCGCCCCAGTAGCGGTCCGCGCGGACCTCGAGCGGGCCGAAGCTGTCGGATTCGGTGCGGGTGGGGCTGGTCTGGCTCATCGCGATCTCCCTGGTATGCCGTCGCATGCCATCTACCGCGTGGGCCGCCTCCGGGGCAATTGCCAAATCGCCGCCGGCCAGATGCTCAGGACTTGCGGAAGCTGTCGAGACTGACGACCTGCGCGGCGCCTTTCTTCGGCGCCTCGTCATCATCCTCTGGCTCGGCCATCTCCTGCATCGGCGCCTCCTCGTCGGCGTCCTCCTCGTCATCGTCCTGGTTCTCGAAGCGCAGGCCGAACTCGACCGAGGGGTCGACGAAGGTGCGGATCGCGTCGAAGGGGATGTAAAGCGGTTCGGGGCTGTCGCCGAAATTGAGCGTGACCGAGAATCCCTCGTCGGTGACGGTGAGATTGTCGAACCAGTGCTGGATCACGATGGTCATTTCGCCCGGGTAGCGGTCCGAAAGCCAGTCCGCGATCTCCACGTCGGGATGCATGGTATCGAAGGTGATGAAGAAGTGGTGCTTTCCGGGCAGGCCTTCCGCGGCCACCCGCGTCAGCACCTGTTGGATCAGCCCGCGCATCGCCCGATGCATGAGGTTTCCGTAGTCGATCGAGCGGTTGGCAGGCCGGGTCACGTCGCGTCATCCTTTCGCAGTCCGGGCAAGCATAAGGGATTCGAGGCCGGATGAAAGGGGGCAAGGGGTCAGGGCGGGTCGGCACGGCCCATCACCCGCACCAGTTCCCGGCGCAGCTTCATCCGGATCGCCTCGGGATATTCGCGATGCCCGCGCGCGGTGAGCACAAAGCCGTCGCGGGTCGCGACGCGGCTGCGGTAGAAACCGGTGATCGCGAGGCCGAGGCTTTCGATGGCAAGCCCGTTGATCGTCACCCCCATCGCCTCGGCCCGGCGCTGCGGCCCGCCAACATCGCCGCCGTCATTTGGGGTGCCGTCGCCAGAGACGTCGATCACCCTACGATGGCAATCGGGGGCGCGCTCCATCAGATGCAGCGCCGCCGACAGCGCCTCGGCCGGGGCGGTGCCGCCCATCACGAAGGCGCGCGGCGTGGCGCGGATCTCGGCGGCAAGCCGCGACAGCGCCGCATGGTCGGGCGGTTGGCGCCAATCGCTGGTGACGCGCTGCTGTGACGAGTCCGACCATTGCAGCACCGCCAGCGCAACTTGGCCCGTGAGCACCGCCTCGATCACCACCGGATCTTCGAGCGCGTCGGCCAGCCCATCGACCTGCAGCCGGTATTCGGCCTCGTCCACCGAATTGGACACATCCATCGCGAGCAGCAGCGCGGTGTCGCAGGCTCGCGCCGAGGCAGGCCAGGACAAGCAGGCGAGGGCGAGAGCAAGAAGCGGAAGCCGGGCCATGACCCATGCTGCACCGGGCGATGCGGGCCGGGCAAGTCGCTTGGCGGCAGACCAATGAAATGAGCGGGAAAAGTGCAGGCTTCTGTTGCCAGGTGCCTGCGAACCCCGCCTTACGCTGCTAGGCGCAAGGACTTAAGTTTCGGCAACCCGGACTGCTTAAGCAGCCAGAGCCATAGCCGGAGCACGGTTGTCGTTGGCAACTGTACAATTTTGGACCGATATCGGTGGTACCTCACCGAGACAAAGCCACCTCTTTACACGTTCGTCGATCCTGTTTCGGCCCCATCTGCCCCCAACGAGGGATGTTTGGTGGAGCCGCCGGGTACCGCCCCCGGGTCCGATCCGCTTATTACAGGCGCGTTTATGTCCATAGTCCCCGAAGGAACATGGCGAATATAGGGGGGCGGGCCCGGCTTGAAAAGGGGGCCGCGCGCGAAAGCGCGGCCCCATCCCGGATCAGAAGCCGGACTTGATCATCTCGAAGGTCTCGGCGTGCTGCTCGCGCAGCGCGTTCGAGATCGGCAGCTGCGCCAGCACCGGCACCTCGATCTGCTCGAGCCCCGAGGCAGTCAGCGTCGCCTCGTCGATCTCGCCCAGCGCCGCGGCGTTGGCCGAACCGAAGCCCGCCTCCAGAAGCGGCATCGCCGCCTCGGGGGCCAGCATCGCGTTGACGTAGTCATAGGCGAGATCCTCGTCGCCCGGCGCGTCCTTCATGTTGACATAGCCGCACAGCCATAGCGACGAGCCCTCCGCGGTCTCGCGCTGGAAGCCGATCGGGCGGCCTTCCTCGACCATGGTCGGATAGGTCTCGTTCCAGGCCCAGCTCACCAGCACCTCGCCGGTGGCCATCAGCTGGCTCAGCTCGGCCGGGTCGGTCCAGTAGGTGCGCAGGTTCGGATGCACCTCGCGCAGCCAGTTCGAGGCGGCCTCGAACTCGGCCTCGCCGGCCTCGGTCCAGTCCGTGGTGCCGGTGGCCAGATAGGCCAGCGCATAGGCGTCGTCGACATTGTCGGGCAGCGCCATGCGGCCCGCGTATTTCGGGTTCTTGAAGACCTCGAGCGAGGCCACGTCCTCCTCGACGACCTCGTCGGGATTGTAGGCGATGGCGGTGGAGCCGAAATCGGTCGGGATGAAATAGACCTCTTCGGTTTCGCCGCCGACCTGCTGGCCAGTCAGGTTCTGGTCGAGCGTGTCCCAGGCCTCGATGCGCGACGTGTCCCAAGGCTCGATCAGCCCGCTCTCGGTCCATTTGGTGACCGATCCCGCGCAGATATGGGTGATGTCGGCCTGGAAACCGGCGCGCAGCTTCTGGAACGCCTCCTCCTCGTCGCCGAAGAAGGAATAGGTCGGCTCGCCATGCGCTTCGCCATAGGCGGGGTGGAAGGACGGCTCCTCGAAGCCCGGATAGTCGAGGATGGTGAGGCTGCCGTCCTGCGCGGCGGCGGCGGTGGCGAGGGCGGCGAGGGACGCGGCTCCGAGAAGGCGAGATAGGATCATGCAATCGCTCCAGTTGGTTGCGCGGCTCCCGCGCATCTGCCGAAGCCTAGAAGCGGCCCCTCGCCGCATCAAGAGCGTTGCGTGCCCCGGTGATTGCGCCGTGCCGCGCGACATGCATTCATGCCCGCGACGACAATGCGGCCCGAGGGAGGATTCCGATGTTCAAGGCGCTTTTGGTCGAGAAGGACGAGGCGGGCGCGACCCATGCCTCGGTGCAGGAGCTCGATGACGCCCGCCTGCCGGAAGGCGACGTGACCGTCGCGGTCGAATATTCCACGCTCAACTACAAGGACGGGCTGTGCATCGGCCCGGGCGGCGGGCTGGTGCGCAATTACCCGCATGTGCCGGGCGTCGATTTCGCCGGTACGGTCGAGGCCTCGGACGATGCCAGCTACAAGCCCGGCGACAAGGTGATCCTGACCGGCTGGCGCGTCGGAGAGGCGCATTGGGGCGGCTACGCCACCCGGGCCCGGGTCAAGGCGGACTGGCTGGTGCCGCTGCCCGAGGGGCTGTCGACCCGCGACGCGATGGCGGTGGGCACGGCCGGTCTCACCGCGATGCTCGCGGTGATGGCGCTCGAGGCCCACGGGTTGAAGACCGGGCAGGGGCCGGTGCTGGTCACCGGGGCGGCCGGCGGCGTCGGCTCGGTCGCCACCGCGATCCTCGCCTCTCTCGGCCACGAGGTCGCCGCGGTAACGGGCCGGCCGGAAACCGAGGATTACCTGCGCGATCTCGGTGCCGCCTCGATCGTGCCGCGCGCCGAGTTGAACGAGACCACCAAGAAACCGCTCGAGAGCGAACGCTGGGCGGGCTGCATCGACGCGGTCGGCGGGGCGATGCTGGCGCGGGTGCTGGGCCAGATGAACCACGGCGCCTCGGTGGCGGCGGTGGGTCTCGCGGGCGGCGCCGACCTGCCGGCCAAGGTGATCCCGTTCCTGCTGCGCGGCGTGAACCTGCTCGGGATCGACAGCGTCATGCAGCCCTATGAGAACCGCGTCGCCGCCTGGGAGCGGATCGCCCGCGAGTTGCCGATGGAAAAGCTGCGCGCGATGATCCGGCCGGCGCGGCTGGGCGATCTGCCCGAGCTGGGCGCGGAGATCCTCAAGGGCCAGGTGCGCGGCCGGGTCGTGGTCGACGTCGCCGGCTGAGACGTGGTGCCGACACGCATCGGTTGACCCCGTGACGCGTGGCGTCACGGGGTCGCATTCCGTGATATGATGTGACAGATGCACGTTTTCTTGACCTCGGCCCCCCGGGCCTAGGTCTTCGTGTGACATCAAGCATGGGGGTGACGATGACGACGCCGGACACCGATCCAGACGCCGCCGAAACGACGCGGCTTATTGACGAGACCGACTACGAGGTCGGTCAGGACAATATCCAGACGCAGATCGGGCCTTTCGGGCTCGACATCCACAACCCGGTCTTCCTGATCGCGGGTCTTGGCATCGTGGCCTTCGTGCTGGGCACGCTGATGGTGCCCGAGGCCGCGACCGCGCTGTTCGAGAGCGTGCGCGACTGGCTTACCGCGAACTTCTCGTGGTTCTTCATCCTCGGCGGCAACATCTTCGTGCTGTTCGGCCTTATGCTGATCGTGACGCCGCTGGGCTCGGTCCGGCTGGGCGGCGCGGCGGCGCGGCCCGATTACGGCTATGCGGGCTGGTTCGCGATGCTCTTCGCCGCCGGCATGGGCATCGGTCTAATGTTCTACGGCGTCTCCGAGCCGCTGTCGCATTTCTCCACCTCCTTCGCCGCCGGCGCGGGCAGCCCCGAAAGCTGGGCGCCGCTGTCCGGCGCCGAGGGCGATGCAGAGGCGGCGCGGCGGCTGGGCATGGCGGCGACCATCTACCATTGGGGCCTGCACCCCTGGGCAATGTATGCCGTGGTGGCGCTGGCGCTGGGCCTGTTCAGCTACAATCAGGGCCTGCCGCTCACCATCCGCTCGGCCTTCTACCCGATCTTCGGTGAACGCGTCTGGGGCTGGACCGGCCACATCATCGACATTGTCGCGGTCTTCGCCACGCTGTTCGGCCTTGCCACCTCGCTGGGCTTCGGCGCGGAGCAGGCGATCGCGGGGATGGATTTCCTCTTCGGCACCGGTGACACCGCCGAGAACACCCGCTCGGTGTTCGGGCTGAGCTACAACAACCCGCTGCTGAACCCCGAGGGCGAAGAGATCGGCCGCACCGGCGCCGGGCTCAAGATCCTGCTGATCCTCGGCATCACCGCCATCGCCACCGTCTCGGTCATGGCCGGTCTCGACGGCGGCGTGAAGCGCGCCTCCGAGATCAACATGGTGCTGGCCTTCCTGCTCTTGCTGTTCGTGCTCTTGGTCGGCCCGACCGGCACCATCATCAGCACCTTCTTCGCCTCGCTCTGGGCCTATGTCACCAACTTCCCGGCGCTGAGCCAGCCCTTCGGGCGCGAGGACGCCAACTTCTCGCAGGGCTGGACCGCCTTCTACTGGGCCTGGTGGATCTCCTGGTCGCCCTTCGTCGGCATGTTCATCGCCCGTGTCAGCCGTGGCCGCACCGTGCGCGAATTCATGATCGCCGTGCTGCTGGTGCCCTCGATGGTATGCATCCTGTGGATGAGCGTTTTCGGCGGTACCGCGATCACCCAAGTGGTGGTGGACGGCTTCCAGGGCGCGGCCGAGGCTGCGCTGCCGGTGCAGCTGTTCGAGATGCTGAGCCAGCTGCCGCTCGCCACGATCACCTCGTTGATCGGTATCATCCTGGTGATCGTGTTCTTCGTGACGTCGTCGGATTCGGGATCGCTCGTGATCGACACCATCACCTCCGGCGGCAAGGTCGATGGGCCGCTGCCGCAGCGGGTGTTCTGGTGCGTCTTCGAGGGGCTCGTGGCGATCGCCCTGCTCCTCGGCGGTGGCCTCGCGGCGTTGCAGGCGATGGCGGTGGCCACCGGCTTCCCCTTTGCGTTCCTGCTCCTGATGATGTGCGTGGCGATCTTCATCGCGCTCAAGAACGAGCGCAAGAACCCGACGCCGTGACGAGAAACGGAGCGGCCCCGCCTTCGGGGCCGCTCCTCGCCGCATCGCGGCGAAAACGCGCCTGCGGGGCTTTTCAGCGCGGAGCGCGCGCCTATCATCCCGCCGCATGATGCTATTCCAGACCTTCTCCGATGTTGGCCTTGGCTGGCTGCCGGCCTGGGCCGTGATCCTGATCGATTTCGGCCTTGCCATCGCGCTGGCCTGCCTCGTCCATGCGCTGATCTACCGCGCGCTCGGTCGCTGGGCCCAAGGCAGCGCGATGTTCCGCCGCGAACTGGTGCGACAGACGCGCGGCCCCGCCCGGCTCGGCCTGATTTTTTTCTTCATGGCGCCCGCCGCCGCCGTCGCGCCGCTCTCGCCGTCGGATGAGCGGGGGCTGCAGCACCTCGTGCTGGTGGGGACGATCCTGCTCATCGGATGGATCGCGCGGGTGGTGCTCGACGTCTGGGCCAAGCTGCACCTGCGTCGTTACACGCTAGACGCCGAAGACAATCTCTTGGCGCGCAAGCACGTCACCCAGACCAAGATCTTTCTGCGCGTCGCCTCTGTCCTGATCTCCATCGTCGCCATCGCCACGGCGCTGATGACCTTCGAGGAGGTGCGCCAATACGGCGTGTCGCTGCTGGCCTCGGCGGGGGCCGCGGGCATCGTCGCGGGTCTCGCGCTGCAGCCGGTGCTCAAGAACCTCTTCGCCGGGATCCAGCTCGCCATGACGCAGCCGATCCGCATCGACGACGCGCTGATCGTCGAGGGCGAATGGGGCAATGTCGAGGAAATCACCTCGACCTATGTGGTGATCCGGATCTGGGACTGGCGGCGGATGATCGTGCCGCTGAGCTACTTCATCGAGCAGCCGTTCCAGAACTGGACCCGCGAGAACTCGACCCTGATCGGCTCGGTGCTGCTCTATCTCGACCACTCGGCGCCAATCGATCGGATCCGCGACAAGGCGCGCGAGATCACCGAGGCGAGCACGCTGTGGGACCGCGACGTGTTCAACCTCGCCGTCACCGATTTCCGCGAACGGGTGATGGAGGTACGCGTGCTGGCATCGGCCCGCAATGCCGGGCGTGCCTTCGACCTGCGCTGTGAGATCCGCGAAAAGCTGGTGGCCTGGATCCAGGCCGAAATCCCGCACGCGCTGCCGCGCACCCGCGAGGAGCTGACGGTGCAGACCGCGCGGGCGGAGCATCCGGCCGAGCCGCTGCGACGCGACGGCGCGGCTTGATCGGCGCGGTCGGGCGCTAGCTCGGGGCAAAAGCGACGAGGAGTGACCCGATGCCCGCCCCGATCCTTCTGTGGTTCCGTCGCGACCTGCGGCTGGCCGATCATCCGATGCTGGCCGAGGCGGTCGAGACCGGCGCGCCGCTGATCCCGGTTTTCGTGCATGACGAGGTGGTGGAAGGGCAGGGCGCCGCGCCCCGCTTCCGGCTCGGTCTCTCGGTCGAGAGCCTCGCGCGCGATCTGGAGGGCATCGGCTCGAAGCTGATCCTGCGGCGCGGCCGGGCGCTCGACAGCCTGCGGGCGCTGGTCGTCGAGACCGGGGCCCGTGCGGTCTGGTGGAGCCGCGCCTACGACCCTGAGGCACGGGCACGCGACGCCGAAGCCATGGAAGGGCTCGACGCGGAGGGCATCGAGACCCGCGATTTCACGGGCCACCTGCTGTTCGAACCCGAAAGCGTCGAGACCAAGACCGGCGGCTACTACAAAGTCTACACCCCCTACATGAAGGCGGTGCGCAGCCGCGATCCGGGCGACCCGCTGCCCATGCCGGCACGGCTGCCCGCGCCCGAAAGCTGGCCCGACAGCGAACGCCTCGACGACTGGCGGATGGGCCGCGACATGCGGCATGGGGCCGATGTGGTGGCCCGTTACCTGACCGTCGGCGAGGCGGCGGCACGGGCGCGGCTCGGCCGCTTCGTCGCGGAGCGGATCGAGGATTACCACGTTGCCCGCGACCGGCCCGACATCGAGGGCACCTCGGGCCTGTCCGAGAACCTCACCTATGGCGAAATCTCGATCCGGACCTGCTACCGCGTTGCGCTCGGCGCGCGCGAGGCCGGGGCGGGCGGGGCCGAGACCTTTCTCAAGGAACTGCTCTGGCGCGAGTTCGCCTATCACCTGCTGCACCACACGCCCCGGCTGATCACCCGCAACTGGCGCGCCGAATGGGACCGGTTCCCGTGGTCCGAGGATGGCGACAGCCAAGAGGCCACGGCGTGGAAGCGGGGCCGGACAGGGATGCGCTTCGTCGATGCCGCGATGCGCGAACTCTACGCGACGGGGCGGATGCACAACCGCGCCCGGATGATCACCGGCTCCTATCTCACCAAGCACCTGATGACGCATTGGAAGATCGGCCATGACTGGTTCGCCGACTGCCTCGCCGACTGGGACCCGGCCAACAACGCGCTGGGCTGGCAATGGATCGCGGGCTCCGGCCCCGACGCCGCGCCCTATTTTCGCGTCTACAACCCCGAGAGCCAACTCGACAAGTTCGACCCCGACGGTGCCTATCAGCGCGCCTGGATCGCCGAGGGTCAGGCCGATCCACCGCGGACCGCGTGCGACTTTCTCGACGCGGCGCCGCGCCGCTGGAGGCTGTCGGCAGACATGCCCTATCCCGACCCGATCGTCGGCGCGGCGGAGGGGCGCGACCGCGCGCTCGCGGCCTATAAGGGGCGCGATAGCTGAACCTTGCCATGCATTTGCCCGTCACGCGCCACGTGACAAGCCCGCTTCGATCCGTAATCTGGATCGTGAGAACGGGGAGGCGCGCGACCGATGATCCTGACCGGCACCGAGGGGCAGAGCGGGCTGCCACGCTACTTCGCGCAGGTGTTCGAACTGACGCGATCGATCCGCCGCGGCCAGCTCGACATCGTGCTGCCCGACGGCCGCCGGTTTCGCGCCGAGGGAGAGGCGCCGGGCTTTGCCGCCGAGATCGCCGTCCACGACCCGGATTGCTTCGCGCGGTTGATCCGCGAAGGCGATCTCGGATTTTCCGAGGCCTATGTGGACGGGGCCTGGTCCTCGCCCGATCTGCTGGCGCTGCTCGATCTCGTGCATGACGAGGTGGATGTGCTGTTCGACGGCTTCCCCGGCCACCGGCTTCTACGCGCCTATGAGCGTCTGCGCCACTGGCTGCGCTCCAACACGAAGTTTCAGGCCAAGCGCAACATCCGCCACCATTACGATCTCGGCAACGAATTCTACGCGCTCTGGCTCGACCCCTCGATGACCTATTCCTCGGCGCTGTTCGAGGGCAGCCAGCAAAGTCTCGAGGCGGCGCAGCGGCGCAAATACGAAAGCCTCATCGACCGCATGGGGGTACGCCCGGGCGACCACGTGCTTGAGATCGGCTGCGGCTGGGGCGGCTTCGCGGAATACGCCGCCGCCGAGCGGGGGTTGAAGGTCACCGGACTGACCATCAGCCAAGCGCAGCTCGACTTCGCCCGCGCCCGCATCGACCGGGCCGGACTGTCGGACCGGGTCGAGCTGCGCCTGCAGGATTACCGGGATGCGGAAGGCCAGTATGACGGCGTCGCCAGCATCGAGATGTTCGAGGCGGTGGGCGAACGCTACTGGCCGGTCTATTTCGACCGGCTGAGCGCCCGGCTGCGCCCGGGACGTCACGCGACGCTGCAGGTGATCACCTTGCAGGATCAGCGCTTCGAGCAATACCGCGACGGCGTCGACTTCATCCAGAAATACATCTTTCCCGGCGGCATGTTGCCCAGTCCGGGCATCCTGCACCGGCTGAGCGAGCAGGCCGGGCTACGGGTGACCGGTTCGCTCAATTTCGGCGAAAGCTATTCGCGCACGCTGCGACAGTGGCACCACAGTTTCAATACGCGCTGGGACGAGGTCGCACGGCTTGGCTTTGACGAAAGATTCAGGCGAATGTGGAATTTCTACCTGTGTTCCTGCGCCAGCACCTTCCGTTCCGGAAATTGCGACGTTACCCAGATCACCGTGACCCGTCCGGGCTGAACGCACCGCATATCGAGGAGAGCCGCCATGCCCACTGCGTCCAAGCTGGTCGGGGCCCTGCTGTTCGCGGCGCTGGGCTTCGTCGCATCGGTGCTGGCGCTGCCGATGCTCGAGGGGCTGACAGTGAACCCGAACACGCCGCAGATCAACGCGGTGATCGGCTTCTGCATGGGCTGGTTCATCGCCGGGCCGCGCGCCGGGGGCGGGTTTCGCGATGGCATGAGCAACGGGATCACCACGACGACCATCGGTCTTCTCACGGTGCTGGTGACGCATGGCACGATCTTCGCGCTGCGCGCATCGTGGCGCGGCCGGTTTCGCGACCCGACGGATGCGATGGAGGCGATGGTGGATTTCATGCTGCAAAGCGCGCTTCGGCTCGTCCACCCGCAGGAAATTCTGCTGTTGGGGCTGGGCGGGATCGGCATCGGCCTGCTGCTCGAATTCACCCATTCCCGGGCCAGATGAGCATGTCGGACCTGTTCGTCTTCGGGCCGCTGGCCGAGGCCGCGACATTCGAGGCGGTCACGGTTCGGCCGCTCGACGGGGTGCCGGCGCGGTTGCCGGGATACGCTCTGACCGGTGCGCCCGACGCCGATCCGTCGCTTGTCGTGCGTGAGGGGGCGGTGGTCGAAGGGCTATTGGTCTCGCCGCTGCCCGAGGCGGCGCGCGCCCGGCTCGATGCCTATGGCGTGGCGCTCGGCCATGAGACATTCAAGGCGCAGGTGGACTGCGAGGGCGGGGCACCGCGCATGGCCGAGATCGGCGCGCCCAAGGCCGGGGCGTCCGGCCCGGACTGGGACGTGGCGGAGTGGCGCGACGGGCAGGGGGCGCGATGGGCGCTGATGGCGGGCGAGATCGCCGATCACGCGCCGCCGCTGAGCCCGACCAGCTTCGCCCGGCAAAAAGCGATGATCGCGGCCCGCGCCAGTTCCCGGCTGCGCGCGGCGGCCACGCCGGCCCCCGCGACGCTGCGCCACGAGGCACGGGCGGGCGATGTGGCGCTGCGTCTCGACGCACCGCTTTCGGGCGAATTCTTCAAACTCGCCACGATGCGCCTGTCGCATCGACGCTTCGACGGGGGACGCGCCGAGGCGCTGCCGCGGGAGGTGCTGGTGGGCGTCGATGCGACGCTGGTGCTGCCCTATGATCCGCGCCGCGACCGGGTGCTGCTGGTCGAGCAGTTCCGCAGCGGCCCGGCCCGGCGCGGTTCGACCAACCCCTGGAGCCTCGAGCCGGTGGCGGGCATCGTCGATGCCGGCGAGACGCCCGAGCAGGCCGGATTGCGCGAGGCGCGCGAGGAGGCCGGGCTGCAGCTCGACGCGCTGATCCCGATCTTCGAGGGCTACCCCTCGCCGGGGTCGAGCACCGATCATTTCCACTGCTTTCTCGCGCTGGCCGACCTGCCGCGCGAGGAAAGCTGGCGCGGCGGGCTCGACGAGGAACACGAGGATCTGCGGCTGCACGCCGTGCCCTTCGACCGGGCCATGTCGCTGGCGCAAACGGGCGAGATCGACGTCATCCCGATGCTCGCCATGATGTACTGGCTCGCGCATCATCGTGCGCGGCTGCGCGCCGAAGCGGGCAGCGACGCGGCTTGAGTTCCTGAGCAGCGCTGCATATTGCTCGGGACAACACAGGAAAGGCTGCCCCATGGACATCAAATCCGATCTCGCCGCCGCCGTCGGCAAGACCCCCCTGATCCGGCTGCGCGCCGCCTCCGAGGCGACGGGCTGCGAGATTCTGGGTAAGGCCGAATTCCTGAACCCCGGTCAGTCGGTCAAGGATCGCGCAGCTCTGTGGATGATCCGCGACGCGGTCGAAAAGGGCACGCTGAAGCCCGGCGGCACCATCGTCGAAGGTACCGCGGGCAATACAGGCATCGGTCTGGCGCTTGTCGGCGCCTCGATGGGCTTCAAGACGGTGATCGTGATCCCCGAGACCCAGAGCCAGGAAAAGAAGGACATGCTGCGGCTTGCGGGCGCCGAACTGGTGCAGGTCCCGGCCGCGCCCTATCGCAATCCCAACAACTATGTCCGCTATTCGGGCCGTCTCGCCGAGGAGCTGGCGCGCACCACCCCCGAGGGCGTGCTCTGGGCCAACCAGTTCGACAACGTCGCGAACCGGCAGGCGCATATCGAAGGCACCGGCCCCGAGATCTGGGAACAGACCCAGGGCAAGGTCGATGGTTTCATCTGCGCCGTCGGCACCGGCGGTACGCTGGCGGGCGTCGGCATGGCGCTGCAGCCCAAGGGCGTGAAGATCGGCCTTGCCGATCCCGAAGGCGCGGCGCTGCACAGCTTCTACACCACCGGTGAGCTGAAGGCCGAGGGCGATTCGATCACCGAGGGCATCGGCCAGGGTCGGATCACCGCCAATCTCGAGGGCTTCACCCCCGATTTCAGCTACAAGATCCCCGATGCCGAGGCGCTGCCGATCGTCTTCGACCTGCTCAAGCATGAGGGCCTCTGCCTCGGCGGCTCCTCGGGCATCAACGTCGCCGGGGCGATCCGCCTCGCGCGCGAGCTGGGGCCGGGCCACACCATCGTGACGGTGCTGTGCGACTACGGCACGCGTTACCAGTCGAAGCTGTTCAACCCCGACTTCCTGAAGTCCAAGGGTCTGCCGGCGCCGGATTGGCTCGATCGCGGTCCTTCCTCCATTCCGGGCGTCTTCGAGGACGCATGAGCGCCCGCGCGGCGGCCCGCAAGGGCGCGCGCCTCGCCCGGCGGCTTATCCTGCCGGTCTGGCTCCTGCTCGGGGCCGGTTCCGCCATGGCGCAGGGCATCGACCCGGCGCCGGGGGGGCTGTTCGACGCGCCCGCCGACGCGACGACCGAGGCACAGGCGGGTGAGGCGGAGCCGGTGCCCTCCGATGCCCCGGCCGCCAGCGTCGAAGACGCCCTGAGCCCGGAGGTGACCGGCGAGGCAGAAGGCGAGGGCGAGAGCGTCGAAGCCCTTGAGGAAGAGGCTTCGGAGTTGACGCCCGCCACGGCCTATGGCCCGGCCGATGCGACGCTGCCGGGGACCGGTCCACTGGCCGAGGTGCTGGCCGAGGACGACGTGAACTGGGAAAGCTGGGAGCGCACCGCGGCGCGCAGCGAGGCTTTATCCGAACGCGGGCAAGGCTCCGATTTCGCGCTGCAGCGACTGCGCGGCGATCTGGTGGTCTGGCGCGACCGGTTTCAGCAGGCGCGTGGCGCCAATAGCGGCCGCATTGGCACCGTCGAGGCGCAGCTCACGACGCTGGGCGCCGCGCCCGAAGCCGGCGGCGAGGACGAGTCCATCGCGGCACGCCGCGCCGCGCTGACCGAGCAGCTGATGCGGCTGCGCGCGCCGGTTCGGCTGGCCGACGAGGCCTATGCCCATGCCGACGGGTTGATCCGCGAGATCGACCGGCTGATCCGTGAGCGACGGGGCAGGGCGCTTGGCGATCGCGGGCCCTCACCGCTCAATCCCGGGCTCTGGCCCTCCGCGCTCGTCGTCGCCTTTGAGCGCGCCGAGGCGCTGAGAGCCGAGCTCTGGGCCGGCTGGACCTCGCCCGCGCGGCGGGTGGCGCTGGCGGGCGTTCTGGCCGAGGTGCTTTTCCTCGGGCTGCTGGGTGGCATCCTGATGCGTGCCGGCCTCTGGGCCCGGCACCTGCGCCGCCGCATCCTTGCCGCCGACCGGCGGGGCTCGCGGGCGCTGGGCTTCGGCGTGTCACTGGCGCAGGTGGCGCTGCCCTTCGCGGGGCTGGTGCTGGTCGCCCGCGCCCTCGATCTCGCCGGGATGAACGGGCCGCGGGCGGGCGCGCTCTTGGAGGTGCTGCCGCTGGCGGGTCTCGCGGTGCTGCTGGCGCGCTGGATGGCCGGGCAGTTCTTCGGCCCCGAGGCGGCGCAGCCGATCGCCGGCATCGCCCCGGCTCGGCAGACCCGGGCCCGAAGGCAGGCGATGCTGCTGGGCTGGACCATCGCCTTGGCGCAGGTCTCGCAGGCGCTGATCGCCACCGCCGATGCGCCGGAAGGGGCCGAGGCGGCGCTCCTGTTCCCGCTGCAGCTTCTCGTCGCGGTGCCGCTGTTCCTGCTGGGCCGTACCCTGGCCGGGGTGGTGCATGACGGCGCGCCCGCCACGGCCCCCGCCACGCCGCAGCCCGAGACCGCGCGCCGCGACACCACCAGCGTCCGGCAGGGGCTCCTGTCGCTTCTGGGCAAGGTCGCGATGGCGGTGGCGGTGATTTCGCCGGTGCTCTCCGTGCTGGGCTTTGCGGCGCTCTCCGAGGCGCTCCTGGTGCCGGCGATCAAGACCATGATGCTGATCGGCGTGCTGGTGCTGCTGCAACGGTTGGTCTTCGATCTGTGGACCGTCGCCACCGGCTCCGAGGATCTGGCCCGCGACGCGCTGGTGCCGGTGCTAATCGGGCTGTTCCTGATCCTTGCCGCGCTGCCGGTGCTGGCGCTGGTCTGGGGCGCCCGGCCCGAGGATCTGGCCGAGGTCTGGACCCGATTCCGCGAAGGTTATTCCTTCGGCGAGACGCGCCTGCAGCCCACCGACCTGATGTGGCTTCTGGTGATCTTCGTGATCGGCTACGCGCTGACGCGGCTGGTCCAGCGGGTGCTGCGCTCGGTAGTGCTGCCGCGCACCAAGCTCGATCTCGGCGGCCAGAACGCCGTCGCGGTGGGCTTTGGCTATGTCGGTATCACCTCGGCGGCGATCCTCGCGATCACTACCGCCGGGCTCGACCTGTCGAACCTCGCCATCGTCGCCGGTGCGCTCTCGGTCGGCATCGGTTTCGGCCTGCAGAACATCGTCTCGAACTTCGTATCGGGGATCATCCTGCTGATCGAGCGGCCCATCGGCGAAGGCGACTGGATCGAGGTGAACGGCCAGTCGGGCTATGTGCGCGACATCTCGGTGCGTTCGACCCGGATCGAGACCTTCGACAAGACCGACGTGATCGTGCCCAATGCCGATCTGGTGTCCAACCACGTCACCAACTGGACCCGCGGCAACTCGGTCGGCCGGGTCATCGTGCCGGTCGGCGTGGCGCATGGCAGCGATCTCGAAAAGGTCCAGGAGATCATGCAGGAGGTGGCGGATTCGCATCCCCTTGTACTCGCCAATCCGGCGGCGGCGGTGCTGTTCCGCGGCTTCGGCCCCTCGAGCCTGAACTTCGAGATCCGGGCCTTCCTGCGCGATATCAACTTCATCATCGCGGTGCAGTCGGAGATGAATCACGAGATCGCGCGGCGCTTCAAGACGGCGGGGATCACCATCCCCTTCCCGCAGCAGGATCTGTGGCTCAGGAACCCCGAGACGTTGCGCGCGACTGAAAGCACGGCCGAGGAGGGCGGCGCGGGCTGAGGCCCCGCCGCCGCGCCCGGATCACTCGGCCGCCTCGTGCCGCGAAGAGGTCTCGCGCGGTTCGGTCTCGGGCTCCGGCAGCCCCTCGCGCGACAGCAGGATCGCGATCGGCCTGAGCGCCGGGATCTCCGAGCAGACGATCATCGCAGCCACGGTGATCGGCACCGACAGGAACATCCCCGGAATGCCCCAGACTGCGCCCCAGAAGGCGAGGCTAATGATGATCCCGAACGAGGACAGCCTCAGCGCCCGACCCATCATCATCGGGTCGAGCACGTTGCCATTGATGAACTGGATCACCCCGGTGATCGCGAAGATCGCGCCCGTGGTCGCCGGATCGCCGAGCTGGACATAGGCCACCAGCGCCACCAGCGCCGTGGCCACGATCGAGCCGATATTGGGGATGTAGTTCAGGATGAAGGTCAGGATCCCAAGCGCCACCGCGAGGTCGAGGCCGAACAGCCCCGCCAGCGCCCAGACCATGACCCCGGTCATCAGCGACACCAGCGTCTTGACCGCGAGGTAGCGGTTCACCCGGCGGATGATCGAGCCGATGATCCGTCCCACCCGGTCGGCCCGCACCGGGTCGCCCACGAAATTGACCAGCTTGGTCGAGAACCAGACCCGCTCGGCGAAGAGAAAGCCGACGAAGAGGATCACCAGCACCGTGCCCTGCATCAGGTTGCCCGCCTGGCTCGCCAGCGCCCGGATGTAACCGCCGAGCTCGACCGTCTGCAGCGAGTTGAGCACCGCGGCCTCAGTGTTCTGGCCCAGCCAGGAGAACAGCGCCGCGATCGCCTCCGGCGCCCGGTCGGCATAGCTAAGCGTGGTGAGCAGCACCGTGTTGATCTGCGCCAGCACGATCGAGGTCAGCGTCAGCAGCGTCGCCGCGATGGCGACGACGGCGGCGACGGAGGCGAGCCAGTTCGGGATCGCCAGCGGCCCGATCCGGGCCCGTGCGATGAAGTTGATCGCGTCGCTCATCAGCGAGAAGATGACGATCGCGGTCACCAGCGAGATCAGCAGGAACCGCGCCTGCACCAGGAGGAACAGCACCACTGCGAAAGCGATGATGATCAGGGCCACGTCCTGCACGCGGTGCGGATCACGCGGTATACGCATCCGGCTCGGCTGGGATTGCAGTGGCGGTCGGGGTGGTTCGGTCATCAAGGCGCTGTCTCGTCCGGTCTGTGCGGCATCCACTATGCGGGAGCCTTGCGGCGGGGGCAATCAAAGGCGGAATTTGCCGGGGTCAGGCCCTTGCATTGGCGCCGAGCCTTGGCTACTGAGCCCGCAACGGAGCGGTGGCCGAGTGGTCGAAGGCGCACGCCTGGAAAGTGTGTAGGCGGGAAACCGTCTCGAGGGTTCGAATCCCTCTCGCTCCGCCATGTTTTACAAGAATTCATACATTCCATGAGTTTGCGGTGGCGGCGCGCGCTGTCGTACCCCATTTCGGCCCCCTTCGATTTTTGCATGAAGTGCCGTCGGGTCATTTTTCAAATTGGGGAAACGAGCATTTGGCAGGTCATATCGGTCCCTGAGAGGGCAGGGGGCAAACTTTCGAACACACCTCACCCGGTCTCATCGTTAATGCTCAATGCATGAGGAGGAGAGGCACGAGTCTTGCCACAGCTGACCTGTGCTCTTTTCAGGGGGCGCCGTTGGCGAGAATCAGCCGCCCATGGAGGACATAGGACGCCTCGTTAGAACGTTGATGTTACGTCGGGCGTCAGTCCATTCCCGAGACCACTGGCCATGCTGGTAGGATGGATGCCCCTCGCCAGCAGAGTGCCCTCCACCAGCGCCATGGAAGCGACAGACGCGCCAGCTTCGGACGGCTGGGCCTTTGCACCTGACACCCGTTCGTTTCGACGTGGCTGTGCATCTGGACGACGCAAGGGCCCTGCTCATGGGGTTGTCGTTGTCCTTCACGGCCATGCCTCCCCTGTGCCGGACAAAGCCATCTGTTAGCCTATTATGCCGAAGAGTTCGCATAACTGAATCTCGTCAGTTGGTTCGCTGCATCTTCAATGCCAACTGAAAGTGTTCTTCCATATCTGGAAAAGCTTGCCTGAGAAGCGCCTCTGACATGTCGATACCGTCCTTCAGGGCTTCCCCGTCGGAATAGGATGCGTCGGACAAATCAATGCGATTGAGCAATGGCCGCTTGTTCTTCTCGTAGAGAGCTTGCCCGAAGTGCCGCTGGAACTCTCGCAACAGCTTTATTTTCGCTGGCGACAGGCGTTCGTTTCGGTTGGGCGTTGCAGGTCCTGCAGCCACTTCCAATAGGTCGCATACGGATTGCACCGGGCCGGGGGACGTATCGCTACGGGCGACGTACAGTCTTCCCGCCGGTGTACCCTCCAAGGCCCGCGAAATCAGGCGCTCGTATTCATACCAGTTGCAGCCACGGGCTTGGCGAAACGCTTCTATGTAGGCCTCGATTGAGCAATCCGTCTTCTGATAGAAACGCTCCCGCATGATGCCCCATAGCCCAGCGCGAATGAATTGGTGGTAGCTGGAGCGCAGCATAGCTACCGGCTCGCGAACGAAGGCCAAATAGGATACCGAACCTTCGCCGAGTTGTTGGCAAAATTCCGTGGCCAGAGCACCCAGCCGATGGTTCCGGTCGGTACTAAATCTTTCCGTCGAAATGAGGATGCGGTCGCAGTGAGCTTGTTCGGCCTCCCAAAGCAAATCTGTAACGGCCGTTTCTGGCGTCAAGTCGGGCTCAGCCAAGGAATTATGATTCTGGTAGCCTTTCGGCAGCCGGTGTTTCAGCGGATAAAGTACCCCCAACTGACGATAATATGCGTCATTCTCTGCAAAGTGACCTTGAATCGTGCTTGAGGCGCATTTGGGGAGGCCGATGTGAAAGATGATGCGCACGTCGATTTTCCAAGCTCTGTTTTGTCTCGATAGCTAACTGTCAGGGCCACCTGGGCGGGTCAACTCAAGGCTGTAACCGCCCCTCGCCCCCGTCAAGCACTTGAACGGAAAGGCAACGTGCTTGGCGTACCTGCAAAACGCACAAGCCCTGCTCATAGGTGTGTCGTCATTCTCCTCGGGAAGACCTCTTCCGGCGTTGTTGCAGAACTCAGGCCTGAAGCGCAGTTGCCCCTTTCTCCAGTAGCGCCTTCCTCAGTAGCGTCATCCCACGCGAACGATCTCGGCGGTGCCGAGGGCTGAGAAGCGGCTCATGAGGGCGATGCGGATGTGGACTTCGGCGGCCTGGCGGTCGGGGTCTCTTGGAGAGATGCGCTCTCCGAAGGCCTTCAGGCAGCACATCTTTGCCTCAGCGCGGCGTCGCAGTTGGTAACCGGTCTACCGCCTCCAGAAGGCGCGTCCGTAGTGCCGTGTGGCTCGGAGGATGTCGTTCAGGACCACGGCGGCCGGGCCGTCTTCTTTCCATGGGCGCCTGTTCTTGCGGATCGGAATGATCGCCGTGGCCTGGCGCTCGATGATCGCGGCATGGCAGCAACGCGTGTCATAGGCGCCATCGGCGGTCACGGTGCCGATCGGCTCGTCGTCGGGGGATCTGCTCGAGCAGGTCCGGCAGGACCGGGCTGTCGCCGTCGCGGCTGGGGGTGAACTCCACGGCGCGGATGTCAGAAGTGGCCGTATCCATGGCCAGATGGATCTTGCGCCACTGGCGACGGCCCTGCGGCCCATGCTTGCGGGCCTGCCATTCGCCATCGCCCAGGAATTTGATCCCGGTGCTGTCGACGAGCAGGTTGAGCGGGCCACTGGCTCGCCGATACGGGATCTGGACGGCCAAGCTCTTCTGCCTGCGGCACAGCGTCGAGTAGTCCGGCACCGGCTAGTCCAGCCGTGCCATCCGCAGCAAGCTGGCCACCATCCCCGCCGTCTGCCTCGGCGGCAGCTTGAACAGCACTTTGATCGACAAGCAGAACTGTATCGCACCCTCGGAAAAGACCGGGGGACGTCCCGGCCGTCCCTCATGCGGTGCGAGCCACGCCATCTCCCGGTCCAGCCAGATCAACAGCGAGCCACGCTTCCGCAGTGCGGCGTTGTAAGCGGACCAGTTCGTCGTGCGGTGGCGGGCAGGCATGGGCTTCGTCATGCCGCCCACTTAAGCGGTTGCTTCGCTACGTGAACCGTCATCCAAGGAGTTCTCCGACAACGCCGCCGAGGTGCCCCTTTTCCCGGGGCGATTCAAACGCAATCGCTTGAGCGTCTGGTGAAAAGGGGCAAGACCAGCACTTTCTTACTCCACCAGCCCTGCCTTCCGCGCCCGCTCGAGCAGATACGCGACCGAGGAGGTTGCCCGAACGATGCCAGCGGACCGGTTGAGCACCGTGCCTCGGCGGCGCTCGCTATCGCAGCGCCTTGGGTGGCTCGGGCGCCTGCGTCGTCATGTGGCTGCTGGAGGAGACACGCATGACGGCCCGCCGGTGTTTGTCGCGCATGACATCGAGCACCTCGACCGAATGGCTGCGCACATCCGTCAAGCGGCGGATGCGCGACCCCGGTGATCCGATCGGGCGTAAACCGTGCTGTCGCAGTTCGGGCATGACGGCTGCCGCGTGTTCCAGAGCGTGCTCCAGATCGTCTTCGGCCTGAAGATAGGCCCGGTAGGCCCGGATCAGGGCGCGACGTGCGGCCATGGCATCAGGGTTCATTTTCGCCTCCCTTGGAACAAGGAAACTCTGTTCATGATCAGGACGCATGACCCGGCTTCTGTCAACGCCGCATCGGCCCGAAAGGGTGGTGCGAAGCGATCGCCAGCCTCGGCCCCTTGTTTTTCTGGCAGAGCACCTTCGAGGGCCGGGGTCACTCTAGGTCCCTTACCTTCACCTCGGCTACGAGTCTGTGGGCCAAGGCCCCGTCGCAAAGCTGGGTGGCCGGCGTGGTCACGGCCGCCGCCGCGGCCGCGGTGCCGGCGCGCAATGCCTCGCGAAAGCTTTGGCCCTGCGCCAGGGCGAGCGCGGTCGCCCCGAGCAAACTGTCTCCTGCCCCCACCGCACTGACGAGCTCGACCGGCGGGGCATCGCAAAAGAAGCTCTCCGTCGCGGATACGCCGAGCGTGCCGCTGGCGCCGAGGGATAGGACCACGCGCCGCGCCTTGCCGGTCCAGACAAGATCTTTCCCGAACGCCGCGAGCTCGCGGGCATTCGACAGGCCTCGACCGGCCAATTCATCGGCTT
Organism: Limimaricola soesokkakensis; assembly: GCF_900172345.1. GTDB lineage: Bacteria > Pseudomonadota > Alphaproteobacteria > Rhodobacterales > Rhodobacteraceae > Limimaricola > Limimaricola soesokkakensis. The sequence continues at coordinate 399,206 of NZ_FWFY01000003.1, forward strand.
CGGCCCCGTCCATCCGCAACAGGCCGAACGGCACCTCTTCTATGCTTGAAATCGCCTCCACCAGAGCCGCGCCGGATGTGTCGAGCAGCATCTCCGCCCCGCTTGCCTGGCACCGTTCCGCCAAGCGGACCAAAGCCGCCCCGGAGAGGCCCGGCGGCATGCTGCCGGACACCACGAGCAACTGTTCCGGCCCGATCCGCCGCGCGAGTTCATCGAAGATCATGGCGGTGGCTTCAGGCGGCCAGTCCGGCCCTGGCAGGACGAAGCGATATTGCGCCCCGCTGTCGCGCAGCGTGACCGCGAAGGACTGTCGGGTCAGCCCGGGCAAAGAGATGGTCACGATCTCGACGCCCTCATCGGCGAGCAGCGCCGCGATCGTCTCGCCGGTCGCGCCGCCCAGCGCGACCATGGCGGTCGAGACGCCACCAAGCCGGGCGATCGCGCGTGAAACATTGATACCACCCCCGCCCGGATCGAGCCGCGGCGCCGCGCAGCGCAGTTTCTTGTTCGGCACGAGCGCTTCGGTTTCCGTCGCGAGATCGAGCGCGGGGTTCAGGGTCAGGGTCAGGATCTGGCGCATCGGCGGCTCATCGTTGAGGCTCCTTTCGCAAAGGGGCTCAGGCGGGAGTAGAGACCGCGCACAGTCTATCGCCAACCGGCGCTTGTTTCACCGGCCTTGCGGCCAGATCCGGGCCTGTATCCGTCCGAAATGCGCTTCACATTCATGCACGGTGCCGAGCCGCCTCATCCCGCTCTGTCTCGGTAATCTATGTCGAAACATACGATCCGAGGACTGGTTCTTTTCCATCGCACCCGGTTCGAGGGCCTGCGCACCGGGCCTAGCCAGCTTCGACTTTCCGTTTCCCGGCTATCCTGCTCACTCTGCCGATTGTGCGCCTAGATCCCCAGTACGCGGAAACGAAAGCATCCGCTTCCGGGGCCCACCTTGATCTCGCGCAAGCGACAGGAGCATCGCGCTCGCCTATCCTGCCCATGCCGCCGCCCGTTCCGGCGCCGTGTCAGGAAGCCAGCCGCAATGACCTCCATGCCCCAGCAGGCCCAGGCGAACGGCACGCTCCTCTGGCATGCGTCCGACACCGAGGAGGTCCTGGCAAACCTCGGAAGCGGGCCGGAGGGACTCTCCGCACTCGAGATTGCCACCCGGCTGTCACGCCACGGACCCAACTGTCTGCCCGAGCCGCCGGGGCGCGGCCTGCTTGCCCGGCTGCGGGGCCAGTTCGAGAACCTTCTCATCCTGGTGCTGATCGCGGCGGGCGCCGTCACTGCGCTGCTCGGCCACTGGATGGATTCGGGCGTGATCCTCGCGGTGGTGGTGCTGAACGCGGCGATCGGCCTGTGGCAAGAGGGCCGTGCCGAAAGCGCCCTAGCCGGGGTGCGCCGGCTGCTGTCGGACACCGCCTCCGTGCGCCGCGCAGGCCGGCGCGAGAGTATACCGGCCACCGAACTGGTGCCGGGCGATATCGTGCTGCTCGAACCGGGCGATCGGGTGCCGGCCGACTTGCGGCTGATCGAGGCGCGCGGGATGCGGGCGCAGGAGGCCGCGCTGACGGGCGAGTCGGCCGCCGTCGACAAGGATGCCGACCCCGTTCCGGAGGACGCCCCGCTCGGTGATCGCCGGTCCATGGCATTCTCGGGCACGCTGGTCGCTTCCGGGCGCGGAACCGGGGTGGTCGTCGCCACCGGGCCGCGCAGCGAGATCGGCCGGATCGGCGCGCTCCTCGGTGGGGTCGAGCCGACGGCGACGCCGCTGCTGCGCCAGATCGACCGCTTCGCGCGGCGACTGACGACGGTCATTCTCGGCGTCTGCCTGCTTGTCTTCGGCTACGCGGTCGGCTTCGGCGGATACTCCCGGGAAGACGCGTTCTTCGCCATGGTCGGCATGGCCGTGGCCGCGATACCCGAGGGGCTGCCGGCGGTGATCACCATCGCGCTGGCGCTGGGTGTGCAGCGCATGGCGGCGCGGCGGGCCATCGTGCGGCGGCTGCCGGCGGTGGAGACGCTGGGCGCCGTGACGGTGATCTGCACCGACAAGACCGGCACGCTGACGCTGAACGAAATGGTCGTGCGACGGGTCGTGACCGACCCGAACGCCCCCGCTGTCGAGATCGGCGGCGAGGGTTATGCGCCCAACGGCGAGGTCGAAGGTAACCAAGCGGCCGTGGCTGCGCTGGCCCGGACCGGCCTGCTGTGCAACGACGCGCATCTGCGTCAGGACAAGTCGGGTTGGCGGGTCGAGGGCGACCCGATGGAAGGGGCGCTGCTGGCGCTCGCAGGCAAGATCGGCCTCGATGCCGCGACCGAGCGCGCCGCGCATCCCCGCCTGCACGAGATCCCCTTCGATGCTGCATGGAGTTACATGGCCGTGCTGACCGACGGCACCGGCGGCGCGATGCTTCACGTGAAAGGCGCGCCGGACCGGTTGCTGCCGTATTGCGCTTTCCAGCCCGGTCCCGACGGAGCGGTGCCCATCGATCGCGAGGCCTGGGCGGCACGGATCGAGGCGCTCGCCGCCAGCGGCCACCGTGTACTCGCTTTCGCCGTGAAGCCCGTCGCGGCGTCGGGCGAGATCGGTCATGCCGACATCGGCGGGCTGAGGCTGCTCGGACTTGCCGGGTTCATCGACCCGGCCCGCCCCGAGGCGGTCGCGGCGGCAGCGGATTGCCGGCGCGCCGGCATCGCTGTGAAGATGATCACCGGGGACCATGCTCTGACCGCGCTGGCGGTGGCGGCCGAGCTCGGTCTCGACACGAGGGGCGGCGCGCTTACTGGCAGAGAGATCGAAGCGGCGAAGGATGCCGATCTGCGCCGCATGGCGCGCGAGGCCAACGTCTTCGCGCGCGCCGCGCCCGAGCACAAGCTGCGGCTGGTCGAGGCTTTGCAGGCCGAGGGGCACGTCGTGGCGATGACTGGCGACGGGGTGAACGACGCGCCGGCGCTGAAGCGTGCCGATGCCGGGATCGCCATGGGCATCAAGGGCACCGAGGCCGCCAAGGAGGCCGCGCGCGTCGTGCTCACCGACGACAACTTCGCCTCGATCGTCGCCGCCGTGCGCGAGGGCCGCACCATCCACGACAACATCCGCAAGGTGATCGCCTGGAACCTGCCGACCAATGGCGGCGAGGCGCTGGTGATCATCCTCGCGATCCTGATCGGGTTGCCGCTGCCGATCACGCCGATCCAGATCCTCTGGATCAACATGGTCACCGCCGTGGCGTTGGGGCTGACGCTGGCCTTCGAGCCGCCCGAGCCCGGCGTGATGGCGCGCCCGCCACGCCGCCCCGGCGCGGCGCTGCTCGACGCCGAGATGATCTGGCGCGTGGCGCTGGTCTCGGTGCTGTTCGGGCTGGCGGTGTTCGGCCTCTCGGCTTGGGTCACGGCGCGGGGCGAGACCCTTGCCTATGCCCGGACGCTCTCGGTCGACCTACTGGTGGTGATGGAGATCTTCTACCTTTTTTCCGTGCGCTACCTGCACATGACCTCGATCACCTTGACCGGGCTGCTGGGCACCCGCGCCGTCTGGTTCGGCGTGGCATTGGCGGTCGCATCGCAACTCCTCTTCACCTACGCTCCGCCATTGCAGGCGGTGTTCGATAGCCGGCCCGTGGCGCCGGCCGACGGGGCCGTGGTGCTTGGGATGGGGGTTGCACTGCTGCTCGTGCTGGAGGCTGAGAAGATGCTGCGCCGCCGCTGGCGTGCTCCGGCACGCCTGCAAGGCGATCCGGATTCGCGCCGAATCCGTCCAAGGTAGGGCTCGCGCGAGGCACAAGTAGCTCTGCCTCCTGCCAACACTTGGAACTCAAATCCTAGAGCGCGTCATTCGCCGATGGGAGCGGATAGGCGGTGGCGTGGATATCGATCCCCGCGAAGATGGTGCGTCCGAGCAAATCGCACCATTCGGCTCGCGTAGGACAGCGCCGATCGGCCATGAAAAATCCGGCCTAGTGGCCGTCGCGAGTTTAGTTGGTGGAAAGCTGCACGGCTTTGCGGGGAGCGCATCGCTGCAAGAGATCCCGGCCCCCACGAGCCCGAAGTCCTTTTCCGTATCGCCACCGTAAATCGCGTCTCAGTCCCCGGCGCTACCGAGGCTGTGCGCATGGGATAACGCTACTGGGCAGTGGAGCAATTGCGGCGCAAGCCCGCGTTCTGCAGCGCCGCCGGTGAAAGCCGGCAGGATACGGTGGGAGGTCCCAACTTCGCGCAGCTTCCGCTACGCGACGAGTATCGTCGTTCCCTCCCTGACCTCGAGGATCGACAACTGTCGGTCCACGAGACCGGTTTCCATGAAACGAAACGGGCCGAGCACCCCGTTGAAACCGGCGAAGCGATGCAGCCCCTTCGGGTCTTGCTGACCGAGGCGGCCGAGAAGACGGGCCATGTTCGCCGCGTCGAAGGCAAGCCCTGCGGTGACACCGGCTTCTCCTTCGATCCGTTCTTCGAGGCCAAGGGCAAAGGCCTCGAAGCTGATCGGATCCGGCCCCGCGAACCACGCCTGATTCAGGGCGCCCAACTGGTGCGGCGGGATCGTGGCCCATTGCTCCGAACCCAGGACCTGCAGACCGGCCTCTTTCACCGCGTCAACCATCGGCGCCAAGCCTGCGGAGGCCGCAGGAAGATATACCGCATCCGGAAGGCGCCCGCCCGATGCTGCAGCCAGGCGGGAGACGAGGCCACCCGGGTCGCTCGCCTGGAGCGGATCCGAAAGGGTGATACCGAATTCGGGCGCCACCTTGCGCGCCGCTGCCACCGCCTGCTCTCCATATGCCCCGGGCGGGACCGCGACGGCGATCCTCCGCATTCCGCGCGCGGAAGCGAAACGCAGAACGGCCTTTGCCGACTGCAATGGGGTGATCCCGAAAACATACAGGTTCCGGCCCGCGATCGCGTCATTGTTCGAAAAGGATATGACGGGCACGCGCGCGCCGACCGCTGCGGCGACCGCTTGGCTCTGGTTCGAGAAAAGCGGCCCCAGGATCATGTTCGCGCCCGCTTCCACGGCTCGATTGGCTGCTGCCACCGCGCTCGTCTCATCGGCGCCCGCGTCGTGCAGGGCAATTTCGGCCCCGGGACCATCCACCGCTCCACCAAGGCGGGCCGCTTCGGCCATGACTTGCCCGAGCTTGGTATGCTGCCCCGACAATGGGAGCAACAAGGCTGCGCGTCCGGTCGTGCCAAGAGGGGGAAGCTCCGGCTCCCCACTGGGATTGCATGCGGAAAGTCCGAACAATGCCGGCATGGTCGCCAGTCCGCCGAGCAGCCGGCGCCGGGTAAGCCGAGGCTCGGTGGCTTGGCCGCCGAACGGTGTCTTCGGCGAGGTGGATCGCGATGACATATGGGGACCTCATGCTGCGCGTGGGTTCGGAGCGCTTTCGAGGCACCTCCGTTCGCGAGCCTAGGGAGCACTTCGTGGCAAGTCGAGGGCCCGGGAATCCGTTCGATGGGGGAGGCCGAAGCCCAGGGGGCGCACTGTGGCGTGACTGCACCAGCCGGCATTGCGTTGGCTCGGAAAGTGGCATCAAAGTGAATTGAACCGGGGTTCGCGCTAGCCTCCGATGGAAGAGCAAGAGCAGCACAAACAACAAGGCTGATGGTGGATTACCTGGTCGCAGGCCTGAAGGGATGGTTCAGGCAATCAAATACCAGCCGCATTCCGCTGCCACGCGCGGGTTGCCGTGGTGCCATGCGCGCATGGCGGCTCGGCCTCGCTCGCTCCATGGCGATTGGGGCATGTCTCGCCATGGCCGCGCCGGTTGTCGCCCAGACCGCCGAGCCCGGAACGGGCGAGTTCGTGATCAATCTCCGCGAAGCGGATATTTCCGTTCTGGCGGAAGAGGTTTCCAAGATCACCGGGCGTACCTTGGTTCTCGATCCGCAACTGCAGGGCAGCGTCAGCGTCGTTTCGAGCGAGCGGCTCGACGAGGAGGGGGTCTGGGCGCTGTTCCAGTCGATCTTGCAGGTTCGGGGTTTCCTCGCCGTGCGTGCAGGCAATACATGGCAGGTGGTGCCGGCGGACCGGGCGCGGACGATCAGCGGTGCGCAGCCGGGATCCGAGACGGGTGCGCAGGACTTCGTCACGACGATGGTGCGCCTCGATCGTCTGCCTGCAGCCGAAGCGGTCAGGGTGCTTAGTCCGCTGGTCGCCGAATCCGGCTATATCGAGGGCATTTCCGATCCCAACGCGATACTGGTGACCGACACGCGGGCGAATGTGGACCGGATCACATCCATCGCGCGCGCGTTCGACGGAGCCGACGAGGCCCGCTCCGAGGTGATCCGCTTTGCCAATGCCGATGCCGTTTCGGTCGGCCGGGCACTGGCCGAGGTGCTCGGTGACGACGCGACAGGCGCGCGGTTCTCGGTGAACCCGTCCAGCAACCAGCTTGTGGTCCGGGGCACGCCGGAAGAGATCAGCGAGATCCGGGAACTGGCACGTTCGATGGATGTGGCCCAGCGCAGCAGCCCGCAGGCCGCCGTGTCCACCCGGGTGTTCCGGTTGAAATACGGTGACGCTGCTGTGGTCGCGGAAATCATCCGCGGCACGGTGGGCGATGCGATAGGACCAGTCGCGGGGTCGACAGTCATCGCTGCCGCCGACGGGACCGCCGTCGAGGGCGAGCAGGGCTTCGTACCTTTGGAGGTCGTGACCGCGACCCCGGAAGCGGTCGCGATCCAGGCCTCCGTCGATACGAATTCGATCCTGGTTCGGGGCACCGCCGCACAGATCTCGGAAATCGGCCAGCTGGTCCATGCGCTCGATGTCCGCCGCCCGCAGGTGATGATCGAGGCGGCGATCGTCGAGGTCTCCGGCGAGGTGGCGGAACGTCTCGGAGTGCAGCTGGGCTTTGGCGATGCCACCCCGCCCGGGCAATTGGCCGCGACCTCCTTCGGCAATGGAGGGATTTCGCTGTCCGACGTGCTGACGGCGCTGGGGGCGCCGAATTCGGTCGCGCTTTCCACCGGTCTAACCATGTCGGCAAGCGGCAACGACTTCGGCCTTCTGGTCCAGGCGCTGTCTCAGTCGAGCCGCGCGCGGCTGCTGTCGACGCCCAGCGTGACAACTCTGGACAACGAGCCCGCGACCATCGTCGTCGGTCAGAACGTGCCGTTCCGCACAGGCAGCTTCGTGACCGATGGAAATTCGGTCACACCCTTCACGACGATCGAGCGTCGCGATGTCGGCATCACGATGGACGTCGTGCCACGGATCACCGCCAGCGACGTCGTCCAGCTTTCGATCAACCAGGAAGTCTCGAGCCTAGTGGGGACCACCGTCGAAGGGGCCGCGGATCTTGTCACCAATCGCCGGGCCATCAACACGACGGTTCTGGCCGACAACCGAGGGACCGTGGTGCTGGGCGGGCTGATCACCGACGATCGGACGAGCCAGGAGGGCAAGGTCCCCGGGTTCGGCGACGTGCCGGTGATCGGAAACCTGTTTCGGTCGCGGAACGGACAGTCCACCACCCGGACACTCTTCGTGTTCATGCGCCCCACCATCCTGCGGGAGCAATCCGACATCCGACAGGCCGCCGAGCAACGTTATGACCGGCTGCAGGCCGCCGATGTACGGCCGGTGCCCCGCACCATTCTGAATCGAAAGCCAGTGCGCCATCTCCCGCTCGAAATCGAGGGGCTGTACTGAGTACGCAAAATAGACATTCGCGGCGGGTCCGCAGTCCGTTTGAAACGTCGAGTGTGTTCGGGGGCGAATTCAAGCGAATCGCAGGGTCGCGCTTCGTAATCGGTTTTTCGCGCGCGGACGGATTTCAGTCAGTGCTGGCAAGAGATCATTAGCCTGCAACCCCAGCGGCTGATTCGAAAGCATGAGGGCAACCCTTTCGATGTAGGGTCATTGCGTCGCCGCACTCGCTCCACCGGCGCCGGATCGAGGTTCTTCTGTCAGAAAGCCTGCGCGAGAAAAGACCCGCGAGACCTTTTGGAGATCTCGCGGGTCGATGCCCTGCAAGCCAAGGAGCTTCCAAGCCTGGTTGGCGTCGTTGTTCAGTGCTGGTGGTCGCTCGGGTCGTCCAGATCGTGAGCGGTGTGACCGTCATGCGCGGCGGCGGCGGGTTCCGCCACGCCCTCGAGGCGTAGGGTCTCACTGTGCAGATACTGGACAAGATCAGCCGCGTCGTTCTCGCCCAAGCCAAAAGCTGGCATGCGGACCGCCGGATAGGCGGCGTCGAGCGTGACCGCGATCGGGTCCCCCTCGGCCAGCATCCGGTCCGGCGACATGATGTAGCGCATCAGCCAGTCGCGATCCCGGCGCAGCGTCACGCCTTCGAGGTCCGGCCCGACGCGGACCCCGTCACCGATCGAGTGACACGCGGCACAACCTTTTATGAAAAGGCCTTCTCCTTCACGGTTGCGCGCGGCAAAGCGCTCGAGCGTCTCTCCCTCGATCACCTTGACTTCGGCCTGTGGCGGTACCCAGTCGGGATCGAGCGCCAGTATCTCGGCGGTCGCCGTCACGAGGTTGCCCATCAGCGAGGAACGCCGCCATTCGCCCGTCAGCGGGTTGCCGATCAGCATGTCGCTGCGATGATCGCTCAGCTGCTTGCTGCGCTCGCCGAGCTTGTAGCGCAGCAGCGCCACTTCCTCCGGATCGCCGGTCAGGAAATACCAGCCGGGCCCCGCGCCGAAGGCCGCCGCATAGGCCGCGAGTTCTTCGGGCGTGTCTCGTTCCGGCGTGAGGGAGATCGAGACGAACACGATCTCCTCGCCCATGCGCTCGCCAAGCCATTCATAGACCTTTGCAAGCCGCGCCGTGGCGAGGCCGCAGATGTCCGGGCAGTCGAGATAGATGAAGTTGACGACGGCGATCCGCCCGTCCAGCACGTCGTCCACGAAGCGGACCTTCTCGCCCTTCTGGGTCAGGAGCGGCGTGTTCGGAAAATAGTCGAGCTCCCACCTGGCCTGGGCGGCAGGTGCGGTCGCCAGGATGGCGGCGACCGCGAGCCCGCGCAGCATGAACCCCCGTATCACTTCCGTCTCCTCGCCTTGCGCCGCGCGCTCTTGGTCGTTTTGCGCGACTTGCGTGTCTTGCGCGGGGTTGGCGGGTCGCTGGCGGCGACGCTGTTCATCGATGCCGCCATCTTTTCCTCACCGTCATTGCCGACTCCCCCTTCGAACTTGCGGTCGAAGGGATTGCCCTCGGGCAGGATCTCGGGGTCGACATAGGTGACGCCGTATTTCGTCGGGTTCGGCGTCGGAACCATGGTGACATGATGCTGGGACTGCTTCGGATCAGTGGGGTCGGTCAGCAAATCGTAGCGCGCCAGCATCGCCCAGTCCTCGTGCACGGTGTTGTGGCAATGGGTGACATAGGCGCCGCCATATTCCCCGAAGGTGACCTGGATCTTCACCTGACCCCCGCGACCGGTGCGCCAGACATCCTTGCGGACACCGCGCTCGAGCGGCGACAGCTTCTTGCGGCCGCGATCGATGGTGATCCCTTCCTCGAAATGCAGGTGGATCGGGTGATCCCAGCCGCCGCTGCCGTTCTCGAGAATCCAGTGCTCGGTCTCGCCGGGCCGTGGGACCAGCATGCTGACCCGGTTGGCGTTCAGGAAATGGTTCGATTCGCCGTTGATCCTGACGGTCCAGCCAAAGCCTTCCCGGTTGCGTTCGTCGCAATCTGGGAAGCACTCGTCCCTCAAGAGCTCGCTGGGCGTATCGGTGCCCTTCCATTCGATATGGCGCACGCGGACCGGATCGATGATCGGAATCTGCTCGGTCAGCTGCGGGGGCACTCGGCTGTAATCGCGGTCGTTGGCGTAGTGCGTCTTGCCCGGGTTGTCGACCGACTTGACGCGGTCGACGACGCGGAATTCGAGGAAGGTGCCCACCGCCGGGTCGTCGCTGTCCTGATCGATCGCGTCCTTCCGCGACAGGTACTCCTTCGGTCTCTCGCCGCTTTCATGCTCGGCGACGTTGAGCATCCGGATCTTGCTGCCGATCGGGAACTGGCTGAAATCGACCACCACGTCGAAGCGCTCGGCCGTACCCATGGGATCGAGCTGGTTCACCGTGACCGGGTTGACCATGAGGTTGCCGTCGGTGGCGATCACCGTCATCGGCACCCAGCGGTTTCTCTGGTTGATCAGCCCCGGCCGGATGAAGCGGGACATGCAGGCGTTGAGCAACCGGAAGCGGTATTTGCGCGGCAGCACCTCGAAATACGGCTTGTAGGCGAAGTTGACGAGCATGAGGTCGCCGAGGAAGCCGTTGGTCTCGAAGATGTCGAAGAAATACTGCCCCTCCTCGTCCAGCGCCGCGTCCGAGATCATCAGGTTGACGTCGAAGTCGATGTTGCCCCAGTCGAGCTCGGTGCCGCTCGGCAGCCGCAGGTTGACGCCATCATCGAGGTACTCATTGCCGCGATCGGGGCCGCTGTAGTAATTCAACGCGCCCAGATGGCCCTTGTAGACGTTCTCGGCGGTGAAGAAGAACCGGTGGTCGTGGAACCACAGCGAGCTCTGCAACTCGCGGAAATCGCCCTTCACAAGGTTCAGCCCACCATAGCCGTCAGGTCCCGAGGCGCGCCGGTCGGTGGCGTTGGTGTTGATCATGTCGGCCCGCGCCAGCGTCGTCGACCAGTGGTAGTCGTAGAACTGGCCGTGGAAGAAATGGGCGTTGGAGGCGCCATCGCTGGCCGAAGCGTTGTGCGCGTTGTGGTTGTGCGTGGCCTGGCTGGCCGAGCCGAAACCGTTGTTCTTTTTCGGGTCCTCCGGCACCTGGTTGTAGTGGCGGAAGATCACCGGCTCGCCATAGCGCATTTTCATCAGCGGCGGCGGCAGCACGGCATCCTCATTGCGACCGGAATTGAAGGTCCAGATGCTGTCGCGGTCCTGCTCGGGGAAATTCGGATGGAACGAGAACCCGTCGTCCAGCCGGCCGAGCGTCATGATGAAGCCCTTCTTCGGCAGGTATTCCAGCCATCTCTGATGCGCGAAATAATCGCCCGGTGGCCGGCCTTCCATCGGGCCACCCGAGAATTTCGGATTGCGGCAATCGCGGCCGTCCGACTCGGTAAAATCGGTATGGTAGGACAGTCGCCGCGCCGCCGGTTCCTCCAGATAGGACGGAAAGGCGAGCTCGGTCTCGCCGCCATTGGCCCGCGGCACGAGGTCGTGCGGCTCCTCCAGCCGCAGCCGCGGCATCGGCTGCGTGAAGGGCAGGGCGCCGAAGGTCGGGCTGCGCGGCACGCCGGTCGGCACGGCGGCGTAGGCACTCGTCGCGAAGGGGCTGAGGCCGTTGACGTTCGCCAAGGTGCCGAGGCCGGTGAAGATGCCCCATTTGAACAGCTCGCGTCGGCTTACCTGGCCCTGCGAAAGCGCCTTGACGATTTCGGCGCGATTGTTGCGAGCGTTTTGCGCTTCCTTTTTGCGGCGGCGCGATGCGTGAGGCTTGAGATACATAAATCCCTCCCGTGGGCGCTCCGCAAATTGCGAAGCGCCGTGCGAATATTGCCTCTCCCTATGATTGGTTAATGAGCGGAAACTGTCTATCGACTGAACGTCTTAAACAGAATTAGGGGCTTATGCCCCAATACAAGTGTTAACGGGGCTTGACGATTTACCGGGTATTCACGGCCGGGGTGAAACTCCGAACTCCAGAAGCTGCGTTTCCAGCCGACGCCCCGCGGCACCGGTAAAATTGCACGACGCGCAGCCGCCCCCAGCGCAGGCCGGGCATGGCTGCGCGACCAGGCGCTGCGACAGCACCCCGCGCAGGACGTCGGAGACCATGTATCGTGGCACGCCGAGATCCTCGAGCCGCAGTGCCGCCCCTTCCGCGCTGTTGGTGTGCAGCGTCGACAGCACCATCCGGCCGACCTGCGCCGCCCGGCAGGCGATCTCGGCGGTCTCCGGGTCGCGGATCTCGCCGATCAGGATCACGTTCGGATCCTGCCGAAGCACGGCCCTGAGCACACGGGCGAAGCTCAGCCCGATCGCCTCCTGTACCTGTACCTGCTGGATTCCTTCGAGATTGTATTCGACAGGATCCTCGACGGTGACGATCTTGGTCTTCGGCGTGTTCAGATGCGCGACGGCCGTATAGAGCGTGGTGGTCTTGCCCGAGCCGGTCGGGCCGGTGACGAGGAAGAGCCCGTTCGGTCTTTCGATCGCGCGACGGATGCCCCGGGCGATGTCTTCCTCGAACCCCAGCGCGTCCCAGCCGATCTTCAGCGCATAGGGATCGAGCACGCGTAGCACGATGCTTTCGCCACTCTGCGTCGGCAGGGAGGAGAAGCGGAAATCGATGACCCTTCCGGCCATTGGCAACGTAAGACGGGCATCTTGCGGCAGGCGACGCTCGGAGACATTGGCCGAGGCCATGACCTTGAGACGTGCCAGTACCGCGGCGGGACTGAGCTCGGACTGGACATCCTGTTTCACGAGGACGCCGTTGATGCGGAGCCTGACCGTGAGCGCATTGCCTGCGGCCTCGAAGTGGAGGTCCGACGCGCCAAGCGCGATCGCATCCGCGAGCTTGTCATTGACGAAACGGATGACCGGCCCCTCGGCCTCGGGTGGTTCATCCGCCGTGTCGAGCCGTTGAATGCGCCGCCCGGCGGCGGTGTCCTCCTCGCGGACCTGCGAGAGAAGCTGGCGGATCGTGCGCCGCGTCGCGCCACGGATCTCCACCTGTCGCCCCAAGTGAAAAGCGATCTCCTGCCGAAGCTCGGCATCGGCGGGATCGGACAACAGCACGACCTGCTTCTCCGCGCCGTCCAGCTCGAGCGGGACCGCCGCCCGGTCGGTCAGATACTTGGCCGAGAGCCGGGCAATGGTGGCGACGTCCGGCCGCGTCCCGGCGCCGGCGCGACCATCTTCGAAGCTGATATCGAGCTCTGCGCAAACCAGCGGCAGGAGCAGTTCCTCGTCGATCTGGCCGTGGTCGATCAGCACCCTGTGGAGGGGAATCTGGCGCTGTGCGGCCATCTCGCGTGCCGCCTTCAACGCCTCCGGCTCCAGCAGACCAGCGACCGCGATGGCCGCGGCCAAGCGCGCGTCCCAGTCCGTTGCATAAGCCTTTCTTCCAATATCCACCGTCCCGGCCCGTGGTTTAGAATGCCTCAGCTAAGGGGATGACGGTGCAGACTGCTGTGTCAATCATGCGGACGGTATCAGTCATATGGGGCAAGGCCGGGCAGCGGCTTCGCGCTTTGCGGCATCTGCTGTTTCCCGACTGGCTGTTCTTTGCCGGCCTGCCGCCCCGCACGGCCCGCAGCATCGTGATCCGCAACACCCCGATCGGCGACGAGGAGAAAAGCCAGCTGCGTGCCCATGGCCGAGGGCGCCATCCCGTCGACCTCGTATTGGCGCCCGAAATCATGCTGGAGAAACGGATCAGCCTGCCGCGCGCGATCCGTCGAGACGCCGAGGCAGCGATCTCGGTGCGGCTTCGCCAACAGATGCCCGCCGGAGGGGCCGGGCTGCTCTGGGCAGTGGTCCCCGACGGACATGAGGGAGACTCGATCGTCTACAGGGCACTCATCGTCAAGCGGGCGGAAATGTCGGACCTGATCGACGAAGTGCGGCGCATGGGATTCATGCCGCGGCGGGTCATCGCGGCCGGTGCGGCGGAGGTGACACCTTTCGTGGACCTGCGCCACGAGACCGACCGGCCGCAGCGGCTCTGGACACTGATCGCCGCCTGCGTGCTTGTCGGAACGCTGGCCTGGGGAGGCTTCGGCCAGTGGCGGGAGCTGTCCACGCTCGCGGCTCAGGTGGCTGCGCTCGAGTTGGAAACGGCCCAGCTTCGGGAGCAGGCGGTCGCAGCACGCGCGGAGGCGACGACGCGTGACCAGTCTGTTGCGGAGATCGCTTCGGAACTCGGGATCTTCAATCTTGAGTATCGGCGGTTCCCGATCCTCGCGGACCTGACGGAGCGATTGGGCGAAAACGTCCGTCTGGACGCGCTGCAGATCGATCGGGACGAGCTTTGGTTGGCGGGCCAGTCGGCTATCGATGTGGCCTCGGTGGTCGAGGCATTGGGTGACGCGCCATGGGCGCGACATGCCCAGATCGACGGCCCGGTCTCGGTCGATCCGGTGACGGGCCAAAGCCTGTTCGAACTGCTGGTCGTGCTCGAGCAGGGGGAGGGCGGAACATGAAGGGGGGATTTCTCGGCATGATCGCCCCCTTCCTGTTGGCGGGGCTGGGCGCCGCTCTCTTCGCCGCCGTGATTTACCCGGGCGAATTGCGACGGACCGCATTGGAGGCCGATCTGCAGCGGCTGAGCGGTGAGCGGGATGGGCTGCAGCGGCGGATCACCGTTTGGGAGAAAGCGGGGGAGGGTGCGGAACTGCCGTCGCAGGTGGTTCAAACCGCCGCCGATCAGAGCGACGCCGTACTGACGTTGCAAAAGACCCTCGTGGAGCTGGGCCGACAGTCCGCGTTGGAGCTTTCCGCCTTTGCGGAGGCCAGGCCCCCCGCCGAACTGACCCGTCCCGCCGTCGCGGTCGAGATCGAGGGCAGGAGCGATTTCACCGCCTTTGCTCGGCTTCTCGCCGGTCTCGAAGCCGTCACGCCGCGTCTGGCGGTTTCGCATCTGTCGCTGCACGAGGCCTCGCGCGAGCGGGACCTGCGGGCAAACGGGCCTGTCGAGGCACCGGTCCTGTTCCAGCTCGTGGTTTGGGGCTTCTGGGTGCAGGAGGAGGAGGCATGACCCTGTTTGGCGCCTGGCCCCCCACCGCGCATCTCACGGTCATTGCCGGGTTTGGCGCGATGGCGGTGCTGCATCATCGGGCGCCTGAGCGGATCTTTCTATTGGAACAGATCGATGCAGGCGCCGATGCGACGGTAGAAGCAGGGCCCACGTTGGACACACCAGAGGCGCGGGATTACGCGGCTCTGCTCGCCGATCTCGCCGATCGGCCGCTGTTTTCAATCGATCGCGCCGAGGACGCGGCAGATGCCGCACCGGTGGAGCCTGCCGCCATACCCGATGTTGCCCCCACCAGGTCCGTTGCGGATCCTTCGACCGAACTGCGCTTGCTCGCATCGATCCTGCACCCGTCAGGGTCGCGGGCCTTGGTCGTGGCACGCGGAAGGTCCGAGCCACTCTGGGTAGGCGAGGGCGACTCCGTTGCGGGCTGGACGATCACCGCCATCACCCAGCGTAGCATCGTGATGCGCACCGAGGCGGAGGCCTCGGAAAGGACCGTGAAGATGCTGGAGTGAAGGTTGTCACCCGCCGTCGGGACCCGCGCATAGCGATGGTCGCGCCGGCCGAGAGGGGCCATGCCGATGCCGATGTTCTCCTATGTCGCCTATTCGACCAGTGGCCAGCGCGAAGCCGGCGAGATCGACAGCGCCTCAGAGGGCGGAGCCTATGAAACCCTGCTCGCCATGGGCCTTTCCGTCGTCGAACTGCGTGACGCGGGCAGCCCGTCGCGCACCTCTTGGCTGCGCCGCGAGATCGTTCTGCCACGTAGGCCTCTGCCATTGGGAGAGCAGGCGCTTTTGGCCGAGCAGCTCGCGCTTCTGTTCAGCGTGCGCCTGCCCATCCCGAGCCTGTTGCGCGTCCTCGGACATGGCTCGATGCGGCATTCCACGAGAACGCGATTGCAACGGGTCATCTGGCTCGTATCGGAGGGCCTGCCCTTCGCGCAGGCATTCCAACAGGTCGGTCCGCCCGTCTCGCCGGTCTTTCGGGAGCTGCTGGGTCTGGGTGAGGCCTCCAATGCCATGCCGGAACTGCTGCGCGATCTTGCTGAGCTGTTGCGGCGTCAGCAGAAGCTGCGCGCTCATATCACATCGGCGCTGCTCTATCCGATCCTGCTGCTGGTAAGCGGGCTGGCGTTGCTGCTGCTCGTGACGATGTCGCTTGCGCCGGCTCTCGCACCGCTTTTCGACGGCGAGGCGCGCCCCATGCCCGCCAGCCTGTCCCTGCTTCTGGGCCTGCGAGAGTTCCTGATCCAGTGGTGGCCGGCGCTCCTGTTCGCGGGCGGGGCAGGATGCGTTGCCCTGCTGGCAATGGCTGTGCGGCCGACTGCCGGACGGCTCGCTCTGCGTTTGCCCTTGATCGCCCCGGTGCTGCGCGACGCAGCACTCTTGCGACTGACGCGGGGGCTGCGCCTGTTGTTGAGGGCCGGGCTCACGCTGCCCGAAGCACTCGAAGCCGTTGCCAAGGAAAGCGATATCCTCGCTCGGCCGGTGCGGGACGCCGCCGCCGCACTGAGGCGTGGCGGGCGGGCGCATGGCGCTTTCGCCGAACGCGAGACCGGCTTGCCGTCGCTGTTCGTCGAGCTTTTCCGTATCGGGGAGGAAACCAACCGGCTGGAGGAGGTTCTGGAGACGCTATGCTCCGTATTGGCCACGCAACTCGAACGACGCGTGCAAGGACTGCTGCAGGCGCTGACCCCGGCGCTGACGCTGCTGGTCGGCGGTGCCATAGGCGGGCTTGTCTACACCATCATGGATGCGGTGATGTCGATCAATGAACTTGCCTTCTGAACATCGTCGGCCCCGGTCGGGCTTCACCTTGATCGAGACCTTGATCGCGCTCGCGGTCTTGGCCGTCGTGGTCGGTGGTACGCTGGAGTTCACGCGTCTCCTGATGCGCCAGTCCTTCGAACGCATGGAGCGCGCCTGGCTGGTGGAGTTGGCCCGCTCGATCAGTGAGGAACACTTGGCCACCCGCGGCGTATTGCCGGCCCGGGGCGAGGGGCGGATCGGCGACTGGCAATGGGCCGTTTCGGAGGCGAGGGGCACGTCCGGGCCGGGCTTGGTCGAGATCACGGTCACGGCTTGGCCGGTCGGCGATCAAGAGCGCAAAGTCGAGTTTCGCAACCTTGCTTTGGATGAGGTCGAGTTGTGAAGATCGGCAGGCCGCGCCACCCCCGACGGGGGACGAGCATGCTCGAACTGTTGCTGGCGCTTGCCATGATGAGCGCGATCGCCCTTATCATGTCCGCCGCGCTGGGCCTGACGAGCCGGGCAGGGGTACGCTTCGCCGGTTCGGAGATCGGCACCGGGCTGCTGCTGCATCGAGACCGGCTGCGCCGCCTGATCGAAGACATACCGCCCCAAGGGCGACTATGGGGCACGGACGGTCGTATTGAGTTCGAAACTTCGATCGAAGAGCCGCCCTTCTGGCCCGGCGATCTGGTGCATGTGACCTTGGAGCGCGCCACCGCCTCGGGAGGTATCCGTCCGGTCGTCGTGAGCGCCGTCGCGCCCGGCGTGGATTCCGCGGAAGGACCTCGGACCGATTTCTCGTTGGTCGAGCATTCGGAGGGCCTGCAGGTTCGATACTGGGGTTCGCCAGTGCCGGGTATGCGCCCGGCGTGGCACGAGGTGTGGCCCATGACGGCACCACTGCCGGAATTGGTGCGGATCGAATACGACGCCGCGGGTACGACCCTGCCGCCCCTGGTCGTTCGACCGGCGCGAAGCCTCTCTCAGGAAGTGATGTCGCTATCCTCCCGGCTGCCGCCGGGCTGACCGTCCCGACCGAGCGTGATCAGGGCGAAATCGCCCTCCGCGCTCGGATATTGATACAGGAACGGGCGGCCCCAGGGATCGGTGAGCGCCTCCTCCGAGTCGACATAGGGGCCCAGCCAGTTTGCAGCCCCGATCGGCGGGGAAATCAGCGCTTTTAGCCCTTCCGTTTCGGTCGGGTAGCGGCCCAGATCAATGTAATAGAGTTGCAAGGCGCCCTTAAGATTGGCCATTTGGACGCTGGCGGCCTGAGCCTTGGCCCTTCCGAAACTGCTCATGAGCCGCGGCGCGCTCAGCCCGACCACGAGCGCGATGATCGCCAGGACTACCATGACTTCCAGAAGCGTCAGCCCGGTTTGCGCATTACGGGGTTTTCTCTTGTCGATTAATACCATGACACACTCGAAATCTGTAAAAGGAACACAAGATAGATCGCGTAGGCCAAAAAGGGCCCGAAGGGTATTTCTCGCGGCGCCCCGGATACCCCGAAGGGTTTGCTTGCCAGCGCCGCAATGATCCCGCCGATGCATGCAAGGAACAGCGCCAGCCAAATATCCGCGAAACCGGTCCACAATGCGCCGGCACCAATCAATTTCGCATCCCCGATGCCCAAGGCTTCGCGGCCGCCACGCTGGTAAAGACAGTAACCCACAGTCCAGAGCAGGGCCATGAGCGCCACGGCTGCGCCGAGCTCGACAAACCAGCGATGCGGATGAACGAAATACTGGAATGCAACGCCACCAACGGCGATGATGAGGACGGCTCCGTCGGGAATCTCGAACCGGCGTAGATCGGTCAGACTCAACCAGATCAGGGGGAGCGAGAGGCCCGCGGCGAGAAGCGCCTCAAGTCCCGCCGAAGCGCTGGCCGAGATGATCAGGAAACCGGCTGCATAGGCAAATGCGAGGGCAGGTACGGCAAGCAAAGCAGGGACGGTCATGAGGATTCATCCAGATGCTATCCGCCAGCCTAACCGAGGGGTTGTGCTCCTGGCAACGCTGTTGGGCGTCATGCTGGTCGCCGCAAGCGCGGTGGGACTGCAGCTCAGGGGCGCGTCCAATGCGAAAGTGCTGGCCGCGCTCGAACGCCGCCATGTCACCGCGCTGGATACAGCCTCCATCCGGGAATTGCTGCGCGCCCGTCTGAGCGCGGCGGAGGCACGCGCCGACGGTCTGCCGCCGCGCGATGGCAGTCCTGTCACCTTGGCTTATCGAGGTGTCGAATGGGAGGTGCGGTTGAACGATATCGACGGGCTGGTCGATCTATACCTGGCGCCGCCGGAGGTCTTGGCCCTGCTGCCGATCGACGGCGCAGAGCTCTATCGTCGGCGCGAGGCCATGCAAACGTCCTTGCCACCCGGCACGCGCTACGCGAGCGAGCGGCAGACGCTTGCGCGACTAGGATACGATGCCGCAACTCGGGCCGAACTCTATCCGCTGGTGACCCAGGTGGCCCGGACCGGCGGGATCAATCCCGATATCGCCCCGGATGCACTCCGGGAAAAAGCGCTGCGGCTGCAGGCACTGGACAGGGCGGCTGGTCAAGCCGCGGAACTGCGCATTCGCAGGCTTGGGCCGGAGGACCGCCCGCTCTAGCTATCGGCGATGCGGTTACTGGCCGGGGCAAGGGGTTCGGTTTCAGGGGACGACGGAGCGGCAGGGTCGCAATCATGGCCATTGGAGTTCGGCAAGGTGGCAGGCGGGTTCAGGTCGCGCTCCAGCATGGAATCCGACATCAGCTCGTCGATGAACTGGCTCAACAGCTGCGGACGCCCGGAGACTCCTGCCTTGCGGTAGACCGCGCTGGTCTGAGCCTTCACCGTGCCGGGGCGACTGTTGCGCAGATCGGCGATTTCACTGATCGACATTCCTTTGATCGAAAGCAGGGCGACGTCTCGCTCCGCCGGCGTCAGTCCCCAGTCGACAAAACGCTGTTCCAGGATCTGGGAAAAGGCGCCCGAAGCCGCCTGAAGCTGGGCTTCGACATAGGCGGTCCTTCGTCGGGCCTTGGACAGCGCCACGGCACCGAGAACGCTGCCGAGGATCAGCCCGATCGCGGCGCCAATCTCGATGAGTTCATGCGCAAACCAGCTGATCGTGGTGAGCCCGAGCACCGAGATTACGATATTGCCCAGAAAGAAGAGGCCGCAGACGGCCTGCACGGCCAGAACCGCCGTTAGAGGCCAGCCCTGAGTCACGAGCGATGCCGGCGACAGGGCGCGATCAAGTCTTCATATATCACCGATCTCCCCCTCGGCGGCCGCTGCGATCATCGTCGTCATCGTCATCGTCATCGTCATCGTCGTCGTCATCGTCGTCGTCGTCGTCATCATCATGATCGTCGTCATCACGATCGTCGTCATCACGATCATCGTCGTCGTCATCATGATCGTCGCCGGCGTCGATATCACGATCGTCGTCATCGCGATCATCGTCATCGCGATCATCGTCAATGCGGTCATCGTCGTCGGTTTCTCTTCCGCTGTCCCCATCCGAAGCGTTCGATGGCGAACGAACTCCGCTTGTCACCGGTCGGGAGCCGGAAGAGCCCGCGGCGCCATTGCCCGGTTCGACCAGACGCGGCGCCGTGCGGGCATCTCCACGGCTTTGTTCCCGCACCCAGTAGTCGCGCAATATCTCGCCGGTGGCACCGTTGAAGACCAGTTCGCGCTGCAGGTCATGCCGCCAAGCCAGTACGCGGGTCCGACCGAGAAGCGTCTGGGAAATCTCGATCCGCGTGAAACCCTGAGCGATCAACTGCTGAACGATGGAATCCTGGATCGTCTGCGCCGACACCAGCTGTGGCAGGCTGGACACCAGCGCGGCCGCAGCCATCATCCGAACTGCGTTCCACCCATTGGCAAGTATACCCATGCGCCTCTCATCCTGGGATGCGGAGGGCTGCCGGATCAAGTCCGGCAGCCCTTTTTTCAGTCAGTTTCCAGATCGTCCAGACACCCGACAACGCGAGAGCCGTAGGCCGTTCTCCTGGCCCATTCAGCGATCGTCGTCATCGTCGTCATCGTCATCGTCATCGTCATCGTCATCGTCATCGTCATCGTCGTCGTCGCGATCATCGTCGTCGTCATCGTCGTCATCATCATCGTCGTCGCGATCATCGTCGTCGTCATCGTCGTCGCGATCATCGTCGTCGCGATCATCGTCATCGTCATCGTCATCGTCGTCATCGTCGTCGCGATCATCGTCGTCGTCGTCGTCGTCGTCATCGTCGTCGATGCGACCATCGTCGTCCCGTCGCCGCACATCGAGGAAGTCACGGTCCTCCTGCCGCAATTCAAAGCCGCTGCGCCGGTCGTCGTCGTCGGCCGTTTCAGTTTCCTGCTTGAGAATCCTCATCGTTGCCGCATCATAGATGATCTCGGTCGTCCGATCTCCCGAGGTGGCTTCGACCTTGATCTGGTTCGGGCCCTCCTTGACCTCTACACGGCTGTATCCAGCCTCCTTGTATTTTTGCAGAAGTGCCTCTCCGGAAGTCGGGACTCCTCCGCCGCCGGTACTGCTGTTGTCTCTGACGACAGGGCTCCCTGCGCCGCTCCGCCGGACCTCGACGAAATCACGGCTTTCTTGACTCAGTTCGAACCCGCCGCGCCGGTCATCTTCGCCGGCCATCTCGGTTTCCTGCTTGATGATCTTCATTGTGGCCGAGTCGTATATGACTTCGACTTTCTGATTTCCCGAAGTGGCCTCCACTTTGATCTGACTCGGGCCTTCCTTTACCTGAACGCGGCTGTATCCGGCCTCTCTATATTTTTCCAAAAGGGCTTCGCCGGCGGGTGAGGCTGCAAGCGCGGAGGCGGATGCGACCAGGAATGTGCTAGTCAACAGAATTCGTTTCATCGGAATATCCTTTTCGATCCCGGCAGGTGATCAGGGTGTCATTGGCCGGTTTGGCGGACGGCTGCGCCCCATGAGGAGAGCGGGATTCGCTCCCGCTGGCTATCATCCGTAGGTTTATCGGGTCAGAAAGCAGGACGGATGCCGTGGCATAAACCTTGGTTTATGCTTGCCTCGAGTTCAGGCTTCTATGCTTCGTTTTGGCGGGCCAGACGAGAGAGGCCCTGCCAGTAGGGCGTGGGGTGGTATGCGGAGCTGTCGCTCGGGTCCGCCGTGTAGCCGGAATTGTACCTCGGTCAGGCCGCCGCGGTCCGAAGTTACAGGCAGTAAATAAGGTCGATTAATACCTTTGCCTCATTTTATGCGCCGGCTGGGTATTATATTTGTTAATAGTAATTCTTTCGATCTTTAGTATATTGACGGATAATTAATTCCAAGGTACTATCTTTGAGGGCCGAGGAAAGTATGGGGGTGCGAACCACAATACGGGACTACGGTGTGCATTTTTATTCAGTTTGACTTGTTGGTGGGTTTAAGGTCATGTCAGTGTCTATTTTAGCGCTTATTCCAGATACGAGTGAAGACAACGAAGTAGTCAATGCCCTGCATGAATATAATGAGCAGAGCACTAGCGACCGAATTTGCATTGCCTCGCCCGAGGAGGGATTAGCCGGGCTTCCGGGGCGCGTGCATTCCTATGGCATGCGCCTGGTGATGATCGACTCCGGTACATTGGCGCGAAAGGGCAGCTCTACCGTCATGATGCTGCAACGTCGCTACCCCAAGGCCAGCATCGTCTGTATCGGAGGGCGGTATTCCCGTTCCAGCGTCCTGAGCGCGCTTTCGCTTGGCGTTCACGGGTTCATCGGGCGGTTCCAGTCGCCATCCCAGATCCGGCAAGCAATCGATATCGTGCTGAACGGTGGCATCTATCTTCCCGATCTTGCAACCGAACGCCCGCAGATCGAGGTCGTGGCATCGTCCCGTAGCAATGGTGGACGCGATCACTTCGCAACGACAGAACGGCGCTATCAAGAAGAATTGGGCCTCTCGCCTCGCCAAGCGGTCGTCTTGGCCCTCCTGTCCGAAGGCATGACCAACAAGGCCATTGCCAGGCACCTCGATCTGGCAGAGGCCACGGTAAAGGTGCATGTCAGTGCGATCTATCGCGCCCTGAGCGTTCGTAACCGTGCGGGCGCCGTGGCCGTCGCACTTTCCCTGCCGCACCGGGCCTCGGCGGATCTCGAAAGACATTCGGAGGCTTCTGAACACGCCGCCGGCGGGCTGTCTCCGGACCCGGTCTAACTCCCATTCGCGAGAAGGCGCTGCTCCGCAATCAAATGCGGAGCAGCGCCTGAAACGACCTGTCGCCGATGCGCAGTACCGCCAATACGGCGCCTGCCGTGTGGTCGGAGTGTCTTGGTCCGGCCGTGAGCAGCTGCGGCGCATTGCGGTCGCCGAATGCCTCAGCGCGCGAGAATGAGCGGCATGCGCGCCGCGGTCAGCATCTCGCGGGTGGTGCCGCCGAAAAGCTGCTCGCGCAGCCGCGAATGGCCATAGGCCCCCATCACCACCGCCTCGGCGCCGGTGTCGAAGGCATGGCGACGCAGCACTTCGGAGACACGGAACCGGCTGCGCGCCAGAACCGAAACCTCGACCTTGACCCCGTTGCGCGCCAGAAACAGCGCGAGATCGCCGCCCGGGTCGGAACGGTCTCCGACCTGCACGTCGGGATCGACGATCACCACGTCGACGCAGCCCGCGCGGCGCAGCATCGGCAGAGCGGCGCGCACCGCGACCATCGCTTCGCGGCTGTCGTCCCAAGCCACCATCAGCCGAGAGGGGCTGGGCGCGATCTCGGCGCCGCCATCGGGAACGACGATTACCGGCAGCCCACCTGTAAATAGCGCCGCCTCCAGCGTCGCGACCTGCAGCGGGCGCGCTTCGGGACCATAGGGTGCGGCGGCGACGATCCGATCGGCAAGCCGGGCGATGCGGCCAACCTCGTGACCGATGAGCCCTTCGCGGATGTGGTGGCGATGCAGTTGCACATTGCCGCGATGCGCCGGGATCAGCGGCCGGATCTCGGCCTCCAACTCGCGGGCGCGTTCGCGCGCGGTCTCCGGGTCGGGCATGGTCAGCATGAGCGCCGGTCCCGCCAGATAGGCGTCCGGCGGCGTGCTCTCGATCCCGAGGCAATGGATGTCGAGATGCGCCTCGTCAGTTTCGGTGAGCGCGAGCGCTGTAGCGATGGCGCCGCGATCCAGCGCGGCGTCGGTGGCCAGGACGGCGACGGTTCCTCGGGGCATGTGTCTCTCCTGTGAATGCGATGCGCCAAGGCTGCCGTCTTGCATGACGTCACGCCTTGATCCCGATCAAGCCGACGGGCGGCGGCGCTTGATCCAGATCAATGCGCCGCCGCGACGGAGCGGCGAGTGCTCAGGGCAGGGGCCGGTACGGGCCCGGAGGCATCGATGGAGCAGGACATGAAACCGATCATCACCGCGGTCGCGCTGACGGGGGCGGCGCTGCTGGGCGCCTGCGCCGTGCCGGAGCCGGAATTGCCCACGGGGCGCGCGCTCTTCATAGAGAACTGCGCCGCGTGCCATGGCGCGGGCGGGCGGGGCAACGGCCCGCTGGCCGAGGGGCTACCGCGGCCCCCGGCCGACCTGACACGGCTGCGCGCAGAGGGCGAGCCGTTCCCGATGGTCCATGTCATGTCCTATATCGACGGCTATTTCCGGCAGGACGACCCGGCGCCAGTGATGCCCGAATACTCGCAGGTCTTCACCGGCCCGACCCTGCATGTCGATACGGGCGACGGGATCCTCACGCCGACGCCCCAGCCGCTGGTGGCACTCTCCGAATATCTCGAAACACTGCAGGAGGGATGATCCAGATCAAGGCGCGCGGCCGAGCTCCGTCGATACTGAAGACAGGAGGACATCGACATGACGCTCACACCGCTGATGAAACGCGTGGCGCTGGCCAAGTCGCTGGGTCTCGTGTTCGGGCTTGCAGCACCGCTGCTGCTGACGCCGGTTTCGGCTGCGGAAACCATGCTGGTCTGGGGCATTGTGCTCTGGTCGGTGATCCTCGGCGCACTGGTCGGCTTGGCGGGACAATTTGACCG
Source organism: Limimaricola soesokkakensis (assembly GCF_900172345.1). Classification (GTDB taxonomy): domain Bacteria; phylum Pseudomonadota; class Alphaproteobacteria; order Rhodobacterales; family Rhodobacteraceae; genus Limimaricola; species Limimaricola soesokkakensis. The sequence goes on from NZ_FWFY01000003.1 coordinate 423,664, forward strand.
CGTGCCAGTGTTCGACATCCACCTGCCGGCCGGCTTTCGCGGTAGCTGGATCGGGCTCTGGATGGGCGTGGTGTTGCTGCTCGTGGCGCAGGAGCCTTTGGGCGTCGTCTGGGCGCGCTCCGAATGGCTGCCGCAGCCGGGGCCGGGGGCCTGGTGGCTGATCGCCGAAGCGACGCTGATCGGCGCGCTGATCGACCTTGCGGTGACGGCAGTCACCGATCCGACGACCCGCGGCACCGGCCAGAGAAGGCCGCGTCACTGATCGCCCATTTCAAGGGAGGAAACCCCATGCCCGGCATGCTGATGGCGAGCGATCTCTCGGCCCGGAGCGGCCATGCCCTCGAAAGGGCGCTGCAACTCGCGGCGACGCTCGGGGCCGAACTCGAAATTCTTCACGTGGTCGATGACAGCCTGCCAAGCCGCATCGCCGAGGAAGCAGGGCAGTCCGCGTACGAGATGCTGTCGCGCGATGCCGCTGGTACGGCACGGGTGAACCTGCGTTTCGGCCATCCCTGGCGCGTGGTCGTCGACCATATCGCGCAGCGGCGCTTCGATCTGGTGGTGATGGGCGCGCATCGCGACCGCGGCATTCTCGACCTGTTTCGGGGCAGCGTCCTGCACCGCTGCGTGCAGATGTCGCAAGCCCCCGTGCTTGTGGTGTCGGATCGGCCGGTCCGCCCCTATGCCCGGCTGATGACCGCCACCAGCTTCGCGGCGCGCGATGCTGAAGCGGCGCGTCTCGCCGCGCGGCTGGCAAAGGGGGCGACGATGCGGCTCGTGCATGCCTACCGCGTGCCCTTCGGTGGACTTGGCTACCGCATGGACGAGACCGGCGACATTACCAAGCACGACCGCGACGAGATCGAGGAGCCGATGCTGATCCAGCTCCGGCAGATGCAGGAGCGCCTGTCGCAGGATGGCGTCACGGTCGATATCGGCCTGATCGAGGGGCGTGCGACGCAGGCCGTGCTCGGTGCGGTGGAGAGCGAGGAGATCGACCTGCTGGCCATCGGCCGACATGGCGCCGAGGGGCACGTGCCGATGACCATGGGCCGCGTCGCGTCGGAATTGCTGGCCCATCTGCCCTGCGACCTTCTGGTGCATCCGGGCCGTTCGCCGCAGGCGCGGTGACCGCGCCCCGGGCCGGCTCATTCGAATGCGTCGCCGAATGACCGCTGCCATGCGCCGGCATTCCGCGCCGAGCGGCTTGACCTGGATCAACGCGCCCTCGGACCGGCAGGGCTAGGATCGATCCTGACAGGAGGGCGGCTCCCACGTCCGAACGGAGGCTTCGCTGATGCAACGGATATTGATTGCCACCGACTTGGCCGAGCAGGGCGATATCGCGCTGCGGCGTGGCGCAACGCTGGCACGGGAATGCGGTGCGCAGCTCGTGCTCCTGCATGTCATGCAGGACGGCCTGCCGGACGATCTGCACGCGACCTTCGAGAGGGCGCTCATGGCGCGACTGGAAGGGCAGGCCATCGGCCTGCGCGACCGCTTCGGCCTCGATGTGGTGGCGCGCATCGGCGTCGGCACCGACTGGATGGTGATCCTCGACCGGGTCGGGGAGGAGGGCGCCGATCTGCTGATCCTCGGCGCGCACCGGCATCCCGGCCTGATCGACCTGTTTCGCGGTACCACGGTCGAACGGGTGGCAAAGGCCTGCGGCGTGCCGCTGCTGGTCGCGCGTGACGACAGCAATCGGCCCTATCGTTCGGTCCTGCTTGCCACGGATTTCTCAGGCGCCGCGCGCGAGGCGCTCGTGGTCGCGCGCAGGCTGGCACCCATAGCCCGCATCCGCCTGCTGCATTGCTATACCGTGCCGTTCGGCGGGGTGCTGCGCGGCACGGCGCGTGGCACCGTGATGTCGGGTGAACGGCTGCGCGCGCGGGCTCGGGCCGAAACCGCCATGGAGACCTTTCTCGGTGGGATCGAGGATATCGTCGGCCCCTCCGACCGCGAGCTGATCGAAGGCGAGACAGTTTCGGCGATCCGCGACGAGATCCGCTCCGCGCCGACCGATCTGCTGGTGCTCGGGACGCATACCCGCTCGCGGCTGTCCGAGGCGCTGCTGGGCAGCGTGGCGCGCGGCCTCATGGCGGACCCGCCCTGCGACATCCTCGCCGTGCCGCCCTCGATCCCCGTCTGACCCTCGAAAGGAGTCGACCCATGACCTGCCGTACCATCGCCCTGTGCTTTACGGATGGCGCGAGCGCCCAGACCCTGGCCCGGACCGGCGCCGCGCTCGCGCGGCAGCATGGCGCGCATCTTCTCGGGCTTCATGTGCTGCCCGATCCCGTCGTCCATGCCTCGGTCTCGATGTATGTCACCGGCGAGATCCTGACACAGATCCGCGCCGGGCAACGCGACACGGCCCTCGAGATCGAAACCGCCTTCAAGGCGGCGGCGGAGGCCGAAGGCGTGACGCCCGAATGGCGCTGTCTTGAGGCGCGCCTCGCCACGATCGGCGAACGCCTGTGCGAAAGCGCCCGCGCGGCCGATCTGGTCCTCGTCATGCGGCCCGAGAGGGACGCGGCGGGCCGCCCGCAGGAGGAGTTGATCCGCAATGCGGGGCGTCCGGTGCTGATGATCCCGCCGGGCTATCAGCCCGGTGCGCTCGGAGCCTCGGCCGTGATCGGCTGGAGCGCCACACGGGAGGCGACGCGCGCCGCGCATGACGCGCGCCTGCTACTTGATGAGGGTGCCGAGGTGGTGCTGCTCAGCGTCGAGAAGGCGCCGGACCCCGGCGAACAGGACTATCCTGCCAACGAGATGGCGGCGATGTTCAGCCGTCACGGCATGAAGGCGACCGTCACCCACAGATCTCCGGGCGAGAGCCGGATCGCAGAGGTGATCGAGCGCGAGGCCTTCGAGACCGGCGCCAGCTTCATCGCCACGGGCGCCTTCGGACATTCCAAGGCCTATGATTTCGTGCTGGGCACGGTGACGCGCGACCTGATGCAGCGCGCCAAGCGCCCGGTGCTGTTTTCGAAGTGAGGCGCGCGGCGCCGATCCCGGAATGGATCGAGCCCGCGACCGGCGCGCGATCCGCGGCCGTGAATGGCCTCTCGATGCTTGACCTCACCTGCTCGCGCGGCCCAGTAGCTTTGAGGCCACCCAAGGGAGCGACGCGTGCCGATCTTTCAGGTCAAGGGACTTCGAATCCTGTTCGTGCATATCCCGAAAACCGGCGGCTCCTCGGTCTCGCGCTGGCTCGGGGATGCGGGCGCCGAGGCGTTCCGAATTCCGACGCGCACCGCCCTGCCATGTCCGCCGCAGCACTTCCACGCCGAACTGCTGGGTGCGTTGTTTCCCGGATCAGGGTGGTTCGACTATGCCTTCGCGATCACCCGCCACCCGGAGGCGCGGATGATCAGCGAGTATGTCTGGCGCAGGTCCGGCGGGCGAAAGCTGCGCCAATGGGGCGGGTTGCGCCGTTCGGCCGTCGCCGAGGTATCGCCCGAGACACGCGGTCGCGACTTTTCGCGCTGGCTGCGTCAGAACCTGCGGGCGGTCGAGCAGAACCCCTATCACCTGAGCAATCACCTTCGCCCGCAGGTCGAGTTCACCGCTCTGCCGGGGCTTGAGATCTTCCGCTTCGAGGATGGGATGGAGCCGGTCTTCGCCCGGCTGTCGGAAGTGACCGGCATAAACTCGCCACAAGATCTGCCGCGGGAGAAGGCGACCGGCGGGCTGGAGGTGCCGCTGCAGGCCGGAGACCGGGCGCGGATCGAGATGCGATACGCGATGGATTACGACCGGTTCGGTTATGGCCGCGGTGGGGTGGGCGGCAATTAGGCCCGCTCGGATCGACCCTTCGGGTACCGGTCACGCGCATTTTTCCAGTAAGGTTTCGCACTAAAGCCTGTCGAGCCGCATGCGCCATCGTGTGGCCATCGTGTGCCGCGCGTCTGGAAACCCTGACACCGCACGCCAATGCGGCAGCCGGGCCGATCAAGCGCTCAATTCGTGACGCGCCACCTTCATCACGAAGCTACCCGGACGGGGAAGTGTGCTCTCTTTGCAGTGGCTTCAGCCGTGTCACAAAGGCTCCGCCCACGGTCCGACCCCGTGGAGACGTTATTCAGCCAAAGCGTGCGGGGGACTCCCCTGCCAGTCGCGTGACCGAACACGGAACGCCCGGAGCCGGGCATCGGGGGCGCGTTGTGTGCCATTCACGCACAACTCCCTGAAACATGATGCGTGACGCACCGTAAATCTCCGTGATTTGCCAGATCGCCGTCACCACATAATATGATGAAAGAAAAAGATTCGCCTGTGGGGGACGGGACCGCGCGACCGAGACGCGCCAACGGACGAGAGAATGGGCCGATGGATGTATTTACCCGCTACGCCGAAAGCTATGCGAACTCCCGAACCGAGGAGCTGACACTGCAGGAATACCTCCTGCGATGCCGGGAGGATCCATCGGTGCGTGCCACCGCTGCGGAGCGGATGATGCGCGCCATAGGCGAGCCCGAACTCGTAGATACGAGCCATGACCAGCGGCTCGGACGGATCTTCCTCAACCGCACCGTCAAGATCTACCGCGCCTTCGAAAGCCTCTATGGCAACGAGGAGGTGGTCGAACGGATCGTCGGTTTCTTCCGCCATGCGAGCCAAGGCCTCGAGGAGCGCAAGCAGATCCTGTACCTGCTGGGCCCGGTGGGCGGCGGCAAGTCCACCATCGCCGAGATCCTCAAGGCGTTGATGGAAAAGGAGCCGATCTACGTCCTCAAGGCCGGCGACCAGATCAGCCCGGTCTTCGAAAGCCCGCTGGGTCTGTTCGACCGTGAGCGTTTCGGCGATCTTCTGGAGGACAAGTACGACATTCCGCGCAGGCTTCTGACCGGGCTGATCAGCCCTTGGGCGGTGAAGCGGCTCGAGGAGTTCGGCGGCGACATCTCGCGCTTTTCGGTGGTGCGGATGCAGCCGTCGCGGCTTCGGCAGATCGGCGTCACCAAGACCGAGCCGGGCGACGAGAACAACCAGGACGTCTCGGCGCTGGTCGGCAAGCTCGACATCCGCAAGCTCGAGCATATGGGCCAGGACGACCCCGACGCCTACAGCTATTCGGGTGGTCTCAACCGCACCACGCAGGGCCTTCTCGAATTCGTCGAGATGTTCAAGGCGCCGATCAAGGTGCTGCACCCGCTGCTCACCGCGACTCAGGAGGGCAGCTATACCGGCACCGAGAACATCGGCGCCATGCCCTATCAGGGCCTGATCATCGCCCATTCGAACGAGGCCGAGTGGCGCCAGTTCAAGAACAACCGCAACAACGAGGCCTTCCTCGACCGGATCTCGGTGGTGAAGATCCCCTATTGCCTGCGCGCCACCGAAGAGGCGCGGATCTACGAGAAGCTTCTGCGCGAAAGCTCGCTCGCCGAGGCGCCCTGCGCCCCCGAGACGCTGCCGATCCTGGCGCGGTTCTCGGTGCTCACCCGGCTGCAGGAGCACGAGAACTCGACGATCTATTCCAAGCTGCGGACCTATGACGGGGAGACGCTCAAGCACACCGATCCCAAGGCGCGGAGTCTTCAGGAATACCGCGACGCCGCGGGTGCCGACGAAGGCATGACCGGCGTCTCGACCCGCTTCGCCTTCAAGGTGCTGGCCGAGACGATCAACCACGACGTGGACGAGGTCGGCGCCGACCCGGTGCACCTGATGTACGTGCTCGAACAGGCGGTGCGGCGCGAGCAGTTCACGGAGGAGACCGAGGCGCGCTATCTCGACTTCCTGAAATCCGAGCTGGCACCGCGCTATGCGGAGTTCATCGGCGAGGAGATCCAGAAGGCCTATCTCGAAAGCTATTCCGATTACGGCCAGAACCTGTTCGACCGCTACATCGCCTATGCGGATGCTTGGATCGAGGATCAGGACTACAAGGATCCCGACACCGGGCAGATGTTCGACCGCGACGTGCTCGAGGCCGAATTGGCCAAGATCGAGAAGCCCGCGGGCGTGTCCAACCCCAAGGATTTCCGCAACGAGGTGGTCAAGTTCGTGCTGCGCGCACGGGCCGAAAACGAGGGCCGCAATCCCGATTGGCGCGGCTACGAGAAGCTGCGCCGGGTGATTGAGAAGCGGATGTTCTCAAGGGTCGAGGACCTGCTGCCGGTGGTCAGCTTCGGCGCCAAGCGCGACAAGGACACGGATGCGAAACATGCCGAGTTCGTGGAGCGGATGGGCGAGCGGGGCTACACGCCGCGCCAGGTCAGGAGGCTCGTCGAATGGTACATGCGGGTGAACAAGGCCGGATGAGAAAGGGGCGGGCATGACGCATTTCATCGACCGCCGTCTCAACCCCAAGGGCCGCAGCACTCCCAACCGCCGTCGCTTCATCGGCCGCATCAAGGCGCATGTGCGCGAGGCGGTCGATGCCAGCGTGCGCAAGCGCGGCATCACCGACATGGAAGCCGGCACCGACGTCGCGGTGCCGCGTGACAGCTTGAGCGAGCCGAGCTTTCGCCATGCCTCGAAGGGCGGCACGCGCGAGGGCGTGCTGCCGGGCAACCGGGAGTTTCAGGCCGGTGACGAGATCCCACGCCCGCAGCAGGGCGGCGGCGGGGCGGGGCGCAAGGGGGCGCCGGATGGCGAGGGCGAGGATGATTTCGTCTTCGCCCTGTCGCGCGACGAGTTTCTCGACATCTTCTTCGAGGACCTCGAACTCCCCGACATGATCAAGCGCAGCCTTGCCGGCAGTTCGGTGGCCCGGCCGCGCCGGGCCGGGCTCTCGGTCACCGGCGCGCCGGCCAATCTCAATGTCGGGCGCACCATGCGCCGCGCCATGGGGCGCCGCATCGCCCTGCGCCGCCCCTCCGACGCGAAGCTCGAGGAGTTGCGAGAGCGGCTTTTCGCGCTCGAGGCGGTGTTCGAGCCTGACGCGGCGCAGCGCGCCGAGATCATGCGCCTTCAGTCCGAGATCGAGGCCCTGACCGCGCATCGCAAGCGGGTGCCCTATCTCGATCCGCTCGACCTGCGCTACAGCCACTTCGAGCCGCAGCCGGAGCCGCGCGCGCAGGCGGTGATGTTCTGCCTGATGGACGTCTCGGCTTCCATGGGCGCGCGCGAAAAGGATCTCGCCAAGCGGTTCTTCGTGCTGCTGCACCTGTTTCTCACGCGGCGCTACGAGACGGTGGATCTGGTCTTCATCCGGCACACCCATCTCGCCTCGGAGGTCGATGAGCAGACCTTCTTCTATTCGCGCGAGAGCGGCGGCACCATGGTCTCGACCGCGCTGGCTGAAATGAACCGGGTGCAGTCCGAGCGCTACCCGGCCTCGGAATGGAACATCTACGCGGCGCAGGCCTCGGATGGCGACAATTACCAGGGCGACAGCCGCGACTGCCAGATCTGGCTCGAAAGCGAGCTTTTGAAGATCTGCCAGCACTTCGCCTATGTCGAGATCATCGGCGAGGCCGAGGCGAGGATCCTGCGCGACGCCGCGCGCGGCACCGAGCTGTGGATGGCCTATCGCGAGGTGGCCGAGCGCTGGCCCAACTTCGCGATGCGCCGGGTCGCCGGTCCGGCCGACATTTATCCCGTGTTCCGCGATCTCTTTGCCCGCCGCACGGAGGCCGCCCATGGCTGATCTTCTGTTCGACGGGCCGGACTGGAATTTCGACACGCTCAGGCGCACCACTGAGGCGATCGAGCAGATCGCGCGCGAGGATCTCGGTCTCGACGTCTATCCCAACCAGATCGAGATCATTTCGACCGAGCAGATGCTCGACGCTTATTCCGCCACGGGCATGCCGCTGATGTATCGCCACTGGTCCTTCGGCAAGCAGTTCATTCACCACGAACGGCTCTACTCCAAGGGCGTGCAGGGGCTGGCCTACGAGATCGTCATCAACTCGGATCCCTGCATCTGCTACTGCCTCGAAGAAAACACCATGCCGATGCAGGCGCTGGTGATCGCCCACGCCGCTTTCGGTCACAACCACTTCTTCAAGTCGAACCATCTGTTCCGGCAATGGACCGATCCGCGCGGGATCCTCGACTATCTCGATTACGCCCGCAATTTCCTCGGCCGGTGCGAGGAGCGGCACGGGCCGGGCCGGGTGGAGCGAACGCTCGACGCCGCGCATGCGCTGATGAGCGCCTCGGTGTTCCGCCATCGCCGCCCGGCACAGCCCTCGCTCAGGGCCGAGGCCGAGCGTGCCGAGCGGCGCATCGAGGAGGATGAACGCGCAGCGCATTACCTGTGGAGTCGGCTCGAACGGGAGCGGCGGCCGCATGATCACGAGAACGCCGCGGCCGAACGGCGCCGCATGCTGGGCCTGCCGGAAGAGAACCTGATCTACTTTCTCGAACGGCACAGCCCGGTGCTCGAACCCTGGCAGCGGCAGGTGCTGCGGATCGTGCGCAACCTCGCGCAGTACTTCTACCCGCAGCGCCAGACACAGGTGATGAACGAGGGCTGCGCCTGCTTCGTGCATTTCCACATCCTCAACAAGCTGCACGAGCAGGGCCGGATCGGCGACGGCGCGATGCTCGAGATCCTGCACAGCCATTCCAGCGTGCTGTTCCAGCCCGGTTACGACCATCCGGGCTATGGCGGCATCAACCCCTACGCGCTGGGCTTCGCGATGATGCGCGACGTTCAGCGGATCTGCGAGGCCCCCGAGCCCGAAGATCGCGAGTGGTTTCCCTCGATCGCCGGCTGCGGCGACTGGCGCGGCGTGCTCAAGGAAGCCTGGGCCAATTTCCGGGACGAGAGCTTCATCCAGCAGTTCCTGAGCCCGAAGGTGATGCGCGACCTGCGGCTCTTCGCGCTGCGCGACGCCGAGGCCGAGGATACGCTGAAGGTCACGGCGATCCATGACGAGGCGGGCTACCGGGCGCTGCGCGACACGCTGGCGCGCGGCTACGACCTGTCGAACCGCTCGCCCGATATCGAGGTGATCGACGCCGACCTCGCCGGCGACCGGGTGCTGCGGCTGCGCCACGTGCTGCGCAACGAGGTGCCGCTCGATCCGCGCGAGCGCGAGGCGACGCTCGCCTGCCTGCGCGAGCTCTGGGGCTACGAGGTGGAGATCGACGAGATGACCGGCTGAGCCACCCGGATGCATGCTTCAAGCAAAGATATTTTAAGCTTGAAATGAATCGGGACGCATCCTAGCCTCTCCGCAACAGCTCGGGGAGGGGCCATGAGGATCGCGTGCATCGGGGGAGGACCGGCGGGGCTCTACTTTGCCATATCGGCCAAGCTGCGCGACGCGTCGCACGAAGTGGTGGTGATCGAGCGCAACCGCCCCGACGACACTTTTGGCTGGGGCGTGGTGCTGTCGGACGAGACGCTCGACAACCTCGCCGCCAATGATGCGGTTTCGGCCGAGGCGATCCGTGCGCATTTCGCCTATTGGGACGATGTGGCGGTGGTGAAGGGCGGCGAGCGCATCGTCTCCACCGGGCACGGCTTTTGCGGCATCGGCCGCAAGCGGCTGTTGCTGCTGTTGCAGGACCGGGCGCGCGAGCTGGGCGTCGAGCTGCGTTTCGAGACCGAGGTGGGGTCCGCCTCCGACTACGCCGCCGATTACGATCTCGTCGTCGCGGCCGACGGGCTCAACTCCAAGACCCGCAACGAATTCGAAGAGGTCTTTCGCCCCGAGATCGACCGTCGCCGCTGCCATTTCACATGGCTCGGCACGACCCAGACCTTCGCTGACGCCTTTACCTTCATCTTCGAGAAGACCGAGCATGGCTGGGTCTGGGCGCATGCCTACCAGTTCGAGCCGGGTACCGCGACATTCATCGTAGAATGCGCGCCAGAGACCTTCCGCGCCTGGGGCTTCGACAAGATGAGCCAGGAAGAGTCGATCGCCGTCTGCGAGAAGATCTTCCGCGATCACCTGGGTGGCCATCCCCTGATGTCAAATGCGCGCCACATCCGCGGCTCGGCCTGGATCAACTTCCCCCGCGTGTTGTGCGAACGCTGGTACACTGACAACATCGTGCTTCTGGGCGATGCCGCTGCTACCGCGCATTTCTCGATCGGCTCCGGGACCAAGCTGGCGCTCGAATCCGCGATCGCGCTCGCGGACGAGATTGCCGCCGCGCCTGACCTCGCCACCGCCTTCGAAAGCTATGAGGAGGCGCGCCGCATCGAGGTGCTGCGGCTGCAATCGGCGGCGCGCAACTCGATGGAGTGGTTCGAGGAGGTCGGCCGTTATCTCGATCTCGATCCGGTGCAGTTCAACTACTCGCTGCTGACCCGCAGCCAACGGATCAGCCACGAGAACCTGCGCCTGCGCGACCCCGAATGGCTGAAGGGCGCCGAGCGCTGGTTCCAGAGCCGCGCCGGGTTGCCTGAGGACGCGCCCGTGCGCGCGCCGATGTTCGCGCCCTACAGGCTGCGTGGCATGGAGCTGAAGAACCGCATCGTCGTCTCGCCCATGGCGCAGTACAAGGCGGTTAATGGCTGTCCGACCGACTGGCATCTCGTGCATCTGGGCGAGCGCGCCAAGGGCGGGGCGGGGCTGGTCTATACCGAGATGACCTGCGTGTCGGCGCAAGGCCGGATCACGCCCGGCTGCCCCGGCCTCTACGCCCCGGAGCACGAGGCGGCGTGGTCGCGGATCGTCGATTTCATGCATGCCGAGACGGATGCGAAGTTCTGCTGCCAGATCGGCCATTCGGGGCGCAAGGGCTCGACCCAGCTTGGCTGGGAGGAGATGGATGCGCCGCTGAAGGAGGGCAACTGGGAGACCATCTCGGCGAGCCCGATCCCGTGGTCGGACAACAACCCGGCGCCGCGCGAAATGACACGCGACGACATGGACGAGGTGACGGCGCAGTTCGTGGCCTCGACCGAGATGGCCGCGCGCTCGGGTTTCGACATGATCGAACTGCACGCCGCGCATGGCTACCTCATCTCCTCCTTCATCTCACCGATGTCGAACCGGCGGAGCGACGAATATGGTGGGTCGCTGGAAAACCGGCTGCGCTGGCCCTTGGAAGTGTTCCGCGCGATGCGCGCGGCATGGCCCGCCGACAAGCCGATGTCGGTGCGCATCTCGGCCAACGACTGGGTCGGCGATCACGGCGTGACGCCCGACGAGGCGGTCGAGATCGCTCGCGCCTTCCACGATGCCGGCGCCGACCTGATCGACGTCTCGGCCGGGCAGACCAGCATCGAGGCACGGCCGGTCTATGGCCGGATGTTCCAGACGCCGTTCTCGGACCGCATCCGCAACGAGGCTGGCATCGCGACCATGGCGGTGGGCAACATCTACGAGGCCGATCACGTCAACTCGATCCTGATGGCGGGGCGCGCCGATCTGGTTGCCATCGCCCGGCCGCATCTCGCCGATCCCTACTGGACGCTACACACTGCGACTGCGATCGGCGATCGGCACGAGACGTGGCCCGATCCTTATTTACCGGGCCGCGACCAGGCCTGGCGGCTCGCCGACAGGGCCGAGCAGATGGTGGAGAAGGTCTGATGCGGCTTGCGGGACACCACGCGTTGGTCACCGGCGGCGGCACCGGGGTAGGGCGCGCCATCGCGCTCGCGCTGGCCGCCGAAGGGGCGCGCGTCACGATCACCGGGCGGCGCGAGGCGCCGCTTGCGGAGACCGCCGGGGGGCAGGCGGAGATGGGATGGATCTCGGGGGACGTGACGCGCGCCGGGGAGGTGGTGCGCGTTGTGGAGCAAGCGACGCGAGAGCGCGGCCCCGTGACCATCGCCATCGCCAACGCCGGCGCGGCCGAGAGCAAGCCGTTTGCTAAGACCACGGCGCAGGACCTCGACGCGATGCTTTCGGTCAATCTGCACGGTGTGTTCAACCTGTGGCAGGCGGTGCTGCCGGGGATGCGCGAGGCGGGCCGGGGACGGCTCATCGCCATCGCCTCGACCGCGGGGCTGAAGGGTTATGGCTACGTTTCCGGCTATGTCGCGGCCAAGCACGCAGTGGTCGGCCTCACCCGGTCGTTGGCGCTGGAGCTGGCGCGGACGCCGATCACCGTGAATGCGATCTGCCCCGGATTCGCCGAGACGCCGATGCTCGAGGAGAGCATCGAGAACATCATGGCCAAGACCGGCCGGAGCCGCGAAGAGGCGGCAAAGGCGCTGGCCTCCGGCAACCCGCAGGGCCGCTTCGTGCAGCCAGAGGAGGTGGCCGACGCGGTGCTGTGGCTCTCGGGCGACGGAGCGAGCGCGGTGACCGGGCAGGCGATTTCCGTCTCGGGGGGCGAGGTATGAGCGTGGAAGTGCAGGCCAAGGCGGGCAAGACGCGGCTCAGGCTGTGGCTGAAGCTCCTGAAGACTTCGAACGCGGTCGAGACGGCGCTGCGAGACCGGCTGCGCACCGAGTTCGGCACGACGCTGCCGCGCTTCGACGTAATGGCGGCGCTGGCGCGCAGCCCCGAGGGGCTGAAGATGTCCGAGTTGTCGCGTCGGCTGCGCGTGTCGAACGGCAACGTCACCGGCATCGTCGACCGGCTTGAGGTCGAGGGCCATGCCGAACGCCACGCGGTGGCGGGCGACCGCCGCGCCATGGAGGTGCGACTGACCGGCAAGGGACGCGCGCATTTCGACACGCTTGCGACCGCGCACGAGGCCTGGGTCAACGAATTGATGGGCGCGATCACCGAAGCAGAGGCGGCGCGGATCATGGAGGATCTCGACAGCGTGGCTCGCGATCTGGAGGAGAAACGATGAGCGCCCATTTCAAGCTGGAGCGCGAGGGCGCGGTCGCCGTGGTCCGGCTCGACCGGCCCGAACGCAAGAACCCCTTCACCTTCCAGAGCTACGCCGCGCTGCGCGACTGGTTCAGGGATCTGGTCGAGGAAGAGGAGATCCACGCCGTCGTCATTGCCCCCAATGGCGGCAATTTCAGCTCCGGCGGCGATGTCGAGGATATCATCGGGCCGCTCACAGAACTCGACATGAAGGGGCTTCTGGGCTTCACCCGGATGACCGGCGATCTGGTCAAGGCGATGCTCACCTGCGGCAAGCCGGTGATTGCCGCGGTGGATGGCGTCGCGGTCGGCGCGGGCGCGATTCTTGCCATGGCCTCGGACATCCGGCTCGCCACGCCAGAGGCCAAGACCGCCTTCCTGTTCAATCGTGTCGGCCTCGCGGGCTGCGACATGGGGGCCTGCGCGATGCTGCCCCGGATCATCGGTCAGGGGCGGGCGGCGGAGCTGCTCTATACGGGGCGGGTGATGAGCGCCGATGAGGGCGCCGCTTGGGGCTTCTACAACCGTCTCGTCGGCGGGCACGAGTTGGAGGCCGAGGCGCTGAAGCTGGCGCAGCGGATCGCAGCAGGCCCGCGCTTCGCCAATATGATGACTAAGACCATGCTCCTGCAGGAATGGGACATGGGGCTCGAACGCGCGATCGAGGCCGAGGCGCAGGCGCAGGCGATCTGCATGCAGACCGAGGATTTCCGCCGCGCCTACCGCGCCTTCATGGCACGCGAAAAACCCGTCTTCGAGGGGGACTGACATGGCCGACAAGAGCTTCCTCGACTGGCCCTTCTTCGAGGAGCGGCACCGCGAGCTGTCCGAGGCGCTGGAACACTGGGCCGGACGACGGCTCTCGGGCATCGACCACGCCGACACCGATGCAGCCTGCCGCGATCTGGTGGCGAAGCTCGGGCAGGGCGGCTGGCTGGAGCACGCGGCCTCCGAGGACGGCAAGCTCGACGTGCGCAGCCTGTGCCTGATCCGCGAGACGCTGGCGCGGCATGACGGGCTCGCAGATTTCGCCTTCGCGATGCAGGGGCTGGGCTCGGGCGCGATCTCGTTGTTCGGCTCGGAGGCGCAGAAGGCCGAATGGCTGCCCAAGGTGCGGTCAGGCGCGGCGATCTCGGCCTTCGCGCTGACCGAGCCGCAATCCGGCTCGGACGTGGCCAACCTCGCCATGACGGCACGGCGCGACGCCGACGGCTGGGTGCTCGACGGCGAGAAGACCTGGATCTCGAATGGCGGGATCGCCGATCTCTACGTGGTCTTCGCGCGCACCGGGGAGGGACCGGGCGCCAAGGGGCTGTCGGCCTTCATCGTGCCCGCCGACACGCCGGGACTGCGCGTGGCCGAGCGTCTGGAGACCATCGCGCCGCACCCGCTTGCACGGCTGGCCTTCGAAGGCGTGAGGTTGCCCCAGAGCGCGATCATCGGCGAGCCGGGGCAGGGCTTTCGCATCGCGATGTCGGTCCTCGACGTGTTCCGCTCCACGGTCGCGGCGGCGGCGCTGGGCTTCGCGCGCCGCGCAATGGATGCCAGCCTCGACCGTGCTGCATCGCGCGAGCTGTTCGGCGCGCCGCTGTTCGAGATGCAGATGGTGCAGGGGCATATCGCCGAGATGGCGCTCGACATCGACGCGGCGGCACTGCTGACCTACCGCGCCGCCTGGACCAAGGATAGCGGCGCGCCGCGCGTCAGCCGCGAGGCGGCGATGGCCAAGCTGTTCTCGACCGATCAGGCGCAGAAGATCATCGACGCGGCGGTGCAGATCCACGGCGGCGACGGGGTGCGGTCGGGCTCGGTGCCCGAGACACTCTACCGCGAGATCCGCGCGCTCAGGATCTACGAGGGCGCGAGCGACGTGCAGAAGATCATCATTGCCCGCGCCGCGATGGCCGCGCACGCAGGCTAGGGCAGGGACCGCGCCGCCGGGGAAGGGGAGAGCCCCGGCGTTGCGGATCAGGGGAGGAAAGACAGATGCTGGGACCGACCGCGCATGAGGACAGCTTCTCGCGCGACAACCTGCCGCCGATGGATCAGTGGCCGGAGCTTCTGCTCGACGGCTTCGACTACCCCGAGCGGCTCAACGCCGGGGTCGAGCTGTGCGACCGGCTGGTCGAAAAGGGCTTCGGGGATCATACCGCGCTGATCGGCAATGGCCGCCGCCGCAGCTACAAGGAGCTGATGGACTGGACCAACCGCATCGCGCGGGTGCTGGTCGAGGATTACCACGTGAAGCCCGGCAACCGGGTGCTGATCCGCTCGGCCAATAACCCGGCGATGGTCGCCTGCTGGCTGGCCGCGACCAAGGCGGGGGCGGTGGTGGTCAACACTATGCCGATGCTGCGTGCGGGCGAGCTGTGCAAGATCGTCGACAAGGCCGAGGTCAGCCTCGCGCTGTGCGACACGCGGCTGATGGACGAGATGGTGGCCTGCGCCAAGCAGAGCCCGCATCTGGCCAAGGTCGTGGGTTTTGATGGCACCGCCAACCACGACGCCGAACTCGACCGCGCCGCGCTCGACAAGCCGGTGACCTTCGAGGCGGTGCAGACAGGGCGCGACGACGTGGCACTATTGGGTTTCACCTCCGGCTCGACCGGCGTGCCGAAGGCGACGATGCATTTTCACCGCGACATCCTGATCATCGCGGACGGCTATGCCAGGGAGGTTCTCGGCGTGACGCCGGACGACGTCTTCGTCGGCTCGCCACCCTTGGCCTTCACCTTCGGCCTGGGCGGGCTCGCGGTGTTCCCGCTACGCTTCGGGGCGGCGGCGACGCTTCTGGAGACGGCGTCGCCGCCCAACATGATCGAGATCATCGAGAAGTACCGCGCCACCGTCTGCTTCACCGCCCCCACCGCCTACCGCGCCATGCTGCGCGCGATGGAGGAGGGGGCCGACCTTTCATCGCTGCGCTGCGCCGTCTCGGCGGGCGAGACGCTGCCCGCGCCGGTCTATCACGAGTGGATGGAGAAGACCGGCAAGCCGATGCTCGACGGCATCGGCGCGACCGAGCTTCTGCACATCTTCATCACCAACCGGCTCGACGACAGCCATCCCGGCTGCACTGGGCGGCCGGTCACCGGCTATGTCGCGAAGGTGGTGGATGACCAGATGAACGAGGTGCCAAGCGGCACGGTCGGGCAGCTCGCGGTCAAGGGGCCCACGGGTTGCCGCTACCTCGCCGACGAGCGGCAGCGCGACTATGTCCGTGACGGCTGGAACCTTACCGGAGACGCCTTCGTGCAGGACGAGGACGGGCGTTTCCACTTCGCCGCGCGTTCGGACGACATCATCCTCTCGGCGGGTTACAACATCGCGGCGCCCGAGGTCGAGGCGGCGCTGCTGTCGCATGACGCGGTCGTCGAATGCGCGGTGGTGGCTCATCCCGATCCGGAGCGCGGGCAGGTGGTGCAGGCGCATGTCGTGCTGGCCGAGGGGCAGGAGCCCTGCGAGGCGATGGTCAAGCTGCTGCAGGATCACGTGAAGACGCAGATCGCGCCCTACAAGTATCCGCGCTCCATCGTCTTCCGGGGCGCACTGCCCAAGACGGAGAGCGGCAAGATCCAGAGGTTCCGGCTGCGCGAGGGATCGAAGTGACCGACGATCCCGTCATGCGGTTCGAAGGCAAGATGTCCTACACGGACTATCTGGGCCTCGACGCGGTGCTGACCGCGCAGCATCCGCGCACCCAAGAGCATGACGAGATGCTGTTCATCGTGCAGCATCAGGTGACCGAGCTGTGGATGCGGCTGGCGTTGCACGAGCTGGACGCGGCACGTACCGCCATCGCGGAGGATCGGCTGCGCCCGGCCTTCAAGATGCTGACCCGCGTGGCGCGGATCTTCGAGCAGATGAACGCCGCATGGGACGTGCTCAGGACCATGACGCCGAGCGAATACACCCGCTACCGCGACGCACTGGGGCAGTCCTCGGGCTTCCAGTCCTGGCAGTACCGGCTGATCGAGTTCACGGTGGGCAACCGCAACGAGGCGATGATCGGCCCGCATCAGCATCGTCCCGACATCGTGGAGCGGCTGCGCGCCGAGTTGGCACGGCCGAGCCTCTACGACACCGCCATCGGCTGCCTGGCCCGCGCCGGCTTCGACGTGCCGGAACAGGCCGCGCATCCCGACGACCGCATCATGGCCGCCTGGACGGAGGTCTACCGCGATCCCGAGACGCATTGGCCGCTCTACGAGCTGGCCGAGAAACTCGTCGATTTCGAGGACTACTTCCGCCGCTGGCGCTTCAACCACGTCACCACGGTGGAGCGCGTCATCGGCTTCAAGCGCGGGACAGGGGGCACGGGGGGCGTCAGCTACCTCAAGCGGATGCTCGAAATCGAACTCTTTCCAGAGCTTTGGCACTTGCGTACCAATCTATGACCGGCAGCAAGACCGGCATTCACAGGGAGACGAGAATGACCAGATACCTGACGACGACCGCCTTGGCGCTGTCGATGATCGGCGGTGCGGCGATGGCCGAACCGGTCAAGGTCGGCATGATCACCACGCTCTCGGGCGGTGGCGCCAGCCTCGGCATCGACACCCGCGACGGCTTCATGCTCGCGGTCGAGGAGGCGGGCAACCCGGAGCTGGAGGTCGTCATCGAGGACGACCAGCAAAAGCCCGAGATCGCGGTGCAGCTGTCCGACAAGATGATCCAGTCCGAGGATGTCGACGTGCTGACCGGCATCGTCTGGTCGAACCTCGCCATGGCGGTGGTGCCCGGCGCCACGCGGCAGGGTAAGTTCTACCTGTCGACCAACGCCGCGCCGTCGCAGCTCGCCGGCAAGGGCTGCCACGAGAATTACTTCTCGGTGAGCTACCAGAACGACAACCTGCACGAAGCGGCCGGCGCCTACGCCACCAACGAAGGCTTCGGGACCATGTTCATCATGGCGCCGAACTATCCCGCCGGTCAGGACAGCCTCTCGGGCTTCAAGCGTTTCTACGAGGGCGAGGTTGCGAGCGAGGTCTACACCCAGCTCGGCCAGACCGACTATGCCGCCGAGATCGCGCAGATCCGCGACAGCGGCGCCGACGGGCTGTTCTTCTTCCTGCCGGGCGGCATGGGGATCTCCTTCATGAAGCAATGGGCCGAGGCGGGCATCGACATGCCGGTCGTGGGGCCGGCCTTCTCCTTCAGCCAGGATATCCTGCCCGCCATCGGCGACGCGGCGATCGGGGTGAAGAACACCGCCCAGTGGTCAAAGGACATCGACAACGAGGCCAACGCGCATTTCGTCGAGGCCTTCGAGGCGAAGTACGACCGTCTGCCGTCGCTCTACGCGGCGCAGGGCTACGACACGGCGCGGCTGCTGCTCTCGGCGATGGAGACGGCCGATATCGCGGATGCCGACGCCTTCCGCGAGGCGCTGCGGGCCGCCGATTTCGATAGCGTGCGCGGCGATTTCGCCTTCGGCCCGAACCAGCACCCGGTGCAGGACATCTACGTGCGCGAGGTGATCTCCGAGGACGGCACGCTGACCAACAAGATCGTCGCCACGGCGATGGAGGATCGCGGCGACGCCTACGCCGAAGAGTGCAGCATGTAAGACTCCGCGCGGCGGGCCGTCTCGGCCCGCCGCATCCCTGACGAAAGCGAACCGATGTCGATGTTATTGCTGATCGAGCAGCTGCTGAACGGGCTTCAGTCCGGGTTGATGCTGTTCCTGATGGCCGCCGGTCTCACGCTGGTCTTCGGCGTGATGGGGCTGATCAACCTCGCGCATGGCTCGCTCTACATGGTCGGCGCCTTTGCCTGCGCGGGCGTGGCCGCCGCGACCGGATCGTTCTGGCTCGGCCTCGCCGCCTCGATCGCGGCGGCGGCGGCAGCGGGCGCGATCGTCGAGGTGGCGGTGATCCGCAGGCTCTATGCGCGCGACCATCTCGACCAGGTGCTCGCGACCTTCGCGCTGATCCTGATCTTCTCCGAAGGCACGCGCTGGCTCTATGGCTCGTTCCCGCTCTATCTCAACGTGCCGCCCAGCTTGTCAGGCAGCGTGACCCTGCCGGGCGGCATCCAGTATTCGCTGTTCCGCCTCGCCATCATCGGCGCGGGGCTCGCGGTCGCGGTGGGGCTGTTCCTGCTGATCGGCAAGACCCGGATCGGCGTGCAGGTCCGCGCCGGTGAGGCCGACCGCGAGATGATCGCGGCGCTGGGCGTCGATATCGGCCGCCTCTACACGTTGGTCTTCGCGCTCGGCGCGGCGCTGGCGGGCATGGCGGGCGCGCTGGTGGGCACGATCCAGTCGGTGCAGGTCGGCATGGGCGAGCCGGTGCTGATCCTCGCCTTCGTGGTGATCGTCATCGGCGGCATCGGCTCGATCAAGGGCGCGCTGGTCGGCGCGCTGCTGGTCGGGCTCACCGACACGATGGGCCGGGTGCTGCTGCCATCGATCTTCGATCTCTTCATGGAGACCTCGGCGGCGACGAGCGTCGGCGCGGCGCTGGCCTCGATGGCGATCTACATCCTCATGGCGCTGGTGCTGATCGTGAAGCCCGGCGGGTTGTTCGGAGCGCGGGCATGAGCGCGGCGGAGATCACGGCGGCGCCCACGGGGCGGGGAGGGCGCATGGCACGCGCGCAGATCGTCAACGCCGCGCTGGCGCTCGGGCTGATCGGTTTCGGCGTTGGCGCCTGGGCGATGGGCGAGACCTTCCTCGTGACGCTGGCGACTAAGGTGGCGATCCTCGCCATCGCTGGCGCCGGGCTGAACCTCGTGCTGGGCTTTGGCGGGCTCGTCTCCTTCGGCCACGCCGCCTATTTCGGCTTGGGCGGCTACACCGCAGGCATCCTCGCGCATCACGCGCTGAACTACACGCCGATGTTCGAATGGCCGGTGCTGTTTGAGGGCACTACCTCGATGCCGGTGATCTGGCTTGTGGCCATGGCGGTGGGCGCGCTGGCGGCGGCGGTGATCGGCGCGCTGTCCCTGCGGACCACCGGCGTCTACTTCATCATGATCACGCTCGCTTTCGGGCAGATGATCTTCTACTTCGCCATTTCCTGGCCCGCCTATGGCGGCGAGGACGGGCTGCCGATCTACGTGCGCAACGGCTTTCCGGGGCTGAACACGCTCGATCCGATCCAGTTCTTCGGTCTCGTCGTCGCGTTGCTGCTGGCGGTGCTGGGCCTGATCGCCATGCTGGCGCGCTCGCGCTTCGGCCTCGCTCTTCAGGCCGCACGGCAGAACCGGCAGCGGCTGATGGCGGTGGGCATCCGTCCTGGCGGGGTGCTGCTTGTGGCCTTCGTCATCTCGGGCGCGATCACGGCACTGGCGGGAGCGCTCTATGCCGACCTGAACCGCTTCGTCAGCCCCTCGATGCTGTCATGGCACCTGTCGGGCGAGCTGCTGGTGTTCCTGATCCTCGGCGGCACGGGACGGCTCTTCGCGCCGCTGGCGGGCGCCGGGCTCTACATCGCGCTCGAACACCTGCTGGGCGGGGTCAGCGATCACTGGCAGTTCTTCTTCGGGCTGCTGCTTTTGGGCGTCGTGCTGTTCGCGCGCGGCGGCGTCATCGGCTTCCTCGCGGGGGGCAGGAAACATGGCTGATCCGATCCTCGACATCCGCGGCCTGTCGAAGAGCTTCGGCGCGCTGAAGGCCACCGACGACGTGTCGCTCGACCTGCGCCCAGGCGAGATCCATGCGCTGATCGGGCCGAACGGGGCGGGCAAGTCGACTCTGATCAAGCAGATCTCGGGCGAGATCGCGCCGGATGCGGGCGAGATCCGGCTCGATGGGCGCAGCCTGTCGGGCGTCGACGCGGCCGGGCGGGCGCGGCTGGGCATGGCGCGCAGCTTCCAGGTGTCCTCGGTCGCCGCCGAGTTCACGGTGCTGCAGAACGTGGTCCTTGCGGCGCAGGGCGCATCGGGGGCGACGTTCCGCTTCTTCCGCCCGGTGATGCGCGACTCCGCGCTCCTCGATCCCGCGCGCGACTGCATCGCGCAGGCGGGGCTCACGGGGCGCGAGAACGTGCCCGCGGCTGAGTTGGCGCATGGAGAGCGGCGCAAGCTCGAGATCGCGATGGCGCTGGCGCTCCGGCCGCGGCTGTTTTTGCTCGACGAGCCGATGGCCGGGATGGGCACCGAGGGCGCGCGAGCCCTGGGCGACCTGCTCGACGGGTTGCGCCACCGCGCGCCGATCCTTCTGGTCGAGCATGACATGGATGCGGTGTTCCGGCTCTCGGACCGGGTTTCGGTGCTGGTCTATGGCCGCGTCGTCGCCACCGGCACGCCGGACGAGATCCGCGCCGACCCGGAAGTGCAGCGGGTCTATCTGGGGGAGGAGGCATGAGCGCGCTTCTGGAAGTCGAGGATCTCTGCGCCTCCTACGGTGCGAGCCAGGCGCTGTTCGGCGTCTCCTTCACGCTGAAGGAGGGCTGCGCGCTGGCGCTGATGGGCCGCAACGGCATGGGCAAGACCACCACCATCGCCTGCATCACACGGATGATGGCGGCGAATTCAGGTCGCATCTCCTTCGCCGGGCAGGACCTGTCGCGGCTGCCCTCGCACCGCGCGGCGCGGCTCGGCCTGGGCCTCGTGCCCGAAGGCCGTCGCGCCTTCGCCGGGCTCACGGTGCGGGAAAACCTGATGGCCGCCGCGCGGCGCGGTGAATGGACGATGGCGCGGGTCTGCGCGCTGTTCCCGCGCCTTGCCGAACGGGCCGGGCAGCGCGCCGAGACGCTGTCGGGGGGCGAGCAGCAGATGCTGGTGATCGGCCGGGCGCTGATGACCAACCCGAAGCTTCTGATCCTCGATGAGGCGACCGAAGGGCTGGCCCCGGTGGTGCGGGCCGAAATCTGGGCCGCGATCCGCGAGCTGAAGGCGCAGGGCCAGTCGATCCTCGTGGTCGACAAGTCTCTGCGTGAACTCGCGACGGTGGCCGATGACTGCGTGGTGCTCGAGCGCGGCCGAGATGTCTGGCACGGTTCGCCCGCCGCGCTCTCGGGCGATCTCGCGCAGCAGTATTTGGGGGTGTGAGGCAATGGTCTTTACCACCACGCGCAAGGTGCGGTTCGAGCATTGCGACCCCGCGGGGATCGTCTTCTACCCGCGCTATTTCGAGATGCTGAACGCCTGCATCGAGGACTGGTTCGAGGAGCGTCTCGGCCGCAGCTTCGGGGCGATCCACGTCGATGGCGGCTTTGCCGTGCCGACCGCGCGCTGCGAGGTGCGCTTTACCGCACCGAGCCGGATTGGCGACCCGCTGGAGCTGCGGCTCAGGCCGCTGCGGGTCGGCCGTTCCAGTCTCGATCTGGAGATCGACATCTCCAGCAATGGCGAGGCGCGGCTGCATGCCGATTTCACGCTGGTCCATGTCGCGCAGGCGACGGGGCGGCCGGCGAGCTGGCCCGACGCGCTGCGCGGGCCGATCGAGGACGATATCGCCCGGACGGGCGCGACAGGACAGACCGAAGGAGAGGCCCCGCATGGGACATGAGATCATCCACCCCGAAGGCTGGGCGCCCGCCAAGGGCTATGCGAACGGCGTGATGACGCCCGAGGGCCATCTCTTTGTCGGCGGCCAGATCGGCTGGACCGCGAACCAGGTGTTCGAGACGCACGACTTCATCGGCCAGATGGAACAGGCGCTGCGCAACATCCTCGCGGTGGTCGAGGCGGCGGGCGGCAAGGCCGAGCACATCACCCGGCTGACATGGTTCGTCACCGACAAGAGCGAATATCTCGCGCGGCAAAAGGAGGTGGGGCAGGCCTATCGCCGGGTGCTGGGGCGGCATTTCCCGGCGATGACCATGGTGATCGTCGCGGGCCTCGTCGAGGACGAGGCACTGGTCGAGATCGAGGCGACGGCGGCGATCCCGCGCTAGGCCTCGGGTTCGGGGCGCAGCGGCGTCCGGCCATCGGGCGTCAGCAGCGACACCTCGCGCCCTTCGATCACCGCCGCCGCCAGCGGCCGCCCATAGGCCGCGCCGCCATCGAGATCGACCCGGTTGCCGAAATGGCGCGGACGTTCGAGCGCGGTGTGGCCATGCACCACCAGCGGGCCGTGATCGCGGCCATCCTCGAGCCAGCCCTTGCGGATCCAGACAAGGTCGTCCTCGGTCTGGTCGGCCAGGGCAACGCCGGGGCGGATGCCCGCATGGACGAAGAGCACCTCGCCGCGTGAATGGGTGAGCGGCAGCGCGGCGACAAAGTCGCGATGCGCGCGGGGCACTTTCGCCACGGCCTCGCGGTGCACCTCGTAAAGATCACGTCCCGCCACCGGTGCCACGCCGTAGCTTTCGAGCGTGGTGTCCCCACCTAGCCTCGGGTCGAGCCAGCCGAGATCCTCGCGCAGCCCGGGATCGTGCCAGTCCGGATCGTCGAGGAAGCGATGGAACATCCGGTCGTGATTGCCTAAGAGGACGATCCAAGGCGCGCCGGCCGCGATGCCCTCGATCAGCATCTCGATCACGCCCCGGCTGTCGGGGCCGCGATCGGTGAGATCGCCCAGATGGATCACCGGGCTTTCTCCGTCGCCGGTCCGGTCCCGGTCGGCCGCGATGAGGTCATGCGCCGCGCGGAGTTTCTCCGGGTGGCCGTGGATATCGCCGATGGCGTAGCTGCGTGTGCTCATGGCCGCGAGCCTAACGTCGGGCGCAGCGGTGGCAAGCTCAGCCGGGCAGGGCGGCGCGGTCCAGTGTGACGAGGCGGTCCACCTCCACCTCGTGCGGGCCAGTGATCGCGCCGTCGGGCCATTCGACGGTGACCCGCGCGCGCTTGGCGGCACCCAGCCCGACATGGAGCGGCCCGAGCTGCCCGCCCGCATGGCCGCCGCCGATGGTCCTTTGCAGCGCCTGCCGGCCCGCTTCTGTTTCGACCGTCACCACCGCGCCGATCGCGAACCGGTTGCCGCCCGGTTGGCGCAGATCGAGGCCGAGCCAGTGGCCGGTGCCCTCGCTCACATTGCGCCAGAGCTCCATCGGCGCGCGGCGGTTGAGAACCACGAGATCAAGCCGCCCGTCGCCGTCGAAATCCGCAAGCGCGGCGCCACGCGACCGCTCGGTGGTGGCGATCCCGGCCTCGACCGAAGCCTCGGCGAAGGCTCCGTCGGGTTGCTGCATCAGCAGGTTGTTGGGGTCGCGCATGGCGTTGGAGGGCATCTGGTCGACATTGCCCTTGGCGATGAACAGGTCGGCGCGCCCGTCATTGTCGATATCGCCGAACTCGGCGTGCCAGCCGGTCGAGGGGCGACCGTCATCGCCGATATGCGGACGCTGCGCATAGGAGCCGATCGAAAAGGGCGCGGCGGCATAGCTGCCATCGGGTTGCGCGAGCTGCAGAAGCTGGTCGCCCATGGAAGTGAGCATCACCTCGTCGCGCCCGTCGCCCGTCAGGTCGCGCGAGGCGATGCCCATGCCCCAGAGCGAAACGGTGGGCCAGCCATCGGCCTCGCCCAGAAACCGGCGCGCCTCGATGTCCCACATCTGCTCGAAGCCGCCGCGCACGTAATAGTGCCGGTCGTTGGAGATCCTGAGGGCGCGCCGGCCCCGTGCGTCGCGCGCCGCGAGCATCGACAGCGCGCAGAAGCCGGGGCCGAGTTCCTCGGCGCGCCAGCCATCCTCCCCGGGCCGCAGGATCGCGTTCTCGTCGCAGGCCTCGAAGGGGCCCTCCGGATCCTCGCGATCCACGTAATTGCCGATCGCCATCACCGGGCGCTCATGCGCCTCCCACCATGCGGTGAAGGCGGTGGTCCAGCTATCGCCCGAGGACAGCCCCATGGCCTCGGTCGCATCTTCGAACCGGCAATCGCCCAGGCCCCGCAGCAGCCGGTTCGGGCCGGCGCGCATCACGAAGAGATCGGGGCGGCCATCGGCGTCGGCGTCGAGCGGATAGGCCCCGGTGGTGCCGCGAAGATCGGGCAGGGGCACAGGATCGAAGACGAAATCGCCGCGGTTGCGCATGAGCCGTGCCGGGGTCTCGCCACCAGTGGCGAAGATGTCGGGCCGCGCGTCGCCGTCGCAGTCGAACACCGCGACGCCGCCCCCCACGAAATGCTCCCAGCCGCCCGTATAGACATGGTCTGGAAGCGCCGCCGAGCGGTCCTCGAAGCGCGGTCCGGCCATGACAGGACCTGTCGCGAGCAGGGCGGTCAGCCCGAGCGCCGCGATCCCCGCACGACCGATCTCGGTCCCGGTCCGCCGATCCCGCCGCTTCATGCCGAGCGCGCCTCGGCGAGCACCGTTCCGGTGACGTCGGCCAGCGCCAGCGCGCTCGCGCCGCGGGCCCAGACAAGGTCGCCCCAGGCGTGGATCTCGATCCGGGCCGGGACGCGCCCCTCGACGAGTGTTAGCTCGCGCATCTCCGACAGCACCTCGTCGGCGTAGAGATAGTCGTAGCGCATCCGTTCCCCCGAGAGGATCACCAGCTCCGGGTCGAACAGCTGGATGACGTTGGACAGACCGAGCGCAAGGTAGCGTCCGGCGCGGTTGAAGATCGACCTAGCGGCCCGGTTGCCGCTCTTGGCCTCGGCATAGAGCGCATCGAGCATCACCTGCGGGCTCTGCGGCGACCGGCCCAGCGCCGTGGCCGCTTCGCGGGCCAGAGCGTAATCGGCGATATAGGCCTCGAGGCAGCCACGCTTGCCGCAGCGGCACAGCGCGCCGTCGAGCTGCACCTTGGTGTGGCCCATCTCGAGCCCCATGCCGCGTTCGCCGCGATAGAGGCGGTTGTCGATCACGAGCCCCATGCCGACGCCGTGCTCAATGGTGACCACGGCGAAGTCCGAGCGCTGCCGCCCGACGCCGAACCACAGCTCGGCGAGGGTGAGCATGTTGGCGTCGTTGTCGATCAGCACCGGCAGTCCGAAGCGGCGGCTGGCCTCGGGACCAAGCGGCATGTCCGGGCCCAGATGCGGCGACCAGAGCACGGTGCCGCTTTCGTGGTCGACCATGCCCGAGAGGCCGACGCCCACTGCGAGCAATTCGTCTCGGGGCCGCCCGGCCTGCGCCAGCACTGCCTCGATCAGCGCATCGATCTCGTGGCAGGTCTGGTCGAGCGTGCGGCGGGTGGGCGGGACCGGCCGCGCGGCATCGGCGAGGATGGCGCCGGAGAAATCGACCAGCACGGCGGTGTTGCGCTCGTCGGAGATCTTGATGCCGATGACGAGCCGACCCTCCGAGACCAGCTCGAGCGCCACCGGGGGCCGGCCCCGTGTCGTCGGGGCCGCGCCGGCGCTCTCGACCTCGCGCAGCAGGCCGAGGCCGATCAGCTCCGAGGTCAGGGTGGTGACCGACCCGGCGCTGACGCCGAGGGCGCGGCTGATATCGGCGCGAGCGGTGCGGCCATGGGCGCGGACATGCTCGAGGATCTGCTGCCGCAGCGGTCGTGCCTCGCGCTGCGCGCCGGGCAGCAGCGGTCCGACGCCCTGTTGCGGTTCGGCCACGGTATCGTCCGCCTCCGCCGGTTGTGCGTCGATCATAGTTCGATCCCCGAATTATCTGCAGGCCTCCTCCGGCCGATATTCGCGAATTGCTCGGAATGCGGCGCGCCTGCCATCGATTGTTACCGTCTCGGGGCGGTCCTTGGCAAAATATATTTTGACAAGCGAACTAAATATGCGACTGTGTCGGCCAACCGGTCCCTGGGAGGGGATCGGCATCCCGGTGGGACGGGAGACATGTTTTAGGGAGGATACCCATGCGCAACGCAATTCTGGCCGCCGTCGCCCTGACGGCCGGCTTCAGCACGACCGCGATCGCCGAACAGCACGGCATGACCGTGGGCGTCAGCTGGTCCAACTTTCAGGAAGAGCGCTGGAAGACCGACGAGGCCGCGATCAAGGCCGCGCTCGAAGCCGCCGGCGCCGAATACGTCTCGGCCGACGCGCAGTCCTCCTCCTCGAAGCAGCTCTCCGACGTCGAGAGCCTGATCGCGCAGGGCGTCGACGCGCTGATCATCCTCGCGCAGGACACCCAGGCGATCGGCCCGGCCGTGGACGCCGCCTTCAACGAGGGCATCCCGGTCATCGCCTATGACCGGCTGATCGAGGACGACCGCGCCTTCTACCTGACCTTCGACAACGTCGAGGTTGGCCGGATGCAGGCCCGGGCCGTGCTCGAGGCCGCGCCCGAGGGCAACTACGTGATGATCAAGGGCTCGCCCACCGATCCCAATGCCGACTTCCTGCGCGGTGGCCAGCAGGAGGTGCTGCAGGAGGCGATCGACAGCGGCGCCATCACCATCGTCGGCGAGGCCTATACCGATGGCTGGCTGCCCGCCAACGCGCAGCGCAACATGGAGCAGATCCTGACCGCGCAGGACAACCAAGTTGACGCCGTAGTCGCCTCGAATGACGGCACCGCCGGCGGCGCCGTGGCCGCGCTCACCGCGCAGGGCATGGACGGCATCCCGGTCTCGGGTCAGGACGCCGACCACGCCGCGCTCAACCGCGTCGCGCAGGGCACGCAGACCGTCTCGGTCTGGAAGGACAGCCGCGAACTGGGCCGCGAGGCCGGCGAGATCGCGATCGAGCTGGCCGGCGGCGCCGAGATGAGCGCGATCGAGGGTGCCGAGGAGTGGACCTCGCCCGCGGGCACCACGCTCTGGGCCAAGTTCCTCGACCCGGTCCCGGTGACCATCGAGAACCTCGACGTCGTGGTCGATGCCGGCTGGATCGACCAGGAAACCCTGTGCCAAGGCGTGACCGGCGACGTTCCCGCCTGCGCCGAGTGATACGCGCCGCCCCGACCCGGTGATCCGGGCCGGGGCGTGACGCCCCCCTGACCGCGCGCGCTCCCCCGCGCCGCGCCTCTCCGTCCAGGAGCCCCCACATGTCCGATACCGATACCGTCCCCAACGCCGCCCCCTCGGGGCAGCGGCCCGCGGACAAGGCGCCCGCGCGCTCCTTCCTGAACCAGCTGGAACTCGACCTGCGCCTTCTGGGCATGGTCGGGGCCTTCATCATCGTCTGCGTCGTGTTCAACGTGCTGACCGACGGCCGCTTCCTGACCCCGCGCAACATCTTCAACCTGTCGATCCAGACCGTCTCGGTTGCGATCATGGCGACCGGCATGGTGTTCATCATCGTCACCCGCCACATCGACCTCTCGGTCGGCGCGCTGCTGGCTACCGCTTCCGCCGTCATGGCGATGATGCAGACCCGCTGGTTGCCCGACATGATGGGCCTGCCGCTGGGCCACGCGGCGCTGCCGTGGCTGTCGATCCTCGCGGGGCTGATCACCGGCGCGGTGATCGGCGCGTTCCAAGGCTGGCTCGTGGGCTATCTTACCATTCCCGCCTTCATCGTGACGCTGGGCGGGTTGCTGATCTGGCGCAATGTCGGCTGGTACATCACCTCCGGCCAGACCATCGGCCCGCTCGACGAGACGTTCCAGGCCTTCGGCGGCATCAACGGCACGCTGGGCGCCCAGTGGAGCTGGATCGCCGGCCTTCTCGCCGCCGTCGTCGCGGTGCTGGCGCTGTGGTCGGCGCGGCGCAACAAGATCGGTCACGGCTTTCGGGTCAAGCCGGTCTGGGCCGAGGCGGTGGTCATGGCCATCATCGTCGGCGCGATCCTCGGCTTCGTGGCGATCCTCAACGCCTACGAGATCCCGAGCCGGGTGCTGGCCCGCGACTTCGCCGCGCGCGGCGCGGAGATGCCCGAGGGCTTCACCGCCTCCTACGGCATCCCTTATTCGGTGCTGCTGCTGATCGCGGTGGCGGTGGTGATGACGGTGATCGCCCGCAAGACGCGGCTCGGCCGCTATATCTTCGCCACCGGCGGCAATCCGGACGCGGCGGAGCTGTCGGGCATCAACACGCGGCTGCTCACGGTCAAGGTCTTCGCGATCATGGGCACGCTCGTCGCCATATCGGCCGTGGTCGCCTCGGCGCGCCTGACCAACCACTCCAACGACATCGGCACGCTCGACGAGCTGCGCGTCATCGCCGCGGCGGTGATCGGCGGCACGGCGCTGTCGGGTGGTATCGGCACGATCTACGGCGCCATTCTCGGCGCGCTGATCATGCAGTCGCTGCAATCGGGCATGGCCATGGTCGGCGTCGACGCGCCATTGCAGAACATGGTCGTCGGCACCGTGCTGGTCGCCGCCGTGCTGATCGACATCATCTATCGCCGCCGCGTCGGAGGGAAGTGACATGGACAAGCAATCCGATCCGCACGCCAATGGGGCACCCGATCCGCGCGCCTCTGGCGCGAGCCCCCTCGTCGAACTGAAGGACATCCGCATCGCCTTTGGCGGCGTGCAGGCGGTCGACGGGGTTTCGCTCGACCTCTACCCGGGCGAGGTGGTGGGGCTTCTGGGCCATAACGGCGCCGGCAAGTCGACGCTGATCAAGATCCTCTCGGGCGCCTACAAGGCGGATTCGGGCGAGATCTGGATCAACGGCGAGAAGGCCTCGATCCACAGTCCCCGCGACGCACGGCGCTACAACATCGAGACGATCTACCAGACGCTGGCGCTGGCCGACAATCTCGACGCGGCCTCGAACTTGTTCCTGGGGCGCGAGATCGTCACCAGGATGGGCTTTGTCGACGATGCCAGGCAGGAGGCGGAGACGCGCAAGATCATGGCGAGGCTCAACCCTAATTTCCGCAAGCTCTCGGAGCCGGTTTCGGCGCTGTCGGGCGGTCAGCGGCAGTCGGTGGCGATCGCTCGCGCTGTGTATTTCAACGCCAGGATCCTGATCATGGACGAGCCCACCGCCGCGCTCGGCGTGCACGAGACGGCGATGGTCGCGGATCTGATCAAGGAGCTGAAGGCGCAAGGGTTGGGCATCTTCCTCATCAGCCACGACACACGCGAGATGATGGAATTATGCGACCGGGTCTCGGTGATGAAGAACGGCCAGCTTGTGGGCACCGAGCGGGTCGAGGACGTGACCGAGGACGATATCCTGTCGATGATCATCATGGGCAAGAACCCCAAGCGCGACGCCGCCTGAAGCCGAGCGGAATGCGGCAATGCTCCGGCCGTCCCTCAAGGGGCGGTCGGATTTTCGTTTCTGCAATTGAAACAGACCTCTGCATATCGGACCTCGCGCACGCTGCGTGGTTTGCGCCACGCTCGCTCCCGAACGGCTTGCCGTCACGGCAGCGGCCGCTAGGGTCTGGCCCAGCCGGGCGTGTCGCCCGAGGGAGCGACAGATGCAGACCGAACAGTTTCGAGAGATCGTGGAGGAAGCCCGCAGCGCCCCTTCCGCTCTCAACACGCAGCCCGCGCGCTGGCGCCGCAAGGGCGACACGATCCTGATCGGTTGCGACCCCGCCGCGACGCTGCCCGTCTCCGACCCGCATGGCATTGCCGCCGGCCTCGCCTGCGGCGCGGCGGCAGAGGCCACGATCCTCGCGCTCTCGACGCGGCGCATGGGGGCGGGCTTTACAGACCTCTGGGGTCAGGACGACCGGGAGACGATGCCGGGGCTGCGGCTGGCGGCGCGGATCACGCTCGAGGCGCAGACCGACCCCGACCCGCTGGGGAGGCAGTTGCCGCTGCGCTTCAGCGATCGGGGCCCCTACGAGCCGGGCCCGGTGGATCTCTATGGCTGGACCCGCCGCGATGCGATCCTGGTCACCGACGCGGGCCGTCGCGACTGGCTGGCCGATCTGCATGACCGGGCGGCGATGGCGCATCTGCGCAACCGCGCGGCGCGGCGTGAGTTGCTGTCATGGCTGCGGCTGAGCCCGCGCCACCCGCGCAAGCGCCATGACGGGCTCGACCGGGCGACGCTGCGACTGAGCCCGCGCGCCGCGGCCGAGGCACGGCTGGTGCTGGGCCCGTTGTGGCGCCCGGTGGATATGCTGGGACTGACCGACAGGCTGGTGGGCGAGACCATGCAGATCCGCAGCAGCGCGGTGATCGCGCTGTTCCACCGGCCCGTCGTCGACAGCCCGGTGACCGCGGGCCGCGCCTATCTGCGGTTGCTGCTCGAAGCCTCGAAGCTGGGCCTCGCGGGCTGGCCGATGGGGGTGCTGACCTCGCGCCACGACGCGCGCGAGGAGGTGGCGCGGCATGTCGGGATCGATCCGGAGCGGCGGCTGATGCAGGTTATCCGTTTCGGCCCGCCCGGGGCGCATCCCGATCAGCGTGCGCGGCGGCCCTTGGAGGAGCTGATCGTCTGATCGCTCAGACGTGGTGCAGATCGGCCCAGATCGGCAGATGATCCGAGGCCGCGGGAGCGGGCTGCTCGTGCCAGACGCCGCTTTCGGCGATCACCAGCCCCGGGCCGGTGGCGATCCGGTCGAGCGCGGCCACGGGACGGCGGGCGTGAAAGCTGCGCCCCGGTGCGTGGATCTCGAATTTCCGCGCCAGCCGGCCCAGCCCGACGCGTTCCGACCACTCGTTCATGTCGCCTGCCAGCACCGTCGGGCGTTCGGGCATCCGGTTCAGCTCGTCCATGATATGGGTGAGCTGCAGCCGGCGCGAGCCGCGCAGCAGCCCCAGATGCAGCCCGCCCACCCGCAGAGGTCCCGCCGGCGTGTCGAGATCGGCGGCGATCGCGCCGCGCGGCTCGAAGCCCGGGAGCACCATCCGGTGCAGGTCTCGCACCGCGATGCCCTCGCGCACCAGCATCGCGTTGCCGTGCCATCCGAGGCTCTTGGCCGATTGTCCGAAATCCACGACATGCAGGCCGCCGAGCTGCGAAAGCTCGGTCAGGGGGATCGCGGTGGGCCGTGCCCCGAGCCGCAGATCGGCCTCCTGCAGCACCACGATATCGGCCTCCATCGCCGCGATGACGTTGCAGATCCGGGCCGGGTTGCGGCGCCGATCAGTGCCCAGCGCCTTGCGGATGTTGTAGCTCACCAGTCTGAGGCGGCCGGGACGGAGATGGGGCTGGGTCATGGCATCCTCACAGCATCGGCGCACCGAGGCGGAACACCCCCTCGGCCAGCCTGCGCCCGAGGCCGGGGCGGCGCACGCCCTCGCGGCACAGCGCCGTCTCGGCCGCGAACCAGTCGGCCAAGAGCGCGACCGATCCCGCATCATAGACGAAGACCGCCACTTCGAAATTGAGCAACATCGAGCGCACATCGAAATTGGCCGAACCGGCCCAGGCCGCGTCGTCGATCACGCCCGCCTTGGCATGGGTCATCTGCCTTGGCAGCTGGAGCACCCGACCGCCGGCCTCGTCGAGACTGCGCAGATAGGCGCCGCGCGCGAAATCGGCGATCCGCTGGTTCGAGCGGGCAGGGACCATGACGCGCACGTCGACACCACGCCGCGCCGCGGTGCACAGCGCCGCGTTGAGCGGCTCGGTCGGCAGGTAGTAGGGCGTAGCGATCCAGATCCGGCGGGTAGCGGCGTGGATCATCTGCACCAGAACATCGTGCAGCGGATCGAGATGGGTATCGGGTCCCGAGG
The DNA here is from genome assembly GCF_900172345.1 of Limimaricola soesokkakensis. Taxonomy (GTDB): domain Bacteria; phylum Pseudomonadota; class Alphaproteobacteria; order Rhodobacterales; family Rhodobacteraceae; genus Limimaricola; species Limimaricola soesokkakensis. The sequence goes on from NZ_FWFY01000003.1 coordinate 455,696, forward strand.
GGACGACCTGCACCACCGCATCGCCGGGACGCTCTTCGACATGCAGCTCCGGCAGCGCGTCGGGGTTATCTTCGACAACACCCCAATCGGCGCGAAACAGGTCCCACAGCACCTCGACCGAGGGACCCTGAAGCGTGAAGGACAGGTCGCGCCACAGCTCGGGGTCGCGCGGTCCGCGACCGGTCTGCAGCGGTGTCCCCATGTATTCGCAGCCGACATTGCGACCGCCGGTCCAGGCGCGGGCGCGGTCGGCGATGATCATCTTGCGGTGGTTGCGCAGGTTCATGTGGCCCTTCAACGGCCAGTTCAGGAAGGGCTGGTGCCAGCGCAGTTCGCCCCCCGCCGCCTCGAAGCGCGCCAGCGCCGCGCGCGGGCACCAGAAGCCGCCCAGCCGGTCAATGATCAGCCGCACCTGCACGCCATCCTCGACCTTGGCGGTGAGCCGGTCGACGAAATCGCGGCCGATCTCGTCGTCGTGGATCAGGTAGAAGGTGATGTCGAGCTCGTGTCGGGCGCTCGCCACGAGGTCCCGCATCGCCTCGCGCGCATGGGCCGCGTCACGATGCAGCTCGATCTTGTTGCCGGCGCTGGCGGGCGGCACGCCATAGGCGCGAAACGCCTCCGAGGGGCCGCCGGCAGGGTCTGGCCGGTCGCGGCCGGCGGAGGAGGAGAACCGGATGAAGGGGTGGCGGGTCCGGGTCTTGCGGAACCCCAGAGCGAAGAACAGCGGGATCGCGGCCCAAGGCAGCAGGATGATCGCGAGTATCCAAGCCGCGGCCGATTGCGGGGTGCGCCGCTGCTGCAGCAGCATCACCGTGGCGAGCAGCGCGAAGCCGATCCCGAGCAATGTGAAGAGGAACGTGTCGTAGGTGAACAAGCGCCCGGAATCCTTATGCTCCATCAAGATGTGGGGGAAACGCCGCCCTTGCGCAACGGGGTTCCGCGCCGCCGGACATCGATGCACAGATCATGCGCGAAAGTGACAGTTGGACCGGGCGGGCCGGGCCACTAGCTCAGTCTCGTCAGGATCGGGAGAATACCATGGAGCTTGGCCTCTACACCTTCGGCGATGTCGGCACGGACCCGGTCACCGGGGCCCGGGTCGACCCGGCGCTCAGGCTGTCGCAGCTCGTCGAGGAGATCGCGCTCGCCGACGAGGTTGGGCTCGACGTGTTCGGACTGGGCGAGCATCACCGCCCGGACTACGCGGTGTCGGCGCCGGCGGTGGTGCTGGCGGCGGCGGCCGGGCGCACGCGGCGGATCAGGCTCAGCAGCGCCGTCACCGTGCTGTCCTCGGACGATCCGATCCGGGTGTTTCAGCAATTCGCGACGCTCGACAACCTGACGAATGGCCGGGCCGAGATCATTGCCGGACGCGGCTCCTTCATCGAGAGCTTTCCGCTCTTCGGCCACGACCTCGAGGACTACGAGGACCTGTTCGAGGAAAAGCTGCAGCTTTTGATGGCGTTGAACGAGGGCGAGGTGATCCGCTGGCCCGGCAGCACCCATACCCATGCGATTCCCGGGCGCGGCGTCTATCCACGGCCCGTGCAGGAACGGCTGCCGATCTGGCGCGCCGTGGGCGGCTCGCCGCAATCGGTGGCCCGTGCCGGTGCGCTGGGCCTGCCGATGGCGCTCGCGATCATCGGTGGCGAGCCAGCGCGTTTCGCGCCCCTGTTCGACCTCTACCGCAAGAGCGCCGCGCAGGCGGGGCAGGAGGCCAGCGCGCTGAAGACCTCCCTCAACGTGCATGGCTTCGTAGCCGAAACCAGCCAGCAGGCCGCCGACATCATCTATCCGGCGCAGGCCGAGGTGATGAACCGGATCGGCCGCGAGCGGGGCTGGGGCCCCACGAACCGCGCCCAGTTCGACGCGGCGCGCGGGCCGGGCGGCGCGCAGTTCGTCGGCAGTCCCGCCGAGATGGTCGACAAGATCCTCGCCACGCACGAGATCTTCGGCTTCGACAGGCTGCTGATCCAGATGGCGATCGGGGTCTATGACCACGCGCATCTGATGAAGGCGATCGAGCTTTTCGGCACCCGCGTCGCGCCCGAACTGCGCCGCGCCACGGCCTGATGCGGATCGGCGTCATCTCGGACACGCACGGGCTCTTGCGGCCCGAGGCGCTCGTCGCGCTGGCCGGGGTGGACCGCATCCTGCATGGCGGGGATATCGGCCGCGAGGATATCGTGACGGCACTGGAGAAGATCGCGCCGGTCACGGCGATCCGGGGCAATGTCGATACCGCGCCGTGGTGCCGGCGATTTCCCGAAACGCGCGATCTCGAACTGGGCGGGTTGCGGCTCCACATGCGGCATGACCGCAAGACGCTCGATTTCGATCCCGCCGCGCGGGGCTTCGACGTGGTGATCAGCGGACATTCGCACAAGCCGCTGATCGAGAGACGGGGCGGCGTGCTCTATCTCAACCCCGGCGCCGCCGGACCGCGGCGGTTCAAGCTGCCGATCACGATGGCCATTCTGAGGCCAGGGTCGGATGGACCCATGGCCGATCTGGTGCCCCTCCTCGATTGAGGCGCGTTGCCGCGCTGCGGCGTATGCAACGGGTTGCCAGAACGACACCGCTCTCGTAGGTTTCGTTTAGCAGAATACAATTCTACTATGCGAAATTCAGGGAGGAGACTGAAATGACGCGATTTCTGAAGGCGGCCCTCGCCTCGACGATTCTCGCCGGTGCCACGCTCGGCTCCGTCGCCCATGCCGAAACCACGCTGTTCTTCGGCGAGGCCGGTCCCAACCGCGGCGCCCGCGCCGAGGCGCTGAACTGGTTCGTGGAGGACGTGAAGACCCGCACCGATGGCGAGCTGAACTTCGACGTGCAGTGGGGCGGCGCCCTGTTTAAGGCCGATGCCGCAGCCCAGGCCGTGGCCGATGGCGTGGCCGATGCTGGCACCATCATTGGTGTCTACTTCCCGCAGGAGATGCTGGCCTATGGCATCGCCGACCTGCCGGTGCAGAACCCCGACCCTTGGGTCGGCATGAAGGCCACCGACGAGCTGATGCGCGGCTCCGAGGCGATCCAGGCGAACCTCGCCGATCAGAACCTCGTCTATCTTGGCACCTACACCACCTCGGCGGTGCATATCGGCTGCAAGGGCGCTGCGATCCGCACGGTCGAGGACATCGACGGGCTCAAGGTCCGCGGCGTCGGCGCCTATGGCAAGACCTTCGCCGATTTCGGCGCGAACCTCGTCAACATGTCGATCTACGACGCTTATCAGGGCCTCGATTCGGGCCTGCTCGATTGCTCCCAGGGCTATTCCTACGCGGTCGGCGCGCTGAACCAGCAGGAGGTCATGGACAGCTACACCATGCTCAACTGGGGCCAGGTCGGCGCACTCGGCATCTTCATGAACAAGGACGCCTTCGACGCGCTGCCCGAAGACCAGCAGCAGGCGCTGATGGAAGCGGGCAAGGGCCTCTCGGACGAGTTCGGCCGTCTCGTGAACGCCGACAACGACGCCGCCATCGAGAAGATGAAGGAAGCCGGTGTCGAGATCATCGAGCTGCCCGCCGAGGAGCGCGCCAAGCTGGTCGAGAAGGGCAACACCTATCTCGAGGAGTGGGCGGCCCAGGCCGATGCCGCAGGTCTCGACGGCGCAGCCCTGCTCGAGGAGTACCGCAGCCTGATCGCCAAGTACCAGGCCGAGGTCGAAGAGAAGGGTTACCCCTGGGAGCGTGGCTGAACCACGCCCCATGGGAGCTAAGGGCGGCGCGCCTCACCCGCGTCGCCCGTCTTTCACCTGACGATATCCGCTGATGACCGCCGGGGCCCGGCCCCGGCGCCAAGGGAGTGCGCATGCTGAGCCGTATCGAAAGCTTCCTGCTCAACCTCGCCGCCGCGGCGGTGATCGGGCTTGGGCTGCTGATCACCACCAGCGTGGTGCTGCGCGCGACGCTGAACTCGGGCATCCCCGACACGATCAACATGGTGCGCGAACTGATGGTCGCCGCCATCGTGCTGCCGCTCGCGGCCACGGCGGCGGCGCGCGGCAACATCGTGGTCGAGGTGCTGTCCGAGCGGCTGCCGCCGCGCACGCAGGATTGGCTGGTGGTGCTGGGCTCCCTGATCGGCCTTTTGGCGCTGGCGCCGCTGATCTGGGCCGGCTGGAACGAGGCGGTGCACACGCTGCAATCGGGAAGCTACTTCTTCGGCCAGCTGTCTTTGCCGAAATGGCCGGGCCGCGTGATCTTCCTGTTCGGCGTCTCGTTCTGCTGGCTGCGCCTCGCGATCCAGATGGTGGGCGACATCCGCACCATCCGCTCGGGCGGCCGGGTCCTCGTCGATCCTTCCAAGCACTCTCCCCACGAAGAGGTCTGAGACCATGGACGGCACTCTCATCGGTCTCGTGGCCTTCGGCGCGGTCCTGTTCCTCTTGGCGCTGCGCGTGCCGATCGCCTTCGCGCTCGCGGCGATCGCCACCATCGGCACCTTCGTGATCTTCGCCTTCCGCACCGGCGCCTTCGCGCCGGAGCGGGCGATCCGGCCGACCACCTCGCTGGTCTTTTCCAACAGCTTCGATCTCATCCACAGCTACGACCTGTCGATGATCCCGCTCTTCGTGGCGCTGGGGCATATCGCCTACCGCGCCGACATCACCACCAAGATCTACCATGCCGCCCGCGTCTGGCTCGCCAAGGTGCCCGGCGGCGTGGCGATGGCCTCGGTCGTGGGCTGCGGCGGCTTCTCGGCGATCACCGGATCCTCGATCGCCTGTGCCTCGACCATGGGCCGCATCTGCACCCCCGAGATGCTCTCGGTGGGCTATGACAAGCGCCTCGCCACGGCGAGCGTCGCCGCCGGCGGCACGCTGGGCTCGCTCATTCCGCCATCCGTGCTGTTCATCATCTACGGCATCTTCACCGAGACCTCGATCAGCCAGCTGTTCCTCGCCGGTATCCTGCCGGGGATCGTGTCGCTGCTGGGCTTCCTGCTCGTCATCTTCATTTGGGTAAAACGCGACCCCGACGCCGCGCCGGCCTATACCGGCACCATCACCATGGCCGACCGGGGCCGTGCCGCGCTCGAGAGCTGGCCCGCCGTGCTGCTGTTCGTGATCATCGTCGGCGGCATATATGGCGGCATCTTCACTGCCACCGAAGCGGCGGCGGTCTGCGTCTCGGCCGCGGTGCTGATCGGGCTGGTGCAGCGCAAGCTGACGCTGCGCGCGATCTGGGAGAGCTTGCGCGAGACCTGCATCCAGACCACCTCGATCTTCCTGATCGCGGCGGGGGCCAAGATCTTCGTGGCCTTCATCGCGCTCACCGGCGTCGCGCCCGACATCGTCGAGGCTGTCACCGCGGCCGAACTGTCGCCGGTGTTGCTGATGGCCGCGATCGCGCTGATCTACCTCGCGCTGGGCATGTTCCTCGACCCGATCGGCATCATGGTGCTGACGCTGCCGCTGATGATCCCGCTGATCGAGACCTATGGCTTCGACCTGATCTGGTTCGGCGTCGTCGTCATCAAGCTCCTGGAGATCGGCCTGATCACGCCGCCCGTGGGCCTCAACGTCTTCGTCATCGCCGGCGTGGTGGGGCGCGACGTCCCGATCGACCGCATCTTCGCCGGCATCGCGCGGTTTTTGTCGGTGGACGTTCTGGTGCTGATCTTGATCATGGCGGTGCCGGCGCTGTCGCTGGTCATCCCCTATTCGATGTGAGGTGCCCATGAAGATCACCGACGAAAGCCAGGACCGCCGTTTCGCCACCACGCTGGCGCGGGGCCTGTCGGTGCTGCGCGCCTTCCGTCCCTCGGATGATGGGTTGGGCAATGCCGAGATCTCCGAGCGGACCGGCCTGCCGAAATCGACCGTCTCGCGGCTGACCTTCACGCTGCAGTCGCTAGGCTATCTCACCCATGCGCGGCGCCACGACCGCTACCGCCCCGGACCGGCGCTGCTGGCCTTGGGCAACGTGGCGAGCGCGTCCATTTCCTTCGTCGAGCTGTCCGGGCCGATCATGCAGCGCGTGGCCGACGAGACAGGCACGCTGGCGCTCTTGTCGGTGCGGGATCGGGGCCGGGTGCTGATCACCAAGACCTGGCGGCCGCAGAACGTCTCGTCGATCTGGCTCGAGGTGGGGCACCGGCTGCCCTTCAAGGGATCGAGCTCGGGCCACGCGATGCTGGCCGCCCTGTCGGAGGAAGGCTTCGTCGAGGCCGTCGCCGATGCCGAGGGGCATCGCGGGCTCGACGAGGAGACGGCGCGCGAGGCAAGGCGCGAGGCCTATACGCAGCTCGTCACCGAGGGCTTCGTGATCGCGAACCCGGCGGTCTACTTCGCCTCCAACATCCACGCCGTTTCGGTGCCGTTCCAGTCGCGCGACCTGAGCGAGCCGGTGGTCTTCACCTGCGGCGCCATGCCCAAGGATCTGAGCATGGAGCGGATGCGCGACGAGGTCGGGCCGAGGCTGCAGGCCGGGGTGCGCGAGCTGGAGCGGATCATGGGGCAGGGGCCATTCCTCACGCGGCACGAGATCTGAATGCCGCACTAGTTCCGCAATGCGGAATTAAGATTTGCATGTTGAAATAAATCGGCGCGATCGTTAGGTTGAGGCCGGAGAGGGAGGACCAGATGGCAGGTACAGTGCATTACGAAAGCCGGGGCCGGATCGCGGTCATCACGGTGGATCATGCGCCGGTGAACGCTCTGGGCCGCGACGTGCGGGCCGGGCTGGTGCAGGCGATCGAGCGGTTCGAGGCGGACGCCGCCGAGATTGCGGTGATCCACGGGGCCGGACGGCTCTTCATCGGCGGCGCCGACATCTCCGAATTCGGCAAGCCGCCGATGGAGCCGTCGCTGCCTGACGTGGTGAACCGGATCGAGGCCTGCACCAAGCCGGTCGTCGCCGCGATCCACGGGGCGGCCTTGGGTGGCGGTCTGGAGATCGCGCTCGGCGCGCATTACCGCGTCGCCGTCCCGGGCGCGCAGCTGGGGCTGCCGGAAACGAAGCTCGGCGTGATCCCCGGCGCCGGAGGCACCCAGCGCGCGCCGCGCCTGATCGGGGCAGAGGCCGCGATCGAGATGGCCACCACCGGTACCCCGGTTTCGGCCCAGAAGGCCGTCGAGCTGGGGCTGGTGGACCGTCTCGGCGAAGGCGAGGCGCTCGAGGCCGGTCTGGCCTATGCCGAGGAGCTGCTGGCGCAAGGCGCGGCCCCGCGCCCGGTGCGCGACATGGCTGCGCCCGCGCATGACGCCGCGATGTTCGAGGCCCGCCGCGCCGCGCTGCAAAAGAAGCTGCGCGGCGAGGTGGCCCCGCTGGCCGCGCTCGATGCGATCGAGGCCTCGACCAAGTTGGGCTTCGATGAGGGCCTCGCCGAGGAGCGGCGCCAGTTCATGAAGATGATGGAGACGCCGCAGCGCGCCGGCCTGATCCACGCCTTCTTCATCGAGCGCAAGGTCGCCAAACTGCCCGAGATCGAGGGCATCGCCCCGCGCGACGTCTCGGCCATCGGCGTGATCGGCGGCGGCACCATGGGGGCGGGCATCGCCACCGCGGCGTTGCTGCGCGGCCTGACCGTGACGCTGGTCGAGCGCGACGACGAGGCAGCATCCCGCGCCCGCGCCACCATCGAGAAGAACCTCGCCGCGGCGGTGAAGCGCGGCAAGCTAAAGGAAGACAAGCGCGACGCGATCCTCTCGGGCGCGCTCTCCTGCGTCACCGGCTACGACGCGCTGGGACAGGCCGACGTGATCATCGAGGCCGTGTTCGAGAGCATGGACGTCAAGAAGGCGGTCTTCACCGAGCTCGACCGGGTCGCGAAGCCCGGCGCGGTGCTGGCCACCAACACCTCCTATCTCGACATCAACGAGATCGCGCAGGCGACCAAGCGTCCCGAGGACGTAATCGGGCTGCACTTCTTTTCGCCCGCCCATGTGATGAAGCTTCTGGAGGTCGTGGTCGCCAACAAGACCGCCCCCGAGGTCACCGCCACCGCTTTCGCGCTCGGCAAGAAGCTCGGCAAGGTCTCGGTTCGCGCCGGTGTCTGCGACGGCTTCATCGGCAACCGCATCCTGTCGCATTACCGGACCGCTGCCGACCACATGATCCTCGACGGCGCCAGCCCCTACCAGATCGACAAGGCGCTGCGCGATTTCGGCTTCCCGATGGGCCCTTATCAGGTGGGAGACCTCGCCGGGCTCGACATCGGCTACATGACGCGGCAGCGGAAGGCCGATCAGCGCCATGAGCGCGACCGCTATCCCGGCTGGGCCGACACGCTCTACGAGAAGGGGCGGCTGGGCCAGAAGACCGGCCGCGGCTACTATATCTACGACGAGGAAAGCCCGCGCGGCCGCCCCGATCCGGAGGTCGAGGAGATCATCGCGGCCGAGCGCGAGAAGCAGGGCGTCAGCCCACGCGAGTTCGCCGACGAAGAGATCGTCGAGCGCTATATGGCCGCCATGGTCAACGAGAGCGCCCGCGTGGTCGAGGAGGGCATTGCGCAGCGCCCGCTCGATGTCGATGTGACGCTGCTCTACGGCTACGGCTTTCCGCGCCATCGCGGCGGCCCGATGCACTATGCCGACACGGAAGGCCTCGCCACGATCCGCGACCGGATCAGGCAATACGCCGCCGCCGACGACCACTTCTGGCAGGTCGCGCCGCTGCTCGACCGCCTCGCCAACGAGAATTCCACATTCGCCAGCCTGAACGGCTGAGAGGGAGAGACGACATGACCGACGCCGTCATCGTATCCACCGCCCGCACACCGATCGGCAAGGCCGCCCGGGGCGCATTCAACATTACCCATGGCGCCGACATGGCCGGCCACGCCGCCCGTCACGCGGTCGAGCGCGCCGGCATCGATCCGGCGCTGATCGAAGACGCGATCTTCGGCTGTGGCTACCCTGAATACGTCACCGGCGGCAACATCGCCCGCCAGGCGGTGATCCGTGCCGGAATGCCGGTTTCGATCGCAGCGACCACGGTGAACCGCTTCTGCGCCTCCGGGCTGCAGGCGATCGCCATGGGCGGCCACATGATCAGCCAGGAGGGCGCGAAGGCGGTCCTCGTCGGCGGCGTCGAGAGCATCTCGATGGTGCAGCCCCCCGTCCGCCACTCGCGCAACGCCTGGATCGAGGAGCACAAGCCCGAACTCTACCAAGCGATGATCGAGACCGCCGACACCGTGGCCAAGCGCTACGGCATCTCGCGCGAGGCGCAGGACGAACTGTCGCTGCAGAGCCAGATGCGTACTGCCGAAGCCCAGAAGGCCGGGCGCTATGACGCCGAAATCGCGCCGATGGAAGTGACCAAGGCCGTCAAGGACAAGGAGACCGGCGAGGTTTCCCACGTTACCGAGACCATCTCGATGGACGAGTGCAACCGCCCCTCGACCAACCTCGAGGGCCTGCAGAAACTCCAGCCGGTGCGCGGCGAAGGCAACTTCATCACCGCCGGCAACGCCAGCCAGCTCTCGGACGGCGCCGCGGCGCTGGTGATGATGGACCGCAAGGAGGCCGAGCGCCTCGGTCTCGATATCCTCGGCGCGTTCCGCGGCTTTGCCGTGGCGGGCTGCGAGCCCGACGAGATGGGCATCGGCCCGGTCTTCGCCGTGCCGCGTCTCTTAGAGCGTCAGGGCCTCACCGTCGACGACATCGACTTGTGGGAGCTGAACGAGGCCTTCGCCTCCCAGGCCCTCTACTGCCGCGACACGCTGGGCATCGATAACGACAAGCTCAACGTCTCGGGCGGCTCGATCTCGATCGGCCACCCCTTCGGCATGACCGGCGCGCGGATGACCGGCCACCTGATGATCGAGGGCCGCCGTCGCGGCGCCAAGCTCGGCGTCGTGACCATGTGCATCGGCGGCGGGCAGGGTGCTGCCGGCCTGTTCGAGATCTACTGAGAAGGGGGCCGCAATGGACCTGAGCTTCACCGAAGAGCAGAAGGCCTTCCGCGCCGAGGTGCGCCGCTTTCTGGATGAGAAACTGCCCAAGCGCCTTTCGGACAAGGGCCGTCTCGGCCAGCGGCTGACCAAGCAGGATTACGAGGAATGGCACGCCATCCTCAACGAGAAGGGCTGGCTCGCGGGCAACTGGCCGAAAGAGCATGGCGGCGCCGGCTGGAACGCGGTCGAGCGGCACATCTTCGAGGAAGAGACCACCGCCGCGCATGCGCCGCGCATCGTGCCGTTCGGTCTCGCGATGCTCGGCCCGGTGCTGCAGAAGTTCGGCTCCAAGGAGCAGCAGGACTACTGGCTGCCGCGCATTCTCAACGGTGACGACTGGTGGTGCCAGGGCTATTCCGAGCCGGGCGCGGGATCGGACCTCGCTTCGGTCAAGACCACCGCCGAACGCGACGGCGACCATTACGTGGTGAACGGGCAGAAGACCTGGACCACGCTGGGCCAGTACGCGAACATGATCTTCTGCCTCGTGCGCACCTCCAAGGAGGGCAAGCCGCAGGAGGGGATCTCCTTCCTGCTGGTCGACATGAACGACCCCGGCGTCACCGTGCGCCCGATCGTGCTGCTCGACGGCGAGCCGGAGGTGAACGAGGTCTTCTTCGACAACGTCCGCGTGCCGGTGGAGAACCTCGTCGGCGAGGAGAACAAGGGCTGGACCTACGCCAAGTACCTGCTGACGCATGAGCGCACCAACATCGCCGGGGTGGGCTTCGCCAATGCCGGTCTCGCGAACCTTAAGCGGATCGCGCGGCTCGAACAGTCGGGCGGCCGCCCGCTGATCGAGGATCCGCTCTTCGCGGCGAAGATCGCCGAGGTCGAAATCTCCCTGATGGCGATGGCCACGACCAACCTGCGGGTGGTTTCGGCCGCTGCCGCCGGTCAGGCGCCGGGCGCGGAAAGCTCGATGCTCAAGGTCAAGGGCACGGTGATCCGGCAGGAGATCAACGCGCTGACCAAGCAGGCGGTCGGTCCCTGGGCGATGCCCTTCGTTTCCGAGGCGCTGGAAGCGGGATCGAACGAGGGGCCGGTCGGCCCGTCCTACGCGATGTCTGCGACGCCGCATTACCTGAACAACCGCAAGCTCTCGATCTATGGCGGATCGAACGAGGTGCAGAAGACGATCATCGCCAAGGCGATCCTGGAACTCTGAGGGGCGGGACATGAACTTCCAACTGACCGAAGAGCGGCAGATGCTGCAGGACGGGCTGCGCCGCTATCTGGGCGAAGCCGTGACGCCGCAGGCCCTCGAAGCCGCGCAGACCACCGGCATGTCGCCCGATATCTGGGCCGGCCTGTCCGAGATGGGCGTCGCCGGTGCGCTGTTCACCGAAGATCAGGGCGGCTTCGGCGGGGCCGGTTTCGACCTGATGGTGGTGTTCGAGGAACTGGGCCGCGCGGGCGCGGTCGAGCCGATGCTCGAATTGCTGCTCGCCGGGCGGCTGGTCGCCGAGCTCGGCGACGAGACGCAGCAGGAGATCGTCGCGCAGGCGGTCGAAGGTGCGGTGCAGCTGGCCTTCGCGCATGGCGAACCGGCCAGCCGCTTCGATCTGGAGCGGGTCGAGACCCGCGCCGAGCGGAGCGGCGATGGCTGGACCCTCACGGGGCGCAAATCCGTCGTCGTCAACGGGGCGCAGGCCGATCACATCGTCGTCTCCGCCCGGACCTCGGGCGACGTCGCCGACCGCGACGGGATCAGCCTGTTCCTGCTGCCCAAGGGCACGGCGGGCATCGAAATCCGCGACTACCCGCTGAGCCAGGGCGGCCATGCGGCCGAGATCGTGCTCGACGGCGTGACGCTGCCTGCGGGCGCGCTGCTCGGCGCCGAGGGCCAGGCCTTCGAAGCGATCGAGACGGCGCAGGCCCGCGCCACCGCCGCGATCTGCGCCGATGCGCTTGGCGCGATGGAGACGGCGCGCGCGCTGACCGGCGACTATCTCAAGACCCGCAAGCAGTTCGGCCAGCCGATCGGCAAGTTCCAGGCGCTGCAGCACCGCGCCGCCGACATGCTGATCGAGATCGAGCAGGCGCGCTCGGCGGTGATCAATCTGTGCGGCCATCTCGAGGCCGACCGCGACACCCGCGAGATCCATGTCTCCGCGACCAAGCACCTCGTCGGCAAGGTTGCCCGGCTGGTGGCCGAGGAGGCGATCCAGATGCATGGCGGCATCGGCATGACCGAGGAATACGATCTCGGCCGTTTCGCGCGCCGCCTGTCGATGCTCGATCAGCGCTTCGGCGACGCGACCTTCCATCTCGGACGCTTCGTCCGGCTTCGGGCCGCCTGAGATGACCGGGGAGGGGATCATCAGGGGCGAGACCGGGGCGCAGCGGCTGCTGGGCTACACGCTCGACGTGGGTCAGGGTGACGGGCGCGCGCGCTGCCACCTGCGGGTGGGGCCGGAGCACACCAACCGGCACGGCATGCTGCATGGCGGCATCGTCGCGACGATCCTCGACAACGCGATGGGCGCCACCGGCAGCCTGACCCGCGACCCCGAAGGGCGGCACCCCTTCCTGACGATCTCGCTCAACACCCAGTACCTCGCCCCCGCCTGCGAGGGCGAGGCGCTGGTGGCGGTGGGCCGGATCACCGGCGGTGGCCGCAAGCTGTTGTTCATCGAGGGCGAGCTGCGGGCCGAGGATGGCCGTCTCGTCGCCACCGCGACTGGCGTGTTCAAGCCGGTGTCGCAACCTGCGAAGGAGGGCGCGGCATGAGCATGGCGCGGATCGAGGATCTCGGCGACCGGCTGGTGGTGTGGAACCTCAACGCTGCTCGGCGCGGCGCGCTGACGCCGGATTACTACGCGGCGCTGCAGGAGGCGATCATGACGGCGGCCTACACGCCGCGCATCGCCTGCGTGATCCTCGCCTCCGAGGGCGGCTTCTTCTGCGCCGGCGGCGATCTGGGCGTGTTGGCCACCCGCGCGACCCAGACCGAGGCCGAGCGGCGCGGCAATATTGACCGGCTGCACGACCTGATCCGCGCCGTGATCGGTTGCCCCAAGCCGGTGATCGCCGCCGTCGAGGGGGGCGCCGCCGGGGCCGGGCTGTCGCTGGCGCTCGCCTGCGATTTCACCATCGCCGCCGAGAGTGCCCGCTTCACCGCCGCCTATGTAAAGGCGGGGCTGGTGCCCGATGCCGGGCTCACGCATTTCCTTACCGCCCTGCTGCCGCGCGCGCTCGCCCGGCGTATGGTGCTATTGGGCGAGCCGATCGCGGCCGAGCGGCTGCACGGGCTCGGCGCGCTCTCCGAACTGGCGCCCGAAGGCGAGGTGTTCGAGCGCGCCATGGCGCTGGCCGACCGGCTGGCGCAGGGACCGACAGTGACGCAAGGCGAGATCAAGGCGCTGATGAACGGCGCCGCGACGGGCGATTTCTTTACCCAGCTCGATGCCGAGCGCGACGCCATGGCCCGCGCCCAGGGGACGGCCGAGGCCGCTGAGGGCATCGGCGCCTTCCTCGAAAAACGCAGCCCGGATTTCGCGAAGCTGAGGGAGAGGACATGATCGATCCGGTCTTCGACACCGCAGTGACCCGTGCCTATGGCACGCGGCTGCCGATCGTGGCGGGCGGGCTGATGTGGCTGTCGGACGCGTCCTATGTCTCGGCCTGCGCGCGCGCGGGCATCATCGGGTTCCTGACGGCGGCGAGCTTTCCCGAGCCCGAGGCGCTGCGCGCCGAGATCCGGCGCACGCGCGAGATGTCGCAGGGCGGCACCTTCGGGGTCAACGTTTCGATGCTGCCAAAGCTGGTGCCGGGCGAGCGCACGGAAGAGATCTTCGCGCTGATCGCCGAGGAGGGCGTGAGCTTCGTCGAGACCTCGGGGCGCAACCCCGAGCCATGGCTGCCGATACTGAAGGATGCCGGGATTACCGTGCTGCACAAGGTGCCCTCGGTGCGCTTCGCCGAGAAGGCACAGGCGGTGGGCGTCGACATGGTGTCGATCGTCGGCGCCGAATGCGGCGGCCATCCCGGCCTCGACCTCGTCGGTTCCTTCGTCAACCTCGCGCTGGCCGAGCGGCGGCTGAAGATCCCGTTCCTGATCGGCGGCGGCGTCGGCCATGGCGGGCAGATCGTCGCGGCGCTGGCGGGCGGCGCCTCGGGCGTCGTGGTCGGCACGCGCTTTCTCGTCGCCGAGGAGATCAGCGCGCATCCCGATTACAAGCGGGCGCTGTCGGGGGCGAAGGAGACCGACACGATGCTCACCATGTCGAGCGTGCGCAACACGATCCGCACGCTCAGGAACGAGACATCGGAGACGGTAGCGCGCCTCGAGGCCGAGAACCCGGAGATCGGGATCGAGGCGCTGCTGCCGCATGTCGCGGGGCGGATCGGGCGGCAGGCCTACGAGACCGGCGACGTGTCGCGCGGCATGCTCTCGGCCGGTCAGTCGCTGGGGCTCACCGGGGAGATCGCGCCGCTGGCGGAGATCGTCGGCGGGCTCGAGGAGGAGGCGTTGGCGGCGCTGGCGCGGCTGCGCCCGGCGCCTTCGCGCGACAGGATGCAGGAGGGGATGATCGCATGACGAGTGCCGAGATGGCCCAGAGCCCCGAGGCCGGGACGAGGACGCGCCGGGTGCACGAGCTGATCGCCCGGCAGGCGGCCGAACGCGGCGACGCGCCGGGGCTGATCGACAGCGATGGCCGCGTGCTGAGCCATGCCGAATACCACGCCGCCATCGAGGAGATGGCCGTGCTGCTGCGCGACCGCGCCGTGGGGCCGGGCGACCGGGTGTTGATCGTCGCCGAGAACTGCGCCGCCGCGGCGTTGGCGATCTTCGCGACCTCGCGTCTCGACGCCATCGCGGTGCCGGTCAACGCCCGCATGACCGGCCCCGAGTTGGAGCGCATCACCGCTCATGCCGCGCCGCGCACGATCCTCTACACCTCGCATGTCTCGCCCGAGGCGCGCGCTCATGCGCAGGCGGCGGGTGCGGCGGAGGTCACCACCACGACCGGCAGCCTCGGCATCGCCACGGGCCCCGCCGGAGCCCCGGAGCCGGGGCCCGAGGGCCCCGAACGGGTCGCCGTGATCCTCTACACCACCGGCACCACGGGCGATCCCAAGGGCGTGATGCTGACCCATGCCAACCTGCTCTTCGCCGGCGCCTCGAGCGCCGCGATGCGCGCGATGGTGCTCGGGGACCGGATCTACGGGGCCCTGCCGCTGACCCATGTATTCGGCCTCGCCTCGATGCTGATGGCCGGCGCCTCCTGCGGCGCCTGCGTCCAGTTGGAGACCCGCTTCGCCCCCGACCGGCTGCTGGCCGCCCTGAAGGATGGCGCGACGGTGCTGCCGGCTGTGCCGCAGATGCACGCTCTGCTGATGAAGCACACGGCCTCGCTCGGGCTCGACCGGCTGGAGGGCGCGAAGCTGCGCTACGTCTCCTCCGGCGCCGCGCCGCTCGACCCGGCATGGAAGCGCAAGGCCGAGGCCTTCTACGGTCTACCGCTTCAGAACGGCTACGGCATGACCGAGAGCACGGCGGGCGTCTGCGGCACCCGCAACCCGATCGGCACGCCCGACGTCTCGGTCGGCCCGGCGCTGCCCGGCATCGAGATCCGCATCGACCCGGCAGCGAGCGATGCCGAGGGCGTGGGCGAGATCCACACGCGGGGACCCCATGTGATGAAGGGCTACTACCGCAACCCCGAGGCCACGGCGCAGGTGATCGACGCCGAAGGCTGGCTCAAAACCGGCGATCTGGGCCGGATCGACGCCGAGGGCCGCCTGCACGTGGTGGGCCGTTGCAAGGAGCTGATCATCCGCTCCGGCTTCAACGTCTACCCGCCCGAGGTCGAGGCGGCGCTGAACGACCACCCCTGCGTGGTGCAGGCCGCCGTCATCGGCCGCAGCCGGGGCGGCAACGAGGAGGTGCTGGCCTTCGTGCAGTGCACCGATCCGGTGCCGGAGCCCGCGACGCTGAAAGCCCATGTCTCGGAGCGTCTTTCGAGCTACAAGCGGCCATCGAAGATCCTGATCGTGGACCGGTTGCCCGCCGCGGCGACCGGCAAGATCCTGAAACACAAGCTGCTGGGCACCTTCGCGGATCGCCTGGCCGAACTCGACGCGGAGGAGAACTGACATGCCCAAGGACACACACGGCCACGGCCCCGAACTCGCTCAATTCGACTGGAGCGACCCGTTCCTGCTGGAGGCCCAGCTCGACGAGGACGAGCGGATGCTGCGCGACGCGGCGCAGGCCTTCGCACAGGACAAGCTCGCCCCGCGCGTGACCGAAGCCTACCGCGAAGAGACGGCCGATCCGTCGATCTTCCGCGAGATGGGCGAGGCCGGGCTGCTCGGTGTGACCGTCGAGGAGGAGTTCGGCGGTCTCGGCGCGTCCTATGTCACCTATGGCCTGATCGCCCGCGAGGTGGAGCGCGTGGACAGTGGCTACCGCTCGATGATGTCGGTGCAGTCGAGCCTCGTGATCTACCCGATCCACGCCTACGGCTCCGATGAGCAGAAGAAGAAATACCTCCCCGGCCTGTGCTCGGGCGAGCTGATCGGCTGCTTCGGTCTGACCGAGCCTGATGCGGGCTCCGACCCCGCCGGCATGAAGACCGTCGCCAAGAAGACCGACACCGGCTACCGGCTTTCGGGCTCCAAGATGTGGATCTCGAACGCGCCGTTCGCGGATGTCTTTGTGGTCTGGGCCAAGTCCGAGGCGCATGACGGCAAGATCCGTGGTTTCATCCTCGAGAAGGGCATGACCGGCCTCTCGGCGCCCAAGATCGGTGGCAAGCTGAGCTTGCGTGCCTCGACCACTGGCGAGATCGTCATGGACGGCGTCGAGGTCGGCGAGGATGCGCTGCTGCCAAACGTGCAGGGCCTCAAGGGTCCGTTCGGCTGTCTCAACCGCGCGCGTTACGGCATCAGCTGGGGCGCGATGGGTGCGGCCGAGGCCTGCTGGCACGCCGCGCGGCAATACGGCCTCGATCGCAAGCAGTTCAACAAGCCGCTGGCGCAGACCCAGCTGTTCCAGAAGAAGCTCGCCGACATGCAGACCGAGATCGCGCTCGGCCTGCAGGGCTCCCTGCGTCTGGGCCGGTTGATGGACGAGGGCCGCGCCTCGCCCGAGCTGGTCAGCCTGATGAAGCGCAACAATTGCGGCAAGGCGCTCGAGATCGCGCGCCATGCCCGCGACATGCATGGCGGCAACGGCATCTCCGACGAGTTCCCGGTGATGCGCCACATGATCAACCTGGAAACCGTGAACACCTATGAGGGCACGCATGACGTTCATGCGCTGATCCTGGGCCGCGCCCAGACCGGCCTGCAGGCGTTCTTCTGAGACAGGAGCAGATGATGAAGATCCTAGTCCCCGTGAAGCGGGTGATCGACTACAACGTGAAGGTTCGGGTGAAGTCGGACGGCACGGGGGTCGACCTGGCGAACGTGAAGATGTCGATGAACCCGTTCGACGAGATCGCGGTCGAGGAGGCGATCCGGCTGAAGGAGGCGGGTGTCGCCTCCGAGGTAGTCGCGGTCTCGATCGGCGTGAAGCAGG
>NZ_FWFY01000005.1 GCF_900172345.1 Limimaricola soesokkakensis
TACCGGACGCCCGACATCAGCGGGCTGATCGAAACGGTGATCGGCGCCGACGGGGCCACGAACGCCGCCCTGGCCTTCATCGTCGCGGGCAGCGGCAGCCGGGTGGCGAGCAGCTTCGACAGCGGCGGCGCGCCAGAGTTGGTCCTCGTGCTCGACGACGGAAGCGCGCTCACACTGTGAGCCCATGCATGCGCCCCCGGCCGGAAGAGCGGCCGGGGGCGTATGGCGGGGCGAGGACGAACAAGGCGGTCCAAAGGGCTAACGGTAGAGCCGCAAGAAGGTGCTGATGACGGCCGCTCTCGGGTGCCCATCTTGATAGCGGTTGGTCGACGTCGGATCCGCTGGCCTTCCTGAAATTCGTCCTGGCCGCCGACGACGGCTCTCGGATCATGGACCCGCTCAGAGTTTTCCAAGCGCTGCGAAAACCCAAGGTAGCACTCGCACAGCTCGAATTGCAGTTGCACGTGCCATCGCGCTTAAAGGGCCGTTTAGCCAATCGGAGCCGTCGCTCCTGAATTTCCGCGGCTATCCGTGCAATGCCATTCGGAAGCGTCACTCCTGCGCGACCACCTGCCTGCCCCGCCACAAGATGAAGGCACCCGACAGAACAATCAGGCCAGATCCAACGAGTATCGAGAGGCTCAATTCCTCGCCGAAGACTGCCATTCCCAATGCCACGCCGAAAAGCAGCCGCGTGTATCGGAACGGCGTGACGGCAGAGACCTCTCCCGTCCGCATCGCCTTCATGAGAAACGCGTAGGCCGCCACACCAGACAGTAGCGCCCCCGTCAACGAAAGCGACACCGCAACGCCGGGCAAGGCGAAGGGCGCAGCCTCCCAAATCGAGTACATCGCGCCGGCCACCACGACCGATAGGAACCCGTACAGGCCGAGGATCGACGTGCTGAGCGATGCCGGCGCCGCTCGGCTGGCCAAATCACGACCTGCGAAGCCGATCATGCCGATGACGGCCAAGATCGAGAGCAGGGAGAATCCCTCGGTCCCCGGCTGGACGATGACAACGACACCGATCAGGCCGATCGTGATGGCGGCCCACCTGCGCCAGCCGACCTTCTCGCCGAAGATGAGTGCTGCTCCGGCGACCACGACGACCGGGGTGGCCTGCAGGATCACGGTCGCCGCGGAAAGCGGGATCAGGGAAATAGCCAGGACGTAGAACAGGCGGCCGGCAATCTCGAAGCAGATACGGATGCGCATCGGCCGCGAAATGGCGTCCGGCGTGAACAACGGCTCGCCGTTCAAAAGCGCGAGACAGGCAAACAAGATTGCGCCGCCCGATCCGAAAATGATCAGGATCTCACCGACCGGCAGGACTTCGGACGCGGACTTCACGAATGAATCTTCTACGGCGAACGCCGCCATGGCGGCGACCATCCAGACACAGCCGATAAAGTTGGCTGTAGAAGAGGTGTTGGTTTCCGTTTTCATGAACATCCCGCGACAATCACTTAGTGTCCGTTGGATGCTTCGAATTAGACAGTCAATGGGTTGTCTTTGCCGCTGGTGTCTTGACGGGTTCGGGTAGCAAGTGAGGTCGCTAGAGCTCGCGAAAAGACGGAAGGACAGTCCCAACATCGATGGCACTGTCGCTTGCAAGATGTCGATTGCGGCCTCGTCGCGGACCTGTTCGACGCCCTATCGGAGCTTGCCGAAAAGCTGTGAGGCCTTAGCCGATGTGAAATGGCCCGGCGCGGGAAGCCCCCGCGACGGGCCATTTCACATCGGCTCCGCTGGACTCTGATGAACTTCGTTGCGCTGCTGCCGATCTCGTGGACACGACAATCAGGTCGCGACCACGGGACAGAGCCGCGTTCCTGATGGATGCCCCTTGGGCCAAGCTTTGAACTGATGCGCCGTCGGTCCAAGGAGATAGGTTTAACGGCTTGAACGCCAGGCTCGGCGCTCAAGCCGCTACCAGCGCGCCAAACTCCCCCATGGATCATCGGGCAGAGCGTCTCCCTTCGACAACGAAGGCTGGGGGGTCAACTCCCTCCGCGAAGGCCATCCTTCGGGCGGTAGAGAACCCGTCTCAAGCGCCCGACCATGCCTGCGTCGCTCTCGCGCTCTTCGGCCAGCATACGCTCCCTCGCTTCGTAGATCTCGACCTCTCGTCGGAGATCGGCCACCGCGGCTTCCGCAATCGCGAGCTTGGCTTTCAGGTCGTCGATGTCGTGGCGGTTCTCCGGTGCCGCCGCCGGACTCCAATGGATCATCTCGGTCTCCAGCCGCCTCTCGGGCGGTTGCCGAGCGCTGGGTCATTCCGATGCCCGGCATCGAAAAACCAACCGCCGAGAGCGCGTTTCGATCCCGCCTGCCTGCTGAAATTCAGATGGTCGCGCATCAGCCTCGGCGATGCATAATGCGTTTGAGCCGCGCCACGCGCCCAACTTTGCCGTCCCGCGCCTTTTCTTCGGCCTCCGCCGCCGTCCGCGCCTCGAAGATCTTGGTATCGCGATACACATCCGCCGGGGCCTCGACGATGCGAAGCCTTTCTGTGAGCAACGGCGATGTCGTTCCGGTTCTCGACCACCGGGGTCGACTCGGTTCGCTATGCCCTCCCCCCTTCAAATACCGGGCTTATCGACAGCCACAGGTGCAGTGCAGAGCGCCAGCAAAGCCGCGCCCGAAGCAACCCCAGATTGATATCCGGCACCGATCTGCGAGCGCCTCAACGCCACGCCCCGGAAATGCCGGGGCAGCCGAACATCGGCCAAAGTCTTCCAACGAACCTGATGGAGGCGATGCAGTCAGGCGCCAAGGATGTGCCGTGGAAATTGCGCTTCAGCGCGAACTTGCAGAGCCGGGCGAGGTCTTGGCGCCGCGTGAAGCCTCCTCACCATTATCCCGTTCCCCTTTCCAAGCTGACATGGCGCACCATCTCGAGAATCCAGCCACAAACGAAGTCGGGAACGAATTATGCCGAGCAACCGCGACGAGAAGATCCGCCAACGCGCCTACGAACTCTGGGAGCGCGACGGCGCCCAACACGGCCGCGATCAGGATTACTGGCACGAAGCTGTCGAACAGATCGACGCGGAGGAACGTGCTGAAAAGAGCCCGAAGAGCGCCCCTGCACGCAAGCGCAAAGCGGCCAAGGCGCAGGCCGTCGAGGGCGACAAGTCCGACCGAGGATCCGCGCATGCCGACGACGCGTCGGCTGGCGTGGCACCGAAGAAACGCGGGCGCCCTCGCAAGACCGACGCGGGAGGGAGCATGACCGCTCCGGCCAGGCGCCCACCTCAGGCATCGAAGGCAGGCAAGGAATAGCCCCTCAAGCCGTGCTCCAGCTGAAGCATCCCGCAGGCACGCCAGAGCCGCTGACCAGCATCGCACCGCGCCGGTAGAACCCCCAGCGGTTCTCCGGCGCGACGTCGAGGATCACCACGCCCATCGCCGGATCGGCCCAGACCAGCTTTGCATCCAACTCGTCGATCGCGTTGCGCACGGAGAGCGCCTCCACGCCGGGTCGAAAGACGACGGCCGTCAGCGGCTGGTCCGGCGACGGCCGCATCGACCAGACGCCGGCGCCGGCCGTCGTAGCGGTCAGGGCGAGCATGGCCGCCACCGAGCGTCCGCTGCCCGGACCGCCCCGCTTCATCACGACCCAGCCCGCCGCCATGGGCGCCAAGCCGAAAACGAAGAACCACATCAGGTCCCAGAGCATCGGGTTCGGACTGTCGAGCTTGATACGATGGATGCCCAGCACCCAGTGCGAAAGCACGCTGTCGAGCACATGCCAGCCACCGAAGCCGAGGAGCATCGCGCCGACCAGTTGGGCGCCGGGAACGCCGCTTCCACGCCCGTGGGCCCGCCAGAGGCCCCAGAGCGCCACGGCGGCGAGCACATACATCAGGAGATGGAAATAGCCATCCCAGAGGATCTGCAGGCGCATGTCGTCGATGCCCGGCACGAGGCTTAGCAGGTGATGCCATTGCAGGATCTGGTGCAACAGGATGCCATCGAAGAAGCCCCCCAACGCCAGCCCGAGCAGACTTCCGTATCCGATCCAGTGCCTCGATGGCATGCGCGGCCTCCGTCCTCTTGTGGCGGGATAACCGGGCCTCACGGGGCCAGTTCCGTGCGTGGCGAGATCGCCACATATAAGGCGATACTGCGGCGGCGCCCCATTCTGGCCCCATTCCGGCGCTTGGAACGAAGGTGTTCGCACCCGAGGTTTCCGTCTAATGATCGCACCCGTTTCCGGTCGCCAGAGCTTCTACATGCAGCTGATCGAGCTTCGCCAACTGTTGAACCAAGAGCGGGTCGAACGACTGCGCGAAGAACGGCTTGAGCAGCTGCGCGCCGACGCGACACGACGGCTCAGGGCAGAGGAGGCGGGGTCGCAGGGAACAAGGCGGAAAGTGGAGGCACCTGACGCGGTGCATGGCGCCGAGTGGGCATGGGGCGGCCCCCAGATTATCTCCAGCCTGGGCCGGGTCGAGGCAGCATCGCGTGCGACCGCCGCGCAAGTCTACGCGCTCAATGCCCGGCAGGCCGCGCATTGAACTGTCGACGGCGGGATGAAAACCGGCCACGCGGCGAGGTGCTAGGTAACGATAGCCGCTCGGCTACTCTCGCGCCTATGTCCCGGCGGTGCGGGTGGACCGGAAATCCGCCTTGGTCGCGACCGTCGACGAGCTTGTCGGAGCGCTCGATCTAGACCGGACCGAGCGGGTGAAGCTGCACCAGGCCGCCTTGGATGCGGGTTTCAATCTCGACCTGCCCGACGATTTTTGAGACGCTTCGATTATGCCCACGTTGATCCACACCGGCTGCGACAGCGAGAAGGAGGCGCGCAAGATCGCGCGGGCGCTCCTCGAACGCCGCCTCGCCGCCGCCGTTCATATCCGCAAGATCGACACGCTCTACCGCTGGGAGGGCGAGATCCACGACCATCTCGAATGGCGGCTGGATATCAAGACGGTCGAGGCGCGCTGGAACGAGGTGGTCGCGGCCATCACCGAGCTGCACAGCTACGAAGAGCCCGCAATCTTCTCGACCCGCATCCACCGCATCACGACCGGCGCGCTCGACTGGCTCGAAGAGAACTGCGCCGAGTGATCGCGGGCGACGGCCCCCATCCATGTCTCCCCTGACAAGTTCGCACCGAACAGGAGCGAGTGGGGCACGGTCAACGTCTCGTAGTTGATATCAGCCGAGGGCGGTGCGCTCGTCGAGATGCAGGCAGGGGTAATGAGCGAGGACGGATCACTTCCGATCCGGATGGCACCTGACCGAAGGGAGCACCGCTTCGGTGTAGGTTCCTCTCTCGAACGGTCAGGAGAGTGGATTCATTGTCGACCCCAGCGCTGCAGCAAAGAAGAATAGCCCGGGCCTAGTGAAGGGCAGGAAGGGCAACTTGGGCTGTCGAGGCCCTCGCCAATTTCTTCGATCGCGAACTGCGGTCCCACCAGAAAGGAGGCTTCGACGATGAGGGCGACGTTCGACGCGGACCATCTGCTCGAACTCCTGGCCCTTTCGGAAACCGCGAGGACACGCCGACCGACCTATGCTCAACTTTTTGATCCCACCCTCTGGCGCGCCGACATGGAGGCCACGGGGCGCGCTGCAGCGGTAGAGGGGCTTCGCACGGATGAATGTCCAAACCTGACCATCGACGACCTCGACTGCACCAGAATTCCTCCGGGGCTGATGCTCGCTGGTGACGAAGGTATCTATTTCATGACGAACGCGGTCTCCGCGGAAATGGAGGCGCTCCGCGCCTATGGCCGTCATGTCGCCTACGCTCGCGAGGCCGATCCCACCTGGATGCCATGCAAGGAGGTGCGGCATGCCAAGCATGCCATCTTCGGCCAAGAGGACGGGGTCGAGTTCCTCGGAGCGGAGGAACTGCGAAGGGGGCTCGTGCCGGGTTCGCTCTACGAGGTCCACATTACTGCCAAGGCAATCGTCCTGCCGAGCTCGAAGGGGGCCTATAAGAAAGCGTTTTGCCCTGACCGGCATCTCCAAACAGCGATACGCGATACCCGCCGCTAACCTCCCAACACGAGAAAGTTTCGATTGGGAGAAGCTGGAGGGGCGTGCCGCAGCGACTTCGAACTTCAGGCGTTCGATCCCGCCAGCTGCAGGGCGTGGATGCAATTATCAAGAGGCAGCGGCAAATGCCGCCCGAAGAGATGAGTCTATCGAGGTGGGCGGAGAATTTCAGCGGGGGCAGGACTCTCTCGCCACATGCCGTTCCCTCGAAGGGCAGGGCCAGCCGAATATTGCTCGGCTAGCCCCCATGAACAGCTCAGAGGAAATCCAGATTACTGGGCATTCGCCTCGCCGTCAGCGTCGACGTCAGCGTCGGCATCGCCGTTAGCATCGGCATCGACATTGGTATCGGTATCGGCAGACTCGTCTTCCTGACCTTCAGTATCCAGACCCGTGTCTTGCTCCAGGTCAGTTTCTTGAGTCTCTTCGTCGCCAGCGCCTTCTTCGAGAAGCTCGCCTTCCTCTTCGTTGCCTTCTCCTTCGGAATCCTCGCCTTCCTCGATGAAGCCTTCGGTTTCCGTATCATTCGGATCGATTGCGGGTTCGTCCTCCTCGACCGCGTCCCGCTCCTCATCGTCCTCCGAGGCCGAACGGGACTCGGGATCGGCCACATCGGGCGAGGGAATGGGTTCGATGACCACTACACCGTCAGCCACGCCCTCGGGCACGGCGAACATCACCATCACCGGCGTCCCGTCGCGCATCACCGGGGCATCCACATCGGTCATCTCCGGTCCGAAATCGAAGGTGCCGTTGTCGTTGCTTTCGACATGCAACATGGCCATCAACTGAGTTCCGGCAGGCAGCGCCTCCGGAATGGTCACCGCCACATCGGCATTTTCGCCAGCAGTTACCGAGGCATGCCCCAGTGCTTCACCGGCCGTGCCATCGGCAGCGACGGCATGCACGACGATGTAGCCGTCCTGCAGCGCGGTGATGAGCGGGAAGGTCACGGTGGTCTGTCCGTCCACCATCGACATCTGCATCATCGCGTCATCGGTGACCACGATCATCGTTTCGTCATCCTGCGCCAGGGCTCCCCCGGCCATAAGGGCGGAGAGGGCGGCAGCGCTTGCAAAGGCCTTGATCATCGGAACCTCCATGATGAATCTGCGCGCATAACTCGCCACAGCCAGCTTGGTTCATCAGGACGCTCGGCATGGTCATCGCCGGCGTGGCGCGCCGATCAGCAGCGCGCTCGCCTTTCCAAGGGACGTCTGAAGATCAGCGAAGGCTTGCTCCGTCGCCCGCACCGAGGCCTGTCTCTGATCCCGGCTGCGGCTGCGCCCCGTCTCGCTACCCGGCGACCAAGGCTGGAAACGCCGTTGGCTCAGCACCAGCTCCGCGCCGGGCGGATCCGCGTCCTGGCTTCCATTCTGCGCGATGCGTGGCGGCAGGTTGCCCTCGGAGATCCGGACGCCCTCGAAACCTGCGCTCGCAACGGCCTCTGCCAGCGCGATCTCCAAGCGCCAGAGGTTGCCAACTTCCGGTTCGGGCCGTGCCATGGCTTCCAGTCGCACGGCCAGAACCTCGGCTCGCATGAAGGTCGAGACAGCGCGTCACACTCTTTCGGCATGGCTGAAGGCTATCGCCCAAACCCCTGCTCTACCGTATAGTTTTTAGCCTACTTGATGATGAATAGCTCCATTTTCATTTGCCTCGATGGATAGCTGACGTGTTTCATCAGACCCTCTCTGGAGAGATTCCGGAACGGTAACCCATCCAATCCGATGTCGCACCAAAAGTGGAATGGAGGCCCCACCTCCCCTCCGCGCCCTTAAGAACAAAAGGGCTGTCGTCTGTTGCCTCCCCTCCCCTACCGCCTTGGCAAGAGCCGCTCACCCATTGCAGGCGCTTTCAAACGACCGTATTCCAAAGCCTGATCTATTTGTAATAGGGGCGTACCATGGCGCTTGTGGGCTATGCCCGTGTCTCGACCGACAGCCAGGACACCGCCGGGCAACGACGTGAGCTGAGAGCCGCCGGCTGCACCGAGATCCACGAGGAGTTCGCCTCGGGCGCCGCCCGCGCCCGCCCGGTCCTCGCGAAACTCGTGGCCAGCCTCGGGCGCGGTGACGTGCTGGTCGTCGTGCGCATCGACCGCTTGGCGCGCTCGCTGTCGCATCTCTTGGAGGTCATCGAGACGCTGGAGGCCAAGGGCGCGCATTTCCGATCCCTCGGCGACCCGATCGACACCACCAGCCCGCAGGGCAAGTTCACGCTGCAGATCCTCGGCGCCACGGCGGAGTTCGAACGCGCGCTGATCCGCGAGCGGACGCTGGCGGGGCTGGCCTCGGCGCGCGAGGAGGGCCGCATTGGCGGCAACCCCGGCCTGCGCGACCGCGAC
The DNA here is from genome assembly GCF_900172345.1 of Limimaricola soesokkakensis. Taxonomy (GTDB): domain Bacteria; phylum Pseudomonadota; class Alphaproteobacteria; order Rhodobacterales; family Rhodobacteraceae; genus Limimaricola; species Limimaricola soesokkakensis. The sequence continues at coordinate 8,366 of NZ_FWFY01000005.1, forward strand.
CCCGAGGCGATTGCCAAGGTGCGCCGCGCGCGGGACCGCAGCTACTTCGACAAGCTCAATGGCGAGGCGCAGCACTGGCTGCCTGCCGTTCGGCAGTTCCGGCCACGCCTGCCCTGGGAAGACGTCGTGCGGATCATCAACAGCCGGCATCCGGGCGCGAAGCCTTGGACAGTCGAGCGGCTGCGGCGCGCGGCGAGGCGCTTCGTGAAGGACGGGCTGCTGGACAGGGCCGTGCTCGACCGCGCCCCGCCCGCACAGAAAGATGACCGGATCCTCGCGATTATCGCCGGCATCAAGAGCTCGGCGCCCGAGATCACGCTGAAGGAGATCGCAGCGCGGCTCGAGACGATGCGTGAGCCGACGCCGCGGGGGCGTTCCAAGTGGGCAACGTCCTCGGTCGCGCATCTGCTGGAACGGGCCCGACAGGCGGGGCTGATGGACGAAGACATCGGCGACCGTGACTGAGACAGTGGTATCTGGATGCTTCGGGTCGACATCCTGTCAAGTTCGGTTAAGCCTCCCAGGCATGGCGTCTTCTTCGAGCTAGGCCTCCATCGCCGCCCTTTTAACATGATCGCTCTTGATCCGACGTGCGCCCACGTCCCAGAAAAGCCCCGTCATGAGCCGCAGCGCATCGCGGCAGACCGGCTTGAGCACGTGCTCGTCGGGTGCGTGCTGCGAACACCCGCGATAGGAATGCGGCACCCAGACGGTCGGCAGGTCAAGGATCTCGGAGAAGCTGTCGTTCGGCAACGAGCCTGCAAGGTTCGGCAGAATATGCGGTGGCTTGCCGGCGGTCCGCTCCAGCGAGGCGGCGGCAAATCGCACCCAGGGATGATCCGGATCGAGCCGCGTGGCCCGAAAGAAGCCCCGGTCATGCGTCGTGATCGTCACCGCCTCGAAGCCGTGCCGGTCGAGATGGCGTCGCAGCGCTGGCAGAATGTCCTCGGGGTCGGTGCCAACGACGTAGCGTAGCTGGCATGTGGCCCGCGCCCGGGCCGAGATCGCGTTCACCGGTGCCTCGGGCACGCCCGAAGTCATGGCGAGCACCGCGAAGCTGTTCCAGCCATAGGCACGCTCCGCCGGGGTCAGGCCCTCCTCGCCCCACTCCGCGTCGATCGCCGGACCAGCCTCCACCTCGACCGGCAGACCGTTAAGCGCGGCACGCACTCGGTCGGTCAAGCTGTCGGGTCGCCATTCGGGGATCTGGATCTGACCGCGACGGTCGCAGATCGTTGCCAGCGCATGCGACAGGATCATCGCCGGATCGGCTAGCAGCCCTCCCCAGTTGCCGGAGTGATGCGCGCCGTCGCGCAGGTCCAACGAAAGGTCGAAGCTCACCCCGCCGCGCGAGCCCATGAACAGCGTCGCGGTGTCGGCCTGCAGACGCGGACCGTCGGAAGCAATCAGCACGTCGGCCCTCAACCGCTCCTTATGCGCCGCGAAGAACTCGGGCAGCCCGGCCGAGCCGGTCTCTTCGCTCATCTCGATCACAATCTTGGCGTTGAAGCCAAGCGCGCCCTTGGTTGCGATGAGTGCCTCAAGTGCGGCGATGTTGATCAGGTGCTGCACCTTGTTGTCGGCGGTGCCGCGCCCATAGAGCCGGTCGCCCTCCTCGACGAGCCGGAACGGCTGCAGCCCCTCGCGCCATTGGTCGGTCTGAGCGCGGATCACGTCGCCATGGCCATAGGTCAGCACCGTTTCGAAAGCCGGGTCCTCGATCCGCTCTCCCACCAGCAGCGGGCCGCCGCGCGGTTCGGGATTGTCAAAGATATTGCAGGCGAAGCCCGTCGCTTCGAGGCGCGGGCGCATCGCCTCCTCGAGATAGCGGCGCAGTTCCGGCGCCTGCTCGGGGTTCTGGCTCTCGGTCTCGTAAGCCACGAGTTCGGCGAGGTCGGCCTGAAACCGGCCTCCGTCGAAATACTCTTCGATGTGGGCGATCGCGGCGTCGCGGGTCATGCGTCTCTCCTTGTCTCGGCGACTGCGTCGCCCCAGGGCGACATGATCTCGGTGCAGCCCGAATTGCGGTCGCCCTCGCGCATCACCCCGGCCGGGCAGGCGAAGGCATAGGGGAACACGGTGCGCCGCGTCGTGACGACCGGCTGCTCTGTCTCCAGCGCGGCGATCACTTTGGGCGGCAGGCTGTCGTCGGCGACCACCGTTTCGCCGCCCGAGACGTCGATGCGTGGGTGATGGAAGGCCTCTTCTAGCGACATGTCGTGATCGGTGACGAAGGCCGAAAGCTGTGCCACCGCGCCGACGATCTTGCGTCCGCCAGAGGCGCCGAAGGCGAAGCGGCGACGCCCGGCCTCGCCGATCACCGGGCAGACATTCATCAAGCAGCTCTTGTCGGGGCCGAGCGAATTGGGGCGGCCTTGCACCGGGTCGAACCACATCAGCCCGTTGTTCATCAACAGCCCGGTCGAGGGCGACACGACGCGGCTGCCAAAGATCGACAGCAGAGTCTGTGTCATCGCGACCATGTTGCCATGACGATCGACCACCGAGAAATGCGTGGTGCAGGCTGGCGCATCGGGGCTCTCGCCTTCGTCGCCCATGGTGTCGAGCCGCTTGGCATAGGCCGCCTTCAGCGCGCGCGCATAGGCGCCGAAAGCCTCGGGGCCCGGGCGCGTCTCCTGCGGCATCGGCAACAGCGCCAGCGCGTCGCGGAAGGTCGGCCCGGCGGTCAGGCGCGGCGTTACGTGAAAGCAAGCGCCGCCACGCTCGAAGACCAGCGGATCGGCGAATTCGGCACGGTAGGCGCGCAGGTCGTCATGGCGCAGGCAGCCGCCCTTTTCGGCCACGTCGCGCGCCATCGCCGCGCCGACTTCGCCGTCATAGAGCTCGCGCGGGCCTTTCTCGGCGATCTCGGCGAGGGTGGTGGCCATGGCGTCGAGCGACAACCGCTTGTCCGACAGGCTGGTCCAGCCGGCGATGGTCGGCCATTGGCCGTCCTCGAGGAACAGTGCAGCCGCGTCCGGGTCGCGGGCCAACGACCGCGTAGAGGAGGCGATCATCAGCGCAGCGTACCAGTCGACCGGCAGACCCTCGCGGGCGACTTCCACCGCCGGCGTCACCAAATCGCGCCACGGTATACGGCCGAAGCGGGCATGCGCCTGCCCCACCCCGTCGACCACGCCGGGTACGGCGATCGCGGTCGCGCCCTCGACGTTGCGGTCCGCGATCACGGCATCCCAAGGAAACAGGTCCCCCGCCTTGCCGGTTCCGGCGAGCGGGTAGTCGGCGGGGTCGAGGCCCATCGGGGACCTCATCCCGTAGGTCAGCGCTTGCGCCCGGCCCTCATCGGCGCGCCAGATCATCATCGCGCCACCGCCCGCCGGACCGCTCATCCATGGCTCGAGCACGCCGATCGCGAAGGAGACGGCTGTGGCCGCGTCGACCGCGTCGCCGCCGGCGGCCAGCACCTCGGCCCCGATCTGCGCGGCGCGGCGGTTCTGGGCCGCCACCACGCCATGCTCGGTCTCGACCACCGGTTTTCGAACCAGCTGGCTCCACGAGAGGCTGGAGATCATGCCACCGCCCTCCCCCGCGAGTCGTCGTAGAGGTGGCATTCGACATGCCCCTCGGGCGTCGGCAGTGGGCGCGGCGCGACCTGCGCGCAATGCGGCATGGCGCGGGCGCAGCGCGGGTGGAAATGACAGCCGGAGGGAGGGTCGATCGGGTTGGGGAATACCGCGCCAAGCTGGGTGTCGGGCACTCCGCGCCCCGGCTCGGGCGTCAGCACCGAGGAGAGCAACGCCACAGAATAGGGGTGGCGCGGCGTATCGAACAGCTCGCCGACGCTCGCCTCCTCGACGATCCGGCCGAGATACATCACCGCCACGCGGGTCGCGAGGTGCTCGACCACCGCGAGGTTGTGGCTGATGAACAGGTAGGTCAGGCCGAACTCCTGCCGCAGATCGCCGAGAAGGTTGAGGATCTGGCTCTGCACCGAGACGTCGAGTGCCGAGGTCGGCTCGTCGCAGATTACGATCTCGGGCTTCATGATCAGCGCCCGCGCGATGGCGACGCGCTGGCGCTGGCCGCCCGACATCTGGCTGGGATAGGTGTTCATCACCCGCGCCGGCAGGCCGACGATGTCGAGGATCTCGCGTACCGCCCGGTCCCGGCTGGCGGCATCACCCACCTTGTGTACCCGTAACGGCAGCGAGACGATGTCGGCGATGCTCTTGCGCGGGTTGAGCGATGAATAAGGATCCTGAAAGATCGGCTGGATCCGGCGGGCGAGTTTGCGGCGGTCCTGCCCGTCGAGACGCTCGCCATCGACCAGCACCTCGCCGGAGCTGGGCGCCTCCAGACCGAGCAGCACCTTGGCGAGGGTCGACTTGCCGCAGCCGCTCTCGCCCACCAGCCCGAGCACCTCGCCCCGGCCGAGCTTGAGCGACACGTCGTTGATCGCGGTGAGCGGCTTCGGCTCGCCGAACATCCCCTGCTTGACCGTGTAGGTCTTGGTGACGTTGCGCAGTTCGAGAACGGGGGCGTCGCTCATGCGGGAACCTCGCTTGCGGCGCGCTGGCCGTCTTCGTGAACACAGAGAATGCGCTGCCGCCCGGCATGCCGGGTCCGCACCGGGATCTCGCCGCGGCAGGCGGGGACCGCCTCGGAGCAGCGGGTGCGGAACGGGCAGCCCGTGACCTCGCCGACGAGGCTGGGCACGATGCCGGGGATCGTGCCCAGCTTCGCGCCGCGCGCGGTCTTGCCGGGGACCGGGATGCAGTTAATCAGCCCGCGCGTATAGGGATGGGTCGGCGCGTTGAAGATGTCGGCGGCGGGACCGGTCTCGACCAACTCGCCGGCATACATCACCGCCACCTTGTCGGCGATGCGGGCGACCACGCCGAGATCATGGGTGATCAGGATCATCGCCATGTTCATCTCGCGCTGCAGATCGACCAGCAGCCGCAGGATCTGGGCCTGGATGGTGACGTCGAGCGCGGTGGTCGGCTCGTCGGCGATCAGCAGGTCCGGCTCGCACATCAGCGCCATCGCGATCATCACCCGCTGGCGCAGCCCGCCCGAGAGCTGATGCGGATACTGACCCAGACGGCTTGCCGCCGAGGTGATGCCGACCTTTTCCAGCAGCGCCACCGCACGGTCGCGGGCGGCGGCGCGGCCGACCTTCTTGTGCAGCAGCAGCGCCTCGATCAGCTGGTCGCCAATCGTGTAGGCGGGGTTGAGCGAGGTCATCGGCTCTTGAAAGATCATCGCCATGCGGGCGCCGCGCAGCCGCCGCATCTGCCGGTTCGAGGCGGCGATCAGGTCGGTACCGTCGAAATCGGCGCGGCTGGCGCGCCGGCTGATCCGCCCGCCCAGAAGTCCCATCAGCGCCAGCGAGGTCAACGACTTGCCCGAGCCGCTCTCGCCCACGATGCAGAGCGTCTCGCCCTTCATCAGCTCGAAATCGATGCCGCGCACCGCGTGCAGCGTGCCCGAGGCGACGGGGATGTCGATGGTCAGGCCGCGCACCGACAGCAGGGGTTTGTCCGTCATCGGTCAGCTCCGGTTTTCGGGGGCGGTGACGTCGCGCAGCCCGTCGCCCATCAGGTTGATCGCCAGCACCAGCACGAACAGCACCGCGCCGGGAATGAGCACCAGCCATGGCTCGAACAGCATCATGTTCTTGCCCTCGCTCACCATCAGGCCCCAGGAGGGGGTGGGCGGCTGCACGCCGAGGCCGAGGAAGGACAGCGCCGCTTCCAGCAAAATCGCATGCGCCATCTCCAGCGTGACGACGACGATCAGCGCGTTGAGGATGTTGGGCAGGATCTCGGTCAGCAAGATGCGCGGAGTGGAACAGCCGATGGCCCGGGCGGCGGCGACGTATTCGCGCCCCCGGACCTGCAGCGTCGAGGCGCGCATCACCACCGCGAAACGGTCCCACAGCAGCAGCCCGAGTACACCGATCACCACTTCGAGCGACCCGCCCAGCACCGCGACCACGGCGAGCGCCACCAGCGTCACCGGCATGGCGAGCCGGACGTTGATCAGGAAGGTCACGACCATGTCGACCCGGCCGCCAAAATAGCCGGCGGCGACGCCCATGGCGGTGCCGATCAGCCCGGAAATCAACGCCGCCACACCGCCGATCAGCAGCGAGACGCGGGCGCCGTAGATCAGCCGCGACAGGTAGTCCCGGCCCAGATGGTCGGTGCCGAGTACATGGTCCCAATCGCCGCCCATGAAGACCGGACGCTCCATGCGGGACATCAGGTCCTGCGCATAGGGATCATGGGGCGCGATCAGCGGCGCGACGAGCGCGATGGCGAGCAACACCAGCAGCGTGATGGTGCCGATCAGGAAGCCTTGATGACCGAAGATCCGACGACGCAGCATCTGTCCCGGCGTCGGGCCGGTGATCTCCTCGAGCAGCGGGTCGCGCGGGGCGGCTGCGGTCGCGGTGGCGCGGGGCATTGCGGCGCTCATCAGCTGCTCCTCATGCGGGGATCGAGCCAGGCGTTCAGCACGTCGGCCAGAAAGGTGAAGACGATGTAGAAAAGCGAGAAGACCAGGATCAGCGCCTGCACCGTCGGCAGGTCGTTTCGGCCGATCGATTCCCAGGCGAGATAGCCCGCGCCGTGCAGCGCGAAGATGCTCTCGACCACGATCGAGCCGCCCAGCATGAAGCCCATCTGCACCGCCGCGAGGCTGACCACCGGGATGATCGCGTTCCTGAGCGCGTGCTTGAACAGCACCAGCCCCTCTGGCGCGCCCTTGGCCCGCGCGGTGCGCACGTAATCGGCGGAGAGCACCTCGAGCATCCCGGCGCGGGTCAGCCGCATGATCGCGGGCATCGCGTAGTAGCCCAACACGATCGTTGGCAGGATGAAGTGACGCCAGCTCTCGGCGCCCGAGGCGGGCAGCCAGCGCAGGTTGATCGAAAAGACGACGATCAGGATCAGTCCGAACCAGAAGCTCGGCATCGCCTGCCCCGCCACCGACAGGAACAGCGCGACCCGGTCGATGATCGAGTTGGGGCGGATCGCGGCGAGCACGCCGAGCGGCACCGCCAGCAGCAGCGCGAAGCTGATGCCGCAGACCCCGAGGATCATCGTCACCGACAGGCGGTCGGCGATCAGGTCGGCCACCGGCAGGCGGAAGTAGTAGCTTTCACCGAAATCGAAGCGCAGCGCCGAGGACAGCCAGTCCCAGTATTGCAGGAGCATCGGCCGATCGAAGCCGTAGAGCTTGCGGATCGCGGCGATGTCGTTCTCGTTCGCGCCTTCCCCGGCGATGGCGATCGCGGGATCGCCCGACAGGAACAGCAGGCTGAAGCTGATGAAGGAGACGGTCAGCGCGACGAGCACCGCCAGGCCGAGCCTTCGCAGGATGAAGCGGAGCACAGGGGGGCACCTTTCGGATATGCGGGCGCGACCGGACTGGGGTCCGGCCGCGCGGGAGAGGTTACTTCCAGCTCATCTCGTGGAAGCGCAGCACCTCGTCGGCGGTGGGCGCGTAGCTCACCTCGTCGGTGAAGACATAGTTGGTGTTGTAGGAGAACATCGGTGCCCAGTAGGCCTGATCGGCAATCCGCTGCAGCGCCAGCGCGTAATGCTCCTTGCGTACCGCCGGGTCGGTCGAGCTGTCGGCGATGTCGAGATCGGCCAGCACCTCGTCGTCACGGGCGTCGTCGAGCTCGCCATGCTTGAAGAACTGGCTCACCATCGCCGAGGCGTCGTTGACCGAGAACGACCCCCAGGTCTGGAACGAGATCGGCACCTCGCCCTTCATGTTGAGATCGCGCAGCGCCGAGTATTGCAGCATCTTGAAGTCGGTCTCGATGCCCACGGCGTTGAGGTAGCTCGCGATCGCCTCGGCGAATTCGCGGTCGCGATAGGCGTAGAACTCGGTCTTGAAGCCGTCGGGATAGCCCGCCTCGGCCAGCAGCGCCTTGGCCTTCTCGGGGTCGTACTCGTATTCGGTCACGTCCTGCGCGCAGCCGAATTGCGACGGGAAGCAGGCGGTGTGAATCGGCGTCGACTTGCCCTTGAGCAGCGCGTCGACCAGCGTCTCGCGGTCGAGCGCGTGATTGACCGCCTGGCGCACCTTGAGATCGGTAAAGGGATTGTCGGCGCCGGAGCGACCGGCCGCGTCCATCGCCAAGTAGCCGACCCGCATCGTGCTCTCGTTGGAGACCACGAAATCGCCCATCTGCTCGATCCGCTCGGCCTGGTCGGACGGCACCTGCCAGATCAGGTCGAGCGTGCCGTTGAACAGCTCGGCAAGCTGGGTGTTCACCTCGGGGATCGTGCGGATGTCGATCCGGCCGATCTCGGGCTGACCCTTGGGTCCGTCGTGATACTCGGTATTCGCCTCAAGCACGAAATGCTTGCCCGGATCGACGCTGACCACCTTGTAGGGGCCGGTGCCGATTGGCGCGGTGCCCATGCCGGTCGGCCCGACCTCGGCATAATACTCGTTCGGGTACATCGATACCGGGCCCGAGAGATACTCGATCGCCGCCGGATAGGGCGCCTTGGTGTGGATGCGGACAGTATAGTCGTCGATCTTCTCGGCGCTCTCCATCCAGTTGACGTTGTTCTGGGTGACGGCACCGTTGGCCTCGTCGGCAACGAAGTTCACCGTGTAGACCACGTCGTCGGCGTTGAAGGGCTCGCCATTGTGGAAGCTCACGCCTTCGCGCAGCTTCAGCTCGAGCGTGGTGTCGTCGATCCATTCCCACGAGGTGGCGAGGTTACCAACATACTCGTTGGTGACCGGGTCGCGGTAGATCAGTCCGTCCCAGATTGCGCGTTGCAGCACCACGCCCTCGCGAGCCGAGTTGTAGTAGCTGTCGACGCTTTCGAGTTCCTTGGTGAAGGCGACCCGCAGCGTGTCGTCGGACTTGTCGGCGAAGGCGCCTCCGGCGGAAAGCGTCAGCGCCGCGACGGCGGTCCCGAGAAGATAGCGATTCATCAGTGTCTCCCTGTGACGCGGCGTTTGCGCTTGCGCACGGCCGCTTATAAGTATTACATTGTGATACTTTTTATCTTATTATGATTTAGATAACCAAATGCTCGGATGGCCCGTCAAGCCCCTTGTGGCCAGGCCGGCGTAACCTCGGGGACGGAATGACTAGAAAGACGGACACGCTCTACGTGAACGCGCTCGCCAAGGGGCTGCAGGTGCTGCGCGCCTTCGACGAAGCGAACAGCGAGATGTCGCTGAGCCAGATTGCAGCGCGCACCGGTCTCGACAAGAGCGCGGTGCAGCGGCTCGCCAACACGCTGCATCTCGAGGGGTTTCTCGAGAAGGACTCCGGTACGAGGCGGTTTCGGCCCTCGCATGCATGGCTCGAACTGGCCTATGCCTATTACTGGTCGGACCCGCTGGTCCCGCAGGCGATGCCCAAGCTGATCGAACTGTCGCAGCAGATCGGCGAGACCATCAACATGGCCGAGCTGTCCGGCGAGCACATCATCTACGTCTCCCGCCTGCCGACCAAGCGCAGCTACTTCGCCGCCACGATCATTGGCCGCAAGCTGCCGGCGCTCTCGACCTCGGCGGGTCGTGCGATCCTGTCGACATGGCCCGAGGCGGAATGGCGCGCGGCGGTGGCGGACTGGCCGCTCAAATCCTTCACCCCGCGCACCACGCTGGACCGCGACGAGATCGCCGACAGCATCGCGCGCATCGCGCAGGATGGCTACGCCATTTCATGCAACCAGATGATCCTCAACGAAATCGGCCTCGCCGCGCCGATCTGGGGCCCGGACGGCCGAGCGCGGGCAGCAGTGCAATGCTCAGTCTCCTCCTATCGCTGGGACGAGGACATGCTCCGCGAGAAGGTGCTGCCGGTTCTGCTCGAAACCGCGAACGCCATTTCGCCCATGGGACAGGGCTGACCGCAGCGTTAAGCAACGCGGGAAACAGGTCGGAGAACCTGATTTCCGAAACAACATGGCACACCGGCTCTAGAGCGCTTTGCATCTAGTACCAGCGCTTCGACCCCAGCTTTCGCGCCAGAACTGCCACCTCCTTCTGTGTGCTGATGCCGAAGCGCAATTTTGGATGGCTCCCTCTATTCGCCTGACTGCACCGCCTCGATCGGCTTTTCCCGAATGACGTCAGTCGGGGTCCGGTAGCGCCGGCCTGTCGGAGGCTTTGGCTAATGCGGCGCGAAGCCATCAGCAAAGGGTGGTCCGTGGACTTGGATGCGACGAGGGTGGCGGTCACCGACCAGTTGCAGGCCGCAGCAGGCTTCGGATCGGCATTGGCGACGGCAATCCCTTACGCCCGAGGGCCGGGTACGAGAAACACCCGTTCAGCTTTCGAAATGCCTCCTCACCACGGCCCGCATCGACATCGACGCTGCGGCCGTTTACCTCTTGTTTTCAACTATAATAGCGCGGAACGACCGCGAATTCAGCCGCGCCAGGTCCGGATGGGCCCCGAGTCGATATGGGTGAAATCCGAGCCGTGGTAGCGCCCCACGCCACCGACCTGCAGCCATTCCGCGATGTTCGCCACCTCTTCCGTCGGAATGCCCGCAAACTGGATGTCTGCGGCCCGCCGCCTCATGTGATAGCTGTTGGATGCGGCGCCGCCCCCCCGGCTTTGCAGAAGCCGCGTGGTTTGCGGCGTGCGGAAACCCGAGAGCAGGGTGATCTGGCCCGAATGCCCCTGCCGCCGCACCGCATCCGAGAGCGCTGCCAGCCCCCAGTAGATCCTCGGGTCGATGCTCGGGGCCTCCCCGTCGCGCCAGTCCCGGAACAGCCAGTCCAGCCGCTGCAGGGCGCGCCGATCGGTGCGGCCGTTCTTCATGAACCGCAGGGCCGTCCGCTCCCCGGTATGCGCATTCGAGATGTCGAGGTAACTGTCCCCTTTGGGAAACACGAAATCCAGCCGGGAGCCGGAACGCGTGGGCGGGGGGAGCTTCTCATAGCCGCGGGCGGCACAGCCTGACAGGAGCGGCGTGGCAAGGCCCGCCCCAAGAGCGCAGACAAGCTTGCGCCGTGTGACGCGGCCCGCGGGCGGGCTTACTGTGTTCATGGTTCCTCATCACTGCTCGGCCCCGTTTCCCGGGGTCTCGAAGGCGACGCTGTTGAGAGCGCCTCCCATATGCAAAGCATGCGACAGGCCATGACGCCGAGCAAGACCGATTTGGGGAGGTCGGGCCGAGACGATGCCGGATCGCAGCGGCGGTCTCGTCCTCGGGGCAGGACACTGCCCGGACACTCCCTCGTTCAAGCAGGCGCTGGCCCCGCCGGCGACATTTTTTGCAAACCCGACATCGGAGAAACCGTTGGTGACGTCGTCCTTCCGTGGCCTTGGAAGCTCGAAAGCAAGGCTCCCGCACATCGCGGCCTCGTTCAACTGTTCCACGAAATATCAGCTCAACCGGTCGTTTGCCCGGTCCTGTCTCCATACGCTGTCAACGAAATTTACTAGGCTTGAAAGGGTGAGTAAAATCTTTTACTAAATCCCGCGACTTCTCTCCAGGTTGTGTGACTTCTCACCGGAAATCCGTATTCCAGAGATGAGGAGATGTGCGCTGGGACGTTTTGGCCAATGAGCCAGCCGGTCTTGGAGGAGACCCGCAGCGCACCCGAACCGGAGGAAAAAGCTCGTGATGAATATCGAAGCCAAGCCCGGCCGTGCGCCCCATGCGCCTGCACAAGACATGGCGGCCCGCGCGCATATCGACGCCGAGACCTATGAGCGGATGTATCGCGAAAGCATCACGGACTGCGATGGTTTCTGGGGCGAGCAAGGCAAGCGCCTTGACTGGATCAAGCCCTTTGAGGCGGTCAAGAACACGGATTTCACCCTCGGCAAGGTCTCGATCGAGTGGTTCCGGGACGGAACACTGAACGTCGCGCAGAACTGCATCGACCGGCACCTCGCGACCCGCGCCGAGCAGACCGCGATCATCTGGGAGCCCGATGATCCGGCCGATCCGGCCAAGCACATCACCTACCGCGATCTGCACCGCGAGGTCAGCCGGCTCGCCAACGTGCTCGAAAGCCTCGGCGTCAGCAGGGGCGACCGGGTCGTCATCTATCTGCCGATGATCCCCGAGGCGGCCTATGCGATGCTCGCCTGCGCCCGGATCGGCGCGATCCACTCCGTCGTCTTCGCGGGCTTCTCCCCCGATGCGCTGGGGGCGCGGATCAACGGCTGCGACGCCAAGCTCGTGATCACCGCCGACGAGGCGCCGCGCGGGGGCCGCAAGACGGCGCTCAAGACCAACACCGATCAGGCGCTGTTGCACTGCAACGAAGGCGTGAAATGCCTGATGGTGCGTCGCACCGGCGCCCAGACCACCTGGGTCGAGGGCCGCGACTTCGACTACGGCGCGCTGATGGCCGAGGCCGAGGACCATTCCGAGCCCGCCGAGATGAACGCGGAGGACCCGCTCTTTATCCTCTACACCTCGGGCTCCACCGGCCAGCCCAAGGGGGTGGTGCACAGCTCCGGCGGCTACCTCGTCTACGCGGCGATGACCCACCAGATCACCTTCGACTACCATGACGGCGACGTATTCTGGTGCAGCGCCGATGTCGGCTGGGTCACCGGACACAGCTACATCGTCTACGGGCCCCTGGCCAACGGGGCGACCACGGTGATGTTCGAAGGCGTGCCGACCTGGCCGGATGCCTCGCGCTTCTGGGAGGTCTGCGAGAAGCACAAGGTCAACCAGTTCTACACCGCCCCCACCGCGATCCGGGCCCTGATGGGGCACGGGGCGACCCCGGTCGAAAAGCATGATCTGAGCGCGCTGCGCCTTCTGGGCACGGTGGGCGAGCCGATCAACCCCGAGGCCTGGAACTGGTACAACGAGGTGGTGGGCAAGGGTCGCTGCCCGATCGTCGACACCTGGTGGCAGACCGAGACCGGCGGGCACCTCATCACGCCGCTGCCCGGCGCGACCGCGCTGAAGCCCGGATCGGCCACCAAGCCGTTCTTCGGTGTGCAGCCGGTGGTGCTCGACCCGCAATCGGGCGCCGTGATCGAGGAAACCGAGGCCGAGGGCGTGCTCGCCATCGCCGACAGCTGGCCCGGTCAGATGCGCACCATCTGGGGCGATCACGAGCGGTTCGAGCAGACCTATTTCTCGCAGTACCCGGGCTACTACTTCTCCGGCGACGGCTGCCGCCGCGACGCCGATGGCGACTACTGGATTACCGGCCGCGTCGACGACGTGATCAACGTCTCGGGTCACCGCATGGGCACGGCCGAGGTCGAGAGCGCGCTGGTGGCCCATGCCAAGGTCGCCGAGGCGGCGGTCGTCGGATACCCGCACGAGATCAAGGGGCAAGGCATTTACTGCTATGTCACGCTGATGAACGGGGTCGAGCCTTCGGAGGAGCTTCGCAAGGAGCTTCGCCAGTGGGTCCGGCAGGAGATCGGCCCGATCGCCAGCCCCGACCTGATCCAGTGGGCGCCCGGCCTGCCCAAGACCCGCTCGGGCAAGATCATGCGCCGCATCCTGCGCAAGATCGCCGAGAACGACTATGGCAGCCTCGGCGACACCTCGACGCTGGCCGACCCCTCCGTGGTGGACGAGCTGATCGACAACCGCATGAACCGGGGGTGAGGCCGATGGATGGCAGGAACACCCCTTTGAAAGCCCCCGCCTTCATCCTTCTCGGCCCCCCGGGCGCCGGGAAGGGCACGCAGGCGCGTAGGCTCGAAGAGCGCTTCGGCCTCGTCCAGCTTTCCACCGGCGACCTGCTGCGCGCCGCCGTGGCCGCGGGCAGCGAGGCCGGGGCACGGGCGAAAGAGGTGATGGACGCGGGCGGGCTCGTCTCGGACGAAATCGTCATCGCCATCCTCGACGACCGGCTTGATCGTCCCGACACGGCCCAGGGTGTCATCCTCGACGGTTTTCCGCGCACCACGACGCAGGCCGCGGCGCTCGACGGGCTGCTCGCCCGCCGGGGGCAGTCGGTCTCGGCGGTGATCAGCCTCGAGGTCGATGACGCGGCGATGGTCGAGCGGATCTCGGGCCGCTACACCTGCGCCACCTGCGGCGAAGGCTGGCACGACAGCTTCAAGCGCCCGGCCACCCCTGGCATCTGCGACGCCTGCGGCGGCACCGAGTTCAAGCGCCGCGCCGACGACACCGCCGAGACGGTGGCCTCGCGACTCGCCGCCTACCACGCCGAGACCGCGCCGCTGATCGACCATTACCGCGCCCGCGGCACGCTGGAACGCGTGCCCGCGATGGGCGCGATTGACGACGTCGCACAGGCCCTGTCGGAGATCGTCCGGCGACACGAGACGGCCTGAGCGACGACCAAGACCGGCGGCCGGAGGAACGCGTGAGGGCCGCCATCCACGCAACGACGGGAGGAGCCCGCATGTCGGATCATACGACACATCCACCAACGACGATGACCAAGGATGACAAGGCCTATTGGTCCGCGAATGTGCGGATCATCACCATCTGCCTCGTCATCTGGGCCACCGTTTCATTCGGCTTCGGCATCATCCTGCGGCCGCTGATCAGCTGGATCGGCGTCGGCGGCACCGATCTGGGCTTCTGGTTCGCGCAGCAGGGGTCGATCCTCGTCTTCCTGGCGCTGATCTTCTTTTATGCCTGGCGGATGAACCGGCTCGACCGGCAATACGGCGTCGAGGAGGAATAAGCGCCATGGACCAGTTCACCCTCAACCTGATTTTCGTCGGCGCCTCATTCGCGCTCTATATCGGCATCGCGATCTGGGCCCGCGCCGGATCGACCTCGGAGTTCTACGCCGCCGGGCGTGGCGTCCATCCCGTGACCAACGGCATGGCCACCGCGGCCGACTGGATGTCGGCGGCCTCCTTCATCTCGATGGCGGGCCTGATCGCCTTCACCGGCTACGACAACTCCACTTACCTGATGGGCTGGACCGGCGGCTACGTGCTGCTGGCGCTGCTGCTCGCCCCCTACCTCCGCAAGTTCGGCAAGTTCACCGTGCCCGAATTCATCGGTGACCGGTTCTACAGCCCGACCGCGCGGCTCGTGGCCGTGATCAGCCTGCTGGTGGCCTCGCTCACCTACGTGATCGGCCAGATGACCGGCGTCGGCGTGGCCTTCGGCCGCTTCCTCGAGGTCGACAACACCACCGGCCTGCTGATCGGCGCCGTCGTCGTCTTCGCCTATGCGGTGTTCGGCGGCATGAAGGGCGTCACCTACACCCAGGTCGCGCAGTACTGCGTGCTGATCGCCGCCTACACGATCCCGGCGGTCTTCATCTCGCTGCAGCTCACCGGTAACCCGATCCCGGCGTTCGGCCTCTTTGCCGAAACCGGCTCCGGCGAGCCGCTGCTGCAGACCCTCGACCAGATCGTCACCGATCTCGGCTTCAAGGCCTATACCGAGCATCACGGCGACACCTTCAACATGCTGCTCTTCACGCTCAGCCTGATGATCGGCACCGCCGGCCTGCCGCACGTGATCATGCGCTTCTTCACCGTGCCCAAGGTTTCCGATGCGCGCTGGTCGGCCGGCTGGACGCTGGTCTTCATCGCGCTGCTCTATCTCACGGCCCCCGCCGTGGGCGCGATGGCGCGGCTCAACATCACCCAGCAGTTCTGGCCGCAGGGCACGAACGCCGAAGCCGTCTCGGTCGAGACGATTGAGAGCGACCCGGCCTACGACTGGATGGCGACCTGGCAGCAGACCGGCCTTCTGGGCTGGGAGGACAAGAACGGCGACGGCCGGATCCAGTACTACAACGACGCCGCGCCCGAGATGCAGGAGCGCGCCGCCGCTGCCGGCTGGGAAGGCAACGAGCTCGTCAACTTCAACAACGACATCCTCGTCCTCGCCAACCCCGAGATCGCCAACCTGCCGGGTTGGGTGATCGGCCTCGTCGCCGCCGGCGGTCTCGCCGCCGCGCTGTCGACGGCCGCCGGCCTGCTGCTCGCCATCTCTTCGGCGGTCAGCCACGACCTGGTGAAGGGCCGCATCGCGCCGAACATCTCCGAGAAGGGCGAACTGCTGTCGGCGCGGATCGCGATGGCCGCCGCCATCGCCGTGGCGACCTATCTCGGGATCAACCCGCCGGGCTTTGCCGCGCAGACCGTGGCGCTCGCCTTCGGCCTCGCCGCCGCGTCGATCTTCCCGGCGCTGATGATGGGCATCTTCTCCAAGCGGGTGAACAACACCGGCGCCGTGGCGGGGATGCTCGTGGGCCTCGGCGTGACGGTGGTCTACATCTTCCTGCACAAGGGCTGGTTCTTCGTCCCGGGCACCAACTCCTTCGACGATTCGGACCCGCTCCTGTTCACCGTGAAGTCGACCTCCTTCGGCGCGGTGGGTGCGGTCCTGAACTTCGCCACGGCCATCCTGGTCAGCCGCGCGACGCAGGAGCCGCCGCAGGAGATCCAGGAGCTCGTCGAAAGCGTCCGCATCCCGCGCGGCGCCGGGGCGGCCACCGCCCACTGAGCCTCGGCAAGAGGCGGCGCCATCCGCCGCCCCTTGCGACCCCTGCGTCCCGCGCCCACCATGGCGCGGGACGACACCGATCGGAGCTTCCGATGTCCCAGCCCCTCGACGATTTCTTCGCGCGCCAGCCCCCTTGGGACCGGCTGCCCGACGCGACGCGCCACCGGATCGCCGTCGCCGCCCAACCGATCGAAGCCGCCGATGGCCAGATCCTCACGCAGGTCGGTACGCCGCAGCCCGGCCTTTTCGTGATCCGCGCCGGCGCCGTCACCACGACCGATGCGCGCGGCGCCATCGTCTCGCGTCTGGGCCCCGGCAACAGCTTCGGCGAACGCGCGCTGCAGCGCGGCGGCACCGCGCTGGTCACCGCCCGCGCCGATACCGACAGCGAGCTGCTGCTGCTGTCCCCCGACCTCTTCGCCGAATTGATGCGCGAGCACGACCTCGTGCGCCGCTTCTTCGACCGCTCCAACCCGCTCGGCGATCGCCCCCGCACCCGCGCCGAAGAGCTCACCTCCACCCGCGTCGCCGATCTCATGGCGACCGATCCGGTAACCTGCGCCCCCGGCGCGAGCCTCCTCGATGCCGCCCGCCTGATGCGCGATCACCGCATATCCTCTCTTTGCGTGACCGAGGATGGCCGCCTGCGTGGCATCCTCACGCTGCGCGACATGGTGAACAAGGCGATGGCCGCGCCACTGCCGCCCGACACCCCGGTGGCACGGGTGATGACCGAAGCGCCGATCACCCTGCCCTCGGCGGCCATCGGCTCCGACGTGCTGCACCGGATGATGGAGCGCCATCTCGGCCATCTGCCGATCGTCGATGACGGGAGGCTGGTGGGCATGGTCACCCAGACCGACCTCACCCGGTTCCTCGCCTCGACCTCCGCCGGTCTCGTGGGCGACATGGCCCGCGCCGGCTCGCCGGAAGAACTGGCCCGCGTCACCGCCCGGATCCCCGAACTGCTCGTTCAGCTCACCGCCGCCGGCAACCGCCACGAGGTCGTCACCCGGCTCGTCACCGACATGGCCGACGGCGCGACGCGTCGGCTGATCCGCCTCTACGAGAAGGCGCAGGGCGCGGCGCCCGTCCCCTTCGCCTGGGTCGCCTGCGGCAGTCAGGGGCGGCAGGAACAGACCGGCATCTCGGATCAGGACAACGCGCTGATCATCTCTGACGCGGCCACGGATGAGGACATGGAATGGTTCGCCGGTCTCGCCCGCTTCGTCTCGGACGGGCTCGACGCCGCCGGCTATTTCTTCTGCCCCGGCGACATGATGGCGACCAATCCGCGCTGGCGGCAGCGCGCCTCGGTCTGGGCGGGCTATTTCCGCGACTGGATCGCCCAGCCATCGAAAGAGGCGCAGATGCTCGCTTCGGTCATGTTCGACCTGCGGGTGATCGCGGGCGAAGAGGGTCTCTTCGCGCCGCTCCACCATGACACGCTGCGCGCGGCGAGCGGAAACTCGATCTTCACCGCCCACATGGCCTCGAACGCCCTCGGCCACGTGCCGCCGCTGGGCCTGCTGCGCGGCTTCGCGACGCTGCGCTCGGGGGAGCACCGCAACCATATCGACCTCAAGCTGAACGGCGTCGTGCCGGTCGTGGACCTCGCCCGGATGTACGCCCTCGAGGGCCGGCTGCTGCCCGCGAACACCCGCGCCCGGATCGAGGCGGCGGGCGAGGCCGGCGTCATCAGCCTTCATGGCGCGCGCGATCTGCTCAACGCCTACGACGTGATCGCCCAGACCCGGATCGAGCATCAGACCCGCCAGATCCGGCGCGGAGAGGCACCCGACAACTTCATGCAGCCAAGGGAGCTTTCGGATTTCGAACGCTCCCACCTGCGCGACGCCTTTGTGGTCGTGAAGACGATGCAGGCCGCGATGATGCAGGGGCGGCGTCTATTGGGATAGCCCCGCGCCACCCGGCGCGGACAAGGGAGGAATGCGATGTTTCTGGAACTTCTCGGCGTGATCTTCGCGGGCGTGACCGGCGCTCTCGTCGTCTACGCCGCGAACCGCGCGACGGGCGGACGGTTGCCGCGCTGGCTGATGCCCGCCGTGGCGGGACTGGCGATGATCGGCGCCACGATCAGCCTCGAATACAGCTGGTACGATCGGACCGCCGCCGCGCTTCCCGAAGGTCTTGTGGTCGCGGACACGGTCGAAGAGCGCGCGGTCTACCGCCCCTGGACCTATCTGGTGCCCTACACCGACCGCTTCGTCGCCATCGACCGCACGAGCCTTCAGACCAATCCCGACCGCCCTGGCGAACGCATCGCCAATATCTACTTCTTCGGCAGGTGGGCGCCGCTGCGGCAGGTGCCGGTTGCCTTCGACTGCACGCAGGGCCGCCGCGCCGCGCTGGTCGAGGGGGCCGGCATCGCCGCCGACGGCCGCATCGAGGGCGCAGACTGGACGCAGGCATCGCCCGGCGATCCGCTGCTCGCCGCCGCCTGCGCCGGAACCTGAGATGAAGCGGCGGGGCCTGCGCCAGCGCGTCGCGTTCTTCTTCGCGCTGGTCGCCGCGGGGGGGCTCGCCGCGATCGCCGCGGGCCTCGCCCTCGGCTACCGGCAGGCCGCGCCGACCGACATCGCGCCGTTCGTCACCGCCGGCGTGGTGGCCGGGTTCGGCCTCGTCGCGATCACCGCCGGGATCTGGCTGCTGTTCGACGAGAACGTGGCCAAGCCGGTCATCGCTCTCGCCGCCCGGCTGCGGGCCCATGCCCATGGCGGCGCGGAGATATCGCTCGACCTCGAGAGCGCCCGCTGGCTGGACGACCTCGTCCCCGCCGCCGCCGCCGTCGCCGACAAGCTCGGCCGCTCCACCCTCGACGCCGCCGAGGCGCTGGCCGAACGCACCGCCGAGCTTGCCGCCGAGAAGGACCGTCTCGCCGCCGTGCTCACCGGCATGCCGGTCGCCGTCAGCATCATGGAGCCCGGGCACAAGCTCGTCCTCTATGACGGGCAGTCCGCCGATCTCCTCGGACAGGAGGGGCCGGTGCGGCTCAACGCCTCGATCTTCGAGTATCTCCGCCCCGGCCCGATCGAAGCCGCGCTCGACGAACTCCACCGCCGAAGCGCCCGTCGCGCCCCCCTCGTGGCCGAAACGCTGTCAGGCCGGGTCTGCGCCGGCCATATCCGGCTGATGGGCGAGGAGGCGGGCTACATGCTCATGCTCGAGCCGCTGGACCCCGAGGCCGAGCGCCCGCTCACATACGATTTCGCCCTGCTGGCGGGCCGGGCCGCCGCCGCCCGCGACACCCCGCTGCGCGAGCTGAGCTTCGTGGTCTTCGACACCGAGACGACCGGCCTCGACCCCGCCTCGGACGCGATCGTGCAGATCGGCGCCGTGCGCGTCCTGGGCGGTCGGATCGTCCCGGGCGAGGTCTTCGAGACGCTGGTCGATCCCGGACGGCCGATCCCCGCCGCCGCCGCCCGCGTCCATCGCATCACCACCGAGGCGGTCGCAGGCGCGCCCGACCCGGCCAGTGCGGCCGAAGCCTTCCGCCGCTTTGCCCGAGGCTCGATCCCGGTGGCGCATAACGCGCCTTTCGACATGGCCATGCTGCGTCGCGCCGGTGCCGCGCCCGCGCCGCCCATCCTCGACACGGTGCTGATCTCGGCCGTCGTCTATGGCGGCCACGAGACGCATACGCTCGACGCGCTCGTCGATAGGCTCGGCGTCGCGCTGTCCGAGGCCGAGCGCCACACCGCGCTCGGAGATGCGCGCGCGACGGCCGAGGTCTTGGTCCGCCTGCTCGCCATCTGCGAGGGCCGCGGCCTCACAACACTCGGGGCGCTGATCGACGAGATGCGCCGCCATGAACGGCTCGTCGAAGCCCTCGTCTGAAGGCCAAAGCGCGCGCCGGACAGGCTGCCCGTCCAAGGCTCCGACCGGGGCGACGACAGGAGCCCCGGTGATCTGACCCGCCGGAGGCTGCACGACTCGAGAACGGGCAGCCTGCCGAGGCGCGTCGCCGCAATCGGCCCCCTTAGCCAAGGTAGACCGAGCGGAGGCTTGCGCTTCGCCCTACGCGTTTAGGGACGCCACTTTTCACACTTCGTTAGGGCGCACAGGTCGCTCCATGTCGATTTGGGCCAAAAATTGCCAAAAATCTTCAGGTCGCGGAGCTTTTCGAAAATTGCGCGCGCATGCGCGACCGCGCAGCGGCACGAGCACTGCCGCATTTCGGAATACATCAAGATTGCCACCGGCCGTCGAAGGGACGCTAAGCCCCTAAAGCCAGCGCTCCGCCCCCCTCGACCGGCTGCTGGACCCCGGCTTTTCGCCGCCTTAATGGGCCAGCGAGTCGGGCGCGCATGGCGCGCTCGCCGGAATGCCGGTCTTGGGAGAGGCCGGCGAGGAGGACAAGGCGGCGGCGACGCCGCGATCATTCTGGGAGGAATACAACATGGAAATGCTGACGGCGTTTCTGTCCGCCGTGAACGGGTTCGTCTGGGGACCGCCGATGCTGGTGCTGATCCTCGGCTCCGGTCTCTTCTTGCAAATCCGCCTGAAGCTGATGCCGATCCGGCGGGTGCCGACCGGCTTCCGCATGGTCTGGGCTGGCCGCACGCCCGATGCGGATGCCAAGGGCGAGATCAGCCCCTATGCCGCGTTGATGACCGCGCTTGCCGCCACGGTGGGCACCGGCAACATCGCCGGCGTCGCCACCGCCATCGCGCTTGGCGGGCCGGGCGCTCTGTTCTGGATGTGGATGACGGCGCTGGTCGGCATGGCCACCAAATACGCCGAAGTGCTGCTCTCGGTGCATTTCCGCGAGGTCGACGACAAGGGCGAGCATGTCGGCGGCCCCATGTTCGCGATCAAGAACGGGCTCGGCCCGCGCTGGCGCTGGCTCGGCGCGGCCTTCGCGCTGTTCGGCGGGCTCGCGGGCTTCGGCATCGGCAACATGGTCCAGTCCAACAGCATCTCGCAGGTGATGACCGAGAGCTTCGGCGTCCCGGCCTGGGTGTCGGGCGTGATCCTGGCCCTGCTGACCGGCCTCGTGCTGCTGGGCGGCATCAGGCGCATCGGCGCGGTGGCGCAGAAGCTCGTGCCGACCATGTGCATCGCCTACATGGCGGTCGCGGCGATTGTTCTGGTGATCCACGCGAGCGATGTTCCCGCGGCCTTCGCGCTGATCATCGACCACGCCTTCAACCCGGTCGCGGCCTCGGGCGGTTTTGCCGGCGCGACGATCATGCTGGCGATGCGCTACGGCGTGGCGCGCGGCATCTTCTCCAACGAGGCGGGCCTCGGCACCGCCGGCATCGCGCAGGCGGCAGGCCAGTCGAAGGACGCGGCGCAGGCCGGCCTGATCGGCATGATGGGCACCTTCATCGACACGCTGGTCGTCTGCACCATGACGGGCCTGATCATCATCGTGACCGGCCTGTGGGACAGCGGCGATTCCGGTGCGGCGCTGACCTCGCTGGCCTTCGACGCGGCGCTGCCGGGCTTCGGCCAGTACTTCCTCGCGATCGCTCTGGCCGTGTTCGCCTTCACGACGATCCTGGGCTGGGCCTATTTCGGTGAGAAGTGCTGGGAGTACCTCGCCGGGACCAAGGTGCAGATCCCCTACCGGATGCTCTGGACCGGCTTCGTCCTGATCGGCGCGGTGACGCAGCTCGACTTCGTCTGGCTGGTGGCCGACACGCTAAACGCCTTCATGGCGTTCCCGAACCTCGTCTCGCTTCTGCTGCTGTCGCCGGTCGTGGTGCGGGTGACGAACGACTACTTCGAACGCCGCCGGACGGTGTTCGGCTGATCCACGCGCGGTCGGGGACGAAACGACGTTCCCGACCGCCACCACGAATTCATCGTTACGATGTGGGCCTGCGGCCTCCGTGCTCGATACAGCTACATGGCGCTATATCCGGCGAGAGCGAGTGGAGGCGCGTAGGACTCACCCGGAAAATCCGCGAGGGTGGCCGGGCGATCCGAACCTCCTTCGCCGCCGATCTAGCCCAGCAGGGGGGCTGGCCTGTCAGATGAGACACCGGCCCGTCCGCGCCCACGCCAGTCGAATTTCGACTGCCTACGGGGGCTTGGCGGCAAGCTTCGACAGGACGGCGGCGCTCGGCCCTGTCCTGCAATTCCTCTCGGTCTCCGAACGGGCACGCGACAGCGTCCCCGCAATCCGTTCTTCGGCCTGAGACCGGAATTGCCAGATGGCAATTTCGACCGGATCGTAGACATGACCACCTGTCACGGCGCGATGAATGTGCGAGCATGCTCCCGATGGCGCGAGGGGGTCGCATGTCCCGCTATCTGGCCGCACCGTGTAGATGGACCGATGTCTGATTACCCCGATCGGGCCAAGCCGGCCTCGTCTAGGGGACGCTGCATCGCAACCCTCGGTGGGAAACTGCGACAGCGCCAGAAGGAGCCGCCCGGAAACGCGGCACACCCACTCGACCCTGAGCTGCCGCGCGAGGCGTTCATGCGCTCCGGCCCCCGTTCCATGGCTTGCCCGAGGCTCCAGCCACAAGACGAGCCCTCAGTCGCAGGCCTCGTCGCAGGGACCGTCCTGCACCGCCGAAAGCGGGCAGCGCAGTTGCCAGACGAGTCCTTCGCGCGCGTAGTCGATGCTGACCTCTCCCGACATCGACGATGCGGTCAGCTGGTCGAGCACGGTGGTGCCGAAGCCCACCCTCTCGGGCGGGACCACCGGTGGCCCACCGATCTCCCGCCAGCTCATGCGGAAGCTGTCCTCCTCGATGTCCCAAGAGATCTCGACGCGGCCCGCCTCGCTGCTCAGGCTTCCGTATTTGGCGGCATTCGTGGCCAGCTCGTGCAGGGCCATCCCGAGCGCCTGGGCCACGGCGGGCGGCACCGTGACGGGAGGTCCGGATAGCACGACACGCTGCCCGAGCGCGCCGAAATGCCCCACCTGCCCCTGCACAAGATCGGCGAGGCTGACACGACGCCACTCGTTGTTCACGAGGAGATCCTGGTTCGCGGCGAGCGCCTGCAGACGCTCGCGGAAGGTCTCGACGAAATCGCGCGGGGAACGCGACGCGGTCTGCCGCGCGATCACCTGGACGATCGAGAGCAGGTTCTTGCTGCGGTGGTTCACCTCGCGCATGAGCATGTGCCGCAGCGCCTCGGAGCGCTTGCGCTCGGTGATGTCCTGGATGACCTTGATCAGGTAATCGATCCGACCATCGGCATCGCGCACGCAGCTGACCGTGGTGTGCCCCCAGACGGGCTGGCTGTCCTTGTGGAGATAGCGCTTCTCCATCTCGTATTCCTCGGCCTTTCCGGCCGCGAGCTGGCTCCGGGCCGCTTCGCCCTTGGCCCGATCGGCCGGGTGGGTGAATTCGTCGAGCGGATGACCCTCCATCTCCCCCACCTCATGACCGAGCATCCGGGCCAGGCTGTCATTGACCCGCACCAGCGTCCCGTCCCCGCCGACGATGCTGATGCCGACGCCCGCGTTCTGGAACGTTGCCTTGAAACGGCGCTCCGCCGCCTCGATGGCGCGGGTCCGCTCCACCACACGGGCTTCGAGCTCGTCATTGACGCGCGCCAGTTCGCGAAGCGCCTGCCGCTGCTGCCGGATGATCGCCGCCACGATGAGCCCGGTCGAAGCGGCGACGAGGATGAGCGCCTGCAGCTTGGCGTTCAGCATGGCGATGCCCGAGGCCGAAAGCGGCGCGTTCTGGAAGTTCTGCGCATACATGCCGATGGCCAGCGTCAGCAGCAGCACGGCGAGCGCGACGCCGCGGAACTCGAACCGCAACGCCGCCCAGAGGATCGGGACCGGCAGGAGAAAGGCGAACTCGGCGCCGTTCGACAGCACCCAC
Source organism: Limimaricola soesokkakensis (assembly GCF_900172345.1). Classification (GTDB taxonomy): domain Bacteria; phylum Pseudomonadota; class Alphaproteobacteria; order Rhodobacterales; family Rhodobacteraceae; genus Limimaricola; species Limimaricola soesokkakensis. The sequence continues at coordinate 32,585 of NZ_FWFY01000005.1, forward strand.
AGGCTCAGCCCCGACAGGACGACCGCGATGGCTGCGGCCTCGATGGCCTGCCTTGCCCTCGGCCACGCCTTTTCGCGCCATGCATTGGCGGCCGAGATGACCAGCGGGGTCGCGATCAGGATGCCGGTCGCGTCGCCCAGCCACCAGACCGGCCAGGTCGTGGTGAACGGGTTGGTTCCCGCGGCCGCGCCGACCGCGCTGCCCAATGTCGCGCTGATGACCGGCGCCGCCAACACGCCGATGGCAAGGAAGGACAGCACCTGTCGCAGCGTGGCAAATCGACGGATCGGCGCCTTCAGTTCCGGTGCGAGCAAAAGCGCGGCCGTGACGACCGCCGCCGCGTTCGCCACGATGTATCCCAACGCCCAGATCAGCGGGTTCTGGTACCAGAGCGCGTTGCCGGTCAGCTCGCCCAAGGCGCCGATCCCGATCCACCAGCCCCAGCTCTGTCGCGGCTGCGTCAGCAGCATCGCGAGAACGACGCCGTTCGGCGGCCAGAGGGTGATCGGCATGTCCGGGATGACCATCATCCAGCGGCCGAAGGCCGCCGACAGCATGTAGGCAAGGTAATAAAGAACCAGCTTCGCGGCACCGGGGGTGCCGGAAAACAGGGTCGACCTCATTCGCAGCAATCCGCCGCGATGCCCGTGGCCCCCGTGGCCGTTCGACGTGTCGGTAGCGGACGCCATGCGATCTCGTTCCCCTCCAGGAAAGAACCCAACGCCCGTGACACGGGGCACATGCAATCCGGCTCGTGAAAACCGGCAATGACCGGCGGCCCGATATGGATCGGCATCCTTCTGTCTTAGGGCCGAGAGATCAAGAGCGGAAGCCTGTGCCGCCTTGACTGCGCGGTATCGAACCGCGGAAGTTGAAACTTCCCTGAATGCGGTGATGCGATGACCCAGCTCGTTCAGCCTCGTCTCGTGAACCCGCCCGAGGGCGATCCCGGCCTCTATCTCGATTTCCGCTTCGGCCGCCGTGCCCTGCTGTTCGACCTTGGCGACCTCGCGCCGCTCACGCCGCGCGAGCTGCTGCGCGTCAGCCACGCCTTCGTTTCGCATGCCCATATGGATCATGTCGCGGGCTTCGACCGCCTGCTGCGGCTGCGCCTGCATCGGCCGCGCCCGCTCACCATCATCGGCCCCGAGGGGTTCCTGCGGCAGACCGAGAACCGGCTGGGCGCCTTCACCTGGAACCTGCTCGACGAAAGCTCCGTCGATTTCCGCCTCACGGTGCAGGAGTTCGACGGCAGCCATATCTCGGCGGCGGCGGAATTCCGCGCGCGCGAGGCGTTTCGCCGCCGCGACTTGCCACCGCCCGCCCTCGATCCCGGCATCGTTCTTGCCGAGACCGATTTCACCGTCGAGTCGACGGCGCTCGACCACAAGGTGCCCTCGCTCGGTTTCGCCCTGCAGGAGCGGCTGCGCGTCAATGTCTGGCGCAGCGCGCTCGACGCGCGCGGCCTGCCGGTGGGGCCTTGGATCGACGCGGCCAAGACCGCCATTCGCGCCGGTGCACCGGATGAACGGTGCATCGAGATCCCCGGCCACGGACCCATGCGGCTCGGCGATCTGTGCGGCAGCGTCCTGCAGGTCGGCGCCGGGCAGCGGGTGGCCTATGTGACGGACGCCGCCGACACCGCCGCGAACCGCGACCGGATCGTCGGGCTGGCCCGCGATGCCGACCAGCTCTTCATCGAAGCCGCGTTTCTCGAAGCCGACCGCGACCTCGCCACGGCCACGGCGCACCTGACCGCCCGCAGTGCCGGCGAGCTGGCCCGCGCCGCCGGGGCCCGCAGGGTGTCCGGCTTTCACCACTCGGCCCGCTACAGCGAAGACGCGGGGCTGCTCGCCGCCGAACTCGCCGCCGCGGCCGATCCCGATGCGGCGACCGATGCTGATAACCCGCCCGCATCCGTGGCGAATGGAGAGCCGAACTGGGTTCGGCGGTGGCGGCGAAGCGGTCTTTCGACCGAGGCCGCGCTCATCCGTTTCGATGGGCTGCCGAGCATCGACACGGGCGAGCTCATCGGCAGCTGGCAGGGCGTGGGACTGCCGACCGGCCACCCGCTCGACGGCCTGCTCGAACGCCTCGGCTGGCGGGGCAAGCGCTTCGAGAGCGAGGACCGCGTCGATCCGCTGATCTTCGAGCCCGGGGTGAGGCTCGACCCCGCGCGACTGCCGATGAAGACGGCACTACGCTGGCCCCGGCTCGCGCAAAGCCCGTTGAGCCGCGCGGGCTTCTCTCTGCTGCGTCCCGCACTGCGCGCGCATGGCCCGGCGGCGCATCTCGCCCCGATCCGGTTTCGCGGCTGCACCAGCGCGGCGATGATCTATGACCGCCAGCCGATCACCGACCATTTCCGCCGGATCGACGCGACCCGCGTGCTCGGCCTGATGCAGACGCGCATGGCACCCCCGTATTTCTTCCTGCTCAGGGCCGAGGAATGACGGCGGGTGGTCGCGGCCGTTTGGCTCATCACTCCCGGCGCTTCGCACCCAGCTCGTGCAGCCGGGTCGTGATCGCCTTGGGGGTCACGCCCGAGAACAGGCTGACGAGCTTGCTCTCCGGGCCGGGCACCACGTCCACCTTGCCTGCCATCATCGCATCCCAGCCCTCGCGCGCCACCATGGCCGCGTCCCGTTTGGGCATGTCGTGCAGCAATGTGCCCTTCAGCCCCTTGTCGTAGATCGGCGTGTCGACCGGCCCCGGCATCAGGCAGGTGATCGTCACCCCGGTCTCCCTGAACTCGTCCGACAGCCCCCAGGCCAGCCCGTTCACATAGGCCTTGGTCGCGTTGTAGACGGCGTTGTACGGCCCCGGCACCTGCCCCGCGATCGAACCGGTGACGAGGATCCGCCCCCTGCCCTGCACCCGCATCACGCGCCCGACCCTGTGGATCATCGAGGTGGTCTGCTTGACGTTGAGGTCGATGCGCTCGGCGATGTCCTCCCATCTCTGTTCGACGAAGGGATCGCCAAGCGCCAGCCCGGCATTGGCGAAGAACAACTCGATCTCCCGCCCTTCCAAATGCGCCCAAAGCGCCTCCACCCCTTGGCGTGTCGAGAGATCGGCGCGCACCGCCTCTACCTCTCCGCCAAGACGGCGCAGCTGCTCGGCGGCCTGCTCCAATTCCTCGCCATGGGCGCAGATGACGAGGGCATGGCCCTCCTCGACCGCGATCCGGGCGAGCTGATAGCCGATCCCCGAAGAGCCACCGGTGATGACCGCCAGTCCCTTGCCTGCCATCATTTCTCTCCTTCGGGCTTGGCCATGCGGCGATGCAGTTGCGCCAGCACGGCTTCGGGCAGCACGCCGGTCAGCGCCGCTTGCACCTTGTTCATGAAGCCCGAGGTGAGGCCGGACTCCCCTCTCATCATCGCGTCGTAGCCGTCGCGCGCGACCTTGGCCGGATCGGCCTTGTTCTCGTCCTGCCCGACCGGCGTGTCCTCCATATGGGCCCGTTCGAAAAAGCGCGTGTCGACGGGGCCGGGGCGCAGGCAGGTGATCGTGACGCCGCTGTCCTCGATCTCCGACCCCAGCCCCAGCGACAGGTTGTCGAGATAGGCCTTGGTGGCGTTGTAGACGGCCTGGTAGCTGCCCGGGATCATCCCGGCGATCGAGCCGGTGACCAGCACCCGTCCCTCGCCCCGCGCCACCATGTCCCGCAGCACCCGGTGCAGCGTCGCGGTGGTGCCCTTGACGTTCAGGTCGATCACCCGCGCGATCTCATCCCATTCCTGATCGAGAAAAGCGTGGCCGAGGCCGACACCGGCATTGGCCATGAAATAGTCGACCCGGCGCGTGCCGATCCGCTCGAACAGCTCCGCCACCCCGCGCCCGGTCGCAAGATCGGCGCACAGCGTCTCGACCGGGGCTCCGGAGGTCGAGAGCTTTGCCCCTGCCGCCTCGATCCCGGCCTCCTCGGCCACGATCAGCACGTCGTGCCCGTCCTCCGCCGCCAGCCGCGCCAGTTCAAAGCCGATCCCGGACGAGGCACCGGTGACGACCGCGAAACGACCCGTCCGTTTCATGCCATCCCCCGGCAGGTAACTGGCGCGACCCTGCGCATACGACGGAAAGGGCTGCTCTTTCGGTGCCGCCGCTCCCCGCATCGGGGCGCGTTACCCGGACGGTCCGTGGCGCGCGCCTTATCGGGACGATTGCAGGTCATGACCGGTTCTCCTCCTTCGCCATGGGCCTGCGAGCCGAACCGCAGAGCGGGAACGCGGTTCCGCGTCGGAACGGTACCGCGCAAAACCCCCCGGCTGCCGGCGAGGGTCATGATCGAGGCGCATGCTCGCCGCAGGGCCACCCCTACGGTGTTGTGAGCCAACGGCGCTAGACAGCCACGCGGAGCGCCCGATGATTCAACGCATGACAACCCGCCGAACATTCCTCCTCGCCGGCAGCGCGGCACTGGCCGCGCCGCGACTCGTTCGCGCGCAATCAGGCGAACTGCGATCCCTCATCCAGGGCATGCCACAGCTCCACTCGCTGCAGATCGCGCGCGGCGACGATGTTATCTTCGCCGAGGCCCTGCGCGGCGGCGGTCTCGACGCCTTCGCGAACATCAAGTCCTGCTCGAAGAGCATCGTCGCGCTGCTGCTCGGTGTGGCGATCGATCGCGGCGACGTGCCGGCGGTGACCGCGACTCTCGATCAGGTGGCGCCTAGCATCGTGCCGCCGGACGCGACCGAGGGGGTGGCCGATATCACGATGGAAGACCTCGTGACGCTGCGCGCCGGGCTGGAACGCACCTCGGGCGCGAATTACGGCGAGTGGATCAATTCCCGAAACTGGCTGGCGGACGCGATGACTCGTCCGATGGTCGCCGCGCCGGGAACCCGGATGCTGTATTCCACCGGGTCGACACATATCCTCGGTGCCGCCCTCGCCGAGGCGACCGGTCAGTCCCTGCTCCGACAGGCGCGCGATCGGCTCGGAGCGCCCCTCGGCATCGAAATCCCGCCATGGACCCGCGATCCGCAAGGCTTCTATCTGGGCGGAAACGAAATGGCGCTTCGTCCGCGGGACATGTTGAAGATCGCGATGCTCCTGCGTGACGAAGGGCGCTATGGCGGCAAGCGCGTCATCCCCGAGGGCTGGATCGCGGCCTCGACCGAACCGCGCGCCCGTTCGCCCTGGTCAGGGCTGTCCTATGGCTATGGCTGGTTCCTCTCGTCTTCGGGCTACGTGCTCGGCCGCGGCTATGGGGGCCAGATCATCGCGGCCCAACCGGGCCGGGATCTGGCCGTGGCGATCACGTCGGACCCGACCCTTCCGGCACGATCTGACGGCTATTTCGGGCAGCTGATGCGGCTCCTCGATGGACCGGTTCTGGAGGCCGCATAGGCCGACCGACACGTCCCCGACAGCCATTCGACCATTCGGGCACGAGCGTTCCGAGGCGCCCCGAACACGCAGGCAGTCCCGGCCTGCCCGCATACCAAGAGTCGCAGGACGCCCCATTCGGAAACAGCCATATACGGGTGTGTAGGGTGCATTGCATGAGAATAGGTCCGACCCAACTGCCCCATTCCCGCCACAAACGGATCGGAGTTGGGAGGCCTAACTTGCAACAAACGGTCCATTGCTATGAAGAACTCTAGCTTCTCCAAACCCGCCATCGCTCTTCTCGCCTTCGCAGGCGCGATGATGGCCGTCGTCTCTCTGATCGACAAGACCAAGGCAGAGGCCCAAGCCTCGGCCGAGGCCTCCTCGTTCAAATGGACTACGGTGGAGATCGACGGAGAAACCGTCTCGGTCATGGTCCGCAAGGATGATCTCGCGCCGAACGAAAGCCTGAGCTGACATCGGACCGAATGACCATTCCGGCGGCGCATCTTCGGAAGCGCCGCCGATTGGCACGAGAGGGCTCCGCCTCCCTTGGAAGGGCGAAATTGCCTCAGGCTTGGCCCGAACACGAGATGCAGCGTATCTAGACCTACTTACGTACGCCCCATGCTTCTCGACAGTGCGCGCGAGAATTTCTCGTCCAGTAGCACGACATTTACCGGTCGCTGCCGGACCGGCTGCAATGTTCCATTGACTTCGGTCTGCCGCTGACTAATGCCGAAGGTGATCTGCTGTCGGAATGCTCATAGCTTTCCGGTCGAGCATCATGCCGGCTACTTTGGGCACAATGCCGTCGCGCCGGGCTTCCCTGAAGGTAAAGCCTGACCGACGCGCCTCGGACAAAAGAAGTGTCGCTTTCCGGCCGCCGCCGACCTGCATGAATTTCCGGGATGCGGGATCGTAGGGATATCGGGCGAAATGGCCGAGGCGCGAAAAGATGCGGCGGTTCATGGCCAGCCGATGACGGCTGGCAGGATCGGATTCATGTCGCCCGAGACGACGATCCGACAAACTCGATCAACTCGCTGCAAATAGCATCGGGCGCCTGCAGAAGAAAAACCTCTGCAATTTCAGTCAAGCACCCCGAGGCCAGATGATCAGGCGGCCCTGATCACCGGGTGCGTCGCGATCCGGCGATGCGCACGGCGCACCGCCGGGGTTATATTTTACCGAGCGATCAGGAGGTCATCGAGAGACTTGTTCGCCGCCAGCGCATCCTTGACCCACTGCGGCTGGCGTCCGCGCCCGCTCCAGGTCTGGTCTTGATCATCGGGGTTGCGGTATTTCGGCGGGTTGATCGACTTGGTGGGTTTCCCGGCCGACATTCCGACGAGATCCTTCAGCGAATACCCCGCGGATTTGGCCGCGGCTTCCGCAGCCGCAAGCGCTTCCTGCCGACGGCGCGTCTCGTAATTCTGAATCGCCGCGGCGGTCTCTTTGTGAAGCTTCTTCAGCTCGTCGAGATCAAGATCGCTCAGGTCGAAGTCGTTCATTTGATGTCTTCCAAACATGGCATTGCTGCTCCGGCGTTAGCCTTCGACAGAGTTATTATCCATCCAAAATCGCAGCTGGACCATAGATTTTCTCGGCGTGATGTTGATTTTCACACGCCTGAAATACGCGAAGATGAGGCAAGGACCGATATATTCAACTGCGGGTTGGCAGGATTTTTCGTTTTTATCTAGGAGGCGAGCACCGGCGGGAGTCCCGTCTGGGCCGGAGATCTTCGGGCCCTTTCGGATGGCGCGGATAGAGATTTCGATATGAGCAAGCCACGTAACGCCTGCGAAGACGTCAATTTCGAGCACGCCTTTTCGTATGGCTCGTGATCATCGGTGGCGATGCGGATCGAGAGGCGGCGGCTGACATATTCCCGACGGCAAGCGCCTCGGCCTCCCCCGCAATAAAGGCAAAGTGTTTCATAACCGGTCCGATGAAATGCGCATGAATGTGCATCGAACCAAATCAACATCATTTCTAAGGCCCTATGGCGGGGCGAATGGTAGCCGACATATGGGGCGTCCCAATCATCGCCCATGGGGCGCTACGACGCGTCTTCTAAACATTGAGCGGCTCGCCGTCCACCGGCTTTCACCGTGTCCCGGCTAGTCGCTTCCGCCGAGCGCAGCCGGCCCCGCAAACGCAATGCACTCTACGTCGGTCATTCCCTCCCCTACGGCAGCCAGGCTGGCTGGACTGCCAGGACGAAAAGCCCTCTGACCACTGGCGCCAGTTCACGCCGGGCCGAGAGCTTCCGGTGGGCACCGGTCCGGCACGGGGGACCGCCCAGACATGAGCGAGATGTTCGGCGACGGACCCGGCTACCGGCCCCGGGGGAGCCCGCAGCAAGGCTTTCAGAGCCGATCAGTTCCTTGCCCGAAGCTCAGAGACAATAGCTCAGGGCCAGCGCGCAGATGATTGCCAGGCCAAGCACCATGAGATTGGCCCCCGCATCGCGATCGGCCCAGAGCCTGTCCCATACCCGGGTCAGCCCCAACCAGAGGATCGGGATCGACAGGAAAGCCCACACGCCGACGCCGACATAATCGTAAAAATCTACTGACACTTGCGTATACCTCGGAATACCGGGACTACGTGCCGACGAAATGCGGCAATCTGAAGAGAAAACCGGGCGGCTTGCTGACATTTTGTAGCAAATGGAATGCGCCCTCGGCCAAATCTGGGCGATATCGCCTTGATCGGTCTCCCTCCAGCTTCCTCTCTTGATGTCAGTCGGTTGGAGTGAAGCCACCCATGCGGGATCGAGCGCGTGATCTCCGCCGCGCATAACGTCGGTGGCGTTGCTCCGATCACGGACGCGGCAATCGCAACTGACCTGCTCAGTCCCGTGCCGCTGGCAAAAGCGCTCGCGCAGATCGGGGGTACCATCGCCTAGCACGCGTTCGACGGCTCCTTCCGGCGGTCAACAACGCTGATGGTTAAGAAGACCCATGAATTCGCCATGGCCGCGTCGATACCATGCGCTGCTCGCCGGATCGCAGATCGACGATCCGTTCGGCTCTCTTACTTTCGAGGCTGGGGGTACGAAGCGGAAGGGGGGCAGCGGTCCGCCTCCCTTTCCTAGCATACACAAACCGTCCAAGCCGGGATGGCAGGGCAGTTGCCCCGCCACGCACACTGCCCGGCAGCTCAACCGACCTGCAGCTCGGCCTCGTGGCGGCGCTGCCGCAGCATGGCACTCGACACCGTGACGAGGTGGCGCTCCATTTCGGCGGCCGCTTCGGCCGGGCGCCGCGCGGCGATGTGCTCGAACAGCGCCTCGTGCTGCTGCCCGAGCAACAGGATGCGGTCGGGCGACAGCGCCTCGCGGCGGCGCTCGGTCCACTGGGCATGCCGGCGCACCGAGCGGATCGTCTGGTGGATCGCGAGGATCAGCGGGTTGTGCGCCAGCTCGGCGATCTTGAAGTGGAAAATGTCGTCGGCGGTCTCGTAGCCGCGCGCATCGTCGGGCGAGAGCGTGGCGCGCATCAGCCGCTCCAGCACCACCAGCTCATCGGCGGTGGCGCGCTGCGCGGCCAGCGCCGCGAGGGCGGGCTCGATCTCGAGCCGGACCTCCATGAGGTTGTGCGGCGTCACCTGCCGCACCAGCATGTCGAGGCTTGCCCCCGCCGGTGGCGGCGCCGCGAATGTGCCTTGCCCCTGTCGCCTGAAGATCGTGCCCTCGGCTTCCAGCACGTCGAGCAGCCGGCGCAGGCGCGCCCGCCCCAGCCCCAGCGCCTCGGCGAGTTGCCGCTCCGGCAGCACCCGACCGTTCGAGAGCAGGCTCTCGTCGCTGAGCCCGGCGCGCAGCCGCCCGAGAAGGTCTTCGTCGCTACGGTCCATCACGCCACCCCCATCGCCCCCGCAAGATCCCAAAGCATGCGCCCCGAGGTCAAGGCCAGGAACAGGCCGAAGCTGAGCCGCAGCGCGCGCTGCGGGATCGCATGGGCGAGCCTGACGCCCACTCCCGCGAAGCTGGTGGTCAGCGGAATGATCACCGCCACCGCGACGAGGTTGACGTAGCCCACCGAGAAGGGTGGCAGTCCTTCGGTGCCAAGCCCGGTGAGCATGTAGATGATCGCGCCCGGCAGGCCGATCACGAAACCGATCGCGGCCGAGGTCCCGACCGCCCGGCGGATGTCGTAGCCAAGAAAGTTCAGGAGCGGCACGCAGACCGTGCCACCGCCGATCCCCATCATCGAGGACACGGTCCCGGCGAAGACGCCGAAGCCCGCCCATGCCGGCTTCGAGAACCCCTTGGGGGTGATCTCACCATTGCGGCCGCGCAGCACCATGTCGGCGGCCACCGCCGCCGCCACCAGCGCGAAGACGGCGATCATGATCCGCCCGTCGATCAGCCCGCCGGTGAAGCTGCCCAGCACCACGCCGACGAGGATCGACGGGGCCCAGAGCCGCAGCAGCGCGCCGTCGATCGCGCCCTTCTTGTGATGCCCCCAAGCCGATGAGACCGAGGTGAAGACGATGGTGGCGAGCGAAGTGCCGACGGCCAGCTGCATGGTCAGCCCCGGCTCCATGCCGGTCAGCGACAGCGCGAAGTAGAGCGCGGGCACGATGACGATGCCGCCGCCGACGCCCAGAAGTCCGGCGAGGATGCCGCCCGCGACGCCCGCGCCGACCGCGACGCCCAGAAGGGTGAGGATGGTCCCGAGATCCATGTCAGGCGCCCGTTTCGGTCGCGCGGGACCGCGAGGCGCGGCCCTCGGCGGCGCGGCGCGCCTCGGCCTCGGTGATGGCGCGGTCGATCGGGGCGCGATCCGAGAGGCCCGAGAAGTTCTCGGCGGTCGGCATCGCCTCGGCCACGTGCAGATAACGTTCCCCCGCCACGTCGAGCAGGCGGCGCAGCTCAAGGAGCGGGTCGGCGTCGTCATCGACCCTGAGCGAGAGATAGGGGTAGTCCTGGCCGCGATGCACCGTGAGCCCGGCCGCTTGCCGGCCTCTCTTGTCGCCACCCGCCGCCTCGCCCGCCTCCATCGCGGCCAGGAGCCGCTCGGCCATGGTACCCTCGGCGCGCAGATAGGCCGAGAAGCAGGCCTCGATCACCTCGCCCGAGACCAGCATGTTGCCCGCCACCGAATGCCGCGCCCCGACCAGATGCCCGGCCCAGTCGACGCAACCCGCCCCCGTATGGGCGGCGAAGCGGCCCTGCGCATCCATCATGTGGCACTGGCGGATCGCGCGGCCCTCGTCGCGCGCCACCAGATCGGCCAGCACCGTCTCGGCGCTCTCGCCAGCCGCGAGCCGCGCGCGCCCCTCGACGCCCCAGATCGGGTTGACGAAGGCCTGCGTGGCGACGGCGCAGCGCGCGCCGAGATAGGGCACGGCGGCGCCGCAGGCGAAGAAGCGCGAGGCGACCGCGACGCCGATTTCGCCGGTCCGGGGGTCATGCGCGATGATCGAATAGGTCATGCTCAGCGCCCCACCGCATAGGCCTGCATCAGCCGCGGCGTGGCGGCGGCGCGCAGCAACCCGTCTGGCTCGCGCAGCGCCGCCGTGAGACGCCCGACGCTCCAAGGCTCGGCCACCGTCACCTTGTGGCCCCGCGCGCGCAGTTCCGCGATGGTGTCCTCGCCGACCGAGGGCTCGATCATCATCTCGCCGGGCTTGCATTCGCGCGGGTAGAACGAGCCCTGGAAATGCATCGAGTGGAACAGGGCCGCGTCCATGCCCGCCTGCAGGTCGAGACCGTGATGCACGAAGCGCAGGAACCACACCAGCTGCCACTGGTCCTGCTGATCGCCGCCGGGCGTGCCGAAGACGAGGCCGCGCCCGTCCTTCTCCGCGAGCGTCGGCGTCAGCGTGGTGCGCGGCCGGCGGCCCGGGGCGAGCGAGGTGGGCAGCCCCTCGTCGAGCCAGAACATCTGGGCCCGGGAATTGAGCGGAAAGCCAAGTCCGGGGATGACGGGCGAGCTTTGTAGCCAGCCGCCCGACGGGGTCGCGGCAACCATGTTGCCCCAGCGGTCGATCACGTCGAGGTGCACCGTGTCGCCGCGCTTTTCCGACAGATGCGCCATGGTCGGTTCCTGCGGCGCGGCGTCGGGGTTGCGGTCGAAATCGCGGCCCGCGCGCTCGATCGCGGCATCGGCGAGATGCTCGAAGCCCGGCACCCGGCCCGGCCGCTGCTCGGTCGAGGCGGTGCCCGAGATCAGCTTGGCGCGCTCGGCGCCGAATTGGTCCGAGAGAAGCGTGTCGAGCGGGATGTCGCTGTGCCGGGGGTCGCCGTAATAGGCCTCGCGATCGGCATAGGCGAGCTTCATCGCCTCGATGACGGTGTGCACGAAGTCCGGCCCGTTCGGATCCATCGCGGCGAGGTCGAAATTCTTCAGGATCGACAAGGCCTGCAACAGCACCGGTCCCTGCCCCCATGGGCCGGTCTTGTGCACGGTCCAGCCGTGGTAGTCGATCGAGACCGGCGCCTCGTAGCTGGCGCGCCAGCCCGCCATGTCATCCTTGGTCAGCACGCCGCGATTGCGGCGCTCCGAGACGTCGTGCACCTCGGCGTCCTTCAGGTAGTCGGCGATCGCCTCGGCCACGAAGCCCTCGGCCCACATCTCGCGCGCGGCGTCGATCCGCGCCTCGCGGGTCGCGCCCTCGGCTTGGCTCAGCCGCTCATAGGTGGCGGCGAGGTCGGGATTGCGGAACAGCTCATGCGCCTGCGGCGCCCGGCCGCCCAGCGCCCAGACCGCGGCGGATGTCGGCCACTCGGCCTCGAAATATTCGACCAGCCCCTGCATCGTCGCCGCCACGCGCGGCAGCACCGGGTGGCCGTCGCGGGCATAGCCGATGGCCGGGGCCATGATGTCGGCGATCTCCATGCTGCCGTGATCGCGCAGCATCAGCATCCAGCCGTCGAAGGCGCCGGGAATGACCGTCGCCAGAAGCCCGGTGCCCGGGATCAGGTCGAGGCCCTGCGCCTTGTAATGCTCGATCGTCGCGCCCGCCGGCGCCGGGCCCTGCCCGCAGATCACCTCCACCTTGCCGGTCGCCGCCGGGCGGAAGATCACCGGCAGGTCGCCCGCCGGGCCGTTGAGATGCGGCTCGACCACCTGCAGCACGAGGCCGGTGGCGACGGCGGCATCGAAGGCGTTGCCGCCGCGCTCGAGGATGCCCATGCCGACGGCGGAGGCGATCCAGTGGGTCGAGGCGACGGCGCCGAAGGTGCCGCGGATCTCGGGGCGGGTGGTGAAACCGGTCATTTGGTAACTCTTTTCTTGGTATTCAGTGTTCGCGCGGGTCGAGCGCGTCGCGCAGCCCGTCGCCCAGCAGGTTGAAGCCCAGCACCACGAGGAAGATCGCGATGCCCGGCCACATCGCCATCCAGGGCGCCTGGCTCAGGAAGTTCTTGGCGGTGTTGAGCATCGACCCCCAGCTCGGCGCCGGCGGCTGCTGGCCGAGGCCGAGGAACGACAGCGACGCCTCGGCGATGATCGCGGTGGCGATGGTCAGCGTCGCCTGCACCAGCACCGGGGGCAGGATGTTGGGAAAGATGTAGCGGCTCAGGATCTTGGGCGTCGACAGGCCGATCGCATGCGCGCCCTCGACGAAATCCTCGGCCTTGACCGAGATCACCTGGCCGCGCGTCAGCCGCACGAAGACCGGCGTGGCCGAGAGGCCGATGGCGATCATCGCGTTGGTGAGCGAGGGCCCGAGGAACGCCGCGAGCGCGATGGCGAGGATCAGGAAGGGGACAGCGAGCAGCGCCTCGGTGCAGCGCGAGATGATGCCATCCGTCCAGCCGCCGAAATACCCCGCGAGGATGCCCATCGGCACCCCGAAGGCGACCGCGATGCCGACCGAAATCACGCCCGCCAGCAGCGAGGCCTGCGCCCCCCAGACGAGGCGCGAGAGCACGTCGCGGCCGATCTCGTCGGTGCCGAGCCAATGCGCCGCCGACGGCGCCTGCCGCACCGCGCCCCAATCGGTGGCGGTCGGGTCGGGGATCGGCAGGATCGGCGCGAAGACCGCCATGAGGACGAACAGCCCCACCAGCAGGCCGCCCAGCATCGCCGACCGGTGGCTGCGGAACTTCTTCCAGACGCGGTTCTCGGGGCGCTTTTGCAGCACCGGGTCGGTCATGAGCTGCGGCTTGAGCGTGGCGGGGGTCGCGGGCTGGGCCATCATTGCTTCCTCAGGCGCGGATTCAGGACGAAATAGGCGGCGTCGGCGAGGATGTTCATGACGATGAAGCCCATCGCCGTGACCAGCACGATGCCCTGCACCACCGCGTAGTCCCGGTTGAACACGGCATCGACCACCAGCTTGCCGAAGCCCGGAATGGTGAAGATCTGCTCGGTCAGCACCGCGCCCGCGATCAGCTCGCCGAACAAGAGCGCGGTGAGGGTGACGATCGGGGTGAGCGCGTTGCGAAAGGCGTGGCGCAGGATCACCCGGCGCTCGGCCAGCCCCTTGGCCCGCGCGGTGCGCACGTAGTCGGATTTCAGCACGCCGAGCATGGCGGAGCGGGTATGGCGCATCAGCGTCGCGGCGAGTGCGGTACCCAGAACGAAGGCGGGCATCAGCATGGTCTTGAGCGACAGCCACAGATCCTCGCCGGGCGGCACGTAGCCCGAGGCGGGCAGCGCCTGCCATTTCACCGCGACCAAGAGGATCAGCATGATGCCGAGCCAGAAGTTCGGGATCGACAGGCCCGACAGCGCCACGACGTTGGCGACGTAGTCGGTGATCGTGCCTTTCTTCACCGCCGAGAGGATGCCCGCGGGGATGCCGATCACCAGAGCGAAGACCAGCGCCATCAGCGCCAGCTGGATCGTCACCGGGAGCTTCTGCGCGATCAGCTCGGTCACCGGCTGGTTGGTCCTGAGCGAGATGCCGAGATTGCCGGTGACCACGCCCTTGATCCAGGTCGCGTACTGCACCCAGACCGGGTCGTTCATGCGGTATTTCTCGCGCAGGAAGGCGATGGTCTCGGGGTCGCGTTCCTCGCCCGCCATGGCGAGGATCGGATCGCCCGGCAGCAGCTTCTGCAGGCCGAAGACGAAGATCGAGATCAGGATGACGGTCGGGATCGCGATGACGATCCGGCGCGCGACGAAGCTGAGCATCAGGGGCACCCGGTGGGTTCGGGGCCGCGCCGCCCGATCAGGCGGCGCGGCCGGTCAGGTCACTCAGACTTGGTCACGCCGGCGAGGCGGAACATGCCGTCGGGATAGGGGACGAAGCCCTCGATGGCATCGTCCAGCGCCCAGATCCAGGTCTCGTGGTAGAGATAGATGATCGGCTTGTCCTCGTTGAGGATCTTGGCCGCGGCATCGTAGCTCTCCTTGCGCGCCGCCATGTCGGTCGTCACCCGCGCCTCGTCGAGCAGGCGGTCGACCTCCTCGTTCGAATACTTGGCGTCGTTGAGCCCCGCATCGGTGGTCATGAACTGGTGGATGTTGCCATCGGGATCGACCCGGCCCGACCAGCCGACCTGGCTCGCGGTGAAGTCGCCCGCGGTCTGGTCCGACAGCATGGTGGCGAATTCCTTGGAGGTGATCGAAATGTTGATCCCCGCCTCGGCGGCCATCGACTGGATCACCTGCATGAGCTGCAGGTTGACCGGCGTGTTGGGCGCCTGCACCTCGAGATCGATGCCGTTCTCGTAGCCCGCCTCGGCTAGGAGCGCCTTGGCGGCCTCGACGTCGCGCTCGGGCACCGGCAGGCTGGTGTCGTACCAGGGCGAGTTCGGCGGGAAGGCCTGGTTGCCCGCGGGCGCGGTGCCCTCGAACACCACCTGGTTGATGGCGTTGCGGTCGATCGCCAGCTCCAGCGCCTTGCGCAGCCGCGCGTCATTGCCCCACGGGTTGTCGCCGCGCTCGCCATTGCCGATGTTGAAGGTGATGCCCTGATAGCCCAGCGACACGGCCTCCTCGACCTTTAGCGAGGGATCGTTGCGGACCTGCGCCACGTCGGTGGCGGCAAGCCGGTTGATCGCGTCCACGTCGCCCGACTGCAGGTTGGCCAGACGCACGGTGCTGTCGGGGATCGGCAGGTAGGTCACGGTGTCGAAGTGGAACTCGCCGGCGTTCCAGTACTCGGCGAATTTCGACAGCACGATCTTGTCCTGCGCCACCCGCTCCTCGAACTTGTAGGGGCCCGAGCAGACCGGGGCGAGACCGAAATCGGCGCCCGCCTCGGCGGCGGCGGTGGGCGAGACCATCATGCCGGCGCGGTCGGCCAGCTGCGCCAGCAGCGTCGCGTCGGGCTGGGCGAGATCGATGCGGATCTGGTGCGGGCCCAGCACCTCGGTGCCGGTGATCGAGGCGACCTCGGACTTGCGGCGGCTCTCCTCCATGGTCTGCGACCGCTCGATATTGGCGGCCACGGCCTCGGCGTCGAAGGGGGTGCCATCATGGAAGGTCACGCCCTCGCGCAGCGTCATGGTGAGCGCGGTGCCCTCGTCGTTCCAGCTCCACTCGGTCGCGAGCTGCGGCACGATTTCCAGATCGGGCGTGATGTCGACGAGCTTGTCGCACAGCGCGGTATAGACGATGCGGCCCACGAAGGTGCGCGACTGGTCGGGGTCGAGGATGTCCGGATCGCTTTCGAGCGCGAAACGGAAATCGGCCGCCTGCGCCGAGAGCGCGGTGGCGCTCAGCAGCGCCGCGAGCAGCGTGGTCTTGCGGAAGGTCATGCGTTTACCTCTGTCTGTCGGTCAGGTGGTTGCCCCGGCGTTGCTCGCCGTTTCGGGTCGGTCTGTCTGTCGCAGCGTGGCCGCCTCGTAGAGGGCGAAGCGTCGTTGCGCGCCTTCGCTGCGCGCGGCGGCGGGGGTTAGGCCCGCCTTTGGCCGCGTGGCCGCGATCTCCTCCCAGTAATGGCAGGCGACACGGGTCTCGTTCGCCGCCACGCGCAGCTCGGGCACGCGGGTCGCGCAATCCTCTCGCGCGAAGGGGCAGCGGGTGTGAAAGCGGCAGCCCGAAGGCGGGCTGGCCGGGCTCGGCGTCTCGCCGCTGAGCGCGATGCGGGTCCGCTCGCGGCCATGCACCGGCTCGGGGATCGCCGACAGGAGCGCCAGCGTGTAGGGATGCCGGGGTGCCGCGAAGATCTCGTCGGTCGGCCCGCTCTCGACCACCTGGCCGAGATACATGACGGCGACGCGGTCGCTCATGTGGCGGATCACCGCGAGGTCGTGGGCGATGATGACCAGCGTCATGTCGAGCTTCGACTTCAGATCGTGCAGCAGGTTGACCACCTGCGCCTGTACCGAAACGTCGAGCGCCGAGACCGGCTCGTCGCCGATCACCAGGCGCGGGTTCGAGGCGAGCGCGCGGGCGATGCCGATGCGCTGGCGCTGGCCGCCCGAGAATTCGTGCGGGTAGCGGTCGGCATGCTCGGGGCGCAGCCCCACGGTCCGCAGCAGCCGGGCCACCTCCTGCCGGCGCTGCGTGCGGCTGAGCTCGGGGCGATGCGTCTCGATCGGTTCGCCCACCAGCTTGCCCACGCTCATGCGCGGGTTGAGCGAGGAGAACGGGTCCTGGAACACGAACTGCATGTCGCGGCGCAGCTCGCGCAGGTCGCGGCCGCGAATGCCCGCGATGTCGCGCCCGTCGAATT
Source organism: Limimaricola soesokkakensis (assembly GCF_900172345.1). Taxonomy (GTDB): domain Bacteria; phylum Pseudomonadota; class Alphaproteobacteria; order Rhodobacterales; family Rhodobacteraceae; genus Limimaricola; species Limimaricola soesokkakensis. The sequence goes on from NZ_FWFY01000005.1 coordinate 49,517, forward strand.
CGATCGCGCCCTCGGTCGGCTCCAGCAGCCGCATAAGCAGCCGCGCGAGGGTGGATTTGCCGCAGCCGCTCTCGCCGACGATGGCGAAGGTCTCGCCGCGCCGGACCTCGATCGAGACGCCGTCCACGGCGCGCACCGTCTTGGTCTCGGCCATGAAGCCGCCGCCGACCTGGAAATGCTTCTTGAGGCCGTCCGCCTTGAGGATCAGGTCGGTCATGCGCTGCGCTCCAGCGTCTGTTCGAGGGGGGCGAAGTGGCAGGCGACGCGGTGGCCGGGATCCTGCTCCGCGAGATCGGGCCGCGCCGCGCAGACCGGTGCCGCGAAGGGACAACGCGAGGAAAAGCGGCAACCCTCCGGCATCTGGCCGATCGCCGGGACCACGCCGGGCACGGTCGAGAGCCTGCGGCGCGGACCGGTCAGGGACGGGACCGAGGCCATCAGCCCGATGGTATAGGGGTGCTGCGGGTTCTCGAAGATCGACCGGGCCGAGCCGTATTCGACCACCTGCCCCGCATACATGACGGCGACGTTGGTCGCGATCTCGGCCACGACGCCGAGGTCGTGGGTGATCATGATCGTCCCCATGCCGGTCTCGGCCTGCAACTCCGCGATCAGCTCGAGGATCTGCGCCTGCACGGTGACGTCGAGCGCGGTGGTCGGCTCGTCCGCGATCAGCAGTTCGGGATCGTTGGCCAGCGCCATGGCGATCATCACCCGCTGCCGCATGCCGCCCGAAAGCTGGTGCGGATAGGCGTCGAACCGCTGCTCCGGCGCCGGGATGCCGACCTTGCCGAGCATCTCCAGCGCCCGTGCCCGGGCCGCCGCGTGGCCGCAGTTCCGATGCCGCTCGACCGCTTCGGCGATCTGGTCGCCGATCCGGAAGGCCGGGTTGAGCGAGGTCATCGGCTCCTGGAAGATCATCGCCATGCGGTCGCCGCGCATCTTCGCGATGCGGTCGTGGTCGCCCGGCGCGAAGGTCTCGCCGTCGAAGCGGATCCGCCCGGCGCCGAATTGCACCGAGTCCTGCGGCAGCAGCCCCATCAGCGCCAGCGCGGTCACGCTCTTGCCGCAACCGGACTCGCCAACGATGCAGAGCGTTTCGTTGCGGCCAAGCCGGAACGACACGTCCTGCACCACGTCCTGCTCCTGCCCGCGAAAGCGGAAGCGCAGGTTCTCGACCTCCAAGAGCGGCTGGTTCATGGCGCGCCTCCCGCGTTCCGGTGACCTCGGGGTCACCGCGGCTTCAACCTATTTCAAAACCAATGCCGGATTGGTGGCAGACCTGTCGCGGCCTGGCAACCCACTTTCGGAAAAGTTTCGAAAGGCATGTGCCGCGGCGGAACCGAGGCGCCGACGAGACCGCTCAAAGCTATGTTAAGATTAGGATTTTAGAGACAAGGCAGTGTCGCTCACGACGTCAACACCTCCACCGCCGGTACGGAAACTGGGCACTCATGTCCGCTGTTTCGCCAGCTACGATCCGTCCGATGCGATCGGCACGGCGCATCCTGGTATCGCCGGGTGATCCACGAAGCGACCAATCGCGGCCGCGGCATCCACGCTTCGACGCCGATGACACCGGTTCATGCTTCGTCGAAGCAACCGTCGAAACCCCGCCCCCCGCCTCGCGAGATCGGGCAGCCAAGGCTCGGCGTTCATAAACGGACCGGAATTGAATTCGACTTGCGCCGCGATATGCGCATCAATTTCCAAATAGGCCGATTGCAAATCGCATCAAACTCAATTCCCGATTTTCTTTTTATTTTTTCCCAAAGGGTGACGCCCTTCAGTCGCGGCGCAATACTCGACCCGGAGGCGCGGTTATTGCGCGCCAGCGTCATACGGAGGGACAGAGATGAGCATGTCACGTCGCAGCTTGCTGCAGATGGTCGGCCTCGCCGCCGGGACCACCGCCATGTACCAGGCGATGACCACGCTCGGTTTCGCGCAGGAATCGAGCTATGCGGGCCCGATCCGGCTCGAGGGCGATCCGCAGGGGGCCAAGGTGCTGATCCTCGGCGCCGGCCTCGCCGGCATGACCGCCGCGCTCGAGATGCGCGCCGCGGGCTACGAGGTCGAGATCATCGAATACCGCGAGAAGGCCGGCGGCCGCTGCTGGACCCTGCGCGGCGGCGACAGCTATACCGAGCTGGGCGGCGCCACGCAGGAGGTGGGCTTCGCCGAGGGCAATTACCTCAACCCCGGCCCGTGGCGCATCCCGCATCACCACCACGCGGTGCTCGACTACTGCAAGCGGCTCGGCGTGAAGCTCGAACCCTTCATCCAGAAGAACCACAACGCCTACCTGCATCGCGCGGAGGCCTTCGACGGCACGCCGCAGCGCTTCCGCGAGATCGCAACCGATTACCGCGGCCAGATCTCCGAGCTTCTCGCCAAGGTGACCAACCAAGGCGCGCTCGACGAGGAGGTGACCGAGGAGGACAAGCAGAAGCTGCTCGACAGCCTCGTCGAATACGGGATGCTCGACGAGAATTACCGCTACGTGAAATCGGACCACACCTCGGAATATCGCGGCTATCAGACATGGCCCGGCGGCGGTTTGAACGCCGCGCCCGAGCCCTCCGAGGCGATCTCGCTCGACCAGATCCTGCAATCGGAACTCTGGACCTGGCTGGTCGAGGCCGAGACCACGCATCACCAATCGACGATGTTCCAGCCGGTCGGCGGCATGGACATGATCGCCCAAGGCTTCGAGCGCGAGGTGGGCGACCTGATCACCTACAACGCCAAGGTCGTCTCGATGATCCAGGACGAGAATGGCGTGACGGTGGAGTACGAGGATCTCGCGGATGGCGGCGGGATGGTGACCCGAACCGGCGATTGCTGCGTCTGCACCATCCCCTTCTCGATCCTCGGGCAGATCGAGCACAATCTCTCGGGCGACAAGACCGCGGTCATCGATTCCATGTATTACGCGGGATCGGTGAAATTCGGTCTCGAATTCAAGCGCCGCTTCTGGGAGCAGGACGAGCATATCTATGGCGGCATCAGCTATACCGACCTGCCGATCGCGCTGATCTCCTACCCCTCGCACGACTATCTGAGCGACGGGCCCGGGGTGCTTCTGGGCGGCTATGCATGGGGCGCGACCGCCTACCAGTTCAACGCCATGCAGCCGGAGGAGCGGACCAAATGGGCGGTCGAATATGGCAGCCGGATCCATCCCCAATACACCGAGGAGTTCGACAACGGCGTCTCGGTGACATGGCACAAGGTGCCATGGGTGCTCGGCTGCTACGGCATCTGGAAGGACCGCGAGGCCGATTACGAGATCGCCGCGACGCGCGACAACCGCATCGTTCTGGCCGGCGAGCACATCTCCTACCTGCCCGGCTGGCAGGAGGGCGCGATCCTGTCCTCGCTCGACGCGATCCAGAGGCTGCATGACCACGTGACCAATTCCAACGCGGGAGAGACGCAATGAAACCGCTTCCCCTTACGCTGATCCTCTCGGGTCTCGCGCTCGGCGCGTCACTGCCGGTCCTCTCGCAGACCCAAGACCAGCCCGATGCCGGGGCCGAGACCGGCGAGATCGCGGAATCCGGCCAACGCGAGGCATTCCGCACATTCGAGCCCTCGGACGAGGAGCAGGCCTATTTCGCCGAGACCGCGAAGCTGACGCAGCAAGGCGGCGAGGCGATCTATCGCGCCGTCTGCTCGGGCTGCCACATGCCCGAGGGCGAAGGCGCGGTGGGCGCGGGCATGTATCCGGCCTTGGCCGATAACGAGATGCTCGAATTCCCCGAATACCCGATCTACGTCATCGTCCACGGGCAAAAGGCGATGCCGCCGCTCGGCGGCATTCTCGACGACGAGCAGGTCGCCGAGGTCACCAACTACATCCGTTCGAATTTCGGCAATGATTACGTCGAGGGCGAGGAGGGCATCGCGGCCACGCCCGAGGATGTCGCGGGGGTACGGCCATGACCGCGCGCCGCATCGCCGCCGCCTCGGGGCTGGCGCTGATCTGCGTCGCACCCGTCGCGGCGCAGGAACTGACCCGGCACCCGCTGCCCGACAGCGACTTTCCGATCTCGATGGCGGTCGAACTGCCCGCCGATGCGCAGCTGGTCTATCTCAGCGGCACCGTGCCGAGCGTCACCGATCCCGAGGCCGAACAGGGCAGCCGCGCCTCCTATGGCGACACCGAGGCGCAAACCGTCTCGGTCCTGCAGACCATCGAAGCCAATCTCGCACGGCTCGACCTCGCCATGTCGGACGTGGTGAAGATGACCGTGTTCCTGACCGCGACCGAGGATGGCGGCGCGATGGATTTCGCGGGCTTCATGGCGGGCTACACGCAGTTCTTCGGCACCGAGGATCAGCCCAATCTTCCGACCCGCTCGGTGGTCGAGGTGGCGGGGCTGGCGAACCCGGCCTGGCTGGTGGAGATCGAGGTGGTGGCGGTCCGGCCCTGAGCCGCCCGTCCAATCGGCCCGGGATTTGCCGGGCGCCACATGCGAAGGCCGCCCGAAGGGGCGGCCTTCGTTCCGGGCCGGATCAGCCCTTGTCCTTGAGCGCACCCTTGGCCTCGCCCTTGATGTCCTGGCCGTGACCCTTGAGCTTCTGGGCCTTGCCTTCGTTTTGCAGGTCCTTGTCGCCGGTCGCGTCGCCGATGGCATCCTTCGCGGCGCCGGCGGCCTTGTTCATCGCGCCCTTGGCCTTGTCTTCATGCTCGCTCATGTCGCGCTCCTGTAGATCTCGGATCGCAGCCCGTGACGCCAGTCCGGCATCTGGCTGCTCGCGCGACAAACAATCAGGGCGGGTATCCGTTTCCATAGGCAGCGCAATCGTGATCGCGGCGCGATGAGGCAGTTCGGCGGCTCTTCCATAATGGGCGAGGGCTGGCGGGTCCGGTGACAGCCCGCGTCACGCTGTCCACGGATGCTGCTTCGAACCTCATCCGGAATGCTTCGGCTCGCCTGCTCACCCCAACCCTCCCGAAGAGATTTTCGACGTAGGCCTTTGCAGACGCGCCTCCGGCGTTCGAGAGGCCCAAGCCGGAATACCGCCAGCAATCACGAAACTTATGCACTCGCCTAACTTTTGCTTGCGCCGAATCCTCGCCGGTGTTTAGTTAGGCACATGGCTAAGCTTGATGCACGTCTCGACCTGCACTTTGCCGCGCTCGGCGATCCGACCCGGCGCGCCATACTGTCCCGCCTCGCGCGGGGCCCGGCGAGCGTCAGCGAACTGGCCGCGCCCCATGACATGGCCCTGCCGTCCTTCATGGGGCATCTGAAGAAGCTCGAGGATGCGGGGCTGATCACCACGGTCAAGGAAGGCCGGGTGCGCCACTGCCAGCTCGCGCCGGACGCCTTCGCGCCGGTGCAGGACTGGCTCGGCGAACAGCGCGCGCTCTGGAACGGCAGGCTCGACCGTTTCGACGATTACGTCGCCAACCTGATGAAGGACCGCAACAGATGACCCTCGATCCATCGACCGATCTCAGCTTCACCCGCAAGATCGACGCGCCGCGCGAGCTGCTGTGGGAATGCTGGACCACGCCCGAGCACATAAAGCAGTTCTTCGTGCCGAAACCGCACCAGGTCACGGATTGCGAGATCGACCTGCGCCCGGGCGGCCGCTTCAACACCACCTTCAACGTCGAAGGCCACGAGATGCGCAATGACGGCGTCTGCCTCGAGGTGGTCGAGGGCCGGCGCCTCGTCTTCACCGATGCCTATACCGAGGGCTGGAAGCCCAACCCCGACCCCTTCATGACCGCGATCATCGAGTTCGAGGATCACCCCGACGGCGGCACGCGCTACACCGCGACCGCGCGGCACCGCTCGGCCGAGGCCCGGCAGCGGCACGAGGAGATGGGCTTCCATGACGGCTGGGGCACCGTCGCCACGCAGCTCGAGGACTATGCGAAATCACTGCGGACCGGGGCCGACGCCAGCTCGTGATCAAGGGCCGAGGAAGGCAAGCGCCGGGTCTCCACGACCCGCGCTCGCCTTCCTCGATCTACCGGTCGTCCCCGCGACCGGGTCTCCCGACTTGCCGCCGCCGTCCAAGCCCACCGGCATCGACCCGGACCACTGGCACCGATGACGCAAAGCCTCTCCCCCTTCCGGACCGACCAGAGGGGAAAGCGCGCCGCGCCGGGTCATTGCCAGTTGGCAACCATGTCGCAGGCGATGTCGAAGGCCTGCCGCATCGCGTCGACCCGCGCCCTGCCCTGCCCCGCGATGTCGAAGGCGGTGCCATGCGCCGGCGTCGTCACCGGGTATGGCAGCCCGCCCTGCACCGTGACGCCGCGCTCGAAGCCCAGGAGCTTGAGCGCGATCTGGCCCTGATCGTGATACATCGTCACCACCGCGTCGATCTCGCCATCCCGCAGCTTCAGGAACACCGTGTCCGAGGGCCAGGGCCCGTCCACCGGCATCTGCCGCTTCTGCATCGCCTCGATCGCCGGGCGCAGCACGTCGATCTCCTCGCGGCCGAAATTGCCGCCATCCCCCGCATGCGGGTTCAGCGCCGCGACCGAGATCCGCGGCCGCGCGATCCCTGAGCGCCGCAGCGTCCGGTCGATCAGATCGACCGCCTCCTCCAGCCGCTCGGGCGTGATCGCATCGGCCACGTCGCGCAGCGCGATATGGCTGGTGGTGCGCGAGGTCCACATGCCGTCGAGCACGTTGAGCTCGGACAAATACTCCGTCACCCCGAGCCGCTCGCCCATGTGGTGCAGCTCGTCGGCATGGGCGAGACCCGCCATGTGCATCGCCGCCTTGTTGAAGGGCGCGAAGACGAAGCCGTCGATATGCCCGGCCTGCAAGAGTTCCAGCGCCCGGTCCATGGTCGCAAGCGCCGAGCGTCCCGAGGCCTCGGTCTCGACCGCCACCTCGATCTCCGAGGCGGCGATGGTCTCGGTCTCGTGCCATGCGATGCCCTCGGGGGGCGCGCGCCAATCCTCAGGATCAACCGGCACGAGGGCATACTCCGCGCCCGCCTGACGCATGCCCTGCTCGAACACGCAGCGATCGCCGATCAGCAGGATCTCGGCGGCCTCGCGGACACCCTCCGCCGCCATCAGCTTCGCAATCAGCTCGGGGCCGATGCCGCTGGGATCGCCGGGGATGATGCCGATACGGGGTGTCATGTCTTGCGGCCCTCCTCGGCCTGTTCGGATCGGGTCTTGGCGATGTTCTCCACCGCGGTCTCGAGATGCTGGCGCAGCGCCGCCGCCGTGGCGACCGCGTCGCGCGCCTTGAGGGCGAGGACCACCTCCTCGTGCTGGCGCAGCGTGCGCGGCCGGTCCGGCTTGCGCTGCGAGGAGATGAAGCGCGCGCGCCAGAGCCGCGCGTTGTACTGCCGCTGGGTCTGCGCCAGCGGCCGGTTGCGGCTGGCGGTCACGATGGCCTCGTGAAAGGCCATGTCGCGGCGAAAGAAGGTCAGCGGCTCGTCGGTCTCGGAGCCCTCGACCATCTCCTGGCAGATCCGCTCGATCTCGGCGATCTCCTCGTCGGTGGCGTTGCGGCAGGCCTGCTCGCCGGCCAGCGCCTCGATCGCGCCGAGCACCGAGAGGTTCTGCTCCAGCGTCTCCAGATCCGGATCGGCCACGAAGGGCCGGCGGGTCGGCGAATAGACCACCAGCTCCTCGGCCTCGAGGATGCGCAGCGCCTCGCGCAGCGGCGTGCGGCTGATCCCCATCGCCTCCGCGAGGTCGCGCTCGCGGATCGGGGCGCCGGGGGCCAGCTTGGCCAGCAGGATCAGCTCGCGCAGCCGTTCGGCCACCTCGTCGCACAGCGTCTTGCGCCCCGAGATCGGCGCCATTTCGGCGAGGCTTTTCGACAGGTTGGACTCGTCGGTCATGGTCGTGTTTCCTTTCAGCGCCCCCAGCGCAGCACGATGGGGTCGAGGGGCCGCAGCAGCCCGATCAGCTCGGCGCGCGTCTCGGGCGGCAGCGGCGGCACCGGGTGGCGGCAGAAGTCGGAGCGGATCACGCCGCCCTCGACCATCGCCGCCTTGGCGGCGCGAAAGCCGCATTGCTGGTTCTCGTGGTTGATCGCGGGCAGGATCCTCGTATAGCCCGCGACCGCCCGCTCGCGATCGCCCGCGTGATGCGCCGTCACCACCTCGCGGATCAGCTCCGGGATCATCGCCGAACACATGGTGCCGGTCGCGCCCGCGTCGAGATCGGCGAGCATGGTGATCCCCTCCTCGCCGTCGAGCGGGCTGACGATGGCCTCGCCGCCCTCGGCGATCAGCGCCCGCAGCTTGGCCGCGGCACCGGCGCATTCGATCTTGAAATGCTGCACCATCTCGATCTCGCGCGCCATCCGCACCAGAAGCGGTACCGGCAGCTCGACCCCCGAGAGCGGCGCGTCCTGCACCATGATCGGGATGCCGACCTCGCCCACCTGGGCGAACTGCTCGTAGCATTGCTCGGCCGTGCCCTTCAGCAGCGCCCCGTGATAGGGCGGCATCATCATCACCGCGACCGCGCCCAGATCGCGCGCCAGCCGGGCCCGCGCCACCACGATCGGCGTCGCGTAATGCGAGATGGTGACGATCACCGGCAGCCGGCCCGCGAGATGCGCGAGGCAGTGCCGGGTCAGCGTCTCGCGCTCTGCGTCCGAGATCAGGAACTGCTCGGAAAAGTTGGCGAGGATACAGACGCCGTCGGCGCCCTGCTCCATGGTGCAGTCGAGCACCCGTGTCATGCCCGGCAGGTCGAGCGTGCCATCCTCGTTGAAGGGGGTCGGCGCGACCGGCCATGCGCCGGTCAGGGTCTGGGGCCTCATGGCGGTCATTCCTCGATCCGGAAGTTGTCGAGATGCCGGTCGCTGATCGAGATACCCAGTCCCGGCGTTTCGTCGTCGAGCTGCAGGAAGCCGCCCTGTGCCTCCGGATCGCCCTCGAAGATGTAGTAGAACAGCTCGTTGCCGACCTCGACGTCGAAGACCGGGAAGTATTCGGCGATGGGGCAGTTCGCATTGGCCATGGTCAGGTGGTAGTTGTGCATCTGCCCGGCATGCGGGATCACCGGCACCTGGAACGCCTCGGCGATGGCGTTGATCTTCTGCGCGGCCGTGATGCCGCCGACCCGGTTGGTGTCGTATTGCAGCACGCTGACCGCACCGCGGCGCAGCAGGTCGGCGCAGCCCATCACCGAGAACTCGTGCTCGCCGCCCGAGATCGGCACGATGTTCATGGCATTCAGCTCGGCATAGCCCGCCACGTCGTCGGCGATCACCGGCTCCTCGAGCCAGCGCGGCTCGTATTTGGCGAGCTTGGGCAGCATCCGCTTGGCGTAGTCGAGGTTCCAGCCCATGTAGCATTCGAGCATGAGATCGTTGTCGTAGCCGATCACCTCGCGCAGCGCCTCGACCCGCTTGAGGTTCTCGCGCATGCCCGGCATGCCGTCCTTGGGGCCGTAGCCGAAGCGCGACTTGTAGGCGGTATAGCCGTTCGCCATGGCCTCTTCGGCCTCTGCCTGCATCTCGCGAATGTCGCGGGCATAGAGCTTGGAGTAGTAGACCGGGATCTTCTCCTTGGTGCGGCCGCCCAGGAGCTTGAAGACCGGCTTGCCGACGAGCTTGCCCATCGCGTCCCAGATCGCGATGTCGATCGCCGAGATCGCGGTCATGCCGATGCCCTTGCGGCCCCAGGCATGGGTGCGGCGATACATCTTCTCCCAGATATAGGCGTAGTCGAACGGGTCCTCGCCGATCACCAGCGGCGCGTACCAGTCGTCGATCGCCTGCTTGACCACGCTGGGCGCCAGCGCGGCGTTGCCGATGCCGATTGTGCCGTCGTCGCATTCCACCTCGCAGGTCAGCCACTGGTGGAACCGGAAGGAGGACATCGCGTCGCCCTTCTCGTAGAGCGCGTCCGAGGCGTTGGTGCAGAAATTGCCCTGCGGCGGAACGGTGGGGCCGGTCCAGTGCCAGACGCGGGTGCGGATCGAGGTGATCTTGGTCACGACGCGATCTCCTTTCGTGTGATTTTGCGAATGAGGTGGGTGGTCGGCGCCCCGAAGAGCGCGAGCAGGGTCAGCGCGAAGAAGGTCAGCGCGATCGGCCGGGTGAAGAGCATCCACCATTCGCCCCGGAACATCGCGACCGACTGGCCGAGCCGCTGCTCGACCATGGCGCCCAGCACCAGCCCGATGGCCAGCGAGACCACCGAGAAGCCGTGGCGGATCATCAGGTGGCCGATCACCCCGAAGGCCAGCGCGATGATCACGTCGACCTGCGATTGCCGGATCGCATAGGCGCCGACGATCGAGAACAGGAACACCAGCGGCCACAGGATCCGCACCGGGATGGTGGTGATCCGCGCGAAGATCGGCGCGCCGCCCAGCCCCACGGCGATGAACAGCAGGTTGGCCACGAGCAGCGCCGCGAAGATCACGCCCAGGAACTCGCCCTGCTCGGCGAAGAGCATCGGCCCGGGCTGCAAGCCTTGGGTCAGGAGCCCCGCGAGGATGATCGCCGCGGTCGGGCTGCCAGGGATGCCGAGCGCCAGCGTCGGCACCAGCGAGCCGCCGATGGCCGAGTTGTTGGCCGCCTCCGAGGCGGCGATGCCCTCGATCTCGCCATTGCCGAAATTGTCGCGGTTCGGCGACCAGCGCCGCGCCTCGTTGTAGGAGATCATCGAAGCGATGGTCGCGCCCTCGGCCGGCAGCACGCCGATGAAAGTGCCGATGCCGGTGGAGCGCAGCACCGTGGTGCGGATGCGCCGAATGTCGGCCCAGCTGGGCAGCTTGACCGCGCGCATGGCGATGAGGCGCCGCTCGGTGCCGAGCTGGGTCGACTGGCGCAGCAGTTCGGCGATGCCGAAGATGCCGATCATCACCGGCACGAAGCCGATGCCGTCATAGAGCGCGTGGGTGCCGAAGGTATAGCGCTCCACGCCCGTGAGCAGGTCGACGCCGATGGTGGCGAGCAGCACGCCGAAGGCGCCCGCGATCAGGTTCTTCACCGCCGATCCGCCGCCGATCGTGGCCAGCATCGACAGGCCGAACAGCGTCAGCGCGAAATATTCCGGCGGCCCGAAATCATAGGCCAGCCTCGCCATCAGCGGCGCCGCCACGAACAGGAACACGATCGAGACCAGCCCGCCGAAGGTCGAGGCGATGGTCGCGACGCCGAGCGCGCGCCCGGCCTCGCCGCGCAGCGCCAGGGGGTAGCCGTCGAGGCAGGTGGTGGCCGAGGCCGAGGTGCCCGGCGTGTTGATCAGGATCGCGGTGATCGATCCCGCGAAGGTGGCCGATCCGTAGATCGTCGCCAGCACCACAGTGGCCGAGATCGGGTCCATGGTCAGGGTGAAGGGCAGCATCAGCGCCGCGCCGGTGGTGGCGTTGAGCCCCGGCAAAACCCCGATCACCGTGCCCGCCAGCGTCGTGGCGACGATGAGCAGCAAAAGCTTCGGGTCGCCGAGGGCCAGAAGCCCCGAGAGGATATCGCCCATGTCGCGCCTACCCGTAATAGAGGTTGATGAGAAAGCCGCGCGGGAAGCGGACCTGGAAGGCGGCGTCGAAGAACAGAACCACCGCGACCGGCGCCACGAGGCCGAGGCCGATCAGCACGAGGGGCCGTCTTTCGCCCCAGCACCATGCGAGGCCGGCGCAGCCGATCATCAGCGCGAACAGGAAATCGCCGATCAGCGCCAGCCCTCCGAACAGGCCGAGCATCAGCACCGAGAGATGGAACTCGCGCGGCAGCGCGCCGGGGCGATCTTCTCCGGCATGGCGCGCCTGCCACAGGCCGATCAGCGACAGCGCGATGATGATGCCGGCCACCAGCCGCGGAAACGCGCCCGGCTGAAAGCCGCGGATCAGCATCGGCGGCACGTCCTTGAAGGTGTAGGACCAGCCATAGGCGAAGCCGGCGATCAACGCGCAGACGATCAACGGCAGGAATGACGAATATCGGGCCCTCATGCGGGTACTCCTCCCCGGGGGTGAACGGAGCGCGACGGCCGCCCCTCCCGGGCGGCCGTCCGTCGGGCCGGCTCAGCCGCCGATATAGCCGAGCTCGACCAGCGCCTCGCGCATCCGGGCGACGGAGTTGTTCATCTGCGCGCCCCAGACCTCGGCATCCGCGACCGAGCTTTCGTCGAGACCCTGGCTTTCGAGGAACTCGAGATATTCGGGCGATGTCATGCCCTCCATCATCGCCGCGCGGATCTGCTCGACCACGGCCTCGGGCGTGCCCTCCTTGACGGCGAAGCCGCGCACGGTGGCGAAATCGGCGTCGATGCCGAGATCGGCGGTGGTCGGGGTGTCGGGCGCGGTGGCAAGGCGCTCCGCGCCCATCACCACCATCGGGCAGACCTCGCCCGCCTCGATCTGCGCCACCGCCTCGCCGTAGTTCAGCACGCCCACGTCGACATTGCCGCCGACGAGGTTGGTCAGCAGGTCGCCGCCGCCCTCGAAGGGAATGATGTCGGGCTGTGCCAGACCCGCCGCCTTGGCGAACATGAAGGCCGAAACGTCGTCGATATTGGCGACGTGGGTGACGCCGTAGGACATCGAGTCCTGCTTCTGGGCGTCGATGAAGGCCTGGGTATCCTCGTGGACGCCGCATTTGGCCATCAGCACCTGCGGGTCATTGGTGCCGCGCGCGATCGGGATCAGGCCCTCGGCGCCGCTGGCGCCGTTCTTGGCCTGAGTCACGGCATGACCGGTGGTCCAGACGAGGATGGTGTGACCATCGGCGGGCTGACGGTCCAGATACTCCATCGACACCGCGCCCGAGCCGCCCTGCCGGCTGGCGATGACCATGTCGGTGCCCAGCACCGGCGCCACCGAGGCGATCATCATGCGGGCGGTCGTGTCGGTGCCGCCACCGGCGCCCGAATGGGTCACCACCTCGATGGTGCCGTCCGGATAGGCATCCTGCGCAAGCGCTGCGACGGGGGTCGTGATGGCGGCAAGGATCGCCACGGTTTTCATCAGCATCTTCAAGTCTCCTCCCTGATTCCCACTGCACCAAGCCGGGTGCACCCCAATCGTTAAACCGCCGAAATCGACATGTCAAAGTTTTGGCATGCCAAAATACCGGAAAGTGGTCGATCGGTTAAATTATGGAGGAAAAGCCGCGGGCTCTCACCCGACGAGGGCGCAAGCGATTGCGGGAGGGCGGTCCGAGCCGCCGAGAGGCGCATACGATCGGAGGCGGCCTATCGGGTGTGTCCGCGGACTAGCTTCGAGACCGGGCGTCGCGATTCCGCTCCACCCAGCGAGGGCCGGATCTCCGGCTGTCTTCGCCCGACAGATCGGCAAGATACTGGCGCAGGAGCCGCGCGCGGTTCGGGCGGAAGCTCTCGCGCGTCGGCTGGACCGACACGATCCGCGCGACGCGGAACTTCCGGAAATCCTGTCTAAGGCAGCAAAACGCCAGCACCCCGATGCCCGTGTCGAGATAGACGATGGCGATGGGATGAATGCGCCGCTCGCTCGGTGCCCCCTGCGCGTCGCGATTCGAGATGTCGAGCGCGCGTTCGTCCCAGCAGGCCGCCCGGATCACCGAGAGGTCTGGCACCTGCTGCACCTGCGCTTGGTGGCGATGCACCATGTGGGTCGCGTGAAGCACCTGCCGCTGCAGGCGTTGCGGCAGGGTCGCGGCGATCTTGGCAAGCGCGGAATCGGCGGCCCGGGCCATCTGCGGATCGCCACGCTGGCGCACATCGCCGAGGCCGAGCACCAGCGCCTCCAACTCGATCCGGTCAAAGCTCTGCGGCGGCAGCGCCGGGTCCTCGGTCAGGGTGTAGCCCAGCCCCGGCGCGCCGTCGATCAGCGCGCCACTGGCCCGGAGGCTGGCGATGTCCCGATACAGCGTCCGAAGCGACACCTCAGTCTCGCCTGCTAGCCGTTCGGCGGTTACCGGGCCCGGCAGGACCCGCAGGGCATTCAGCAGGCGCAACAGGCGGTCGGAGCGGCTCATGGGATCCTGACGGAAACTGGCAGTAGGGTGAGCATATGATGGCAGCCGGATCGACACCACATCGAGAGGATCTTCACCATGCTCACCCTCTACCACGCGCCACTCAGCCGGTCGTCGCGTATCATACACCTGATCGAGGAGCTGGGGATCCACGACCGGATCGAGATCCGGATCGTGCCGATCCTGCGCAATGACGGGTCGCTCAGCCCGGGCGAGGCGCACAACCCCCACCCGGAGGGAAAGGTGCCGCTGCTCGTACATGACAGCGTCGAAATCTGGGAATCCAACGCCATTATCCTCTACCTTACCGACCTGTTTCCGCAGGCGGGGATGGGACCGGTGGCGGGCGATCCGATGCGCGGACGCTACCTGAGCTGGCTGGCCTGATACGGCAACGTGGTCGAACCGGTGCTGGTCTTCGGCGCTGCCGAGCTGTCGCACCCCTATCTCGACCGCACCTTCCGGGGCCGGACCGAGATGATTGCGCGGCTGGCGGGCGCGCTGCAGGACGCGCCCTTCCTGATGGGCGAAGCCTTTACAGCGGCGGACCTGCTGCTCGTCTCGCCCTTCATATGGTTCCCCGAGACCGCGCCGGACCATCCCGCGATCCGGGCCTGGATCGACCAATGCGAGGCCCGCACCTCGGCGGTCAAAGCGGCCGCCTTCGACGCCGAACTACTGAGCCGCTCCGAGGTGGCCTGAGGCCTCGAAGCGGCACCGGCCGAAGTTCCGGCGGGTGCCGCTTCGACCCTCCACGACGCATCGTCGCGCCCGACCCGCCGTCCAAAGAACCGTTGAGCTGCGCCGCCTGAGATCAATGCGCCGGCGGCGCCGCTACACCGGACGCGGCTGTTGTCACGCTGTCGCCCCCCGGAATCGGGCTGTAATACGCGCCTTTATCGACGCCACGCGTCGTTCATATTCGCGATCAGGCGGCGCCCAACCGCGCTGCATTCGGCACCTTGCGGGGCCGGTTTCGCCGCGTTCTTCGGCAGACAGGTGTCTGCGGTGACCCGCGCTCGCGTGAAATCCCGAAAATGACTGGCGGCCGCATGGGTTCTGCCTGTCCGAATAGCTGAGCGAGGTGGGCAAACCCCTGCCTCGGCCGCAACGGCGCGGCGGTTTTCGTCACATCGGCCCTCCCCGCGCGGCAACGGCGCTGCGCACTCTCCTGACACCCCGCCGGATCGCGGGAGCCATGCCCCCTCGGGCGACGCTCTCCCGGATCGAAACCGTCGCGGCCCGGAAAACCCGGTTCCGCCCGAAACCCCGGAGGACGCCATGTCCCGTCACCCCCTCGTCATCGGTCATGGCCCGGCGCGCCGCTCCGATATCTGCCGCGCAGCGCGCGCCACCGCCTGCCGCCCCACGCTGGACGCTCTCCTACCCGCCCGGTCCGGCGGCCGGAACATCGAACCGGGATCGATCCCCGGCGCCTGATCGCCGGACACCTCAAAACTCTGAGAAAGCTTAGAAAATGTCGTATGTCGCTCCCAAGGAATTCGCGGTCAAGATGGTCGATGCCGGCGAATCCAAGATCTTCATGTCCACCAAGGACACCCTGATCCGATCCTACATGGCCGGCGCGATCCTCGCGCTCGCCGCCGCCTTCGCCGTGACCATCGCGGTGCAGACCGGCAATTTCCTCGTCGCCTCGCTGCTGTTCCCGGTCGGATTCTGCCTGCTCTACCTTATGGGCTTCGACCTGTTGACCGGGGTGTTCACGCTGGCGCCGCTCGCCGTCTTCGCCAAGCGTCCCGGCTGCACTTGGGCCGGCGTGCTGCGCAATTGGGGCCTCGTCTTCTGCGGCAATTTCGCGGGCGCGATGACCACGGCGATCCTAATGGCGGTCGTTTTCACCACCGGCTTTTCGGCCGAGCCCGACGCGGTCGGCCAGCGGATCGGCACCATCGGCGAGGCCCGGACCATCGGCTATGCCGCCGCCGGCGGCGCCGGGCTGCTCACCGTCTTCGTGCGCGCGATCCTGTGCAACTGGATGGTCTCCACCGGCGTCGTCGCCGCGATGATGTCGACCTCGACCTCGGGCAAGATCATGGCGATGTGGATGCCGATCCTCGTCTTCTTCTATCTCGGCTTCGAGCATTCCATCGTGAACATGTTCCTGTTCCCCTCGGGCATCATGCTGGGCGGCGAATTTACCTGGGCGGACTACTTCATCTACAACGAGATCCCGGTCGTACTGGGCAACCTCGTCGGCGGCCTGACCTTTGTGGGCGGCATGATCTACATGACCCATTTCCGGGAATCGCCCAAGCGCAACGCCAAGTTCGCGCGCAACGACGACATGACCGGTTTTCCCGCCGAGTGATCGCCCCTCACGGGCTCCGCTCCGGCGGCCCCCCCCCTTGCCGGAGCCCCGCCATGCCGAAGGACACCAACGCCCCCGATACGCTGCGCGTGTCGATCGGCCAGTTCTCCTCGGCCGGGCGCAAGCCGGAGAACCAGGATTTCCACGGCGCGCTGATCCCCGGGGGCGAGGCGCTGGCGCTCAAGGGCATCACGCTGGCCGTGGCCGACGGCATCTCCTCCTCGCGCGTGAGCGCCGAGGCTGCCGAAACCGCGGTGAAGGCCCTGCTCGCGGACTACTACGCGACGCCGGACAGCTGGACCGCAAGGACCGCGGCGACCCGGGTGATCGCCGCCACCAATGCCTGGCTGCACGGGCAGAACAACTCGGTCGGGGACATCAACCAAGGCCGCGTCTGCACTCTCTCGGCCCTGATCGCCAAAGGCCGCGAGGCGCATGTCCTGCATATCGGCGACAGCCGGGTCAGCCGCCTGACCGGCGCCAGCCTCGAGCCCCTGACCACCGACCACCGCCTCACGCTCTCGGCCGAGGAATGCTATCTCGGCCGTGCTCTCGGCATCGACGCCACGGTCGAGATCGACTACCGGCGCGTGCCGCTTTCGGTGGGCGATATCTTCCTGCTGAGCTCCGACGGGGTGCACGACTTCATCACCGGCACGATGGTCCGCGATGCGGTCGCGACCGGTGATCTGGACCAAGCGGCGAGGCAGCTCGCCGACGCCGCGCTGCGGGCCGGAAGCCGCGACAACTTGACGGTCCAGATCCTGCGCATCGACGCTCTGCCCGATGGTGCGGACGCGCTTGGCACCGATGCCGCCCGGCTTCCGGTGCTGCCGCTGCCGAGACCCGGCGACAGCATCGACGGCTTTCGCATCCACCGCCAAATCCACGCAACCGCGCGCAGCCATGTCTATCTCGCCACCGACGCGCAGGGGCGCGAGGTCGCTCTGAAGATCCCCGCGACCGAGATGGCGCAGGACGAGGAATACCTGCGCCGCTTCGTGCTCGAGGACTGGATCGCGCGGCGGATCCATTCCCCGCATGTGCTGCGCGCGGCCTCGCGCGCCGGGCGGTCTACCGCGCTCTACGCCGTGACCGAACTGGTCCGGGGCGTCACCCTCCGCCAGTGGATGACCGACAACCCTGCGCCGCCGCTCGACCGGGTCCGGGACATCGCCGCCCAGATCGCCGCGGGGCTGCGCGCCCTTCACCGCCGCGAGATGGTGCATCAGGACCTGCGCCCCGAGAACATCATGATCGACGCGAGCGGCACGGTGACGATCATCGATCTCGGCTCGGCCGCAGTGGCGGGGGTCGAGGAAGCCCGGCCCGGCCTGCTGGGCCAGCTTCCAGGCACCTACCAGTACACCGCGCCGGAATATTTCGCGGGCGACGCGGTCAGCTGGCGCTCGGACCAATACGCCTTGGGCGTAATCCTCTACGAGATGCTCTGCGGCAGGCTGCCCTATGGCACGCAGGTCGCGCGGGTGCGGTCGCGCCGCGATCAGGCCCGCCTGACCTATCGCTCCGCCCGCGACGACGACAGCACCCTGCCCGCCTGGGTCGACATGACGCTGCGCCGTGCGACCCATCCCGACCCGCTGCGCCGCTACGACGCCCTGTCGGAATTCGTGGCCGATCTGCGTCGTCCCGGCGCCGACTGGCGCGCGACGCGGCACGTGCCGCTGGTGCAGCGCAACCCCGTCCAATTCTGGCAGTCGGTCTCGGCGATCCTCGCCCTGCTCTGCCTCGTCATGGCCGTCCGGATGGGCGGCTGAACCGTCCCAAAGGAGGACCACATGAAAGACCTCGCACTGTTCGACGACCTGACCAAGGAGGACGTGACTGTCCTGATCGTTCGGGCCAAGAAACGCGCCGGGCTGAGCTGGGAGGGGATCGCCGAAAAGATCGGCATGTCCTCGGTCTGGACCCATTCCGCGGCGATGGGGATGAACGCGATGCCGGCGGAAAAGGCCGAAGCGCTGGCCAGCCTTCTGGAGTTGCCCGCCGAGGCGGTCGCGGTGCTGCAGGACAGCCCGACCAAGGTCTGGGAGCAGGCGGTACCCACCGATCCCTGTATCTACCGCCTCTACGAGATCGTCGGCGTTTATGGCCCGACCATCAAGGCGCTGATCCACGAGAAGTTCGGGGATGGCATCATGTCGGCGATCGATTTCGACATGAAGATCGAACGGGTCGAAAACCCGAAGGGCGACCGCGTGAAGATTGAGATGTCCGGCAAATACCTCGGCTACAACGCCTGGTAGGGCAGCGGCGCGGGCTGGTAACCGGCCCGCGCCACGCAGTGATCGGTCGTGTCGATTCGAGGACCCGGCGGGAACGCCCGAACGCCCGCGGGTCCGCCGAGCACGGGACGCATCCAGCGTGACAAATCGGCGCTCCACCGGCAACCGGCCGCCGGAGGCTTGCCCCCTGCCCTGCCCGCAACGGCTAACCTGTCGGGTGAACCGCCGCCCGGAATGTTTCAAAAAAGGCCGAACCCGTCTCGGCCCCCGCCCAGCTCCACCCGCCGATCCAGCCGCAGCCGGTCCAGAAACGCCTCGTCGTGGCTCACCACCAGCAGCGCGCCGTCATAGCCGATGAGCGCCGCCTCCAGCGCCTCGATCCCGTCGAGATCGAGATGGTTCGTCGGCTCGTCGAGGATCAGCAGGGCCGGTGGCACCGGGCGGCCGATGGTGCAGGCAAGCCCCGCCCGCAGCCGTTCGCCACCGCTGAGCGACC
Source organism: Limimaricola soesokkakensis (assembly GCF_900172345.1). Classification (GTDB taxonomy): domain Bacteria; phylum Pseudomonadota; class Alphaproteobacteria; order Rhodobacterales; family Rhodobacteraceae; genus Limimaricola; species Limimaricola soesokkakensis. The sequence goes on from NZ_FWFY01000005.1 coordinate 68,507, forward strand.
CGGCCTGCCGCAAGCCGTCCTCGGCGCGAAACCGGAACCGCGCCAGCGCCGCGCGGCATTCCATTTCCGGCGCCGCCGGGTTCAGCCGCTTGTAGGCGTCGCGCAAGGACATCCCCGGTGCCAGCAGGTCGACATGCTGATCGAGATAGGCGCAGGCGACCTCCAGCCGTGCCGTCCCGGCGCAGGGCGCGCGCCGCCCGGCCACGAGGTCGAGAAGCGTGGTCTTGCCGCTGCCATTCGGGCCGGTGATCGCGATGCGCTCGGGCCCGGTCATCACCAGCGACAGGTCGCGAATGACCGGGCGGTCCGGGTCGGGGCCGGCGCTGACCCGGTCGAGCCGCAGCACCACCCGCGACCGTGCGAGACCCGTGGGCGAAATCTCCATCGCCAGCGGCGCCACGATCTCGATCGCCTCGCGCGCCGCCGCGACCCGCGCCTCCGTCGCGGCGCGCCGGTCCTCGCGCAGCCGCGCCCCGGCGCCGCCAGAGCCCTCCGCCCGCTCCTTCGCCGCATCGAGAAGAATCTTCGGCTGCCCGCCCTTCGCCCGCCCCTTGCGGCCGCGGCTGTCCTTGCGCGCCTTGCGCTCGGCCGCCTGCTGCGCCCGGCGCTTCTGCGCGGCGCGGTCCTTTTCGGCATCGGCCAGATCATGCCGCGCCGCCTCGATCTCGCGCGCCTTCCACGCGCGGTAGGCGCTGTAGCCGCCGCCATAGCGCCGGGCCCCCAGCTCCGACAACTCGACGATTGCATCCATTTCCTCGAGCAATTCGCGGTCATGGCTGACCACGATGGCCGCGCGCCGCCAATCGCGCAGCACCTCCGCCACCAAGGTCCGCCCCGCCCGGTCGAGATTGTTGGTCGGCTCGTCGAGCAGCAGCAGGTCCGGTTCGGCGAAGAGCAGCGCCGCGAGACCGCCCCGCGTTCGCTCTCCGCCCGAGAGATCGGAGAGCGGCGCCTGTGGATCGAGGGCGAGGCCGCAGCGGTCCAGCGCCGCCGCCATGCGCGCGGGTAGCGTCCAGTCGGCCTCGGCCAGCTCGTCGATCCCGGCCAACCCCGCCTCGGCCCGGTCGAGCAGCGCCAGCGCCTCGCGCGCCTCGAACAGCTCCGCGATGGTTTCCCCGGCCGCGAACTGGACGTCCTGGCGCAGCATTGCCACACGCCCGTCGCAACCGACCTGCCCCGAACGCGGCCGCAGTTCCCCGGCGATCAGCCGCAGCAGCGTGGTCTTGCCGCTGCCGTTGCGACCGACGAGGCCGCTGCGCTCGGCGCCGAAGACGGCGTCGAGATCGGACAGGACGGGGGTGCCGTCAGGGGCGGACCATGAAAGTTGGGAAAGGGTGACGGAGGTGGACATGGGACATGGCTTCTCGCAGCGATACCGAAAGGCGGAAGGCGGCGCGCACGTGGTCCATGTCGATGGTTCTCCTCTGACCCGCGCAGGATACGCCCATTCGCGCCCTGCGCAAAGTCACCGATGCGGGACGGACGCCCGATCTCGTCCCGGTCGAGGCATCGGTTCTCCTTATCCGCAAGCTGCCGGCCCCGGGACAGCCCGTCGCTGTCCCGGGGCCGGAACGCCTGTCACGCGTCGAACCGGATCTGCACCTTGATCGCGCTGTTGCGGTCGCTGGCCAGCCGGAAGCCCTGCTCGGCCTCGTCGAGGCCGACCGCATGGGTGAGCAGCGGCTTGACGTCGATCCGGCCCGCGCGCATCGCGGCGACCCCTTGGGCGAATTCCTCGTGGAACCGGAACGACCCGCGCAGGTCCAGTTCCTTGGCGGTGACAAGCATCATCGGCAGCGACATGTCGCCGCCCAGCCCCAGCTGCACCGCCACGCCGCGCGGGCGCATCGCCGCCAGCGCCGGCGCGATCGCGGCCGCCACGCCGGTGCATTCGAACAGCACGTCGAAGCTGCCCTTGCCCGCCGCGTAGCCCGCGAGCGTTTCGGCATCCTGCCCGGTGTTGATCGTGACGTCGGCCCCAACCTGCCGCGCCACGCCGAGCGTGAAATCGGTCAGGTCGGTGGCCACGATCTCGGCCGCGCCCGCGTGGCGCGCGGCGATGATCGAGAGCAGGCCGATCGGGCCACAGCCGGTCACCAACACCCGCTTGCCCAGGAGTTCGCCCGCCCGCCGGGCCGCGTGCAGCGTCACGGCCAGCGGCTCGGCCATCGCCGCCTCGCCGGGGCTCAGCCCGGTCGCCAGCGCGCATTGCGCCGCATTGGCCACCAGCTCCTGCCGGAATGCCCCCTGGATATGCGGGAACGGCATGGCCGAGCCATAGAAGCGCATGTTCTCGCAATGGTTCGGGCGACCGGCATGGCACTGCGCGCAGCCGCCGCAGGGCCGCGAGGGCGAGACGGCGACGAGATCGCCCGCCGTGAGCCCGGTCACGCCGGGGCCGCATTCGACGACCCGGCCCGACACCTCGTGGCCGAGGATCATCGGCTCGCGCAGCCGCACCGAGCCGAAACCGCCATGCGAATAATAGTGCAGGTCCGAGCCGCAGATCCCGCCCCGCTCGATCGCGACGCGCAGCTGCCCCGGCCCGACCGCCTCGGACGGGCGCTCCTCGACCCGCAAATCACGGGCGGCATGGATGACGACGGCCTTCATCGGGCGCAAGCCCCATGGGCGAGGCACGCACCCTGCCCGAGAACCGATTGATGATCGAGCGGCTGCCTCATGTTCCCTCTCCCTCGGATCGAAACGGCATAGCCGCGCCAGACCCTGCTTGACTCGTTTTGTTATCGATAACATAGAAGGTGGACGAGGACATGTCTACACCGTCAGGAGAGCTGGATGACCCAAGGCAAAGCGTATCTGGAAACCATGTTCGGCCTGTCCGGCCGGCGTGCCCTGATCACCGGCTCCTCGCAGGGGATCGGCCTCGCGCTTGCCCGCGGTCTGGCGCAGGCCGGGGCCCAAATCGTACTCAATGGCCGCGACCCGGCCCGGTTGGAGCAGGCGCGCGAGACGCTCGCCGCGGAGCTGCCGGAGGCCGAAATCGCCACCCTCGCCTTCGACGCGACCCGCCATGACGAGGTGCGCGCCGCGATCGACGGGTTCGAGGCGCAGACGGGCGCCATCGACATCCTCGTGAACAACGCCGGGATGCAGCACCGCACGCCGCTCGAGGACTTTCCCGCCGACCGCTTCGAGGCGCTGCTGCAAACCAACATCGCTTCGGTGTTCCATGTCGGCCAGGCGGCGGCGCGACACATGATCGCGCGCGGCCACGGCAAGATCATCAACATCTGCTCGGTGCAGACCGCCCTCGCCCGCCCCGGGATCGCCCCCTACACCGCCACCAAGGGCGCGGTCGGCAACCTGACCAAGGGCATGGCGACCGACTGGGCCCGGCACGGGTTGCAATGCAACGCCATCGCGCCCGGCTATTTCGACACGCCGCTCAACGCCGCGCTGGTCGCCGATCCGGACTTCTCGGCCTGGCTCGAAAAGCGTACCCCGGCGGGGCGCTGGGGCAAGGTCGACGAGCTGATCGGCGCCTGCGTCTTCCTTTCGTCCGAGGCGTCGAGCTTCGTCAACGGCCACGTTCTCTATGTCGACGGTGCGATCAGTGTCTCGCTCTGATCCCGCATCGACGCCGCGCGCGGGGCTGCGCCCCCGCGCCGTTTCGGCCTGACCGGGGGGCGGCGCATGAGCCCGGCCGCGCGCGGCGCGACGATCCGGATGTCCGATGTCGCCCGGGCCGTGGGGGTCTCGGCGATGACCGTCTCGCGCGCTTTCAAGGGCGACGACAGCGTCAGGCCCGAAACCCGTGACAAGATCCTGCGAAAGGCGGAGGAGCTGGGCTACGTCTTCGACGCCACGGCCGCGAATTTGCGCCAGAACCGGACCGGTTTCGTCGCCGTCACCGTGCCCACCATCGACAGCGCGAACTTCGCCCAGACGGTGCGCGCGCTGACGCAGGGACTGGCGCGGGAAGGTTTGCAGATCCTGCTCGCCAACACCGAGTACGATCCCGCGCAGGAAGAGGCCGTCATCGCGCAGCTTCTGCGCCGCAAGCCCGAGGCGGTGGTGCTGACCGGCGGGCAGCACACGCCCCGTACGCGGCAATTGCTGCGCGCCTCGAAGCTGCCGATCGTGCAGCTCTGGGACCTGCCGGACGATCCGCTGGATCACGTCGTTGGCTTTTCCAACGCCGCTTCGATCGGGCTGCTCGTCGATCACCTCGTGTCGCGGGGCCGTCGGCGCATCGGCTTTCTGGGCGGCGATTCCGACCGCGATCCGCGCGGCCGGCAGCGCCGGGCCGGCTTCGTCGCGGCGTTGGCGCGGCATGGTCTCGAAACCTTCCGGCTGGCCCCGCTCGGTGAACCGCCGATCAGCATGGCCGCCGGCGCCGCGGCGCTCGACGCGCTGCTCGCGCGGCATCCCGACACCGACGCGGTGATCGGCGTCTCCGACCTCGTGGCCTTCGGGGCGCTGGCCGAGTGCCAGCGGCGGCGGATCGCGGTGCCGGGCACGCTGGCGCTCGCGGGCTTCGGCAATTACGAGATCGGCGCGGTCTGCGCGCCGCGTCTGACGACGGTCGACGCCCATGCCGAGCGGATCGGCGCCGAGGCGGCGCAGCTGGTCGGCGCGCTCCTGAACGGCGACCGGTCCGGGCCGCCCCGGCGGATCGAGATCCCGCCTGCTCTGATCATCCGCGAGACCTCGGGCGAGCCGCGCTGATCCCGGCGCGAACCCGGGCGCGGCCAAGACCCCCCTGCCCCATGAAAAAGGCCCGCCCCCTGCAGGGGGCGGGCCGGTGGTGCCCAAGGGGCGCGTCTCAGTATATGGCGATCGCCGGGAACAGGATCAGCACCGCGACCGCCAGCGCCTGAAGCCCGATGAAGGGCAGCAGCGAGCGGAAGATGTCGCCGAGGCTGATATCCGGTGGCGCCACGGATTTGAGATAGAACGCCGCCGGCCCGAAGGGCGGGCTGAGAAAGCTCATCTGCATGTTCATGCAGAACACCACGCCGAACCAGACGGGGTCGTAGCCCATCGAGGTGATGATCGGCACGAAGATCGGCATGGTCAGAAGCGCGATCCCGACCCAGTCGAGGAACATGCCCAGCACGAACAACAGCGCCATCATGAACAGCAGCACGATCACCGGCTCGTCCGAGATGCCCGTGATCAGCGCCGAGACGAACTTGATGCCGCCCATCAGGTTGAACACCCCCACCAGCGCCGTGGCGCCGATGCCGATCCAGACGATCATGCCGACGGTTTGCAGGGTCTGCAGCGCCGCGGCCTTCATCAGCCCGATCGTGAACTCGCCGCGGATCATCGTCGAGAGCGTCACCCCGAGCACGCCGACGGCCGAGGCCTCGGTGACGCTAGCGATGCCGCCATAGATCGAGCCCAGCACGCCGATCACTACGAGGATCGGCAGGAACAGCCCCTTGGCCAGCCGCAGCTTCTCGGCGGTGGAGGCGCGCGGCCCCTCGACCACCGGCGCCATCGCCGGGTTGAGATAGGCGCGGATCAGCACATAGGCCACGTAGAAGCCCGCCAGCATCAGCCCGGGGATGAAGGCCGCGGTGAACAGGTCGCCGATCGAGACGTTGGCGGTCAGCCCGTAGATGATCAGCACGATCGAGGGCGGCACCATGGTGCCGAGCGCGCCGCCGGCGCAGACCACGCCGATGGCGAGGTTCTTGTCGTAACCCAGCCGCAGCATCTGCGGCAGCGCGATCAGGCCCAGAAGCACCACCTCGCCGCCGATGATGCCCGACATCGCCGCGAGGATGACGGCCACGAGGATCGTCTGGATCGCGATGCCGCCCCTGAGCCGCCCGCCGAACAGGCGCATCGCGTCGAACAGGTCGCGGGCGATGCCGGACCGGTCGAGGATCGCCGCCATCAGCACGAACATCGGCACCGAGACGAAGACGAAGCTCGAGACGAAGGAATAGACCCGGGAGGTGATCAGCGGCACCGCCATCGGGCCGAACCAGCCGAGCGCGAAGATCAGCGCCACGAGCAGTGTGACGTAGGCCAGCGGGATGCCGGTGACCAAGAGCACCAGCAGCATCGCGAACATCAGCCCGGTGGCCCCCTCGATGCCGAGACCCTGCAGCAGTCCGAAGAATTCCATCAACGCCGTCCCCGCGCGTAGTTCACGGCCAGGATCGCGAACTGGACCGTCATGACGCCCAGAACGAGCATGAGAAAGATCTTGATCAGGCCCGGATAGACCGGATTCCAGGCGCTGCCGGACCGCTCGATGCGGATCTCGCCGGTGGGTGCGAAGGCGGCGCGCGACACCATGATCCAGGCGGCCCAGGTGAACATCGCCGCCGACAGGCCGCAGATGATCGAGATCACCACGTCGAAGGCGCGGCGCAGCTTCGGCCCGAGCTGGTCATAGATCAGCACGACCCGGATATGGCTGTCGCGCGCGGTGCAGTAGAGCCCGCCATAGACGAAGGCCACGCCCGACAGGAACACGGTGGTCTCGTGCGCCCAGATCGTGGGCCGGTTGAAGAAGTAGCGCAGCACCACCTCCTGGATCAGGATCAGCATGGCGATGATGATGCCCACGGCAAAGACGATGCCGACCCGGTCGATGGCGCGGCCGAGCCAGCCCGCCTCCGGGATCGGCCCGCCCTCGTCGCGGGGCGGCGTGATGTCGGTGTGATCTTCTGTCACTGGCCTTGTCCCTCGTTGAAAGGTGCTTGCGAAGACGCCCGGGACCGCGGGCCCGGGCGTCTCAGGGATACGGCTGGGCCGCGCAGGTCTTACTCGGCGATCAGGCCGTTCTCGGTCAGGTAGCCGGTCAGCGTGTCATAGACCTTCTGCGCGTTCTCGGAGCGCACGGCCACTTTCTCCCACTCGCCCATGGCGATCTGGCGGAACTTGGCGCGCTCCTCGTCGGACCAGTCATGCACGGTGATCTCTCCCGAGGCATTGGCCTCCTCGAGCGCGGCCTGATCGGCCTCCTTGAGCGAGGCGATCTGGTTCTGGGCGAACTGCTTCACCGACTCTTCCATGATCCCCTTGAGATCGTCGGGCAGCTCGTCCCACTTGGCCTCGTTCATCGAGACTTCGACCAGCGGCATCGAGTGGAAGCCCGGATAGACCGGGTGCGCGGCCACGTCATGCATGCCCTGCGCGTGGTTGACCGAGAACACCGAGTAGTCGGCCGCGTCGATCACGCCCTTGTCGAGCGAGGTGAAGACCTCGGAGCCCGGCAGGTTCACCGGCGCCGCGCCGGCGGCGGCGAAGACCTGCTGCACGAGGCCCTCGGGGGCGCGCAGCTTCAGGCCCTTGAGATCCTCGACGCCCTCGAGCGGCACGTTCGAGACGAAGGCCTCGAGGCCCGGGGTGCTGACGCCGATGAATTCGAGCCCGTAGGGCGAGAGCAGCTCGTCCATCAGCTCGTGGCCGCCGCCCTGCTCGACGAAATCGAACATCTGCTGCGGGTCGGACCAGGCGCCGACCGGGTTGGCGATCAGGCCGAAGGCCGGATCCTTGCCGGCGAAATAGGAGGTGTCGGTGATGTGGCCGTCGAGGATGCCGGCCGCGATCGCGTCCTGCGTCTCGTTATGGGCGACGATCGAGTCCACCGGCAGCAGCTCGACCGTGACGCGGCCATCGGTCAACTCGGCGACGCTCTCGGCCCACTGCTTCTGCAGTTCGAAGTTCGGGTTGCCCGCCGGGTCCGAGGACTGGAAGCGGAAGCTGTAATCCTGCGCGGCGGCGGCGCCCGCCAGCGTCAGAGCGGTCGCGAGCGTGATGGTGAAGGTCTTGGTCATGTGGTCCTCCTCGGGGTGTGGTCCGCCTGCCCGGACCCGTCGGGCCCTCCCTGCAGGCGGGATGAAAGCTGTGTCAGTGCCGTGGCGATGATCTCGACGGGCGAAGGCGCCACCGAAACCGCGATGGCATCCTCGTCGGGGCCCGGCGGCTCCAGCGTCTGCAGCTGGCTGTCGAGCAGCGAGACCGGCATGTAATGCCCCTCGCGCCGCGACATCCGCTCGCGCAGCAGCGCGCGGTCGCCATCGAGATAGATGATCGGGAACGGGCCCAGATGCGCGCGGAGCCTGTCGCGATAGGCACGCTTTAGCGCAGAGCAGGCGACCACGGCGAAGGGCTCGGTCTCGGCCATCGCCTTGGCCACGAGGTCGAGCCAGCCCCAGCGCAGCGCGTCGGTCAGCGGCTCGCCGCGCGCCATGGTCGCGACGTTCTCCTCGGGGTGCAGGTCGTCGGCATCGACATAGACGCCGCCCAGACGATCGGCGAGACCGCGCGCCACGGTGCTCTTGCCCGCGCCGCTCACGCCCATCACCAGAATCGGTCCCTGCCGCTCGCTCATGCCGCCTCCCTTGTCGCAGCCGCTCCCCACGGCTAGAATGACAGCGCTATCATTAGATGACAGCGCTGTCATGCGTCAAGGGGGAGATCAATGGCGAAGCGGGTAACACTGGCCGAAGTGGCGGCCCGGGCCGGCGTTTCGCCGATCACGGTGAGCCGGGCCTTGCGGCGTCCGGACACGGTGCAGGCCGAGACCCGGGCGCGGATCGACGCGGCGGTGGCCGAGCTGGGCTACGTGCCGGACCCGGCGGCGCGGGCCCTCGCCACCGGCCGCGCCGACGTGATCGGCGTGCTGATCCCCTCGGTCACCAATGCCGTGTTCACCGACGTGCTCTCGGGCATCTATGACGGGCTCGCCGACAGCCGCTTCGACGTGCAATACGCGATCACGCGCTACGACCCCGGCACCGAGGAAAAGCTGATCGGCGTGTTCCTGCGCCAGCGCCCCGCCGGTCTGATCATCTCGGGCATCGACCAGACCGATGCGGCGCGGCGGCTTCTCGACCGCGCTTCCTGCCCGGTCGTGCAGGTGATGGAAACCGGCCCCGACCCGGTCGACATGATGGTCGGCTTCTCGCATCACGACGCGGCGGCGGCGGCGACGCGCCACCTGATCGATCGCGGCTATCGCCGGCCCGGCTTTCTCGGCGCCCGGATGGACCCGCGCACGCAACGCCGCTTCGCGGGGTTTCGCGCCGAGGCCGAGGCGGGCGGCGTGTTCGATCTCGACCGGGTCGAGACCACCGAGGTGCCATCGAGCGTCGGCGGCGGCGCGGAACTGCTGCGCGCGCTTCTGGGGCGCCACCCCGAAACCGACGCGGTGTTTTGCAACAATGACGACCTCGCGCTCGGCGCGCTGTTCGAGGCGATGCGCATGGGGATCCCGGTACCCGGGCAACTCGGCATCTGCGGCTTCAACGATCTCGAGATGATGCGCGCCGCCGAGCCGTCGCTCACCTCGGTGCGCACCAACCGCTTCGAGATGGGCGCGCGGGCGGTCGAGATGATCCGCGCCCGGCTCGACGGTCGCGACCCCGGCCCCGCCATCCTCGACCTCAAGGCCGAGATACTGGCAAGGCGCAGCACGGATGGCCCGACCGGCAACCGGCCGGTCGAGACTTAGACGCCGGCTCGAAGACCGGCCCCGAAAATGCAGCGCGGCTCAACCGCAAGGAGATCGCATCTTTCCGCTGGTCGTGCCGCCCCGGCCTCTGCCAGTCTGCGGGGCGGAGGCGTTGGTCATGGCGGTTTCGGACTACATCATCATCGGCGCAGGCTCGGCGGGCTGCGTGCTGGCGGAGCGGCTGAGCGCCTCGGGGCGATACAGCGTGCTGGTGCTCGAGGCCGGGCCGCGTGACCGGTCGCCCTGGGTGCGGCTGCCGCTCGGCTACGGCAAGACCTTCTTCCATCCCCGGCTCAACTGGCGCTATCGCAGCGCCCCCGATCCCGGGCTCAACGGGCGCAGCGATTACTGGCCGCGTGGCCGGGTGGTCGGCGGTTCGAGCTCGATCAACGCGCTGATCTGGGCCCGGGGCCTGCCACATGATTTCGACGATTGGGCGGCGGACGGCGCCGAGGGCTGGGACTGGGACGCTGCCCGCCGCGCCTTCGAGGCGATGGAAACCCGCGTCGCGGCCGATGGCAGCCGCGACGGCAGCGGGCCGCTCCATGTGCAGGACGTCTCGGACCAGATCCACCCGGTGACCCGCCACTTCTTCGACGGCATGGCGCAGGCCGGACTGCCCGCCTGCCCCGATTGCAACGGCGCCCGCTTCGAAGGCGCCACGACCTATCGCATCACCACCCGGTCCGGCCTGCGGCACTCCGCCGCCCGCGCCTACCTCGCCCCGGCGCTGCGGCGATCCAATGTGACGCTGCGCACCGGCGTCACGGTCACCCGGATCGGCTTCGAAGGGCGCCGAGCCGCAACGGTGGAACTGCGGATCGGTGACCGGATCGAGACCTTGCGCGCCGGGCGCGAGATCCTGCTTTGCGCCGGCGCCGTCACCTCGCCCCGGCTCTTGCAGCTTTCGGGCATCGGCCCGGCCGAGCTGCTTCGCGCCCATGGGATCGAGGTGCTGGCGGATGCGCCGCATGTCGGTGGCCAGCTTCAGGACCATCTCGCGGTAAACTACTACTTCAAGGCCAATGAGCCGACGCTCAACGACCAGCTGCGCCCGTTCTGGGGCAAGGCCCGGGCCGCGATCCGTTACGCGCTGAGCCGTCGCGGGCCGCTGGCGCTTTCGGTCAATCAATGCGGCGGCTTCTTTCGCGGCACGGCCGAGAGCCCGCAGCCGGATCAGCAGATCTACTTCAACCCGGTCAGCTACAGCACCACGCCTACGGGCCGCCGCGACCTCGTCCGGCCCGATCCGTTTCCCGGCTTCATCATCAGCTTTCAGCCCGCCCGGCCAACGAGCCGGGGCCGGATCGACATCTCATCCGCCGATCCGCTGGCCCCGCCGGATATCCGCCCCAATTCGCTCGCGACCGAGGCGGACCGGGAAACCGTGATCGCAGGCGGGCAGCTGTGTCGCCGGATCATGCGCAGCCCCGCGCTTACCGCACTGGTCGAGAGCGCCGTCGATCCCGACCTGCGCGCGCTCGACGGCGCGGCCATTCTCGACGATTTCCGCGATCGCTGCGGCACCGTCTTTCACCCGGTCGGCACCTGCCGCATGGGCGCCGACCCGCGCCGCTCGGTGGTCGATCCACGGCTGAGGCTGCATGGCTTCGACGGGCTGCGGGTGGTCGATGCCTCGGTCTTTCCCAGCATCACCTCCGGCAATACCAACGCGCCGACGATGATGGTGGCGCATCGCGCCGCCGAGATGGTCCTCGACGACGCCAGGACCACCTGATCCGCGCTCAGTCCCTCGGAGCGGGCGCGCCCCCCTCGAACAGGTTGCCATTGACGTAGTCGCAGGGCGCTTCGCTCATCTCAAGATGCAGCCCGGTGCCCTCGTAGGGATGGGCGCGGGCGAAATCTTCGTCCACCTCGATGCCGAGCCCCGGGGCCTGCGGCGCGGTAACGAACCCCTCATCGACCCGGATCGTGCCCCGGATCAACCCGTCATGGAACGGCGTCTCGATGGTCTCGGCCATCAACAGGTTGGGGATCGACGCCGCGAGATGGATGTTGGCGGCCCATTCCACCGGCCCGGCATAGAGATGCGGCGCGATCTGCGCGTTGAAGCTCTCGGCCATGGCGGCGAGTTTGCGCGCCTCCCAGATGCCGCCGGCACGGCCAAGCGCCGGTTGCAGAATCTGCGCCCCGCCGGTTCGCAGCAGCAGCGCGAATTCGGCGCGGGTGGCAAGCCGTTCGCCGGTCGCCACCGGCAGGCCGGTCGCCCGCGCCACCTCCACGAAGTCGAGCGGATTGTCGGGCGGGATCGGCTCCTCGAACCACAGCGGATCGAACGGCGCGATCGCCCGGCCGAGCCGGATCGCGCCGGCGGTGGTGAACTGCCCATGCGTGCCGAAGAGCAGGTTGGCGCGGTCGCCCACCGCCGCGCGGATCGCCCGGCAGAACGCGACCGAGCGGGTGATGTCGCTCATCGCGGGCTGGTGGCCGCCCCGGATCGTGTAGGGTCCGGCCGGGTCGAACTTCACCGCGGTGTAGCCGCGCGCGACGGCCTCGGCCGCGGCCTCGGCGGCCATGTCCGCATCGATCCAGAAGTCGGGCAGGGGATGGTGCTCCGACGGGTAGAGATAGGTATAGGCGCGCACGCGCTCGTTCATCAGCCCGCCGAGGAGCGCCCAGACCGGACGGTCGCGCGCCTTGCCGAGAATGTCCCAGCAGGCGATCTCGAGCCCCGAAAAGGCGCCCATCACGGTCGGGTCGGGCCGCTGGGTGAAGCCCGAGGAATAGGCGCGGCGGAACATCAGTTCGATGTTCTCGACGCTCTCTCCTTCCATGTGACGTTCGAACACGTCGCGGATCACCGCCTCCATCGCGCGCGGCCCGACCGCGGCGGCGTAGCATTCGCCCCAGCCGGTGATGCCGTCATCCGTGGTGAGCTTGACGAGGATCCAATAGCGCCCGCCCCAACCCGGGGCCGGTGGCGCGACGATCAGGATCTCGAGGTCTCGCAATCGCATCGGCCGTCTCCTCGTTCCAGCAGCGAGGGAGAGGACAGCAGGCGGACGGCAGCCTGTCCAGCCCCGGCATGGGCGGAGCGACCGATTGCCAACTGGCAATTCAGTATTTCTGTAATGATATTAGATTCTTAGTTGAGAAATTCCGGTGCGGTCGGGGCAGGGCGCGGCCTCGCCTCCGATCCGATTGCCAATTGGCAATCGGCCCTGCAGACGCCCGATCAGATCGGGTTCGCCTCGGCGTATTTGCGGAAGAAGGCGAGGAAGGCGCGATCGGGATCCTCGGCCGGGGACTTGCCCTTGGACCATTCGCGCCACTGCCCCTCGATGTTGTAGATGTCGTAGCCGGGGAAGCGCAGCCGCGCCGTCTCGTAGGTCTCGGTGCGCAACGCCTCGCCCTGCCGGTCGAGCCAGGCCGGGCGCGGCCGCGGCGGGGTCTGGCCCGGGATCGTGGTCGTGCCGCCCTGCCCGCGCGCCTCCTCGGCGGCCCGCGCCCGGCGACCGGTGCTGGCGAAGCTCAGGCTGCGCTCGGTCTTGTCGGTGGCATCGCCATCCTTGCGCCACCAGCGCAGCTCCACATGGGTCACGCTGCGCCCTGTCTTGATCGGCGCGATCTCGACCATGTAATCCGACAGCGCGCAGACCTCGGCCACCGCCGGATCGATCGCCCGCAGCCGCAGGTTCGACCACGAGGTCAGCTTGCCCTTGGGCACGCCGAGCACGGCGCGGATGCCATCGAGCGTGAAAGTCTCGGAGGACTTCCAGCGCAGGTTGCCGCGCTTCTGCACCATCTCGTAGAGCGTCAGCGCGTATTTCGACGACAGCGCGAACATCACCTCGCGCTGCAGCCGGGCGAAGACGGTGGAGTTGGTGATCACCTTGCGCAGCCGCGCCGGGATCTCGTATTCGAACAGACCATCGCTGCGCGCCATCTCGACGTTGCCACCGAGGAGCTGCACCCGCTCGACCGCCGGCTTGCCGTCCCAGATCACCTCCATCTTGACGATCGCGCTCATCAGCCGCTCGATCGAGTCGCCGATCCGGTCGTTGGAATTGTGGTTGCCCCGCAGGTCGGACTTGGCGATCACATGCATCACCGGCTTGTCGATCGCCTCCCAGGCATTCTCCAAGAGCTGGTTGTAGATCCGGCGGTCGGCGAGGGTGAGCGGCGTTACCTCGATCAGGTCGACGAGCTCGCCCGGCTTGATCAACGTCTCGGGTGTGGGCCGCGCGTCGACCGTGCGGTAAGAGGGTTGGGGCAGCTTTGCCATGTCTTGACCGCCAATGCGCGTTACCTGTTGCGCATACTTTTGTATGGGCGGAGATGTAAGTCAATCGACAGCGGTCGCGGGGAGGGCCACCCGATAAGTAAGGTTTGAGACGGCGGCGGGTGGAGGCGGCGATTCGCATCCCCCTGCAAAACAGGGCTTTGCGAGAGGGGTGATTCCTGCAATCCCGGCCCACCCCAAAGGTAAGAGTTCGGCACCCGATAGGTATCGCCAGCCATCCCGATACGTATCGCCAACCCACCCCATATGTTGCGCCAATCGTCCCGAAAGGTAAGCGATACAGGCGCTTCGCGCAGTGAAACAAGGGCCCCGCGCGCCATGAACAGAGAACCCTAGAATCCAGAACAAGGGGTTTTCGGATTCGGATTTCGGGGTTTTGGGCGCCCTGCGGAGCCGATTTGCTACAAATCGGGATGGGGGAGGGGGGGCGAGGTGCCGCAAAATCCGAACCGTGCGGCTCTTTGGGCCCGAGTGCGGTATTTGCGCCACGCCATGGACAGGTTCGGTTTTCGCGGCACCGCTCTGCGGATAGCGCACTTTACCTCCGTGCCGCGCCACCGCATCTTGGAGGCCGAACGCAGGCAAGGATATCGCTTTGGACATGGAAGACTATCCCGTCGGGCTGGATGAAATCGACGCGCTGGCGGGCCGGGCAGGGAGGGTGATCGAGAAGCTCCGCGCGCGGGTCTTCGCGCCCGGCGTCAGCAAGAGTCTCGATCTGCGCTTCAACGTGCGCAGCGCTGCCGAGATGTGCGGCCGCACCGAGAAGGCGCTGCGCGACGCCGAGGGCGACGGCCGGCTGCCCGAACCCGAGAAGGACCCCGATACCGGACGGCGCACCGGCTATTCGCTGGCCGAAGTGAACCGGATGCGCGAGGTGTTCGGCACGCTGCCGCGGCGCGCGCCCACCGATCCGGCGACGGTGCTCGCGGTGCAGAATTTCAAGGGCGGGGTCGGCAAGTCGACGGTGGTGACGCATCTGGCGCAGTATCTTGCGCTCAAGGGCTACCGCGTCTGCGTCATCGATTGCGACAGCCAGGCCTCCACCACCAGCGTCTTCGGCCTCAACCCCGACGTCGATGTCGACGAGGAGGAGGACACGCTCTACCCGTTCTTCCGCCATGGCGGGCCGACCAGCCTGCATTACGCGCTGCGCGCCACCTACTGGCCCGGCATCGCGCTGATCCCCGCCAATCTTGGTCTCTATGACGCCGAGTACGAGTTCGCGGCCCGCATGGTGCGCGAACAGGATTTCGTGCTCGACCGGCTGCGCGCCGGCATCGAGACGATCTCGGACCAGTTCGACGTGATCCTGCTCGACCCGCCGCCGGCGCTCGGGATGATCTCGCTGTCGGTGCTGCGCGCGGCCAACGCGATCATCGTGCCGGCGCCGCCCAACAACATCGATTTCGGCTCGACCGCGCATTTCCTGCGGATGATGTCCTCGACCCTGGGCGAGCTCGCGCAACATGGCGGGACGCGGGGCTATCATTTCGTGAAGATCCTTGCGACCAAGATGAACGACCAGAAGAGCGCCCATGGCGCGATCAAGCGGATGATGGATGCGGTGTTCCCGCAGGACATGCTGTCGGCGGTCCTGAAGGACAGCGCCGAGATCGACAACGCGACGGCGAACCTTATGACCGTCTATGAGCTGACAGGGGCAGCGACCCGCACCGAGACGCACAAGCGCTGCCGCGTCTATCTCGATGCGGTGGGGCGCGAGGTCGAGACCGAGATCCGCAAGACATGGCCGAGCCACCACGCGGCGCTGCGCAAGGAGGGGATCCTGTGAGCAGGAAGCACGACGACATCTTCAACGACGTCCTGAACGGTCTCGACGAGACCGAAACCCGCGAGGACGGGGCCGGGCGGGCGCAGACGCGGTTTCTCAAACGCTCCACCGCCATGTCCGAACAGGTCGCGGGCGGGCGCCAGGAAAAGGTGCTGCGCCTCGTCGATCCGGCCAGCTGCGTCATGTGGGAGGGGCACAACCGCGCCTACGAATTGCTGACACCCGAAAACTGCGCCGACCTGATCGAAGGGATGAAGGCGCAAGGCCAGCAGGAGTTTCCCGCTATCGTGCGGCGGCTGCGCCCGGCGGGGCAGGGGGACGGCCCCGAGTTCGAGGTGATCTGCGGCGCCCGGCGGCATTTCACGGTGAGCTGGCTTCGGGCCAACAACTACCCGCAGTTCCGCTACCTGATCGAGGAGCGCGAGCTGACCGACGAGGAGGCGTTCCGCCTCGCCGATATCGAGAACCGCGACCGCGAGGACATCTCGGATTTCGAGCGTGCCCGCGACTATGCCCGCGCGGTCGAGGCCTATTACGGCGGCCAGCAGAAGCTGATGGCCGAGCGGTTGCAGGTCTCCCCCGGCTTCCTGTCGCGGTTCCTGCAACTGGCCAAGCTCGAGCCCGAGATCGTCGCGGCCTTCCCGTCGATCCGCGACATCAAAGAGCTGCATGCGCGGCAGCTGCGGCCGCTGATGGCGGAGCCCGGCGCGCGCGAGGCGGTGCTGGCGGAGGCTAGGGCCATTGCCGAGGAGGGCGCGCGCCTCGCCGCCCCGGCGGTGCTGACGCGGCTCAAGGCGGCGGGCAAGGTGACGGCGCCGCGCAAGCGTTCGGACCGGGTGGTCCAGCATCGCGACGGCAATGTCAGCATTCGCCGCAGGGGCAAATCCTACGTGATGGAGTTCGACGCCGATCTCAGCGACGCGGCGTTGCGATCCGCCCTCGACCTGTTCCTGAAGGAGCGGAAGTCGCGCTGATTGCCAGCTGGCAATAGGGGGCAATTCCCAATTGAATCAAAGTCTTGATTGCCGCACTTCGACAGGAGCGGCAAGCTCGCTCAAAGCGCCGTCAGGAAGATCCCGGCGAGGAACAGCGTCTCGGCGGCGATCAGCGCGATCGCGGCGCCGCCGACCTGCATCACCGTGGCGAGCGAGGTCTTCATGCCCACCGCCGCGATCGCGATCAGCAGCGCCCAGCCCGATGCATCGGCCAACAGGCGCCCCAGCATCTCCGGCACCAGCCCCAGCGAGTTCAGCGCCCCGAGCGCTAGAAAGCCCAGCACGAAGCCCGGGATCAATGGCGGCCGCTTGCCTCCGGCGCTGTCGCCGAGGCCGCCGGCGCGGATCGCCAGCGAGAACAGCAGCACGACCGGGGCCAGGAGGCTGACCCGGATCAGCTTGACCAGCGTCGCGGTCTCGCCTGCCTCGGGCGAGATCGAGAAGCCGGCGCCGACCACCTGCGCGACGTCGTGGATCGTCGCGCCGAGGAACACGCCGGTGGTGCGGGTGTCGAAGCCGACCCAGCCGGTCAGCAGCGGGTATGCGATCATCGCCAATGTCGAGAGCAGGGTGACGCCGAGCACGGTGAAGCTCAGATCGGTCTCGGAGCTCTCGTCGCGCGGCAGCACCGCGGCGATGGCCATGGCGGCGGAGGCGCCGCAGATCGCCACCGCGCCCCCGGTCAGCAGACCGAAGCGCCAGCCCTTGCCGAGCGCGCGGCCCGCGAGAAAGCCCAGCAGGATCGTCGCGGCCACCGCCGCCACGATCAGCCCGATCAGGCCCGCGCCGAGATCGAGCAGAAGTTCGACCGAGATCCGCGCGCCCAAGAGCGCCACGCCGAGGCGCAGCACGTGGCGGGCGGTGAAGCCGATGCCCTCGACGCAGCGGCCTTCGAGCGACAGGAATTGCAGCGTCATCCCCAGCAGCAGCGCCATCAGCATCGCCGGCGCGCCATAATGCTCGGAGATGAACTGGGCCGCCACGGCGACCACGGCGGCGACGGTGAAACCGGGCAGGAGAACGGGCAGGCGCAGCACCGGCGCGCGCAGCCGGGCTGGCGCGATCGCATCAATGAACATCGGGGATTTCCTTGGCGTTGACGGCGCCCCGGTCGGGCCGGGGCGCCGGGGGAGGGCCTAGCCCACGACCTTGGCGGCGGCGGGGCCGGCCTCGGTCACGGCGTAGCGGGTCAGGCGGATGTCGGCGGCACGGGCATGGCCCTCCATCCCCTCGACGCGGCTGATCCGGGCGGTGGCGCCGCCGAGCTGACGCGAGGCGGCGCGGTCGGCGCGCTGCCAGGTCACCGTCTTCATGAACTTGTGCACCGAGAGGCCGCCGGTATAGCGCGCCGCCCCCGAGGTCGGCAGCACGTGGTTCGGACCCGAGGCCTTGTCGCCATAGGCCACGGTGGTCTCTTCGCCGAGGAACAGCGAGCCATAGGCGCGCAGCCGGTTCAGCCACCAGTCGAGATCGGCAGCCTGCACGTGCAGATGTTCGGGCGCGTAGTCATCGGCGACCCGCGCCATCGCCTCACGGCTATCGCAAAGCATCACCTCGGCGAAATCGGCCCAGGCGGCACGGGCGCTCGAGGCGTTGGGTTCGGGCAGCGCGTCGATCAGGCCGGGCATGATCTGCATCACCTTTTCGGCGAGGCCGCGATCGGTGGTGGCGAGCCACACCGGCGAGTTCCAGCCATGCTCGGCCTGGCTCACGAGGTCGATGGCGACGATCTCCGGATCGGCGGTCTCGTCGGCCAGCACCATGCTGTCGGTGGGGCCGGCGAACATGTCGATGCCGATCTCGCCGAACAGGATGCGCTTGGCCTCGGCGACGTACTGGTTGCCGGGGCCGACGAGGATGTCGGCGCGCGGCAGCCCGTAGAGCCCCTCGGCCATCGCCGCGACACCCTGCACGCCGCCCAAGTTGAGGATCGCGTCGGCGCCGCAGAGATCCATGGCGAAGAGGATCGCCGCCGGGATGCCCTCGCCGGGGCGCGGCGGCGAGCAGGCGGTGATGTGGCCGACGCCCGCCACCTTGGCGGTGGTGATGGTCATCAGCGCCGAGGCGATGTGGCTGTAGCGCCCGCCGGGCACGTAGCAGCCCGCCGCAGAGACCGGGATCTGCCGCTGCCCGGCGATCAGACCGGGCAGGATTTCGACCTCGCAGCCCTGTACCGTCCGCATCTGCGCCTCGGCAAAGCGGCGGATGTTGGCATGGGCGAAGCGGATGTCGTCCTTCAGGCTCTCGGGAAGACGGGCGGCGGCGGCGCGGCGGGTGTCCTCGTCGACCAGCACCGGGCCGTCCCAGCGGTCGAGCTCGCGGGCATAGGCCTCGACCCGGGCCTCGCCGCCCGACTTGATCTCGGCCAGCATGGCGCTGACGGCGGCGCGGGTGTCGGCCTGGTCGCTTTCGGCGTGGCGCTTGGCGGATTTGAGATAGGTCACGGTCATGTCGGGTCTCACATCTTGCCTTTCCAGGGGATGACCTTGCGCTCGATCCAGCGCATCAGCAGGTCGAAGGCATAGGCGATCGCGGCGATCACGATGATCCCCATGATCACGGTCGGGGTCTGCAGGAACTGGCTGGCGGAGAGCACCATGTAGCCAAGCCCCTTGGTCGCGGCGACCATCTCGGCGGCGACCAGCGTGGTCCAGCCGAAGCCGACGCCGACGCGCATCGCGGTCAGGATCTCGGGCAGCGCCGAGGGCAGGATCACGTGGCGCATCACCTGCCAGCGCGAGGCGCCGAAGCTGTAGGCGGCATGGATCTGCTCGATCGCGGCGGAGCGCACGCCGGCGCGAGCGCCGAGCGCCACGGGGGCGAAGACCGACAGGAAGATCAGCAGCACCTTGGAGGTCTCGCCGATGCCGAACCAGATGATCATCAGCGGCAGGTAGGCCAGCGGCGGGATCGGCCGGTAGAACTCGATCGGCGGATCGAACAGGCCGCGCATGACCGGGCTCATCCCCATGGCGAGGCCGAGCGGGATGCCGACGGCGCAGGCCAGAAGGAAGGCGCCGAAGACGCGGGCGGTCGAGACCGCGACATGTTCGAGGAAGGAGGTGTTGGTGAAGCCGTTCTGCCAGACATCGACGAACTTGGCGACGATGGCCTGCGGGCTTGGCACGAAGAGCGGCTTGACCAGACCCAGCGCGGTGATCGCCCACCAGACGAAGAGCAGGAACAGGATCGAGACGACCGAGAGCCACATCGTGTCGCCCTGTCCGGGCACGCCGTAGGTCTCGCCGGGCTTGGTGGGGCGACCGCGCGCGAACCAGGCGAAGACGCCGCTGCGCGGGTTGATGCGGGCCTTTTCGGCGACGCTGGTGCTGTGCTTGACGGTCTCGATCATGCCGCTTCCTCCTCATCGGCGAAGATGATGCCGAGCACCTCCTCGCGCAGGCGGATGAATTCCGGGGATGCCTTGATTTGCCGGGCCGGCTCGCCCGCGAGCACGCGGCGCGAGAAGGGCAGGTCGAAGCGGTGCGAGATGCGGCCCGGACGGGGCGACATCACGATCAGCTTGGTGCCCATGAACAGGGCCTCTTCGACGCTGTGGGTGATGAAGAAAACCGATTTGCCGGTGTCGTTCCAGATCCTGAGGATCAGCTCCTGCGCCTTTTCGCGGGTCAGCGCGTCGAGCGCGCCCAAGGGCTCGTCCATCAAGAGCACCTTGGGGTCGCAGGTCAGGGCGCGGGCGATGCCGACGCGCTGCTGCATGCCGCCCGAGAGCCGGTAGACCGGGGATTTCTGGAACCCGTCGAGGCCCAGCAGCTTCACGAAATCCTCGGCGATGGCGAGCCGCTTGGCCTCGGCCACGCCCTGCATCTTGAGCCCGAAGGCCACGTTCTCGATCACGTTGAGCCAGGGCAGCAGCGCGTGTTTCTGGAACACGACCGAGCGGTCGGCGCCGGGGCCGGTGACCGGGCGGCCATCGAGCAGGATCTCGCCCGAGCTGGGCGCGAGAAAGCCCGCGATCAGGTTCAAAAGCGTGGATTTGCCGCAGCCGGAGGCGCCGAGCGCCACCACGAAATCGCCCTCGGCGATGGCAAGATCAATGCCGCGCAGCGCCTCGACCGGCGGCCGGCCCTCGGCTGCGGGAAACACCACGGAGGCGGATTTGATGTTCAGTCCCATTGGACCACTCCTCGTCGGGGTCTGGGGGGTCCCGGCCCGCGCGGGGGCCGGGACCGGGGGCCGTCACTGGGTGGCGGCGGTGCCGATCTCGGTGTTCACGAAGCCGGAATAGTCCTCGGCCACCTGATCGATGCGCCCGGCTTCCTTGAGGAAAGCGGCGGTGTCGCGCATCGTCTCATGGGCGCTGCCGAGCCAAGTCTCGCCGAGCTGCTCGGAGAGCGGCACGAAGGTGAAGCCTTCGAGGATCGTGGGGATCTGCGCGGCGTCGGCGCCGGTCTCGGCGGCGATGGTCTGCACCGGTTCGCTCTCGGCGGTCCAGGCGGCGGGATCGGCGAGATAGGCGGCGTTGGCCTCGTCCATCGTCCTGGCGAAGGCGGCCACGGCCTCGGCGTTCTCGGCGGCGAACTCGGCGTTCACCACCCAGGCGTCGAAGGTCGGGAAGCCCCATTCGGCGGTCTCGGCCGAGGTGGCGAGGCGGGTGCCGGTCTCGAGGATCTGGTTCTGCACCGGCTGCCAGATGAAGGCGGCGTCGATCGCGCCCTGTTCCCATGCGGCGGCGATCTGGTCGGGGGGCATGTTCAGCAGGGTCAGGTCGGAGGCGTCGATCCCGGCATGGTCGAGCGCGCCCATCAGCGAGAAATGCGCGGTCGAGCCCACCGGCACCGCGACCCGCTTGCCGGCGAGATCCTCGAGCGTTTCGATCTCGGCGCCATCGCGGGCGATCAGGCTCTCGGCCGAGCCCAGCACCTGCGCCAGCATGAACATCTCCAGCTCGACGCCCTGGCTGGTGGCGATGGCGAGCGGCGAGGAGCCGAGCTCGGCGAGCTTGATGTCGCCGGAGGCCATGGCGGCGATCACCTCGGAGCCGGAGCCGAACTTGCGCCATTCGATGTCCCAACCGGTGGCTTCGTCGAAGCGGCCCTCGGCCAGCGCCACCTGCATCGGCGTCGGGTTGCCGAAATGACCGATGGTCACGGTCTCGGCCTGAGCCGATCCGGCGGTCAGGAAGGTGGTGAGCGCGAGCGCTACGCGTGTCGTCGTCCGTGTCATTTCATATTCCTCTGTTGGTTGGCTGCACCGACGCTGTTCCCGCGCCGCTCTGCATGCGGTGTCAGGCGGCGGTGCCGTCTTCTTGAGTGGGCGCGCCGAGGGCGGCGTCGCGGATCGCCGCGACCAGAAGGTCGAGCGTGTCGATGCCCTCCGCTTCGGGCGCGAGCGCCCCGGCGATGAGCGAGAACTCGGTGCAGGCGACGAGTTGCAGCGTCGCGCCGCGACGGGCGAGATCGGCCGAGGCGGCGCGCAGCGCGGCGCGGCTGTCCTCGTCGGGTCCGTGCGCCTTGATCGCGCGGATCGCGGCCAGAAGCGCGTCCTCGTCCTGCGGGTGGAGCAAGGTGAGGCCGGCCTCGGCGCAGGCCCGGTCGAACAGGCCGATCCGGCGCAGCGCCGGCGAGCCCAGAAGACCCAGCTTGCCGCCCGGCCCGAGCCGTTCGGCGGCCCGCGCCACCGAGAGCGCCACCATGTCGATGAAGGGCACCTCGACGGCGGCGCGGATTTCGGGGGCGTAGTGATGCGCGGTGTTGCAGGGCATGGCCAGCGCGGTGGCGCCGCCCGTTTCGAGCCGGCGCGCCATCTCGGCCAGCACCGGGCCGGGATCCTCGCCGCGCCCCTCGATCAGCCGCGCGATGCGCGAGGGCACCTGCGGGTTCATATCGACGAGAAGCGGGATGTGGTCGGCGTCGTCGCGGGCCGGGGTGGCGGCGATCACGCGCTGCATCAGGAGCACCGTCGCCTCGGGGCCCATGCCGCCCAATATGCCGATCCGTTTCGGGGTCATACCGCGCCCTCCGGGCTGCGCAGCGCCGCGAGGGCGGCGTCGAGATGATGGGCGATCGCATCGCAATCGGCCGGCTTGAAGGTCAGCGGCAACCGCATGTCGAACAGGGTCGAGAGGATCGCGTCGGTGCGGGGCAGGGCCTGCGCGCGCAGGTAGCGCCAGCTGCCATGGTTCGAGGTGAAGCCCACCGGCTCGGCGGCGCCGAACCATTTCAGCTCGACCCCGCGCGCCGCCGCCTCGGCGACCAGTTGCCGCGCCGCCTCTGCCCCGAGCCCCGGCAGCCGGAACTGGATCGAGGAGCCGACATAGAACTCGGGCTCGGGCCGCTCGGGCAGCGTCACGCCGGGCATGGCGGAAAGGCGCTCGGCCATCCGGTCGTGCAGCGCGTTCCAGCGGGCGATGGCGTCGTCGAGCCGCTCGAGCTGCGGCAGAAGGATCGCGGCGCGCAGATTGTCCATCCGCGCCGACATGTTCGGCGTCTCGAGCCGGATCTTCTCGAAATGCTCGGGCCCGGGCGCCGCGCCGTGGCGCTCGTAGAGCATGTAGGAGCCCGACATGATGATCGCGCGGGCCATCCGCTCGGGGTCGTCGGTGGTGAGGAAACCGCCCTCGCCGGAATTCATGTGCTTGTAGGTCTGGGTGCTGAAGCAGCCCATCGCGCCGAAATTGCCGGAGCGACGGCCGTTCCAGCGCGCGCCCATGGTGTGGGCGCAATCCTCGATCACGGTCAGGCCGCAGTCGTCGGCGACCCGCATCAGCCGGTCCATGTCGCACAAGTGCCCGCGCATGTTCGACAACAGCAGGTGCCGGGCGCCCGAGGCGCGGGCCTTGGCGGCGAGGTCGTCGAGGTCGATCACCAGATCCTCGGTGATCTCGACCAGCACCGCCTCGGCCCCGATGGCGGCGACGGCGCCGGGCACGGGGGCGAGGGTGAAGGCGTTGGTCAGCACGCGGTCGCCGGGGCGCACGCCGCAGGCGCGCAGCGCGATCTGCATCGCCTGCCCGCCCGAGGCCAGCGCCAGACAGTAGCGCGCGCCCTGCCAATCGGCATAGGCCGCCTCGAGCCGGGCGGTGAGCGAGGTCTCGCCCGGCGCGGTGTTGTAGCGGTGCAGCCGCCCGGTGCGGAGCAGCTCCAGCGCCGCCGAGATGCCCTCCTCCGGGATCGGCTCCTGCTGGGTGAAGCTACCGGTGAAACGCGTCTCGGCCATGGGTTTACTCCGCTGCCAGCTTGTCGCCCGGGGCGCGCTCGAACACCGCGTCATAACCGAACAGCGCCGCCGCCCCGCCGGTGTGGATGAACACCACCCGCTCGCCCTTCTTGAAGCGGCCCTTACGGATCTGGTCGATCAGACCCGCCGCGCCCTTGCCGGAATAGACCGGGTCGAGAAGGATGCCTTCGAGCTCGGCGAACATGCGGATCGCCTCGATCGTGTCCTCGCGCGGGATGCCGTAGCCGGGGCCGACATAGTCGCAGTTTGCGACCACGTCCTCGCGGGCGACGATGCCCTCGCAGCCGAGCTTCTCGGCGGTGAGGCGCGCCAGCTTGTAGACGTTTTCCTCCTGCTTCTCGCGCGGTGCGCGCACGCCGATGCCCAGAAGCGGGATCTTGGCGTTGATCGCCTTGAGGCCGGTGATCAGGCCGGCCTGGGTGCCGGCGGAGCCGGTGGCGGTGACGATGTGGTCGATTACCATTCCGCGATCATTGGCCTGGCCCACCAGCTCGAAGGCGCAGTTGACGTAGCCGAGCGCGCCGGTGGCGTTGGAGCCGCCGCCGGGGATGGTGTAGACCTTGGCGCCGTCCTTGCGGAAATTATCGGCCACCGCCTCCATCTCGGCATGCATGTCGAGATCGGGGCCGCGGGTCTCGGTGGTGGCGCCGTGCAGGTGGTCGAGCAGCACGTTGCCGTTGCGGTTGTAGTTGTGATCCTTGGAGCCGGTGCGGTCCTCCAAGAGCAAGTGGCAGCGCAGGCCGAGCTTCGAGGCGAAGGCGGCGGTCTGGCGCGCGTGGTTCGACTGGGTCGCGCCCTGGGTCATCACCATGTCGGCGCCCATGGCCTGTGCCTCGGCCATGAGAAACTCGAGCTTGCGGGTCTTGTTGCCGCCGGTTGAGAGGCCGGTGCAGTCGTCGCGCTTGATCCAGATCTCGGGGCCGCCGAGTTCGGCGCTCAGGCGGTCGAGCCGCTCGAGCGGGGTGGGCAGATGGGCGAGATGGACGCGGGGAAACCGGGCCAGATGCATGTGACGCTCCCGTTCATAATTCACTATGGGAATACTGCGCCCGCGAATACCGCTATGCAAATGCGAAGTTCACATTGTAATATGCAGGATATGCAACTTAGCGGGACCCTTGCATGCGCTTGGAATGGTTGGAAGACTTGATTGCCGTGGCGGAGACCGGATCCTTCTCGGAAGCCGCCGAACGCCGCTCTTTGACGCAGTCTGCCTTTTCTCGCCGCATTCGGCAGATTGAGGACTATGTCGGGGTCGAATTGTTCGACCGCAGCCGCAAGCCGGTGCAGCTGCAAAGGACCACCGAATCCCAGCGCGACCGAATCCTCCAGATCATCCGTACGCTGCGCCAGCTGGTCGCGGATCTGCGCAGCGGCAGCCAGATGGCCGAGAACCACGTGGTGCTGGCGAGCCAGCACGCGCTGACCACCTCGCGCACGCCGCGGCTGCTGCAGGGCGTGCTGGCGCATCACGACTCGATCTCGATCCGGCTGCGCTCGGCCAATTTCGACGATTGCTACGGCCAGCTTCTGTCGCGCAAGGCGGATATCGCGCTGGTCTACCGGATCGAGGGGATCGCGCCCGAGGTGGAGGCCGACTATCTGGAGACGGTCGAGGTCGGGCATGACCGGCTGATCCCGGTCCATGCGGCGGCGCGGCGGGCCGATCACCTGCGCGACCGCGCCATGGGGCTGCTGCCGATCGTCTCCTACCCCGACGCGGTGTTTCTCGGGCAGGTGATGAACCTGCTGATCCTGCCGAACCTGCCGCAGCCGTTGCAGGCGGTGCAGCGGGTGGAGACGGCGCTGACTCTGGCGGCGCAGGAGATGGCGCAGGTCGGGATCGGCACCGCGTGGATTCCGCACAGCCTGGCGCGGGACCGGATCGCCGAGGGCAGCCTGATCGACCTTTCCGACGAGTTGCCGAGCTGCGAGTTGGTGATCACCGCGATGCGGCTGGCCGGGCCCAAGCGCCGCTCCGAGGACGCGGTCTGGACCGAGCTGCTGAGCGAGGCCGGCATCTAGGGGGGACCGGGGCCGGGCGAAAACGGTCGGGGGCGGCATCTGAATTGTATCCAGGGATAAGGCCGAAGGGGCGGGGCGGGCGCGGTGACCTTGGTGATTTTTGCCCGATCCGGCAGCGGGATAGGGCGCGGGGCCGGGGCCCACGCGGCCAGTCGCGCCCTGTCGTCGCGCATACATTTCGCGACAATTCTCGACTGTAGCTTGTCCCGGGACTGCGCCATCTCAGACCCGACCCCGGCGCGGTGCAGCGCTGCGAAGACCGGGGGTGACGTTCCAATCGCAAGGACGACGAGAATGAAAATCGCAGGCAAGATCAGCGCCATCGCCGTGATGGCAACCCTGTCGGGCATCATCGCGGGCGCGGCTTCGGCCCAGCAGCATCCAGAGATGAAGCCGCTGCCGCGCGCCGAGGCGCTGAAGCTGGCGGGCGCGCGTTTCGACGCCGCCGACACCAACCGCGATGGCCGGGTGAGCGCCGAGGAGGCGCGCGCGGCGCGGCCGGAGGCCCGCCCGGGCAAGGGCGAAGGCCGTGGCCACGGGCCGCGTCAGGGCCTGGACCAGAACCGGGGGCAGGAGCAGCGCCCGGCCGCCGAGGCGCGGGCCGAGTTCAAGCCGCTGTCGCGCGCCGAAACCCTCAGCCAAGAGGCCGCGCGCTTCGACGCCGCCGACAAGAACGGCGACGGCGTGCTCAGCGTCGAGGAGATGCGCGCGAGCCAGCCGCCGCGCCGCTGATCCCCGCGCATCCGGCCGGGCCGGGGCCATGCCCCGGATCCCCGGCATCCGGCCGGGCCCGGACGCAGTCGAGGCGGGATCGCGCGATCCCGCCCCGACATGCCGCTGAAAGCGGCCTGCGGCCTCCCGGATCAGACCGTGCTGCCGAGGCTGCTTTCCAGCGTCGCCAGCTCCTGGCCGCCCGCCATCATGTCCTGCAGCTCCTCGGGGGTGATCTCGCCGCGCTTGGCCGTGCCATAGGTGCGGCCCCGGTTCAGCACGGTGAAGCGGTCGCCCACCGCCATGGCGTGGCGCACGTTGTGGGTGATGAAGACCACCGCCACGCCCTGCTTGCGCACGGTGTCGATGGTGGCGAGCACGTTGGCGGTCTGGCGCACGCCGAGCGCCGAGGTCGGCTCGTCGAGGATCAGCACGCGGGCGCCGAAATGCACCGCGCGGGCGATGGCGACGGTCTGGCGCTCGCCGCCCGACAGCGTGCCGACGGCCTGATCGGGGCCGCGCAGCACGATGCCCATCTTCTCCATCTCCTGCATCGTCACCCGGTTGGCGAGGTCGTGGTCGAAGAAGGAGAAGGGGCCGATCTTGCGCGTCGGCTCGTTGCCCATGAAGAAGTTGCGGCTCACCGACATCAGCGGGATCATCGCGAGATGCTGGTGCACCGTGGCGATCCCGGCGGCGATGGCGTCGCGCGGATCGGCGAAGTGCATGTCGCGGCCCTCGAACAGGATCTCGCCGCGGGTCGGCTTGTGCACGCCGGAGAGCGTCTTGATGAAGGTCGACTTGCCGGCGCCGTTATCGCCCAGAAGGCAGTGGCATTCGCCGGCATGGATGTCGACCGAGACACCGGCCAGCGCGATGACCGAGCCGAAATGCTTCTCGATGTTCTTCATCTGGATCAGGGGCTGGGTCATGTCAGCGCTCTCCGGTGATGATGCGGCGGATATAGGTGTTGAGGATCACCGCAAAGAGCAGGATCACGCCGAGGAACACCCGGAACAGCGAGCTTTCGACGCCCGCGAAGAACAGCCCCTGCTGGACCACCCCGAAGATCAGCGCGCCGAGCGCGGCGCCGATCACCGAGCCGTAGCCGCCAGTCAGCAGCGCGCCGCCGATGACCACGGCGATGATCGCCTCGAACTCCTTCAACAGGCCCCGGTCGGCCCCGGCCGAGCCGAACTCCATCACCTGGCAAGCGGCGAAGACGGTGGCGCAGAAGGCGGTGAACATGAACATGGTGATCTTGACCCGGTTCACCGGCACGCCGGAATTGCGCGCGGCCTCGGCGTCGCCGCCGGCGGCGAAGATCCAATTGCCGAAGCGGGTGCGGGTCAGCAGCACATGGCCCACCACCACCAGCCCGAGCGCCCAGACGATCAGCATCGGGATGCCGTTCACCACCGGTTCGCCGGCGCGGGTGCCGCGCTCGAAGGTGGCGATGATCCCGGCCTCGCCCATCCAGGTGAAAAATCCCTTGCCGATGGTGCCGCCGAACAGCGCCGCGAGCCAGTCGCCCTCGGCCGCCTCGCGGATGCCGCCGATGATGGTCTTGCGCTCGATAGTCTGCGGCAGGAAGATCGTGAAGCCGCGCAGGATGAACAGGAAGGCCAGCGTCACGATGAAGCTGGGCAGGCCGGTGCGCACGACGATGAAGCCGTTGAGCGCGCCGATCGAGATGCACAGCGCGAAGGTCACGAGGATCGCGACCCACATCGGCCAGCCCAGCGTCACGCCGAAGATGGCCATCATCATCCCGGCGAAGCCGATCATCGAGCCGACCGAGAGGTCGAACTCGCCCGCGATCATCAAGAGGCAGGCGCCGACGGCGATGATCATGAACTGCGCCGAGACGACGGACCAGTTCATGATGCCTTGGCTGTTGAACATGCCGCTGTCGAAGGCGAACAGTCCGAAGAAGACGAACACCGCGATGGTGCCCACGATGCCGCCCAGCTCGGGACGGATCATCGCGCGGCGCATCGGCGAGATCTGCTTGACCCGTTCGTCCATCACGATTTGCGGTGTATCTGCCATGCCCGCTTACTCCAGGGATCGGTTGAAATTCGATGGGGGCGGCCAATGGGGAGGTGCCGCCCCCGCGCGCTCGCTCAGCGGTATTCGCCGGCGAACTTCTCGACCATCTCGAGCCCCTCGGCGGTGACGAAGCCGGGGCCGGAGTTGATGTTGTTGCCGGGCAGCACGCCGTAGCGGTGGTAGTTGGTCAGCACCACCACCGGCAGGTAGGCCTGCAGGAAGGGCTGCTGGTCGATGCCCCACTCGATGACGCCGTCCTTGATGCCCTGCACGATGTTGGCGCCGAGATCGAAGGTGCCGAAATAGATGTCGCCCGCCATGCCGGTCTCGTCGAGCGCCAGCAGCGTCGGATCGGCCGAGGTCGGCCCGAGGGTGAGCACCGCGTCGGTGTCGGGATTGGCCGAGAGATAGGCCTGCACCCGGTTCTTGATCTCGGCCGGGTCCTGGCCGCTGTCGATCATCTGCTCGCCCAGCTCGACGCCGAGCCCGTCGGCGAAGCCCTGACAGCGCTCGGTCGAGGCGGGGGAGCTGATGTAGTGGTTCACGCAGAGGAAGCTCTCGACGCCGTCCTCCTTGGCCCGCTCGCCCGCGGCGAGGCCCGCATCGTATTCGGGCTGGCCCACATACATCAGCGCGCCGACCTCGCGCGCCTGCTCGGGCGTGCCCGAATTCATGATGATCACGTCGACGCCGCTGTCGACGGCCGAGCGGACCGGGCCCGAGAGCACGTCGAAATCCGAGAGGGTGGTGATGATGCCATCGGGGCCGCTGGCCGCCGCCTGCTCGATGATCCGCGCCATGTCGGCGAGGTCGCCGGTCGGCGGATTGCGGTATTCGACCTCGACGCCCATCTGCTCGGAGGCCAGCGCGATCGCGTTCTTGATGGTGTTCCACCAGCTGTCGCTGTCGGGGGCGTGGCTGACGAGGATGTATTTCTCGCCCTCGGCCTGCGCTGTGCCGGCGGCGATCAGCGGCGTGGCGGCGACGGTCGCGGCCAGCAGCAGCTTCATTGTCGGTGTCATCGGACATCCCTCCCTGGTGTCGTTGGTTCCGTTGGAAGAGCGGTCCTCCGCCAGCCCTTCGACTCCGACTACAACATATCGCGCGGCATTTTGCAACCGGTTGCAAAACGGGTTGGCGCAACTCATGCTGGACCCGAGCGTTCGATGAGGTAGAGCTATGCGGTCGCGGGAGGGAAAACGGGGGGTCATGGTGGTCACGCTCAAGGAGGTCGCCGAACGGGCGGGCGTGTCGCGCTCGGCGGTGTCGCGCACCTTTACCGACGGCGCCTCGGTCTCGCCCAAGATGCGGCGCAAGGTCGAGAAGGCGGCGCGCGAACTGGGCTACAGCCCCAACGCGCTGGCCTCATCGCTCACCACCGGGCGCACCAAGCTGATCGGGCTGGTGTCGAGCAACTTCCACAACCCGTTCTTCCTCGAGATCTTCGACCTGTTCACGCGCGGCTTGCAGGAGCGCGGGCTGCGGCCCTTGCTGGTCAATCTCTCGGGCGAGACCGAGCCCGAGAACTCGGTGCGGATGCTGCGGCAATACTCGGTCGACGGCGTCGTCGTCGCCTCCTCGACCCTGCCGCCGGGCTTTGCCATCGCGTTTCGCGAGGCGGGGGTGCCGGTGATCAACGCCTTCGGGCGCTACGCCTCGGACCCGCAGGTGCACACGGTGGGCATCGACAACGTCGCATGCGGCCGGACCGCCGCGCGTACGCTGATCGCGCGCGGCTACCGGCGGCTGGCCTTTCTCGGCGGGCCCGAAGCCGCGACCTCGACCCAGGACCGCCTGTCCGGGTTCCAGGCCGAGATCGCGCAGGCGCCGGAGCTCGGGCTCAGCGTGTCCTTCGCGGGGGCCTACACCTTCGATGCGGGGCGGCGCGAGATGCAGCGGCTGTTGCAGGAGCCGCCGGCCGAGGCCTATTTCTGCGGCGACGACGTGCTGTCGATCGGCGCGCTCTCGGCGCTGCGCGATAACGGGTTCTCGGTGCCGGGCGATGTCGGCGTGCTGGGGCTCAACGACATGGAGATGGCGGGCTGGGCCGGGATCGACCTGACCACGATCCACCAGCCGATCCGGCAGATCGTCACCTCCTCGATCGAGCTGATGGGGGCGATGCTGGACGAGCCGGACCGCTACCCGGAGGCGCGGGTGTTTCCCTGCCGGATCGTCGAGCGCGGCACGCTCAGGCCATTGCCCGAGGCGGGCTGAGGGGCCATTGCCCGGGACGGGCTGAGGGGCCGGGGCCTCGACGGCCCCGGCCCGAATGGTTAGCGGAACATCGGCGGCCGGGCCTCGGTCCAGGCACCGTCGCACTTGCCGCTCTTGGCCACGGCGAAGACGGCGGCCATGGAGCGCAGCCCGTCCTCGGCGCGCGGGTAGAGATCGGCGGCCGGGTCCATCTCGCGGCCCGCCTTGCGCGCGGCGATCGCCTCGGCGAGATCGGCATAGATGTTGGCGAAGGCCAGCGGCATGCCCTCGGCATGGCCGATCGTCACCCGGCTGGTGCGGTCCGCCTCGGGCGAGAGCCCCGCCTCGCCGCGTTCGATCACCTCGCGCCGGCCGCCGAGCGGCATCCAGTAGAGCTGGTTCGGCTGCTCCTGCGCCCATGACAGGCCGCCCTTCTCGCCGAAGACCTGCAGCGTCAGCCCGTGCTGGCGGCCGATCGCCACCGAGGAGGTCCAGAGCCGCCCCACCGCGCCGCCGTCGAAGCGCAGATTGACCATCGCGTCGTCCTCGAGCGTGCGGCTTTCGATGCAGCTCACCGTGTCGGCGGAGAGGCGCGCGACCTCCTGGCCGATCACGAAGCTCGCCATGTGCAGCGCGTGGATGCCGCAATCGGCGAACTGCGCCGAGACGCCCGCCTGCGCCGGGTCGTAGCGCCAGCGCACGCGCGGATTGTCGGCGTCAGCCGCGTCGGCGTGGTGGCCATGCGCGAATTCGGCCTTCACCAGCCGGATCTTTCCAAGATCGCCGCGCGCCACCATGGCCCGCATGTGCCGCACCAGCGAATAGCCCGAATAGCCGTAATTCACCGCGCAGATCCGGTTCGCCGCGCGCGCGGTGCGGACGATCTCCTCGCCCTCCTCGACGGTCATGGTCATCGGCTTTTCGCACAGGACGTGGAAGCCGGCCTCGAGGAACGCCTTGGTGATCTCGAAATGCGTGGCGTTGGGGGTGGCCACGGTGACGAGGTCGACCCGGTCGGGGCGGTTCCTCTCGCCCTCCAGCATCTCGCGCCAGTCGCCATAGGCGCGGTCCGGCGTGAGGCCGAGACGCCGGCCGTAGTCGCGCCCGGCCTCGGCGCGGTGGTCGAGCGCGCCGGCGCGGAATTCGAATAGCCCGTCGAGCCCCGCGCCGAGGCGATGCGCCGGGCCGATCTGGCTGCCTTCGCCGCCACCGATCATGCCCCATCCCAGTTTCGTCATGGCCGGACCTCCCTATTTGAAGCCGATGGATTCGAGATATTCGCGGTTCTTGCGGGCGTCGCCCAGCGGGTCGGGGTCGAGCGTCGGATCGCAATCCTGCTCGACCGTGCACCAGCCCTCGAAGCCCGCTTCCAGCAGCGCCTGCCGCACGGCGGGGAAATCGACGTCGCCCTCGCCCAGATTGCAGAAGATGCCCTGTCCGCAGGCGTCGTAGAAGCCGGTGCGGTTCTCGATTACCCGGGCCTTCACCACGGGGTCGATATCCTTGAAATGCATGTAGGAGATGCGGTCCTCGTGGCGCTTGATGAAGGCCACCGGGTCGAAGCCCGCATAGGAATGATGGCCGGTGTCGAAGCAGATCTTGAGGATGCGCTCGTCGACCTCGTCGAGAAGCCGCTCCAGCTCCGGCTCGAAATCCATGAAGCCCGCCGCATGGGCATGGATGCCGGTGGTCAGCCCGTATTCCTCGGTGCCGATCCGCGCGACGGTGGCGATGCGCTCGCGGAAGGCGGCCCATTCCATCGCGTCCATCTGCTCGGCCTCGGAGGCGCGGCCGGCGGTCGGGGCGCGGCGCGGCGAGATCGAGTCGATCAGCACGAGGTGCTCGGCCCCATGCGCCTTGAGCGCGCGGCAGGTGCGATGCGCGGCGTCGAGCACGTCCTCCCAGGCGGCCGGGTCGTGGAACGGGCGGAACACCACGCCGCCGATGAGCTGCAGCCCGAACTCGTCGAGCGCCGCGCCCAATTCGGCCGGGTCCTCGGGCATGTAGCCCACCGGACCGAGCTCGATGCCCTTGTAGCCCGCTGCCGCGCAGTCGCGCAGCACGTCGCGCCAATCGGGGTTGCGCGGGTCGGCCGCGAATTCCACGCCCCATGAGCAGGGGGCGTTGCCAATCCTGATCGTCATGTCCTGACCTCTGTTCTCAGTGTTTCTCGACATCGCGCCAGCGCCCGTCGCGCGCCGAGGCGCGGGCGGTCTCGATCACGCGCGCCACCTCGAGCCCGTCGCGGAAGCTGGGCCAGACCGTTTCGCCGGTCTCGATCGCGCGCAGGAAATCGCGCGCCTCGATGATGATCTGGTCCTGGTAGCCGGTGCCGTGACCCGGCCCCTGGCAGAAGGGGAGGTAGTCGGGATGCGCCGGGCCGGTGAGGATGCGGGTGAAGCCGCGCGTGGCCTCGGGGCCTTCGGCGCGGTAGAGGTGGATCGCGTTCTGATCCTCCTGATCGAAGCGGATCGCGCCCTTGGTGCCGGTGATTTCGTAGGCGTAGCCCATCTTGCGGCCCGTAGCGATCCGGCTGAAATGCATCTGCCCCATCGTGCCGCGCGCGAAGCGGCACATCAGCTGGGCCTGGTCGTCATTGTCGACCCGGCCGCCGGGGCGCTCGGTGTGCACAGTTTCCATCGTGGCCGAGAGCGAGGCGATGGGGCCAAGCAGCGCGAGCGCCGCGTTGACCATGTGTGGCGCCAGATCGCCCAGCGTGCCGTTGGCCTCGCCTGCGCAGCGCCAGGTGAACGGGGTCTCGGGGTCGGCGAGGAAATCCTCGGTATGCTCGCCGCGAAACCACGTCACCTCGCCGATCGCGCCTTCGGCGATGAGCTGTCTCGCGAACTGGCTCGCGGGGGTGCGGATGTAATTGAACGCGACCATGTTGGCCGTGCCCGAGGCCTCGGCCGCGGCGACCATGGCGCGGGCGTCTTCGACCGAGGCGCCCAGAGGCTTTTCGCACATCACCGGCTTGCCGCGCGCGAAGGCGGCCTCGGCGATCTCGCGATGCGTCTCCTGCGGCGCGGCGATCACCACCGCCTCGACCCGGGGATCCTCGACCAGCGCGCGCCAGTCATCGGTGGCGCGGGCAAAGCCATAGGCGGCGCGGTAGCGCTCGGCGCTTTCGGGCGAGCTGGCCGCGACCATCTCGAGCCGTGGCCGGAGCGGGGTGTCGAATACCGCGCCCACGGCCGACATGGCGACGGCGTGGGCCTTACCCATGTAGCCGCCGCCGATGATGCCGATGCCGATCTCCCGCATGTCGAACTCCCCCCTCGTCGATTTCGATTTGCAACCGGTTGCAAAATACGTATCGTGAGAGTCGAAACGCCGCAAGCGGCATTCGCGACTTGCCACGAAAAACCTGGAAGGGCCGCCCCGCCATGACCGCATCACAGGGTACCGTTCGCCTCACCACCGCGCAGGCCATCATCCGCTGGCTCGCCAACCAGTATATCGAGATCGACGGAGAGGAGCTGCGCGTCTGCGGCGGCGGCTTCGGCATCTTTGGCCACGGCAACGTCACCTGCCTGGGCGAGGCGCTGCACGGGGTGCAGGCCGAGCTGCCGCTCTATCGCGGTCAGAACGAGCAGGGGATGGGCTTCGCCGCCGCCGGTTATGCCAAGCAATGGCTGCGGCAGCGCTTCATGTTCTGCACCGCCAGCGCGGGGCCGGGCACGATGAACCTCCTCACCGCCGCCGGTCTCGCCCATGCCAACCGGCTGCCGATGTTGATGCTCTGCGGCGACGGCTTCGTGACCCGGCTGCCGGACCCGGTGCTGCAGCAGATGGAGAATTACGGCGACCCGACCTTCGGCGTGAACGACGCGTTCAAGCCGGTGGTGCGGTATTGGGACCGGATCACCCACCCGGCGCAGGTGATCCAGTCGCTGCCCGCCGCGCTGGCGACGATGCTCGACCCGGCCGATTGCGGCCCGGCCTTCATCGGGCTGCCGCAGGACGTGCAGGGCTGGGCCTGGGATTTCCCGGAGGCGATGTTCGAGAAAAAACTCCACCGCATCCGCCGCGTGGCCCCCGACGAAGCCGAGATCGCGGATGCCCGCGCGGCGCTGCTCGCGGCCAAGCGGCCGATGATCATCGCCGGCGGCGGCGTGCAGTATTCGCGGGCGGCAAAGGAACTCGCCGCCTTTGCCGAAGCGCATCGCATCCCGGTGGTCGAAACCATCGCGGGGCGCGCCAACCTTCTGGCGGAGCATCCGCTCAACATCGGTCCGATCGGCGTCACCGGCTCGGACAGCGCCAACGCAATCGCGGCGCAGGCGGATGTGATCCTCGCCGTCGGCACGCGGTTGCAGGATTTCACCACCGGCTCGTGGACCGCCTTCGACGCCAGAGCCCGGATCGTCGCGATCAACGCGGCGCGGCACGACGCGGGCAAGCACCGGGCGCTGCCGGTGGTCGGTGACGCGAAGCGGGCGATCGAGGCGCTGGGGCGAGGACTCGACTACGCGGCCCCCGCTGCATGGGTCGAGAAGGCGCAAAAGGAGCGCCGCGCCTGGGACGCCTATGTCGCCGAGAACGTGAAGCCCGGCAATGGCCCGAACTCCTACGCGCAGGCGATCGGCGTGGTGAACGATCTGTGCCACCCGCGCGACCGGATCGTCGCGGCGGCGGGCGGGCTTCCGGCCGAGGTGACGGCGAACTGGCGCACGCTGGGGATCGGCACGGTCGACGTGGAGTTCGGCTTTTCCTGCATGGGCTACGAGATCTCGGGCGCATGGGGCGCGCGGATCGCGCAGGCGCAGCGCGAGCCTGAGCGCGACACCATCGTCTTCATCGGCGACGGTTCCTACATGATGATGAACAGCGATCTCTACTCGGCGGCGCTGAGCCGCAAGAAGCTGATCGTGCTGGTGCTCGACAATGGCGGCTTTGCGGTCATCAACAAGCTGCAGAACAACACCGGCAACGAGAGCTTCAACAATTTGCTCGCCGATTGCCCGACCATCCCCGAACCCTTCGCCGTCGATTTCGAGGCGCATGCGCGGGCGCAGGGCGCCGAGGCGGTGACGGTCGAAAACCCGGCCGAGCTGGCCACGGCGTTCCAGCGGGCCAAGGCGAGCGACCGCAGCCAGGTCATCGTCATGAAGGTCGACGCTTACGAGGGCTGGACCACCCAGGGCCACGCCTGGTGGGAGGTCGGCACGCCGGAGGTGACGACCAGCGAGCGGGTCCGCGCCGCGCATGAAAGCCAGGAATCGGGCCGCGCCCGGCAGCGGCGGGGGGTGTGATGCTGGACCGGTTGAAGGGACGCCGCTTTCTGGTGATTGGGAGGGTCGGCATGGACCTGACGGCGATGCCGCCCGGCACCCGCACCCGCGAGGCCACCGATATGATGGTCTCGATGGGCGGCAGCTCGGCCAATATCGCGGCCGGGCTGGTGAAACTCGGCTGCTCCGCCTCGCTGGTGACCTGCGTGTCCGACGACGCGGTGGGCTGGTATTGCGAGGATCAGCTCGACGCCTATGGCATCGAGCGGGCCCATGTGCGCCGCGTGAAGGGCGAGGAGCGCACCTCGCTGGCCCTCGTCGAGGCCCGCGTCGCGGAGCATCAGAGCGTCATCTACCGCAACAACGCCGCCGATTTCGCGATGAACGTCGCGGATGTCGAGGCGGTGGATTACACCCGCTTCGACGCGGTGATCACCACCGGCACGGTCTTCGCCGCCGAGCCGTCGCGCGCGGCGGCCTTCCGCGCCTTCGAGCTGGCGCGCGCGGCCGGGCTGCCGGTGATCTTCGACGTCGATTACCGCCCCTATAGCTGGCCCTCGCCGCAGGTCGCCTCGGAGGTGCTGAGCCGCGCCGGGGCCATGGCTGACATCATCATCGGCAATGACGAGGAGTTCGGCTTCATGGCGGGCGGCATCGAGCGCGGCTTCGCCCATGCGCGCGCGCTCGCCGAAAGCTCCGATCTGGTGGTCTACAAGATGGGCCCCGAAGGCGCCGTGACCTTCGCGAATGGCGAGGAGTTGCGCACCGGCATCTTTCCCGTCGATGCGCTCAAGCCCACCGGCGCGGGCGACAGCTTCATGGCCGGGCTGATCTCCGGTCTCGCGGAGGCGCGCCCGCTGCGCGAGGCGGTGCTGCGCGGTTCGGCCTGCGCCTCGGTCGTCGTGGCCAAGCCCGGCTGCGCCCCCGCCATGCCCGATCCGGCCGAATTGCAGGCCTTTCTAGACACCCATCCCGGCCCCACGCAGGGCTGAAAGGACATCCCATGCACATCGCCCCCCATGACAACCGCAACCAGCCCATCGTCGATGCCGATCACGACCTGGTGCCGCTCAACTACTTCAACATCGTCAAGCTGAAGCGCGGCGAGAGCTTCGACTATGCCGTACCGGGCTACGAGACCTGCGTGGTGCCCGCCACCGGCACGGTCGATGTCGATGTCGAGGGGATGGGCTTCGAGGCGCTTGGCCGGCGCGGCGTCGATGTCTGGGATGGCGAGCCCGAGGGCGTCTACGTCCCCACGGGCGCAAAGGCCCGCCTGACCTGCCGCAGCGAGGCGGCGGAGGTCTTCGTCGCGGGCGCGAAATACGACCGGGTGCTCGAGCCCTTCGACGTGCGCGAGCCCGAGCTCGACATCGTGCAATACGGCTCGGACGACACCAAGACGCATCGCAAGATCAAGCACATCCTCGGCGCCAAGCAGCATGACAAGGTCGGCCGCCTCCTGGTGAGCGAGCTCTACACGGTGGGGCAGGGGGGCTGGTCGGGCTTTCCCAGCCACAAGCACGATACCGATCGCCGCGGCGACAATGGCGAGATGATCGAGACCCGGCATGACGAGACCTACAACTTTCGCTTCCGGCCGGATTACGGCTCGGGGTTGCAGATGCTCCAGCGTGAGGACAACGCGCCGGGCGACGCCTATCACATCGTGAACGGCTCGACCGTGCTGATCGACA
This sequence comes from Limimaricola soesokkakensis, assembly GCF_900172345.1. Taxonomy (GTDB): domain Bacteria; phylum Pseudomonadota; class Alphaproteobacteria; order Rhodobacterales; family Rhodobacteraceae; genus Limimaricola; species Limimaricola soesokkakensis. The sequence goes on from NZ_FWFY01000005.1 coordinate 106,121, forward strand.
AGGGCTACCATCCCTGCGCGGTGCTGCCGGGCTACGAGATGTATTACTTCACCATCCTCGGCGGGCTGAGCCAGCGCAGCCTCAAGCAGTATTTCCAGCCGACCCATGCGGCGCAGCTGCACACGATCCCGGGGATCATGGACATGGTGGCCAAGTTCAAATGACGCTCGCGACGCTTTCCGAGGTGCTGGGGCCCGCGAACCGCGACGGCTATGCGGTGGCCGGCCTCGTGACGCTGGGCTGGGAGGACATGCGCGCCTATGTCGCCGCCGCCGAGGCCGAGGGCGTGGCGGTGATCCTTCAGGCCGGGCCGTCCTGCCGCAAGCACACGCCGCTCCCGATCCTCGGCGCGATGTTCCGGCATCTGGCCGAGGCGGCCTCGGTGCCGGTGGTGGCGCATCTCGACCACGGCTACACCGAGGAGGAATGCCGCGAGGCGATCGGGGCGGGCTTCACCTCGGTGATGTTCGACGGATCGAGGCTGCCGCTCGCGGAGAACATCGCCCGCACCGCCGAGATCGCCGCCATGGCGCATGCGGCGGGGGTGTCCTGCGAGGGCGAGATCGGCTTCGTCGGCTATGCGGGGGGCGAAGGTTCGGCCGGGACCGATCCGCAGGAGGCAGCGCGCTTCGCGCGCGAGACGCGGATCGACGCGATGGCGATCTCGGTTGGCAACACGCATCTGCAGCGCGGCGGCGAGGGCGGTCTCGACGAGGCGCGGATCCGCGCGATCGTGGAGGTCACCGAGGTGCCGCTGGTGATCCATGGCGGCTCGGGCGTGCCGCATGCGCAGCGCCGGGCGCTGGCGCGCGGCTCGCGGATCGCCAAGTTCAACATCGGCACCGAGCTGCGCATGGAATTCGGCCGGGCGCTGCGCGCGGCCGTGGCGCGCGACCCCGACCGCTTCGACCGGGTGGCGATCCTGTCGGAGGTCCACGAGCCGCTGGTCGAGGCGACGCGCGGCGTGCTGCGCGGGCTCAAGGGGGAATGAGATGCTGAATGTCGGGATACTGGGCTGCGGCCGCATCGGCCGGGTCCATGCCGCATCGCTGGGCCGGATCGCGGGGGCGCGCGTCGCCGCCGTGGCCGATGCGATGGAGGAGGCCGCGCACGGGCTGGCTGCGAGCTGCGGCGCGACGGCGATGACGGCGGAGGCGCTGATCGACAGCGCCGAGGTCGAGGCGGTGGTGATCGGCACGCCGACCCACACCCATTACGACCTGATCCATGCCGCCGCCCGCGCCGGCAAGGCGATCCTGTGCGAGAAGCCCGTCGACATGTCGGCCGAGCGGATCCGCGACTGCATGGCCGTGGTCGAAGAAACCGGCGTGCCCTTCATGACCGCCTTCAACCGCCGCTTCGATCCGAACTTTGCCGCGATCCGCGCCCGGATCGAGGCCGGGGAAATCGGCGCGGTCGAAATGGTGACGATCCTGTCGCGCGACCCCGCGCCGCCGCCGCCTTCTTACATCGAGGGATCGGGCGGGATCTTCCGCGACATGATGATCCACGACCTCGACATGGCCCGGTTCCTCTTGGGCGAGGAGCCGGTCACGGTCTACGCGGTCGGCGCGGCGCTGGTCGATCCGGCGATCGGCGAGATGGGGGACGCCGATACGGCGGCGGTGACGCTGACCACGGCCTCTGGGCGAATCTGCCAGATCTCGAATTCGCGGCGCGCCAGCTATGGCTATGACCAGCGGATCGAAGTGCATGGCGCTCGCGCGCTGCTGCGCGCCGACAACATGCTGCGCGACACGGTGGAGATGGCCGGGCCCGAGGGCTTCTGCCGCGCCCCGGCGCAGGCCTTCTTTCTCGAACGCTACGCCGCCGCCTACGAGGCCGAGATGCGGCATTTCGTCGAGAGCGTGGCGCAGGGGCGCGAGATGTCCCCGAGCCTTGCCGACGGGCTGCGCGCGCAGCTTCTGGCGGATGCGGCTGACCTGTCCTGGTGCGAGGGGCGAGTGGTGCGGCTCGACTGAGCGCGGTCCAACGGCGCGGTCCTGTCTACGGCGCGGCACCGGTTCGGTGTCGCGCCGTTGTCTTGCGGGAAGGGGCGTCCCGTGGCGGGCGAGCCCCCCGCGTGACGGCGTGCCGGAACGACGAGGCCCGCCCCCGAAAAGGGGCGGGCCTGAGATCGCGGTCGCAGAGATTGGCGGGGCCTCAGCTGCGGCCCTTCCACGGCACCAGCCGGGTTTCGGCCTGGCGCATCAGCATGTCGATGCCGAAGCCGATCAAGCCGATCAGGATGATGCCCATCATCACGATGTCGGTCAGCTGGAACTTGGAAGCGGCGATGATCATCATGCCCGCGCCCATCTGCGCCGCGACCAGCTCGGCGGCGACGACGGTGCCCCAGCACACGCCCATCGCCACCCGCGCGCCGGTGAAGATCTCGGGCAGCGAGTTCGGCACGATAACGTGACGCAGAATCTGCCATTTTGATGCACCGAGCGAATAAGCGGCGTGAATCTTGCTGATCTTGACGCCGGAGACGCCGGCGCGCGCGGCGATGGTCATCACCCAGAGCGCGGCGAGGAACAGCAGCACCACCTTGCCGGTCTCCCAGATGCCGAACCAGATGATGACGAGCGGGATCAGCGCCAGCGGCGGCACCGGGCGCATGAACTCGACGATCGGGTCGAACCAGCCGCGGAACCAGCCCGAGAGCCCCATCGCGTAGCCAAGCGGAATCCCGACCGCCGCGCCGAGGGCGAAGCCGGTCAGCACCCGCAGCAGCGAGGCGCCGATATGCTCCCACAGCGAGTAGTTCTGGTAGCCGTTGGTCATGATCTCGATGAAGCGACCGACCACCGCCTCGGGCGAGGGCAGCCAGATCGGCTCCATCTGCAGGCCCTTTTCGGCGGCGAAGCTCAGCGTACCCTTGGCGGTCATCGACACGGTGCCGTCCGCGACCGGAACCGTGCCGCCCGGCGTGATCCCGGTGCCGTTCACCGACACCACGCGCGCCTCGCCCGGCAGCGGGATCAGCTTGTCGCGGCCGCTCTGGACCGCGACCGCGACCTCGCCGGGCGCGTCGGCCTCGGTGGCGGGGAGCTGCCCATCCGGCCCGACGGTGATCCGCACCCGGCCGTCGCTTACCGCGCCGTCGCCGGTTTCGGCCTGGTAGACGAAGGAGGTCTCGCCCGCGAAGGGGCCGGGCACGTGCAGCGGCACCAGCTTGGAGCCTGTGAAGGCGCCCCAGAGCAGGAAGATCACGACGACCGAGGCGATCGAGGCGATGCGGTCGGGACGGATCGCGCTCTCGTCGCCGAAGGTCACGGTCTTGAGGCTGCTGAAATCGGCGCGGCGCATCCGGCCGCGGCGCAGCAGCCCGGCGGCGGTGGCGGCCAGCACGAAGGAGAGGATATAGACGAGGAGGATCGCGATGCCGGTCATGATGCGGTCTCCATGTGACCCATAATTTCTTCTTCCATGTTCCAGATCATCGACAGGATTTCCTCCCTGGTCTGGCCGAAATCGGGGTGTTTCTTGACCTCCCGCAGATCCATCTCGGCCCCGAGATCGGCGAAGGGCAGGCGGTATTCCTTGTGGATGCGGCCCGGGCGCGGCGCCATCACGATCAGCCGCTCGCCCAGAAGCAGCGCTTCTTCCACTGAGTGGGTGATCAGCATCACCGTCTTGCCGGTCTCCTTCCACAGCGTGAGGACCAGCGCCTGCATCTTCTCGCGGGTGAGCGCGTCGAGCGCGCCCAAGGGCTCGTCCATCAGGATCACGTCGGGATCGTTGGCGAGGCAGCGGGCCAGCGCCACGCGCTGCTGCATGCCGCCCGACAGCTCGTAGATCGCCTTGTCGCGGAAATCCTTGAGCCCGACGATCTCGAGCAGCCGGTCGACCTCGGGCAGGTATTCGGACTTGGACCGCCCGGCCATGCGTGGCCCGAAGGAGACGTTGTCGCGCACGTTCATCCATTCGAACAGCGCCCCCTCCTGGAACACCATGCCGCGCTCGGCATCGGGGCCGCGCACCGCGTGGCCGTTCAGCGTGATCTCGCCCGAGGTGGGGGCGAGAAACCCCGCCACGATGTTGAGCAGCGTGGTCTTGCCGCAGCCCGATGGCCCGAGGACCGACAGGAGTTCGCCCTGCGCGAGATGCAGCGACACGTCCCGCAGGGCCTGCACATGGGTTCCATTGGGCAAATCGAAGCGCATCGAGATGTTGTTCAGCGTCAATCCGGGCATCCGGGCATTCCCTTGTCGGTGGGGATGGGGTGGGGGAGGCGCCGTCGCGCCTCCGCCGGCTCAGTTGGTGCCGATGTCCTGCAGCGGCGCCGTGATGATCAGCTCGCCATAGCCGGGCAGGATCGACGGCACAGTGCCATGCGCGTGGAAGAACTCGGCCGCCCCGTCGATATAGCTGCCGACGCGGCCGCCGAGCCATTTCTCCGAGAGCAGCGTGTCGACCGGGATGAAGGTGAAATCGTCGATCACCTCGCCGGCGGGGCCCTCTTCCATGCCGGCGTCGCGGGCGATGACCGGCAGCATCTCGGCCCGGTCCGCGCCGGCGTTCCACTTGGCGTTCATCTCGGCGGTGAGTTCGAGGAAATCCGCCAGCAGTTCCGGCCGGGCCGCGGCGAACTCGGCCGAGGTGGTGGTCAGGTCGAAGGAGAGGATGCCGATCTCCTCCTTTTCCGGGCCGGTCAGCAGCACGTTGCCGTAATCCATCATCCGCGCCAGCGCGCCGCCCCAGCCGCAGGCCATGTCGACATCGCCGCGCGAGAAGGCGGCGGCGCCCTCGGCCGGAGCCATGTCGACGATCGACATGGTCGAGGTGTCGACCTCGAAATGCTCCATCAGCTGCAGGAAGGTGTATTGCGCGCCGGTGCCGACCGGCACCGCGACGCGCAGCCCCTCCAGCTCCTTGGCGTTTTCGGCATCGATCTCGAGCGCCGCCGCGACCACGCAGTTCTCGTTGTCGGCATAGGAGGCGGCGATGTCGACGATGCGCAGGTCCTGACCTGCCGAGGCGGCGCCGATGAAGGGCAGCACGCCCTGGCTGATCGCGATCTGCACGTTGCCTGCGGCCATCGCGGCGGACATGGCGGTGCCGGAATCGAAGCGGACCCAGTTCACCGGCAGGCCGAGCTTCTCGTCATAGAGCCCCTCGGCCTTGGCGTATTGGAACGGCATCGGCCATTCGGGGAAGTAGGCGACGGTCAGCCCGTCCTGGGCGCTGGCGGCGGTCCCGGCCAGAAGACCGGTCAGGGCGAGGATCGGCAGGGTCGACTTGCGTGTCATGGGTCTGTCCTTGTTGGGTCTGGATATGGCCGGTCGGGGCGGCCGGGGTGACGATCGGTTTGCCCGATTTCTCGTGGGGCGGCGCGGACGGGCCGCGCCGGTGGCGGGATGGGGCTCAGCCCATCCGTTCGCTGGAATAGGATCCCGGCGATGCGGGGAAGACGACGGTCTTGTCGCCATTGAGGAAGACGCGGCGGTTGGCGTGGGAGTGGATGGCGCGGGCGAGGACCTGCGCCTCGACGTCGCGGCCGAGCGAGACGTAGTCCTCGGCCGATTGCGCATGGGTGACGCGGACGATGTCCTGCTCGATGATCGGGCCCTCGTCGAGATCGGCGGTGACGTAGTGCGAGGTGGCGCCGATCAGCTTCACGCCGCGCTGGAACGCCTGCTTGTAGGGGTTGGCGCCCTTGAAGCTGGGCAGGAAGGAGTGGTGGATGTTGATGATCCGGCCCGACATCTTGCTGCACATCTCGTCGGAGAGGATCTGCATGTAGCGCGCCAGCACGATCAGCTCGGCGCCCACCTCCTCGACCACCGCCATGATCCGCGCCTCGGCCTCGGGCTTGTTGGCGCGGGTGACCTTGATGCAGTGGAACGGGATGTCGTGGTTCACCACCAGCTTCTGGTAGTCCATGTGGTTCGAGACCACCGCGACGATGTCGATCGGCAGCGCGCCGATCTTCCAGCGGTAGAGCAGGTCGTTGAGGCAATGGCCGAAGCGCGAGACCATGACCACGACCTTCATCTTGCGGGCCTCGTCGTGGAACGCGTAGTCCATGCCGAAGCTGCGGGCGGTCTCGGCGAAGCCCGCTTCGAGATCGGCCAGCGTCGCACCGGTCTCCGACACGACGCTCACCCGCATGAAGAAGCCACCGGTCTCGGGGTCGTCATACTGGGCGCTGTCGGCGATGTTGCAGCCGTTCTCGGCCAGGTAGCCGGCGATGGCCGCGACGACGCCGCGGCTCGATTGGCAGGTCACGGTCAGGCAGAACTTGGTCATGGGCGTCTCCGAAGGATGGCGGGCGGGCCGGGGCGCGGTGCCCCGGCGGTCGCTGATGCGGCGTGTCAGGCGGTGAGCCCCTCGGGCTCGGGCAGGCCGTGGGCGCGGCAGCAGGCGGTCAGCGTGTTGGACAGCAGGCAGGCAATGGTCATCGGGCCGACGCCGCCGGGCACCGGCGTGATCGCGCCCGCGACGCGCGCCGCGTCGTCGAAATCGACATCGCCGACGAGCCGGGTCCTGCCGTCCCCGGCCTCGATCCGGTTGATGCCCACGTCGATCACCGTGGCGCCGGGCTTGATCCAGTCGCCCGGGATCATCCGTGGCCGGCCCACCGCCACCACGAGGATGTCGGCGCCCCGGCAGATCGCTTCGAGATCGCGCGAATGGCGATGCGCCACGGTCACAGTGCAGTCGTCGCGCAGCAGCAGCTGCGCCATCGGCCGGCCGACGATGTTCGAGCGTCCGACCACCACGGCGTTGAGCCCCTTGAGGCTGCCCAGCCGGTCGCGCAGCATCATCAGGCAGCCCAGCGGCGTGCAGGGCACCAGCGCCTTCTGCCCGGTTGCCAGAAGGCCGACATTGGAGACGTGGAAGCCGTCGACATCCTTGGCCGGGTCGATCGCCGCCAGCACCGCCTCTGTGTCGATGTGGCGCGGCAGCGGCAGCTGCACGAGGATGCCGTGCACCGCCGGGTCGGCGTTGAGCCGCGCCAGCAGCGTCAAGAGCTCGGCCTGCGTCGTCTCGGCGGCGAGCTTGTGCTCGAAGCCGGTCATGCCGACCTCGCGAGTCTGGCGCGCCTTGTTGCGCACATAGACCTCGGAGGCCGGGTCCTCGCCCACCAGCACCACCGCGAGCCCCGGCGTGATCCCCTGCACGGATGTCAGCTCCGCCACGTGATCGGCGACGCGAGCGCGCACACCGGCGGCAAAACCCTTGCCGTCGATGCGGGCCGCGCGCGTGGTCTCGCGGATGTTCATCTCAGCGCCCCCGTCAGCTCGGGCACGAGCTCGAACAGGTCGCCGACGAGGCCGTAATCGGCGACCTGGAAGATCGGCGCCTCCTCGTCCTTGTTGATCGCCACGATCACCTTCGAATCCTTCATGCCGGCGAGGTGCTGGATCGCCCCGGAGATGCCGACCGCGACGTAGAGATCGGGCGCGACCACCTTGCCGGTCTGGCCCACCTGCCAGTCGTTCGGGGCATAGCCCGCATCGACCGCGGCGCGGCTCGCGCCGACGGCGGCGCTGAGGCTGTCGGCCAGACCCTCGACCAGCGCGAAGTTCTCCTTCGAGGCCATGCCGCGCCCGCCCGAGACCACGCGGGAGGCCGAGGTCAGCTCCAGCCGGTCGCTTTCGGTCACCGCGTCGGTGAGCCATGCTGCGAGGCCCGGATCGGCGAGATCGGCCACGGTCTCGATCGGGGCGGCCTCGCCCTCGCCCGCCGCGTCGAAGCCGGTGGTGCGGATCGTCATGAGCTTGACCGCGTCGCGCGACCGCACGGTCTGGATCGCGTTGCCGGCATAGATCGGCCGCTCGAAGGTCTCGGCGTCCACCACCTTGAGTACGTCGGGGATCACCATCACGTCGAGCAGCCCGGCGACGCGGGGCAGCGCGTTCTTGGCGACCGAGGTGGCGGGGGCGGCGACGTGCTCGAACTCGCCCGCCAGCACCGCGATCAGCGCCGCCAGAGGCTCGGCCATCTGGTGGGCGTATTGCGTGCCCTCGGCCAGCAGCACGCGGGCCGCGCCGTCGATCCGCGCCGCCTCGGCCGCCGCCTCGGGCGTCGCCCCGGCGCAGAGCAGCGTCACCGGCCCGAGATCGCGCACCGCGCGCATCGCCTTGGCCGTGGCGTCGCGGTTCAGCGCGCCCTTCGAGATTTCAGCTACCAGAAGAACCGCCATCAGAGGACCCCCGCTTCCTTGAGTTGACCGACCAGCTCGTTCACCGAGCCGAGCTTGATCCCGGCCTGGCGGCCCTGCGGCTCGCGCACCGAGACGATTTCGAGCCGCGGGCTGACATCGACGCCGTAATCAGCGGCGCTGGTCTCCACGAGCGGCTTCTTCTTGGCCTTCATGATGTTGGGCAGCGAGGCGTAGCGCGGTTCGTTGAGGCGCAGATCGGCGCTGACGATCGCCGGCAGCTTCACCTCAATGCTCTGCAGCCCGCCATCGACCTCGCGGGTCACCTTGGCGACACCGTCCGCGATCTCGAGCTTCGAGGCGAACATCGCCTGACCCCAGCCGAGCCTAGCGGCCAGCATCTGTCCGGTGGCGTTCATGTCGTTGTCGATCGCCTGCTTGCCGGTGATGACCAGCTCGGGCGCCTCGGCCTCGACCACCTTGGCGAGGATCCGCGCCACGGCGAGCGGCTCGATGTCCTGATGCACGTCGTCGCCGGCGTTCACGAGGATCGCGCGGTCGGCGCCCATGGCCAGCGCCGTGCGCAGCGCGTCCTGCGCCTGTTTCACCCCGATCGAGACCACGATCACCTCGGAGGCCACGCCCGCCTCCTTGAGCCGGATCGCCTCCTCGACCGCGATCTCGTCGAAGGGGTTCATCGACATCTTCACGTTGGCGAGGTCGACGCCGCTGCCATCCGCCTTCACCCGCGGCTGCACGTTGTAGTCCATCACGCGTTTCACCGGCACGAGTATCTTCATGTCGTCTCCAGTCACTGTCTTGGGGGGCGGGCCCGGCGCGGGCCCCATGGGCCTCGCCGGAGCGCCCCGATTGTCTCGGGCCGGGCGGGGCGCGCACCCCGCCCGGTGCTCGGGTCAGGCCCTGATGCGCAGGTTCTCGGGGTCGTAGAGGCCCGGATCCACCACGGTCGCGGCGACCGCCTTGCCGATCACCTCGACCTGCAGCGGCGTGCCCACTTCGGCGTATTCGGGGTGCAGGAAGCCCATGGCGAGGTTCTTGCCGACCCGGTGGCCCCAGCCGGCCGAAGTGATGGTGCCGATGCATCTGCCATTGGCGAGAATGCTGTCGCCTCCATGCGCCGGGGCGTGGTCGCAATCGAGCGCGAGGGTGACGAAGCGCCGCTTTAGCCCGCCTGCCAGCTGCTTCTCCAGTGCCGCCTTGCCGATGAAATCGGGCTTGTCCATCTTCACGAAGCGGTCGAGACCGCTCTCGATCGGGTTGAACTCGGTGATCAGGTCCGCCTTCCAGTGGCGATAGCCCTTCTCGAGCCGCATCGACTCCACGGCGTGGCCGCCGAACAGGGTCAGCCCGTGCTTCTCGCCCTCGGCCCTGAGCGCCAGCCAGGCGGCGTAGAGCTGGTGGTTGGGCACGTGGATCTCGTAGGCGAGCTCGCCCGAGAAGCTGACCGACATGACCACGGCGGGCGCGATGCCGACGAAGGCGCGGCGCACCGAGAGCCATGGGAAAGCGGCCTTCGACCAGTCGCCGCGCGACACGCCCGACAGCACCTCGCGCGATTTCGGCCCGGCGAGGACGAGGATCGTCCAGTCATTTGTGAGCGAGCGGACCTGCACCGAGCCGTCCTTCGGCAGATGCGCCTGCAGCCAGTCCATGTCGTGGTATTCGGAGGCCGCGGCCGAGCCGTACCAGATCGTGTCGGCGTCGAGATTGGCCAGCGTCGCCTCGGCCTTCACGTTGCCGTGGTGGTTCAAGAGGTAGGTCAGGCCGACCTTGCCATCCTTGCGCGGGATCCGTCCGCAGACCATGGTGTCGAGCCAGTCGCGCGCGCCGGGGCCGGTGATCTCGAAGCGGTTGAAGCCGTTGACCTCCGCGAGGCCCACGCCCGTGCGTACCGCCTCGATTTCGCGGGCCACGACGGGGAAGGTCTCGTTGAAGCGGAAGCTGTGGGTTTCCTCGAAATCAGGGCTGGGCTTGATGTAGGCCACGCGCTCCCAGCCGTTGACGGTGCCGAACTCGGCGCCCTCGGCGGCAAGCACCGGGGTCAGCGGCGTGGTCTTGGCCGGGCGGCCCGCCGGGCGGTGCTCATGCGGGAAGTGGAAGCGGAACTCGTTCTGGTAATCCTCGATCGCCTTTAGCGCGGTCAGTTCGACATTGGCGTGGCCGGTGAAGCGGCGCGGGTCGATGACCCATGTGTCGTAGCAGGCCTCGCCATGCACGATCTGCTGCGCCAGCAGCCAGCCATGGCCGCCGCCCTCGCCGAGGCCCGCACGCAGGCCGATGATGCAGAACGCGTTGCGCTTTCCGGGGATGGGGCCGACCAGCGGCGCGCCGTCGATGGTGTAGGTGATCGGGCCGTTGACGACCGAGTGGATGCCCACATCCATCAGCGCCGGCATCCGCGCGAAGGCGCCTTCGAGCACGTCCATTACCCGGTCGAGATCGTCGGGGCAGAGCGCGTTAACGAAGTTCGGGTCGATCCCGTCCATGCCCCAGGTCTTGCAGTCCTGCTCGTAGAAGCCGACCAGCAGGCCGTTCTTTTCCTGGCGGCAGTAATAATCGCTGATCGGGCAGCGCAGCAGCGGCATGCGGAAGCCCGCCTCCTCGATCGCCTTGATCGGCTCGGTGAGGAAATACTGGTGCTCCATCGAGGCGACGGGGTGGTGCACCCCCATCATCGCGCCGACCTCGTTGACCCGGTAGCCGCAGGCGTTGACGACGATCTCGCAGGCGATGTCGCCATGCTCGGTATGCACGGTCCAGCTGTCATCCTTGTGCTGGGTCAGCCCGGTCACGGGGGTGTTGCGGTAGACCTCTGCCCCGGCGAGGCGGGCGCGGCGCGCCAGCGCCTGGCACAGCTGCGCCGGGTCGATGTCGCCATCGAGCGGGTCCCAGAGCCCGCCGAGCAGGTTGTCGGTGGAAATCAGCGGATGCCGCCGGGCGCATTCCTCGGCATCGATCACCTCGAAGTCAACGGCCATGCCTTTCGCGACGCTGGCGAAATGGCGATAGCCCTCCATTTGCCGTTCGGTATTGGCCAGCCGAATTCCGCCATCGGCGTGGTGGTAATTGATCGGGTATTCCGGGTCCTCGGCCAGTTCCTTGTAGAGCTTGATGGAATGGCTTTTCAGCCCGACCATGGTCTGGGTCGCGCCGAAATTGGTGACCTGCGCGGCCGAATGCCAGGTGGTTCCGGATGTGAGCTCGTTTCTTTCGACGAGCACGACGTCGGTCCAACCTTCCTGGGTCAGGTGGTAAAGGGTGGAGCATCCCGCGATGCCTCCGCCGATTACGACGACGCGTGTCTGATTTTTCATTCTACCCTCGGACCGTTTCGGATTTGTGACGAGTAGCGCGACAGATTGCCGCCCGGTCAATCGCGCCGAGGCTTCGTTCAGGGAAACAGAACGGGGGTGGGTGATCTGCTGAACGAAGGGCCGCCTCTGGCGGGAAACCCGGCCCGGCCCGGCCTGGCAGCGTCACGCGGTCGGCGGAATTTCGGGCGGGTTGCTCATCCGCGGGTCAGCTTCGAAAACCGCTCCCGCAGGGGGCTTCGGGGGGGTGCCAGCCCCGGCCCGGACCCGGATTCGAGGTCGACCGGGAGACGAAGCACGGGCATTGTCCGATGCGGGACATCCCGAGGTTCGATGATGGCGACGACACAGACCCCCCCCACCGCGACCGAGCGGCCGATCGCGCGGCTGACGCTGCGAGGCCTGCGCGCCTTCATCGCGCTGGAGGAAGCGCGCTCGGTCGCCGGGGCCGCGCAGAAGCTCGGGGTGAGCAAGTCGAACGTGTCGCAGCAGATCACCGCGCTCGAGCAGAATGTCGGTGCCAAGCTGTTCGACCGCAACAGCCGACCGATCCTGCTGACCCCGGCGGGGCAGGTGCTCAGCATGCATGCGCACCGCATCATGGCGACGGTTTCGGCGGCGGAGGCGAACCTCGCCGAGTTCAACCTTCGTAGCCTGCCGGTCCTGAACCTCGGGATCATCGACGATCTCGACGCCTCGATCACACCGGCGGTGGCCTCTTCGTTGCAGCGGCAATTGCCGCAATGCTTCATCTCGACCTTCTCGGGCCGCTCGGACCAGGTGACGGCCAAGCTCCTGTCGCGCGATGTCGATATCGCCATTACGGGGATCATGCCGACCGACATGCACCGCTTCAGCATCCTTCAGCTTTTGCGCGAGCAATTCGTCTTGATTTCCGCCAAAGGACAATATGACCGCCGTGAGGATTGGCGGCAGAGCCTGACCCGGCTGCCTCTCGTGCAATACGCGGAAACGATGCCTCTGGGGCGGCTGGTCTCGGGCCATTTGAAGCGCGTCGGGTTTCACCCGCAGCGGCGATTTTCGTTCGAAACGAACCGCTCGGTCATCGCGACGGTGGCGCAAAATGGCGGCTGGACGATTTCGACGCCGCTCAGCCTTCTCGATGTCGGATCGCTCGTGTCGGAAATAGACATATCGCCATTGCCCTTCGCGAGCCTGTCGCGGCAGATCTATCTGGTGACCAGAAGCGACGAGCTCGGCAATCTGCCGACCCGGCTTGCGCGGGAGTGCCGGGCATTGCTGCACGACAAGCTGCTGCCGGATTTCGCGAAGATCGCGCCGATGATCGCCGGCGCGATCGAGGTGCAGGGCGACGAGGAATCCCTCGGCGAACCGGCGGACCCGATTGGTTTCGACCACTAGCGCAGAGCAGCCCTTCAGTCTCTCGATGTCGGGCCGTGCCAGCGCTGCCACCTGTGAGGGGAAGCGCGTAAGTTTTCGCAAAGCGTGGATTTGCGGCGCCTCGTGCCCGGCGGGAAGGACGGGTCGAGTATGCGGTTGCGCAAGGCTTGGTGGACCCGTCTCTTCGCCAGTTCCGCGCCCATGCTTGATGCTGCGAAAGCTGGCCTCGACCGGTCAGGTCACGCTGACGGCCAGATCACCCAGACCCTCGATGCTGGCCCGCATCCTGTCGCCGCGCCTGACCGGGCCGACGCCCGCGGGCGTGCCGGCCATGATCACGTCACCTGCGGCGAGCTCGAAATACTTCGACAGGTAGGAGATCATCTCGGGCACCTTCCAGATCATCTGGTTCAGGTCGCCCTCCTGCGCGAGGTCATCATTGACCCGCAGCTCGATCCGGCCTTGGTCGGGGTGACCGGCCTGCGCGACCGGCATCAGCGGGCCTACCGGTCCGGAGCGCTCGAACGCCTTGCCGATCTCCCAGGGGCGGCCCGCTTTCTTGGCCTCGCCCTGCAGGTCGCGCCGGGTCATGTCGAGCGCCACGCCGTAGCCCCAGACGTGATCCAGCGCATGCCTGACGGGGATGTCGCTGCCGCCGGATTTCAGAGCGACCAGCAGCTCCACCTCGTGATGGACGTCCTGGCTGTGCGGCGGGTAGGGGAACGTGCCGGAGGCATCCAGATTGTCGGGGTTCTTCTGAAAGAAGAAGGGCGGCTCGCGGTCCGGGTCATGGCCCATCTCGACCGCATGCGCCGCGAAATTGCGGCCGATGCAATAGACCCGGCGGACCGGGTACAGGCCGCCATCGGTGGTCGGGATGGTCGGAACCGGCGGCGCCGGGATGACGAAGTCGTTCATGTCTCGCCTCGCTGGTGTGGACATCGATCCAACCCTATCCGCCGCCATTCGTCGAGGGCGCGCGGCTGCGGGGCAGCATGCTCACAGGCAGGAGGAGAAGGCCACCACCGGCAGCATCGTCCAGGCCGCCGCGAGCAGGGCCACCGCTGCGAGGGCGAGGCTGATACTGCGAAGCCGGGGATCTGGTTCGCGCCAGCGCGGCGACCTGAGGATCAGCAGGCATAGGGCCTGCAACGCGATCGCCGCCAGCGTCGCGCCGATCAGAAGCGCGCGCTCGGGCGGGGCGATGGGCGGCTCGGCCCAGCGGCTCGAGCAGAGAAGGCCGTGCAAGCCGTAGACCGCGCTGAAGGAGGCGAGCCAGAGCCCCAGCGGCAGCGACAGGCGCAGCACCGAGATCATGTCAGCCACCCCGGCAGCGCCGCCGCCAGAACCGCGATCCCCGAGACGAGCACGGCGTAATCGCTCCACAGCCGCGCGATGCGTGGCTCGCCACCAATGATGGCGCCGACATGACCGGTCCGGCCACGCGCCGCGACGAAGAGCGCCATCACCAGCGCCACCGCGAGATGCAGCAGCGCGTAGCCCATCAGCACCCACAGCGTGGCGTCATAGGCATGCGCGGTCGGGTCGGGCACGCGGGTCAGGATCCGGATCCCCGCCCATGCGAGGCCGCCGAGCCCCGGCAGCAAGAGGAGCAGCCCGGTGCCGGGGCGCAGTCTTGGTCCCAGAGCGGCGAGCCCGGCGCCCGCCAGCGCCGCGAGCGCCACGTCGGGGCCGGGCTCCGCGTAGCGCGGCGGCGGCCAGTTGGGGGCGATGGTCCATAGAAAGATATAGCCGAAGAGCAGCGAGCCGAAGAATGTGCCGTTCGCGAGAAGCAGGAAGATCGATCCCCACCAGCCCGGCGGATCGGCGACCTCGCCGGCGGTCAACAACTCGGGGCCGTGCCCCACCGGCAACGCGCCCTCGCGCGTGGTGCCGCCGAGGCTCCAGACCCAGTACAGGGCGCAGCAGATCACGCCGGTGGCCGAGATCGGCACCAGCCAGTAGGTCTTGAGCAGCATTCCCAGGAAAAACAGGCCGGTCACCGCCGACATCAGCATCGGCAGGAAGGTGTTGCCCGGAAAGACGGTGATGTAGCGCGGGGCGCCGGTGGCGATCTCGACCGAAAGGGTTTCGCGCCGGCCCCGCGACGGATCGCCGAGATACCCCTCGCCCCGCGCGAGCCGGACCGGCAGGTCGGGAGCGTCGTAGAGCGGCTCGCGCGACGTGACCTGCGGCAGGCTCGCGAAGTTGTATGGTGCCGAGGGCGTGGGCATGGCCCATTCCAGCGTGCCCGCCTTCCACGGGTCGCGCGAGCCGCGGATCGCCACCGCCGCGTTGATCACAACGTCGATCAGCACCAGCGCGAAGCCGATCGACATGACGAAGCCGCTGATCGAGGCGATCAGGTTGATCGCCTCCCAGCCCTGACCGCTCTCATAGGTATCGATCCGTCGCCGCATGCCCAGAAGACCGGCCCAGTGCAGCAGCAGGAAGGTGCCGTGAAGCCCCGGCACGATCAGCCAGAAGGCGGTGTTTCCGAGTTTGAAGTAGGTCTTGCGCCCTGTGAAATGCGGCATCCAGTAATAGAGCGCCGCCAGCATCGGAAACACGAAGCCGCCGACCAGCACGTAATGCAGATGCGCCACGATGAAGTAGGTGTCATGCGCCTGCCAGTCGAAGGGCACGATCGCCACCATCACCCCGGTGAGACCGCCGATCACGAAGGTGGCGAAGAAGGCCAGCAGCCACAGCATCGGCAAATGCAGGCTCGGGCGGCCCTTCGACAGCGTGCCGATCCAGGCGAAGATCTGCACCGCCGTCGGCACCGCCACCAGCGTCGAGGCGGCCGAGAAGAAGGCCAACCCCATGTGCGGGATGCCGGTGGTGAACATGTGGTGGACCCAGAGCCCGAAGCTGAGCACGCCCAAGGACACCGCCGCCGCCACGACCCAGCCATAACCCATCAGCCGCGTGCGGGCCATCACCGGCAGGATGGTCGAGATCGCCCCCGCCGCGGGCAGGAAGATGATGTAGACCTCCGGGTGGCCGAACAGCCAGAACAGGTGCTGCCACAAGAGCGCGTCGCCGCCCGCCGCGACCTGGAAGAACGGCATGTCGAAGGCGCGCTCCAGCTCCAGAAGGATCGAGCCGAGGATCAGCGGCGGAAAGCCCGTGAGGATCATCACCGCCGTGACCAGCGCGTACCAGGCAAAGATCGGCATCCGCGACAGCGACATGCCCGGCGCGCGGTAGCGCAGCACCGTCACGGTGATCTCGACCGCCGCTGAAATGGCCGAGATCTCGACGAAGGTGATGCCGATCAGCCAGAAATCCGAGTTGATCCCCGGCGCGCCGATGGTCGAGGAGAGCGGCGGATACATGAACCAGCCGCTGTCGGGCGCCACGCCAGCCAGCAGCGAGAAGATCATCATCGAGCCGCCGAAGACGTAGCACCAGAAGCCGTAGGCGGTGAGCCGCGGGAAGGCGAGGTCGCGGGTGCCCAGCATCTTCGGCAGCAGGTAGACCGCGAGCCCCTCGAAGAAGGGGATCGCGAACAGGAACATCATGATGGTCCCGTGCATGGTGAAGATCTGGTTGTAATGGTCCGGCCCCAGAAAGGCCGAGCGCGGGCTCGCGAGTTGCGCCCGGATCAGCATCGCGAGGATGCCGCCGACGATGAAGAAGAAGATGGCGACCGCGAGGAACATGCGGCCCAGATCGGTGTGGTTGACCGTGGTGAACCAGCCCCTGAGGCCGGGCTCGGAGGCCCAGATGCGCGACAGCGCGCGGTGACGCCTGAGCGCGTTCATGGTCTCTCTCCCCGCAGGAAGGCCTGCCAGCCCTCCGCGTCATGCGCGATCACCGTGAAGCGGTGGTCGCGGTATCCCGGTCCGTTGTATTCGGCGTTCAGCCCCTCGTAGCGGCCCGGCCGGTCGGCCTCGAGCCTGAGCACGTTCACATGACCCGGCACGGCGTCGAGCTTGCCCGCCAGCCGCGGCACCCAGAAGGAATGGACCACGTCGGCGGAGCTGATCGCCACGTCGACCGGGCGCCCGGCGGGGATGTGAAGCTCGTTCTCGGTCACCCGCCCGGGCGCGTCGGCATAGCCGAAGCGCCAGTCCCATTGCCGGGCCTCGGCGCGCACCTCGACCAGATCGGGCGTGGCGCGCGGCAGCAGCCGTTCGCCGATCACGAGACCGTAGGCCAGCAGCGCGGCGAGCACGACCAGCGGAAAGGCGAGGCCGAGCCAGACGACGAAGCGCCGCTCCTGCACCTCGCCCGGCGGCCGCCGCCAGGCCCAGGCGATCAGCCCGGCGACGAGAAGGAAGATCGCCGTCGCGCCGATCAAGAGCACCCACCACAGCGTGGCGATGATCGCGGCGGCGGGTCCGGCCGGATGCACTGCCGAAAGGCTCTCTTCGCAACCGGCGAGCAGCAGGAGTGTTGAGCCGGCGACACCACTGCGCAGGAGAGGCCGGGCATGGCGGAAGAGATGATCAACGAAAAGGAGGATCTGGTCGATCCGATCGCGGAAGCGCCGGGCTACGACCAGACAGAATCCCTCGTCGGGATCTGGGGCCATCCGCTGCACGCGATGAGCGTGGCCTTTCCGGTGGCGCTGACCTTCTGCAATTTCGGGGCCGACGTCCTCTACTGGTGGTCTGGCGAGCTGTTCTGGGCCCGCGCCGCGATCTGGGCGGCGGGTACGGCCTTCCTGTTCGGCCTCGCCGCAGGCGCCACGGGCACCGCCGAGCTGCTGTTGGTTCCCGGCATCCGCATCCGCGCCCCGGCATGGACCCATTTCGTGATCGCGGTGCTGCTGCTGTCGCTGCTTGGGCTGAACTGGGGCTACCGGCTGCAGGGCTACGAGGCGGCGGTGCTGCCCTACGGCATCCTGATGTCGGGCTTCAACGTGCTCGTGGTGATGGTCACGGGATGGCATGGCGGCAAACTCGTTTTCGATTATCGTCTGGGCACGTCGAAAGGCAGCTGATTGCCGCGCGGCTCTGCGAGCCAGCCGGGCACCGGGATCTCGCTGAGCTCCGGCTTGGCGAGGACCAGCACCAGGATCGTCAGGATCGGCACCAGTAGCAGGACGAGCGGCAGCACCGGGTTCGGCGCCCGGTGCGCGCCTTCGCGTTCGGCCACCGCGACGAGGACGTAGCCGACCCAGACGTGAAAGCTCACCAGCAGCGCCACGAAGACCAGCTTCGCGAACATCCATGTCACGAAGACCTCGCGCAGGAAGATCAGCCCGGTGCCCGAGGCGATGGCAAGCACCGCCGAGGGCGTGACAAAATAGGTATAGGCGTAATGGGTGGCGCGGCGGATGCGATCGTAATCGCTCTGGCCGATCGCCGGGTCGTGCCGCGACAGCATCAATGGCAGCGCGAAGAGCCCGCCGCACCACAGCAGCAGCATGCCGACATGCAGCGCCTTCAGATGCGGGATCAGCCCGGCGAGCCAGCTCATGCCGCCGCACGCTCCGCCATGCGCCAGCCGCGGCGCGCGGAGAGGGCGATCACCGCGAGATAGGGCAGCATCGCCGGCACCCACATGATCAGCCCGCCGAGCTGCTGATCGGCCAGCGGCGAGAGGCCCCAGCCGAGCGGCGCCAGCGCATGCGCCGCGTAGAGCTGCGCCGGGGCGAAGGTGAGGATTGCGCCGAGCAGCCCCATCTGCATGAGCCCGGCCAGCGTCCACAGCATCGCCTCGATGGCCGATCGCTCGGCCAGCACGGCGCGCCAGAACCAGACGGCTGAGCCCAGCAGGCTCAGCTGCATGATCCAGTAGACAGCGATGTCGCGCAGCGCGAGGTCATAGGCGGCAGGCAGATGCCAGGCCCAGAGCAGGGCGGTCGAGATCAGGAAAGGCAGGGCGGCGCCCGAGGAGCGGCGGCTGGGCCACGCGGCGGCGAGCAGCGGTGCCGCTACGGCCACCAGCAGCACGTGGTGCACGACCCGTGCCGAGAACAGCGCCACCGCCATCGCGCAGAGCGGCGAGACGAAGGCGAGGGCCAGCACCGCCGTCGCGGCGAGGCCGGCGCGGCTGTGCCGCAGGGCGATCGCCATGACGAACAGGGCGCCCAGCAGCAGGGGATCGAAATTCCACGATTGCAGCGCGTTTTCTGGCAGCGGTGCCGCGCCGCAATAGCTCCCCGGCAATATCCACTCCGACATCCGGCATCCCCTCGCCCCGTTCGCGCAGGCGCCCGGTTTCGGCCATCCCACTGAACCGAACGTCCCGGATCGGCTCGGGTTCTACCGATGGTCGCATAAATTTGACGCGTGTCCGCAATCGGGTATGGGGCCGGGAAAACGCCCGGCCTGGCCATTGCGGGGACATAGCTAAGCATCCTATTTTTCGGGCATGGGTAGCGAAGCGCTTTACCACCTGCTCGACCCAGGCAACGCGCACCGTCTCCGGGGTGCCGAGATTTTCGACCACGCGGTCGATCCGGAGCAGCTGGCAAGATTCCTGGCCGATGAAGGTCACGTGCTGGTCTTCGCGACGGTCGGTGACGCCGTGGTTGGCTTCGCGTCCGGCACCGTGCTGCTTCACCCCGACAAGAAACCGGCCCTCTTCATCAACGAGGTCGGCGTCATCGAGCGATCGCGGCGGCAGGGCATTGGCACGGCGCTCTGCGGTATGTTGATCGAGGTGGCACGTGCGCGCGGATGCAAGGGGGTCTGGCTCGCCACCGAGGCGGACAATCATGCCGCACGAGCGCTCTACCGGCGGCTCGAGGCGAGGGAAACGCGAGACCTGGTCGCCTATGACTGGGATGGCGCGATGGATGCGTGATCGCCGCGAAGCGATTGATACGGGTCAGCGGGCGATCCCTGTGCTGCCTTCAATCCGATACCTGCACGCCTCGCCAATCTGGCCAATGCGCCAATTGCCAATTGGAAATTTCCGACCGGTCGAGCTGGCCGAGCCGGACCGCGGCGCGAGGGTGGGTCACGGCCATGCCACGAACAGGGGAAAGTTCGGCCTGTCCGGACAACTACGCCCTTCGCATGTCGCTCCGTCAGATCTCGCAGTCACCCGTAAGCAGTGGAGGCCGACCTGGGAAGTGTCCACCGAATGCGCTCGTGAAAAAATCTTTGAAAATTTCACGAACCGTGTGAGGCTCCACCTGACACAGCGATGGACCGCGATTCGTGATGACGGGAGCCGATCTCAGGACACTGCGCCGCAACCGCGGCATGACGCTGGCGGAGCTTGCCGGCGCGATGGGCCGGTCGGTCGGCTGGGCCTCTCAGGTCGAGCGTGACCTGTCGCGGATCGGGGCCGAGGATCTGGAGCGGCTCGCGGCGGTACTCGGCGTCGCGCCGGCGCTGCTGTCGCAGCCCGCGCCGGAGGCCGCGCGGGAAGAGGGGCGCATCGTGCGCGCCGACCGCCGGCGCCCGATCGGCGACAGGCATGAGGGCCTGTTCGAGACGCTGATCTCGCCCGATCTCACCGACAGCTTCGAGATCGTGCATTCCCGTTTCGAGCCCGGCAGCGCCCTCGAGACGCCGATGCAGCGCGCCACGCAGGAGATCGGCTTCATGTTGTCGGGCCGGCTCGACCTCTGGTTCGGGCCCGAGAAGTTCACAGTCGCTTCGGGCGACAGCTTCCGCATCCGAAACGAGCCCTATCGCTGGGCCAACCCCCATGCCGAACCCGCGATCGCCCTGTGGGTGATCTCGCCCCCCGTCTACTGAGTTCAGAGAGGCCAACATGTCCCAGTTGCCCACCACAGCGCGTGTCGTCATCATCGGCGGGGGGGCGGTGGGCACATCGGCCCTCTACCATCTCGCCCTCGCGGGCTGGACCGACTGCGTCCTGCTGGAGCGCCACGAGCTGACCGCCGGCAGCACCTGGCACGCCGCGGGCAACGTGCCGATCTTCTCCACCGACTGGGCGGTGATGAACATGCAGCGTTACTCGACCCGGCTCTACCGCGAGCTCGGCGCGCGGGTCGATTATCCGCTCAACTACCATGTCACCGGCTCGATCCGCCTCGCGCACAGCGAGGCGCGGATGCAGGAATTCGCCCATGTCCGCGCCATGGGCGACCGGCAGGGCCTGCCAATCGAGCTGCTGGATGTCGACGAGATCAAGTCGCGCTACCCGTTCATCGAGACCCATGATCTGGCGGGCGCGCTCTACGATCCGCATGACGGCGACATCGACCCGGCGCAGCTGACCCAGGCCTTTGCCAAGGGCGCGCGCGAGCTTGGCGCGCGGATCATCCGTTTCTGCCCGGTGACGGGGGTGCGGCGCGAGAACGGCCGCTGGGTGGTCGAGCACGAGAAGGGAGAGATCGCCTGCGACAAGGTGGTCAACGCGGCGGGATATTACGCGGGCCGGGTCGGCAAATGGTTCGAGCCCTTCGGCGGCCGCCCGGTGCCGCTGGCGGTGATGGCACATCAATACATGCTCACCGACGAGATCCCGCAGATCGAGGCGTGGAGCCGTGAGACCGGGCGCAAGCTGCCGCTGCTGCGCGACGTCGACACCTCCTATTACCTGCGCCAGGAAAAGCACGGCTACAATCTCGGTCCCTATGAGCGGGAATGCCGCGCCCATTGGTGCGGCGATGGCGACCCGATGCCCGAGGATTTCAGCTTCCAGCTCTTCTCGGACGATCTCGACCGGCTTGAACCCTATATCGAGGACGCGATGGGCCGGGTGCCGCTCTTGGCCGAGACCGGCATCAACAAGGTGATCAACGGGCCGATCCCCTATGCCCCGGACGGGTTGCCTTTGATCGGGCCGATGCCCGGCGTGCCCGACGCCTTCGAGGCCTGCGCCTTCACCTTCGGCATCGCGCAGGCGGGCGGGGCGGGCAAGGTGCTTTCGGAATGGGTGATCCATGGCCGCACCGAGTGGGATTGCTGGTCGGTCGATCCGCGCCGCTTCACCGACTACACCGATCCCGACTATTGCGTCGACAAGGCGCGCGAAGTCTATGGTCATGAATTCGCGATGCATTTCCCGCGTCACGAATGGCCGGCCGGGCGCGACCGCAAGCTGTCGCCGCTGCACGAGCGGATCAAGAACGCGGGCGGGCAGATGGGCGTCTATGGCGGCTGGGAGCGGGCCAACTGGTTCGCAAAGCCCGGCGACGATCTGAGCGAAGCTGCAACGCAGACTTGGTCGCGCCACGGCCCGTGGGAGGCGCGGATCCGCGAGGAGGTCGAGGCGGTGCGGAGCGGCACGGGCCTGCTCGACCTGCCGGGCTTCGCCCGCTTCGAGATCGAAGGGCCGGGTGTCGCGGATTGGCTCGACGGGCTCATCGCGGGGCGGCTGCCGAAGCCGGGACGGCTCTCGCTCGGCTATGTCTGCGATGCGCGCGGCCATGTGCGCACCGAGTTCTCGGTGCTGCGCCACGAGGGCGACCTGGTGACGCTGATCGGCGCCGCTTCGGCGCAGTGGCACGACGCGGACCTCCTGCGCGCGGCGCTGCCCGACGACGGCTCGATCACCCTCACCGATCGCAGCCGCGAGATCTCGACCCTCGTGGTTTGCGGCCCCACGAGCCGGGCGGTCCTGCAAGGCATAAGCGATGGCGACCTGTCGCTGCCATGGCTCAGCCATCAGGAGGCGCGCGTCGCCGGTCGCCCGGCGCTGTTGGTGCGGGTCTGCTTCGCGGGCGAGCTGGGCTGGGAGATCCACGCCGCCAATGCCGAGATGGAGGCGATCTATGATGCTCTGATGGAGGCGGGGGTGCGTCCCTTCGGGATGTACGCGCTGGACACGATGCGCCTCGAGAAGGGCTATGGCGCCTGGCGGCGCGAGTTCTCGAGCGATTATTCTGCCCTCGAATCCGGGCTCGACCGCTTCGTGGCGCTCGGCAAACCGGCCGATTTCCCAGGCAAGGCGGCGCTCGCGGCGCAGGCCGAGGCCGGGCCGATCCGACGGCTCGTATCGCTGATCGTCGATGCGCCCGAAAGCGATGCGCCCGCTTCGGCCCCGGTCTGGCAGGGCGACCGGATCGTCGGCGAGGTCACCTCTGGCGGCTATGGCTACCGGGTCGGCGCCGCGATCGCGCTGGCCATGGTCGAGACCGCGGACAGCGCGCCGGGCACGGCGCTCGAGATCGATATCCGCGGCGATCGGCGTCCCGCCAGAGTGCAGGACGGGATCTGCCTGTGGGATCCCAGCAATGAAAGGATCAAGGCATGAGCGAAGCGAAAGGTCCGGGCACGGGGTCGGCATCGACCCTGCCGCCGGAAAAGGCGCGCGTGGTCATCGTCGGCGGTGGCATCATCGGCTGTTCGGTCGCCTATCACCTGAGCCGGCTTGGCTGGACCGACATCGTGCTGCTGGAACGCAAGCAGCTTACCTCCGGCACCACGTGGCACGCCGCCGGGCTGATCGCGCAGCTGCGCGCCAGCCAGAACATGACCCGCCTCGCGAAATACAGCCAGGAACTCTATGGCGCGCTCGAGGAGGAGACCGGCGTCGCCACGGGCTTCAGGCGCAACGGCTCGATCACCGTGGCGCTGACCGAGGCGCGGCGCGAGGAGATCTTCCGGCAGGCCTCGATGGCACGCACCTACGGCGTCGACGTGGAACGGATCACCCCCGGCGAGATCGCGGCGCGTTACCCGCATATCAATCTCGATGGCGTGCTGGCGGGCGTCTTTCTCGAAAAGGACGGGCAGGGCGATCCGGCCAACATCGCGCATGCTCTGGCGCGCGGCGCCAAGATGCGCGGCGCGCAGATCCTCGAGGGCGTGCGCGTGACGGGAATGCGGCGCGAGGGGCGGCGGATCACCGGCCTCGACTGGGCCGCGCATGGCGAGACCGGACGGATCGAGGCCGAGACGGTGATCAACTGCGCCGGCATGTGGGGCCGGGAGGTCGGCCGCATGGCCGGGGTCAACGTGCCGCTTCAGGCCTGCGAGCATTTCTACATCGTCACCGAGAGCATCGACGGCCTGCCGCGGCTGCCGGTGCTGCGGGTGCCGGATGAATGTGCCTATTACAAGGAGGACGCGGGCAAGATGATGCTCGGCGCCTTCGAGCCGGTGGCCAAGCCATGGGGCATGTCGGGCATTCCCGAGGCGTTCGAGTTCGACCAGCTGCCCGAGGATTTCGACCATTTCGAGCCGATCCTCGAAAAGGCGATGCACCGTGTCCCGATGTTCGGCGAGGTCGGCATCCACACCTTCTTTAACGGGCCCGAGAGCTTTACCCCCGACACCTCCTACCTCATGGGGCAGGCGCCCGAGATGGACAATGTCTGGGTCGCGGCGGGTTTCAACTCGATCGGCATCCAGTCGGCGGGCGGCGCCGGCATGGCGCTGGCGCAGTGGATGGACAGCGGCGAGAAGCCGTTCGACCTCGGCGATGTCGACATCGCGCGGATGCAGCCGTTTCAGGGCAACCGCAGCTATCTCGTCGCACGCGCGAAGGAGTCGCTGGGCCTGCTTTACGCCGATCATTTCCCCTATCGCCAGAAAGCCACCGCGCGTGGGGTCCGGCGCAGCCCGCTGCACGCGCATCTCGAGGCGCGCGGCGCGGTCTTCGGCGAGCTTGTGGGGTGGGAGCGTGCCAACTGGTTCGCCGACGAGGGACAGGCTCGCGAATACCGCTATGGCTGGGGTCGCCAGAACTGGTTCGACAACGCCGCGCGCGAGCACATGGCGATCCGCGAGAATCTCGGCATGTACGACATGTCCTCCTTCGGCAAGATCAGGGTCGAGGGACGCGACGCCGAGGCCTACATGAACCATGCCTGCGGCGGCGACATGTCGGTGCCGGTGGGTCGTATCGTCTATACGCAGATGCTCAATTCGCGCGGCGGCATCGAGGCCGACGTGACCGTGGCGCGGCTATCGGAGACCGCCTATCTCGTCGTCACCCCGGCGGCGACGCGGCTGGCGGACCAGACCCGCCTGAGGCGGCTCGCGGGCGACCGCGAGGTGGTGATCACCGACGTCACCTCGGGCGAGGCGGTGCTCGCCGTGATGGGGCCGCGCGCGCGCGAACTGCTGACCCGCGTTTCACCGAATGATTTCGGCAACGAGGCCAACCCGTTCAACACGTTCCAGGAGATCGAGCTCGGCATGGGTCTCGCGCGGGCGCACCGGGTCTCCTATGTCGGCGAGCTGGGCTGGGAGATCTACCTGCCCACCGAGATGGCCGCGCATGGCTTCGAGACGCTGGCCGAGGCCGGGACCGATCTGGGTCTCAGGCTGTGCGGGCTGCACATGATGGACAGCTGCCGCATGGAGAAGGGCTTTCGCCATTTCGGCCACGACATCACCTGCGAGGACCACGTGCTAGAGGCGGGGCTCGGCTTCGCGGTGAAGACTCAGAAGCCCGATTTCCTCGGCCGCGAGGCGGTGCTGCGCAAGCGCGAGGAGGGGTTGCAGAAGCGGCTGGTGCAGTTCCGCCTGAACGACCCCGAGCCGCTGCTCTACCATGCCGAACCGATCTTGCGCGACGGTGAGGTCGTCGGCCATCTCACCTCGGGCGCCTATGGTCACGCGTTCGGCGGTGCAATGGGGATGGGCTACGTGCCCTGCGCGGGCGAGACGCCGGGCGACCTCCTCGGCTCGCGCTACGAGATCGAGATCGCCGGCACGCGGGTCGCGGCCGAAGCCTCGCTCAAGCCCTTCTACGATCCGAAATCGGAGCGGATGAAGGCCTGAACGGCATCGGGGCGGGCGACCTGCCCGCCCCGATGTTCACCCCGTTGCCCGGCAGGGCCGGTTCTCACGCGGGCTGCGCCGCGCCGGCGAGGCGGGCCGCGTTCCGATTGGTTGCCGCGCATTGCGCGGAGGTGACGGCGATCATGTGCAGGATGTCCTCGGCGGAGCAGCCGCGCGAAAGATCGTTGGCGGGCTTGGCGAGGCCTTGCAGCACCGGGCCCACTGCGATGGCGCCGCCGACGCGCTGCGCGATCTTGTAGGCGATGTTGCCGGCGTCGAGATTGGGAAAGACGAAGACGTTGGCGCGGCCGCCGAGGGCGCTGTTTCGGGCCTTGGCAGCGGCCACCTCGGGCACGAAGGCGGCGTCGAACTGGATCTCGCCGTCGACGGCGAGGCCGGGTGCCGTGGCGCGCAGGAGCTGTGTCGCCTCGGCCACCTTGGAGACCCGCTCATGCGCCGCCGAGCCGCGGGTCGAGAAGGACAGCATCGCCACGCGCGGCGTCTCGCCGACCAGCGCTTCGAGCGAGGCAGCTGAGGCGCGGGCGATCTCGGCCATCTCCTCTGCCGTTGGGTCCACCACGAGGCCCGCATCGGAGAAAACATGCGCGCCCTTGGTGGCGTGGTGGCGCTCGCAGAACAGCATGAGGAAGAAGGAGGAGACCAGCTTGGCCTCGGGCGCCTTGCCGATCACCTGGATCGCGGTGCGCACGATCTCGGCGGTGGTGAGTTGCGCCCCGCCCAGCGTGCCGTCGGCGAGGCCGAGCCTGACCATCAGTGCGGCGAAGACATGCGGCTGGCGGGCGGCCGCGAGGGCGGCCACCTCGTCCACCCCCTTGTGGCGACGCAACTCGTGATAGGTCCGGGCCATGCGCGGCAGATCCGGGCTGGTTTCGGGATCGGCGATGTCGATGCCGTCGGGGACGGGGCCATGCGCGGCCAGCGCGGTGGCGATTTCGCTCTCGGGTCCGACCAGCACGATCCGGGCGGCCCGCGCATGGCGGGCCATCAGCGCGGCTTCGATCACCCGCGGATCGGTGCCCTCGCTCAGCACGATGCGGCGCTCGGAACGGGCGGCATCGGCGAGCAGCGTCTCCAGCGGTTTCATGGTGCCTCCCCTGGCGCGGTGTCACGGATCACGAAGTGCTTGGTGGCGGCCTCGATCACCTCCCATTCGCCCTCGAAGCCATCGGGGATGACGAAGGCGTCGCCCGCGCGGAACTTGCGCGCGGTGCCGTCGGCCGCGATCAGCCGGACATGGCCGGCGGTCAGTACGCAGACCTCGTCGCGCCCGGTGAAGGCACGCCAGCGGCCCGGGGTCGATCGCCATGTCCCGGCAAGGAAGCGGCCAACCGGGCTTTGATGCACGATCCGCGTCTCATGACGCGGGTCGCCCTCGATCACCCGGTCGGGCAGGTCGGCGAGGCGGCGATGCGTGGCGGCGGGACCTGGATCTGCGAAACCGGTGACGGTGGGAGAGTCCATGCGCTTCATTCGGGGCCTCTCGGTGGCGGCGTGGGATGGTAGCGGCGGGTTCATCGTCGCGGTCATGGGGAGGGACCTCAGCTCGCGGTGCCCTCCCGCCCGGATGGATGGCGGAACCGTCCGCCTTCCTCCCGAGGCGTGGCTCAGCCCACGTTCTGCGGGCGCATGTCGGCGCGATCGATGCTCGCCACGCGCACGGGCTTTTTCATCGCGTCGCGGCGGAAGGGCTCGCCCAGCTCCTGATTCAGCACCACCTCGATGAAGGTGGTGACGCCGTCCTCCATCTGCTCCTTGACGGCGGTGCGCAGCACCTCGGTCAGCTGTTCGGTCGAGGTGACCTGCACGCCCTTGAGGCCGCAGCCCTCGGCGATACGCGCGTAGTTCACGTCGAGGCTGAGCTCGGTGCCGACGAAGTTGTCGTCGAACCACAGCGTGGTGTTCCGCTTCTCCGCGCCCCACTGGTAGTTGCGGAAGATCACCATGGTGATGGGGGGCCAGTCGCCGCGCCCACACGCCGTCATCTCGTTCATCGAGATCCCGAAGGCGCCGTCGCCGGCAAAGCCGATCACCGGCGTGTCGGGGCAGCCGATCTTGGCGCCGAGGATCGCCGGCAGGCCGTAGCCGCAGGGGCCGAACAGGCCCGGCGCGAGGTATTTCCGCCCCGCCTCGAAGCTCGGATAGGCGTTGCCGATGGCGCAGTTGTTGCCGATGTCCGAGGAGATGATCGCCTCGCGCGGCATCGCCGCCATGATCGCGCGCCAGGCCTGGCGCGGGCTCATCCGGTCAGGCTGGCGGGCGCGGGCGCGTTCGTTCCAGGTGATGCCCTCGTCATTGTCCTCCTCGTGATCCATCGAGGAGAGCTCCTGCGCCCAGCGGGATTTCAGATGCGCGATGGTGTCGCGGCGCGCCTCGCGGTCGCGCTCGCCCGCCTCGACCGAGAGCTTCGACAGGATCTGCTCGGCCACCTTCCTCGCGTCGCCCTGGATCGCGACATCGACCTTCTTGGTGAGGCCGATCCGGTCGGCGTTGATGTCGACCTGGATGATCTTGGCGTCCTTGGGCCAGTAGTCGATGCCGTAGCCGGGCAGGGTGGAGAACGGGTTGAGGCGGTTGCCGAGCGCCAGCACCACGTCGGCCTTCTGGATCAGCTGCATCGCCGCCTTGGAGCCGTTATAGCCCAGCGGACCCACGGAGAGCGGGTGGTTGCCGGGGAAGGCGTCATTGTGCTGGTAGCCGCAGGCCACCGGCGCGTCGAGCCGCTCGGCCAGCCGGCGCGAGGCGTCGATCGCGCCCGACAGCACCACGCCCGCGCCGTTGAGGATCACCGGGAACTTCGCCTCGCTCAAGAGACGCGCGGCTTGCGCCACCGCCTCCTCGCCGCCCGCCGCACGCTCCAGCCGGATGATCTGCGGCAGCTCGATGTCGATCACCTGGGTCCAGAAGTCACGCGGCACGTTGATCTGGGCGGGCGCCGAGCCGCGCCAGGCCTTGGCGATCACCCGGTTCAGCACCTCGGCGATGCGGGAGGGATCGCGCACCTCCTCCTGGTAGCAGACCATGTCCTCGAACAGCTTCATCTGCTCGATCTCCTGGAAGCCGCCCTGGCCGATGGTCTTGTTGGCGGCCTGCGGCGTCACCAGCAGCAGCGGCGTGTGGTTCCAGTAGGCGGTCTTGATCGGGGTGACGAAGTTGGTGATGCCCGGGCCGTTCTGGGCGATCGCCATGCTCATCTTGCCGGTGGCGCGGGTGTAGCCGTCGGCGATCATCCCGCCCGAGGTCTCGTGCGCGCAGTCCCAGAAGGTGATGCCGGCCTCGGGAAACAGGTCCGAGATCGGCATCATCGCCGAGCCGATGATGCCGAAGGCATGCTCGATCCCGTGCATCTGCAGAACCTTGATGAAGGCCTCTTCGGTGGTCATTTTCATGGGGAGTTCTCCTGTAGGATCAGCGTCTCAGAGGGTCTCGTCGCGCAACTGGTACCAAGGGTAGAGCATGCGCTGGCCGAGCCTGCGGAACGGGGTGAGCGGGCCGTGATGCGGCAGCGCCGAGCCGAAGATCGGAAGCTCCGGCAGCCGCTCTCCGGCGACGAGCTGGGCCATGCGGCGCCCGGCCTGCGCGGAATACATCACGCCGTTGCCGCCATAGCCCATGGCATAGAAGACGCCCGAGCCGGGCTCGGCCTCGGTGATGCGGGGCATCATGTCGTGGCTGACATCGACCCAGCCCCACCACGAGTAGTCGAGCGAAATTCCGGTCAGGGCGGGGAACTTGCGGTAGAGCCCCTTTTTCAGAAGCTCCAGATGCCTGGGGTTCTCGGCATCTCGGCCGGTGATGGCGCTGCGCGAGCCGATCTGCACCCGGCCGTCGGGCAGGTAGCGGTAGTAATGCCGCAGCGTGCGCGTGTCGGTCAGGGGCGAGCCGGTCCGGAAGCCGCAGGCGGCGCGCTCTTCATCGGTCAGCACCCGCGTGACGATCGAGTTCGACAGTACCGGCATCAGTCGGTGCCGGGTCCGCCGGTCGAGCCCGGGTGGCGTATAGCCCGCCGTGGCGATGGCGACGCGGCGCGCGCACACCGTGCCCCCGGGCGTGCGCAGGTAGTGGTAGCCACCTTTCGTAGTCCAGCCCTCGACCGGGCTCGATGGATGGACCTTCGCACCGAGACGGCGGGCAAGGCGGATATAGGAGAAGGCGAGCTTGGCGGCGTGGATCGAGGTGCCGTCGGGCTCCCACATGACGCCATGCGCCTCTTGATCCTTCACGTGGCACGCGTGCAATTCCTCGCGGCTCATGAGGCGCGCGCCGTAGCCGAAGACCTCGTTGAGAAGCCGCGCCTCGGCCACGAGTTTCGGCATCACCTTGGCGCGGTGAGCGATATAGAAATGCCCGCCGGGCTGCGGGTCGCAGTCGATCCCGTCCGAGCCGATCAGATCGTTGAAGATATCGAAGGCCTCGACGATCTCGGCATGCAGCCGCTTGGCGGTGTCGAGCCCGTAGCGCGCGATCCATTCCGAGCGCTTGAGCCGCCCGGCCGAGATCTGCGCCTGCCCGCCATTGCGGGTCGAGCAGCCCCAGGCCACGGCGTTGGCCTCGAGCACCGCGACCTCGATGCCGTGGTCGCGGGCGAGGTGGATGGCGGTCGAAAGCCCCGTATAGCCCGAGCCGATCACCGCCACCTCGACGTCGATGTCGGCGGTGACCGGGCCGTCATCCTCGGGCGCTGGACCGGCGGTGCCGATCCAATAGGTCGGGGCATAGTCGCGGCTCCGCCCAGGCCCGGCATCGGTCAGCGGATCGTAGCGCGGGTCGTAGGCCGTGCGGAGGGGAGTGGCGGGGGGCCGGTCGAGCATGTCCGTCTCCTGTGGATCGGGGCTAGGGGCAGGGGCCGTGATGGGGCAGGGTCAGGCCCTGAAGGGCGGGCGGTTCTTGCGCAGCGCCTGCTTCACCACGAGCCTGCCATTCTGGATGGTGAAAAGATCGGCGCCCTCGGCCTCGATGCGCATCCCGTCGGCATCGGTGCCCGAGAAGGTCCATTCCGAGACGGCGCGGTCGCCCGCGACGAAGTGCGAATGGTGCGCCCAATGCGCGTCGGGCATCGCCTGCCAGACCGCCTCGAAGGCGCGCGCGATGGCGGCGCGTCCTTCGATCCGGGTGCCATGCGCCTCCGTACCGGCGACGGTGTAGAACACGCAGTCATCGGCGAAATGCGTCATCACGGCGTCGATGTCGTGCCGGTTGAACGCCTCGAAGGTCGCGGCGAGATCGGCAGCGGTCATGCGGGTTTCGGTCAGTGGGGCGGACATGAAGTCTCCTCCTCGATCATGGGAATGGGGATGCCACAGGACGTGAAGCGGGCCGGCGGCGCGCTCGAGGGCCGCCGGGGATGTGCCGGGCGGCGGTCACGGGAGAGGGCATCGCCTCGTGCATGACCCGTCATCACCATCTTGGTCCCCCGCTTCTCGCCTGAGCCTGACCGCGTCGCACCGAATGCGTCCCGGCCAGATGAGAAAGCCCCGGATTGCAGCCATTCATTAGGGCCAGTTTCGGATTTGACTTGGTCCAGTTTCGAGGTGATCCTCGCGCCCATGCCGGTCAGCAGAATTCCCTCGGACGTGTTCTTTCTCGACCGAAGCTCCGGGCGCGCCCTGCAGGCGCAGCTGCGCGAGACGGTCGTGGCGCTGCTGCGCACCGGGCAGGCCGCGCCCGGCGCGACGCTGCCCTCGTCGCGCAAGCTCGCAGCGCATCTCGGCATCGCCCGGACGACGGTGACGCTGGCCTATCAGGAGCTGGTGGCGCAGGGGTTTGTCGAAGCGCGCGACCGCCGTGGCTATGTGCTGTCCCAGAGCGCCATGCCGGAGCTGCCGCGTCCGATCCGGGCCGAACCACGGCGACCGGGCGCCCCGGACTGGGATGGCTTTCTCGATATGGGGCTGTCGAAGCGACGCCGGGTGATCAAGCCGCGGGATTGGCGGCACATGCCTTACCCCTTCGTCTATGGCCAGATGGATGCGAGCCTGTTCGACCACGCCGCCTGGCGCGACTGCGCCCGTCAGGCCAGCGGCGGGCGCGACTTCTTCGACCTCGCCGGCGATCAGGCCGCAGCCGACGACCCGGTGCTGGTGAACTATATCCGCTCCACCATGCTGCCTCGGCGCGGGATCCGCGCCGAGGCGGACGAGATCCTGATCACCGTCGGCGCGCAGAACGCGCTGTGGCTCGCGGCCGAGCTGCTGACCCGAAGACCGCTGAAGGCGATCGGCGAGAACCCGGGCTATCCTGACACGCTGCAGGCGTTGCGCTGGTGCGGAGCGGATGTCGGCACGGTCGAGGTCGACGAGCACGGGCTGCCGCCCGAGCGCATCCCGGAGGGCACGGGGGCGGTCTTCGTCAGCCCAAGCCACCATGCACCCACTGGCGCGACCATGCCGGTCAAGCGCCGCCGCCAGTTGCTGCGTGCCGCCGCGGAGCGCGATTTCGTGGTGATCGAGGACGACTACGATTTCGAGATGAGCTTTCTCGAGGCGCCGAGCCCGGCCCTGAAGTCGCTCGATCGCGACGGTCGGGTGATCTATGTCGGCAGCTTTTCCAAGGCGCTGTTTCCCGGCCTGCGGCTCGGCTATCTGGTCGGGCCGGCCCGCTTCATCGCCGAGGCGCGCGAGCTCAGGGCGCTGATCCTGCGCCACCCGCCGGGCCATCTGCAGCGCACCGCCGCCTATTTCCTCGCACAGGGACATTACGACCGGCTGATGCGCGAGCTGCGCCGGGCCTTCGCGCAACGGCGCTCGGAGATGCAGGCGGCGCTGAGGGGGACCGGGCTCAGCATCGCCGGGGCGGCGCGGTTCGGCGGCTCCAGCGTCTGGGTCGAGGGGCCGCCGGGGCTATGCTCGAATGCCCTCGCCGAGGCGCTGCTGGGCGAGGGCGTGGTGATCGAACCGGGGGCACCGTTCTTTGACCGGTTCGAGGGGCCTTGCCCGTTCTTCCGGCTCGGCTACTCCTCCATCGCCTCCGAGCGGATCGCCGAAGGCGTGGCGCGGATCGCGAAGACGGTCCGGCGGCTTCGGCCGATGGCATTCGAGCCGGGCCGAACGGGGTCGTAGCCCCCTCGGCCCGGCGCAGGACGCCGGCGTTTCGTCACTCCGCCGGGGCGCCTTCGGCCGCGTCGGTCCGGGCGGAGGCGGTGCCGAGCTGGGCATAGGCGTCATGCACGTCGGTGCCCATGTTATGCTCGGCCTCGGCATCGCTGCGGAACCGTTGACGGTGTCGATGGACCATCAGGTTGTCCCAGCGCAGCGCCCGCACGAGGCCCCATGCGATCAGGCACAGCACCACCGCGAAGGGGAAGCCCGCGATCACCGCCGCCGCTTGCAGCGCACCGAGACCGCCCGCGAGCAGCAGCACCGAGGCCACCGCGCCTTCGGACACCGCCCAGAAGATGCGCTGCACCTTGGGCGGGTTCGGATCGCCGCCGGCGGTCAGCATGTCGATCACGAAGCTGCCCGAATCCGAGGAGGTCACGAACCACATCACGATCAGGATCGTCGCGAACAACGAGGTCACGCCCGAGAAGGGGAAGTAGTCGAGCAGGGCGAACATGGTGTTGGCGTAGTTCTCGCGCGTGGCGTCGACCAGCGTCGGATCGCCGGCGAGCGAGATCGAGATCGCGGTGCCGCCGAAGGCGGTAAACCAGAAGAACATGATCGAGCAGGGCAGCAGCATCACCCCGAACATGAATTCGCGCACGGTGCGGCCACGGCTGATCCGGGCCACGAAGACGCCGACGAAGGGCGCCCAGCTGACCCACCAGGCCCAGTAGAATATGGTCCAGCTTTCCTGCCAGTTGCCGCCGTCATTGCCGCCCTGCCAGCCCTCGTTCCAGGTGCCGAGCTGGATGAAGCGGCTCAGGTAGTAGCCGTAATTGTCGACGAAGCTGTCGAGGATGAACAGCGTCGGGCCGACGATCACCATGAAGGCGAGGAAGACGAGCGTCAGGATGATGTTGATGTTGGAGAGCCGCTTGATGCCGCCATCGAGACCGGCGACGACCGAGAGCGTCGCCATGCCGGTGATCGCGGCGATGATGAGGATCTGGACCACCACGTTGTTGGGCACGCCGAACAGCTCGTTCAGGCCGGCATTGACCTGCGTGGCGCCGAGGCCCAGCGAGGTGACGATGCCGAACATGGTGCCGAACACCGCGACGATGTCGACGAGATCGCCCCAGAACCCGTAGATCCGGTCGCCGATCAGCGGGTAGAGCGCCGAGCGGATCGCCAGCGGCAGCCCCTTGCGGAAGTGGAAATAGGCCAGCGCCAGCGCCACCACCGCGTAGATGCCCCAGGCGTGAAAGCCCCAATGCATGAAGCTGATCGCCATCGCCTCCTGCGCCGCCTGCACGGTTTCGGGGTCGGCCATGGGGGGCGCGAAGTAGTGATACATCGGCTCGGCCACGCCCCAGTAGATCAGGCCGATGCCGATGCCCGCCGAGAACAGCATCGCGGTCCAGGAGAACAGCGAATATTCCGGGTTCTCGTCCATCCGGCCCAGCCGGACATCGCCGAAGGGCCCGACTCCCATGAAGATCACGAAGACCAGCAGGAGGTTGATTAGGATGATCATCGCCCAGCCGAAATATCCGGCGAGCCAGCCTTGGATACCGGTGAAGACCGTGTTGGCGAGATCGTTGAAGAGCGCGCCGAACAAGATGAACCCGATGATCAACGCCGCCGAGACGATGAAGACCGGTCGGTTGACCTTTGGAAATATCCAGAACCGCTCCTGCGGTCGCATGCCTGACATGATCTCGTCCTCGCTCCTGCCAATCAATTGGGGCTCAACGCGCTTGGCCCGATGTCGTTCACATTATCTTTCGGCAGGTTCCGTCACGAAAACCGGAGCGTGGAGCAGGTGGCGGCGATCTGCCGATGCCGAGGGAGCGGGCATCCACAGGTCCCGCAACCCCGTGTTCCAGGCGTGAACAAGAGGCCGCGAGGGGCGGGTCAGGTGCCGGTGATCGTGGTTTCGCAGGCTGTTTCCGAGGGAAAACCAGAGGGATTTGTCGCGACCTGTATCGCGTCGCGGCGCTGCGACAGACGGCGACAAAGCCTGCGTGGCGCGGCTCTTATCCAGCTGGCAGGAAGGCCCAAGTGATCGACACGGCGCCGATGACGACGCCGGACAGACAACCCAGAAAAGGGCCAAGACATGAAACCGAACACGCTTCTTCCCACCGCCTTCCTCGTGACCGCGCTGCTGGGTGCCGGCGCCGCCGTCGCCACCGCGCAAAGCCAGTCGCCGGTTCAGGAGCCGGCCGCCGCGACCGCGCAGGCCGCGCCCGCCGACGCGCCCGCGACCGATGAGCGCGGCCCGCGCATGCATCGCGGCGGCGACGAGGACCGCCGGGGCGGCCGGCACCATGGTCGCGGGGCCGGGCATGGCGGGCCGCATGGCGGCATGATGATGCAGCAGATCATGACCCAGGCCGATGCCGACGGCGATGGCAGCCTGACGCTGGAGGAGATCGAGGCTTTCCGCGCCGCGCAGGTCGAGAGCGCCGATGCGTCGGGTGACGGCGCGCTGACGATCGAGGAGTTCGAGACGCTCTACAACGCCTTCATGCGCGAGCGCATGGTCGATGCCTTCCAGGCGTTCGACGCCGATGGCGACGGCGAGATCGTCGAGGGCGAGATCGATGCCCGTCTCGACCCCCTGCTCGAGCGGATGGATCGTGACGGCGACGGCGCGATCAGCCCGGCCGACCGCCGCCGCTGAACGCTCTCCTCTTGGCGGGGTCTCACCGGGCC
The DNA here is from genome assembly GCF_900172345.1 of Limimaricola soesokkakensis. Classification (GTDB taxonomy): domain Bacteria; phylum Pseudomonadota; class Alphaproteobacteria; order Rhodobacterales; family Rhodobacteraceae; genus Limimaricola; species Limimaricola soesokkakensis. The sequence goes on from NZ_FWFY01000005.1 coordinate 141,324, forward strand.
CCGCCGAGCCGGACCGTCTCCCTACCCGGCGATCCGCGCCGCGATCCGTCCTCCCCCGGGTCGCGGCCTATTCATGCCCGCCCTCCCGCGCGACGGCGAGGTCCGGATCGCCGGAGAGATAGGTCGTCCGCGATTGCAGCGTGTAGTCGGACTCCGCCAGCATGATCCCCATGAAGACCAGCGCGGCGAGCGGCGGCAGCAGGATCGCATAGACGAGTGCCAGCCGTTCCCATGCCATATGCATGAACACCGCGACGATCAGCCCGGCTTTCAGCACCATGAAGATCAGGATCAGGCTCCAGCGCAACGCGCCCTGAAGCTGCGCGTAATCCACCATGTAGGAGGCGGCGCTGAGCACGAACAGGAAGCCCCAGCAGGTGAGGTAGAGCCGGATCGGATGGGCCTGCCCCTCGTGCGAGGCATGGGTGTCGGAGGCGGCGGCATGCGTCATGTTTCCCTCACCACAGGTAGAAGAACGCGAAGATGAAGACCCAGACGAGGTCGACGAAGTGCCAGTAGAGGCCCATGATCTCCACCGCCTCGTAATCGCCCTTCTCGCGACAGAGCCATGTCCTTCGGCCGCTGTCGAATTCGCCCTTGCGGACCTTGTTCGCGACGATCAGCAGGAACAGCACCCCGAAGCTGACATGGGTGCCGTGAAAGCCGGTGATCATGAAGAAGGTCGCGCCGAACTGCTCGGCCCCCCATGGATTGCCCCATGGCCGCACGCCCTCGGAGATCAGCTTCGTCCACTCGAAGGCCTGCATGCCGACGAAGAGCGCGCCGAGCGCGGCGGTGGCGAACATCAGCTGCGCGGTGCGTTTGCGGTTGCGCGCATAGGCGAAGTTCACCGCCATCGCCATCGTCCCAGAGGACGAGATCAGCACGAAGGTCATGATCGCGATCAGCAGCAGCGGCAGTTCGGTCTGGCCGACATGCAGCGCGAAGACCTCGCTGGCATTGGGCCATTCGACCTCGGTCGAGCTGCGCGCTGACATGTAGGAGATGAGGAAGATCGCGAAGACGAAGGTGTCGCTCAGCAGGAAGATCCACATCATCGCCTTGCCCCAGGAGGCGGTCTTGAACGCCCTCTGGTCCGAGGCCCAGTCCGCGGCGACCCCTTCGAGCCCGTTCGGGCGGGGCGGTGATCTCTGGGCGGTGGCGTCGGTCATGCTCGTCTCCCTCAGCTCAGGATCGCCCGGCACAGCGCGGCGGCGTCGCTGGCCCAGCCGGTGAGGATCGCCAGCATGGCGATCCAGACGATCAGCAGAAAATGCCAGTAGATCGCGCAGAGCGCGACGGCGGGCGCGGCGGCGCCGGGCCCCGCGCGCAGCCGCGTGGCCACCCGCGCCAGCGCCACAAGTCCGCCGAGGATATGCAGCCCGTGCAGCCCGGAGATCAGGTAGAAGAAGCTCGCCCCCGGCGTCGCCGCGAGGCCCTGACCGGTTTCCGCCATTCGCGCCCATGCGAGGCCCTGCGCCAGTAGGAACGCCGCCATGCTCGCCGCGCCCGCACCGATCCAGCGCGCGAGGCCCGGCCCGTCGCCGCGCCGGGCGGCGAAGACGGCGGCCTGCAGCGCGAGGCTGCTCAGCGCCAGGAGCGCGGTGCCGGCCCAGACCACGCGCGGCAGCCGCATCTCGAACCAGTCGGCATAGCCCATCCGCATGGTGACCGCGCTGCCCGCCAGCGCGAAGAGCCCGCCCGCGACGATCAGGAACACGCCGAGCCCGGCCCGGCCCGTGGGCTGGCTGCCGGGGGAGGGGCTTCGGGTGACGGCGCCGGTCTCGAGCCATGGCCGCTCCGCCACGCCCTGCCGCCAGAGCCATGTCAGCGCGATCACGGCCACAAGCGCCACGAAGCCCAGCACGATGCTCATGGCACGTGGCTCCAGCTGGCGCGGTGGCCGGGATCGTCTTGCGCGATGAAGTCGCGCGGCGCGCCGGGCACCGAGTAGTCATAGGCCCAGCGATAGACCAATGGCAGTTCCTCGCCCCAGTTGCCGTGTCGCGGCGGCACCTCGGGCGTCTGCCATTCGAGCGAGGCGGCGCGCCATGGGTTGTGGCCGGCCTTGCGGCCCCGTGCGAGGCTCCACGCGACGTTGAACAGGAACAGCATCTGCGCCGCGCCCACGGTCAGCGCCGCGACGGTGATGAAGGCGTTGAGCGTGGCCACACTGTCGGGCACGAAGCTCGCCGAGATGTCGGGATAGCGGCGCGGCACGCCGACCAGACCCACGTAATGCATCGGGAAGAAGATCGCGTAGGCGCCGATGAAGGTGACCCAGAAATGGATCAGCCCCATCCTGTGTGACAGCATTCGCCCCGAGATCAGCGGGAACCAGTGATAGATCGCGCCGAAGATCACCATGATCGGCGCGACACCCATCACCATGTGGAAATGCGCCACCACGAACATCGTGTCCGACAGCGGCACGTCGACCACCACGTTGCCGAGAAAGAGGCCGGTGAGGCCGCCATTGAGAAAGGTGACGATGAAGCCGAGCGCGAAGAGCATCGGCAATGTCAGGTGAATGTCGCCGCGCCACAGCGTCAGGATCCAGTTGTAGACCTTGAGCGCGGTGGGCACCGCGATGATCAGCGTCGTGGTGGCGAAGAAGAAGCCGAAATAGGGATGCATGCCCGAGACGTACATGTGGTGCGCCCAGACGATGAAAGACAGCGCCCCGATGATGACGATGGCCCAGACCATCATCCGGTAGCCGAAGATGTTCTTGCGCGCATGCACCGCGATCAGGTCCGACACGATGCCGAAGGCCGGCAGCGCCACGATGTAGACCTCGGGGTGGCCGAAGAACCAGAACAGGTGCTGGAACACGATCGGCGAGCCGCCGCCATAGCTCAGCTGCTCGCCCATCTCCACCAGCGCCGGCATGAAGAAGGAGGTGCCAAGGAGCCGGTCGAACAGCATCATCACGCTCGCCACGAACAGCGCCGGAAAGGCCAGCAGCGCCATCACCGTGGCGGTGAAGATACCCCAGATGGTCAGCGGCATTCGCATCAATGTCATGCCGCGCGTACGCGCCTGCAGCACGGTGACGGCGTAGTTCAGCCCGCCCATGGTGAAGCCGATGATGAACAGGATCAGCGACACCAGCATCAACACGATGCCCCACTGCGTGCCGCCCGGCGTGCCCGACAGGATCGCCTGCGGCGGGTAGAGCGTCCAGCCCGCGCCGGTTGGTCCGCCGGGCGCGAAGAAGCTCGCCGCGAGTACCACCACGGCGAGGAAATACACCCAGAAGCTCAGCATGTTGACGAAGGGAAACACCATGTCCCGTGCGCCGACCATCAGCGGGATCAGGTAGTTGCCGAAGCCGCCGAGGAAGATCGCCGTGAGCAGGTAGACCACCATGATCATGCCGTGCATAGTGATGAACTGGTAATAGGCCTCGGCCGAGATGAAGTCGAACACGCCCGGAAAGCCGAGCTGCATCCGGATCAGCCATGACAGGACGAGGGCGACGAGGCCGATGGCGATGGCGGTGCCGGAATATTGAAGCGCGATGTACTTGGCGTCCTGCGAAAAGACCCAGCGCGACCAGAAGCCGTGGGCATGTGGCGGCGGCAGGTCGGGCACTTCGGCGGGCGGAATGCCCGTGTCGGGGTCTTCGCTGACGCTGCTCATGGATCGCTCCCTCCGATCGGCTCCGCGGTATTCGCGACCTGCACCCCTTCGCCCGCGGGCAGTCCCGCGAAGGTGAGCTGCTCGCCGAGCCAGGCCTCGTATTCGGCCTCCTCGTCGATCAGCACGTAGCCGCGCATGTAGCCGTGCCCGGTGCCGCAAAGCTCGGCGCAGAGCACCTCGAACTCGCCGGTGCGAGTGGGGGTGAACCAGAAATAGGTGACCATGCCGGGCACCATGTCCATCTTGGCGCGGAATTCGGGCACGTAGAAATCATGCAGCACATCGACCGAGCGGAGCAGCACCTTCACCGGCTTGCCGATCGGCAGGTGCAAGTCGCCGCCGTCGATCACCACGTCGTCGGCACCTAACCGGTCATGCGGGTTGAGCCCGAGCGGGTTGTCGGCCGAGATCCAGGTCACGTCCGAGCTGCCGAGTTGCCCATCCGCGCCGGGCAGCCGATAGCTCCAGAACCATTGCTGGGCCACAACCTCGATCTCGGTGGCGTCATCGGGCACGGTGATGAACCGGTTCCAGACCACCAGCCCCGGCGCCAGCATCGCCGCGACGCCGAGCGCGGTCAGCGCCGTGAGCCAGATCTCCAGCCGCTTGCTCTCGGGTTCGTAATGGGCGACGCGGCCGGGCTTGTGGCGGTAGCGAAACACGCACCACGCCATGAACAGCACCACCGCCGTGAAGACGGCGCCGGTGATCCAGAAGGTGATGACCAGCGTGGTGTCGATATAGCCCCAGTTCGAGGCGATGGGCGTCCACCACCATGGGCTGACCAGATGGAACGCCACGGAAAACAGAACAATCAGAACCAGACTAGCCGCAACGATCATGGCGATGTCCCTTCCACGCGGGGGCGCAGGTCTCGGGTGCAGGCGCGTGGCAATCTTGCGAAGTGAAGCGACCATAGCCGAATTTCGGGAAATTTTCCAGCGGCATGCGATGGCGCCCCGAAAGGGCGCCCTGCGCCCGGGCAGGAGTCTGCCCCCGCGTCATGAGGGCGCGGCCCGGGTGGTCCGAATTGCGAAGTACAAGCCCGCTCGACACTTCGCAGGCCGGGGGGCGGACCCGGGCGCTGGGTCCAGTGCTCGTCCAGAGAGCAGGTGGGTGACGTGGCGGGGCCCGGTTCTCGGCCCCGCGCCGGTCAGAGGCGACCCACCTCGCGCGGCGCGGCACCTGCCTCGCGCGCCAGCAGGCAGAGCCAGTCATGCGCCACGGTGGCGGCGGCGATGGCAGTGATCTCGGCATGGTCATAGGGTGGCGAGACCTCGACCACATCCATGCCGACGAGGTTCAGCTCGCCAAGGCCGCGCACCAGTTCCAGCGCCTGCCACGAGGCCAGCCCGCCCGCGACCGGCGTGCCGGTGCCCGGCGCGAAGGCCGGGTCGAGACCGTCGATGTCGAAGCTCAGATAGACCGGCGCGTCGCCAGCCCGGTCGCGCAGCAGATCGAGCGCGGCGTCGATGCCGTTGCGGTGCAGCCAGGGCGCGGTGAGAATCTCGAAGCCGTGGTCGTGGTCGTTGAAGGTCCGCAGCCCCAGCTGCGTCGAGCGGGACACGTCGATCACGCCCTCGGCCGCGGCGCGGGCGAACATGGTGCCGTGGTCGAGCCGCTTGCCGTCATCCTCCCAGGTGTCGCAATGCGCGTCGAACTGCAGCAGTGCGATCGGCCCATACTTCTTCGCATGCGCCTTCAGGAGCGGGTAGGAGATCGAATGGTCGCCGCCCAGCGTCAGCATCCGCGCGCCGGAGGCGAGGATCGCGTCGGCATGGGCCTCGATGGCGGGTGCCACGCTCATCGGGTGGTGCGGATCAATCATGCAGTCGCCCCAGTCGATCACCGAGAGCGTCTCGAACGGGTCGAAACCGAATGGAAAGGCCTTGAGCTCGGCAAGCTGGGTCGAGGCGGCGCGGATCGCCGCCGGGCCGAAGCGGCAGCCGGGGCGGTTGGTGACGCTGGCGTCGAAGGGCACGCCGGACACCACCACATCGACGCCCGCGAGATCGCGGGAATAGCTGCGGCGAAGGAAGCTCAGCGCGCCGCCATAGGTCATCTCGGGCCAGCGCCCCCGCGTCTCGCCGCGCCGGAACGCCTGGTCGCCCTGCTGCATGTCTTGGGTCACCTTCAGATTCCGAGCCTGTCGCGCAGCCCATAATACCAGCTGCCCATCACCGAATAGGGCACGCGCAACGCCCGGCCGCCGGGGAAGGGAATCCAGGGCAGCGCCGCGAAGACGTCGAAGCGCGAGGCGTCGCCGTGGATCGCCTCGGCCAGGATGCGCCCGAAGGTGTGCGATCCGGTGACGCCGTGGCCGGAATAGCCATGCGCAAAATAGGTGTTGGCGCCGATCCGGCCCATCTGCGGCACCCGGCTGAAGGACAGCGCGAAATTGCCCGACCACGCGTAGTCGATCCGCGCCGATTTCAGCTGCGGGAAGACCTTGTCCATGTTGCGCTTGAGCTTGGCCTTGATGTCCTTGGGGTCGGTGCCGCCATAGACGGTGCCGCCGCCGAACAGCATCCGCTTGTCGGCCGAGAGCCGGTAGTAGTCGAGGATGTAGCGTACGTCCTCGACGCATTCATCCTTGGGAAGAAGCTCGGCGGCCAGCTCCTCGGAGAGCGGCTCCGTCGCCATGATCTGGGTCGAGACCGGCATCACGCGCGGTGCGAGTTCCGGCACCACGTGGCCGAGATAGGCATTGCCACACAGCACCAGCCGGTCGCAGCGGATCGTGCCCTTTTCGGTCTTCACGACGGGTCGCGCGGCCTGGGTATCGACCGAGATGACGGGCGACATCTCGTGGATCACGCCGCCATTGCGTTCCACCGCCGCGGCCTCGCCGAGCGCGAGGTTCAGGGGGTGGATGTGGCCGCCAGTCGTGTCGAGCAGCCCGCCCGCGTAGAAATCCGAGCCGATATGCTCGCGCAGCCGAGACTTGTCGAGCATCACCTGGTTGTCGATGCCATAGCCCTGCCAGAGCTTCTGGCGCGCCTCGAGCTCGCGCATATGCGCGCCGGTGATGGCGGTAAATATGTTGCCCTGCTTCAGGTCGCAGTTGATGTCGTAGCGCGCGACCCGCTCGCGGATGATCTCGCCGCCCTCCTGCACCAGAGACGCCACGAATGTCGCGGTGTCGCGGCCATAGCGCTTCTCGATGGTCGAGAGCGAGGCGTTCAGCCCGTTGACGATCTGCCCGCCATTGCGGCCCGAAGCGCCCCAGCCGACGCGCGCGCCTTCCAGCATCGTGACCTTGTGGCCCTTCTCGGCGAGATGCAGCGCCGTGGACAGCCCGCTATAGCCCGCGCCGACGACGCAGATCTCGGTGTCGTGCTCGCCCGTCAGGGCCGGACGCTCGGGCGAGGGGTTGGCCGAGGCGGCGTAGTAGGAGCCGGTGTGGCTTCCGTTGCCCGCGTAGGATGCGGCCATCAGACGATCTCCAGATAGCTATGGAATTCCAGTTCGGTGACGTGCCGGTTGAATCGGGCCTGCTCCTGCTTCTTGGCCTCGACGAACATCTTCTGCAGCCGGCGGGAATAGATCTCGGTCACCAGAGTGCCGTTCTGGAAGGCGCGGATCGCGGTGGCCCAGTCCAGCGGCAGGTGCGGCAGGTCGAGGCTGTAGGCGTCGCCGGTGATCGCCGGCGGCGGCGTCAGCTCGCGTTCGATCCCCAGAAGCGCGCCGCCCAGCACCGAGGCCAGCACCAGGTAGGGGTTGGCGTCGGCGCCGGCGACCCGGTGCTCGATCCGCCGCGCCCGATGGTCGCCGCCGGGGATGCGGATCGCCACGGTGCGGTTCTCGTAGCCCCATGCGACGTTGGATGGCGCGTGCGCGCCGGGCAGCAGCCGTCGGAAGCTGTTCTCATGCGGCGCGAAGATGAGCGCGTTCTGCTGGATCGTCTCCAGAAGGCCCGCAACCGCGTTCAGCATCATCGGCGTGCCGTCGTCGCCGCCATCGTCGAACAGGTTGCGGCCCTCGTCATCGACGATCGACATGTGCACGTGGAAGCCCGAACCGGCGCGGTCGCCATAGGGCTTGGCCATGAAGGTCGCGGCGAAGCCGTGCTGCCGGGCGATGCCGCGCACCACCCGCTTGAACAGCAGCGCGTCATCGGCCGCGCGCAGCGGGTCGGCGACGTGGCGCATGTTGATCTCGAACTGCCCGGCGCCATTCTCGGAGATGGCGCTGTCGGCGGGGATGCCCTGGCTGTGGCAGGCGGCATAGACGTCGTTGAGGAAGGCGTCGAAATGCTCCAGCTCGTCGAGGCAGAGCGCGCCGTCCGAGGTCAGCCGCTTGCCGGTGACCGGCGAGCAGGGCGGGGCGGGATAATCGCCCGACGGGTCGATCAGGTAGAACTCCAGCTCGGTCGCCACCACCGGCGTCAGGCCATGCGCTTTGAAGCGTTCGACGACGTTGTGCAGGGCTCGGCGCGGATCGCCGAGGAACGGCGCGCCGCTCTCCTCGTTCATCCACAGCGGGATCAGCGCCGTCGGCTTGCGGGTCCAGCTCATCGGCATGGCGCCGCGGCCGGTGGGCACGCAGACCCCGTCGGCGTCGCCGGTCTCGAACACCATGGCGCCGCCTTCGATATCCTCGCCCCAGATGTCGAGGCCGCAGATCGACAACGGCATCCGCACCGTGCCGGCCATTACCTTGTCGAGCTGGTCCGCCGGCATCCGCTTGCCGCGCAGCACGCCGTTCAGGTCGCAGACGCAGCCGAAGATGTTTTCGAGCTCCTGCGGCGCGGGGGCTGAGATCGGTTCGTCTTCGTTCATGCCGGGGCCAATCGAGATACAATTTTCAGATTTGTGATACCTTTTTGCATGACAGTCCGATATGGCTGTGTCAATCGCGATCGCGTCTGCCATCGCGCCTGCCGTGGTGATGCGACCGGAACAGGGGATGTCATGCTGGATCTGCCCGACCTCCCGCGCGAGGGCTTCGTGACTGCGCAGGACTATGTCTATGCAAGGCTGCGCAACGCCATCATGGTGGGGGCGGTACAGCCCGAGAGCACGCTGACGATCCGCGGCCTTGCCGATTGCATGGGGATCAGCCCGACCCCGATCCGCGAGGCGCTGCGGCGGCTCGGCTCTGAGCGGGCGATCGAGCTTCTGGGCAATCGCCGCATCAGCATTCCCGGAATGACGCCGGAGCGGTTCGAGGAGATCGTGAGCCTGCGTCGCGCGCTTGAGGGGCACGCGGCGCGCCGCGCGCTGCCCTACGTGTCGCAGGTGCTGATCGACGAGCTGGCTCTCATCGACGACCGGATGGATGGTCATGTCCGCGCTGGCGATTTCGATGCGCTGACCACCTCGAACCACGCGTTCCACCGGCTGCTCTACACCGCCAACCCGCATCAGCAGGCGATGCCCGCGATCGAAAGCGTCTGGCTCCAGCTCGGCCCGTTCCAGCGGCGGGTGATCCGCGACGTGCGGCAGTTCTATCTCGTCGACCGCCACAAGGAGATCCTGCGCGCCCTGCGGGAGCGCGATTGCGGGGCGCTGGTCCGCGCGATCGAGGACGACATCCGGGACGGCATCCAGCAGGCGGGCCAGCTGGTCCTCGCGGAGGATCGAGGCTGATCGGTCAGCCCGATACCGCCGTCGCGAACCGGCCCGGCGAGAGGGCAGAGACGACGTGCTGCGGCAGGGCGGAGGCCCGGTCGAGACAGAGATCCGCGGCGAGCCGCGACAGGGCCGGGGCGGTCTGCACGCCGTAGCCGCCCTGTCCGGCAAGCCAGAACAGCCCGGTCCGCGCCGGATCGAAGCCGACGACGGGACTGCGATCGGGCGCGAAGCTGCGCAGGCCAGCCCAGCTGCCTTCGACCCGGCTGACCGGGACGGTCACCGCCTGCTCGTAGCGGTGCAGCCCCTCGGCCAGGACCATGTCGTCGGGCCAGGCGTCATGCGGATCGACGGGGTCCTCGTCTGCGGGCGACACCATCAGCTTTCCGGCCTCGGGCTTGGCGTACCAGCCCTCGGCGGCCGAGGCGAACATCGGCCAGTCGTCAAGCGCCACGTCCTCGGGCATCGGCAGGATCGCGGCGGAGCGGCGCATCGGCGTGATGCCAAGCGGCGCGGCCCCGGCGGCGCGGGCCACCATGTCGGCCCAGGCCCCGGCCGCGTTGATCAGCACCGGCGCGGTGATCTGGCCCTCATCCGTCTCGATCCGCCACAGGCCGGCTTCGTGCCGCAGCGCCCCAACGCGCAGCCCGGTCACGATACGCCCGCCCCGAAGGCGCAGCAGTCGCGCGTAGCCCTGAAGCATCCGATCGACATCGATGTCCTGCGCGTCGCGTTCGAGCAGCGCCGCCACGATGCACTCCCGCTTGAGGATCGGCACGACCTCCACGGCCTCGGCGGGGCTCAGCCGCTCGAGCCCGGAGGCGCCGTCTGCATAGGCCTCGAGGGCATCCATCTCGCTCTCGTTTGCGACCAGCAGCTCGCCGCGCGGAGACAGCAGGCTGCGATCCGAAACGCCTTCGGGCGCGTCCAGGAACGGGGCCGAGGCGGCGTTGAGCGCGCGCAGCGTGGCATTGCCGTAGTTGCGGATGAACAGCGCGGCGGACCGCCCCGTCGCGTGGTAGCCGATCGAGGGTTCGGCCTCGATCACCGTGACGCGCGCCTCGGCGGCGATCTCGGCGGCGGCGCTGATCCCGGCGATACCGCCGCCCAGCACGATGACGTCGTTTTCCCTCATGCTCAGAGCGCCTCCATTTCGCGTCGCACGTTTTCAACCACCGCCCCGGCCTCCGCCTCGCCCGCGATATGCGGGGTCACGAGGATCTTCGGATGGTCCCAGAACGGGTGGCCGCGCGGCAGCGGCTCGGTCGCGAAGACGTCGAGCGACGCGCCCGAGATCTGGCCGCTGTCGAGCGCCGCGAGCAGGTCCTCCTCGACCAGCTGGCCGCCGCGGCCCATCTGGATCAGTGCCGCGCCGCGCGGCAGCGCGTCGAACAGCGTCTGGTCGAGCAGGCCGCGCGTTTCCGGCGTCATCGGCAGCACGTTGATCAGGATGTCGGTCCCGGCGAGGAACGCCGCGCGTCGATTTTGGGTCAGATGCGTGACGCCCGGTTCGGGGTCGGGCGGGCGGCGCGTCAGGCTGGTGACGGGATAGCCGAGCGCCACGAGGCTGCGGGCGATCTGCCGACCCATGAAGCCGAGGCCGAGAATGCCGATGCGCCGCCGCGCCGGGCTGGCGCCGCCGGCGCGGCGGGCCCATTCGTGCCGGGCCTGCGCCGCGATGAGATCGGCCATGCCGCGATGGTGCCAGAGCACCTGGAACACCGCGAAGCCCGCCATCTGCAGCGCCTGATCGGGATCGCGCAGCCGGATCAGCGGAATGTCCCGGGGCAGGGAGCGGCTGGCCGTGATCCCGTCCGTACCTGCGGCGATGGAGAAGACCGCGCGCAGGTTGGGATAGGGGGTGAAGGCCTCCTGGCCCGGCCGCCAGGCGAGGGCGAACTCGATCTCTGCGGGATCCTCGATCCGCTCGGGCGGGCGCAGGTCGAGCGTGGGTTCGGCCTCGAAATGCGGGCCGAACAGGCGCATCAGGTCAAGCCGCTCGCAGAGCGCGACACCCTTGTGCACGCGGCCCATCAGATCGCCTCGGCGCGTGCGGGCGATCCGCCATCGGCCCAGCTCGCGCCGGGCACCGCGTCGAGCAGGCTGCGGGTATAGGGGTCGCGCGGGTTCAGGAACACCTCGTCGACCGGGCCGATTTCGACCAGCCGTCCCTTCTGCATCACGGCGATCCTGTCGCAGAGCTGCGCCGCGACCCTCAGGTCATGGGTGATGAAGAGTAGCGACAGGCCGAGCCGCGCGCGCAGATCGCGCAGCAGGTCGAGCACCTGCGCCTGGATAGAAACGTCGAGCGCCGAGACCGCTTCGTCGGCGATGATCAGGTCGGGGTCCATGGCAAGCGCTCGGGCGATGCCGATGCGTTGGCGCTGGCCGCCCGAGAACTCGTGGGGGTAGCGGTCGGCGGCGTCCGCGCCCAGTCCGACCACCTCCAGAAGCTCGCGGGCGCGGGCCTCGGCGTCGCGCTTCGCGACGCCCTGCGCCACCGGCCCCTCGGAGATCGAGCGCAGGATGCGCGCGCGGGGGTTGAGCGAGGCGTAGGGGTCCTGGAACACCATCTGCACCCGGCGGCGGGCGCGGCGCAGCGCGTTCGCATCCAGCGCGGCCATGTCCTCGCCACCGACTAGGATCCGGCCGCTGTCCGGATCGACGAGGCGCACCACGGCGCGGCCAAGCGTCGACTTGCCCGAGCCGCTTTCGCCCACGAGGCCCAGCACCTCGCCCTTGGCGATGGTGAGCGAGACGTCGTCGATGGCGCGTACCTCGCGCGCGGCGCGGCCCCAGCCGCCGCCGGTGCGGTAGGTCTTGCGCAGGTTGCGGATCTCCAGCGCCGGGGCGGCGGTGACCCGGTCGGGGCGCGGCACCGCGTTCGAGGGGATCGCGTCGAGCAGACGGCGGGTATAGTCGTGCTTGGGCGCCGCGAGCACCTCGGCCGCCGGGCCGGTCTCGACCATTTCGCCATGGCGCATGACGATGACCCTGTCGGCGATCTCGGCGACGACGCCGAAATCATGGGTGATGAACATCACCGCCATGCCGTGCCTTTGCCGGATCTCGGCGATCAGATCGAGGATCTGCGCCTGCGTCGTGACGTCGAGCGCGGTGGTCGGCTCGTCGGCGATCAGGATCTCGGGTTCGAGCGCCAGCGCCATGGCGATCATCGCCCGCTGCCGCTGGCCGCCAGAGAGCTGGAACGGGTAGGCGCGGATGATCTTCTTGGGATCGGGCAGGCCCACCTCCTCGATCAGCGCTAGCGCGCGGGCGCGCCGTTCGGTCGGGGTCAGTAACCCATGCGCCTCGAACACCTCCGATATCTGGTCGCCGATCCGCATCAGCGGGTTGAGCGCGGTCATCGGCTCCTGGAAGATCATGCCGATCTTCGCGCCCCTGAGCGCGCGGCGCTCGGCCTCGGGCAGGGCCAGCACGTCGCGACCGCCGAAGATCGCGCGGCCACCGCCTATCGTCACCGCGCCCGGCAGCAGCCCCATCAGGGCGCTGGCGGTCATCGACTTGCCCGAACCGCTCTCGCCCACCACGCAGAGCACCTCGCCGCGCGCCAGCGTGAAGCTCAGATCATGCACGGCATGGGCGCGGTCGGCGCCGGATGGCAGGTCGAGGGTCAGGTTCTCGATGCGCAGGACAGTGTCGCTCATGCCCGGCCCTTCCGGTTGAGATGCGGGTTCATCGCGTCGTTCAGCCCCTCGCCGATCAGGTTCAGCGCCAGCACGGTGATGACGATGGCGAGGCCGGGAAAGAAGCTCAGCCACCAGGCCGAGCGGATCACGGTGCGCGCGGCGCCGATCATGTAGCCCCATGACATGATGTTGGGATCGCCGAGGCCGAGAAAGGCGAGCGAGCTTTCGAGGAGGATCGCAGTGGCGACCATCAGCGAGGCCATGACGATGATCGGCGACATCGCGTTGGGCAGGATCTGGCCCAGCAGGATGCGCCGGTTCGACAGCCCGGCAAGCTGCGCGGCATCGACGAATTCGCGTTTCGACAACGACAGCACTTCGGCCCGCACGAGCCGGGCGACGGGCGGCCATGAGACGATGGCGATGGCCAGCGTGATCGAAGTGAGCGTCGGCTCAAGGATCGCCACCAGCACGATGGCCAGCGCGAAGTTGGGGATGGTCTGGAAGAATTCGGTAAAGCGCATCGCCGCCTCGTCGACCCAGCCGCCGTAATAGCCTGCGACCGCCCCCAGCGGCACGCCGATGGCCAGCGCCACCAGCGTCGAGACGAGACCCACGAGCAGCGAGACCCGCGCGCCATAGGCGAGGCCCGCCGCGACGTCGCGGCCCAGCGTGTCGGTGCCCAAGGGCAGGCCTTCGGTCGCGAAGGGGGTGAGGAAGGGGCGCTGCACCATCTGCCATGGCCCCTTGGGGAATATCAGCGGCGCGATGAGTGCCACGATGATCACGGCGGCGAGCAGCACGAGGCCGAGGATCGCGCCGCGATTGCGGGAGAAGCGGGACCAGAAATCGCTCATCGCGTGGCTCCGATGCGGGGGTCGATCAGCCGATAGACGAGATCGGTGACGATGTTGAACAGGATGACCATCGCGGCCGAGATCAGGAACACGCCCAGGAGCGTGTTGTAGTCGCGCGCCTGCAGGCTTTCGAACATCAGCCGTCCGATGCCGGGCCATGCGAAGACCGTCTCGGTCAGCACCGCGCCGCCGACCAGCTGGCCGGCCTGAAGACCGGCAAGGGTGACGACCGGCAAGAGCGCGTTGCGCAGGATGTGGCGGCGGCGGATCACCCGGTCGGGCAGGCCCTTGGCGCGCGCGGTCTTCACGAAGTCCATCTGCGCCACCTCGAGCATCGAGGCGCGGGTCATACGAGTGTAGACCGCCATGAAGAACAGCCCCAGCGTGGTGGCGGGCAGGATCAGGTGCTTGAGAATGTCGAGGGCGCGGGAAAGCCCGGTGAAACCGCCGCCCACCGTCTCGTAGCCGAAGCCGGGTAGCCAGCCGAGCCAGACCGAGAATACCAGCACCGCCATCAGCGCCGCCCAGTAGAGCGGCGTGGCGTAGAACAGCAGCGCGATGCCGGTGATGACGCTGTCTCCGGCGCGGCCGACCCGGGCCGAGGCGGCGACGCCCATGGCGACGCCGAACAGCAGCGAGATGCCGAAGGCGGTGAGGGTCAGCAGCAATGTCGCGGGCAGCCGCTCCATGATCAGGTCGAACACCGGCGCGCCCTGCCGGTAGGAGTAGCCCAGATCGAACTGGATGATGTTGCCGACATAGTTCCACAGCTGCACGTAGAGCGGCTGGTCGAGGCCGAAACGCTCGCGCAGCTGGGCGATGAAGATCTCGTCGGCGGCGCCCGCCTCGCCCGCCATGACGGCGGCGGGATCGCCGGGGGCGGCGTGGATCAGCAGGAAGTTCAGCACCACGATCGCCAGAAGCGTGATCGCGGCCTTGATGAGCCGTCCGAGGACGGTGGTGGCGATGGCCATGCCGGGGGCTCTCCGTTGCGATGGCGAGGCGCCGGGGCGGGCGGGGCCGCCCCGGCGGGGTCAGCGTCGCGTCACTGCTTGATCCAGGTGTCGCGCAGGCCGTCGTTCACGCCGATGGCGGTGGTGACCAGATCCTGCACCTTGCAGTCGTAGAGCGTCGGGAATTCCAGCTCCAGAAGCCAAGCCACGGGCGCGTCCTCGACGATCTCCTGCTGGATCTCGGTATAGAGCTTCTGGCGCTCCTCCTTGCCCAGCGTCACCGCCGCCTCGGCCCATTTCGCGTCGAGCTCGGGGTTGCGATAGCCCTCGACGTTGTTCCACGGGCTGCCCTTCTCGATCTGGTCCTCGAGATAGTTGCGCGCAGTGCCGAGCGCCGGGTCGCCGTACTGGTAGAGATAGGTGAAGGCGAGATCGTAGTCCCACTCGCTGGTCTTCTGGTTCCAGCCCGCGACGTCGGCGCTGTCGATCTCGACCTCGATGCCGACCTCCTGCAGGTTCTGCTTCACGGCTTCGGCCCAACGCTGCCAGGTCTCGCCATAGGGCAGGGGCAGGATGCGCACCGGCTCGCCGTCATAGCCCATCTCCTCGAGCAGGGCGCGGGCCTTGTCGGGGTCGTGGCTGTAATCGGTGACGTCGTCGGTGTAGAAATTGGTGCGCGAGCTGACCGGGCCGGTCGCGACCTTGCCAAAGCCGTTCCAGACCACGTCGCGCACGAATTCGCGGTCCATCGCGTACATCACCGCCTGCCGGAAGCGCTCGTCCGAGGTCGGGCCCTCGCGGTTGTTCATCCACATGAAGCTGTGCGGCGCGAGAAACTCCCAGCCCTCGCCGGTCGAGCAGGTGTCCTCGTCCTCCATCAGCCGCGCCACGTCCCAGTTCTCGATCGAGCCGCCGGGCAGCACGTCGGCCTCGCCGGTCTCGAAGGCGACAGCGCGCGAGGCGGCGTCGGGGATGACGCGGAAGAACACCTCGTCGAGATATGGCTTGCCGTCGAGATAGTAGTCCTCGTTCTTCACGAGGTGGATGTGGCTGCCCTTTTCCCAGGCCTCGAACTTGAACGGGCCGGTGCCGATCGGCGTCGCGTTCATTTCGTTGTTGGCGTAGTCGGTGCCCGCATAGATGTGCTTCGGCACGATCGGCATGGTGCCGGCCTCGAAGCTGTTGATGAATGGGCCGAAGGGCTCGGAGAGCTGGAACACCACCGTATTGGCGTCGGGAGCGGTGATGCTCTCGACGTAGTTCAGGCTGACGCGCAGCCGCGAATGGGTTTCGCGCAGGAACTCGTCGGCGGAGAAGACCACGTCCTCGGCCGAGAAGGGCTCGCCGTCATGCCAGGTGACGCCCTCGTGCAGGTGGAAGGTGTAGGTGAGGCCGTCCTCGGAGATCTCCCAGCTCTTGGCGAGCGATGGCTGCGGCTGGAGGTCGGTGTCGTAGCGCAGCAGGCTCTCGTAGATATGGCCCGCGACCATCTGCGTGGGGCCGTTCTGCACGAGGCCGAGCATCAGGCTCGGCGGCTCGGGCTGCACCACGATGTCGAGGCGTCCGCCCTGCTCCTGCGCGAAGGCGCCGGTGGCCGCGGCCACGAGGAAACTCGTCGTCAGCAAATGCTTCATCTGTCTTCCCTGTCGGTCTGTTGGTGTGGTCCTGCTTTGAGTGACCTTCTTTTTATTCTCTTGCGCCCGTTCAGGCGTCGAAGCCCGGCGCCGTCCGTTCGAGACGGCGCAGCTCGGCGGCCCATTCCGGATCGGGCTTGCCGTCGATCTCGTAGCGGTCGTAGCCGCGCTGGTACTGGCGCGCCGTGTGCGCGGCGATCTCGTCGGAGAGCGGACGCGGCCTCAGCCCCATGCCGAGCGCCGCGATCTGCGCCTTGCAGGAACGTTCGAGGTTCAGCGTCAGCTTCACCGCCTCAGCCACCGAGCGGCCGCAGGTGAGCATGCCGTGGTTGCGCAGCACCATCACGTTCTTCGGGCCGAGATCGGCGATCAGCCGTTCGCGTTCCGCGAGGTCGAGCGCGATGCCCTCGTAATCATGATAGGCGACCTGCCCGTGGAACTGCGCCGACCACTGGTTCAGCGACAGCAGGCCCTCCTCGACCGATGAGACCGCGACGCCCGCCACCGTGTGGGTGTGCAGCACGCAGACCGCGTCGTGGCGCGCCATGTGCACCGCCGAATGGATGGTGAAGCCCGCCGCGTTGACGCCCGCGCCGTAAGGGTCGTCGATCACGGCGCCGCTCTCGTCGACGGTGACGAGGCTCGACGCCGTCACCTCGTCGAAACGCAGGCCGAAGGGGTTGAGCAGGAACCGCTTCTCGCCGTCCGGTCCGTCGGGGAGCCGCGCCGAGATATGGGTGTAGATCCCGTCATCCATGCCTTCGAGCGCGATCAGCCGATAGGCGGCGGCGAGGTCGCGCCTGAGCGCGCCGACGTCTTCGATGGTGCTGCCTCCCAGTCCGTCGGCCATGCTTCGTCCCCTCTGCAACGATCCGTCGGGGTCGAGCCTGTCGGGCGTTTGCCGTTCAGTCAAGAAGATTGTCGACAATCGACAGAACCGGGTCTAGCTTCGGTTCATGAGCATGGACCCCGCCCCTGATCCGATCTTTGCCCGCCTCGACCGCGCCGGGCTGGTGCAGCACGTGGTCCGGCTGATCACCGACGCAATTCTGCAGGGGCGCCTGAAACCAGGCGACCGGCTGACCGAATCCGGCATCGCCCGCGAACTGGGTCTGAGCCGTGCGCCGGTGCGCGAAGCGGCGCGGCTTCTGGAGAATCGTGGCCTCGTCGTGTCGCAGCCCAATCGTGGCTTCTTCGTACGCGAGGTCACGGTCGAGGCGATCGACAGCCTCTACGAGCTTCGGATCTGCATCGAATGCGCGGCGGTGGAGCGGCTGGTCGCGGGCGATCCGGCCCAAGCGCTCATCGGGTTGCGCGAGCGGATCGACGAGATGCGGGATCTGGCCGAAGCTGACGATCCGCTGAGCCAGATCGAGGCCGACATGGCGTTCCACCGGCTGATCTGCCTGCATAGCGGCAATGAGCGCTTCGTCACCGTGTTCGACCAGATCGCCGACGAAACCCAGCTCAGCCTGATGCTGATTGGGCGGCTCTACGACGATCCGATGCGCATGGCCGAGACCCATGAGCCGGTCTTCGACGCCATCGCCGCACGGGATGCACAGGGCGCCCGCGCGGCGCTCGAATATCACATCGGCACGGCACGGCGCGTCGTGACCGACATCTTTCGCAAGCTTAAGGAGGACGGCTCCGCATGAGGTGCTTCCACGCCCCCGAATCCATGGCTCACGACCCGGATTTCCGCATCACCAACGGCCGCGTCACGCGCAATGCCGAGCGGGCCGAGCGCGGTCGGCTTCTGCTTGCCGGGCTCGATCGGCTGGGGCTTGTCCCCGAGGCGCCGCCGCGCTGCGACGACGCCAATCTTCTGGCGGTGCACACGCCCGAATTCGTGGCCTTTCTAGAGACCGCATGGACCGAGTGGCAGAAGTTGCCGAATGCCGGGGCCGAGGTGGTGCCGAACACGCATCCGCAGAAAGCCCGCTCGACCTATCCGCGGCATATCCTCGGCAGGGCGGGCTGGCATCTCGCCGATCCTTCGGCGCCAATCGGCGAGTACAGTTGGACCGCCACCCGTCGCGCCGCCGATTGCGCCGTCGCCGCCGCGCGGGCGGTGTTGGACGGCGATCCTATGGCCTATGCGCTCTGCCGCCCGCCGGGGCATCATTCGGACGCAGACAGCGCCTCGGGGCATTGCCTGCTGAACAACGCCGCCATCGCCGCGGCACATCTGCGTCGGCACCACGAACGGGTGGCGATCCTCGACATCGATGTGCATCACGGCAATGGCACGCAGGCGATCTTCTCCGACCGCGCCGACGTGCTCACCGTTTCGATCCATGCGGATCCAATGGATTACTACCCTTTCTTCAACGGCCATGCGCACGAGACGGGTCAAGGCGCTGGCGAAGGCTACAATCTCAACCTCGCCCTGCCGCGCGACAGCGGTGACGACGTCTGGCACGACGCGATCCGGCAGGCCCTCGCGCGGATCGCCGCGTTTGCCCCCGGGGCGCTGGTGCTCTCGCTCGGCCTCGACGCGCATGAAAACGATCCGCTTCGGGGCCTCGCGGTGACGACCGACGGTTTCCGGGTCGCCGGTGAGATGATCGCCGCCGCAGACCTGCCTTGCGTGATGGTGCAGGAGGGTGGTTACCTCTCGGCGGATCTGACCGACAACCTCGCCGCCTTCCTGGGCGGCGCAATGGGCAAGGCGCCTGAAACATTCGCAACCGATGGAGCGCGGTGATGAACAAGCTGTCGAATTCGCTGGCGCAGGCCGATATCGCCACTTCCCTGCACCCCTATACCAACGCCCGCCGGCACGAGGAAAAGGGCCCGCTGGTGATCTCGCGGGGCAAGGGCATCCACGTCTATGACGAGCATGGCAAGGAGTACATCGAGGCGCTGGCCGGGCTCTGGTCCGTCGCCGTGGGCTTCGACGAGCCGCGTCTCGTCGAGGCCGCCCATAAGCAGATGCAGGCGCTGCCCTACTACCACAGCTTCGCACACAAGGCGCATGAGCCGTCGATCCGGCTGGCGGAGAAGCTGGTCGAGATGACTCCTCAAGGACTTGACCGGGTGTTCTTCACCTCGTCGGGTTCGGAAGCCAATGACACCGTCGTCAAGATGGCGTGGTACATGAACAATGCGTTGGGACGTCCTGAAAAGAAAAAGTTTCTGGCCCGCATCAAGGGGTATCACGGGATCACCGTGGCCTCGGGCTCGCTCACCGGGTTGCCCTACAATCACATGGATTTCGATCTGCCGGCGATCCCGGTCCACCATCTGACCTGTCCGCATCACTACCGCTTCGGGCATGAGGGCGAGAGCGAGGCCGAGTTCACGCAGCGCCTTCTGGCCGAGGCCGAGGAGGTGATCCTGCGGGAGGGGCCCGAAACCATCGCCGGCTTCATCGGCGAGCCGCTGATGGCGGCGGGGGGCGTGATGCCGCCGCCGGCGGGCTACTGGAAAGGCATCGAGGCGCTGTGCCGCAAGCACGATATCCTGCTGATCGCCGACGAGGTGATCAACGGATTTGGACGGCTAGGGTCGAGCTTCGGCGCGGTGCATTACGGCTTCACCCCGGACATCATGGTGCTCTCGAAGCAGCTCACCTCCTCCTACATGCCGCTCGCGGCGGTGGTGTTTTCGGAGAAGGTCTACGACGCGATCGCCGACAACACCGGCCGGATCGGTACCTTCGGTCACGGCTTCACTGCCTCGGGCCATCCGGTCGCGACGGCGGTGGGGCTCGAGAATCTGAAGATCATCGAGGAGCGCGACCTGATGGGCAACGCGACCCGGATGGGGGCACGGCTGCAAGAGGGGCTTCGGCAATACGCCGATCATCCGCTGGTGGGGGAGGTGCGCGGCGCCGGGCTGATCGCGGGCCTCGAACTGGTGGCGGACAAGACCTCGAAGCGCGCCTTCGATCCGGTCGGCAAGGTCGGTCTGGCCGCCTTCGAGATCGGCCATGAGGAAGGGATGATCATCCGCAATGTTGGCGACACTCTGGCGCTCTGCCCGCCGCTGATCGTGACCGAAGGCGACATCGACGAGATCGTCGCCCGAATGGGACGCATCCTCGACCGCACGCAGGATCACGTCTCGAAAGAAGGTCTCGTCTAAGGCGACGAGGGCTGCGCGCTCCCTGTCCCGGGCATCGGGCAGGGTGCCGCGCGGCCGGTCTATCGTGCCTTACGGTGCGGGCTCGGCGATGAAGAAATCCGGATGCGCTTCGGCGACCTTCGGCAGGTCGTCGAGCACGCCGCGCAGATGGGTTCGGACCGCCGCTTCGGCGGCATCTGCGTCTCCTGCCGCGATCGCGTCGACGATGGCCTGATGCTGGCCGACCAGCCGGTCGACGGGGAACTCCACGGCCGTGAGGTGCCGCACCCGGTCCATGTGCATCTTGATCGGCTGCAGATGCGTCCAGGCACCGGCGCGACCGGCCATCTCGGCCAGCGTACGGTGGAACAGCTCGTCCAGCTCTACGAAGCTGCGTCCCCCGTCCTGCGCGGCCTTGGCCTGATCCGCCATCTGACGGCGCAGCTCGGCCAGCGCGGCCGCATCGGCGCTGCGCGCCGCCAGCCGGGCGATATCGGCCTCGACCGCCTCGCGCACGAAGCGCGAGACCTCGACCTCGGCGACGTCGATCTTGCGCACATAGGTGCCGCGCTGCGGCCGCACTTCCAACAGCTTTTCCCCGGCGAGCCGGATGAACGCCTCACGCACCGGCTGGCGCGAGAGGCCATAGCCGGTGGCAATGTCCTGTTCCGACAGGCGGGTGCCCGGGGTCAGTTCGCCGGTGACGATGCGCGCGCGGAGGCTGGTGATGAGCTGGAGGCCAACCGGGGCGGAGGCGTCGAGGGCGAAGGATGCTGGGTTCGTGGCTGACATGGCGCTCTCTATGGATCTGGCGCCACCTTAATCCATACTACCATACTTGTAAACTTTCGAATCGCGGTCTAGTCTCGTCAGCGATTGGGAGGGAGATCCGTTATGCGGCAGACATGGCGCTGGTTCGGGCCGAAGGACGGGGTTGGCATCGACGACATGATGCAGGCCGGGGTCGAGGGCGTGGTCTCGGCGTTGCATCACATGCCCACCGGCGTGGTCTGGCCTCTGGAAGAGATCGAGCAGCGGCAGCGCGAGATTGCCACGCGTGCTGACGGCACCGCTTCCGGTCTTGCCTGGGAGGTGGTCGAGAGCCTGCCCGTCTCCGAGGACATCAAGAAGCAGTCCGGCGATTGGCGTGCCCATATCGCGGCCTACAAGCAAAGCATGGCCGATCTCGCCAACGCCGGCATCGAGGTGATCTGCTACAACTTCATGCCGGTTCTGGACTGGACCCGCACCGACCTTGCCTACCGCGTCGCGCATGGCGGCACGGCAATGCGTTTCGACCTGCACGACTTCGCGGCCTTCGATATCCATATCCTGAAGCGCCCCGGCGCGGCCGAGAGCTTTCCAGAGGGCGTGGCCGAGATCGCGGCCGAGCGTTT
Source organism: Limimaricola soesokkakensis (assembly GCF_900172345.1). Lineage (GTDB taxonomy): Bacteria > Pseudomonadota > Alphaproteobacteria > Rhodobacterales > Rhodobacteraceae > Limimaricola > Limimaricola soesokkakensis. The sequence goes on from NZ_FWFY01000005.1 coordinate 163,104, forward strand.
CGCGCGGATGGACGATGACATGCGCCGCCGTCTGGCCACCAATGTCGTCTTCGGCCTGCCGGGGGCCGCCGAGCATTTCACCCTCGACGACGTGCGCGCGCATCTGGCCGAATATGCGGGCATGCGCGCCGAGACGCTGCGCGGCCACCTGATCGATTTCCTCGCGGAAGTGGCGCCCGAGGCCGAAAGGCTGGGGCTTCGGCTCTGCTGTCACCCCGACGATCCGCCATTCTCTTTACTGGGCCTGCCGCGCGTCATGTCGACCGAGGCCGATTACTGCGCCGTGATGGAGGCGGTGGATCTGCGCGCGAACGGCATCACGCTGTGCTCGGGCTCGCTTGGTGCGCGGGCCGACAACGACATTCCCGGCATGATGGCGCGGCTGGGGGATCGGGTGCATTTCCTGCACATGCGCAACGTCGCGCGCGAAGGCGACGGCACGCCCTGCTCGTTCCACGAGGCCGAGCATCTGGGCGGCGACACCGACATGGTGGATTTTATCGCCGCCGTTCTACGCGAGGAGGCACGACGTCGGGAAGAGGGCCGCGCCGATGTCTCGATCCCGTTCCGCCCCGATCACGGGCAGGACATCCTCGACGACCTGAAGCGCAGGGCCCAGCCCGGCTACCCGGCGATCGGCCGGCTCAAGGGGCTGGCCGAGCTGCGCGGCATCATGACCGCGCTCGGCCATGCCGAGCATGGGCTGCGGCCATGACCCGGCTTTCGCGCAGCGCGCTGGCACAGCTGCCCGTGGGCGCGGCCCGCGGCTACGACCCGGCGGCGCATGGTGTGGGTATTCTTCATCTCGGGGCGGGCGCCTTCCATCGCGCGCATCAGGCCGCGATCACCGACGCCGCGCTGGCGGCCTCTGGCGGCGATTGGCGCATCGCGGGGGTCAGCCTGCGCTCGGCCGACTTGGCCAAGACGCTGGCATCGCAGGACGGGCTTTACACGCTGATCGAGCGCGGCGCGCAGGGCGACCGGGCGCGGGTGATCGGTGCGATCGACCGGGTGGTCGCGGCGCGCGGCACGCCCGAGGCGGTGCTCGGGCCGATGTCCGATCCGGCGATCCGCATCGTCACGCTAACCGTCACCGAAAAGGCCTATGGCATCGACCGGAGCGGTCCTGACGCCGACCCGGCACATCCGGATGTCGCGGCCGATTTCGAAAGACCGGCCGCGCCGCGCGGCGTGCTGGGGCTACTGGTCGAGGGGCTGCGCCGACGGCGTGCGGCGGGACATGCGCCCTTCACCGTGCTGTGCTGCGACAACTTGCCGGAGAACGGTGCGCTGTTGCGCGGGGGCGTGGTGGGCTTTGCCCGTCGGGTTGATCCCGAACTCGCCGACTGGATCGCCGCCAAAGTGGCCTTCCCGTCCTCGATGGTCGACCGGATCACCCCGGCGGCGACCGAGGCGACGCTCGCGCTCGCGGCCCGCCTGACCGGTTTCGAGGATGCCGCGGCGATCGAGACCGAGCCCTTCTGCCAATGGGTGATCGAGGATCGCTTCCCGCAGGGTCGCCCCGACTGGGCGGCGGGCGGCGCGATCTTCGTCGACGACGTAGCGCTCTACGAGCGGATGAAGCTCAGGATGCTGAACGGGGCGCATTCGCTCATCGCCTATGCCGGGTTCATCTCGGGCCATGCGCTGGTGCGCGAGGCGATGGCCGACCCGGCCCTCGCGGCCTTGGCGCGGCGGCAGATCGCGGCGGCGGCCGCGACGCTGGACCCGCTGCCCGGCATCGATCTCGCGGCCTATGGCGATGAGCTTGCCGCGCGTTTCGCCAATCCGGCGATCGCGCACGAGACCTACCAGATCGCGATGGATGGCAGCCAGAAGCTGCCGCAGCGCATCTTCGGCCCGGCCTGCGACGCGCAGCTTGTGGGGCAGGATCTGCGCCCTTTCGCCTTCGCCACCGCGGCCTGGGCGCGCTACTGCATGGGCCGGGACGAGAGTGGGGAACGCTACGCGCTGCGCGACCCGCGCGAGGTCGAGATCGCGGCGGTCGTCGAGGCGGCGGGCGATGGTGCGAGGGCGCTGCTCGCCGGGCTGCTGCGGCTGCCGGGGCTGACACCTGCCGAGCTCCTCGACGGTGCGTTCGAGGCGCAGTCGGCGGAGATCCTGCACGACATGATCGAGCGGGGCATGGCCACCGCCATCGCGGGTGAGGCGGCGTGATGCAGCTTCTCGCGATCGGCGAATGCATGATCGAGATGTCGGGCGGGCAGGATGGCTGCTGGCGCATGGGCTTTGCCGGGGACACGCTCAACACGCTGTGGTACGCGCGCGCCGGGCTGGACCCGGCCGAGGGGCCGGTGGGCTATTTCACCGCGCTCGGGACCGACGGCTTCTCGGACCGGATCGTGGCATTCCTCGACAAGGCGGGCATCGCCACGGGAGCGATCCGGCGGATACCCGACCGGCGTCCCGGTCTCTACATGATCGAGCAACGGGACGGGGACCGCGCCTTCACCTACTGGCGTGATACCTCGGCGGCGCGTGCCCTTGCCGATGACGAAGCGGTGCTGCGGACCGCGATGCGGGACGCGCGGATGATCTACCTGTCGGGGATAACGTTGGCGATCCTGCCGGCCGAGGGCCGGGCGCGGCTGCTCGATGCCCTGCGCGCCGCGCGAGAGGGCGGGGCCCGCATCGCCTTCGACCCCAATATCCGCCCCGCCCTTTGGTCCGACGAGGCCGGAATGCGCGACGCGATCACCGCAGCGGCGGCGATCTCGGACATCGCGCTGCCGAGCTTCGATGACGAGGCGCGTTGGTTCGGCGACGCCGATCCCGCCGCCTGCGCCCGACGCTATGCTGCCGCCGGGGCGGGCGAGGTGGCGGTCAAGGACGGGGCCGGGCCGGTGACACTCCTCTCGGAGGGCGAGACGACGGTCATGCCGGTGCCGCCAGCGGTCAAAGTGGTCGACGCCACCGGCGCGGGCGACAGCTTCAACGGGGGCTATCTCGCGGCCCGGCTGAACGGTGCCTCGCCGGTCGAGGCCGCGCGGGCCGGAACCGTCATGGCCGCGCGGGTGATCGCGGCGCATGGGGCGATCATCGACTTGCCCGAAACCCGGATCTGGGACCGGGATGCACCCAAGGGAGGCCGCGATGACCGCTGATCGGACAATCTATGCCGGTCGCCACGACCCGGTCGCAGCGCGGCGCGTCGGCGATTTTCTCTTCGATACGCTGCCGGGGTGGCTGGAACTGGCGCAGGACGACAGCGGCGCGGTGGCCGAACGGCTCGAGGCGCCGGGCAAACCCCTGGCCTCGCCCGAGCGCACGACGCTGACCCAGGCGCGGCTCGTCTTCACCTTCGCGCATCTGCATCTCGCGACCGGCGCGCCATGGATGCGCGAGGCCGCCATCGCGATCCATCGCTATCTCGACACGGCGCTGCGCGACGAGGATGGCGGTTACCGCGTCGCGGCGCTGGCCTCGGGCGCGCCGAGCGCCGCCCCCGAATACGCTCTGCGCCGCACCTATGACCAGTCCTTCGCGTTGCTGGCATTAGTAACTTTGCGCCGCGCAGCACCCGAGGCGGTGCCTGAAGGGCGGGTCGAGGCCTGCTGGGACTTCATTTCGACGCGCCTTACCGATCCCGCGACCGGCGCGCTGTGGGAGGATGACGCGATGGCGGCGCGCGGGCCCTGGCCCGGCGAACTGCGGGCGCAGAACCCGCATATGCACATGATCGAGGCGCTGCTCCAGGCCCATGAGATGACCGGTGAGGCGGTCTGGCGCGACCGGGCGGCCGGTCTGGTCGAGGTTGGGCTGCGACATTTCCTCGATCCCGACACCGGCGCGATCCGCGAGTTCACCGGCCACGACCTCGCCCCGTTCGACACGGCCGATGGCTGGCGCCGCGAGCCGGGGCACCAGTATGAATGGGCCTGGCTGCTGCGCCGCTTCGCGGCGATGGGTGGCGATCCGGCGGTGACTGAGACGGCCGCGCGGATGCAGCGCTTCGTCGAGGCGCACGGGCTGCGCCGGGACGGGCCGCTCGCCGGGGCGCCCTTTGACGCGGTCTCGGCCGATGGCGCCGTGACCGAGCCCGAACATCTGCTCTGGCCGCTGACCGAGGCGGGCAAGCTCTATGCCGACCTGCATGCCGAGACCGGCGATCGGGAACATGCCGCGCGGGCGCTGGCGCTGCTCGAGCTGATTTTCGCGCGCTACGTCGCGGACGGGTCTGACCCGTTCTGGGTCAACCGCCTCGACAGACAGGGCCGGGTGCTCTGGCCTGAGGCGCTGAGCCGGCTGCTTTACCATCTCGCGCTGTTCCTGACCGAGGGCGGCCGCGCCGGGCTGTGGTCGCTCAAACAGGATGCCGCGCCGCGAGATCAAGATGTTCACAAGGAGGAGGACCTTACATGAACCACCGCATCACCACCGTGCTTGCCACCATCGCCGCCCTGTCGACGGGCGCTGCCACGGCGCAGGAATACTCGTTGAACCTGTCGACCTCGCAGACGCTGCAGGACCCGCTTGTCATCGCGATGCAGGGCGCCGAGGAGCGGATCGAGGAACGCTCCGAGGGCCGCATGGAGGTGACGATCTACCCCTCCTCGCAGCTCGGCGAGGACAATGACGTGCTCGAGCAGATCCGCGCCGGCGCGCCGATCGCGGCACTGGTCGATGCCGGCCGGCTCGCGCCGTTCCTGCCCGAGCTGGGCATTCTCGCCGCGCCCTATCTGGTCAACGACTACACCGAGTATGCCGCGATCACCGAGAGCCCGGTCTACGAGGAATGGGTCGAAGAGCTGGCCGAGGAGTCCGGCATCCGGCTCCTGAACTACAACTGGTTCCAGGGCACCCGGCAGATGTTCACCCAAGACAAGGTCGAGACGCCCGAGGATCTGAACGGCGTCCGGGTGCGCACCATCGACGCACCGGGCTGGGTCGCGACGGTCGAGGCGATGGGTGCGACGCCCGCGCCCATGGCATGGTCCGAGGTCTATTCTGCGCTGCAGCTCGGCGCGGTGGACGGCGCGGAGGCGCAGCTCACCGGGGCCTATGGCATCAAGCTGCACGAGGTGTCGAACAACGTCGCCTTTACCAACCACATCCAGCTCTTCACCGGGCTCGCCACCTCCGAGAGCTGGTTCGCCTCGCTGCCCGAGGACCTGCAGGCGATCGTCACCGAGGAGCTTAAGGCCGCAGGCGAGGAGGCCACGCGCGAGACGGTGGCCAAGCTGGCCGAGGTGCAGACCGAGATGGAGGCGGCGGGCGTCGCGTTCAACGAGGTCGACATCGCGCCGTTCCGCGACCGCGTCGACGTGGTCTACGAGAAGGTCGGCCTGGTCGAGGCGCGCGAGGCGCTGGCCCCCTATCTGCCCTCGGCGGAGTAAGCCCAAGATCCCCGGCGCCACGGTGCCGGGGGTCGAATACCAGCCGCGCCGGGGAGGGTGAGGATGATCTTCTGGAAACTCTATGACGGGATCGAGCAGGCGCTGGCGCTGATCGCGCTTATCGGCACGGTGGCGGCCGTGCTGACCGCCGGGATCGGTCGCAGCATCGGCGCGCCGGTGACCTCGGCGCCGCAATTCGCACAGCTCTTTCTGATCTGGACCTGCATGCTGGGCGCTGATCTCGCCATGAAGCGCGGCGAGGCGATCCGCGTCTCGGCGCTGCCGGACCTGCTGCCGCCGGGCGGGCGGAGGTTGCTGTCGCTGGTGAGCCTCGTGCTGATCATGCCGTTTCTCGGCTTTCTCGCCTATCTCGGATGGGACCTCGCGATCGGAAACTGGCAGCGCGAGCTCGGCGGCTCGGGGCTGTCCTATGGGCTGGTCACGCTGGCCCTGCCGGTGGGGGCGGTGCTGCTGGCGCTGACGCTGATGCGACGCGTGCTCTCGCTCGGGCTGAACGCGGCGTTCGAGCCGGTGCTGCCCGATCTGGGTGCGCTCGGCACCGACCGGACCCCCGGTCACGCGCCCGGCCTCGCCGCCGGGCACAGCTCGGAGGACCTGCTGTGATTTCCGCCCTGATCCTGATCCTTGCGCTGACGCTGATCGTGATCGGTATGCCGGTCGCCTTCGCGATCGGCATCGCCGGCACCGCCTATTTCCTGCTGCCCGGCACCTTCCTGCCCGACAGCACCGCCGTGCAGCGCATCGTCGCGGCGAGCCAGTCCTTCCCGCTCCTCGCGGTGCCGCTGTTCATCCTGCTCGGCAACCTGATGAACAGCTCGGGCATCACGCCGCGCCTCGTCGGGCTCGCCACGGTGATCGCGGGCTGGATGCGCGGCGGTCTCGCGCAGTCGACGCTGATCCTCAGCGCGCTGATGGGCGGCGTCTCTGGCTCGGCCGTGGCCGACGCGGCGATGCAGGCCCGCATCCTCGGCGAGCCGATGGTCGAGAAGGGCTATGATCGCGGTTTCACCGCCGCGCTGCTCGCCATCGGCGGCCTGATCACTGCGACGCTGCCGCCGAGCCTCGGCCTAATCCTCTATGGCTATCTCGGCGAGGTTTCGATCGGCCGGCTGTTCATCGCCGGCATCGTGCCGGGGATGCTGTTGCTGGTGGTGCTGATGGTCGCCACTTGGGGCGTGGCGCGGCAGCGTGACTACAAGCCTGAGACCGAACGACTGCCGACGCTGCGCGAAGTGGGCCACGAGTTGTGGCGCAGCTTCTGGGCGGTGCTGTTCCCGGTCTGGTTGCTGATCGGCATCCGCTTCGGCTTTTTCACCCCGTCCGAGGCCGGTGCCTTCGCGGTGGCCTATGCGCTGATCATCGGCACGCTGATCTACCGCGAGCTCGACGCCGCCAAGATCCTCGACGCCATGGTCCAGAGCCTGCGTGACATCGGGATGATCATGCTGATCATCCTGTTCTCCGGCACCTTCGGCTACGTCATCACCTTCGAACGGGTGCCGCAGAGCATCGCCGAGGTGGCGCTGACGGCGCTGTCGGATCCAACCGTGCTGCTCTTCGTGATCGCGGGCTTCCTGATGGTGCTGGGCATGCTGGTCGAGGCCACGGTGCTGGTGATGCTGCTGACGCCGATCCTCGTGCCGGTGGTAACGGCGGCGGGCATCGACCCGGTGCATTTCGGGCTGGTGATGATGACGCTGGTGACCTTCGGCGGCATGACCCCGCCGGTGGGCGTGTCGATGTTCACCGTTTGCGGCATCCTGCGCTGCAGCTACCGCGACTACTCGATCCAGATGCTGCCGCTGGTGGCGGCGGTGCTGGGGCTGGTGACGCTGATGATCCTGTTCCCTGGCCTCGTGATGTTCCTTCCCAACTGGCTGATGTGATCCGATGACCCTGCATCCCGACCGGCTGCTGCCGCCCGATCCCGCGACTCGCAAGCTGGCGCGCGAGCTGTACCACGCGGTCGCCGACCTGCCGATCGTCTCGCCGCATGGCCATACCGATCCACGCTGGTGGGGCGAGAACCCGCGCTTTTCCGATCCCGCGCAGCTTTTCGTGACGCCTGATCATTACGTGACCCGAATGCTCACCAGCCAGGGCGTGCCCTTCGAAGCGATGGGCATCGGCGCGGGGGCCGAGACCGACCCGCGCGCGATCTGGCGGCTCTTCGCGCGCAACTTCCACCTGTTCCGGGGCACGCCCTCGCGGCTGTGGATCGAGCACGCGCTGGAAAGCCTGTTCGGCGTCACCGAGCGGCTGTCCGAGGCCACGGCGGATCGCGCCTATGACGCCATCGCCGAGCGGCTCGCGCGGCCGGAATTCCGCCCGCGCGAACTATACGACCGCTTCAATATCGAGGTGATCGCGACCACCGACGGGGCGCTCGACGATCTCGCGCAGCACGCGACGCTGCGCGGTTCGGACTGGTCCGGCCGGGTGGTGCCGACCTACCGCCCCGACGCGGTGGTCGACCCCGAGGCGCCGGGCTTCGCGGCGGCGCTCGACCGGCTGGGCGAAGTGACTGGCTGCGACACCGGCAGCTGGGAGGGCTATCTGGCGGCTCATCGCGCGCGGCGGGCCTTCTTCATTTCGATGGGCACCACGGCAAGCGATCACGGCCACCCGACGCCGCGTACCGCCGACCTGCCCGAGGCCGAGGCTCGCGCCCTCTTCGACCGGGTGCGCCGGGGTGGGGCGAGCGCGGCCAATGCCGAGCTGTTCCGGGCGCAGATGCTGACCGAGATGGCGCGGATGTCGCTCGAGGATGGGTTGGTTATGCAGCTGCATGCCGGCTCCTCGCGCGGCCATTCCGACGCGGTCCGCGCCGCCTATGGCCCCGACCGAGGCTTCGACATCCCGCTGCCGTCGAGCTTCACCGAGGCGCTGCGGCCGCTCTTGAACGCGGTCGGTCTCGATCCGCGTCTAAGCCTGATCCTATTCACCCTAGACGAGACCACCTATGCGCGCGAACTGGCGCCGCTGGCGGGGGTCTGGCCCTGCCTGCGGCTCGGCCCGCCCTGGTGGTTCCACGACAGCTACGAGGGAATGCGCCGCTACCGCGAGGCGGTCACCGAGACCGCCGGGTTCTACAACACCGCCGGCTTCAACGACGACACCCGTGCGCTGTGTTCGATCCCGGCGCGGCACGACGTGGCGCGGCGGGTCGATAGCGGCTTTCTGGCCGAGCTGGTGGTGACGCATCGCCTCGACGAGGACGAGGCCTTCGAGATCGCGCCGCTGCTGGCCGGCGATCTCGCCCGGCAGGCCTACCGCCTCGGCTGAGCGCATGTCCGCGACCCCCGACGATACCGAGTGAAGGAGACCCCATGTTGAGCGTAGAGACCCGCCACGCCGTGCACCCGGCGCAGGCGAAGGTGATGGATACCGCCGAACTGCGCGCCCATTTCCTGGCCCGGGACATGTTCCGCGACGGCGAGATCCGCCTGATCTATACCCATTACGACCGCTTCGTAATGGGTGGCGCGGTGCCCGCCGGGGGTAGCCTGACCCTCGAGACAGTGGCCGAGACCGGCACCGAGCGGTTTCTGGACCGGCGCGAGATGGGCATCGTCAATATCGGCGACACCGGCTCGGTGCGCTGCGACGGTGAATGCTACGAGATGGCGCGCGGCGACGTGCTCTATCTCGGCAAGGGCAGCGGCGCGGTCAGCTTCGAGGGCGAGGGCCGCTTCTACATCACCTCGGCTCCGGCCCATGCCGCCTTTCCCTCGCGCCTGATCACGCCGGCCGATTGCAAGGAGGTGCGACTGGGCGAGCCCGCGAGTTCCAACCAGCGCGTCATCAAGCAGTTCATCCACCCGCAGGTGATGGAGAGCTGTCAGCTGGTCCTCGGCTATACCAGCCTCGCGGAGGGCTCGGTCTGGAACACCATGCCGAGCCATGTCCATGACCGCCGCATGGAGGCCTATCTCTATTGGGGCATGGAGGAGGAAGCCCGCGTGCTGCATCTGATGGGCGAGCCGCAGGAAACGCGACACCTGTTCGTCGCGAACGAGGAAGGCGCGATCTCGCCGCCTTGGTCGATCCATTCCGGCGCCGGTATCGGCAGATACAGCTTCATCTGGGCAATGGCGGGCGACAATATCGACTTCACCGACATGGATTTCGTTAAGCCGGGGGAGATGCGCTGATGGCGGGTCTGTTTTCGCTCGATGGCCGCAAGGCCCTCGTCACCGGCGCCAATGCCGGGATCGGCCGTGCCATCGCGACGGCGCTCGCGGGGCAGGGCGCGCATGTGGTCTGCGCCGGACGACGCAACTGCGACGAGACGGTGGCGGAGATCGCGGCGGCGGGCGGCTCGGCCGAGAGCCTGAGGCTCGATTTCGCCGATCCGATGGCGGCGCGGGATGTGTTCGAGGGGGCGGGCTTCGATATCCTCGTCAATAATGCGGGCATCATTCGCCGCGCCGACAGCGTCGATTTCACCGAGGCCGACTGGGACGATGTCGTCGACATCAACATGAAGGCGGTGTTCTTCACCACGCAGGCCTTCGGGCGCGAGCTGATCGCGCGGGGCCGTTCGGGCGCGGTGGTCTCGATCGCCTCGCTCTTGTCGTTTCAGGGCGGGATCCGGGTGCCGTCCTATACCGCCTCCAAGCACGGGGTGGCCGGTTTGACCAAGATCCTCGCCAACGAATGGGCAAAACACGCGATCACCGTCAACGCGGTGGCGCCGGGCTACATCGCGACGGCGAACACGCAGGCGCTGCGCGATGACCCCGAACGCGCGCGCGCCATCCTCGACCGCATCCCCGCCGGACGCTGGGGCGCGCCCGAGGATATCGGCGGCACCGTGGCCTTTCTCTGCTCGCCGGCGGCGACCTATCTGACCGGCTCGGTGATCAACGTCGATGGCGGCTGGATGGCGCGCTGAGGCTTGGCCAGGACCACATTCTGCACCGAATGCGGTGTCCATGACCCGATCGCGGTCACGTCAAGGATCGCGGTCAAACGATATCCTTCCGGCCGGCCACCCCTTCATGGCCGGTCCGCCCGCTATCATGGAACCGGAATGCCCCGAAGGGGTGAAGACAGGGCGAAAACCCCGCCCGGAGCGCTGCTCCGCCAGCGAACTCTCGGCGGGGAGCGAGGGGGAATCGTCGCACCGTGTCACATGCCCGGTGCCCGTTACAGCCTGCGATAATTTCGGAGACGCCGCCCACTGGTGCAAGGATCCGTGCAGTAGCACGACAAGTCCGGTCGCTCGGGGCGCTCGGAGCGCGACTCCCTTGATGTGACAGGCCCTCGCCGGAAAGGGTGCCCCATGATGAAGACGCTCGGATCTCTGCTCGTGGCGGGCCTGCAGGTGAGCGGGGCCTGGTAGATCGACTTCGGGCCGGAAGCCGGTACGGGGCAGGCGCCCGCGGAAAGCGCGATGCCGATGCGCGGCCCCGGCGGGGCAGGTGGTGGCGGGCGCGCGGCACTCGTTACCACGCAGCCGGTCGAGTTCATTCCTTACGAGGACATCTATCAGGCCATCGGCACGGTGCGGGCCGGGCACCGCGTGCAGGTCCAGTCGCAAGTGTCGGAGCAGGTGACCGAGGGCCTGATCGAAATCGGCGCCGAGGTCGAAGCGGGCACGCCGCTCCTGCGGCTCGACGACCGGGTGCAGCAACTCGCTCTGCGCACCGCCAAGGCCGAGCTCGCCGAGGCGCAAAGCCCGCTTGCGCGTTACGAAGCGCTTCCCGACGGCGGCAATGTCGCCGTGACGGACGTGCTGATCGCGGAGGCGCGTACGGCCGTCGAGATCGCGGCCGCGGCGATGGAAGGCGCGGGGCACGACCTGTCGGAGCGGTGATCGTGGCGCCGATCGGCGGGCATCTGGGGATATCGGAAATCGAACGCGGCACCGCGATCTCGGTCGGCACCGACATCGTCACGATCAGCGATCTCGACGAGATGAGGGCCTCCTTCAGTCTGCCGGACCGGGCATTTGGCAGCCTCGCGCCCGGGTTTGAGGTGGCGATGTCGCTGCCGACCCGCCCCGGCACGGTCTACGAGGCGGTGATCAGCGCCGTCGATACCGAGATCGACTCCACGACGCGGAAGATCGCGGCCTTCATGGATGTCGAGGTGCGCGAGATGCCCGATGTCGATCAGCCCGTAATCTCGATCCGCGCCTCCTATGACGGGGCCGACCCGCAAACCGTCGACACCGAGGTGACCTCGGCGTTCGAGGAGGCGCTGAGTGCGCTGGACGGGATCAACACGATCTCGTCCAGCTCCGGCTTCAGCTCGTCGCGGACCAACGTGGAGCTGGCCTCGGGCATCGATATCGATGCCGCCGCGACATCCGCCCGCGAGATCGTCGCACAGCAGGAGAGCCAGCTCCCCGACAGCATCGGCGATGGTGATCATGCTGACCGTGCCGTTCGGGCTTTGCGCCGCTGTGATGGCGATCGCGCTTACCGGCGGCTCGCTCAACTACTACAGCCAGATCGGCCTCGTGATGCTGATCGGGATCATGGCCAAGCACGGCATCCTGATCGTCGAGTTCGCCAACCAGATGCGCGAGGCCGGGCATGACATCGACCGGGCGATCCGCCATGCGGCCGAATTGCGGCTTCAGCCGGTGTTGATGACCATGGCCTCGACCGTGCTGGGCGGGCTGCCGCTGGTGCTGTCCTCCGGTGCGGGCGCCGAGGCGCGCATCGCGGTGGGCTGGGTCGTGGTCGGTGGTCTGGGCTTTGCCTCGGTCTTCACCCTTCTGCTGACCCCGGTCTTCTACGGCTGATCGCGCCCTGGGGCGGCCAGCCGGGCGCCGCCGCGGCGCGCGCGCGGCAGGAGATGCTCTCGTAACGACGACGCGGGAGCGCCTCGGGAGGCCGGCGCGCCTCGCTCCAGCCCTGGATGCCGGGGGTGTTCCTGCCGTCGCGGAACCGCAATGCCGGGGGCCGGGTTCTGGCGGTGTGACGCACCGTTCAACGGGAGGATGCCATGGCCTCGCGCCCCGTCTGGAAGGGCCAGCTGCGCCTGTCGCTGGTGGCCATTCCCATCGAGTTGCATTCGGCCCGCGAGAGCGGATCGAAAACCAGTTTCCGACAGATCCACAAGCCCTCGGGCAAGCCGGTGAGCTACCAGAAGGTGGTGGCGGGGCTCGGACCGATCGATACCGCCGAGATCGTGAAGGGGTTCCAGACCGCCAAGAACGAATACGTCCTGATCGAGCCGGAGGAGATCGAGGAGATCCGGCTCGAAACGCGCAAGACGCTCGAGATGGTGCAGTTCGTCGAGGCGGCGGAGATCGCTCCGCTCTACTACGACGCCCCCTATTACGTGGTGCCCGCCGACGAACTGGCGCAGGACGCCTACCGCGTGGTGCGCGACGCGTTGCGTCAGAGCGGCAAGGTGGGCCTCGGTCAGTTGGCGATGCGGGGGCGCGAATATCTCTGCGCGATCCGCCCTTGTGGCGACGGGTTGCTGCTCGAGACGCTGCGTTATGAGGACGAGATCCGCAAGGCGGAGCCGCTATTCAGCCAGATCGAGGACGATCCCGCCGACAAGGAGCTGTTGGAGGTCGCGACGCAGCTCATCGAGGCCAAGACCGCGCCTTTCGATGCTTCGGCCTATGAGGACCACTACGCGCAGGCGCTGAAGGAGCTGGTGGCGCGCAAATCCCGGTCCAAGAAAGCGCCGCGTGCCCGGCCCGGCGAGGACGCGCCCGAGGTCGAGACCGACGACAAGGGCAACGTGGTCGATCTCATGGCGGCGCTCAAGAAGAGCCTCGAGAAGGACAAGAAGGGCGGGCGGAAATCGTCCTCCTCCCGCAAGAAGGCCTCATGAGTCGGCTCGACCGCTACCGCGACAAGCGCGACTTCGACGCCACGCCGGAGCCGCAGGCGGGCGAGAGCAGCGGCAACGGACGCAGCTTCGTCGTGCAGAAGCACGATGCCACGCGCCTGCATTACGACTTCCGGCTCGAGCATGAGGGCGCGCTCTGGTCGTGGGCCGTGACGCGCGGGCCTGCCGACGATCCGCGCGAAAAGCGTCTCGCGGTCAGGACCGAGGATCACCCGCTGGACTATGCCGGTTTCGAAGGGGTGATCCCGAAGGGCAATTACGGCGCAGGTACGGTGATGCTGTGGGACCGCGGCAGCTGGGAGCCGCTGGACGAGGATCCGGGCGCGGCGCTGGCGGCGGGCAAGCTCAAGTTCCGGCTCTCAGGAGAGCGGATGCATGGCGGCTGGACGCTGGTGCGCATGAAGGGCCGGGCCCGGGACCGGGGGCGCGAGAACTGGCTTTTGATCAAGGAGCGCGACGATCAGGCGGGCGACGATCCCGAGGGTCTGACAACGCGCCATCTCACCTCCATCGAGAGCGGGCGCGACCTAGACGCGATCGCGGCAGGGGCAAAGGCGGCCATGCGGCCCGAAGATGACGGCCGGAGCGCGCCGCATGAGGATGGCGGCGCCTCGCCGGAAAGAAAGGGGGCGGCGCCCGGCTTCGTCGCGCCACAGCTCGCGACGCTGCGCGAGGAGGCGCCCGAAGGCGACGACTGGTGGCAGGAGCCTAAGTTCGACGGTTATCGCTGCCTCCTGTCGCTCGGCGCCGACGGGCCGCGCGCCTTCAGCCGCAACGGTCACGACTGGTCCGACCGCTTCGCACCTCTGATCGGTCCGGCGCGGGCCATTCCCTGCGACACCGCCTTGATCGACGGCGAGGTGACGGCTGGTGACGGCAATGGCGATTTCTCCACGCTGCAAAAGGCGCTTGGCGAAGGCGGAGCGCTGTCCTTCTATGCCTTCGATCTTCTGCATCTTGATGGCGAGGATCTGCAGGCGCAGCCCTTGGAGCAGCGACGCGAGGCGCTCGACGCGCTCTTGGGTGAATTGCCCGGCGACGGCGCGATCCGGCTTTCGCCCTATATCATGGGCAGTGCCGAGGAGGTGCTGACGCATCTGTGCGGCGCGGGGGCCGAGGGCATCATCTGCAAGCGGGCCGATGCGCCGTACCGCTCGGGGCGCAGCGCTGACTGGATCAAGGTCAAATGCGTCAAGAGCGCCGAGTTCGTGATCGGCGGTTGGTCGCCCTCCGACAAGCCGGGACGCCCCTTCGCTTCGCTGCTGCTGGGCAGCTTCGAGAGCGGCCGCCTGGTCTATCGCGGCCGAGTCGGCACCGGCTTCGGCGCCGAGACGATGCGGGACCTCGCCGCCCGAATGAAGCCGCTCGCGCGTAAGACCTCGCCGTTCGACGAGGTGCCCAAGGATCAGGCGCGCGGCGCGCGTTGGATCACGCCAGCGCTGGTAGCCCAGATCCGCTATGCCGAGCTGACGGGCGAAGGCCGGGTCCGGCACGGCGTCTTCCAGGGCCTGCGCGAGGACAAGTCCCCGGATGAGGTCACCGCCGCGCAGGAGATGGCGGTCGAACGCGGCGACGCGGCATCGGATGAGCTGTCTTTGAGGGGCATCGACATCTCCAGCGCCGACCGCGTCGTCTATCCCGGCCCCGCCCTGACGAAAGGCGGCGTCGCGCGCTACTACGACGCCGTGGCGGACCGGATGCTCGAACATGCCGCAGATCGTCCCGTCGCGCTGGTGCGGATGCCCTCCGGGCTGGACGGGCAGCGCTTTTTTCAGCGCCACGCTGGCAAGGGGTTCCCGGACGCCATCGGCTCGGTCCGCCTGACCGAAGCCAGCGGCAAGGAGGCCGATTACATCACCTTGCCGAACGCGCAGGCGCTCTTGGGCGCGGTGCAGATGGGCACGCTTGAGTTCCACATCCACGGCGCGCGCAACGATCGGCTCGACCGGCCCGATCGGCTGGTCTTCGATCTCGATCCCGACGAGGGGCTGGGCTTCGACGAGGTCAGGCGCGCGGCCCGCGAGGTCGGCAATCTGGTGCAGAAGCTCGGCCTCGCCTGCGCGCCGATGGTGACGGGGGGCAAGGGCGTCCATGTCGTCGTTCCGCTGCGCCGCGTCGCCGGCTGGGAGACGCTGCGCGGTTTTGCGCAAGCCGTGGCGCAGGGGTTCGAACGCCGGGCCCCGGATCGCTACACCGCCACCATGTCCAAAACCCGTCGCAAGGGCCGCATCTTCATCGACTGGTTGCGCAACGATACGGCTGCAACGGCGATTTCGCCCTATTCGCTGCGCGCGCGACCCGGCGCGCCGGTGGCCGTGCCGGTGACGTGGGACGAGCTGGACGATCTCGACCGCGCCAATGGTTTCTCGGTGAAGGCCGCGGTCGCGCGCGCGCATGAGCCGTGTCCGCTGCTGGCGGCGGCGAAGGGTGCGCCCGGGCTGTCGGAGGCGACGCTGGACGCGCTGGAGGATTGGCTGGAAGAAAGCGCCTGAGCGTTCCGGCTGCGGGCTATCGCTAGCGAATTCAGGCGGCGTCTCCCTTCGGATTGCCAAGGTCGGACCGCTTGTCCTTCGGCGCCGTTATTCCCAGTTCGGAGTGGATGGCCGGGCCCCGATCGCCCGGCGGACGACGGAGAAACGATATGTTCGGCAAGGTTCTTTCGAGCCTCGGTATTGGCGGTGCGACGGTGGATGCGGTGCTGGAAAGCACCGATGTCGAAGTGGGCCGCGTGCTCAGGGCGGAAATCCGCATCAAGGGTGGTACCGCGCGGCAGGAGATCCGCAGTGTCGATCTGGAGCTTGCGACCCGCTGCCTCGTCGAGGGGCCCGGAGACCGCAAGATCCACAGCGACATCATCCTTGCCGCAGGCAGGGTGGAGATCGGCGATGTGGAGGCCGGAGAGGAGCTGAGCTTTCCGATAGAGATGCACGTTCCGGATTCGGCGCCGATCAGCATCGGCTCGACCCGGAGCTTCCTGCGGACCCGGCTCGACGTGCCCGGTGCGGTCGACCCCAAGGACGAGGATCTCGTCAACATCCTGCCCAGCCCGACAATGACGGCGGTGCTGCAAGGGGTGCAGGAGGCCGGGTTCCGGCTGGTGGAGACCGAGGTCGAGTATGATCGCCGCCGCGTGCCGCCCTTCGTGCAGGACTTCGATTTCCGACCCACCGGCTTTGGCGATTTCGGGATCGAGGAGGTCGAGATTTCCTTCGTGCCGGTCGCGGGCGGCGTCGAGGTGCTGCTGACGGTCGATAATCGCGGCGGGTTCTTCCTGGCTGGGCGCGAGAAGACAGCGCGTATCCGGGTCGATCACGCCGAGGCCGCACGGATCGACATGGGGCGGGAGTTGCGCCGGGCGATCGAGCAGCTGCGCTGATCGCCTGCCGCCCCCCGGGCGGAGCCGGGGGGCAGCTATGCTACCGATGGGCACCCTCTAGGGCATTGCGATCAGTTCGGATGGCTCAGGCCGCCTTGTCGGCCGGGCTCCAGGCGAATTTCTGGAACGGCTGGTCGACCGGCGTCTCGGCGAGGTGGTTGGTGTAGTTCGACATGACCTTTTGACTGTAGCCCAGGATCACCTCGAGGATGTTGCGCTTGGTAAAGCCGGCATCGAGGAAGGCCTGCACGTCGGCCTCGGCGACGTTGCCGTGCTGACGCACCAGCTTCAGGGTGAAGTCGCGCAGCGCCTCGAGCCGGGCGTTCGGCAGCGGCGTGCCGTCGCGCAGCGCATCCGTGATCGCGTCGTCGACGCCCATGCTCTTGGCGATGCCGGTATGGGCGGGCACGCAGTAATGGCAGGTGTTCTCGACGTTCACGGTCTGCCAGACGACGGTCAGCTCGTCCTTGTCGAAGCTGGAGTTCACGAACAGCTCGTGGAGCTTCTGGTAGCCTTCGAGCAGGCCGGGCGCCTCGGCCATCACCTTGTGCAGACCGGGCAGGCGGCCGAAGGCCGCCTTGGATTTCTCCAGCAGCGGCCGGCTCTCTTCGGGGGCGGTGGTTTCGTCGTGGAAGGTGAATTCGGTCATGTCGGTGTCCTTGTCCTGACGGGTCCGTGCGACCCGGGATAAGCGGCAACATAACTGGTTTGAGTGATCGCTCAATACCAGATTTGAGCGATCACTCAAGGGTGATGCCGGCTCTCCCGCGACAAGGCGGGACAAACCGCGCCCGAAGACCTATCTTCGGGACCATGACACGAGCCCAACCCTATGATCGCGAAACCGCGCTGGACGCGGCGCTGAATCTCTTCTGGCAGAAGGGCTATCACGCGACGTCGCTGAAGGATCTCGAAGCCGCCTTGGCGATGAAGCCCGGCAGCATCTACGCGGCCTTCAAGAGCAAGGAGGGGCTCTATCTCTCCGCACTGGAGCGGTATTTTCACCGCAATCGCGACGGTCTTCGCGCCCTCGCGGCGCAGGGTGGCTCGCCGCTCGCGGCGCTGGCCGGCCATCTGCGCAGCTTCGGACGGCAGCAGGCCGAGGAGTCCGGCCATCGCGCCTGCATGCTGGTCAAGACGCTGCTCGACGTGACCGAGCAGGACGGGGCGATCGGCCTCCGCGCGCGCGGCTACCTCGACGAGATGACCGCCGAGATCACGGCTATCTTCGAGGCGGCGCGGGATGCGGGCGAACTTCCCGAAGGGGCGGACCCGGTGCGGCTGGCCCGCAAATATCAGGCCGACATGACCGCGCTTCGGATCGAGGCACATCGCGGCGGCGACCCGGCCGCGCTCGCTGCTCTGGCCGATGACATGGCGCGCGACGTGGAGCGGCTGCGACTGGCCGAGAGCGGCTAGATCTCAAGGCCGGATACCGGCCAGACGCTCTGGTAGGGCATGGCAACCGCATGCTTGCCGTAGGGTAGGGCTGCGTCTAGCCTCGCGGTGAACTCTTCCCGGGAGGCCGCCAGATGTCCGATCAACCCAAGCTTCGCTTCGACACGCTGCAGATCCATGCCGGCGCGGCGCCCGATCCGGCGACCGGTGCGCGGCAGGTGCCGATCTACCAAACGACCTCTTACGTCTTCAGGGATGCCGATCACGCTGCCCGGCTCTTCGGTCTTGAAGAGGTGGGATACATCTATTCGCGCCTGACCAACCCGACCGTCTCGGCCCTCGCCGATCGGCTCTGCGTGCTCGAGGGCGGGGCGGGGGCGGTGTGCTGTTCCTCCGGGCACGCGGCGCAGATCATGGCGCTGTTCCCGCTGATGGGGCCGGGCTGCAACGTCGTGGTCTCGACCCGGCTCTATGGCGGCTCGGTCACGCAGTTCAGCCAGACGATCAAGCGCTTCGGCTGGTCGGCGCGCTTCGTTGACTTCGACGATCTGGAAGCCATCGAGGCGGCGGTGGACGACAACACCCGCGCCATCTTCTGCGAGTCGATTTCGAACCCAGGCGGCTATATCACCGACCTGCCGGAGGTCGCCCAACTGGCCGGGCGGGTCGGCCTGCCGCTGATCGTCGACAACACGCTGGCCACCCCCTATTTGTGCAACCCGATTGCGCAGGGCGCGACGCTGGTGGTGCATTCGACGACCAAGTACCTGACCGGCAATGGCACTGTCACCGGCGGCGCGGTGATCGACAGCGGGACGTTCGACTGGTCCGCCTCGGGCAAGTTCCCCTCGCTCGCAGCCCCCGAGCCCGCCTATCACGGGCTGAACTTCCACGAGGCGCTGGGGCCGATGGCCTTCACGTTCCATTCGATCGCGGTGGGGCTGCGTGATCTCGGCATGACGATGAACCCGCAAGCCGCGCATTATACCTTGATGGGAGTCGAGACGCTGAGCCTGCGTATGGCACGGCATGTCTCGAATGCCGAAAGGGTCGCGACCTGGCTTGAGGCCGATCCGCGCATCGACCGGGTCACCTGGGCTGGCCTGCCCTCCTCGCCATGGCATCATCGGGTCGCGAAGGTTACGCCGAAAGGGGCGGGGGCGCTGTTCACCGTCGGCGTGAAGGGGGGCTACGACGCCTGCGTGAAGCTGGTCGACAGCCTCAAGCTGTTCAGCCATGTCGCTAATCTGGGCGATACCCGCTCGCTGATCATCCATCCGGCTTCGACCACGCATCGCCAGCTTACGGCCGATCAGCAGATGGCGGCGGGGGCCGAGGCGGATCTGGTGCGGCTGTCGATCGGCATCGAGGATCCCGAGGATCTCATCGCCGATCTCGATCAGGCCCTGACGATGGCGACGGCGGGTTGAGCCGTTGGGCGCCCCCGACATGCGGCATCATGCATGACGGGGGCAGCTCGCACGGGCAATGGGCAGTGTCCCCCACTTGAAAGGTCCCGGCGTGCGGCATATACTCCTGAATTATACGCCTGCCTTGGGGGGATGCCGTGGGACGGATCAAGGTCAACCTGACGCTGGAGGCCGAACTGGCCGAAACCGCTCGGGCGCTCGGGCTCAACATGTCCCGTCTGGCCGAGGCGGCGATCGCAGAGGCCGCGAAGGCCGAGCGCAACCGCCGCTGGCGCGAGGAGAACCGCGCGGCGCTGGCGGCTTATACCGAGGAGGTCGCCCGCGAGGGCCTGCCGCTCGCCTCCTATCGCAGCTTCTGAGCACCGACCGGTATGGCGCAGTTCGACCTGTATCGCTTGGCGTCTGGAGCGCTCGTCGTCGATCTCCAGACCGATCTGATCGGCCTCGACGCGACCCGCGTCGTGGCACCCCTGCGTGAGGCCGCGCAATACGCCGCGCTTCCCGGGCTGACGCCCCGGGTCGAACATGATGACCAGTTCTGGATCGTGCGCGTGCAGGAACTCGCGGCGGTCCCGGCTTATGAGCTGAAGAACCATGTCGGGTCACTGGCCCATGAGCGCGACGCGCTGAAACGGGCATTGGACATCCTGATCGACGGCATCTGAACCTACTTTGGAACAGCAAGTGCCCGGCACCTGAATCGGAAAACCTGGCCTTCGGTCGGAGCAGTGGGCGGCGGAACCATCGCTCCTCCCTGACGGAAGCGCGCGTTTTCCTTCACCAATCTTGACATTCTGAAATATTAATATTCTAACTATTGGGATGATCGTGAAGGCCTATTCCATGCATTACCTGCTGCATGCAGCCGATCTGTTGGAGGACCGGCTGCGCCGACGGCTGGCAGAGGCCGATATCCAGCCGCGCCAAGCGCGGGTGCTCGACGCGCTCGACCGGATGGAACCTGCGTCACAGATCGCCCTCGCCCGCGCCTTCGACGTCACTCCCGCCAGCATGAGCACGATGACCGCGCGGCTGCTCGACCGAAAGCTGATCACGCGCGAGACCCATCCCGAGGCGGCGCGCAGCAACCTGCTTCGCCTTACACCGCGGGGGCGCGACCTTCTGGCCGAGATCCACGCCGCCTGGACCGACATGGACCGGCTGATGGAGACCGAGTTGGGCGCCGACAAGGCCGCCAGCCTGGCCGAGCTGACCCGTCAATTGCGGGATTCTCTCGGGGGACGCGTTCCGGGTGCGGATGAGGAACGCCCGCTGCCTAACGGGGCCCCGAGATGAACTGCCTGCTCCCTTTCGCCTAGGTCGCCTCCTTTCGTGGCTGCGGGCGGAATGCGAAGGGGCGGCGCGGCCCGATGTCGATCCGGAGTCGCAGTACAACTGCGTTCAATGCATGCTCGATCACATCTAAGACGACCTTGCGACGACCGACACCATCCCGCTGAATCCTATGGCCTCGAATCGCGAACCCGACACCTGTCGTGGCGGCGTGCCGGTCAACCGCGCTGCCGTGCCAAACCGTAACCAACCCATTCCGATCCGACTGAACCCGGGCGAATTTCGGACCAAGGGTCCATAGGGACCGACGTAATTAAAACTAACGTTTTTTCTGCCCCGCCCAGTAGGCCTGACTCTCCCGCCGCAATTTCTCATAGGAGGCGATTCTGAGGCGGGAGGCCTCACCGCCTTGGGCCACGAGCTGTGCAATCAGCGTCTCGATCAGCGCCATCGCCCCTGCATAGCAGCCGAAGTGATGGGTCGAGAGCATCGAGGCGACCAGTGTCTCGTCGGCGGCGAATTCCGGCGAGACGATCTCGCTGTCGGAGATCATGACGAGCTTCATCCCCTTGCGACTGGCAAATCGGCAGGCCTCGATGGTCTCGCGGGAGTAGGGGGTGAAGGTGATCGCGATCAACACGTCATCCACACCGGCCGTATCGAGGTCGTCGATCGGGCTGTTCATGTGCCGCGGGATCAGTTGCAACGATGGCAGCGCCATCCGCCCGACATAATGCAGGTAATAGGCCAGCGCGTAGCTGGCCCGCGCCGCGGTCAGATAGACGGTGGGTGCGGCCATCAGCATCGAGACGACGCGATCGATCTGCCCGGCCTTTACCCCTTCGAGCGTGCGCTGCACGATTGCCATCTCGTTGAGCGCGGCATCTGCCTGAATGCGACCGGGTTCGCCTTCCTCCCGAAGCCGCTCCACCCAAGCCGGCTTCTCGACCACGACCGCGGCCGAAACCAGTGCTTGGCGAAACGGCGCGCGCAGGTCGTCATAGCCTTCGAAACCAAGCCGCTCCGCGAGCCTGACCAACGTGTAAGGACTGACCCCGGCCTTGCGCGCGGTTTCGCGGATGGGGTCGAGGCCGAAATCGGACGGGTGATCGACGACGTATTTGGCTCCGACGCGCAGGCCGCGGGGCAGGGTGGGGATCTCTGCCTTGAGGGCCGCGACGACCCTGTTCTTCAATGTCGGATCCATGAGGTCTTCGATGCTGGGCCGGAACGGATGTTTTATTTTGTGACTGTTGACCAAACACGTTTTGGGAGCAAGGTTTGGTCCGATACATCGTGTCCGCGGAAACCGCCGAAGGTTCACATGCCAGCAACGCTCCCCGACCACGCCCCGCCCATTGGCGTCCACGCATATCGGATAAGGGTCTGAACCATGGCTCGACCCTTCATCATGATCGCCCCGAACGGGGCACGGCGAAGCAGGGCGGATCACCCGGCCCTGCCGGTTACCCCCGGGCAGATTGCCGAAACCGCTCAAGCCTGCCACGAGGCGGGCGCCGAGGCGCTGCATCTGCATGTGCGCGACGAGAACGGTCGGCATTCGCTCGACGCCGGACGCTATGGTGAGGCGCTTCAGGAGCTGAAGCGCCGGGTGCCGGGCATGCGGATCCAGATCACCACCGAGGCGGCGGGATTATTCGATGTCCCGGCTCAGTTGGACTGCCTGCGCCGGGTCCGGCCCGGCTGGGCCTCTATCTCGGTGCGCGAGATCGCGCGCGAGCCCGACCTTGCGCCGGATGTCTATGCCACCTGTGCCGAGCAGGGCACCGAGGTGCAGCATATCCTCTACGACACCGCCGATATCGCGCTGCTGCGCGACTGGCAGGCCCGGGGCGTGGTCGTACGGGAGCAGTCTTCAGTGCTTTTCGTCCTCGGTCGCTACGCTGCGGGCCAGGTCTCGGACCCCGCCGATCTCGACCCGTTCCGGGCCGCGATGCCGGAGGCCGTGGACTGGATGGTCTGCGCCTTCGGGCCGCGCGAGCACGCCTGCCTGATCGCGGCGGCGCAACAGGGCGGCAGCCTGCGTGTTGGCTTCGAGAACAGCCTGACCGACCATTGCGGCCAGCCCCATGCCGACAACGCCGCCTCCGTCGCGGCGCTTCGCGCCCAACTCGAAAGGCATCTTCCATGAGCGCCAAGCAAAGCCACGTTTTTCCCCGCAACTGCCATGCCGATCTTCCCGTCGCGGTGGGCGGCGAGGGATGCTACCTGATCGATACGGAGGGCAAGCGCTACTTCGACGGCTCCGGCGGTGCCGCCGTCTCCTGCCTCGGCCATTCGAACGAGCGGGTGCGCGAGGCGGTCAAACGTCAAGTAGACCAGCTCGCCTTCGCCCATACCGGCTTCTTCACCTCCGAGCCCGCCGAGGCCCTGGCCGATCTCCTGGCGACGAACGCGCCCGGCGATCTCGACCGCGTCTATTTCGTCTCCGGTGGCTCAGAGGCGGTGGAGAGCGCGATCAAGCTCGCGCGGCAATACCATGTCGAGCGCGGCGAGCCGCAGCGACGCCACTTGATCGCGCGGCGCCAGAGCTATCACGGCAACACGCTCGGCGCGCTATCGGCCGGGGGCAATGCATGGCGGCGCCAACAATTCGCGCCTCTTCTCGTGGAAATGAGCCACATCGCGCCCTGCTACGAATATGCCGAACGCCCCGAGGACGAGAGCCCCGAGGATTACGGGCGGCGCGTGGCCGATGAGCTGGAAACGGAGATCCAGCGCCTTGGCCCCGACAGCGTCATGGCCTTCATCGCAGAGCCGGTGGTCGGCGCGACGCTGGGCGCGGTGCCGGCCGTGCCGGGCTATTTCAAGCGCGTGCGCGAGATCTGCGACCGGCACGGTGTGCTGCTCATTCTCGACGAGGTGATGTGCGGCATGGGCCGGACCGGGCATCTCTTTGCCTGCGAGGCCGAAGGCATCGCCCCCGACATCCTGTGCATCGCGAAGGGCCTCGGCGCGGGCTACCAGCCGATCGGCGCGATGCTCTGCTCGGCCCCGGTCTATGACGCCATCGCCAATGGCTCCGGCTTTTTTCAGCACGGCCATACCTATGTCGGCCACCCGGTCGCTGCGGCGGCGGGGCTGGCGGTGTTGCGGGAGCTGCTCGACCACGACCTTCCGGCGCAGGTGCGGGCACGCGGCGATTACCTGCAGTCCGCGCTCGAGGCGCGTTTTGGCCAGCACCCCCATATCGGGGACATCCGTGGCCGTGGCCTGTTCCGCGGGCTGGAATTCGTGGCCGACCGCACGACCAAAACGCCTTTCGATCCGGCTAGGAGTGTCGCTGGCAAGCTGAAGAAGGCGGCCATGGCGGAGGGGCTGATTTGCTATCCGATGCCGGGCACGCGTGACGGCAAGGCGGGCGACCACCTGCTGCTCGCGCCGCCCTTCATCGCCTCGGAGGCCGATCTCGACGAGATGATCGAACGTCTGTCGCGCGCCATCGACGCGGTGCTGCCCGGGCTGTGACCTGAGCGGCAGCGCCGGGAAACGGCCTCGATCCTTCCGCGCGCTTGCAGTGGCATACCCGTTTCGGAAACGACAAGGCCGCCCTGTGGCGGCCTTGTTCCGTCGCGGCCTTACAATCCGAGCAGTCGCGGCAGGCCCAGCGAAACGGCGGGCACATAGGTGACGAGCAGCAGCGCGCCGGCAATGGCGATGTAGAAGGGCCAGATCCCGCGCACCGCCTCCTCGATGCGGATTCGCCCGACGACGCAGCCGACGAAGAGGCAGGTGCCCACCGGTGGGGTGCACAGGCCGAGGCCGAGATTGACCAGCATCATGATGCCGAACTGCTCGGGCTCCATACCGAGGCTCTTGGCGATCGGCAGGAAGATCGGCGTGCAGATCAGGATCAGCGCCGCCATGTCCATGATCATGCCCAGCACTAGAAGCATCAGGTTGATCATCAGCAGGATCAGGATCTTGTTTTCGGTCAACGTCAGCAGCGCATCCGAAAGCCGCGCCGGAACCTGGTAGAGCGCCAGCAGATAGGCGAAGGAGGCCGCGAAGCCGATCAGGATCATCACCATCGCGGTGGTGCGCACCGAGTTGACGATGGCGACGCGGAAATCCTCCCAGCTCAGGCTGCGATAGACGATGGCGGTCAGGGCCAGCGCGTAGAGCGCACCGAAAGCGCCGGATTCGGTGACGGTGAAGACGCCCGAAAGCACGCCGCCGATGATGATGATCGCGGTGACGAGGCCGGGGATCGACTCGGCCGCCGAAAGAAGGACCGCGCGCCAGCCTGGGAAGGTCTCGGCCGGGTAGTTGTGGCGGATCGCCAGGATATAGGCGGCGATGGCGAGGCAAAGGCACATCAGCATGCCCGGCACGACACCGGCCAGGAACAGCTTGGAGATCGACACGCCGCCGCCCGCGGCGATGGCGAAGATGATCATGTTGTGGCTGGGCGGGATCACGATGCCGGCGATCGATGAGGTGACGGTGACGTTGACCGCGTAGTCGGCGCGGTAGCCGCGTTCCTTCATGGTCGGCACTAGAAGCGAGCCGAGCGCCGAGATGTCGGCGATGGCCGAGCCCGAGATGCCGCCGAACAGCATGCTCGACAGGATATTGACCGAGCCCAGCCCGCCACGGATATGGCCCACCAGCGTACCGGCGAAGTTCACCAGCTTGCGCGCGATGCCACCATGCAGCATCAGCTCGCCCGCGAAGATGAAGAAGGGGATCGCGAGAAGCGAGAAGGCGGAGATGCCCGAGATCGTCCGCTGGAAGGTCATCAGGAGCGGCAGCCCCTCGAACCAGAAGGTCAGCGCGGCGGCGATTCCCATGGCAAATGCCACGGGCACGCCCAGAAGCAGCGCCGCTGCGAAAGCGCCCATCAAGACCATGAGACCCATCAGATGTTCTCCAAGATGAAGGCGTCGGTGGCGGGCCTATCGCCCAGCATCCGGCGCAGCGCGCGCGTGCCGCAGAACAGCGCTGCCAGCAGGCCGCAGATCGCGGCCGGGATGGCGCGCATTCCCTCCGGCAGATTCAGCATCGGCAGTTGCGAGGACCATCCGAAGCGCACCAGTTCGGTCGAGGCGGTGAACATGACGAGCCCGAAGCCGGTCATCGCCAGGTCCGAGATGCTGCGCAGCACCGACGAGAAGCGCGGGCCAAAGCCATCGCGCAGGAAGGTGACGCCCAGATGACCGTCGTCATGGATGCCAGCCGCGGCGCCCAGAAAGGTGATGTAGCCGACGAGGAGCAGCGACAGCTGCTCGACCCAGGTCGGCGTGGCGTTGAGCACGTAGCGGCCGAAGACCAGCCAGCCGAAGCTCGCGATCAGCACCACGAGGCAGATCGAGGCCACGAATAGGCAGGCATTGCGCAGGAAATAAAGTGCCGTGTCGAGACCGGCGGTCAGTCGAGTATGGGCAGTCATGGGCGATGTCCCGGCAAGAGGGTGGGCGAGGGCCATGCGGGCCCTCGCCGCGATGGCTCACTCGGCGTTGCGGATCATCTCGACCAGCGGCGCCATGTCGGGGTTATCGGCGACATAGGCATCGTAGACCGGGGTCATCGCTTCCTGGAAGGCGCTCTTGTCGGCGATCTCGTTGATCTCGACGCCGGCGGCCCGGAGCGTCTCGAGGCTCGCGGCCTCGCGCTCGTCCCACAGCTCGCGCTGGTAGGTGGCGCTCTCGCGGCCGGCCTCGGCCACGATCTCCTGCTGCTCAGGCGTCAGCGCGTCCCAGGACTTGAGGCTGATGCAGAGGCATTCGGGGATGATCAGGTGCTCGGTCAGCGAGTAGAACTTTGCGACCTCGTAATGGTTGGTCGATTCATAGGAGGGCGGGTTGTTCTCCGCCCCGTCGACCACCCCGGTGCGCAGCGACTGGTAGACCTCGGCGAAATCCATCGGCGTGGCGTTGCCGCCCATCGCCTCGATCATGCCGACGAAGAGGTCGTTGTTCATCACCCGCACCTTCATGCCGGCTACGTCCTCGGGCGTCTCGATCGGCGCCTCGCCGTTGTAGAAGGACCGGGCGCCCGCGGCGTACCAGCCCACCGGCACTATGCCGCGCTCGCGCATGCCCTCGCCGATCGCCTCGCCGAGCTCGCCATCCATGAGGCGGTACATCGTCGGCACGTCCCGGAAGATGAAGGGCAGCAGCGTGACATTGGCCTCGGGCACCGCCTGGCCCATCGGACCGAGGTTGAACACGCCGAAGTCGATGACCCCGAGCCGCAGCTGCTCGATCGCGTCGGGCTGCGAACCCAGCACGCCGGAATGGAAGGTCTTGGCGGTCAGCTCGCCGCCCGTGCGCTCCTCGACCAGATCGGCGAAGCGCTCCATTCCGTGGCTGACGGGATAATCCTCGACATGGATGTTCCAGCCGCGCCATTCCTCCGCCGCGACGGTTCCGGCGATCGCGGTCGCAGCCAAGGCGCCGCACAGCATATTCCTGATGAACATGTTTCCTCTCCTCCCTCGTTTGTAATTTTTGATTCTTACTTCCGATTACAAAAAATATCAACATGCATGTTGCGCAGTGGGTGACGCACACATGGGAGGCGCCCTGTGGCGGTAGAAAAGGAAGGGATCGGAGGCACCTTGTCAAAATAGCAATTACAAATCTTGACAAGATGCGGGCTGGCCGCATAGTTTGGTTTCGACATCAAGCAGAGCCGTCACGGGACGGGCAGGAGGGGACGATGGAGATGACGGCGCTCGGGGCGCAGACCCATGCGAGGCTGATGCAGGTCAGCACGGCGACCTTGACGACCGCGCTGTTCAAGCGCGGCTTCCGCAACATCTACCTGCAGGGGCCGCAGCGGCTTCGCGCCGGGCGCAACATGGTGGGGCTGGCCTATACGCTGCGCTACATCCCGGCGCGCGAGGATCTCGACGTGCTCGAGAGCTTCGCCGACCGCGAGAACGCGCAGCGCAAGGGGGTCGAGGAATGCCCGGATGGCGCAGTCTTCGTGATCGACTCGCGCGGGGACGCAACCGCGGCCTCCGCCGGCTGCATTCTGGCGACGCGGCTGCAGCAGCTGGGCTGCGCCGGCATCGTCACCGATGGCGGCTTCCGCGACACGCCGGAGATCGCGCAACTCGAGATGCCCGCCTATCATTCGCGCCCCAGCGCGCCCACCAACCTCACCAAGCACCACGCCGTGGCGATCAACGATCCGATCGCCTGCGGCGGCGTGTCGGTTTTTCCCGGTGACGTCATTGTCGGAGACAACGAGGGAGTTGTATGTATTCCTCGTCACATGGCCGATGAGGTCGCCGAGGAAGCGGTCGAAATGACGTCCTTCGAGGACTTCGTGATGGAGGAGGTGCAGAAGGGCGCTTCGACCTTCGGCCTCTATCCGCCGACCGATCCGGCCACCAAGGGGAAGTACAGCGCATGGCGACAGGCAAACGGGCGATAGAGTTCCCGCAGGCAGCGGCCCCGGTCAGGGCCGCCCGCGACACCGGCGACCGGACGCTGGCCGACACGGTCTATGAAAGCGTACTGTCGCGGATCGTGAAGGGCGACTTTGCGGTGGGGGAGAAGCTTCCCACCGAGCACGAGCTCAGCCTCGAGATGGGCGTGTCACGCCCGGTGCTGCGTCAAGCGCTCAAGCAGCTGCGCGAGGACGGGGTCGTGGTGTCGCGCCAAGGCTCCGGCTCCTTCGTGCGGCGCAAGCCTGAGGAGGCGGTGCTCGATTTCGCGCCGATCGGCTCGATCGCCGACATCCAGCGCACCTTCGAGTTCCGCGCCGCGATCGAGGGCGAGGCCGCCTTTCTCGCGGCGCAGCGCCGGTCCGAGCGGGAGTTGCGGCAGATCCAGCAGGCGCTGGAGGAGCTCGATCGCTGCGTGCGTACCGGCGAGCTTGGCGTCGATGCCGACGAGGCGTTCCACTCGGCGGTCTGCGCCGCTTCCGACAACCATTACTTCGTTTCCGCGCGCAACTCGATGAAGGCCAACATCCTCACCGGCCTCAACCTCACCCGCAACCTGTCGCTGACCAAGTCGCAGGAGCGGCTGGCGATGGTGCAGGCCGAGCATGACGCGATCTACGAGGCGATCTCGGAGCGCGATGGCGACGCGGCGCGGCGTGCCATGCGCAGCCATATCGAGAACGCCCGCAGGCGGGTCTTCGAGGGCGATATCGGCCACGCCTGACGCGGCCGTGACGGCATGATTTGAAGGGCCCCCGCCATGGCGGGGGCCTTTGGCGTTCAGCTGGTCGGCAGGCCGTGCGCTTCCATGAAATCGGCGCGGCGCGGGGTGAATGCGTCGATCAGCACGCCTTCCTCGAGGCACAGGCAGGAATGCTCGGCGTTCGAGGGGATCAGCATCGCGTCGCCCGGGCCCAGGTCGCGGGTCTCGCCCGAGACGGTGAAGCGGAACAGCCCCGAGGTCACGTAGGTCGTCTGGACGTGCGGATGATGGTGCGGCAGGCCGCGCCCATCCTTCTCGAAGCGGAACTCGACCATCATCAGCTCGGGGTTCTCGCACAGGATGCGCCGCTGGGCGCCGGGGCCGGAGGTCATCCAGGCCTCCGGGGTATCGCTGTTCACCTGCATCATCGTCTCCTCTCTCGTGGCAGATCGCCGCGCGCCGTCGCGGCGCGGGGCATGACAGGGGCCTCCGGGCGGGGAGGCCGAACAAATTCCGTCCCGTTCCGGGGCGCGGCGACCGGAACTTGTAAAGTCCCGTTCGACAGCGTGCGTTCCGTCGCACAGGGCGCGCCAATGGGCGATAAAGCGCTTGTTAACACTTCTTTCCCGCGTGACATTCGCGCGTCTTTCAGCAGCCGAGACATGAGCTTGTTAACAGTTGATTGCCGGTTTGCCAGTCAGTTGTCAATATTTGTATTGATCACTCCTGACGAATCCGGTAGCCATGCTGCCAGTGCTTCCACGTCGGGGCCGAAAGGGAGGGGACCATGTCAGGCGTCAGTCTCAAGGGAATCGTCAAACGCTATGGGGCGCTCGAAGTCGTCCACGGCATCGATCTGGAGATCGCACCCAAGGAGTTCGTGGTGCTTGTCGGGCCTTCGGGCTGCGGCAAGTCCACGACGCTGCGAATGATCGCCGGGCTCGAAGAAATCTCGGACGGCACCTGCCGCATCGGCGACCGGGTCGTGAACCGCGTGGCTCCCAAGGATCGCGACGTGGCGATGGTGTTCCAGAATTACGCGCTCTACCCGCATCTGAGCGTCGCCGACAACATCGCCTTCGGGCTGCGCATCCGCCGCACGCCCAAGGCGGAGATCGCATCCTCGGTCGAGGAAGTGGCCGGGATCCTCGGGCTCACCGCCTATCTCGACCGCCGCCCCGCCGATCTCTCGGGCGGTCAGCGCCAGCGCGTCGCCATGGGCCGCGCCATCGTGCGCCACCCGGAGGTGTTCCTCTTCGACGAACCGCTGTCGAACCTCGACGCCAAGCTGCGCACCCAGATGCGCGCCGAGATCAAGCGGCTGCACAAGCGGCTCGGCGTCACCTCGGTCTACGTCACGCACGACCAGGTCGAGGCGATGACGCTGGCCGACCGCATCGTGGTGATGCGCGACGGCCGGATCGAGCAGATCGGCACGCCGATGGAGCTGTTCAACAACCCGGTCAACACCTTCGTCGCGGGCTTCATCGGCTCACCGCCGATGAACCAGTTCGACGCTGTGGTCGAAACCGGCGAGCGCGGCCCGGTCGCGGTCGCCAACGGCGCCCGGATCGCGCTGCCGGCGCTCGATAGCCTGCGCCACGCGCAGGGCCGAAAGATCATCGTCGGCATCCGCCCCGAGCACGCCTCGATCGAACCCATCGGCGGTGGCTCGACGGTGCCGGTCGAGCTTGACCTGATCGAGACGCTGGGCTCCGAGGCGCTGCTGCACACCTCGATCGGCGACGTGCCCTTCGTCATCAAGGCCGAGACCGGTGGCGACACCGATCACTTGAGCGGCGTCAACGCCTTCCACGTGCCGGTCGACCGGATCAAGGTCTTCGACCACGACACCGGCCGGGTGCTGGGAGGCTCCCGGATGGGGGTGGCGGCATGAGCCAGCAGGAGCATATCGGCCCCTCCACCGAGGAGTTGGTCATCGAGTCGCGCGAGGCCTTGCGCGACCGGGCCCGCCGTCGCGCCGCACGGCTCGGCGATCATTTCAAACGCGAGTGGCAGATCTACGTGCTGCTGCTTCCGACGATCATCTGGTTCCTGCTGTTTCTCTACAAGCCGATGTACGGGCTGCAGATCGCCTTCAAGGACTACTCGATCTTCCGCGGCATCGACGGCAGCCCGTGGATCGGCTTCGAGCATTTCCGCACGCTGTTCGAGAACGACCAGTTCCTGCGGGCGATCCGGAACACCGTGATCATCAGCTTCTTCACCCTGCTGTTCGGTTTTCCGGCGCCGATCATCCTGGCGCTGATGTTCAACGAGATCCTGAACCAGACCTACAAGCGCACCGCGCAGACCATCGTCTACCTGCCGCATTTCATCTCGACGGTGATTATCGCGGGCATCGTCATCACGGCCTTCAGCCCTTCGGCAGGGATCGTGAACACCATCCTCGAATGGCTGGGCATGGACCCGATCTACTTCCTGACCAAGCCCGAATGGTTCCGGCCGATCTTCGTGGGCTCCGGCATTTGGCAGGAGGCGGGATTCCAGTCGATCGTCTATCTCGCCGCCATCGCGGGCGTGAACCTCTCGCTCTACGAGAGCGCGGTGGTCGACGGCGCCAGCCGCTGGCAGATGATGTGGAAGGTGACGCTGCCCTCGATCCTGCCGACGATCATCATCATGCTGATCATCCGCATCGGCAACCTGTTGGAAGTGGGCTTCGAGCTGATCATTCTGCTCTACCAGCCGGCCACCTACGAGACGGCCGACGTGATCAACACCTTCATCTACCGCCAGGGTCTGCAGCAGGGGCAATACGACCTCGCCGCCGCGGCCGGCCTGTTCAACGCCGTCGTCGCCTTCATCCTGGTGATGACCGCCAACACCATCTCCAAGCGCGTGTCGCGCACGTCGCTGTGGTGAGGAGGACGCGCCAATGGCCAACATGAATCTCTATTCTCGCGGCGACAAATGGTTCGTCATCGCCAACATGGTGCTGGTGGGGCTGTTCACGATCTCGACGCTCTACCCGTTCATCTACATCGCCGCCGTCTCCTTCAGCTCGGGCTTCGCGGCCGCCGCCGGCACGGTGGTGCTGGCACCGGTCGAGTTCACCCTCGCCGCCTATGAGCGGGTGCTGAGCGAGCCGCAGTTCTGGAGCTCCTACGCCAACACCTTCATCTACACCTTTGGCGGCACGGCGGTAAGCCTGCTGATCATCATCCCCGGCGCCTACGCGCTGTCGCGGCCGCAGCTGATCGGGCGCAGGTTCTGGAACCTCTTCGTGGCCTTCACGATGTGGTTCAACGCCGGCCTGATCCCGTTCTTCCTGAACATGCGCGATCTGGGTCTGCTCGACAGCTATTTCGGCATCATCATCGGCTTCGCGCTGAACGCCTTCAACATCATCCTGCTGCGCAACTTCTTCGAATCCATCCCGTCCTCCTTCGAGGAGGCGGCGCGGATGGACGGCGCCAACGAGTTCCAGGTGCTGTGGAAGGTCTATGTGCCGCTGTCGAAGCCGGCGATCGCCACGATCACCCTGTTCTGCATCGTGGCGCGCTGGAACGGCTTCTTCTGGGCGATGGTGCTACTCCAAAGCGAGGACAAGATCCCGCTGCAGGTCTACCTGCGCCAGCTGATCGCCGAGCTGTCCGACGACGAGGAATTTACCAGCACCCTGATCGACGCGGCCTATTCGGTCGAGACGGTCACCGCGGCGATCATCGTCTGCTCCATCATTCCGGTCCTGCTGATTTACCCGTGGGTCCAGAAGTACTTCAACAAGGGCATCCTTCTGGGAGGCGTGAAGGAATGACCCGCGAGAACGACACGCGATTTGGGAGGGAAACCATGCGTAAAACGACACTGTCCGCCACGTTCCTGGCCACCACCATGCTGGCGCAGCCCGGCTTCGCCGATGAACATCTCAGGATCGTCGAGGAGCCGCTCGAGCTGAGCATCCATTTCCACTGGCCCCGCAACCAGGGCTACGAAGAGGATTACCCGGTCGAGCAGGCGGCGCGCGAGATGACCGGCATCCACCTCGTGGATGCCACCGCCGGGCGCAACACCCCCGACCATAACGAGGCCATGAACCTCCTGCTGGCGCAGGGCGACCTGCCCGACATCGTCGGCGGCAACCGGATCAAGGACCCGGTCAACCAGTACGGCCCCCAGGGCGCCTTCCTGCCGCTGGACGAGCTGATCGAGGAGCACGCGCCCAACATCAAGGCGCTGCTCGACGAGCGGCCCGAACTGCGCGACGCCATGGCCTCATCGGACGGCAAGATCTACTACGTGCCCTACCTGCCCGACGGCAAGTTCGGCCGCGCCTGGTACATCCGTCAGGACTGGCTCGACGCGCTGGGGCTGGAGCGGCCCGACAATGTCGAGGAGCTCTACCAGGTGCTGGTGGCGTTCCGCGACCAGGACCCCAACGGCAACGGCAAGAAGGACGAGATCCCGATCTTCGAGCGCCAGTGGGAGGAGCTGATCCGCTTCGTGACCCTGTGGGACGGCCGGTCCTCGGGCTCGGACACCTATCACGACTTCTACGTCGACAATGGCGAGGTTAAGCATCCCTACGCCACAGAGGGCTACCGCGAGGGCATGAAGAACCTTGCCAAGTGGTATGCCGAGGGGCTGATCGATCCCGAGATCTTCACCCGTGGCTCCAGCGCCCGCGAATACCTTCTGTCGGAGAATCTCGGCGGCCTGACCCATGACTGGTTCGCCTCGACCTCCGGCTACAACGCCGCCCTCGCCGAGAAGGTGCCGGGCTTCAACTTCGCGCCGATGCTGCCGCCTGAGAGCGTCAGCGGCCAGCGCATCGAGGAGCACCGCCGCACCCCGCTCAAGCCTGATGGCTGGGCCATCAGCTATGCCAACGAGCATCCCGTCGAGACGATCAAGTATTTCGACTTCTGGTTCACCGAGGAAGGCCGCCGGCTGTCGAATTTCGGCGTCGAGGGCGTGCACTACGAAATGGTCGATGGCGAGCCGGTCTACACCGAAGAGGTGCTGACCAGCGACCAGCCGGTCAACAGCCAGATGTGGGAGATCGGCGCGCAGATCCCGCGCGGCTTTTACATGGACTACGCCTATGAATGGCAGTGGACCTCCGACGACGCGCGCGAGGGCATCGAACTCTACGAGCAGAACGACCTGTTGATCGACCAATTCCTCGGCGTGTCCTTCAACGAGGAGGAGCAGGCGGTCTACGACAAGTACTGGCCCTCGATCCTCACCTACATGCTGGAGCGCCAGCAGGCTTGGATCCTCGGCACCGGCGACGTCGAAGCCGATTGGGGCGAGTACATGGCCCAGCTCGACAAGCGTGGTCTGAGCGACGTGCTGGAGGTGATGAACTCCGCCTATGAACGCCAGTACGAAAGCTGACGCCCCGGTTCCGGGGGGCGATCACGACCCCCCGGTACCCCCGATCTCCCATTCGACCAAGGATGCAAGCGCATGGCCACTATGACCGCCGAACCCCAGACCGCCTATCTCGACGAACCCGCCGCCGGCCGGCTCAACATCCGCTACGCTCCCGACGAGGGCGCCGAGATCGCCGAGAACCCGCCGCGCTTCACCTGGCTGCCGGTGGTCGACGAGGCGGCGCGCTACGTGCTGCGCCTCTCGACCGATCCGGATTATGCCGACGACGCGACGCGGGTCTTCACCGACCTGCCGCTCAATTTCCTGACGCCCGATGCGGCACTGCCGCCGGGCCGCTGGCATTGGTCCTACGCGGTTTGGGACGCGGACGCCAAGCGTCCGGCCACCCGCTGGAGCAAGTCCCGCGCCTTCGACCTGCCCGAGGCGCTGCCCGAGACGCCGCTGCCCAACCGCGCCGATCGCTATGCCCGCGCCGACATGGCGCATCCGCGGCTTTGGCTCGGCCCCGAGGAGCTCGCGGCGTTCCGCGACGCGGTCGCGGCTGACCCGCAGCATTGCAACTGGCAGAACTTCTTCGACAAGTCGGTCAAGCCATGGCTCGACCGCGAGATCATGGCCGAACCGGCGCCATATCCGAACAACACCCGCACCGCGCCGATCTGGCGTCAGACCTATATCGACTGCCAGGAGCTGATCTACGCGATCCGCCATCTCGCCGTCGCGGGCAAGGTGCTGGGCGACGACACCATGCTCGCTCGCTCGAAGGAATGGCTGCTCTCGGCTGCCGACTGGGATCCGGCGGGCACCACCTCGCGCGGCTATACCGACGAATGGGCCTTCCGCGTCGCCGTGGCGCTGGCCTGGGGCTATGATTGGCTGCGCGACGTGCTCGACGAGGACGAGGAGGCGCGCGTGCGCCAGGCGCTCCTGGTGCGCACCCGCGAGGTGGCCGATCACGTGATCCGCCACGCGCATATCCATCTCTTTCCCTATGACAGCCACGCGGTGCGCTCGGTCTCGGCCGTTCTCGTGCCGGCCTGCATCGCGCTTCTCGACGAAGAGCCCGAGGCGCGCGACTGGCTCGACTACTCGATCGAGTTCCTCTGGACCGTCTATTCGCCCTGGGGCGACGCCGATGGCGGCTGGGCCGAGGGGCCGCATTACTGGATGACCGGCATGGCCTATCTCACAGAGGCGGCCAACCTGCTGAAAAGCTTCACGGGACTGAACCTCTACGAGCGGCCCTTTTTCCAGAAGACCGGGGATTTCCCGCTCTATACCAAGGCGCCCGATACCCGCCGCGCCACCTTCGGCGACGACAGCACCATGGGCGATCTGCCCTGCCTGAAGATCGGCTACAATTTGCGCCAATATGCGGGCGTCACCGGCAACCCCGCCTACCAGTGGTATTTCGACGAGATCTGCCGCAACGATCCGGGCACCGAGGGGGCCTTCTACAATTACGGCTGGTGGGACCTGAACTTCGACGACCTGATGTATCGCCATGACTGGCCACAGGTCGAGGGCGCGGCACCGGGGCCCGAGGACCGGCTGCGCTGGTTCAAGGGGATCGGCTGGGCCGCGATCCAGAGCCACATGGATGATCCGGACCGACACCTGCAATTCGTGATGAAGGCCTCGCCCTTCGGCTCGATCAGCCACAGCCATGGCGACCAGAACGCGTTCTGCCTTTCGGCCTTCGGCGAGGATCTGGCGATCCAGTCGGGGCATTACGTCGCCTTCAACTCGACCATGCACCAAGGCTGGCGGCGTCAGACGCGCTCCAAGAACGCGATCCTGATCAACGGCAAGGGGCAATACGCGGACAAGGACAAGGCGCGCGCCATGGCGGCGACAGGCCGGATCCTCGCGGCCGAGGATCGCGGCGAGGACATCTATATCCATGGCGACGCGACCGAGGCCTACCGTTCGCTGAGCCCGGAGGTCACGAGCGTCAGCCGCGAGGTGCATTTCGTCCATGACAGCTACTTCGTCATCGTCGACAGCATCGATGCGGAGAGCCCGGTCTCGATCGACTGGCTGCTGCACGCCAACGGCCCCTACGATCTGGGACAGGCCTCGTTCCGCTACACCGGGCGCAATGCGGGGTTCTACGGGCAGGTCGTCTGGTCCGAGGCCGGGATGCCGCAGTTGAGCCAGGAAACCGGCTTTCCGGGCGTCGATCCGAAGGAATACGAGGGGCTGCCGGTCAGCACCTGCGTCACCGCGCGGTTCCCGGAGGCGACGCGGCACCGGATCGCGACGCTGCTCGTGCCCTATCGGCTCGACGCGCCGAAGCGGATTTTCCACTTCCTCGACGATCAGGGCTACGATTGCGACCTCTACTTTACCGACGCCGAGGAACGCACCTTCAAGCGGGTGATCAAGAAGCTCGCGCGCACCTGACGCCTCTGCCGCCTGGGCCGAGTCCCCGGGTGGCGCAATCCACCTCAATTCGAAGGACCAAACACATGGAACTCAAGGGCAAGACCGCGATCGTTTCGGGCGGCGGGCGTGACATCGGCCGCGCCTGCGCCATCCGCCTCGCCAAGGCGGGCGCTAATGTCGCGATCAACTACTACAAGAGCGGCGAGGGCGCCGAGGCGGCCGTGCGCGAGATCGAGGAGATGGGTGGCCGCGCCTTCGCCATGCAGGGCGACATGACCGACCCTACGCAGGTCAAGGCTTTCGTCGCCGCGGCGGCGGAAACCTTCGGCGCCATCCACGTGGTGATGCCGGTGACCGGCGGGCTGATCGCCCGCAAGACCATCCCCGAGATCACGGTCGAGCACTGGCAGGCGGTGATGGACGTTAACGTGACCTCAGCCTTCCTGCTGATCCAGGCGGCGCTGCCGCACATGACCGAGGGCGGCGCGATCGTGAACATGGCCAGCCAGGCGGGCCGCGACGGCGCCGGCGGCGGCGCGCTGGCCTATGGCGCGGCCAAGGGCGCGATCATGACCATGACCCGCGGCATGGCCAAGGAGCTGGCCCCGGCGATCCGCGTCAACGCGCTCTGCCCCGGGCTGATCGACACCGACTTCCACAACATCTTCACCAAGCCCGAGGTGCGCAAGATGGTGGCGGGCAACACGCCGCTGAAGCGCGAGGGCACCTCCGAGGAGGTGGCCGAGCTGGCGGTGTTCCTGGCCTCGCCGGCGGCGTCTTTCATCACCGGCGCCAATGTCGACATCAACGGCGGTCTGGTCTTCTCCTGATCCTCCCCCGGGGCCGCCCTGCGCGGCGGCCCCGTCAATCCCCCACGGGCTCCGAGCGCCGCCCCCCCCTTTTTTCGGGGCGCGGCCCGCTCGCCCTCAGATTTCATCCCCATCCGCCCGCCTGACGCGGGCGGGCTGGCGCGCCGCGACGACATCCGAAAGGAGCTTTCCATGCTCAAGACCAAGCACCTGATTGCCGGAGAATGGCTCGACGGCAGCACGACCTTCGAGAACCAGCCGATCCACGGCACGCCGGAGACGTTCCAGGCGGGCAACCCCGAGCTGGTCGAGCGGGCCTGCGCGGCGGCCGAGGCGGCCTTCGACAGCTATTCGTCCACCAGCGGCGCGCAGCGCGCCGCCTTCCTGCGCCGCATCGGTCAGGAGATCGAGGCGCGCGGCGCCGAGATCACCGAGATCGGCATGCGCGAGACCGGTCTGCCGGAGGCGCGGCTCAACGGCGAGCGCGGGCGCACCGTGGCCCAGCTCAACCTCTTTGCCGACCATGTCGAGGCGGGTAAGCATCTCGACCTGCGCCACGACAAGGCGCTGCCCGAGCGCCAGCCGCTGCCGCGCCCCGAGTTGCGGATGATGCAGCGCCCGATCGGCCCGGTGGCAGTGTTCGGCGCCTCGAACTTCCCGCTCGCCTTCTCGAGCGCGGGTGGCGACACGGCGGCGGCGCTGGCGGCGGGCTGCCCGGTTGTGGTTAAGGGCCACTCGGCGCATCCCGGCGTGGCCGACATCGTGGCGCAGGCGGTCGATGCCGCGCGCGTGGCCGAGGGGCTGCATCCCGGCGTGTTCGGCCAGATCCAGGGCGGCAACCGCGCCGTGGGCGAGGCACTGGTGCGCCAGCCGCTGATCCGCGCCGTGGGCTTCACCGGCTCTCTCGCCGGTGGCCGCGCCCTGTTCGATCTTTGCGCGCAGCGGCCCGACCCGATCCCGTTCTTTGGAGAGCTGGGCTCGATCAACCCGGTCTTCGTGCTGCCGCG
This sequence comes from Limimaricola soesokkakensis, assembly GCF_900172345.1. GTDB lineage: Bacteria > Pseudomonadota > Alphaproteobacteria > Rhodobacterales > Rhodobacteraceae > Limimaricola > Limimaricola soesokkakensis. Next base: position 201,494 of record NZ_FWFY01000005.1, read on the forward strand.
CGCGCTCGCCGCGCGGGGCGGCGAGATCGCCACCGGCTGGGCCGCGTCGCTGCTGATGGGGGCGGGGCAGTTCTGCACCAATCCCGGCGTCGTGGTCCTGCCCGCGGGCGACCGGGCCGAGAGCTTCGTCGATGCCGCGCAGGCGGCGCTGAACGAAGCGCCCGATCAGCCGATGCTGACGCCGGGCATCGCCGGCGCCTACCGCGCGGCGCGCGAGGCGATGGCGGCCAATGGCCGGGCCGAAACCCGGCTTGCGCGCGAGAGCGACGCCCGCTACGCCGCGCCCGCGCTCTTCGTGACCCGCGCCAGCGACTGGCTCGCCGATACCTCGTTGCACGAGGAAGCTTTCGGCCCGCTTGGTGTCGTGGTTCTGGCCCAGAACGTCGACGAGATGCGCGCCGTGGCGCGGGAGTTGGAGGGACAGCTCACCGCGACGCTGCAGATCGAGGAGGGCGATGCGGAGGATGCAGCGCCGCTCTTGCGCCTGCTCGAACGCAAGGCGGGCCGGGTGCTGGCCAACGGCTTCCCGACCGGGGTCGAGGTCTGCGACGCCATGGTGCATGGCGGGCCATACCCCGCCTCCACCAATTTCGGCGCCACCTCGGTCGGCACGCTGTCGATCCGTCGCTTCCTGCGCCCGGTCTGCTTCCAGAACATCCCCGAGGCGCTGCTGCCCGACGAGATGCGCGGAGGCGCCCTGTCGTGACGCCGCCCCTCATCCTCTTCGTCGGGGAGCCGATGATCGAGCTGTCGGTGCCTCAGGCGCAGGAGACCGCCCGGCTCGGCGTGGCGGGTGACGTGCTCAACGCCGCGATCTACATGCGGCGCGCCCTGCGCGGCGCGGCGCGGGTCGAACTGGTGACGGCGCTGGGACACGACCGGTTCTCGGACCGGATCATGAGCTTCGCCGAAGCGCATGGCGTCGGCGTCGCGCGCATTCGCCTCGACCCCGATCGCGGCCCCGGCCTCTACGCGATCGAGACCGATGCCGAGGGCGAGCGCAGCTTTGCCTATTGGCGTGACGCCTCGGCGGCGCGGCGGATGTTCGGTCCCGACGCGCCCCCCGATTTCTCGGCGCTGGACGGGGCGAGCCACGTCTTCCTATCGGCCATCACGCTGGCGATCCTGTCGGCGCCGGTGCGCGCGGCGCTGCTCGATCGGCTGGCGTCGCTGCGGCGGGCGGGCGTGACGGTCTGCTTCGACAGCAATTACCGGCCGCGCCTGTGGGAGAGCGTGGCGGTCGCGCGCGCGGCTGTCGACCGGGCCTGGGCGGTCACCGATATCGGCTTTCCTTCGATCGACGACGAGGTGGCGCTGTTCGGTGAAAGCGAGGCGGAGGCGACGCGTCGGCTCTCAAGGTATGACATGTCGCTTTGCGTCCTGAAACGCGGCGGGGCGGGGCCACGGTTGCTGGTGCCGGACCCGGGCGGAAGCGAGCCGGTCTTCGCGCAAGCGGAGCGGGTCGTCGATACCACCGGCGCGGGCGACAGCTTCGACGGTACCTTTCTTGCGGCCTGGGTCGAGGGGCAGGGCGTCGACGATGCGCTGCGCCGCGCCCACGAGATGGCCGCGCGGGTGGTTGCCGCGCCCGGCGCGATCCTGCCCGCCACCACTAGCGAGGAGGCTGCGGCGGCTCGCGCGTCCTGACGGCATCGACCAGTCCATTTTCCAGTTTCCCGGCGCGCATGCGCCTTTTGACCGCTCGGGGAGGAGCGACATGACGAACATCACCATTGGATTGCGCAGCGGAGTCACGCTGTTTCTGGCCGGCGCGCTCTGGCCCGCCACTCAGGTCGCGGCACAGGCGCCCGAGTCCTGCGCCGACATCTCGCCACTGGCCATCGTCTCGGCCAGCGATGACGGCAGCTTCGACGCCGAATACGGGCCCGATCGGGTTTTCGACAATGATTTCGACCCGGATTCGCGCTGGTCGTCAGAAGGGGCGGGCAAGCAGCTCACCCTCGATCTGGGCGAGGCGCAGGCGCTGCGCGAGGTCGGGCTCGCCTTCTACAAAGGCGACGAGCGGCGCACCAGTTTCGACCTGGAGGCCTCCGAGGATGGCGATAGCTGGACCTCGCTGATCTCGGGCGGCCAGAGCGCCGGGCAGAGCACCGCGATCGAGCGGTTCGAGGTGCCGGCGACCCCGGCGCGCTACCTGCGGCTCACGGGGCAGGGCAACGAGGCCAGCGGCTGGAACAGCCTGATCGAGGTGCAGGCCTATGGCTGCGGCTCGGGTGAGGTCGCGGAGTTGAGCGACGGCAGCGACACGGCGCGGGTGGCCAACATGAGCAAGACCGGGCTGGACCTGCGCATCGACGTGCCCCCCAGCGAGAACTTCGACCTGACCGGCTGGAAGCTGACGTTGCCCGCCGATCTCGACCAGGACGGCAAGGTCGACGAGATCTCCGAGAACGAGTTGCAGGGCTGGTCCGACGACCGGTTCTTCTACACCGACCCGGTCACCGGCGGCATGGTGTTCCGCACCGTGCCGGGCGGCTTCACCACCTCCGGCTCGAGCTATGCCCGCTCAGAGCTGCGCGAGATGATCCGCCGTGGCGACGAGAACATCTCCACTCGCAACGACGATGGCACGCCCACGGCCAACAACTGGGTCTTCTCTTCGGCCCCCGAAGAGGCGCAGGCGATGGCGGGCGGCGTCGACGGCGTGATGCGTGCGACGCTGGCGGTGAACCAGGTTACCCGGATCGGCGAGGCGGGCAAGGTGGGCCGCGTCATCATTGGCCAGATCCACGCCAAGGACGACGAGCCGATCCGGCTTTATTACCGCAAGCTCCCCGGCAACAAGTTCGGCTCGATCTATTTCGCGCATGAGGCGGTGGGCGAGGACGACGTCTATGTCGAGATGATCGGCAGCCGCGGCAATCACGCCGAGAACCCCGATGACGGCATCGCGCTCGACGAGACCTTCGCCTACGAAATCGCGGTGCGCGGCGAGGAGCGCGACGGCGTCGAGCACCCGATGCTGCATGTCGCGATCACCCGCGACGATGGAAGCCGCATCGAGGCCGAGCCCTACGACATGAGCGAGAGCGGCTACTCGGTCGCGGACGACTTCATGTATTTCAAGGCGGGCGCCTATTCGCAGAACAACACCAGCGATCGGCCGGATCGCGATTACGACCAGGTGACATTCTTCGAACTGGATGTGGAGCACGGCTCCTGACATCGCAGATCGATGGCGGCGGCCGGGGGTGTCTCCCGGCCGTCCGCATGCACGACCCCGCAGGTCGGAGCGGGCCCCGGGGGCCCTTGTCGTCGCTTGTGGCGCGCGCGTCGCGCCGGGTTTCGATTTTCGAGCGCAGGTCTCAAGGGGGGCCGCGCCAATCGGTTTGATGGAACATGATGTCTGACACTGCCACCCGCCGCGCGACGCCCTCGAACCGCACCGTTTTCGACGTCGCATGGCCGCTGACCTTCAAGGCGATGATGGTCAACGGCATCGTGCTGATCGACGCCTATCTCGTCTCGGGGCTGGGCGAGCCGGCGCTGGCCGCGATGGGTCTCGCTTCGGCCTTCGGCACGCTGCTGGTCGGCACGCTCTTCGCCTTCTCCACCGCCACCCAGATCCGGTTGGCCCAGGCGGTCGGTTCGGGCCGACCGGTGGCGCTCAAGACCGGGTTTTATGCCGGGCTGATCACCAACCTCGCGGTCGCCATGATCGGCATCGTCTTCGTCGCGGCCTTCGGGGGGCTGGTCCTCGACCGCATCGCGCATACGCCCTGGATCGCCGAGCAGGCGCGCTCGTATCTCAATATCTTCCTCTTGGTGGTGCTCTGCGAGGCGGTAGCGCAATGCGTGGGCAGCTTCTTCAACGGCAGCGGCCGTACCATCATCCCGCTCAAGAGCTATGTGTTCGCGATCCCGATCAACGTGGCGACGAGTTACCTGCTGATCCATGGGGCGGGCGGACTGCCGGGGCTCGGCGTCACCGGTGCCGCGATCGGCAGCGCGCTCGGAGCTCTGGCCCGTACCCTCTACCTCGCCCGTGCCTTTCACCGCGAAACCGGCAGCTATCGGGACGAACCGGGCTGGCTCAACGGCACGCTGTGGCAGTCGCTGGGGCGACATCTCAACTTCTCGATGCCGATCGCCGGCACCTTCGTCAGCAACGCGGTCGCGAACTATGCAGCGATGCTGCTCTTCGCCAAGATGAGCGTGAACCAGTTCGCCGCGATGACGCTGATCCTGCCATGGGTTCAGGCGGCGGGAACCTTCGGCATCGCCTGGGCGCAATCGACGGGCATCATCGTGGCGCAGCTCCTGGGCAGCAACCGCAGCGGCGATGAGCTGGACCGCTTCCTCGGCCGCGCCTGGCGCATGGCCTTCGTCGCGGCCGGGCTGGTCTCGACCACCTACCTCTTCATCTGCCTCGGATCAGGCTGGATCTATGGAAATCTCGAACAGGAAACCACTGCGGCGCTGCTGAGCTTCCTGCCAGTGCTGCTGCTTCTGCCCTTTCCCAAGGGATCGAACGCGATCTGCGGCCAGACGCTGCGGGCGGGGGGCGACACGCTCTACGTGATGAACATCTTTGTCGCGGCGCAATGGCTGGTGCGGATTCCGCTGACCGCGCTTTTCGTGCTGCATCTCGACCTGTCGGTGACCTGGGTCTTCGCGCTGTTCCTGGTCGAGGAGCTGGTCAAGTTCCCGCTTTTCCACCTGCGGCTCTACAAGGGCGAATGGAAGCGCGGCCTCGCCGCGGAGTGAGGTCTGCGTCCAACCGTCGAGGTGGGCTCAGTCCTGTAGGCCGTCGCTGAATCTCACCTCACCTTCCGGCCGGTCGCCTTCGAAGGCGAGCCACTGAACATGCCTCGTTGGAATATCCTTGTAGGTGAGCGCACCGTCGCTGACGAAGCCGAACCGCCCGTAGAAGGCAGGGTCGCCGATCAGCACGCACCCTTTCGCTCCCTGGGCGCCGAGCAGCGTCAGACCGGCTTGCATCAGAGCCGAGCCGATCCCCACGCCTTGCCGGGCGGGCAGGACGGAGACCGGACCCACTCCGAACCAGCCTTCGCGCGTCTTGCCGATTGCGGCTGGCGAGAACGCGACATGGCCCGAAATCTCGTCTCCTTCGAGCGCGACCAGCGAGAGGGCGAGGTCACCGTCCCGCCGCAGCCTGTCCAGCGCGTCGACCTCCGTGCCGTCGCTGAAGCGCATCCGCTCGAAGGCGGCGATCGTCAGCCGGCGGATCGCATCCACGTCGGCCGGGGTTTCCGAACGAATGATCATGGCCATGCATGAGGCCCGAAACGGATAGCCGTGGCAAGGCACTCGCCATTCAGGACGGGTTTGGCCTGACAGCAGGGCCGGGCGCGATAAGTCCCCGGACGCCCGGCCGTAAGCGGAGCAGGGACGCTCGCTCCGCCCGGGATGCGCCTTAGTAGTTCCACATCGTGCCATCCTCGAGCCGCACGACGGGATGGCTGCCGGGCCGGTATTCGTAGCGCGCGGCCTCCGTCTCGTCGAAATCGACGCCGAGACCTGGCGCGTCGCTGACGAAGACCATGCCGTTCTCCATCCGGTGCTCGGACGGAAACAGCGCGTCGCATTCCGGCGTGCCCAGAACGAGATATTCCTGAATCCCGAAATTGGGCGCCCAGGCGTTGAGATGCGCATGCGCCGCCATGCAGATCGGCGAATGGCTCGGCGCCCCGTGAAAGCCGGTGCGCACATGGTGCAGCCCGGCGAGATCGACGATCCGCTTCACATGAGTGATGCCGCCGGCATAGGTAACGGCGACGCGGATGAAGTCGATCATCTCCCTCTCGATCAGCTTGTTGCAATCCCAGATCGAGTTGAACACCTCGCCTATGGCCACCGGCACGGTGGAGTGCTGCCGCAGCAGCCTGAGCGCGTCCTGATCGTCGGCGGGCGTCGGGTCCTCGAGCCAGAACAGCCGCGCCGGCTCGACCTCCTTGGCGAAGGCCGCCGCCTCGCGCGGGGTGAGCCGGTGGTGCACGTCGTGCAGGATCTTCAGCTCGGGGCCGAACCGCTCTCGGATCCGCATCAGCGCCTCGGGCATGAAGCGGATGTATTTCTCGCTGTCCCAGATCTCGAGCTTGGGCCGGATGCCGCTGTAATCGGTGATGTAGTTCTTCACGTCGCCCTTCGTCTCGGGCACGGCATAGCTCGCCGTCGGCATGCCGGGGATGCCGCATTGCACGCGCACCGCCTTGTAGCCCTGTTCGACGTAATGGGCGATCGAGTCCATCAGATCTTCAAGATCGGCGCCGGTAGCATGGGCGTAGACCAGCGCGCCGTCGCGGCTCCTACCACCGAAGAGCTGATAGAGCGGCATGTTGGCGAGCTTGCCCTTGATGTCCCAAAGCGCCATGTCGATGGCGCCGTAGGCCGCCATGGCGATGGGGCCGCGCCGGAAATAGGCGCCACGATAGAGGAACTGCCAGATGTCCTCGCTGCGGCGCGGGTCCATCCCGATCAGGTTCGGGATCAGGTAGTCCTGCAGGTATTTCGCGGGCAGGGTCTCGCGGTTGTTGAGCGTCGCGTCGCCCAGGCCATAGACGCCCTGATCGGTCATGATCTTGAGTGTGACGTAGTTCTTGGCCGGGCCGCCGACGAACAGCTTGGCATCGGTGATCTTCATGGGGTCGGGTCTCCGTCGAAGCGGGCGGTGATCGCCGCTCCTGCTGGAGCGGGGACCCCGCCTGCCGGCCCTGCGGGCCGTTCATGGATCATTGAGAGCCGGGCTCGCGTAGCCCGGCGACATGTAGTGGCGCGCTACCGAGGCTGCGCGTGGCTCGAACAGTTGTCAGGCGAGGCCGGTCACATCCGTCCAGCTGTCGTTCCTGCGGATCAGGTCGATGATCCGCTGGTACTGGCTGCCCTCCCTGAAGGTCGGGTAGGGCTCGACCGCCTCGCCGCGAATGTCGCGCACGAACTCGCGGGCGAGATGGTGCCAGCACTGCTCGGTCTCGCCGCGCACATCCGGCACGGCGGCGGCGATGTCGCCGGGCAGCGGCAATTCCCGCCAAGTCTTGTTCTCGTGCAGATACAGGTGGCCGCTCCCGTAATGGCCCTTGACGTAGATCGCGCCCTTGGTGCCGTAGAAGACGACGTGATCCTCGTGGAAGCGCGGCACCAGACCGCCATGCTTGAACAGCACCGAGACGGGGGTGTCGGCGAAGCGGCTCTCCAGCCGCGCCATCACCGTATAGGACCATTCGACATTGCTCTCGCCCCATTCGAGCGAGGGGTCGTCGAGGTTCTGGGGGATGAAGTCGCGGCGCGTGGCGAAGTTGTGCACCCCTTCGACGATCGGCGCGCGGCCCAGATCATCGCGCACCTCGCCCGCAATCGACAGGATCCTGTCACCCAGCACCGAGGTCACGATCGACAGCGTGTGGGTGAAGTTGTTGTTGAGGCGGCCGCCGCCCTCCTCCTTGCGGTGCGACCAGCCGAAGGGGATCTCGCGTTCGAGGTTGAAATGCGAGATGCATTCGACCTCGGTAGGCGCGCCGATCGCGTCTTCGGCCACGAGTCGCTTGGCATGCAGGATGCTCGGCGCGTAGCGAAAGCTCGCGGCATAGGCCGTCTTGACCCCCTTCCGCCGCGCCAGTTCGTAAAGCTCGGCCGCCGTGTCGCCCTCCGCCGTCATCGGCTTGTCACAGAACACGTGGCAGCCGAACGCGATCGCCTGCTTGATCGGTTCGTAATGGGCGCCGCCGGGGGTCGCGATAGAAACGATGTCGGGGCGGCAGGTCTCGAGCGCCTCCTGCCAGTCGGTCCCGGAATAGGGGATGTCCAAGTTCCGGGCGACCTCGTCCACGACGCTCGGGGTGCGGCCGACGGCGCCCACGACCTCGGCACCAGCGCCTCGGAACGCCTCGGCGTGACCCTGACCGGCGAAACCGGTCCCGAAAATCAAGACTCTAGTCATGTTGTCCTACTCTTGGCCTGACGGCGATTTAGGGAGTTTCTGGGTGGCCGACGCGCTCGCGCCGGATCGGTCGGTGCGCGGGCCGGGCAGGGGCATGCCGCGATCGGGTCGACCGCGGCATGCGAGATGCGGAGAGGCTCAGCCGTATTGCCGCGCATAGGCGGCGTTCATGACCTCGATCACCTCGTCGAAGCCCATCTTGTCGAGCGTCTCGAGATAGCCGTCCCAATCCGCCTCGACATCGCCATTGCCGAGCACCCAGGCCTGCTGGCGCTCCAGCATGTAGCTCTGGATCGAGGGCCAGTACTTGTCGTAGACCGCCTGCTCCTCCTTGCTGAAGGCGACGCCGAGGAACTGGTCCACCAGCAGATCGTGGGAGTCGTAGAGTTCGATCCCCTCGCGCGCGGCGGGGGCGGTCCACTGCCACTCGTAGCGGTAGTCCTGCCAGTAGCCCTTCTTGATCTGCGCGCCGATGGCCCAGAGCTGGCTGTTCACCGGCTGGTCGCTGTTCAGCACCTCTGGCTTGAACACCGGCTCACCGTCGATCAATTCGTACTGCTCGCCCTCGATCCCGAAATTCGACAGCAAGCGGCCCTTTTCCGTGAACCAGAAGTCGAAATACTTGATGGTCTCGACCGGGTGCGCGTTGGAATGGCTGATCGCCCAGCCATCCGGCTTGATCGGAATGCGGCGATGCTCCTCGATGCGGTGGCCGCTGACCGATTTCGGCGGCAGCATCGGCACGAAGTCGAAGTCCTCGATCTCGCCCGAAAGCGAGGCGTTGTAGCCCGAGGTCGAAGCGAACCAGTCATGTGTCATGCCGCCCAGATCTTCGCCGAGCAGGTAGTCGCGGGCGCTGGAGCCACGAGTGAACACTTCCCGGTCGATCAGCCCCTCGCGATACCACTGCGCGATGTTGGCGAGGCCGATCTTGTAGTTCTCCTGAGCGTAGGGGTGCACCACCTTGCCATCATCGTTGACCATGAAATCATGCGGCGTGTCCGAGCCCGAGGAGCGGCCATCCCAGAGCACGACGAGCCGCATCAGCTCTTCCCAATCGCGCACGAAGAACGGAATCTCGTCTTTCTTTCCGTTGCCGTTGGGGTCCTGATCACGGAAGGCGACGAGCGTGTCGTAAAGCGCGTCGACATCGTCGGGACGCTCTAGGCCCAGCTTGTCGAGCCAGTCCTGCCGGACGAAGTAGGCACGGCCGTATTTCCCGTCGGGCAGATAGGGGATGTAGTACATGTTGCCGTCATAGGCCGAGATCGCCCGGCGCAGTTCGGGGCGTTCGTCGAAGAAGGCCTTGATGTGGGGTGCATGCTCCTCGATCAGCTGGTTCAGCGGCAGAAAGGCGCCCTGCGGGCCGTATTCATTGACTGGCTGCTTGATCAGCTGGCTGCCGACGATATCGGGCATCTCGCCCATCGCCAGCAACAGGTTCATCGCCTCGCGCGTGTCGTTGGTGTTCTTGCCGGCGGTCGCTTCGATCAGGTGGATACCGGTCAGCTCGCGTGCCTTCTGCTCGACCGGGTAGCTTTCGTCATAGCCCTGAGAGCGGTCCCAATGCATGTGGATCGAAAGCTCCAGCGGCGCATCGGTGATCCGCAGCTCCTCCTCTGCGGCGGCCGCGCCGGCCAAGCATGTCGTGCTCAGGATGGCCGAAACCAAAGACGCTCTACGCATACTGTTGTCCTCCCTCTCGCGTAAATCGGTCATTCATCGGTGAGCGCCCCGAGCGGAGGCTCACCCATGGTCGTGCCGGCGCGGCCTCCTCACCGCGTCAGGCCCTTGCATCCGGCGCGGCCGCGTCGGGCCGCCCGGTCAGTTCGCGGTCGGCAACTCGATCAGCCCGTGCAGCCTCTCATCTGTGAAGAGCACCCCGACCTGCCGGTCCAGATCGCCAATATGCGCCCGGAGTGCGGCCTCCGCGGCTTGTGGGTCGCGGGCGCGGATCGCGTCTGCGATCGCGGCGTGCTCCGCGATCACCTCGGGGCCGCGCAGGATCCGGTGCCGGCGGCGAATGAGCCGGGCGCGGTTCAGGTCGAATTGCGATCGCCGGGCGGTGGCCCAGGCATCGGCATGTCCGGACAGCACGAAGAGCTGGCGGTGAAATCTCTCGTCGAGTTCGAAGAAGGCGGTGGCGTCATCGCGGTCGAGCGCGTCGGATTGCAGGCCGAGAATGCCGTCGAGATCCTCGACCCGGTGGCGGGGATCAGGGCGGATCGCCGCGTCGTGCACGGCGCCGAGTTCGAGTTGCAAGCGAATGAAGCAGGCGGTCGTGTAGCGGCTGACCGAGATCCTGGTGACGTAGGTCCCGCTTTGCGGCACGATCTCGACCAGCTTCACCTCGTCGAGCCGGATCAGCGCCTCGCGTACCGGCGTCTTGCTGGCATCGAGCGCGGCGGCGATCTCCTTTTCCGACAGTCTCTGGCCGGGGCGCAGTTTCACCGAAACGATGAGGTCCCGCAGGACATCGAACACCTGAAAGGTGATGTTGGCCCCCGGATCGAGCCGGGTGCCGGCCAGCAGTTCGGCGACGGGAACGGACTTGGGCGGGTAGGTCTGCGGCGATGGGTTCTGCAATTCGCTCTCCCGAACCATACGGGGTGACAACCTCGCTCGGAGGCCGTGCCTCTAACTTCGTCAACTGATATATCAGTTCGGAAATCTTATGAACAGAGTTAAACATTTGTTTGCCATGTAGCCAGATGCTGGAAAGATTCGTCAACTCCTGTTTCCAGCGCGGAAGTAGCTTGCTTCGCCTTCCTGCATCAAATGCTGCCTGTGCCGGGATGACCCGCGATATCATGTAGCCGCATCAGAACGGGTCGAGAGCGTGACATCGCTAACGTCCAGCGAGACCAGATCCCGCTTTGCAGGAGATGCAGCTTGATGTACGTAACTCATATACAGATGGCCACGTCGCGCAGTCGCGGCCGGTCAGGGGTTTTGGAGGAGCAGCCGATGGATGCCAGCAGGACGGCGCGGGCGGATACCGTTTCATATGCGGCGTCGCCAATCCGTATGCGCCATGCGTCGAGACGCATCTTTTCGCGCAGACGCCACCGGGCAGGAGAGCCGTCATGATCGTGATCGGCCTCGATCTCGGTACTTCGGGCCTAAAGGCGCTGGCCATCGCCGAGGATCAGTCGATCCTCGCGGAAAGCAGCGCCGCACTTTCGGTTGCGCGGCCCCATGACGGCTGGTCCGAGCAGGATCCCGCGGCCTGGATTGCGGCGGCCGAATCCGCGATCGGCGCGCTTCTGGACAGGATCGACGCCATTGCGGTGCGCGGCATCGGTCTGTCGGGGCAGATGCATGGTGCGACGCTGCTCGACGCCTCCGACCGGGTGCTGCGGCCCTGCATGCTGTGGAACGATACCCGCAGTCACGCCGAGGCCGCGGCGCTCGATGCCGATCCGCGGTTTCGCGCGATCACAGGCAACATCGTCTTCCCCGGCTTCACCGCCCCCAAGCTCGCCTGGGTACGGCGCCACGAGTCGCAGGTCTTCGAAAACATCCGCAAGGTGCTGCTTCCCAAAGACTACCTGCGCCTCTGGCTGACCGGAGAGCATGTCTCGGAGATGTCGGATGCCGCCGGGACCGGCTGGCTCGACGTCGCCGCGCGCGACTGGTCCGAGGCACTGCTCGAGGCGTCGGGGTTGGATCGCGACCGGATGCCACGGCTCGTCGAGGGCTCGGAGGTATCGGGCCGGCTGCGCCCGGAACTCGTCGCGCGCTGGGGCCTGCCTTCGGATGTCGTCGTTGCCGGCGGCGGTGGCGACAACGCGGCCTCGGCGGTGGGCATGGGCGTCGTGAAACCCGGTACGGCCTTCGTGTCGCTCGGTACATCTGGCGTGCTCTTCGCCGCGACGGATGGGTTTCACCCGAACGCCGCCAGTGCGGTCCACAGCTTCTGCCACGCGCTGCCCGAGAGCTGGCACCAGATGGGGGTGATCCTCGCCGCGGCGGATGCGATGAACTGGTTCGCGGGCGTGCTGGGGAGTCCGGCCCCCGCGCTGACCGCGGATCTGGGCGATCTGCAGGCGCCGTCCCGTACGCTGTTCCTGCCCTATCTCGGCGGCGAGCGGACGCCGCATAACGACGCGCATATCCGCGCCTCGTTCCTGCATATGGGGCACGACACGGATCGCGCGGCGCTGGTCCGCGCCGTGCTGGAAGGGGTGAGCTTCGCGATCCGCGACAGCCGCGATGCGCTGGCCTCGACCGGAACCCGCTTCGACCGCCTGATCGGCGTCGGCGGCGGCACGCGCTCGGAGTACTGGCTGAAGGCGATTGCCACCGCGCTCGAGATGCCGGTCGAGCTGCCAGTCGCGGGCGATTTCGGCGGCGCCTTCGGCGCGGCACGGCTTGGGCTGATGGCGGCCAACGGGCAGGGCGCCGAGATCGCGACGCCACCCGCCATTTCGCGTGTGGTGGAACCGGAGCGGGATCTGTGCGGCGCCTTTTCGGAGGCGCATGCCCGTTACAAGGAGAGCTATGCGGCGCTCAAGGCTCTGAGCCGGGGGTGACGGTGCGCGAGGCGCACGGTGACCGTAACGCCGCGTCTCTTCCGGCTCGCACCTCTCGCCAAGTTGCCGATCCGTCAGCGCTGCTCTAACCGGGTATCGTAGCAATCCAGAGGGGCCGTCATATGTCGCGACCGACCGTGCATGACGTGGCGCGCGTGGCCAATGTCAGCCTCTCCACCGTCGACCGGGTCCTGAACGGGCGCGACGGCGTCCGGGCGGCCACGCAGGAGCGGGTTCGCGCGGCGATGAAGCAGCTCGGCTACGAGCGCGACCTGATGGCGGCGAACCTGTCGCGCAAGCGGATCTACAAGATCCGCTTCGTGATCCCCGACGGGCCAAACAGCTTCATGCGCAACCTCGCAGCCGAGCTTGAAACGCAGGCGCGGATCGCGCTGCGCGACCGCACCGAAATCAGCGTCTCGCTGGTCCCGCCATTCGATGGCCGGGCGCTCGGAGCCGAGCTACGCCGGACGAGAGAGACGGAGGCCGACGGGGTGGTGATGGTCGCCACGGAGTCGGCGGAGGTGCGGCAGGCCGTCTCGGAACTGCGCGCTGCAGGTATTCAGGTGGTGACCTTGATATCCGACCTCTCGGCGTCGGCGCGCGGCCATTTCGTGGGCATCGATAACGTATCGGCCGGGCGCACCGCCGCCGGCCTGTTGGGCCGGTTCTGCGCCGGTCGGCCCGGCCGCATCGCGATCGTTGCAGGCTCGATGTTGGTGCGCGATCATGTCGAACGCAGGCTCGGCTTCGAGCAGGTCATGCATTCGGAGTTTCCCGAGCTGAAGCTGCTGCCCCCGATCGAAAGCGGCGACGAGGCCGCGCGGGTGGACCGGCTTTTGACCGACCAGCTGCGGGAGCACCCGGATATCATCGGCATCTACAGCCTCGGCGGCGGCAATCGCGGCCTGCGTGATGCGCTGGATCGCGCGGGGGCCGACCCGCGACCCATGGTGGTCGTGCATGAACTGACCGACCAGTCCCGCGTGGCCTTGCAAGACGGGATGTTCGACGCCGTGCTGCAACAGGACATCCGCAAGGAGGTGACGAGCGCTCTCGTCATCATCCGCAACCTGATCGAAGCGATGCCGATCGATGCCGAGACCGGACGGATCCACACCGAAATATTCCTGCGCGACAACCTGCCCTGAGCCGTACCGAGATCGGATCAGGCTTTGCGCCGTACCATTTCTGATGTACGTTAGTCAGAAATGATGGGCCGAGCGCTGCGCCACGGGGCAGATCGGCAGGCGAGGAACGAGACCGACATGACCGACTTCTTCAGGAACATCCCCAAGATCCGCCACGAGGGCCTTGGCAGCGACAACGAATTCGCCTTCCGACACTACGATCCGGACGAGGTCGTGATGGGCAAGCCGATGCGCGATCACCTGCGCTTTTCGGTCGCCTACTGGCATAGCTTCGCCTGGGAGGGGGGCGACCCCTTCGGTGGCCAGACCTTCGATCGGCCTTGGTTCGGGGAGGGGATGGCGAAGGCCAAGCTCAAGGCCGACGTGGCCTTCGAGATGTTTGAAATCCTCGGCGTGCCCTATTTCTGCTTCCACGATGTCGATGCGCGGCCCGAGGGCGCGAGCTTCACCGAGAACACCCGCAACCTGCGCGAGATCACCGATTACTTCCAAGGCAAAATGGAGGAGACGGGGACGAAGCTCCTGTGGGGTACGGCGAACCTGTTCTCGCACCGGCGCTACATGGCGGGCGCCGCGACCAACCCCGATCCGGATGTCTATGCCTTCGCCGCCGCGACGGTGAAGTCCTGCATCGACGCGACGCATCAGCTCGGCGGCGAGAACTACGTGCTCTGGGGCGGGCGCGAGGGCTACGAGACGCTGCTCAACACCGACATGGGGCGCGAGCGGCAGCAGGCGGGGCGGTTCCTGACGCAGGCCGTCGAATACGCCCGCAAGATCGGCTTCGATGGCACGATCCTGATCGAGCCCAAGCCGCAGGAGCCGACCAAGCATCAATACGACTACGACGTCGCGACGGTCTATGGCTTCCTCAAGGACTTCGGACTGGAAAAGGAGGTGAAGGTCAACATCGAGCAGGGCCACGCGGTCCTTGCCGGTCACAGCTTCGAGCACGAGCTGGCGCTGGCGCGCGAACTGGGAATCTTCGGCTCGATCGACATGAACCGCAACGACTACCAGTCAGGCTGGGACACCGACCAGTTCCCCAACAACGTGCCCGAGATGGCACTGGCCTATTACGAGGTACTGCGCGCCGGCGGCTTCACCACCGGCGGCACCAATTTCGACGCCAAGCTGCGGCGCCAGTCGCTCGACGCGGAGGATCTGATCCTCGCCCATGTCGGCGGCATGGATGCCTGCGCGGCGGGTTTCAAGGCTGCGGCGAAGATGCTCGAGGATGGCAAGCTCGAGCAGGCGCGCGACGCGCGCTACGCGGGCTGGGAGACGGCGGAGGCCAAGTCCATGCTCGCGGGCGGCTTCGAGGATATCGCGGCCCGGGTCGAGAGCGAGGGGATCAACCCCGAGCCGCGTTCGAGCCGACAGGAGCGGCTCGAGAACCTCGTGAACCGCTATCTGTAATGCGAAGCGCGGCGGCTCTAGAGAGGGCCGCCGCGATCAGCCCGGCTGAGTGTCGCGACCATGGGCGGACATGGTGCCGGACCCATGACGCGCTTTCCGCCATCTCTCTTCGCCCGGGCTACGACCTATATGGGAGGGCCGCCGCGGCCCCATACCGGGATCGCGGCGGCGTCCGGATCAGACGAAGGCCAGCCCTTCGGCATTCAGGAAGGTGACCTCGTCTATGTCGCCCACCCCGGTGAGGAAGATCATGTCGCGATCCCCGTCGAGCTCGATCTGGAGGTTGTTGCCGAACTCGCGAACCTTGCGGATGCTCGCGCCGCCGAGGTCGATCTCGTCGAGACCCGCCTCGTAGTCGAGGATCACCTCGCGCTCGCGTCGACCATTCGCCGTTTCGTCGCCGAACACGAAGCGGACGGCGTCACCGCCGCCGATTAGGTTTGGATTAGCCGTTCTGTCACAGGGCCAAGCTCCAGTTACCGGTCTTTCTCTACCGGGAATGGGCGCGATGCGATCATCGATGTCTCTAGGGCAAAGGAGCGGTGGTGGCATCGAAATGCCACCTGCATGCCCGCAGTTTGGTTGCCGGACATGGGTAGAACCGTCCGGACAGCAAGCGGCGTCAGTCCAGTTCGGAGGTCGCCATGATCTCCAGCGCTGCTTCGAGTTCGCTCATACGGTCGCCGATGATCTCCTCGAGCCGCGCCTGGTAGGCCGAGGCGATGGGGAGAAGCCGGGACATCAATTCGCGTCCCTTTTCGCTCAGAGACAGGCAGAGGAGCCGCCGATCCGCGGGGTTCGGGGCCTTGCGGATATAGCCCGCCTGCGCGAGCCGCGTGGCAGCGCGGCTGGCCTTGGATTTCTCCAGATTGACCCGGCGCTCCAGATCCCGGATCGAGACCTCCCCGGCGTCGGTGACATGCACCAGCACCCGCCATTCGGCGACCGAGATGCCGAACTCCGCCCGGTAGCGCCGCGCCAACCCGGCGCTCAGCCGGTCGCCCGCCACGGACAGCCGGTAGGGCAGGAAGCGCGACAAGTCGAAATCGGGCAGGTCGTGGTCCATGACATCGTCTCATCTCGGTCGCGGGTAGTGCGTCCCCCTCGCGCAGCTTCCTCTCATTTGCAATGTTTCTTGACATCGTTGCAATCGCAACGAAACTTGGCCACGACTTGAAACGGGCTCGTTCGGGCCGATCAGGGGGAGGGGAAAGATGGCGTCAGGCGAGGTTCCGCAGGAGATGAGGCGCGCGCCAAACGACGACGGCGCGAGACCATCCTACATGCCGGGCTTCGGCAACGACTTCGAGACCGAGGCGCTGCCCGGCGCGCTGCCGCAAGGCATGAACAGCCCGCAGAAATGCGCCTACGGCCTTTACGGGGAACAGCTTTCGGGCACCGCCTTCACCGCGCCCAGCCATCAGAACGAACGGACCTGGTGCTACCGCATCCGGCCTTCGGTGAAGCACACCGGCCGTTTTGCACGCATCGATCTGCCCTATTGGAAATCGGCGCCGCACGTGATGCCCGACGTCACCTCGCTGGGCCAGTACCGCTGGGACCCGGTGCCGCATTCCGACACGCCGCTCGACTGGCTTACCGGCATGCGCACGATGACCACGGCGGGCGACGTGAACACGCAGACCGGCATGGCGAGCCATATCTACCTCGTCACCGAAAGCATGGTCGACGCCTATTTCTACTCTGCCGACAGCGAGCTTCTGGTGGTGCCGCAGGAGGGGCGGCTGCGGTTCTGCACCGAGCTCGGCGTGATCGAACTCGAGCCGCAGGAAATCGCGATCCTTCCGCGCGGGCTGGTCTACCGGGTCGAGCTGCTCGAAGGCCCGGCGCGTGGCTTCGTATGCGAGAATTACGGCCAGAAGTTCCAGCTGCCCGGGCGCGGGCCGATCGGCGCCAACTGCATGGCCAACCGCCGCGATTTCAAGACGCCGGTGGCCGCCTTCGAGGACCGCGAGACGCACTCGACCGTCACCGTGAAATGGTGCGGCCAGTTCCACCGCTGCGAGATCGAGCATTCGCCACTCGACGTGGTGGCCTGGCACGGAAACTACGCGCCGGTGAAATACGACCTGCGGAATTATTGCCCGGTCGGCGCGGTGCTGTTCGACCATCCCGACCCGTCAATCTTCACCGTGCTGACCGCACCATCGGGCGTCGAGGGTACCGCCAATATCGACTTCGTGCTGTTCCGCGACCGATGGTCAGTGGCCGAGAACACCTTCCGCCCGCCCTGGTACCACAAGAACGTCATGTCCGAGCTGATGGGCAACATCCACGGCCAGTACGACGCCAAGCCGCAGGGCTTCGTGCCGGGCGGCATGAGCCTGCACAACATGATGCTGCCGCACGGGCCCGACAACGAAGCCTTCGAGAAGGCCACCCATGCCGATCTCGGGCCGAGCAAGCTCGAGGACACCATGTCCTTCATGTTCGAGACGCGCTTTCCGCAGCATCTGACCGAGTTCGCCGCGAAGGAGGCGCCGCTGCAGGAGTATTATATCGGCTGCTGGGACAGTCTCGAGAAGCACTTCGACGGCACGCCGGAAGGCAAATGGGACTGAGCCCTCTTTTACGACAAGGGCGCGGGGAGGGGAGATGAGCCTCGACAGAAGCTGGGTCGAAAGCGCCAATGAGGCCGAGACCGATTTCCCGCTCAACAACCTGCCCTACGGCGTCTTCTCGACCCCGGGCGAGGCCCCGCGCTGCGGCGTGGCGATCGGGGACATGATCCTCGACGTCGCGGCGCTGGAGCGTGCGGGGATCATCGCGTTGCGCGGAGGCCCCCTGTTGCAGTCGGCCACCTGGAACCCGCTCATGACGGCAGGCACCGAGGCTTGGGCAGCGCTCCGGTCGCGGCTGAGGGAGCTGTTGGCCGAGGGGGCGTCGCAGTCCGAGGCATTGCGCGCGCATCTGGTGTCGCAGGCCGAGGCCCGCATGCACTTGCCGTTTACGGTGGCCGAGTTCACGGATTTCTACGCCAGTCGCCATCACGCCGCCAATGTCGGCACGATGTTTCGCGGCGCCGAAAACGCCTTGCCGCCAAACTGGTTGTCGATGCCCATCGGCTACAATGGCCGCGCCTCGTCGGTCGTGGTGTCGGGCACCGAGATCCGCCGCCCCTGGGGCCAGATCAAGGGGCCGGATGACGCGCTTCCCCGCTTCGCGCCGTCGGAGCGTTTCGACTTCGAACTTGAGATGGGGGCGATCCTCGGCCAGCCCTCGAACGGACCGCTGAGCGTCGCAAAGGCCGATGCGATGATCTTCGGCTACGTGCTGCTGAACGACTGGTCAGCGCGTGACATCCAGGCTTGGGAATACCAGCCGCTCGGCCCGTTCCAGGCCAAGGCGACGGCGACCTCGATCAGCCCGTGGATCGTCACCGCCGCAGCACTTGCGCCGTTTCGCACGTCGACGCCCGAACGCGAGCGCGAACTCCTGCCCTATCTGCAGGAGCCGGGCCCGATGCTCTACGACATCGATCTGGAGGTCGAGCTCGCCCCCGAATGGGCAGGGCCGGTCACCATCGCGCGGACCAATTACCGCGAGATGTACTACTCCGCCGCGCAGCAACTGGCGCACCACACCACGTCGGGCTGCCCGATGCGGGTCGGCGACCTGCTGGGTTCGGGCACCATATCGGGGCCTGCCAGAGAGAGCCGCGGGGCGCTTCTTGAACTAAGCTGGGGCGGCAAGGAGCCGATTGCCGTCGGTGACCAGACCCGCAGTTTCATCGAGGATGGCGATACGCTGCGGTTCAGGGGCCATGCGCGGGGCGACGGGTACCGTGTCGGTTTCGGCGAATGTACCGGCAAGGTGCTGCCGGCGCTGGACGATCCCTACAAGGCCCACTGCTGAGAAGGGCCTCGGCCCGCCGATTGCCTTTCAAGTGCCCGGTACAATTACGAGCCGGATGAGATCGCAGCGAGGTGCCGGCAGGTCGATGTAGCCCACTTCACATCGTCACGCAGATCTTGCCGAAATGCGCACCGCTTTCCTGATACCGAAAGGCTTGCGCGAGATCGGACAGCTCGAAGCTGCGGTCGATCACCGGGCGCAGTTTCAACGCGTCGAGCGCCTTCACGAAATCGAGCTGATGCGTGCGCGAGCCGACGATCAGGCCCTGCAGGCGTTGCTGGCGCGCCATCAGAAGGGCGGTTGGAACCTCTCCGGCGCGACCGGTGAGCACGCCGATCAGCGCGATATGCGCCCCGGGGCGTCCGGCGACGATGGATTGCGCGAGCGTGGCGGGCCCGCCGACCTCGACCACGATGTCGACGCCGCGACCTCCGGTCAGGCGGCGCATCTCCTCGCCCCATTCGGGCGCCTCGCGATAGTTGATGACGTGATCCGCCCCCATCCCGCGCAGGCGCTCGAGCTTCGCATCCGACGAGGAGGTGGCGATCACATGGGCACCCATCGCCTTGGCCAGTTGCAGCGCGTAGATCGACACGCCGCCGGTGCCGAGCACGGCGACCGTGTCGCCGGCCTTGAGCCCCGCATCGACCACCAGCGCCCGCCAGGCGGTTAGGCCGGCGGTGGTGATGGTCGCCGCTTCCTCGTGGCTCCACCCTTCGGGCGCGTGGGTGAACCAGCTCGCGGGCAGCGTGACACGTTCGCGCGCATAGCCGTCACGCCCGTCGCCGGGGGTGCCCGAAAAGTCGAATGGCCGGTCGTCGCCCGCCTGCCAGTCCGGGAAAAAGCAGGACACGACGGAATCGCCGGCCGCGAAGTCGTCCACGCCTTCGCCGACCGCCTCGACGCGGCCCGCGCCATCGGCCATCGGAATCCGCCCGTCCGGCAAGGCCCCCTCGACGGCGCAGACCCGGTAGTCGTGATAATTGAGCGAGCTGGCATGCAGGCGCACGGTGATCTCGCCCGGGCCGGGTGCCGCCGGTTCGGCCACATCTTCCAGCACGAGGTTGTCGAGGCCGCCGGGCGCCCTGCTCGTTACCTTTATCAAGAGCTTGCCTTTCCTGTTGGATGTCCCTGCCGGGGCCGTGCCCCTATTGCTATCATGATCTAGCGCATGCGCCGGAATGTCCCGCCACCTTGAAATTAGGGCGTGGCCACTGGCCGCGCGACGCCGGGATCAGGTCCGGAAATCCGTACCAATCCCAGCGATCGAGCGCAGATGCACCTTCCATTCCAGTTCGAGATCGCCATCCGCCGCGTTCATCTGCACGTATTGCCCGTGCACATGGGCGGCCAGCTCCGTTCGTCAGCTGCGTTGCCCGACGGCGCCACCGGCGCCCTCGGCGGGTCGCCCGGCATGGGCTGCGGCCAGGGTTTCGAGCGCCGCTGCCACCTGCGGATCGGGGGGGCAGGCGCGGCGGGACGTCAGGTCGGTGTGCAAAAGCAGGGTCTCGATCGTCGCCGCGAGAATCCCGTCGGGTTTGGTCACGCGGTGGAACAGCTTCATCTTCTTGCCTGTCGCTTCGAGAAGCTGCGTGGTCACCGTCAGCATCGTGCCGCGATGCACCTCGTCGAGATACCGGATTCGGGTGTCGACGGTGAAGAAGCTTTTGCCCGAAGCGATATAGGCCGCGTCTGCGCCGACCAGCTTCATCAGCGCATCGGTCGCCCAACTGCCCAGTTCGAGATAGGCGGCCTCGTTCATGTGTCCGTTGTAGTCGGTCCAGGTCACCGGCACGGATTTGCGCAGCGTGATCGGCAGCCCATCGAGTTCCCCGCCCTCGGGCAGGCTCCGCTCATGTTCGAGAAGGACGCCGCCCGCACCGCTGCCGGTGCGACGCAAGCCGCGCAGGATGGCGACGAGGTTGTCGTCGCGCAGCCGCTCCAGCGCGCGGGTCGACAGGTGCCCAGACTGCGCATCGGACTGGCGGCCGATCATGTCGATCAGCGCATCGTCTAGCTCGGGCACGTCCATCAGCTTGGTCCGGGGCCAGCCGAGGGTCGGGCCGAACTGCTCGATATAGCTTTGCATGCCGGCCTCGCCGCCGGCGATGCGGTAGGTCTCGAACAGCCCCATCTGCGCCCAGCGAAGACCGAAGCTCATGCGGATCGCGTCGTCGATCTCCGAGGTCGTGGCAATGCCGTCCTTGAGCATCCACAACGCCTCGCGCCACACCGCCTCCTGGAACCGGTTGCCGATGAAGGCGTCGATTTCCTTGCGCAGCACGAGCGGGTGCATGCCGATCGAGGCGACGATCTCGTGAGCGCGATCGCAATACCGCGCCTCCCCCGAGATCTCGGCCAGAGGCAGGAGATAGACCGGGTTGAACGGGTGCACCACCACGACCGGCGCGCCGCGTGCGGCGAGATCGCTGGCCTTGAAGCCCGAGGTAGAGGAGGCGACGAAGCCGCCTTCGGGAAGGTGGCCGGCGATCTCGTCATAGACCGCGTGCTTGAGGTCGAGCCGCTCCGAAACGCTCTCCTGCACCCAGTCCGCCCCCGTCACCGCCTCGACGACGGAAGCGGCGAAGCTCAGCCGACCTTCGGGCGGCAGCGGCCGGTCGTAGAGGGCGGGCAGCGAGGCCCGGGCATTGTCGAGCATCTCGCCGATCTTGCGCTCGGCGTCGGGGTCGGGGTCGAAGACCGCGACGTCCCAGCCGTTGAGCAGGAAACGCGCGGCCCAACCGCCGCCGACGACACCGCCGCCGATGATCGCCGCGCGGCTCATGCCGGCAGGTCACCGGGCGCGCGCTTGCTCAGCCCGAGCTGGTCGCGAACCTCCTGCGGGCCCATGAGCGTGGCCCCCATGTTCGACAGCAGGCTGGCGGCCTTCGCGACCAGCTGCGCGTTGGTCGCCAGCACGCCACGCTCGAGATAGAGATTGTCCTCGAGGCCGACGCGGACATTGCCCCCCGCCAAGGCGGCCGCGGCCACATAGGGCATCTGGTCGCGCCCGAGGCTGAAGGCCGACCAATTCCAGCTTTCGGGCACGTTGTTGACCATCGCCATGAAGGTGTTGAGATCGTTGGGCGCGCCCCATGGCACGCCCATGCAGAGCTGCACCAGTGCCGGGTCGTCGAGCACGCCCTCGCGGACCAGCTGCTTGGCGAACCACAGGTGGCCGGTGTCGAAGGCCTCGATCTCGGGCTTCACGCCAAGCTCGGTCATCTGGGCGCCCATGGCCCGCAGCATAGCGGTGGTGTTGGTCATGACGTAATCGCCATCGCCGAAATTCATCGAGCCGCAATCGAGCGTGCAAATCTCGGGCAGGCAGGCGCGGATATGGGCCATGCGCTCGGTCGCGCCGGCCATGTCGGTCTCGGCCGCGTCGATATCCATGGGCGTTTCGACCCCGCCGAAGGTGAGGTCGCCGCCGACCCCCGCCGTCAGGTTGAGCACCATGTCGATATCGGCCGACCGGATGCGGTCGGTCACCTCGCGGTAGAGATCGAGGTCCCGGCAGGGCGCGCCGGTCTCGGGGTCGCGCACGTGGCAATGCACGATCGCGGCCCCCGCCTTCGCGGCGTCGATGGCGGCCTCGGCGATCTCCTTGGGCGAGCGGGGCACGAGGCGGCTCTTGTCCTGCGTGGCCCCGGCACCGGTGATCGCGGCGGTAAGGAATATCTTGCGGTTCATCTCGAGCGGCATAACGTCTCCTGTCCTCTCGTTACCGGCCCTTCCAGACCGGGTCGCGTTTCTCGGCAAAGGCGCGCGCGCCCTCCTTCTGATCCTCGGAGCGATAGAGCCGCTCGACTGTTTCGAACTGGCTGCCGGTGACGCGGTTCATGGCATCCTGGAACTTCATGTCCTCCGCCTCGCGGGCGATCTCCTTGATCGCGGCGAAGACCAGCGGCGGCCCGGCGGCCAGCTCCTCGGCCATGGCGCGCGCCGCCGTCATCAGCTCGGCGGCGGGCAGGATGCGATTGACGAGACCCCAGCGATGCGCCTCCTGCGCATCGAACCAGCGGCCGGTATAAAGCAGCTCCATCGCGATATGATAGGGGATGCGCTTGGGCAGCTTGATCGTGGCGGCATCCGCCACCGTCCCCGACTTGATCTCCGGCAGGGCGAAGCTGGCGTGATCGGCGGCGAGGATGATGTCGGCGCTGATCGCCAGCTCCAGCCCGCCGCCGCAGGCGATGCCGTTTACCGCGGCGATGACCGGCTTGTTGAGCCCGCGCAGTTCCTGCAGCCCGCCGAAGCCGCCCTTGCCGTAATCGGCATCGACCGCCTCGCCCTCGGCGGCGGCCTTGAGGTCCCAGCCAGGGCAGAAGAATTTCTCGCCCGCGCCGGTGATGATCGCCACCCTCAGCTCCGGGTCATCGCGAAAGGCGGTGAAGATCTCGCCCAGCTCGCGGCTGGTGGCCGTGTCGATGGCGTTGGCCTTGGGCCGGTCCAGCGTCACCTCGAGCACCGCACCGCGGCGCTCGGTGCGCACGTTCGAAGATGTCATCGGCTCTCTCCCATCCTGATGAGCGCGTCCGCCGCCACGGCATCCGTCGCGCGGCAGATCAGCGGGTTGATTTCGACCTCCTGCAGCCGATCCGCATGAAGTCGGACAAACTCCTGCAGTGCCATGACCGTATCGAGCACGGCCTGCATATCGGCTGTTGCCCGCCCGCGATAGCCGGTCAGCAGCGCGGCGGTCCGCAGCCCGGCGAGCGCGTCCGCGACTTCGTCGCGGCTGGCGGGGATTAGCATCGAGGCGGTGTCGCCGATCAGCTCGGTAAGGATGCCGCCGAGCCCCAGCGTCAGGACGAAGCCATGCGCCGGATCGCGGATCACCCCGACGAGAAGCTCGGCCACGCAACCCGTGATCATTTCCTCGACGAGAAAGCTCTCGGCCGGCATCGCCTCTGCCGCTTCGCGCACTGCCCCGGCGCTGGCCAGGTTCAGCGCCACCGCCCCGGCCTCGGTCTTGTGGGCGATGCCCTCGCCCTTCAGCACGACCGGGAAGCCGATCGCGGCGGCGGCGGTCCCGGCCGCCTCGGCCGAGGCGGCGCTGGTCGATTTCGGCACCCGGATTCCAGCCGCGCGGAGCAGCACCTTGGCCTCGGCCTCGAGGTAGATGCGGGTCGCGCCCTGCACCTCCTTCGGGATCAGCACGGGCTCGGGCATGGTGCCGTCCCGGGCCCCGCGCCCCCCGATCCCGGCGGCGGCGCGGACCGCGCAGAGCGCCTCGCCCATGCCGCAAAGCGGGGTGATGCCGTGCCGCAGCGCCCTTGCCGCGACCGCCTCGGGCAGCCCCTCGGCCAAGAGCGAGACTAGCGCCATCGGCGTGCCGGTGGCATCTTTCGCAGCCGCCGCCGCGCGCAGCACCTGATCGTATTCAGGCGCGTCGAAACGGTCGTCGCGGGGAAAGTCGATCACCACGCAGCCAAGCGCCAGATCGGCATCGCACAGCGCGGTGAAACAGGCCGCGAGCGCCGCCTCGTCGCCCCAGATATAAGTGTTGTAATCGAGCGGGTTCGCGAGCGCGACCTTGGGGCCGAGCGCGGCGCGCAGCGCCGCCCGCTGGCCCGGTTCCAGCGGCGGAAAGACCACGCCCGCCGCCTCGCCCATATCGGCCATCAGCGACGCCTCGCCGCCCGAGCAGGAGGCCGAGGCGATGCGCGTCGAGGCCAGACCGCCGGTCACATGCAGAAGCTTCAGCGTCTCGACCAGCTCCGCTGGAGTGTCGACCTGCGCGATGCCGAGCCGCCGCAGCAGCGCCCGCGCGCCGGCATCGCTGCCGGTGACCGAGGCGGTGTGCGACACCGCCGCCGCCTGCGCCTGTCCCGAAGTACCGACCTTGAGCGCGGCGACGGGCTTGCCCACCTCGCGCGCGCGGCGGGCAAGCCGCTCGAAGGCGGGCAGGTCTCCGATGCCCTCGATATGCAGCCCCAGCGCGGTGATGCGCGGATCCTCGAGCAGCGCGATGCCCAGATCCACCAGCGAGGTCTGGGCCTGGTTGCCGGCGGCGACGACGACGGCCAATGGCAGGCCGCGACGCTGCATGGTGAGGTTGATCAGCACGTTCGAGGACTGGCCAATGACGGCCACGCCGCTGTCACAGGGCGTTATCCCATGCCGGTCGGGCCACAGCGCGACCTGATCGAGCGCGTTGACCATGCCGTAGCAGTTCGGGCCGAGCACCCGCATCCCGCCCGCTGCCGCGACCAGCTCGGCCTGCAGCGCCGCGCCGTCGTGCAGCTCGGATACCGCCTCGCTGAACCCTGCCGCGAAGCACACCGCGCCGCCGCATCCCATGGCCGACAGCTTGGCCACGACCTCGACCGTCCGCATGCGATTGACGCCGATGAAGGCGGCGTCAGGCGTGCCGGGGAGTGCCGCGAGATCGGGATAGGCCAGCAGGCCACCGACCTCGGCTTTCCCGGGATGCACCGGCCAGATCGGCCCGGCGAAGCCCGCCGCCCGGCACTGGCGCACCACGCTCTCACACCAGGTACCGCCTCCGACGACGGCGATGGCGCGCGGCGAGAAGAAGCGGCTGAGCGGCTCCACGGATCACGCCCCCAGCGGCCGGAAGAGCTCCCGGCTGATGATGTGACGCTGGATCTCGGAGGTGCCGTCCCAGATCCGCTCGACCCGCGCGTCGCGCCAGAAGCGCTCGATCGGCAACTCGTCCATCAGCCCCATGCCGCCATGGATCTGCAGCGCCGCGTCGGTCACCCGCGCCAGCATCTCCGAGGCGTAGAGCTTCGCCGAGGCGATCTCGCGGTTCGCCGGCAGGCCCTGGTCGAGCCGCCAGGCCGAGGAGAGCGTGAGCAGGTCGGCGGCGTCGATCTCGGTGATCATGTCGGCAATCTGGAAGCTGACGCCCTGGAACTTGCCGATCGGCTGGCCGAACTGCTGGCGCTCGGCCGCGTAGTGCAGCGCGTGGTCGAAGACCCGCCGGGCGCGGCCCACCGACATCGTCGCCACGGTGATCCGCGTGGCATAGAGCCATTCGTTCATCACCGCGAAACCACCATCGACCTCGCCCAGCACCTGCGCGTCGGGCAGCCGGCAGTTGTCGAAGTACAGGATGCAATTCTTGTAGCCGCGATGCGAGACCGAGTTGTAGCCGCGCGCCACCTCGAAGCCCGGCGTGTCGCGGTCGACGAGGAAGCAGGTGATGCGCTTCTTCGGGCCGCGCGGGGTCTCGTCGACACCGGTGGCGACGAAGACGATGAAGAAATCCGCGTGGTCGGCGCCCGAGATGAAGTGCTTGGAGCCGTTGATCACCCAGTCGCCGCCATCGTGCGTGGCGGTGCATTTCATGCCGCGCACGTCCGAGCCGGCATCGGGTTCGGTCATCGCCAGCGCGTCCATCCGCTCGCCGCGCACCGCGGGCATCAGGTAGCGGTCGACCTGATCGCCCTCGCAGGCCATCAGGATGTTCTGTGGCCGGCCGAAGAAATGCGTCAGCGCCATCGAGCCGCGGCCCAGCTCGCGCTCGACAAGGGCGAATTCGAGATGCGACAGGCCCGGCCCGCCGACGCTGTCGGGAAAGTTGGAGGCGTAGAAGCCCAGATCGATGACCTTGCGCTTGATCTCCTGCGCGATCTCGGCGGGCACCTCGCCCGCTCGCTCGACCTCGGCCTCGTGCGGATAGATCTCGTTTTCGACGAAGCTTCGGACGGTGGAGACGATCATCTCCTGTTCGTCGCTCAGACCAAAATTCATGTCGCACCCTGTAGCATAAGTGAAAGTTCGGGCTTCGGGAGCCGCGCGGCACGGGGCCGCGCGGCAGGGGGGCGGGGCGCTCAGCGGGCCCAGGCCCCCTTGCGCATCAGGCGCACGGCGCGCAGGCCGACAAGGGCCGTGACCACGAGGATTAGCGGCTCCGAGAGCGCGGCGATCGACGGGTCGACATTGTCGCGCAGGCCCATCCACATGCGGCAGGGCAAGGTGATCGTCTCGACCGAGGTAACGAGGAGTGTCACGCCGATCTCGTTTCAACTCAACAGAAAGCACAGAATCTAGGCGATACTTGCCCGCCGGCACCGCGGTGGTCTGAAGGCAGGGCGCTCGCGGCCTCTTTTACGGAATCTAGGCTTGGAACACCTCGGCGGCGACTTCCCTCCGAGACATTTGCGGGCCGTGGCGTTCAGCCGGTCGCGGAAGTCGTGGTCTGAGAGTTTGCCGATGTAGCGCTCCCGGAACAACCAGCGGCGGGCGCGGCCATTGGTGTTTTCGACCGTGCCTTTCTGCCAAGGCGCGGAGGGATCGCAAAACCAGCTTCTCGTGCCGATCTCGGCTTGCAGGTGCGGCCATGAGACGAACTCGGTGCCACGGTCGAAGGTGATCGATCTGTGCGCGGGCTGGGGCAGCGCACGGATCGCGGCGGTGACCTTGTCCATGACGGGCCGTGTCCGTTTGTCGGCGCTCTTTAAGAGTACGGTGAACCGGCTGACGCGTTCGACGAGCGAGGTCAGGTTGGCGGACCCAAACCGCTGCCGGAACAGTATCAAATCGTTCGGTGCGCTTGCGGGGCTCCACGGCAGCCCCGGTCACACCTCACCCCAGTGACCGAACTGGGAGCGCTGCGCGACGGCCCCGGGCCGAAACAGGATGCTGACATCGCGATGGAATTTCGGCGCGCGACGCTTTCGGGCGCCGGGCCTTGCGATGGGTCGGCAGATACCACCACAGCTCTTCGTGCATACCTTCTTTGGCGTAGATGTAGCGATAGATGGTTTCCTGGCAGACCCGCAGCGGCGCGCGCTCGATGCGCATCCGGCCGGCGATCTGCTCCGGGGTCCAGCCGTCCTTGATCCGATCGACGACTTGGTCACGCAGCTGCGGATGGCGGATCAGCTTGCGCTGCCGCGCCCGACGATCGCTGGTTCTCAACTGCGCGGCCATCGCGAAGTAGCCCACGACCTTGGGCATGCAGGAGTCCTGGAAATGATTGCGCCTGAGCTCGCGGAAAATGGTCGAGCGGTGACGCTGCAATATCCGCGCCATCTCGGTCACGGACACCCTGGCATGGCGCCAGCGTTCGATCTTGCGGCGCTCCTCAAGCGCCAACTGCGCGTAGACACGTCCCATACTGGAAAACTCCTGCTTGATAGGGCATTGTTTTCAAATAAGAGTCGCAGTTGGAAGTAGCGCGCGCCCCGACATGCAACTGTTGCAACCAAGCAGAATTGTCACCGGCTCTGCAAAGCAGAAGTGTCGCTGCTGGCCCCGCAAGGCGCGCAGCCGGGCAGGGCGGAGACCTCAGTTCTCGGAGACCTGACCGGCTGCGCGGGCCTGGGCGCGGCGGGCCAGCTTCGAGTTCCAGCCATCGTTGCGGCGACCGGTCTTGCGATATCCGGTGCGGGCGCTTTCGGGGCGCACCTCGGGTGCGGTTGCAGCTTGGTCCTGCTGTCGCTTGATGTGGGCCAGCACCGCGCCGAGGTGCTTGTTCTCGGTGATCGCGGCATGGGTGACACGCTGCTGATGCGGGTCGAAGATGGTGCAGGGCAGGACGATGCCCTTGTGCCGGACCTGGATGCAGCCATCGGGAAATTCGTAGGTATCGGCGTATTTGCCCACTAGTTCGCGGGTCAGCTCGTTCACCTCCAGCCGGATGCGCTTGTGGTCGTATTTCAGCGTCAGATCCTTGCTGACATAGCGCTTGTCGCGCTGGCAGAAGATCTCGACCAGTCGATCCGGCGCGACATTCAGCGGTCGGTGCAGGTTGTCCGGCCTGGCGGCGGGCTTGGCAAACTTCGCGTTGTAGCGCGCCACGAAGTCCGGCAGGAAGGCGTTCGCCGCCGCGATGTCCGAGATGCCGGCCAGACGCAGCTCCTTCACCAGCCGGTCCTGCAGCGTGCGGTTGGCGCGCTCGACACGGCCCTTGGCCTGGCTCGAATGGGCGCACAGGATCTCGATCTGCAGCTCTGCCAGGGCCCGCCCGAACTGGGTCATGCCGGTTATGTGGTCGCTGGGCTTCGGCACCCGAAACACCGAGTGCTTGTCGCTGTAGAAGGCGACCGGCCGGCCGTGTTGCACTAGGTAGCGCTCCAGTGCCTCGAAATAGCTGAACGTGCTTTCGGAGGTGACGAAGCGCAGCTCCATCAGCGTGCTGGTGGCATCGTCGATGAAGACCAGCAGCGTGCAGGGATCGCCACGATCCTCGAACCAGCGATGCTCCGAGCCATCGATCTGGATCAGCTCGCCGAAACATTCGCGGCGCAGGCGCGGCTGGTGAAAGGCCCGGCGCTGCTTGCGCGACAGCCACAAGCCGTCCGCGACCATCCACTTGCGAAGGGTCTCGCGCGAGACCGTCAGACCGTGGTCGTCCCGCAACCGTTCCGCCGCCAGCGTCGGCCCGAAATCCGCATAGCTCTCGCGGATCAACGACAGAGCATAGTCGCGCTTGGCGGTGTGGATCCGGTTGTTTGGAGCGCGCCCGCGCGCCCGGTGCCGGATCGCCGCCGCACCATCCGCACGATACCGCTTCAGCAGCCGGAAGATCTGGCGCCGGGTCAGCCCAGCAAATGCGCGCCGTTCTGGACATCGATCCGACCGTCATCGATCTGCGCCAGAACTTCGACGCGCTGCAACTCGCGCTCGCTCATCAGAACCCATCCCATGCTCAATCTCTCTGCCTGTGCTCGGTGCAGGCGAGAGTGACACTTCTGCATTGCTCGTGGGTGACACTTTAGCTTTGCTGCTACATGCAACACCTGCGCGTAAGTATCATTATGTTATGAATGTCTGCTCATCAATGAACCTCTTCGAGTACCTAGGCGACCGAGCCATGATTGGCCACGATCCATATGAGCGGTGTAGAACCGATGCCCGGGACGGTCGCTGGGTCACCCCGGGCAATGCATGGACCGTCTCTGTATCACGTATATCGCTGGTGCCAGAGGCGACCGGATGCGGTGGTTTTGGGCTGCCGGGCATGGAGCGCCGGAGATTCCGATGCCGGGCATGTTCGCTGCCATGCATCGGAAGCCTTCTACGCGTAGTCCCTGATGCGTTCAGACCGCCTGCCGCTCAACCCCGTTCCCGCTGACCTCGCCGGGGACAGACGCGTCGATGCCGGCGGCCAACAACGCAGCCGGCGGCAGGTCGTCGAGGTCGATGTGGTCGGCCACCGTGTCCCCCGTCACGCAGCAGAGCTCGACCATCTCCTGCAGCACGCCAGACAGGGCGTGGAGGTCCTCTCCGTCCCACATCTCCACCGCCGAGGCCAGATCACCCATCCGAAACCCACAGGCCCGCCATTCGAGGTCGCTCGGGCTCCACATCCGGGTCATGCGGGGGTCGACGAGGGCCGCGCGCAGCCGCGCCGCGAGATCCGGGCAGGCCGCCGCGATCTCGTCCATGGCCGGCGACAGCTCCGCCTCATCCTGCGCCTCCTGCAGCGCCCTGACGATGGTCCGGTCGGAGATGCCGTGTCCGACGACCTCCGAGATCAGTTCGCCATGCGAGATGCACACGTGGCTCCAGAACCGGATGAGGGGCCGGAGGTCGAGACGGGCCGGGTCGATCCGCAGGCTCTCGAGCACGAGATCGATGTTGGCCTGCTCGAGGCGGCTCATCTGCGCGACGTCCAGTCGCTCCATGGCAAGGTCGGTGTCCTCCCATGCAACCGCGGCGTCGGGCGGCACCGCATCCTGCCCCGGCATGGCGGTGCTGGACAGGAGGTCGGTGCGGCAGCTGTCGCGAGGTTCATCCATATCGGTCATTCACAGTTTCCTTCGTTCATTCACACAGTCATTCGTTCGCGGAATCTTGTCCGCGGTGTTTCGGTATGAGACCATGCGAACAGAGCTGAGAGTCGGGTGGTCGTGATTGGCGTCGCCGCCACCCGGCTCGCTGTCCAGCCGCAGCTGATCTGAACCTGATAATCCCACGCGGCACTTCGATCCGGCAATGGGGGTTCACTGGGCCCGATCTCGATTTATGTGGAAAACCCCCCGCGAACACGCGGGCAGAATGCAACCTTCGCCGGGCCGGATCCGCGCAGACTGTCGGCATTCCGGCACGCCGCTCCTGATCTCGGGGCTTGGCTTCAAGCGGCTCTCCTTAGCGACAGGGCGTAGTTCCGCCAAGCTACGTGCGTCGGTGGGTTGGCCGTTCTGGCGGCCCGCCAGGAGAGCGATGCCGCCCTGCAGGGTATGTGACACGCTCGCGCATCACGGCCAGGGCCGAAGGGCTGGACGCCCGCCTACGGCCGAACTAACGACCGCTTCGTCGCTTGGAAAACGCTGGCCTGGCTGCAGCCACAGCCTCCAACGTGTTTGCATGTCCAGTTTGCGCACGCTTTTCGCGTATAAAGATATGGATAACGGGTGTTTTGACCGAACAACAACAGGGGTAATGGTCTAAAATCGGCCTTCAGAGAGGTGTCGCCGATGGATCGGGGCCCCGAATGTAGGTCATCCGGGCAGGTGTTTCCCACGATTGAACAGACAAAAGCGTTTGCCTGAAAAGTGAACAACGCGAATTTCCACCCCGACAATATAGGTGAAGGCCGAAAAACGGCCCTCGAGAAACTTTTGGGTTAAAGTTTTTCGAAATATTCGAATGCTGTCGGGCGCCTTGAAGGTCGATATCTGCTGCCCGTTCGTTGGCCAGGAAAGACCAAAGCTCTCCACGTTTGCCAGACCACTCTTCGCATGCTGGGTGTCGCCAACATCTTCATCGGCCTTTCGCGGGACCGCCGTTGCTTCGGGAAAGTGTTGTCAGTCGCACGCGTGTTCCTATGGAAGAGCAGGATCCAGCACGAGCTGCGCATGCGCATCTCTTCCCCCGTCGCCTAGACGAGCAGGCGCGACCAGCTGCCATAGGAATGCCGGATCGGACCGAGCGTGACGCTTGCGGCGATCAGCACCAACCCGGCCAGGATGTCGGCGCCCTTCTGCAGCCAGTTGCCGTCCACGACCAGCGCCGCGATCACCAGCGCCGCGCCGAGGCAGATGTTGAGAAACCGAACCGGCCGCGCGCTTTCGGCCATCGCGGTCACCGCCACGGTCAGGGCAAGCGCGCCAATGAGGTGTTCGGTATCGGCAAGCCCCCCTCGGTGCAGAGTGTCAGCCGCGTGAACATCAGCCACAGCCCGACCGCCGCGCTCACGGCGAGGCCCGGGGTCACGCCGATCCCGTCGCATGCCTGTCGTCTAGGCCCGTCCCCTTCTGGAGGGACAACTTTGTCGCCCCCGGTTTTGCTGCTAGCCTGCTTCCATTGGTTGTTCGCTCGCTGAGCTGCCGCCATACGAGAGGAGATTTTCCCTCTGCGAATTGGAGGCGAATGACTTTGGACACATCAACTGGAAACCGGCTTCTCGATGGGCTTCCCAAGGCGGTCCTCACGGAACTCAGACCCTGCCTCGACGCCGTGGAACTGCCGCTCAGGTCGCGGCTCGAGTGCCACGGTCAAAACGTCACGCATACCTACTTTCCGACGGCAGGCATCGCCTCCGTGGTGGCCAGCGGTCATAAGCTTCCCGGTTCCGAGGCGGGCATGGCGGGCCACGAGGGGATGACCGGCACCTCGCTGATCCTCGGAGACGACCGTAGCATGCACGATGTCGTCGTGCAGGTCGGCGGCCAGGGATGGCGCATGGAGGCCGGCGCGTTTCGGGCTGCCATGGAAATCCCCGACTTCCGACGCCGAATGCTGCGCTATCTGCAGGCCCATATGGCGCAGATGTATGCCACTATCCTGGCTTGCAATCATGCGAAGCTGGAGACGCGCCTGGCACGCTGGCTGCTGATGTGTCACGACCGGGTGCAGGGTGACGCGTTCGAGCTGACGCATGAGTACATGGCCCTGATGCTCGGAGTTCGCCGGGCCGGCGTGACGGTGGCCCTCCATGAAATCGAAGGCCGGGGTTACATTCGCTCGACCCGCGGTCTTGTTGAAATTCGGGACAGAGAAGCCATGGAGATGTCGACCGACGGGTTCTATGGTGCCCCGGAACTCGAGTATGACCGGCTCCTCGGAGCCAAGGGCTGCACCGAACAGCCGCTCCGTGCCGAAGTATAGCCTCGCAGCAAGCCGCGATCGTTTGTCATGAGTTACGCCCTCTATATCGGGTCCGACCTGTGCGCCTCAGGCCATGGCTGGCTTGCGGGTTACGGCGATGAGCCCTCTGGCCACTGGCTGGAGGTGGTGCCCTGCCGCAGCCACGCCACGGACAGCACGATCACAGTCGGCGTCACGGCCGAGGCCGCCCTGCCTGACCAGTTGAGCACGTTCCCGCAAGTGCCCCGGACGGCGCGCTACATGGGCGTGAACTACAGCCACTATCTCGGTGCGCCGCCACCGCTCATCAATGGCGGCGTGAACCAGCACGGCGTCGCGGTGCGCGATGTCTGGTCTCCCTCCCGGCCCGAGCTCGTGGCGATGACCCCACCCGATCAGAGGGGGCCGAACTACTCGGATCTCTCGAAGATCGTGCTGGAGCGCGCCCGGACCGCGCGGGAGGGCGTCGAGATCATCGGCGCGCTGATAGCCACGCATGGTCACAGCAGCTATGGCGGCAACTCGCACCTGATCGCCGATGCCCGCGAAGGCTGGGTGGTGATCGAGTTCGCCGGGGGTCTGGGGCTCTGGGTGGCCGAACGGCTTGGGCCCCAGAGCATTCGCGCCCTGCGGCCGGGCTGGATCGGCCTGATCCTGCAGGAAGCGGGCGAAGACGTGCTGTTCCCTGAACACTTCCTCGAGACCGCGCAGAGGCTCGGGTGGCACATGGTAGGCGACGCCTTCGACGTGAACCGGGTTTTCGGCGATGGACGAGGACGGCGTCCCGGCGTGGCGTGGATCGAGGACGAGATCGCCAGGCGCGCGGCCCGCTCCGGCGGGCTGGGGCTCGAGGACATGATCTGGGCCGTGTCGACCCCGCGGCTGACCGGCGACAGCGCCGGGTATGGGCAGATCGTGCCCCTCACCGCCGAGACGCCCGAGATGCTGCGCATGATGTGGCACGCCCCGGTCGGGCCCGTCACCGCGCCCCTGGTGCCAGTTTACCTGGGCATCGAGCGCATGCCTCCCGAATACGGTCGTCATCGCTATCTCGGACGTGGTGAGAGCGCGCGCTTCATTGATCGCGTGCACGAGGTGACGGGGGCCGAGGCCATCTCCGACATCCCACAGGGCGCCGCCTCTACCCGCTCAGCGGTCGCGGTGTTCAAGCGGCTGATGCATCTGGCCTTCCAAGGCGGCGATGCGTGGGTTGCGGAGGTTTCGACGCATTGGCGGGCCGTGGAGCGCGGCCTGGCGGCGGAACTGGCGGATGTGCAGCGCAGCGCCGCAATACTCGCCGACGCCGGGGCGCCCGAACTGGCGCGGCGCCTGCTGACCGAACATGTGGAGACTCGGCTGCTGCGTGTACTGGCGGAGGCGGAAGCGCTGGCCGCCGGCTACGAGGCACGGCTGCGCGCCGGGGCCGGCCTCAACATGAGCACCATGCCCCGCCTGCCCGACCAGATCTGGTAAGCAGGCGTGGCCCACATCGCCCGATCAGGATGCCACGTTCCGAAAGAGCTTCCCAACCATTTCGGAAGCCGCATGTCGGGGGCACGCGCGCTCCCTGACGGTAGAACCGGACAGCACAAGGCGGCAAGGCTCAGCGGCCGGACTAATGCCCGTCGAGAAGACCCACCTGATTGCCCTCGGGATCGAAGATCTCGGCGTAGCGCAGGGTTTCGAACCCTTCGATCCTGACCGGCTGCGGCACCTCGATCCGCAGTTTCGCCAGCCGCGCGCTTTCGGTCTCGAGGTCGGCTACGTGCAAGGTGACTGTCGTGCTCCCCGCCCCTTCCGGGCTATCAAGGACTTGAAGCAGAACGCCGTCGCGAAGGTCCCACTCGCGGCATGACGGCATCGGCTCGCGGTCCCAGTGACGTCCGACTAGCCGTGTCCACCAATCGGATTGGGCATCGAAATCCGCCGCGTTGATGCTGAGATAGATGGCAGTCACGTTCATGCTCGTGCTCCCTTGTCCGAAAGCCTTGTTTCCGGGTCTGCGGTATTCGGACGCTGCTCCAGCGCCGCTTGCCGGTCATCATGCGCCGACGTCTTGCCAAGATCACGCGGACAGATCTCAGGTGGCAGCGCACAGGCATTCGCGTTCTCGACCGAGGGACCAGAAAAGATCACCGCCGTACGCCCAAACAAGCGTCTGAACCCCACACAGCAAGCTGTATCGGTCCCCGTCTTTTTCCCGTTCCAGTTGGATGGAATCCTGTCATACTCAAATGGCGTGATTTCCGGCTTCGGTGCGATCGGGCGACACCTCCTCGAGCTGGACGGTCGGAATCGAGGTCAAAATGACGAAGCTCGTCACATGCCTGTGGTTCGATTGGGGCGAGGCGCGCAACGCTGCCGAGTTCTATGCCCGGACCTTTCCCGACAGCCATCTGGATCGCGTGAATGCGGCCCCCGCGGATTTTCCCGGCGGCAAGGAGGCCGACGAGCTCACCGTCGAGTTCACCGTGCTCGGCCGCGCCTTCCTGGGGCTCAACGGCGGGCCGACCTTCGTGCCGAACGAGGCGGTCAGCTTCGTGGTGGTGACCGAGACCCAGGACGAAACCGACCGCTACTGGAACGCGATCATCGGCAATGGCGGAACGCCGAGCGCCTGCGGCTGGTGCAAGGACCGCTGGGGGCATTCGTGGCAGATCACGCCACGGCGGCTGCTGGACCTGACCAACAGCGCCGAGCGCGACGTCGCGCGCCGCGCCTTCGAAGCGATGATGACCATGGGCGAGATCGACATTGCCGCGCTCGAGGCGGCGGTCGGAGAATCCCGAAAGGAGATTTGACATGTCTTACGTCGACGGTTTCGTGTTGGCCGTTCCCACCGCGAACAAGCAGAAGTTCATCGACCACGCCAGGCTGGGCGACAGCGTCTTCATGGATTTGGGCGCGTCCCGCGTGACCGAATGCTGGGGCGACGACGTGCCCGAGGGCAAGGTCACGGATTTTCGCAGGGCGGTGCAGGCCACCGACGACGAGACCATCGTCCTGTCCTGGATCGAGTGGCCGGACAAGGGCGTGCGCGACGCGGCCCATGCCAAGATGACCGAGTGGATGAACAACCCCGAGACCGGCGATCCGCGCATGGATCCCGACAAGAACCCGATGCCCTTCGATGGCATGCGGCTGATCTTTGGAGGCTTCATGCCCGTTGTCGACCTGGGGAAAGCGCATTTCAAGACGGAGGCGTGACAGCATCTAGTATAATCCAGATCACAGAAGGCTTCGAGGCAAGATCTGGATATCCTCCGGTCCAGGACCACGAGCTGCGCTGCCCCCGGCACGCATCTGGGGTTTGCCTTCGAATTGCGGACTTGCCGAGATCGACGCTAGAGCACCTGTGGCGCTTCTAGCGCCCCGTGAGAGCGATGGCATGGGCCTATCCTTTCGCGTCGTCCAACCGCGCGTCCTGCGCGCTAGGTCTTTTCGCATGAGCGCGTTCTGTCCGACCTGCTGGTCCAGAGGGCTGGGTCTGGCTGATGATCCCGCTGCTGTGCCTGCTTCTGCTCCACTTCGGGGACCAGAATGGCAGGCCATGCGAGATGGCAGTGCGCCTCGCCGGCGGGGCCCTGGTGGCCCTCATCATGATTGCCATGGGTCCTTGGTGACGGGCGAGAGCCTGTAGATGTTATCCCATGCGGGACTTCCCGTCTCGATGGTCGCGCCTTCTCCGCAGCGGGCTCGCATGGTCGTCCGGAAACCTGCAGCTCGCACCTTCAGCGCTGTCGCAACCTCTTTTTCAGTCACCGAGATCCATCGCGGTAGGGCAGCCTGATAGGTCCGACCCGGCGCATAGAACTGGAGGTCCCTGTCAGCGCCTTTGGGACATATGAGTTGATTTTGTAACGGAGGGTTTCTGGCTCATCGTAGCCACCGAGGAGTGGAGATGAGACAGAAACCTGGAACAGCCAGACCGAAGGCGGAGTCGCGGGTGAAGGACATCCGTCGATGCACGCGGTGGCCGTACTGCGGTTTGCCTGCCGCGACGTGCAGCGCCGCATCCGACAGCTTTGCCAACGTTGCTTTCGCCAAGGAGTATCGAGAGGCTTTCGCTGCTGAGCCAATCCTTGACCAGATAGTTATTGGTCAGCGGCACCTTGTAGTTCTCCGCGCCGATGTTGCCCCGGCAGATCTCTTCGACGCGGGCCAGCTAACGGAGGACACAGTCCGATCTCATTGATTTAAGCTCGACCGCCCGGGCGCCGAGCCGCGCAGTCGCAACCCAGCCGTGGCTTGTGCGGCGTCAGTCGGACGACCGCTTGCCTTTCCTGCCTTTGCCCTTGTTGTCATGCTTATGGTCAGCTTTATCGCCGTCCCGGTCGCGACTCCGACCTTTCTTGTCATCGTCATTATTATAGTCGGCTTTGTCGCGGCCCTTGCCACGGCCCTTCTTTTGGTCGTCATCGTCATTCTCGGCTTTGTCGCCGCCGCCACCTTGACCCTTTCCGGACCACTTCCTGTCGCCTTGGTGATCATCATCATACTTTTCGGCATGATCGCGAACCCGAACGAAATCCTTGGGCTTGCTGCGAATTCGATAGCGGGGCCGGTCGTCGTCCGCGTCCGCCTTCTCATACTCCTTTTTCAGAATCCTGAGCTTCCTATCGTAGACGACCTCCACCTTCCTGCCGTTTTTGACGGCTTCCACCTTGTATTGGGTGGGACCCTCCTTGATCTCGACTCGGGTATACTCAGCGGCTCGATACTTCTGCATGAGCATCTCCCCCTTCGGCGAAGCGAGGGCGGGCGTCGCTCCGAGAGCGACGAAAGCTGTCGCAGCCATGAATACCTTGCGCATGTTTCCAACCCTTCATGAAAATCACCCGACCTTGATAGCAGCCCATGGCAACGCGCAGAGGCCCTCGACACCGCGCACCTGGGGCAAATGACGCGATTGGCCTGGATCAGATAGGGCACAAATGGTGCGACCGCCCACCGACGGTATCGGTGCGCCAAAGTGGGGTTGCAACAAACCACATTGGAGGGCGGCCACATCATAAAAGCCCGTTCCGGCTCACACTTTGGCCGGCCGCGATCAAATCCGTCCTTAGAATCAAGGCAGGAAATGGCGCATTCCTGCATTGGCCTTATCCAAGACGCATTGCGGCCAAGCACAACATATCAAGCAATCGAAACTGTTCCCCGGTCGCCAAAACCACACTTATCGATCTGCGGTGATCAACGATAAATTTAGCGACGATCTAAGCGGCTTGAATAAATCGGATACCTCCGCCCGGATACCGGAGAAGAACGATTCGCGCGGAGATCGAATCAAAAAAATCTAATGCTTCAAATCAACATGCCGCGCAAACGCAGATCCGACACCTCAGGGGTGTATTCGGGCTTCCTCAAGGTTACCGCAAGGAACAATCTGCAAGATACATAAAGCTAATATTATTAGTGACTTAGTCCGCATTTGCGCCATGCGTATTAACACCTATAGATGAGTGTACTTTTCGAAGTTCGAGTCTAAGGCTGCTCGCACTGGCAAGTGATTTTTTAGACAGAAGCAAACCAGGCCGCGAAACACTTCGTGGCCCCTTGCCTTTCTGTCTGTACCAATCCGAGGGGATTGATCCATGGTTACCAATTTCATTGTCAACAAGCATGATCTCCAGTTCATTTTGCAGCAGATCAAGATTTCCGAGGCTCATGCGTCGGGTACCGATATCACCGAGGCAATCCGGCAGGTCTACGGCGTCGACGCCGAGGACGCGGCGCTGTTGCCCGCGGGCCTGCGCACCGTCGATGGGACGCTGAACAATCTGCTGCCTGGACAGGCGCATTTCGGCGCAGCCCAGACCAAGTTTCCTCGGCTGCTCGATCCCGTCTACAGGAACGACAACGACGGCGACTCTATCGATTTCGACGGCCCCGGCCCCTCCCCCGCCATTACCAATACCGACTATGGCGTCATCGACGGTCAGGGCCATGTGGGCACCGGTACCGTGGTGGACGCCGACCCGCGTACCATCTCGAACCTCATCGCCACACAGGATGTCTCGAACCCCGCCGCGATCCGCGCGGCGCTGAAGCTCGCGGGTGTCGAGGGTCCCGCCCAGACGGCGGCCACCAACGCGATCAGTGCCGCTTACCGGGCTACGCTGAACGCCAATGGCGCGAATGCCGAGGTGGCTGCTGCCACGGCAGTGGTTGCAGAGGCCAGTGCCGACGCCTCTGCAGCCAACGCCGCCCTCGCCGCGGCCACTGCGCTGCAGGCGCTCTACGCCGCGGGCCTGTCCGCGGCGGAGGGGCTTCCAGCGACGATGACCACCGCCCAGACCGCGGTGCAGGACCTGATCGCCGCGCTTCGCATGATCACCGACGAACCAGCCCCGGTTCTGGAGTTCAACCTCAGCCCACCGGACCAGGCGGCCTTTACCAATATGGCCGCATACAATGAGGCGCACGCCGATTGGCTCGCGTCCGATCAGACCGCTTCCGAACCACAGCTGCTCGACTTCCTCGACAGCGACGGATTCAATGCGGCAACGACAGAGTTCAACAACGCGCAATCAGCCCATACCGCCGCCGAAGAGAAATACGACACCGATTTCGCCGCCTACAGCGCCACCATGGCCACCGCGAGCCTCGCCCTCGAAGCGGCCATGAGGGCCGTTGAAAATGCCGAAACGGCGGCCGGGAATGTCGTGACCGCGCTCGGCGACAGCACAACAAATGGCGCTCTGACTCTCTTTGGCCAAACAACCGACCTCCGCACCACGATCGAGGGGATTGCCGCAGACACCCTCGATCCGAACGACGCGACGACGCTTTCGGATGCCCTCGCCGATTTCACCGGCGCACCGGGGCTCGCGCAGTCGAACATAGATGACCTCGGCGCGCTCAAGAGCATCGCGGACACGGACCTCGCCGCCGCCCAGTCGGAAGCAGATGACGCCTCGGCCGTGCTCGAGGCCGCCAATGTCGAGCTCGCGACCGCCCAAGACGCCGCCAACACGTCGGGCACGCCTGAGCAAGCCGCGGCGGCTCTGCAGGACCGGCTCGACCAGTTCGGCATTCAGGTCGGCGAGGACGGCGGGCTGATCATTGAGAACCAGTCGCCCGACATCGGTCTCTCGGCCTCCTTCAACACCGCCATGACGATCTTCGGCCAGTTCTTCGACCACGGTCTCGATCTCGTCAACAAGGGCGGCAATGGTACGGTCTATATCCCGCTCAAGGCCGACGATCCGCTGATTGCGGGCGCCGACAAGGTATTCGGCACGGCCGACGATCTGCCTGAGCACCTGCGCTTCATGACGCTGACCCGCGCCACCCCGACCTGGGACGCCGACGGCACCGCGCAGCACGTCAACGCCACCACCCCATGGGTCGACCAGAACCAGACCTATACCTCGCACGCCTCGCATCAGGTCTTCCTCCGCGAGTATGTTCGCAAGAATATCGGCGACGGCGAGAAGGCCTATTCCACCGGTCACCTGCTCGACGGCAGGGCCAGCTCCGGCTTCGGCAACAAGGACGGCGCCCTTGCCAACTGGGGAGAAGTCAAGGCGCAGGCGCTCTCGATGCTCGGCATCCGCCTGCAGGACACCGACGTGCACCGCGTTCCGCTGCTGCTGACCGACCAGTACGGTAACCTGATCATGGGAAACCAGGGCTATGCCCAGCTGGTGATGGCGCCCGATGATGACCATGCCGAAACCTGGCTGAAGGAGGGCACCGCCCAGGGTGTCACCACCGAGGGCAGCTTCGCCAGTGGCGTCGCCTTCCTGGCCGACATCGCCCACACCGCCGTTCCCACCGACCTGCTCGACGCGAACGGCGAGGTCCGAACGGTCGATCATGACCGCAATCCGGGCACGCCCGAAGTGCCCGTTACCGCGATCGCAGCCGATGGCGACGACGTGGCCGGCAACGCGGTGGGCACAAACCAGCGCGGCCAGATCACCGAGTATGACAACGAGCTTCTCGACAGGCACTTCATCTCGGGCGACGGCCGGGGCAACGAGAACATCGGCCTGACCGCGATTCACACCGTGTTCCACTCGGAGCACAACCGCGTCGTCGAAGCCAACAAGCAGACCATCCTCGACAGCGGCGATCGGGCCTTCATCAACGAGTGGCTGCTGGTCGATCTCGGCCCGAACGATCCGATCCCGACCAGCGTGAACGACCCGGCGCTCGAATGGGACGGGGCGCGCCTGTTCCAGGCCGGGCGCTTCTCGACCGAGATGCAGTACCAGCACATGGTCTTCGAAGAGTTCGCGCGACGCATCCAGCCCGCCATCGATCCTTTCGTGTTCACCAACACCGCCGATATCGACGGCTCGATCATCGCCGAGTTCGCCCACACCGTGTACCGGTTCGGTCACTCGATGCTGAACGGCTCGGTCGACCGGCTCGACAACGATCTCGGCGTCGTCGGTGGCGGCGATCAGCTCTCCCTGATCGAGGCCTTTCTGAACCCGGTCGAATATCTCGACGGCGGCACGGACGTCGCAGCCATTCAGGGCGCGCTGTTGCGCGGCATGTCGCGCGACGTCGGCAACGAGATCGACGAGTTCGTCGTCCCGGCGCTGCAGTCGAACCTCCTCGGCCTGCCGCTCGATCTCGCCGCGCTCAACATCGCCCGCGGCCGCGAGACCGGCGTGCCGTCGCTCAACGAGACCCGCGCGCAGCTCTCCGATGATTTCGGCCTGCCGGACCTGAAGCCCTACACGAGCTGGAACGATTTCGTCCAAAACATCAAGAACCCGCTCTCGGTGATCAATTTCATTGCCGCCTACGGGACCCACGCCACGATCGAGAATGCCGGGACGCTGCAGGCGAAGCGCGATGCGGCCACCTTGCTCGTCCTTGGCGGCGCCGGGGCACCGGAGGACCGGATCGATTTCCTCAACGCCCGCGGTGACTATGTCAGCGAGAAGGGGGGGCTCGACAATGTCGACCTCTGGATTGGCGGCCTCGCCGAACGTCTGAACGAATTCGGCGGCATGCTGGGCTCGACCTTCAACTTCATCTTCGAATACCAGATGGAGCGCCTGCAGAACGGCGACCGGTTCTACTACCTGTCCCGCACGCAGGGTCTGAACATGCTCAACCAGCTTGAGCAGAACACGTTCTCCGACATCATCATGCGCAACAGCGATCTCGGCGATAAGTACGCGACGCATCTGAGCTCGCATATCTTCGTCACGCCCGACATGATCCTCGAGTTGGACCGCGGGATCGCTCAGGAGGACTACAACCCCGACGACACTTCCCCCAATCGCTCCGGTTTCGATCCGGTGTGGGACGATCCGATCCTGCAATCGCTCGATCCCAAGGTGACCCGCTCCTACAGCGGCGTGACCGCGGATGGCGGCCACGACGTCGGCGGGACGCTGCGCTTCCGCGGCGGCGAACACGTGGTGATCGGCGGCACCGAGGGTAATGACCGGCTGATTTCCGACATCGGCGACGACACCATCTGGGGCGATGGCGGCGACGACTACATCAACAGCGGCCAAGGCGCCGACGAAGTTTATGGCGGCGATGGCGACGACATCATCGAGGATCCGTTCGGGGAGAATTTCCTGCGCGGCAACGCCGGCAACGACGTCATCTCCACGGCGCGGGGCTTCACGCTGGCCTTCGGCAACGAGGGGAGCGACGCGATCTTCCTCGGCCAGGATGCAGCCGAAGCCTTCGGCGACGAGGGGAACGACTTCATCCTTGGCAGCTCCGGCCCCGACCTGCTGCACGGCGGTGAGGGCGACGACTGGATCGAGGGTGGCGAAGGCTTCGACGTCATCGCCGGCGAGAACTCGGAGTTGTTCTTCAACTCCTCGATCATCGGCCACGACGTTGCCTGGGGTCAGGGCAACGACCAGGACTACGATCTGGAATCGGGGGACGACATCGCCCTGTCGGGCATCGGCGTCCAGCGCTTCGAAGGCATGTTCGGATTCGACTGGAGCACGGCCAAGTTCGATGTCGCCGGTGTCGACCACGACATGGCGATCCCGATCTTCACCACCGACCCGCAGCAGATCCTGCGCGATCGCTTCGACCAGATGGAGGCCCTGTCGGGCTGGAAGTTCGATGACAGGCTTGCGGGCGACGACCGCGGACAAATTCTCGGCGGTGTCGGACCGGGCGCCGAGGCGGAAGCGAGCTTCACCGACCACATTCTCACCCAAGAAGGTATCGATCGCATCGACGGCCTTGAGGAGTGGATGGGCGGCGCGCGGGAGACGCTCTTCGGCGCCGTCCCGGGCGCAGACGTCTCGAGCTACCGTGACGGTAACATCCTGATGGGCGGCAACGGCAACGACATCATCATGGGGCGCGGCGGTTATGATCTCATCGACGGCGATGCCTGGCTGAACGTGCGGATCCGCATCATGGTCGGCGGCACCGAGTATACCGCCGAGTCGCTCACCACCGACACGATGGTGGCGGGGGCGAAGGCCGGTCGGGTCTACAATGTCGAGACTGGCGAGCTTGCCTTCGGGGGACGCTCGCTCAAGTCGCTCCTGCTCGACCGAACCATCAAGCCTGGCGACATGAGCATCGTGCGCGAGATCAAGTATGACGACACCCCGCAGAACAACATCGACACCGCCGTGTTCCGCGGCACCTTCGCCGAGTACAGGATCGAAGGCCGCGGCCACTTCATCGACTTCAACGGGGATGGCGACTTCGATGATCCGGGCGAGGACGTCGCGCAGGCCGCTTACGACCTGAACGGCGACGGTTTCATCGCCGTCACCGATCTCGACGATGGCAGGACAGGCGCGATCGTCGATGGGGTCGCGTTGCCGACGCGCAACCAGCTCACCGATGACACGGATCTGCTGAAGAACATCGAGATGCTGCAGTTCTCCGATCAGACGATCGACATCCGCAACGCCGCCAATGGCACCAACCAGCGGGCGACGGGTCTCGTGGAGATTGCAGATCCGACCCAGCTGCTCGGCGGTGTGACGCCCTTCGTGGGCCAGGTGCTGAGCGCGGCGGCCTTCGACCTTGCTGACGCCGACGGCCTGACGCTTGGGACGAACGGCCTGCCCCAGGGGTTCCAGATCGAATGGCAGTCCATGCTGGGCGGCAAGCCGACCTGGACCACGGTGGCGAACAACCAGATCGAGTACACGGTGCGCGAGACCGACATCGAGGGCAGCCTCCGCGCGGTGGCCGTCTTCAAGGACAACAATGGCATCACCGAGCGGGTCTACTCCGCCGCAACTGCGACGCCGACTGCCCCCTTCTCGGTCGAGGAGAATGCGGCTCCGGGCACGATGGTGACCACCCAGATACCGCCCACCCACGAAGGGGAAGCCGGGCAGTTCCATCAGATCCGTGCGGGCATCGATGCCGGCGGCCGGTTCGAGGTGGTCCAGAGCGGGCAGGACTTTCTGGGCAACCCGCTCTACCAGCTGGTCGTCGCCGGCGGAGACATGGATTACGAGTTCCAGGACGCCTTCCAGATCGTCGACAACCAGTACCAGATCGTGATCGACACCTATGATCTCGATCCGGCAGCGGGCGGCGATCTCATCGACAGC
This sequence comes from Limimaricola soesokkakensis, assembly GCF_900172345.1. GTDB lineage: Bacteria > Pseudomonadota > Alphaproteobacteria > Rhodobacterales > Rhodobacteraceae > Limimaricola > Limimaricola soesokkakensis. Next base: position 245,931 of record NZ_FWFY01000005.1, read on the forward strand.
CGCGAGTTCACGATCCTTCTGCAGGACGTCGTCGAAGCGCCGCCTGCCATCGTTCTCTCGATCTCCGACGCGCCGATGCAGGTCGAGACCGGCAACACGGGAACCACCAACCTGGCCTTCGGCCTGAGCGTGGGCAATACCGGCTTCACCGGCAATCTGACGGTGAGCTTCAGCGTCGGTGCGGCAGCCGCCCAGACCCAGATCGTCAGCTTCACGGGCGGGATCGGCATGCTGACCGTGCCGGTCGCCAATGACGATGTCGACGACGGCGACGAGATGGTGGAGGTCACCCTGACCGGCGCCACCGGGACCGGTGCGGCGGTGACGCTCGGCACCGCGACCGCCGGCGGCATGGTCACCGAGGACGACGTGGCGCCCCCGCCTGTCGACGTCCTTCTGTCGATCACCAACGCGCCGACGCTGGGCGAGACCGGCGACACCGGGACCACCGATCTCGCCTTCGGGCTGAGCCTGGACAACACCACCTTCAGCGGCGATCTGACGGTGACCTACAACGCCGGCTCGGCGACGAACCAGACCCAGGCCGTCAGCTTCGCGGCTGGCATCGGCACGCTGACCGTGCAGGTCGCCAATGACGATGTCGA
>NZ_FWFY01000004.1 GCF_900172345.1 Limimaricola soesokkakensis
AATAGCCGAATATCGTCCCAGTCGAACATGAAACCCACTCCCCCAAGCGCGTCTGCATTCCCGCAGGACGGTTCTGCGACGGATGAGCTACTCGAAAACGGTCTGTCGCATGATCCTCGATGGTAGACCCTGGCGCCGCATGACGCGGCGGCAGGCATTACCTTAAGAGGATAACCATGCTTCGCACAACAATCCTGGCCGCCCTCGCCATGGCAGCTCTCACCCTTCCGGTCGCGGCCGATTCAATCGAGGCTGAAGAGGCGAAGTTGATCGAGGCCTTCGCCCAGGCCCTCGGCGGCGAGGACGATGCGCTCGCGCCGCACCTCGCGGACTCCGCAGTCTACATGCCTTCCACCGGCGGCCGCTTCGAGGGCGCCGAGAGCATCGCAAGGAGCTTGTCAGACTTTCCGGATGTCGCGGATTTCACGGCCGAGATCGACGACAGGGTCCCGCTGGGCGAGGGTCACACGCTCTTTATCGGCACCTACAGCGTGACGCTGCCGCCCGAGATGGGCGGGGCCACGCTGCCGGGCGAATACGTGTTGGTCGCGGAGAACACGCCCGATGGGATGAAGCTCCTGCGCCACGTCGCCTTCCCCGCCCGTGGCGTGGAGCGCTGACCAATCTCGCGCGGTGCCGGGCCCGACCACGGCCATGCAGATGCCAAGAAAGGAAACCACCATGACCACCGCTACGCAGCACCGGATGCCAGTCAAGACGCGCGAGATGCACAACCATCATTTCGACAGCACGATCTGGAACGACCTCGTGTTTCGCGACGACGACATCGTCATCTCGACCTATGCCAAGTCCGGCACCACATGGATGCAGCAGATCGTCAGCCAGCTGATCTTCGAGGGTGCGGAGGCGCTACCGGTGGCCGAGATGTCGCCTTGGCTCGATCTGCGGGTGCCGCCCAAGCAAGTCAAGCTGCCGGAGGTCGAGGCCCAGACGCACCGCCGGTTCCTCAAGACTCACCTGCCGGTCGACGCGCTCCGCATGTCGTCGAAGGCGAAATACATCTACATCGGCCGGGACGGGCGTGACGTGATGTGGTCGATGCACAACCACCATTCGACCGCCAACCATGCCTGGTATGATGCGCTGAACAAGACCCCCGGCCTGGTCGGCCCCGAGATCGGGCCGCCGCACGAGGACCCCGTCGCGTATTTCCGCCACTGGCTCGAGAATGACGGGGCGCCGTTCTGGCCGTTCTGGGAGAATGTCCGGTCGTGGTGGGAGATCCGCGGCCTGCCCAACGTGCTGATGGTGCACTTCGCCGATCTGAAGCGCGACTTCGAAGGCGAGTTGGAGCGCATCGCGGCGTTTCTCGAGATCCCCATCCCGGAAGATTCACGCGCGCGGATCATCGAACATTGCTCCTTCGACTACATGAAGTGCAACGCGGCGGCCTCGGTCCCGCTCGGCGGCGCGTTCTGGGAGGGCGGTGCGCGGAGCTTCATCTACAAGGGCACGAATGGGCGTTGGAAGGACCGGCTGCCGTCCGACCTATCAGACGCGTATGATCAGCGTGCAGAGCAGGAGCTCGGGAAGGATGCGGCCGCGTGGCTGAAAGAGGGCCGGCAGGTGCGGTAGTTCATAAATCTTGCCATTGCGGTGCAGGCCAATCGGAGCGTCGTGAATGAGGTCGGCACCGCTTGGTATCTCGAGCGTGCTCTCGGTCCGCCTTGGACGACCGGTCGCTTCGCTAAGGGGATGTCGCAGATCGGCCAATTCAGTCATTCGCTTATGCCGCAGCGAATGACTGCTTCCCGCCGTTCTTACCCGTAGCTTGGCAGGCACAGCACCTATCAAGCGCTCGCAGCGAGGGGTGGGAATGTCCGTTCAGGGGATCTCAGTCCGGACTGCGGCAACGGTCCGGGATTTACTGTTCAACACGTCCTTTTCGCCTACTCCAGCCAGTGAGGTCATCTCTTACAAATAGCCTTCGAGTGCTGCTTTCGAATGGTCGGATGCACTGTGGCACAGCTTGTGACACAGAAGGCGTTTTGCATGCCCGGCGATTGACATCATATACTCCGTTATGCCATATTTTTAATTTATATCAGTAACTTAGTATAGAATCCTACCACCCCAGCCAGGTTTTCTCCAAGTCATTGATATTGTTGATGCCCCGAAACGTGACTGGGGATGTCATACAGAGCTGTCACACCACGGTGCAGCACTGGATGACGGGGATCTCGGACGGCCTGCTCTCGATGGAGGGCGGCATGACCGCAATGAACCATGTCTTCCGAAGAGGCGCCGTCTATACGTGGCGCCGTCAACTGCTTCGCACGCTGGTCCGGCGTGGAGCGCTTGGCGTGCTGCAGCTGAGCTTACAAACCTGTGGATTACCGGCCGCCAAGCGCCTCGCCGCTATTGTGACATCGCAGAGCGGAGCTGTATCTTGGGCCATGAAACCCTGAGCTGCCCCACCTGAGTGCTCCAGATTAATTGTTAGTGCATGGTCGGCCTCCAGTCGACGGGCACGACGATTTCCGGCGCGGGCGGGCAGTTGCCCAAGGCACTGTGGGGCCGGACGGTGTTGTAGTGCTTCCGCCATCGCTCGATCAGGATCTGGGCCTCGCGCAGCGTGCAGAAGATCTCTCCGTCGAGCTGCTCGTTGCGGAAGCGGGCGTTGAAGCTCTCGCAGTAGCCGTTCTCCCATGGCGATCCGGGTTCGATGAAGGCGGTCTTGGCGCCTACGGCTTCGATCCAGTCCCGCACCTTCGTGGCCACGAATTCGAGGCCGTTGTCGGAGCGAATGAACTCGGGCGGCCCGCGCAGGATGAACAGGTCCGTCAGGACATCCACCACGTCGGTGGAGTCGAGCTTCCTGTCGACGCGGATCATCAGCGCCTCCTTCGTGAACTCGTCACTCGCCATTGTGCTCGAACCATTTATGGATGGCTCCCGCGTGGCAAGGGCTTCTGTGGCGTTCCGGCGACTGGTCGGTTGCGGCCATTTATTCGGCGTCGAGATTGCAGCTCGAAGGCTGCGCGCCTTGATGAAACTCCGCGTCTCGCCTTTGATCCCGATCAATGGCACGCGCTCGAAGGCGCTCCGGTCCGAACAGGGTATTCCGGCGATATGTCCCTCAGTTGGCCATCATGCCACCTTGCACCTCACCATTTCGTCCGAGGCCAAGGGCCTCGTAGCTCTCAGGCTGCGCGCACGGCCTCGTATTCCGTCCCATTTCTCAGCAGTGCCCAGATGATCCGGGCCATGCGGTTGGCCAAGGCGATGGCGGCCTGCTTCGCGGTCTTCCGCTGCAAAATCCGCCACAACCAGTCCTCGCCAGGCTGCCCCCGTCGGCGAGACGTGATGACGCCCATGGCGCCAAGATACAGCAGACGACGCAGGTAGCGATTGCCCATCTTCGAGATGCGTCCCAGCCGTTCCTTGCCGCCGCTCGAATGCGGCTTTGGCGTCAAACCGAGCCAGGCGGACAGATCGCGCGAGGTCCGGAAGCTCGTCACGTCTGGCAAGGTCGCCACCAGCGCGGTTGCGGTGATCGGGCCGATGCCGGGGACGGTCTGAAGTCTCTGTGCCGGTGCGCTGGCCTCAGCCTCACGGCGGATCTCCCGGGTCAGCTCATCGATCTTCTCCTTGGTCTGAAAGAACTGCTCGGCCAGCAGGCGGAGCGGCTGTCGCGCAGAAGCCGGACGATCGGCGCGGTCTCCGGCCTCCAGCAGCCTGCCGATGTTGTGGACGCCCTTGGCCACGACGATGCCGAACTCGCCCAGTTGGGCCCGGATGGCATTGGTGATCTGCGTGAGCTAACGGACCAGGAACTCGCGGGCCTTGTGGCAGAGCAGCAGCGCCTGCGTCTCCTCGCTCTTCACCGGAACGAAGCGCATCGAGGGCCGTGTGACCGCCTCGCAGATCGCGGCCGCGTCGGCCCGGTCAGTCTTGCCGCGCCGAACATACGGTTTGACGTAGGACGGTGGCATCAGGCGAACATCATGGCCGAACCGGCCAAGGGCGCGGGCCCAGTGATGGGATCCGGCGCAGGCTTCCATCCCGACGAGGCAGGGTGGCAGGTTCTGGAAGAACTCGAGCATCTGGCTGCGCCGCAGCTGACGCCTGAGAACGACGGCGCCCTCGGCATCAACGCCGTGAAGCTGGAAGACCGATTTGGCGAGATCGACGCCGATCGTGATAGGCTGTTCCATGGATGGCTCCCTTCATGGGTTCAGCATGACAGCACCCAATGTGGCACATTGCGATGCCGGGAGCGGGAGCCATCCACTCCATCAATGGCGGACAAGGCTCGCTGCCAAGCGACTGCCGCACATGGTCGATGCATTGGCGGCGGCGCGAGGGGCGCAGGGGCTTCGCCCGTACAAGCCTGAAACGGTCCCCCGGACCGTTTCCGTGACAGTCCTCACTCCCCGCGCCGCCTCGGCCAGGATGAGCTTGTCGAGCGTCAGGTCGGAGACCGCCCGTCGAAGCCGCTGGTTCTCCTACTCGAGCTCCTTCAGCCGCTTCAGCTGAGACCGGCTCATGCCGCCGTATTGCCGCCGCCACCTGTAGTAGCTCTGCTGTGTGATCCCGACCTGACGCACTGCATCGGCAACCGGCATGCCTTGGCCGTGCAGCACCTCGATCTGCCGCAGCTTCAGCACGATGTCCTTGGGCTTCTCGCGCTTTCCACCCATCGCTTCGTCCCCTCCTGACGAGATAAATCTATCTCAGTGGGCGGAGCACTTCAGTGGGGGCAAACCAACTGCGCAACCCAAGTCAATCACTGCGGCGGGCAACGGAGAATTACGCAGCACTCTTCCATTTTGCGGGGGTAACGTAAACGATGCTCTCATCAACACTGACCATCACATCGCCGTCCTGAATATTGATCTGGAGCTTCATCGCGCGGCTTGCCAGTTTTGCCAGAGCGCCTGTGTCGGTCGCGGAGAAACTTATTACCTGAAGATTATCAAAACGGGTGGTGCTGTTTTTCATCTTGTCCCACCACATATCGGCAGTCCTGCCACCATAGGGATAGACAATCACCTTGGAGGCCTTGCTACAGGATTGACGCATCACCTTCTCGCTTGGAAGACCCAAGGCCACCCACACATCAAGCTCGCCGCTCAGACTTTTCTGCCAGATGTCTGGCTCGTCATCCGTTGAAAGCCCCTTCGTCATTTCCAAGTGCTCATGAGCATTTAGCGCAAAAGCGACAATGCGCACCATCAGCCGTTCATCCGTCTCTGAGGGATGCTTGGCAATGGTTAGTTTGTGGGTCTCATAATAGTGACGATCCATGTCTGAGATTGAAATTTCAGCTTTGTAAATGGTGGCATTTTGCGCCATGATTTGTCCCAGATCTCCAAAGATTGGGATGCCTACTCCCTCTGGCGACCTTTGAAAAGCAGACACGATGGCCGGGCCTGATCGGAGTCGGAGATGTGTTGCCAAGCTTCGTGACGTGACGGATCAGCATGGTTGGCCCCTCACGATTATCCTTGGCTGCATTGCGCGCTCACGGCGAACAGCAAGAAGCGTCCGCGAAGCCGTCGCCCGCGGGGTTCGCAGCGAATGACGGCTCTCCGCCCTCTTTTCCGAGTGCCTTCGCAGCCGCAGCGCAAATCGAGCACTCGCGGCGAACGGCAGGAAGCTCCCGCATAGCCGACCAACACGGTTTGCGGACACCCCCTAAATCTCTCAGTGGGCGGAGCGCTTCATGGGGGGCAGGACACCGGCGAACTGGTGCTGAATGTGGTCTTGGAACCAAGACGTACCCTTAACCCTCCCGAAGACTGCACGGAAAACCCTTCGAGCCTCAAGCGTTCGCCGCCACCGACGACTTGCTACGAACCGGTTCGGCCTCATCCACGACCGGGCTGGCGCAGATGCCAATGCCCTCTATCTCGATTTCGACTGTCTCGCCCGAGCGCAACCAGCGCGGCGGCGTTTTGGCGTGACCCACGCCCGGCGGCGTGCCCATGGCAATATGATCGCCCGGCTGCAAAGTAGTATATTCTGAGATGATCGCAATCGCCCGGGCGACCGGCCAGATCATGTTGGCGGTGTTTGATCGTTGCAATATCTCGGATCCGACACGGCTTTCGATCGAGAGCCCTGACGCGCCCTCGGGCAACTCGTCGGGAGTGACAACGAAAGGACCGATGGCGCCGGTGTCGTCAAAGTTCTTGCCCGGTGTCCACTGGTGCGTCTTGCGCTGGTAGTCCCGGATCGAACCGTCGTTGAAGACCGTGTAGCCGAACACATGCGAGAGCGCTTCCTCTTCGGCGATGTGCCGACCGCCCTGCCCGATGATCACCATCAGCTCGGCCTCGTAGTCGAGCTTCTCCGAACAACGTGGAAGCACCATCGGCGCGCCGGCAGCCATGATCGACTTTGGTCCCCGCATGAAGAGCGCCGGGTAGTCGGGAATATCGTAACCGCCCTCCTTGATGTGTTCGATATAGTTCAGACCCATGCATATGATGCTAGGCGGGCGACGAACCGGCAGGCTTGGCGTCACATGCGACACCGGGACGCCGGGGCCGAGATCCACCGCCCCGGCAATCTGCTGCAGCAATCTGGGGTTGCCGATCAGCCCAGCCAGATCCTCCCCCACCCCGTCAAAACGCTCGCTGAGGTTATATGCGCGCGCGTCGCGAACCAAATGAACTGCAGGGCCGCTTTCGGTGACACCTACCAGAAAACGCATGGTCAACTCCCTAATTCCTAATGACTTTCGGCAACCGCTATCGCGAAATGCCTTGCTGTCGGACGTGGTAGAGATCGCGGCTTTACGAGATCAAGTGGTTAGACGTCCTTATGACTGCGCTTCGACCGATGCCCCTCTGCGAAAGGGAGCGAGCAAGGCCGAGCAGATGCGCCGCGCTGACATGGAGACGCGGCCTCCTTGCTGCGTGCTCATGTGAAACCGGGCTGCGGCGGCTGGCCCCTGGCAAGCGCGCACTTCGAAAACCATGCTCAAGGCAGCAGGCCCGCCACCCGTGCCCTCAGCGTCACAAGCGCATGCACCGTGTCGATGGTCGGCGTGGGTTGCCCGACGATCCGCCCCAGTTCGCGCACCGACCCGACCAAGGCTTCGATTTCCATAGGCCGTGCAGCGTCGATATCCTGCAGCATTGAGGTCCGATGCGCACCGACGGCCGCCCCGCCCGCAATCCGCCGATCCACGTCGATCGGAAAGCTCACGCCTAATGCTTCGGCGATCGTTTGCGCCTCCAGCATCATCCGCCGCGCCACCTCCCGCGTCCCCTCGTCGGTGCAGAGCACATCCAGCGTTGCATGGGTCAGCGCCGAGATCGGGTTAAACGATAGGTTGCCCCACAGCTTGATCCAGATTTCGTCGCGAAGCTTTGGTCGCACCGGCGCCTTCAGCCCCGCATCCTGCAGCACGCGCGAAAGACGCAGCGCACGCTCCGATTTCGAGCCGTCGGGTTCCCCGAGCGAGAACCGGTTGCCTTCGATATGGCGCACTGTGCCTGGTGTGCTGACCTCGGCCGCCGGGTAGACGACGCAACCCAGCACCCGGTCGGGCCCCAGCCCCGACCACTGCACGCCGCCAGGGTCGACCGTCTTGAGACGGGTGCCTTCGAGGGGGCCGCCGAACTTGTGAAAATACCACCACGGCAAACCGTTCACGCCGCTCACGATCGTCGTGTCCTTGCCGATCAGGGGTCGCATCGCGCCGACCACCGCGGGCACGGAATGCGCCTTGAGCGTGACGATGACGTAGTCCTGTATCCCCAACTCAGCAGGATCGGCGCTGGCCTTTACCGGCACGGTGATCGGCTCCGCCGCCTCCTCGATCAGCGTCAGCCCGCGGCTCTGGATCGCCGCCAGGTGCGGGCCGCGGGCGACGAGGCTCACGTCGGCCCCCGCCTGAGCGAGCTTCGCCCCCATGTAGCCGCCGATGGCACCGGCCCCAAAAATGCAAATCTTCATGTATCCCCCGCCCCGACCGCGGTCAGGCTCCCAGTCCCAGCTTTTCTGCCAAGCCGATCCGCTGCATCTTGCCGGTGGCGCCCTTGGGGATCTCGCCCAGGATGACGATCCGGCGAGGAACCTTGAACTCGGCCATTTGGGCAGCCGCGAAGCTACGGATGTCCTGTTCGGAGGCTGACTGGCCTTCTCTCAAGACCACCGCCGCCGCTACCTCTTCGCCCAGTTTCTGGTGCGGCATGCCAAAGGTCACGACCTGCAAAATCGCGGGGTGGTCCATCAGCACGCCGTCCACCTCGAGCGGGCTGATCTTCTCGCCGCCGCGATTGATGATCTCCTTGAGCCGTCCGGTCAGCCGCAGGTAGCCCTCGGGATCGAGTGCGCCCTGGTCACCGGTGCGGAACCAACGTCGTCCCTCGGCTTCGAAGAAGCTGGTGCGGTTGGCCTCGGGGTTGTTCTCGTAACCCGAGGTCACATTGTCGCCTGAGATCACCACCTCCCCGGTTCCCTCGACCAGACGATCTTCGGCCTCATGGGCGATCCGAAGCAGCGGACCGGCGGCGATACCGACCGAGCCGGGCTTCTGGGCGCGAGGCGGCAGCGGGTTGCAGGCCATCTGGTGCGTCGCCTCGGTCATCCCGTAGGCCTCGATCACCGGGGCTGCGAAAGTCTCTGACAGCGCGTGCATGACCTGGGCCGGGAGCGAGGCTGAAGAGGAGCGGACGAAGCGCAGCGGCGTTGCGGCAATGACGTCGGCGTTGCGCGACGCCCGCGACAAGATTGCCTGGTGCATCGTCGGCACGGCGCTGTACCAAGTCGGTCGCGCCATCCCCATCCACCCGAAGAATCGTAGCGCATCGAAGCCCGGCGCGCACCAGATCGACGCCCCCGCCGAGAGCGAGGCCGTCACCGCGGCGATCAGCCCATGGATGTGAAAAAGCGGCATGACATTGAGGGCCCGGTCCGACGAGGTGAGCGCCAGAGAGGCCGCGACATTGCGTGCCGAAGCATGGATGTTGGCCTGCGACAGGGGCACGATCTTGGGCCGTGAGGTCGTCCCCGAAGTGTGCAGTATGAGCGCGGTGTCGCCGGGCTCTGGGGCCGCGGTTTCGGGCCGAGCGCCGGGATCGTCCGCGCCGGTGATCTCGAACTGTCCCGCCGGTGCGGCTGGGTCGGCATGCAGACGCAAGACCCGGATGCCACAGGCCTTCGCCGCTGCGACCGCCGGCCCCTCCTCGTGTGCCGCAACGACCAGCGCCTTGGCGCGCAAATCTCGAAGGTAGAAAGAGAATTCGTCCTGCTGGTAGGCCGGGTTCAGCGGCGCCGTAGTAGCGATCTGCGCGATTGTCACGAAGGCCGTCGCCATCTCCGGCCCGTTGGGCAGAACGATCGCCACCCGGTCCTGCCTCCCGATGCCCAGGGCATGCAGCTGCCCGGCAACCAGCGACGATAGCCCCCGCAGCTCTCCGTAGGACATCCACTCCCGATCTGGAGCGCCGATTGCCGGCGCCGAAGCCTCGTGGTCCTGCAAAAGTGCGGCAAGCGTCAAAGTCATGTCGATGTCCTTTAAAACACGGAGAGCGGCGACGAAGATCAGCGGGAAGCGGCGTAGTAGGCGACCTTGCGCTCGAGAAACGCGAGGAATTCAGAGAGCGTGAACGCCAGCGCGAAGAGCACGATCAACACAGCCCAGAACTCTGCCATGAGGAAGTTGCTCGAATAGAGCTCGAACAAAGCGCCGAACCCCACGATCGAGATCAGCAGCTGGCCGATGATTACCCCTTTCACAGCGCGGATCACGCCAATCCGCACCCCGCCGAGGATTTCGGGCAGCGCCGCCCAGAAGTAGATCTTGAAAAAGGCGTCTAGGGGCGAGGCGCCGAAGCTGCGTGACATCTCCACCAGCGAGCGGTTGATGTTACGCACCCCCGCCCGCGCGTTGAGGATGATGATCCAAACCGCGAAGAGCGCCGTGGTGATGATGATCGTCTTGGTCCCGAAGCCAAACAGAACCATCAGCACCGGAACCAGCGCCGTGAGCGGCGCGCTGAGGAAGATGTTCACCCAAGGCAGCAGCAGCTCGTCGAGCAGTCGGCTCTTGCCCATCAGGATGCCGACCGGGATGCCGATCACGATTGCCGAGATTACGCCCACCCAGAAGGCATAGGCGGTGGTGGATAGCGCCCTGAGGAAGGCCGGGGTTTGGACGAGACCGAAGAGAGTGACGAGCACCTCTGACAATGGCGGCACGAAAAAGGTCAGGTCGAGTTGCCCGACGATTTCCCACAACAGCCCCCAGACCAGTAAGGACGACATCATCGGCAGCTTGTATCCATGGATGGTCATCGGGCTCACTCCACGTAGCTGCGCAGCGACGCCCAGATCTCATCGACGATATCGAGATACTCGGGGTCGCGGCGGATGCTGCCCAGCCCCTGGGCACGCGAAATCGAGGGCCTGATGATTTCGTGGACACGGCTCGGACGCGGAAGCAGGATCGCGATCTGGTCCGAGACATAGACCGCTTCTTCGATAGAATGGGTGACGAAGATGAAGGTCTTGTTCTCGTTCTGCACCAGCGCGATCAGGTCCTCCTGGAACTTGCGTCGGGTCTGTTCGTCGACCGCCGAGAAGGGCTCATCCAAAAGCAGCACTTGCGCGTCGACCGACAGCGCCCGCGCCAGCCCGACCCTTTGTCGCATGCCGCCCGACAACTCGTGCGGAAAGCTCTTCTCGAAACCCGCAAGGCCGACCTCGCGGATATACTTCTCGGCCTTGGCCTCGCGCTCCGAGCGGGCGACGCCGCGCAGTTCGAGCCCGAAGGCCACGTTGCGGATCACGCTAGCCCAAGGCAGCAGTGCAAAATCCTGAAACACGAAGGCTCGGTCTGGCCCAGGCCCGACCACCGCCTTGCCGCCGACCTCGATCGTGCCCGAGCTGGCCGGAAGAAGCCCCGCGATGATCTTCAACAGCGTCGTCTTCCCACAGCCCGAAGGTCCGAGGAGGGATGTCAGCTGACCGCGCGGGAACTCGAGGGAAAGATCGCGCAGCGCTTCGACCTGGCCGTAGGACTTGGAGACGTTGCGGACGGAGACGGCACTGTCGGTGACCGGCATGGCGGCGGTTCCGATCTTCAAATCAATCTGAGACATAACCACGATCATTCCCTTCAAAGAGGTAGCTTTCGAGCTTTTCCAATAGGTTGAGAAACAGTACCGCCAGAAGGATGATCGAGAAGATCGCAGCGTACATGCTTTCGTAATCCGCAATTGACCGGCTGTAGGTAATGATGTCGCCGACGCCGGTCGGCGTGATCTTCAGCTCTGACAGGATCGCCCCGATGAAGCCCGCCGACACGCCCAGTCGCAGGCCGGAGAAGATGATCGGAGATGCCGCCGGAATAATGACCTTGAGCAAGATATCACGGTCTTTCGCGAGAAAAGAGGTGGCCATCTGCGTGAGCGAGGCCGGCGTGTTGCGCACCGCGCCGCTGGTGTTGAGCACGATCACGGGCATCGCCATGATGCATACGACGAAGACCTTGGAGGTCAGCCCGATGCCATAGATCATCACCAGGATCGGGATCAGTGCCGCAAGGGGCGCGGCCTGCATCACGACAAAGATCGGCGAGAATAGCCACTCCGACTTGAGATTGAGGCCGATCCACAGCCCCATGCCGATGCCCACGATCGCCGAGATGACGATGCCGATCAAAAGTGGTTTCAACGTTTCGGCATATGCCACGAAAATCGTGCCATCGAACGTCATGCGCGCCAGCGCGGCCATGGATTCCAAGAAAGTCGGAAAGGCGTAGCTTACCGGGATCCGCCCAGCGACCTCCCAGGCGCCGAAGACTAGTACGGCGGACAGCAGTTTCAGCAATAGCGAACGATGGCTTTGGTATCGGTCCATGCGGCGATCCTCACAAGGATGTCTCGAAGGCCGTCCAGCCGCGTCCGCGGCCGGACGGGGCGATCAATCGCAGGGCTATTCGACAGCCTTGTCGAGCGGTGCGAAGTACCAATAATCCTCGAGGTTCATGGTAGCCGGATCGCCCTCGATCTGCCCCGCGGCGGCGTACCATTCCAGATCGGCCTGCGCGGCGACCCGGCCGCCGCCCTTGGGATCATAAAGCCCACCCTCGACCGCTTCGGTGTAGAACTTGTCCAGTCCCGCCAGCACTTCAGCCGGCAGTTCGCCGATCGGACCATCCGGATCGGTCTCGCGGCTGATGATCGTTGGATCCTCGGCCATGTCGCGCCAGACGCTGGCCAAAGCGGAAACGAAGATATCGACCGCCTCTTCGTTGTTCTGCATCCACTCTAGGTTGGCGAACAGCGCCTCGTCGCTGGCGTTGACCTCAAACATCGGCAGCGCGGTGAACTTGTCGCCCGCCTCTTCGATGATCTTGTTCTTGTTGGCCAGGTCGAGGATCGTCGCCTGCGCCTGCCCTGCCAGCATGGCGACGACCCGGTTCGAGGAGCCCGGAACATAGGAGCGCTTGCCAAGGGTTATGCCTTCGCGATCCTCGATGACGTTGGCGATCGAGTCCGTGCCACCACCGCGCGAATGCAGCAGGATCGGCTGGCCATCCAAGTCGGCGAGGGTCTGGTACTCCTTTGTCGCGACAGGAAAGAAGACCAGCTTGGAAAGCTGGAAGATGATCCGCAACGGCGCCCGCGAGCGCTGCATCGCCGAGTAGGGCGTGCCGAATCCGACATCCATCTGCCCCGACAGTACGGCCTGAATCGCAAGCTCCTCGTCGGAGAAGGCGGTCCACTCGTAGTCGAGCCCGTTCGCGCGGGCCCGGTCCAGTGCGACGAAGAAGGCCGCCATTTCGTCCGACGGGGTCTCCGCCAGCGCGATACGGATCGTTTCGGCCTGCGCGGCCGAGGCCGTGAGCGCTCCTGCGAATACGGCGCCTACCAGTTTCCTGGTGATCTTAGTCATTGAAGTCCCTCCCTGAAAAAAACAGTTCCGCAATCCGCTGATCCGACGCCTTGGAGCGTTCTCATTCTGCCGACCCTCTCCGACCTGCCCTCTCAGCCCACCTCGAAGAGCCTTGCCGAGACAGAACGCAAATGCGTGCGCATCGCCTCGTAGGCAGCCTGAGGGTCATGATTCCGGATCGCAGCGACCAGTACCTCGTGTTCGGCAAAGCTGACGTGCTCGCGCGACGGCCGCGCCGTCCGACGGGTCACGTTGCCCATAGCCACGGCACGTCGCACTTGGTTGAGCTGATCGAAAAGATACAACAGCAGCGGATTGTCGGCGGCCTCGGCCACGGCACGGTGCAGAAGGTCGTCCTGCTTCTCGTATGCGCGCCAGGTTTCGGCGGAATAAGCCGCCTGCTGGGCCATTTCCATCTGAGCAATATCCTCGGCCGAAGCATTGATCGCTGCTTCCCGCGCTATTGCGGGCTCGATCGCCACCCGCGCCCGCATCATCCGAAAAGGGGTTAGCTTGCGCCCGAGATCGACCAGCGCGTCGGGAGGCTCAACCTCGGTATCCTGCGATACGAAGGTACCGCGCCCCACATGGCGCCAGATCACCCCCTCGCGTTCGAGTACGTCGAGCGCCTTGCGCAGTGTCGAGCGCGACAATCCGAGATCATCCGTCAGCTTGCGTTCTGGCGGTAGCTTGGCACCGGGGCCGTAACCGCCTCGCGCCACATACTCGCGCAACTGAACAGTAGGATCGCTGGACTGGTCACTATTGGCCACAGCAATGTCACTCCGAATTGGTCGACCAATATCTACCATTGATCCCGATTCTGGTCAAGATTTATCGCGATCAATGTGCGATTGGCCATTGTTTGGGCATCAGATCGTGATTGATTTCTATTGATCGCGGTCATTGCGCCAGCTAGGGTCGTCTCGAATCCCAGCTCAGCGAGGCTAGACGTGACCGACTTCGTTATCCCGACTCCGCCTGTCCCGGCCATCCCCACGTCTGAGGGGGGGCAGTTTCCGGTTCGCCGCGTCTATTGCATCGGCCGGAATTTCGCTGCTCATGCAGTCGAGATGGGTCATGATCCTGACCGCGAACCGCCTTTCTTTTTCCAGAAGAATCCCAACAACCTCGATGCTTCGGGCGAGTTTCCCTACCCGCCACACAGCAACGACGTGCATCACGAGGTCGAGCTTCTGGTGGCCCTAAAATCCGGCGGTGAAAACATCGCCGTCGAAAATGCGCTTGATCACGTCTGGGGCTACGGAGTGTCTCTCGACATGACCCGGCGCGACCTGCAGGGCAACGCAAAGAAGATGGGCCGCCCTTGGGAGATCGGCAAAGCATTCGAGCGCTCTGGCCCCGTCGCTCCCCTAGTCCCGGTGGAGCAGACCGGCCACCCCGATCAAGGCCGCATCGAACTGAAGGTCAACGACAAATTGGTGCAGGAAGGCGATCTGAACCAGATGATCTGGAAGGTGCCGGAGATGATCTCCTACCTTTCAGAATACTTCGACCTCGCTGCAGGGGATGTGATCATGGCAGGCACGCCCTCTGGCGTCGGCGCCATCTCGCGTGGCGACACCATGCAGGCGAGCATTGAAGGACTTGGAACCTTGTCCGTACAGGTGGTCTGAACAGCCCCACGTTTCGCCCGACCATATGCAACCTTACTTCGGCCGGCCACAGATCGTGGCCGGCTTTGTCTTGCCGTCGCAAGGCTCTACTATCCGAGGCGATGAGCCGGACGGCTCGTCTCCTCGCAATCGTAGAGCGCGAAGAGACAAGAATAATGCCCGACTCCGCCTACCAAGACATGCCCGCCGAAAAGATCACGGCGGTTCTTACGGAAGCGTTGCGGCAGGAGCTTGCCCGCATCCTCATCGAGCAAGATCAAGGCCCCCTCCTCGTCGATGAGGAGATCGACGCCCGCATCGAGCTTCTCGAGCAGGAAAACCTTACGCTCAAGCGCCGCGCCCGTCACAACGACTTTGCCCAAGTCGCAGAGCCGCTTCGAGCCGCCGCTCAGGTTCTCGGCATCACGCTGCCTGAGACGATCCCCAGCGACCTTGGCCGCCGCGCCGTCGACCTGTTCCGCGACTTGAAAGATATTGAAGGCAAGGCGCTTGATGGCGAGGATGCACGTAGGGAGGCTTCCCCTCTCGTGGCCCGCTTCAGTGCGGCCCCGGTCGACACGTTCGTGTCCTCCGGCCCCGTCCGGCTCTCGGAATGCTGGGAGCGCGCACTGAAGCTTTATCCCACCAAAAGCATGAAGGGGAATATCAACGCGATCGCCAAGGTCGCGATCGAGTTCCTCGGCGACGTTCCGGTGGCCATGATCACCAAACAGAAACAGGAAGAGTTCTTTGCCTGGATGGTACGCCTGCCGAAAAGCCAAGGGCGGAGCCACGGCAAGAACCGGTTCACCGAAAAGGCCCGCAGTGAGGGCCGCCCCGTCAAAGAACGCCGGCAGCTCACGAAGCAGGACGAGATCGACATCGCCGACGCGGCGGACGAGGCCGCAACCGAAGAGATCCGTGCGCAGACGGACATTTGCGACCTCGAAAAGCGCGCGCTCCTCGTCGAGAAGCTGGTGCCTCGGCTGACCATGACATCGCTGCGCCGCAACCGCGACGGGCTCAACCGTCTCTTCAAGGCGGCCTCCGACCTCGGATGCAAAGAGGCACCCAGTGCCCTCTCCTACAAGGAAGTCGAGCAGGCAATCCAGGCAGCAACACCTGACGATCCCCTCTATATTCGCGTCACCAAGCCCAAGTTCCGCATGCCGTGGACCGAGGAGCGGCTTGCACAATTCCTCACCTGTCCCATCTACACGGGCTGCGCCTCGGAGCACCGCCGCTGGAAGCCCGGGTCAGTCATCGTGCGCGACGCCTTCTATTGGGTGCCGCTCATTCTTCTCACCGTGGGCACCCGAATCGAGGAAGTCCTCCTGCTCAAACGCAACAGCCTGCGGCTGCGGAACCAGGTGCACTGTCTTGCCCTTGGGTTCACCAGCGAGGCCCTCGGCAAGACGGAAGACGCCGAGCGGATCATCCCGATTCCGCAGCTTCTACTCGGCCTTGGCTTCGTGGACTGGATCAAGTCGCTCGATGACGTTCATGGCCCCCTACTCCTCCCAGAAATCGCGCGACGTACCGAAACTGGGAAGGTCACCGAGGCCTTTGGCAAAGCACTGACGCGCACCCTTGGCAGCTATTGCAACACGAAGACTGGTCCAGAGCCCCGCGACTTAATTGGCATTCGCTTGCCAGATGATCGGATCTGAATACTCAGACCACCTTCTCGCGCGATAGGTAAGTGGGCTCGACCAATAATTAGAGCATGCGCTGTGAAAGCAGGTTCCAGCCTTTCGATGATAGATTGCGATCGGCCCTAAGCCGCCGTTAAAGGGCTTTATCGCAAATGTCCGGAAACCGGATGTGTGCAAATTGGGAGGATAGAACTTCTTTATTCGCAACGACGAGTGGCGCGGCTGGGCGGTACTTGCATATGAGCCTATTCGGCTGTCCCTGGCGTGAATACGATTTCGCACCGGACACCGTCAGGTCTGTAGTCGAAATGCACCTTGGCAGAGAGTTCAGCCTTGATCACCGAGTTGATCATCTTGCTGCCGAACCCCTGACGCGTCGGTGGGGCGACAAGAGGACCATTAAACTCCTGCCAGACAAGCCTAATTTGGCCTACATCATGCCGCTCGCGATCATATTCGACCAGCACATGCCCCTCGGGTGCCGATAGCGAGCCGTACTTGATGGCGTTCGTGGCAAGCTCATGCAGCGCCATCGAAAGACTCGTCACTTGGTGTGGCGGCAACAGAACGCTTGGTCCGGTAATGCGGAAACGCTCGTGGCCACCTGCCTCCTCTGCCGTGAACGCGAGAAGGTCACGCAGGTCCGCCCCCTCCTGATCTTGTTCCGCCAAGGCATCATGTGCGCGGGACAGCGCATGCAGCCGGGCGACGAAGCCGCTGCGCATATCGGCAGGCAGAGTTTGCCGTGCGATTCCCGCGACCACGGCAAGTGTGTTCTTCACACGATGCTTCATCTCATCCAGGGCCAGATGAAGTCGACGTTCAGCCCTCTTTCGTTTCGAGATGTCGCGCAGCACGACGGAGTAACCCCGCGACGATGGCGTCTGCTCCTGCTCCTGGATGGGCGCCACCGTGACTTCGAAGTGGTATCCCTGCTGACCGACCATTTCAAAGCTGGCGTCTTCGGCGGTCTCGCAGATGCCAACGGCATGTTCGAACCAGTCCGGTCGACCCTCGAACTCAATAGCTTCTTGGACCGGACGCCCCAGAACCGCGTCGAAAGGTCGCCCGAGCAAGTGTTCCGCGCTCGCGTTCCAGCTGCTGATGCAACCGGTGGAATCGACGCTCAGGATGGCATTTGGAGACGTGCGCACGATCGCCGCCAGTTCCTCCGCCTTGCGCCTCGTTCGGCGCAGTTCGTCCTCGTAAGCACGGCGTTCGCGGGCATCGAAGATCGTGTAGTCGAACCGGACTGGATCTCCCGCCGCGTCGTAGCGGGCCACCCCGGTGATCAATACCGGCAGCGGCGGGCCACCCTCGACCTTCAGCGAGCAAGCGATTTCGCGCGCGAACCCCTGAAGGCGCATCATCGGGCCCAGATGGGTCTCGTAGAACAGCTGCCCCGGCAAGGTCATCAGGTCGGGCAGCTGGGCGGGCCTGTCTTGCGCCCTTGCCGGCAGAGCGAGCCACCGGCTCAGCGTTTCATTGACGTATCGCAGCCGCCCATGCGGGTCGGTGATCACCATTCCGCACGGCGCATCCTCGACCAGCTCGGCCAAGGTCTCCAGGCGCTCTTCGCTCGCGTCCTTTGCCATCATGCGCCGGCAAGATAGTCGCGCATCGCACCGACGACGTCCGAAGGCACCGTCATGTGCGGTGCATGGCCGGTCGTGTCCAGCACCTTCATGGTCGCACCAGGTACCCGCGCGCCCATCCAGTCGGCGACCTGCATCGGCACCAGCGCATCGTTTCTGCAATGCAGGATCAGCGCCGGCCGAGCTGCCTGCTCGAAGGCGGATCTTTCATCGGCAAAGAAGGTCACACGACCAAAGTACTGAGCGATGGAAGGGTCGGTGCGGCAGAAGCTTTGCGTAAGCTCCTCCGCCGAGGGTTCGCCTGCCGGCTGGCCCGCGATGGTCGGTGCCATCCGCGTCGACCAGCCGAGGTGGTTCACTTCAAGAAAGGTGATCAGCTCAGCCAGATCCGCATTGGAGAATCCGCCCCCGAAGCCGTTCGCGGGATCGTCGAGAAAGGAGGGCGTCGGAGAAACGAGCACGAGGCTTGCCACGCGCTCCGGCGCCCGGTTGGCCGCAAGCAGTGCGATGGTGGCCCCAATCGAGTGACCGACGAGCACGACGTTCTCAAGATCGAGTTCCTGCATGATCGACAGAAGGTCGATGACATGCGCCTCAAGTTCGGCATAGCGCTTCATGTCGTAGGCCGCGAGGTCCGACTTGCCCATACCAGTCAGGTCGTAAGTGACGACTTGGAACGTATCTTCGAACATCGGCGCAACCTGACGCCACATTGTCTGGTCGCAGCCAAATCCATGAATGAACACGATGGGCTGGCCCTCTGGAGAGCCTGACACGACGACTTGGTTGCGCTCGACTATCATGCCAGTCCTCAATAGCAGTACCAGACTCCGCAGCTGCCTCACTCGTGCTATCGCATGCGGTTCGGCAACGCCATCGGTAACATCTCGGGGGCTCGCCAGGCCTTTCCTCCCAGCTCGCGCAGGCGCGGCACCTGTACTCTCCCAAATCCGAGTGCCTGGCGTTTCAATCCTCTGTCTCGCGTTTGCCCAAGGCGTCCGGGAGATCACTTGCCCAAATCGCCTTCCGCCTTAGCCAGAACGGCCGCCAGATTTGTCGGGCTGTATGGCTTCCCCAGCAAGGCAATGGGCGCGATTTCCGCCAAGTCGTCGTCAGTCAGTTCGTGCAGGCTGCCGCTGACCAGAACGATGGGGATACCCAACTCCACCCGCATGATCGCGGCAGCTTCGATGCCACTCGACGGCCCCGAAAGACGAAGGTCGACAAGCGCCAGATCCGGCCTGTCGGCCCGGGCCATCTCGAGCGCCGTGGCCTTCGATACCGCGATGCCAGTGACCTGCTGGCCCATGTCGATGAGTTGGACCTCGAGATCCATGGCGATGAAGACCTCATCTTCGACGATGAGAACACGCATCTGTCCCTCAGCTTTCGGCTGCCGGAAGCAGAACGGTCGTTTCCCATCCCCCTTGGTCATGCGAATGCTCGACTCGGCCCCCAAGCTTGCGGGCAGACATCTGAACCAAGCGCTCGCCAAGGCCGGAGCTGCGCCGTACCTCACGGTCGAGCCCGTCCCGCGCCCCATGCCCATCATCGCGGACCGTGAGAAGCAAAGACCCCCCGCCGTCCCGTTTCAGCTGGACCTCGATCATGCCCTGCTCGCGGTCGTGGAACGCGTGTTTCAACGAATTGGTGACCAGCTCGTTGACGATGATCGAGATACTGATCGCCTTGTCCGGGCAAAGCCGCAGGGGTGCCACGTCGAGCTCGACGCGGATGCCCCTGATATCGCATCCGGTCGAGGAGATCAGATGCTCGCACAGCTCTTGCAACTGGCTGTCGACCGCGACGCTCGCCACGTCTCCGTCTTGGTAGAGGCTCGCATGAATGGTTGCGATCGCGTTCACCCGGGCGCTGGCGGAAAGCAGCTTCCCTCGCGTCTCGGCGGAGGCGCGCGCGCATTCCAGGTTCAGCAGACTTGCCACCATTTGGAGGGAATTCTTGACGCGGTGGTTCATCTCGTCGAGCAGAAGCTTCTGGCTCGCGAGGGCGTTGCGCAACTCGGCCTCCTGTTCGCGGAACTCCGTCACATCGACGACCATGCCGACGAGATGCGGCTCGTCGTTGACCGGCCCGATCACTATCTCTCCGCGGGCCGAGATCCAGCGGACCCGACCGTCGGGCAAGAGCAAACGATGTTCGAGGATCGTGGGGCCCGGCCCCCGCTCCGCCGCGGAAAAGGCGTTCGCGCGCGCCTGCTCGCGGTCGTCGGGATGTACCCGATCGAGAAAGGCCTCGATGTTGCCTCCGGCCTCCCCCGGCTCGAAGCCATGCAACCGATCGACTGCGGGTGACCTGATGAGATCACCGGTGACGAGGTTGAGATCCCAAAACGACAGCGCGGCCCCCTCCGCCGCCGTCCGTTCCCGCGCCTCTCGCAACTTTTCGCTCGTAACCTCGGCAGTGACGTCTTCGACGAGCTGAAGGATATCGCCCGATCGTTCGCCCTCGAGGATCGGTGAATGCGACAGTCGCCAGTAGCGTGTCTCGTAGCCGATGTCCGGGAGCACGATGTCATGTCGGCCGGGCGGAAGCGCATCGGTCCTGCCCGAGGCCAGGGCCCGCTGGACGGAAGCTCGGATGGCGGCCTCCAAGTTGGGACTGTCCGGCCGTGAGGGGAACTCGTCGAAGAGTTGCTTGCCCAATAGCGTCACTCGTTCACGGGCGACGACAGAGGCAAAGGCGGCATTGACATCAACGATTTGCAAATCGCTTGTCATGATGATCGCCGGCAATGGAATCGCGTGAAGGATCGCCTTGCCGGGCTGCGCCGCTGTGTCGAACATACTGCCCTTTCATGAGTCGCAGCAGCACCGAAGCAGCGCTGGTTTCGATATGTAGCGTTCGATCCCGGTAAGGAAATACGCTTGGATCGATTGTGGGACAGTGTGACCTGTAGGAACGGCCCTCAGCCGACGTTGGAGAATTATACGGCGGGGCCGCTCGTTCTTCAGAACATCGAGCCGATGTCGGATGCCCCGGTCGGGTAGGCTGCCGGCATGGCCTTCACTTGCGCCGCCGTCAGCCCCAGCTTGATTGCCAGGGAGAAGACGTTAATCAGCTCGGCGTAGTCGGGCCCGAACATGTGCGCGCCGAGGATCTTGCCGTCCTTGTCCGTGATGACCTTCGCGCCCGCATGGCTCTCACCCAGGCGCTTCTGCGAGAACCAGCCAGAGGTGTCGGTGAAGCTCACCTCGACATCGCCCCTCGCGCGCGCCTCCTCCTCGAGCAGGCCAACCCGAGCCAGTTCGGGAATGGTGAAGACCACGCTCGGCACGCCGGTGTAGTCGGGCTCGGTCCGCTTGTCCTTGAGCATGTTCGAGGCGGCGATCTTGCCCTCGAACACCGCCACCGGGGTCAGCGGCTTGCCGGGCGAGGCGGCGGTGTCGCCAGCCGCAAAGATGCGCGGGTTCGACGGAGATTGCAGCCAGGGCGTGACCTTCACGCCGCCATTCTCGGTTTCGATCCCGGCAGCGGCGAGGTCGAGATGGTCGATGGCGGGCAACCGACCCGCGCCGTGCACGACGAGGTTGGCGTCGATGGCATGGCTCTCGCCCGCTTTCCGGTAGACCACGCGGTGCGCGCCATCTGCCTCCTCGACGCTCTCCAGCACCGCCTCGGCCACGATCTCGATCCCGGCGGCGCGGCTGCGCTCGAGCAGCATGTCGACGAGGTCGGGGTCGAACATCTTCAGTTGCCGCGCGCCGCGGTCGAGGATCGTCACCTGCGCCCCAGCCCGCGCCGCGATATGGGCGAACTCGAAGGAGATGTAGCCGCCGCCGACGAAGACGATCCGGCGGGGCAACTCGGCGAGGTTCAGGAAGTCGGTGCTGTCGATCAGCCGCTCGGCGCCGGGGAAATCCAGCGGCCGCGGCTTCGCTCCCGTGGCGATCAGCGCGTGGCGGAACGCGATCTCGCCATGACCGTCGATCTCGATCCGATCCTCGGCCGTGAAGCGCGCGCGGCCATGAAGCGTCCGCACCCCGGCCTCCTTCAGCCCGCTTTCCATGCTCTCGGGCACCGGGTCGGTGAAGCTCTCCTTGTGCTTCATCAGCGCCGGCCAGTCGATCCGGGTCTCGCCCGTGACACCCTTGCCTGCGAGCCGTCGCGCGGCCTCCACCGCCTCGGCCCCGGCGCGCAGCATCTTCTTCGGATCGCAGCCCCTGAGCGCGCAGGTGCCGCCATAGGGCAGCTCGTCTACGATGGCGACGGACCAGCCGGCGCGGGCGCATTTCTTCGCGGCGCTGATCCCGGCCATGCCGGCGCCGATGACGATCAGGTCGAGCGTGTCGGTCATTTCTGCTCCTTGGTCTTCATGGGTCGGGTCAGTGTGGAACGCGGTCTCAACGATAGCGGCCCAGCAATCGTTCACTCAGCCCCCAGATCGCGGCCATGCCGCCACCAATCGCGAGGCCGAGCCAGAGCCAACCATCCTCGCCCAGCGGCACCAGCCCGGTGCCGTGAACCAGCACCGGCAACGTCATCGCCAGCAGAAAGGGCCCGGTGTAGCGGCAGTGCACACGGCCGCAGCGCCGGGCGTTGAGCAGGCAGGCCCCGCCCATCCACGCCAAGGCCAGCACCCAGATCACCGTTTTGGGAGCATCGGGCAGTGGGATTGCCAAGACCATGACGCCGACCGGCAGCCACCATGCGAGAACGGCGCTGCGAGCCGAGCTGAGGAGATCGCGTTTCGGTCCTTCGCTCATGGTCTCACCCCGCGCAGCAGCTGAGCGCAGCCACGTCCTTCTCGAAGGTCTGGGCCGCGAGCTTCAGCCCCTCCACCGTTGTGAGATAGGGCATGATGGTGTCGCCCAGCTCCTCGTAGGTCATGCCAGCCTTGAGCGCCATCGCCGCCGTCTGGATGCTGTCTGCGCCCTCGGGGGCGAGGATCTGTGCCCCCAACAACCGCTTGCTCCTCGCATCCGCCACCAGTTTGATCAGCCCGCGCGTGTCACGAGCGGCGAGCGCGCGCGGCACGGCATCAAGCGGCAGAACCGAGGTCACGACCTCATGTCCGGCAGCCCGCGCTTGTGCTTCGCTCAGCCCCACGCCCGCCACCTGCGGGTCGGAGAAGACCACCCAGGGCATCGTGCTGTTGTCATAGCTGCGCCCCTCGCCCGACACCGCGTTGCGGGCCGCGAGCTTGGCGCCGTAGGCCGCCATGTAGACGAATTGGTCCCGCCCGGTGACGTCGCCCGCGGCCCAGACATTCGGGTTGGCAGTGCGCATCTGCGCGTCGACGGTAATCCCGCCCTGCGCGTCGGTCTCGACCCCGGCGGCGGCGAGGTTCAGCCCGCCGCTGTTCGGTACCCGCCCGGTGGCGAGCAGCAGCCGCTCGGCTTCGAAGTTCTCACCGCCTGTTCCGGTCAGGCGCATGCTGCCTCCCTCGCGTGCCACGCTCTCGTAGCCAGCGACCCGCGCCAGTCGGATACCCTCCTCGGCGAGGTAGCCCTCCAGCGCCTCAGAGACTTCCGGCTCGGCCTCTGGCAGCACGCCGCGGCGGCTGACCAGCGTCACCGCGACGCCGGCGCGGGCGAAGAGTTGCGCCAGCTCCACCCCGATATAGCCCGCGCCGAGGACCAGCAGCGAGGCCGGCAGTTCGGTCAGCTCCAGCGCCGAGGTGCTGTCGAGGGCGTCGACCTGCTCGATACCGGGGATCGTGGGCACATGCGGGCGGGAGCCGGTCGCAACGATGATCTTCGTCGCAGGAAAGACGGCACCATTCACTGTTAGCTGGCCAGCGTCGCCGAACCGGGCGCGGCCCTCGATGTAGTCGATGTTCTCGTGCCGGGGCAGCACGTCGGCGTATTTCGCCGTGCGCAGCTCCTCCACCAGCGCCTGCTTCTGCACCACCGTCGCGGCCCAGTCGGTGACGCGGGCCCCGGCCTCGATGCCGTCGAACCGGTTCGCGGCGCGGGCGTGGTGCAGGCCCTCGACAGCGCGGATCAGCGCCTTGGAGGGAACGCAGCCGAAGTTGACGCATGTGCCGCCGATGGTCCCGTCGCCGATCAGGGCCACTCGCGCACCGGCCTCGGCGGCGGTGATCGCGGCCGAAAACCCGGCCGAGCCGGCGCCGACCACGGCGAGGTCGTAGGCGCCTTTGGGTGTGCAGCAATCTGTCATGTCTTCTCTCTTCAGCTGGTGCGTTGGCGCCGCCAGAGCGCGTAAAGGGTGATGCCGATGAACACCGCGAGCGCTGGCAGAAGCACGATGTCGAGCCAGCCCAGCAGGGCGGAGAGTCCGACCGCGCCCAGCAGGATCACCAAGATCGGGGTGAAGCAGCACAGCGCCGCGACGACGGTGCCGATCAGTCCGTATTTCAGGAGGCGATCGTTCTTGGTGGAGGGCGTCTCGGGCTGGTTCATGACCCACTCCCGGAGACAAGCGAGGCCCCGTAACCGACGCCGGTGACAGCGGCGATCAGCGCCTCGGGATCCGTGATGAGGTCGTCGTAGCGCAATACATAGAGGCCATCCTCGGCCTCGCCCTCGGCGAATTCCGCGATCTCCACCGTCTCGATGCGCTTGAGCGCAGTGGCGACGATGTAACTGCACGAGGGACAGGTCAGGCCCGTGACGTGGAGACGGGTCTCGGCTTCTTCGGCTTGGATCGCAACCGGTGCGAGGCTGAGCGATGCGGCGAGCAGGAGGTGTTTCATCGGCTGGGGACTCCGGTTCAGAAGGTCAGGATGCGGGGCGCGGCATAGGGGAAGATCAGGGCCAGCAGCGCCACGGCGAGGGCGCCCCAGAGAAGCGCGCGCATTAGACCGCGATCCACGGGACGAGCGCTGGTCCCGGTGCCGCAGTCTTTGGCGGGCACCGGTCGGTAGGCCTTCCAGAAGCCATAGCCGAGCGCCGCTGCCGCGAAGGAAAAGGTCACCCACTTGTAGGCGTAGAGCGCGGTGAGCTGGCCGATGAAGACGCCGGTGACACCGAGGCTGACCAGAACCAGCGGCAGGATGCAGCAGGAGGTCATCGCCAGCGCGCCAAGCACCCCGGCGCCGGTCGCGGCCCACCCGGTCCGGTCGAGGCTTTTACCCATCCGTCGTTCCGTGTTGATTGTCTCCGCCGTCATCGCGTCGCCCCGTTGTCGCTTGATGACAGGCAAGATAGGGTCTGTAGTAGCTACAGGATCAAGGAGAAATCCAATGCCGGTCGATCACGCCGCCGCGAGCGACCTGAAGCGCTCCGATCTGGCCCGCCTGACCGGCTGCAATCTCGAGACGATCCGCTATTACGAGAGCGTCGGCCTGATGCCCGATCCGCCGCGCACCTCTTCTGGCCATCGCCGCTACGGCTCCGCGCATGTCGAGCGGCTGAACTTCGTGAAGCGGGCACGGGATCTCGGCTTCACCATGGAAGAGATCCGCGGCCTGCTGTCCCTCGTTGATCGCGGCAGCCACACCTGCGCCGAGGTCGAACGGATGGGGTGCCACCATCTCGGCGTGGTCCGCGCCAAGATCCGCGACCTTCAGGCGATCGAGTCCGTTCTCGCCCGGACCATCGCCCGCTGCACCGGGTCTGATACTCCCGACTGCCCGTTGCTCGATGTTCTCAATGAAGGGCAGGCCAAGTCGGAAGAGGTGGTGAGCGCATCCGATTAGCTGCCATCCACGTGCGGTGCAGCGAAAGTCCGGTATCCGCCCCTCCCCGCATAGGCGGTCTTGGCCCAAACCGGCCGTTCGTGGAAGTATTCGACGGAGGGCGGCTTTGGTCAAAAAGACCGAGCACGTCGCCTGCCGATGCCGAAGAGCAAGTAGCCGTGCGAGTGCCTATCGCGCAAAAAGAGGCAGCTTGAATGCGAAGGTCGTGGTCCCGTCCTTGCAGGTTACCTCAATCCGACCATTGTGTGCGGTTGCGATGGAGGAGGCGATATGGAGCCCAAGTCCCAGACCTTCGCTCGTCGCATTCGCGCCTCTCTGGAAAGGTTGGAACAGGGTCTGCTGGACATCCTCCGGGATGGCCAGCCCGCGGTTCGCGACGCTAATCTCGACTTCGTTCTCCCGCACCACGCCCCGCACCGATATCGGTGAACCATGCGCTGCGTGTCGCGTGGCATTGGACAACAGGTTCGAAACCGCCTGTGCCACGCGCGGCGCATCGCAGTTGATCGGCCTGTCGAAGTGCAGGTCGAGCAAAACCTCCTGCTTGGGCCAGGCCGCACGGACCTCGTCGACGACCTGTCGGATGGCGTCCGCCAAGGGGGCGTCCGGGATCGCGGAAATCCGGATGCCGCCGCCCAGACGGGCCTTGGCATGCAGCATGATGTTGTCGATCAGGTCGCTCATGCGATGGAGCGATGCACGCATCATTGGCAGGATCTGCTGCGCCCTTTCCGGTAGGGGCTCCTTGTCAAGTTGCCTGAGCCCGGCGACGAGAGCGGCGACGGGATTGCGCAGGTCATGCCCCAGAACTGCAACGAACTCTTCCTGGGCCCGCGCCATCTCGCGCTCGTATTCGACAAGCCGCTCCTGCGCTTCCAGTCGCTCTTCGGTCTCCAGCCCCCGGCCGATGGTCTCCGCGAACATCTCCAGCATGGCGACCACGCGCGGTTGCTTCACATCGCGCGGGACGGTGTCGATCGCGCAGAGCGTGCCGAAGATGGTGCCGTCGCTGCGATGTATTGGAATGGAAGCGTAGCTGACGATGCCGAACTTGGCCGCGATGGGGTGATCCCTGTAGGTCTCGTCGGTGGCGACATCGCTGAACAAGACTTTCTGGGCCGTCTGCCGCACTGACTGGCAGAAAGTCGACTGGATTTCGATCTCGTCGCCCTCGGCCAGCCCGAAGTTGACTTCGTCCACGGTGCGACAGGCGACCCAGCGGTCGGCCGTCACCCGAGCGACGGCGGCGAACCGCATGTCGGTGGCCAGCATGACGGTTTCGAGGATGGTGCCCACGAGCTCGCTGGCTGCCAGCATTTCGATGTCGGCCTGAAAATCATGCGTCCCGGTCAGGAAGGCCGCATGATTCTGGATGGCGGCGCGCCGCTGTATGTCTCCGTCCACTCGCTGTCTCCATTACCTTCACCCCCAGTAACACGGGGCTGCCAAACGGCAATGCAGGATCTGGTTTCGAGGCTGTGACTGGAAGCGAGGCCGCCATTATCTTGGGGAGGCAGGTGCAAGTCGGCGGTCGCGGGCTCAGAAAGGAGGGAGCGGTGGTCATTCTGCCGTCCATACGGGCGTCGCAAGAAGCTCATACTTGCCTTTAGTATGTCGCCCGAATGCTTCGCCGGAGCGTTTCCGAACCGCCCCCTTACGCTGGGCGTAATGACTTCTGCCGTGAACCGGTCTCCATCATTCCGAGTCCAAGCACTGCTCCTTCATCACTAATCGAAATGCCGCAGCAATCATGTTCTCGTCGTAGGGCTTCGACACGACAATGAGGTCTCGATCTGAAGCGATAGGACCATAGCCCGACGCCAAGATCACGGCTACGCCGCGACGCTTCAACTCTTGCGCGAGTTCATCCGAGAATTCCCCATTCAGGTTCCGGTCGAGCATGGCGCAGTCGAAGGTCTCGTTCTCGACGAACGACCAAGCCTCTTGCAGCGAGCTTGCGGGGCCGACGATTTCCGCCCCGAGATCCCGAAGGATCTCCTCGGCATGCATGGCGATGAACAGCTCGTCCTCAACGAGCAGTACGCGCTTGCCCTGAAGCTCCCCCATCACGCTTTCCCGCCGAGTTTGGTTCGCGGCAGGTCAAACACGCAGGTGGTGCCAACTGTCCCGAAGTCGATCCGCAGCTTACCCATCAGTTCTCGCTCCACTGTGCTGCGAAGCAGCCTCATACCGAAACCACTTTTCTGTTCGCTCGGGACTGCCGGCCCATTGGTTTCGTGCCAATCGATCCGAATGCACTCCGGGCGCTCGCGACTCGTTGCGCACCGCACCCTGAGCTTCCCATCTGGCACGGAAAGCGAGCCATGCTTGATCGCATTCGTGGCGAGCTCGTGCAGGGCCATGGAGAGAGAGACCGCGGATTTCGGGGTCAGGCGCTCGTCCGTATCGATGAGCAGGTCCGCTTGGCTGCTTTTACCAGCCGCAATCCCACACGCGTGGAGCGCGGTGGTGAGGACATCGGACAGCATCGCATTCGCCCAGTTCTCCTTTGTAAGCAGGTCATGCGCCCCCGCAAGCGCGCGCAGACGGGCCTGAAATTTCGACTGGGCCTGCTGGGGGTCGGAAAGGTCACGAAACGACTGCACGGCAATGCTCTGCACGATTGCGAGCGTGTTCTTCACCCGGTGATTCAACTCGTCGACGAGCAGCTGCCGCGCTTCCTCGGCGCGACGTCGATCCTCGATATCCAGAAAGGACGTGATCGCGGCGACGACCTTGCCGGTCTCATCACGCAAGGGCCGACCGTTGACGATCCAGCGCCGCTCGCCAGCGCTGGTGTCGTAGATCACCTCGCGTCCGGTGGTCTCCTCCCCGTGCTCCAGCGCCCGGATGATCGCGAGTTCGTCCAAGGAATAACGGTGGCCGTCCAGATGGCGCAGTGGCAGATGGCGATAGCGCTCCAGCCCGCCATTAAGGTGGTCCACTCCCATCATGCGCCGTGCTTCTCGGTTTATGATCGGCGGCTTGCCCTGGGGATCACGTGCCACGCTGATGCCCACCGGCGTCGTTTCGATGACGGCCTCAAGAAACGCGCGTTCCAACGCCAGCTCGCGCCGGCTGTCCTCCAGCGCATCTCCGGCCGCCTTGCGATCGGTGAGGTCCAGGCCAATACCGATCTGCCGATCGTCGGACAGCCGGACGTTGGCCCAACTTGTCTGCAAGGTTTGCCCATTCCGCGTGACAAGGCGGATGTCCTTCCAGCCTTGGCAGCTCTCCATAAACCGCGCCACCTCGGCCCGGTAGTCGGGGTCGGGATAGCAGATCTCGAACACGGGCTCGGCGCGAGCTTCCTCGGTCGACCAACCCGCCAGTCGCTCGAACTCCTTGTTGACCAGAAGCAGGTTCTTGTCCGCGTCATACATGGTGATCATCACGGGAATGATGTCGACGATGCGCTGGAACAGCTCCCGCTCGCCGGCCAGAAGCTCTTCGGCATCACGTCGTGCCTCGATCTCCGCTTCCAACTTTTGCTGGGCCAATACGGCCTCGGTGACCTCCACCGAGGTCAGGACGAGCGAAGTGATGCGGCCATCTCGCCGCACGGGGGTCAGGCTCCAGTTCCACCATGTCGGACCGCGCTCGAGACCGTCATAGCGATAGCGTTCGACGACGAAGGGCTCGCCGGTCTCGGCGACCTGCCGGTATACGGCCAGAACCCGGTCCGGATTGCTCGCGAACTCGGGCAGCGTCAGCCCAGCCACGCCCTTTGTTCGAAACGGCTCGTCCAGCACCTTCTGGAAGGCCGGGTTGTGAGCGATGACACGAAACGGCTCCTCGGCCTCGAACAGTCCAAGGCAGGCCGGTGAGTGCTCGAAGAGCTCAGCGAGACCCGGTGCAGACTGGGCCGAAGACAGTTCGATCATGCAGCCTCCTCGGCAATCATATCGGTGCGGCTGGTTTCGCCACGGAAGCTAACGCCACAGTGCCTCTCATCAACCAGATGGCCACTACGTCGCGGCCTCCGGTATAGGGCGGTCAAAATAGTCCGTGTGGTTAAGAGTCTGGGGATCAGTGCGATCGCTCGGACCTGCTCTCGGTTCGTGCCGCATCGATGTTGAGGGGCAGCTTCACAGTAAATCGCGCACCACCGCGTTGCCCCCGTCCCCAGGTCACTTTTGCATCAAGCTTATGCGCCATCGCCTGTAGAATAGCCATGCCGAGCCCCTTGCTCTTGCTCGGATCGAAGCCCTCCTGAAGGCCGGGGCCGTCATCATCAACCTCGAGCCGGAAATACCCATCAGCCAGTTCGCCCTGAAGTCCGATGCAACCGGCGCCGCTCTTGACCGAGTTCAATACGAGTTCCGTGACCAGGTGGCCGATTGGAACCAACTGGTCACGAGCCAGATGAAGCGCGGGACAGTCCACCTCGATCAGGCCACCTTGCGGACACAGTGGAAAAAGCTCCCGGCTCAGCACCTGGAGAAACAGAGCCAAGTCTCCGTGCTGGGCAAGACCGGGCAGACTTTGCTGAATGTGCCGATTGGCCTGAGCGATGGCTCCGATCCGGGCAGCAATGTCATTGAGCTCGGAGGCTGTCTGTCCTGCATGTTGCGCCGCCTTGCGCCGCGCGACCGAGGAGATGAGCTGCAAGCTGTTCATGACCCGGTGCTCGACTTCCCCGGCCAAGAGCTCCTTTTCCCGCATCTCGCGCCGAAGCGCCTCATGTGTGGCGATGGCCTCGCGCCTCAGCTCGAGCTCGTCCATGACCACCGCCGCCAAATCCTGAAGGATTGCGGTCTGCTCCGGCGTGAACTCGCGTGGCGCCTTGTCGATGACGCAGAGCGTGCCGAGGCCATGTCCATCATGGGTTCTGAGCGGGATGCCCGCGTAGAAGCGGAGTCCGAACTCCCCGGCAACGAGTGGGTTGGAAAGCGCCACTGGCTCGACCAGCGCATCGTTAAGAATCCATGGCCCGTCTTGCAGGATCGCCGAGGCGCAAAGACCTGGTTCGCGAGGAATTTCCTGCACGCCTTCGAGCCCTTCATGGCTCTTGAACCAAATGCGGTCCTCGTCGACGATCGAGATGATGGCGATTGGTGCATTCAAAAGCCCCGACGCCAGTCTGGCAATACGGTCGAAGGCACCATCCGGTGGCGTATCGAGTACCGCATACCGGCGCACCGCCGACAAACGCGCAGATTCAGCATCGTATGACAGGTTGACGTGTTCCAAGTTGATGCTTTCCACCCCTTGAGCCGCTTCACGCAGCATGACGGGACAATTGGTCCCTGACAAACCCAGTTTCCGTTGCGCCCCGGGCGCCCCGTCGACCTTGGAAACCGGCGTGCCGCAGCGCCTGACATGAGGGCCCGGGCCTTCATTGAATCTAGCACAAGGTATGCCGCTCACAGAGGTTGGAACCAGATGCTGCCCGACGCCTGAACTGATCGAGGTGTCCGCGTCAGGCTATGGCTTCGCGCCCTTCTTCGATCATCTCCTTTGCTTCCTCGCGATCGGCTTGGTCGGCTACTGGCGCTTCCTGCTCTGCTTCCGCCTTCGGCTCGTATTGAAGCTCGACGAGAACGGGGAAGTGATCCGACCCGATGTTGGGCAGGCGTCGCAACTCCACCAGTGTGAAGGAGTTGTCGTGGAAGATGTGGTCGAGCGGCCATCTCAGAAGGAGGTGGCCGGCATGAAATGTGCTGAACATGCCTCGGCCACGCCGCGGGTCCAGAGCACCGCTGATGCGTTGAAACAGCCGGGTGGTGTGGGACCAAGCAACATCGTTCATGTCGCCGGCCACGATAGCGGCGCGCTTTGATTGGCGCATTTCCTTCGCGACCAGAAGCAGTTCGGCGTCCCGCCCTTCGCTGTCGTGATCCGGGTCCGGCGGCCGAGGATGAATGCCGAAGAAGTCGATCCAGACGCCCGAGGGCAGACGCACGCCGGTTCGAATGGACGGGATCTTGTCCGACAGCAGAAAGCGGACGTCGCGAGCCTCGAGTTCCAGCCTCGAGAACAACTCCATGCCGTAGTAATTGTCCTGCGGTCGCTTGATCCGATACGGGAACATGTCATCAAGAGACTGGAGCTTTTCGTGCCACCAGTCGTCCGTCTCCACGAGGAGCAGAAGGTCGGGGCGGACCTCACGCACTACCTGAAGGAGATCGATCGACTTCCGGTTCTCCATTAGCACGTTCGAGATCATCACCCGAACTCGGTTCTCCGGGCGCCGCGACGAAGCCCGCATGACCTGCTTCGGAGCTGCCAGCGTATAGGGAAAGACCCGAAACAGCTGGAGGCTCAGCGCCGGCACGACAACAGCCAAGTAAAAGATATCCCAGCGGTCGGCGATCCCGAACAGAAGTAGATAGCCGACCAGCAGAACCGCCAGCGCCGCCGCGATCTGAAGGCGGGGGAAATCGCTCATGCGAACCCACCATCTGGCACTGCGGATCAGGGGAAAGACCGTCTGCACCACGAAGAAGGCGGAGACCAGCCAGAATAACGGCCTCATGATCGGCAATCCTTCGCGCAATACAGCCTAGTAGAGGTATAGCGATCCAAGCAGCAGGCAAGCGGCATCAGCGCTGGCCGCCGCACGAGTTCTGTCAGCCGAGCGCCCTCCCGCTTTGGCCTTGTAATGCGGCGGGTTGCGGCACGAGGATGCCGGATCCAAGAGGAGCGAGTGTCATGATCCGAAGCCGCCTGAAGTTCACCGTGCAGCACCTGCGCGAAAAGCTCTGGATCAAGCCGCTCCGCAATGCGGTTCTCGCGGTCGCGGCGGTGTTCGTGGCGCATCTCGCCGACGGGCTTCCACTACAGGACATCGTGCCGGACATCAGCACCGAAACGGTCGAAAAGTTGCTCACGGTGATCTCCGCCAGCATGCTGGGCGTCGCGACATTCGCCGTCGCCTCCATGGTATCGGCCTATGCTTCAGCTGGGGGAAGTGCGACGCCGCGGGCGTTCGCGCTCATCATATCGGACAGCTTGTCACAGGAAGCGCTGTCGAGCTTTATCGGCGCCTTCATCTTCAGCATCGTCGGCATCATCGCGATCAAGGTGGGTTACTTCGGCGTTGCCGGACGCTTTGCGCTGTTTCTCTTCACAATCGCTATCTTCGCCTGGGTCGTCCTTACCTTCGTCCGCTGGGTCGACAACATTGCGCGGCTTGGACGGTTGGGTAACACGATCGAGAAGGTGGATGCGGCGACGCGCGAGGCCTTCGGCCATTTTCACCGCACCGCGCCTTTGGGCGGACGGCCCGTGGGCACAGTTCCGGAGGGTGGGATCGACCTCTACTCCGAAGACCTCGGCTTCATCCAGCACATCGATACCGGCCGCCTCGACAGATGGGCCAAGAAAAACGACGCGGTGGTCTACGTGCGGAGTCTGCCGGGGGCATTTGTCCATCCGCAGCGGGCGCTCGCCACGATCAAGCCTCTGGCCGGAGAGACAGTGCTCGAGATGAGTGATCTGCTCGATGCCTTCGTTATGGCGGAGCGCCGCACCTATGCCAGCGACCCACGGTTCGGCCTGATCGTCATGTCGGAGATCGGGTCTCGTGCGCTGTCGCCCGGGATCAACGACCCCGGGACGGCCATCGACATCGTCATTCGCATGGCGCGGATCATCCGGGATTGGAGCATCGAACAGGACGCCGAAGACAGTGCGCAACCGCAGCTCGAACGGGTGTTCGTGCCGCCACTGGCCCCCCATGACCTGCTGGAAGATGCCTATGCCGCAGTCAGCAAGGACGGCGTGGGATCGGTCGAAGTCGGGATCTGGATTCAGCGTTCGCTTGCGCTACTGGCCCAATTGTCTGCGACGGATATCAGTCGAGCCGCTCGCGATCAGGCAGCTCTCGCCTTCGCTCGCGCAGAGCAGGAGCTGAGCTTTCCGCACGATCTCGAACGGATTCGACGGGCGCATTCTTCTGTTGCAAGACGCGATGCAAAACCGATGGGTGTGACAGCCACCTGATCGGGGATACGGGGGACGTGGATTGGACGCATGGGATTTTCTACAAGGCTCCTCCTTCACACCATGATCAGCACTACGGCTGTTTGCTACTAGTAGCCTCACGAATGGCGGCCTGAAGCTGTTCCATGGAGAATGGCTTCATAAGCTTCGGCAGGTTCGCGCAGGTGCTGTCGTTCGGCAGTTCGAGAAAGCCGGTCGCGAGAACTACCTGCAAGCCGGGGTGACGCTCACGAGCGGCATCCGCGAGCTCTGCGCCACTCATCTGCGGCATCGCATGATCCGTGAGTAGCAGGTCCACTTCGTGCTCATCGAGCTTGGCCAGCGCCTCGGCCCCACTGCTCGCCTCGATGACCTCATAGCCGAGATCCTCCAGCATGATGACGGTATTCATCAGGACCAAGGCATCATCGTCGACGGCGAGCACGGTGAGGGGCGTGTCGACCGTGCCCTTGTCGGAGGTCTGGACCGAGGTGTCGGCCAGCTGTCCCTGCGGGGCTGAGGCTGCGGTGAACCACATCTCTACCGTCGTGCCCTCGCCCTTGGTGCTTTTCAGGACCAGGCGCCCCCCGGACTCTTCCAGCAGCCCATGAACCACCGAAAGGCCCAACCCCGTGCCCTTGCCGGGGCCCTTCGTCGTGAAGAACGGGTCGGCTGCCCGAGCGAGCGTCTCCTCGTCCATGCCCTCGCCGGTATCCGATATGGCAAGACAAACTCTCGGAGCCAACATCCGGTCCGTGCCATGAGCGGATGGAGCTTCCTCATGGGAGATCCGAATGCCGAGCAAACCACCATCGGGCATGGCATCCCGCGCGTTCGTGGCGATGTTGAGCAGCGCCAGCTCGAGCTGCGCGGCGTCGACCATCACCGGCGGCACGGCGGGCTGTGCCGACAGCTCGATCCGGATGTCACGTCCCAGCGAAAGTTGCATGAGGTCCCGCAGCCCCTTCACAAGGCACGGCAGGTCCACGAGCTGTGGCTCCAGCGGCTGACGGCGGGCGAACGCCAGCAATCGGCCGGTCAAGGCCGAACCGCGCTGCGCGCCTTGCAGCGCGTTGTCGATGAGGCTGGCTATCTGGGGATTGTCCGGAAGGCGCCGCTGAAGCAACTCGAGACTGCCCGAGATGGCCATCAAGAGGTTGTTGAAGTCATGCGCGATGCCACCTGCCAGCTGGCCGAGCGCTTCCATCTTACGCGACTGAAGAAGCTCCTCGTGGGCAACCTCAAGCGCCTTCTGCGCGTCCCGCTTCTCAG
This sequence comes from Limimaricola soesokkakensis, assembly GCF_900172345.1. Taxonomy (GTDB): domain Bacteria; phylum Pseudomonadota; class Alphaproteobacteria; order Rhodobacterales; family Rhodobacteraceae; genus Limimaricola; species Limimaricola soesokkakensis. Next base: position 34,565 of record NZ_FWFY01000004.1, read on the forward strand.
TGATGTCGCGGGTCACCTTGGCAAAGCCGATCAGTTCGCCCTCATCGTCGTGGATGGCGTCCACGACCACGCTGGCCCAGAACCGCGTGCCGTCCTTGCGCACCCGCCAGCCCTCATGCTCGAACCGCCCTTCCTGTCTGGCGGTTTCGAGCGCGCGCGAAGGCAATCCGTCCTCGCGATCCTCTTCGGTATAGAAACGCGAGAAGTGCTCCCCGAGGATCTCCCATGGGGCATAGCCCTTGATCCGCTGCGCGCCGGCGTTCCAGCTGGCCACATGTCCCTTCGGATCGAGCATGTAGATCGCATAGTCAGTCACACCCTGCACCAGGAGGCGGAACTGCTCCTGGCTTCGCCGCAGTTCCTCTTCCCGGGCGCGACGCTCGGTCAGATCACGCGTGATCTTCGCGAAGCCCAAAAGGTCCCCTGTGGGCGAGCGGATCGGATCGACGACCACATGCGCCCAGAAGCGGTGGCCGTCCTTGCGAACCCGCCAGCCCTCCCCCTCGTAGCGGCCGGCATTGGCAGCGGTTCTCAGGACCTCTTCGGGAAGCCCTCTCGCCCGATCCTCCTCAGTATAGAAGCGAGAGAAATGCGCCCCCATGATCTCGGACGCCGTGTAGCCCTTGAAGCGCTCTGCCCCCGGGTTCCAGCTCGAGACGTGACCCGCGGAATCCAGCATGTAGATCGCATAGTCGGTGATCGCCTCGAGCAGAAGCCGATGACGTTCGTCTTCGCTGACCGGAATCGCCACGGCTTCAGTCACGCGCATCTCCCCGGAATCGTTGGAGCACCACGATTGTCCGCGAAGCGCTCCGATAGACTATGGCACCTGACATGTTGCAGCGCATCGGTAGCGGCGTCCAGCACACCAATTCAGGCAACTGGAGCTCGTTCAAAGGAGAGTCCTCAGGGGGCAATGACACGTTTGCACGATCCCGTTGCCGCACTGACCTGAAAATCAAGTTTGATGCATTGAGACTGCTCTTCGCCGGGAATGACCATTGAGCCAATGTGCGGCGAAAGTCCGCTTCCCGCCGTTCTTACCCGTAGCTTGGCAGGCATAGCACCTATCAAGCGCTCGCAGCGAAGGGTGGGAATGTCCGTTCAGGGGATCTCAGTCCGGGCTGCGGCAACGGTCCGGGATTTACTGTTCATCACGTCCCCTTCGCCGACTCCAGCCAGTGAGGTCATCTCTTACAAATAGCCTTCGAGTGCTGCTTTCGAATGGTCGGATGCACTGTGGCACAGCCTGTGACACAGAAGGCGTTTTGTTTACCCGGCAGTTGACGCCATATACTTCCTTATTCCTTATTCCGTATTCTAATTGAAATAAGTATCTTAGATCAGAGTGATACCCTTTTCACGAGCTGCCAGAGGAGGAGGATGTGCTCAGGTTCCTGGGGACGGGCTTTTGGCGGCCACCGCAAGCGTTGCAGGCGAGGAAGAGACCGTCTGCCAGACTGCGGATCTTATCGTCGAAGGTGGGATGTCAATGTCTCGGGGCCGCATCTGCCGGATTGCCGCCCGTGAGATTCCAAAGCTTGCGGCCTGCAATGTTGCCGTGCCCGAGGGGGTCACGCTCAGGTCCGTGGATCCTCCTCCTAAGCCTTGCTTGGGCATCTTCCATTGCGGCGAAGCGCTCATCCGCTTGCTGTCGCCGGGGCTCATGGCCAAGCGCCGCGATCCGGACCGCGCCTTTGCCAGCGTACCGGATGAGCCCTGTTTCGATAGCGTGGTCGTACACGAATTGACGCACGCGGCCTACGACAGTGCAGAATGCCCATTCGTCGATTGCCCGGCAACGGCCGAATACGCCGCTTATGCGACGCAGGTTCGGTCGCTGCCGGCCGAGGCGCGCGAGGCATTCGAGGCAACCTCCGCCTTCGACCACTGTGTCTCACGGGATTACGGCTGCCAGCTCATTGGACGGATCATGGGCGGCGCGGCATTCATTGATAGGGAATGCTTCTGACGAGGGTGTCGGACTGAAGGGTTCCCCGATCCCTATACGGGATCTGGTGCTTTCCAAGCTACTCTTGGCTCCCGCCGATCGCGGTGAGAGGTAGGATACCACTGCCCGGCCCGGCGTTCATGAACAGCGGAGGGAACCGCCAGTTGTGGCTCCAGCAGATGAATGACGTCATCTCGTCGCCAGCCAGCCGGTCGTTGACGATGCGGTAGATGTCGACGCTGGTTGGGTCGGACCTGCGCCGGGGTCGTTTGACCTAGATCAACGCGGCCTCGAGCCGATGGCCGCAGCATCGGGCGAGACACTGGTTCAGCCGCGAAGCCCGTGATGAGGGGTGACGTCGTGGCGGGCGAAACGCCCGCGGGGCGGAACGAGCGTTAGGCGCCTCTCGAAGAAGGAGTTCGGCGCGCGCTCGGAACAGGGGGCCCGGATGCCCATGGATCATCTCGGCGACCGACAGCGCAACCTCTCGGCGGGGCCGAAGACCGGCGCGCCGACCGATGACGCAGGCACGGGCAGCTTGGCCGCGTTCCGCACCGAGGGGCTGAGCAAGACCTACGGCGCCGGCGGGCCGAACGAGGTCCGCGCGCTCGACGGCGTCGATCTGGAACTGCCGAGCGAGGAGCTCGTGGTGCTTCTCGGCCCGTCGGGCAGCGGCAAGTCCACCCTGCTCAACATCCTCGGCGGGCTGGACCACGCGACGCGCGGGACCGCATGGTTCCGGGACATGGAGCTGACCGCGATGACCGAGCGGCAGCTCACCCGCTACCGGCGCGATCATGTCGGCTTCGTGTTTCAGTTCTACAACCTCGTGGCCAGCCTCACCGCCCGCGAGAACGTCGAGCTGGTCACCGACATCGCCGCGGATCCCATGCCTGCCGCCGAGGCCCTGTCGCTGGTCGGGCTCGACGCGCGGCTCGATCACTTCCCCGCCCAGCTCTCGGGCGGCGAGCAGCAGCGCGTCGCCATCGCGCGGGCCATCGCCAAGCGCCCCGAGGTGCTGCTCTGCGACGAGCCGACCGGCGCGCTGGACAGCCGCACCGGGGTCGCGGTGCTGTCGGCGCTCGAAGCGGTCAACGCCCGTTTCGGGACCACCATCCTCGTCATCACCCACAACTCCGACATCGAACGCATGGCGCATCGGGTGATCCGTTTCCAGGACGGCCGGGTCATCGACATCGCGCGCAACCCCGACCGCGTCGCGGCCGAGGGCATCCGATGGTGAGAGCGCGCGCCATCGACCGCAAGCTGCTTCGCGACCTGCGCCGGCTGTGGTCCCAGGTCACGGCGATCGCGCTCGTGCTGGCCTGCGGCGTGGCGATCCTGCTGACCGCCTTCGGCATGATCCGGGCGCTGGAAACCACGCTCGACGACTATTACGGCCGCCAGCGCTTCGCCGAGATGTTCGCCTCGGTCCGCCGCGCGCCCGGCGAGTTGGTCGAGGAGATACGCGCGATCGAGGGCGTTCGCTCTGCCGAGGTGCGAAAGGTCGGTCCGGTCACGCTCGACCTGCCGGATCGACCGGCGCCGGGTTCGGGCCGGCTGTTGTCCCTGCCAGCCGGTGCGCCGCTTCTGAACGCGCCCCTGCTGGTCTCGGGGCGGATGCCGGACCCCGACAGCGACCGCGAAGTCGCCGTCAACGCCCGCTTCGCTCAGGCCAATGGCTTTCGCCCCGGCGATAGCTTTGCGGCGATCGCCAATGGACAGCGGCTCGACCTGATCATCACCGGCACGCTGCGTAGCCCGGAATTCCTCTACAGCCTGCCCCCCGGCGGGCTGATGCCCGACGATGCGGGGTTCGCGATCATCTGGATGCCGGAACGAGCCGCCGGCGCGGTGCTCGACCTCGAAGGTGCCATCAACGACGTCGCCCTGACCCTGCACGCGACCGCTGTCACGGCGGAGGTCGCGGACCGGGTCGATGCGCTGCTCGCCCCTTGGGGTGGCACCGGCAGCCGGCTGCGCGACCAGCATCCAAGCCATGCCTTCATCGCCGCCGAACTCCAACAGCTGCGCAACATGACCGTCGTGCTGCCGCCGATTTTCTTCGTGATCGCGGGCTTCCTGGTCAACATGCTCTTGGGCCGGATCGTGGCGTTGGAGCGCGCCGAGATCGGGCTGCTCAAGGCGGTCGGCTACCGCAAGTCGGAGATCGCGCTGCATTACTTGCTTCTCGCGATGCTGGTGGCCTGCATCGGTATCGCGATCGGCTGGCTCGCCGGAAGCTGGCTGGCGGGCGGCATGGCCCGGATCTATGCCCGGTTCTTCGATTTTCCGTGGCTGATCCGACCAGATGGTTTCGACGTCTACGCGATTTCGGGGCTCCTGGCCCTCGTGGTGGCCGGGCTGGGGGCCGCGCGGGCCGCGCTGACCGCGGCGCGACTGGCCCCGGCGGTGGCAATGGCCCCGCCCGCGCCACCGAATTTCGGCAAGGGGCCGTTCGACCGGCTGGCGGCCGGGCGCTGGCTCTCGCAGCCGGCGAAGATGGTGCTGCGCGGGCTGCTGCGCTGGCCGGTCCGTGCCGCGATGACGATGCTGGGGCTCTCCGCCGGGGTCGCGATCCTCGTCGCCTCCAGCTTCATGATCGACGCGATGGACGTGGTGATGGACAGCGCCTTCTACCGGGCGAACCGCCAGCACGCGACGCTGGTCCTTGGCGCGGAAGCGCCGGCCGAGGCGGCTCTGCAGGCCCGTGCCCTGCCCGGCGTTCTCCGGGTGGAGCCGCAGTTCGATCTCGCCGTGACGCTGCGCAACGGGCATTTGTCCAAGCGCCTTTCGATCACCGCCCAGCCCCCCGACGGCGATCTGGTCCGGATCCTCGACACCGAGGGCCGGGTCGTCGCCGCCCCGGAGACGGCGCTGATGCTGTCGCGCCAGCTGGCCGATCAGCTGCAGGTCGGACCGGGCGACGTGGTCGAGGTCGAGGTCGCCGGGGACCGGGAGCGCGACTTCCGGGAGCCGGTCGCGGCGGTGACGCGCCAATATCTCGGCCTCGGGGCCTATATGGACCACGACGCGCTCGCGGCGCGGCTGGGCCGGGCACCGCAGGTCACGGCCCTGCATCTGGCGCTGGACCCCGCCGCGTTGCCCGAGTTCCAGGCGGCGCTCAAGACTCTGCCGACGCTGGCGGCGAGCGTCATGCTGACCGGGGTCCGCGACAGCTTCCGCGAGACGATCCGGCAGAACATCCGCTGGAACACGATCTTGTTCCTGACGATCTCCGGGCTGATCACGGCCGGCGTCGCCTATAATGGCGCCCGCATCCAGCTCTCGGAGCGGGCGCGCGAGCTGGCCAGCCTGCGCATCCTCGGCTTCACCCGCACCGAGGCGGCGTCGATCCTGCTCGGCGAGACCGCCGTACTGGCGCTTCTGGCGCAGCCGCTGGGCTGGGGGATCGGTGCGCTGATCGCGCAGGGCATGGTCTCGGGCTTCGACAGCGACCTCTACCGGATTCCACTGGTGCTGACCCCGGCCAATTTCGCGCGCGCGAGCCTGCTGACGCTGACCGCGATCCTGGCCGCCGCGCTGCTGGTCCGGCGGCGTTTCGACCGGCTGGATCTTCTGGACGTCCTCAAGACGAGGGAATGAAACCATGGCCCGCCCTATCCGCCTGATCGTCCTGTTTGCCATCCCGGCGCTGATCGTCGCGAGCCTCCTTTGGGTCGCGTTTCGACCGCTGCCCGTCACCGCCGAGCTGGTACCCGTGGCGCGCGGGCCAATGGAGGTCACGCTCGAGGTCGAGGGAAAGGCGCGGATCCGCGAGGTCTGGGAGGTCTCGGCACCGATCGCGGGCACGGCCCGGCGTTCGCCGGTCCGGGTCGGCGACCCGGTGGTGGCCGGCGAGACGCTGGTCGCCGTGGTCGAGCCGATCGAACCCAGCCTGCTCGACCGGCGCAGCCGGGTCGAGGCCGAGGCAGCCACGCATGAGGCCGAGGCCGCCTTCACCGCCGCCGAGAGCCGGTTGCAGCAGGCCCTGCAGGAGCTCAGCTACGCCAAATCGCGTCACGACCAGACCCGGACGCTGGTCGATCGCGGCGCCGCCCCGGCCGACCGGCTTGAGGAGGCGACGCAGGCGCTCAAGGTCGCGCAGGCCGCCCGCGACACGGCGCTGTCGACACGCATCATGGCGCAGAGCGCGCTCGACCGGACCCGCGCCGCGTTGATCGGTCCCGGCGACGGGACCGGGGATGGCAGCGGCTGCTGCGTCGAGATCCGCGCCCCGGCCACCGGCGTCGTCCTCGCCATCGACCAGCTCAGTGCGCGGCCGGTCGCCGCCGGCGAGCGGCTGCTCGACATCGGCGATCCGAACGATCTGGAGATCGTCGCGGACCTGCTGTCGCGCGATGCCGTCCGCCTCCCCGAGGATGCCCTGGCCCATGTCGCGCGCTGGGGCGGGGCGAGCGAGCCGCCCGCCCATCTGCGCCGGATCGAACCATCGGCGCGGACCGAGGTCTCGGCGCTGGGGATCGAAGAGCAACGGGTCGAGGCGATTTTCGATTTCACCGAGCCCGACGCACCGCCCGTCGGGCTCGGGGACGGCTATGCCCTGCGCTTGCGCATCGTGCTGTGGCGGTCTCCGGACGAGTTGCAGGTGCCGATCGCCGCGCTGTTTCGCGAGGGTCAGAACTGGGCGAGCTTCGTGGTCGAGGAGGGTCGCGCCCGCCGCGCCGTGCTGGAGATCGGCCAGCGCAACGACACGGCCGCGCAGGTGCTGGGCGGGCTGGAGATCGGTGACGTAGTCATCGCGCATCCCGGCGAGAAGATCGCCGAGGGCGTCGCGGTCCGGGCGGCCGAGCGCGAGTGACCCGGAGACCGCCGAGCCGACAGGCGCCGCGCCACCGCGGGGCGGCATCATATCGACCCGTGGCTCCCTTGCCTTGATCCAGATCAGAGCCGGGTTGTCCACGGGCGGCGATACTCGCCCCACCTCCGCTGGAAAGGCCGCTCCATGATCCCCACCGCGATCGAATGCATAGCGGCGCGTCCCGTACCCCACACGGCTCGCCCCGTACCTGCTTCCCTGCGCCCGAGGGGCGCGGCTTGCCGGTCCGAGGCCCGCGCGTCGGGGTGGCCCGACCGATGAGCATCAAGATCGGCACGACGGCCGGACAGCCAAAGATCGAAATCTCGGGCTCTCTCGGCCTGCCCGAACTGGAACAGGCCCGCCGTCGTTTCGCGCAGACCCCCTTCGCCCCCCATGCCACGCTTGATCTCTCGGCGCTGCAGCGCCTCGATTCCGCCGGCGCGTGGCTGCTGCTGACCGAACAGGCGCGGCTGCGGCAGGAGGGGACGGACCTCATCATCGCATCGGTGCCGCCACACGCCCTGCCACTCGTGGAGGTCGTACGCGCGAACCTCGCACGGGCCGAGCCCGCGACCCGGCCGCCGCTCACCGTCGCCGCGCTGCTCGACCGGCTCGGCAGGAAGGTCGCCGGCGGCGCTGCCTTCCTGCGCGACCTGCTGGGATATCTCGGGATCTTCACCGCACGGCTGCTCGGAGCGCTCCGGCGGCCACGCGGGTTTCACCTGACCTCGCTCGTGCATCACTGCGAGGAGGTCGGGCTGCGCGCGGTGCCGATCGTGGCGCTCATGGCATTCCTGATCGGCGTCGTGCTCGCCTTTCAGGGCGCGACCCAGCTACGTCCCTTCGGCGCGGAGATCTTCGTGGTCGAGCTGATCGCCATCTCGATCCTGCGCGAACTCGGCATCCTTCTCACCGCGATCATCGTCGCCGGGCGCACCGCCTCGGCCTTCACGGCGGCGATCGGCTCGATGAAAATGCGCGAGGAGATCGACGCCATGCTGACCCTGCGCATCGACCCGGCCAACGCGCTGATACTGCCGCGCATCCTGGCGCTGGTGATCACGCTGCCGATCCTCGGGTTGGTGGCGGATCTGAGCGGTCTCCTGGGCGGTGCGCTCATGTCATGGGCCGAGCTCGGCATCTCGCCCGCGATGTTCCGCACCCGGCTGATCGAGGGCGTCGAGCCGATTCATGTCGTCGTCGGGCTGGTCAAGGCGCCGGTCTTCGCGCTGATCATCGGCATCGTCGGCTGCCGCGCCGGAATGCAGGTCGGTAACAGCGCGGAATCGCTCGGGCGGATGACCTCCAGCGCCGTCGTCACCGCGATCTTCGCGGTAATCGTCATCGACGCGCTGTTCTCGATCCTCTTCGCGCAGGTCGGCCTGTGACCGGGGCCGACGACATGGTGATCCGCATTCGGGGGCTGGAGAACCGCTTCGGGCCGCATCGCGTCCATGAGGGGCTCGATCTCGATATGCGGCGCGGAGAGGTGCTGGGCGTGGTCGGCGGCTCGGGCACGGGCAAGTCGGTGCTGCTGCGCAGCATCGTCGGTCTGCGGCGACCCAATGCCGGGCGGATCGCGGTGTTCGGCGAGGAGATGACCGGGATCGACGAGGATCGCCGCGCCGCGCTCGCGGCGCGGTGGGGCGTCATGTTCCAAGACGGGGCGCTGTTCTCCTCGCTGACGCTGCGCGAGAATGTCGAGGTGCCGCTGCGCGGCGTCGCGGGGCTCGATCCGGACACCCGCCATGCCTTGGCCGAGCTCAAGATCGCCATGGTCGGGCTGCCGCTCGACGCGGCCGAAACCTATCCGGCCGAGCTTTCGGGCGGCATGCGCAAGCGCGCGGGCCTCGCGCGCGCGCTCGCGCTCGACCCCGAGATCGTCTTTCTCGACGAACCGACCGCGGGGCTCGACCCGATCGGCGCCGCGGCCTTCGACCGGCTGATGCGCGATCTCGTGCAGGCGCTGGGGCTCAGCGTGTTCCTCGTGACCCACGATCTCGATACGCTCTACGCGCTGTGCGACCGCGTCGCCGTGCTGGCCGAGCGCCGCGTGCTCGCGACGGGCACGCTCGATGACATGCTGGCGGTCGAGCACCCTTGGGTGCGCGACTATTTCCACGGCCCCCGCGGCCGGGCCGCCCGCAGGTCCGGCCCGGCCGCACCGCAAGGGAGGTGACACATGGAGACCAAGGCCAACTACGTCCTCGTCGGCGCCTTCACCCTCGCGGGCCTGCTCGGCATTCTTGCCTTCCTGCTCTGGTTCGCCCGGGTCGAGCTGGACCGGCAGTTCGCCACCTACGAGATCGAGTTCGACAGCGTCTCCGGGCTCGGCCGCGCCTCGGAGGTGCGCTTCGGCGGGCTGCTGGTAGGACAGGTCACCGATCTCGCCCTCGCCCCCGAACAAACGGGCGCCATAAGGGTCGTGGTGCAGGTGCAGGCCGATACCCCGGTCCGACGCGACAGCATCGCCCGGATCGAGGCGCTGGGCGTGACTGGCGTGTCTTATGTCGAGATCGAGGCGGGATCGCCTGACACGCCGCTGCTTTCCGCCGCCCCCGGCGAGCCATTGCCGCGCATCGTCGCCGGGCCCTCGACGCTGCAATCGCTGACCCGCAGCGCGCCCGAACTGCTCGACGAGGCGCTCTCGGTCATGCAGCGCCTCGACACCCTGCTCGACGAGGCGAACCGCGACCGCATCGTGCGGATCCTCGACAACACCGAACGGGCGAGCGCGGCGCTAGCGGATACGCTCGACGAGCTGTCCGGCACGGCGGAGGCGATCACAGGCGTCACGGCCGAGGCCCGGCGCTTCAACGACACATGGGACGATCTCGCCGATGGGCTCCTGCGCCTGTCCGACCGGGCCGAGACCACCATGGCCCGGATCGACACGCTGGCGGAGACCGCCGGGGAGACAATGCGAAGCGGCTCCGACACCCTTCAGGCGGCGCAGGATCTGCTGGCCGAGACCGACCGCTACATGGCCGAGGAGGCCAGCGCCGCCAGCACCGCCCTGCAGCAGATGCTCGACGAACTGCGGGCCGAGATCAGTGCGCTGGGCCCCGAGGCCCGGCGCATGATCGAGACGCTCGCATCAGCTGGGGACGCGGCCGGGGCCCGCCTCGACGAGGTCGCGGAACTGCTGCAGAGCGCCATGGACGCCGCGGTCCGGCTCGGCCCCGCGATCGGAACCACCGAGCGCGAGATCGCGGCCCTTTCGGGCTCTGCCCGCGACCTCGTGGCGCGAGCGGAGCGGCTGGTCGACGAGGATCTCGCGCCGATGCTGTCGGATCTGCGCGGCACCGGACGCGCGATGGACGATCTCGTCTCGACGCTGGGCCCCGACATCGCGAGCGCCACCGAAAGCGCCGCCCGACTCGCCGGATCGGCCGAAGCCCTCGTTACGGGGGCAGCGGACGGGCTTACGGCCGCGCAGGACGCCATGCGCTCGCTGGAGACCGCCATGCAGCGCGGCGAAGCCGCCTTCGCCTCGGCCGACCGCACCTTCTCGGAGACGGCGCGGATCGTGGAAGAGGAGATCGCGCCGCTGATCTCGGACGTCCGGGGCACCGCTTCGGGCCTCGAAAGCGCCATTGGCACGGTTTCCGCCGAACTGCCCGGGATCGGCGCGGATCTGCGGCGCGCGAGCCAGGCGGCGGCGACCGCCTTCGAGACGCTGGCCGCCACGGTGGCGCGGTCGGGAACCGCGCTGGACGGCTTCACGGCCGAGGCGCTTCCGGGCTATGCTCGCCTCGCACGGGAAGCGCGTGCCCTGGTCGGGAACCTCGACCGCATGGTCGGCCGGATGGATCGGGACCCCGCCCGCTTCCTGCTGGACGACCGGGCCCCCGCCTACCGCAGGTGAAGGGAATGGAATGCTTCGGGTTCAAGCTGCGGCCGGTTTCGGGCTCGTTCTGCTGTTGTCCGGCTGTGGCGCGCTGGATGTCCTGGATCGGGCTTCGGCGCCACTCGAGGTATTCGAACTGCGCTCGCCGGAGATTGCCGCGCCCGCGGTCGCGCCGCGCCCGCTCGACGTGATCGTCGAATTGCCCGTGGCCTCCGGCAGCATCGCCACCGACCGGATCATGATCCGTCCTGATCCGCTCCGGGCGCAGTACCTGCCCGATGCGCGCTGGGCCGACCCGGTACCGCAGATGGTCCAGACGCTGATGGTGCGAAGCCTCGGCGACAGCGCCGCGCTGCGATATGTCGGCCGCAGCCCCTTGGGGGTGGGCGGTGATTACGCAGTGCTGACCGAGATCATCGGTTTCCAAGCGGAGGCCTTCGCCGCCGAGGGCGCGCAGGTCGAGATCGAGTTGCTGGTCCGGCTGGTGCGCGAAAGCGACGCGGCCGTTGTCTCGACACGCCGGATCGAGGCGGTGTCCGAAGCGCCTTCGACCGACAGCGCAGCGCTGGCCGCGGCCTTCGACCGGGCCATGCGCGCGGCGCTCGGGGAATTCACCGGCTGGGTGCTGGGCGAGGTCGGCGCCGGCAGCTGAGGTCACTTGGAGAACAGCACCGGTCGCTCGGCGTTGCGCAGGAGGCTCCACGTCACCGTCCCGAGCACGAAGTCGTAGGCGCGCGAATGGCCGAAGGCTCCGGTGACGATCAGCTTCGCCCCGGTCTGGCACGCTTCGCGCTCGAGAATCTCGCTGATCTTCGATGACCCGGCCTCGCGGTGCACGACCCTCACCGTCAGGCCATGGCGACTCAACATCGTGGCCATGTCCTGCGCCGGGTAGTGGTGCTCGTCGCGGTAGGGCAGCTTGGCCGCGCTGAGCAGCGTGACCTCCGCCCCCTCCTCCAGCAGATCAACGGCGTCATGTGCCGCACGCGCGGCCTCGCGGGTCTCGCTCCAGCCGATCACCGCGGCGCGCCCCAGCGGCGCGGGCTCCCAGCCCGGCGGGATCATCAGAACCGGGCGACCCGAGGCGCGGATGATCTCCTCCTCACCTCGGCCGGTGCGATCTCCGTCGGGGCGCCCCACCATCACCAGATCAGCGGCGCGCACGCTCTCGACCACCCGTTCGGCGGGGGTGAGGTATTTCGCCCCGAGGCAGCGCCACTCCCCCGCAATACCCTCAGCCGCGACGCGCGCATCGAATACGGCCTGCACCTCGCGGGTGGCGTCGCGCTGGCGGTCGCGGAGTTGCGACAGGACCTCGCCGCTCATGTGCGACGAAACGGCTGGGTAGATCTGCGGATCGGGCACCACGTGGAGCCCGAGCAGATGCGCGCCCTTCTCGCGCGCCAGCGCGGCCCCGGCCCGCGCGAGCGGCTCGGCCTGGGCCGCGTCGGTGAAGCACAGGGCAATGGTCCTGATGGTCATGGCTCGGTCTCCTTCTATCCGGCGGACCGGAACGGCGGTGGCACGGCGAGCAGGTCGCAGGGCGGATCCGCCATCAGCCCGCGCGCCACGCTGCCCAGAAGCGCCTCGGACAGCCGCGGCCGCGCATGGGTGCCGACCGCGAGCAGATCCGCCGGCGCGATTGCGAGCGCGCGGCGGATCGCGGCCTCCGGCGCATCCTCGACGAAGATGCGCTCCGCGCCGGCCAGCCGCGTCTCCAATCCGCCGAGGAATGTGGCCATGTCGGTTTCGGCGGTCTCGTGCTGACGGCGACGTTCGGCATGCAGCAGCGAGCGTCGGCTCTCGCCGCCAAGCAGGAAGCGGAAGGGCACGCTGTAAGCATGCAGTAGGCGGGTCGTCGCATTCGGCGCGAGACGCAGTGCCGCCTCGAGCGCGGCGCGCGCAGCGAGCGAGAAATCGGTGGCCGCGAGCAGCGAGCCGTAGGGTCTGACTGGGTCGCCGCGGACGACGAGCAGCGGCGTGTCGCAGGCCTTGGCGACGCGCTCGACGGTCGTGCCGCGGAACAGTTCCGCAATCCCGGCATGGCGGTGCGCCCCCATCACCAGCAGCTCCGCCTCGGCAGCGGCGTCGAGGATCGTCATCCAGGGCGTGCCGAACTCGAGCCGGCTCCGGACCCGACCGTTCAGCCTGGCGTGCAAGGCCGCGACCTCCGTCGCGAGACGCCCGCCCGCGGCGCGTTCGAACTCGGCCCGCAGGTCGTCCGGCAAATCGTCGCGCAAGACATGCAGGACCTCCAGCCCGGCGCCCAGCGCCTCCGCCAACATCGCCGCCCGACGCAATGCGCGGGCGCCCTGCGCCGTCAGATCCGTCGCGACCAGAATCCGCTCCATGCCTTCTATCTCCGCCCGGGAACGCGTCTCGTCCCTCTGTCGGTCAGTCTGGTCCGGCACCCCCGGGGCTGCCTTGATGCAGGTCAAGGCCTATGACGCGTCCACCGGCGAAGCTGGAGTCGCAGCAAAGGAGCCGATCATGCGACCGTTACTCCCATTCGTTCTTCTCATCGCCGGCACGACGCAGGCGCAGGAGGTGGAGGACCCGCTTTCGATTGAGGCGGGCCACGATCTCTACATGGTGTTCTGCCAGTCCTGCCACGGCCCGGAGGCCCGCGGCGACGGGCCCTTCGCAGAGGTACTCAAGCGCGTGCCCCCGGATCTTACGCGGCTTTCGGAGCGCAATGGCGGCAGCTTTCCGGTCGCCCGCGCCACGCGCCAGATCGACGGCCGCGATCCCCTACTTGGCCATGGCGGCGAAATGCCGGTCTTCGGACCGGTCTTCGACACAGATTTCGGCACGCTTTCGACCCAGTCCGGCCAGCCGGTGCTGACCAGCCAGTCGATCACCGATCTGATCCACTGGCTCGAGAGCATCCAGGTCGCGGGCTGACCGTGCTGCGTTTCGGCCAGCGCCCCACCGATCACGGCCACGGCCGGGCCGAGATCGCGCGACGGCTGGCGCGGGCCGGGCAAGGCGGGCATCTGAAGGACGCGATCTACGGTGCGATGGACGGGGCGGTGACGACCTTCGCCATCGTCGCAGGCGTGCAGGGCGCCGGGCTGTCACCGGCGATCATCCTTGCGCTGGGTGCCGCCAACCTGCTGGCCGACGGTTTCTCGATGGCGGCGGGCAACTATGCCGGCACCAAGGCCGAGCGCGACGACGCGGCCCGGCTCAGGGCGGTCGAAGAGCGTCACATCGATCTCTATCCCGAAGGCGAGCGCGAGGAGATCCGACAGATCCTCGCGGCCAAGGGCCTCGACGGTTCGGTTCTGGAGCGCGCGGTAACCGCGATCTCGCGCAACCGCCGCGCCTGGGTGGAACTGATGCTGGTTGACGAGTACGGGCTGAGTCCGAGGGCCCCGACCCCCCTGCCCGCCGCGCTGGTGACCTTCGCGGCCTTCCTCGTCGCCGGTCTGGTGCCGCTCGCGCCCTTCGCGCTCGGGCTCGGCGCGGCCTTCGGCCTGTCGGTCGCCATGACCGGGGCCGCCTTCTTCGCGATCGGCGCGCTGAAGAGCCGCTGGTCGCTGGCGCCGTGGTGGCGCTCGGGCCTCGAGACGCTGGCGATCGGCGGCACGGCAGCCGCGATCGCCTATCTGGTCGGATCGCTGTTTCGCGGGATCGGCTAAAGGATATCCGGCGATCGCAACCCGAACTCCGCGGGGGGCGCTCCTCCGTCGCAGGCGTGGCCACTTCGATCATCGTGGCCTCCGTCAGCAGCAGCGCCTCCGCGACGGACACGGGGTTCTCCAAGGCGACGAGGACCTCCTCCGTCGGGCGGAGGATACCTTCCTATACGAGGTCGGCATACACGCCCCTCGCGGCGTCATCGCCGTGTTGACCGCTGCTCTTGAGCATTTCGGCCACGGCCACGCCTCCACCCACCGCGGCGTTCTCGGCGATCTGGAGGGTCGGTGCGCCCAGTGCCCTACGGAGAATCTCAAGACCAGATCGCTCGTCCCCCGTCGCTCCGGCGTTCTCCGCATCGAGATCGGCGATGGCCCAGCACGGCGTAGTGCACCGCGCAACGCCGAGCCTCCGAAATGCCACGGCCGCAGCGCTTGCAGATCCCGTATTCGCCGCGGGCCATCCTATTGAGAGCGTCTTCGAGAAGGCGCAGCTCACGAAGCTTGGCATGTCCCATGCTCTCGAGCACCTCGTCCTCTTCGAGATCAGTCACCTGATCCTCGAGATCCGGATCCAGCGCATGATCGAGACTGCCCTCGATCTCGGCGAGATGAGCCCGCAGCTTCTCGATACGGGACCTACGGGCGTTCTCCTCGACCATGTCGGGTCCTTTCGCTCTTCGGGTCGGTTCCGCTCGGGCGCCGCGGTTCATGGCGAACCGACCAGGGACCTAATCATGCTTCAGGGACACGCCGCCACCTGCGGGGCGATCACGGTGACTTTCGCTTCCGGATCGAGACAGCGGCGGATCTCGTCGGCATCGAGGGTTTCCCGCGCCTCCAGCGCCTCGACGAGGCTGTCGATCTCCGAGCGGCGCCGTTCGAGGATCTCGGTCGCGCGGCGCTCCGCGGCCTTGAGCAGCGCCATCACCGCCCGGTCGACCCGGGCCGCCGTCTCGTCGGCGTGGCTGCGCGGCTGCGCGATGGACTGGCCGATGAAGGGATGGTCCTCGCTCTGCTTCAGGTCGACCGGGCCGAGGGCCTCGTCCATGCCCCAGCGGGACACCATGGCGCGGGCCATGCCTGTCGCGCGGCGGATGTCGTCGTCGGCCCCGGAGCTGACCGACCCGAGCAGCGTCCGCTCGGCCGCCCGCCCGCCAAGCAGCGTCACCAGCTGCCCGCGCAGATAGGCCTCGTCGAGCGTATGCCGCTCCGCCTCGGGCAGCATATGCGTGCCGCCCAGCGCGTGGCCGCGTGGAATGATCGTCACCTTGAACAGCGGGTCGGCGCCTGGCGTGTAGAAGGCCGCGGCGGTGTGCCCCGCCTCGTGAACCGCGAGCCGGTGCCGTTCCTCGGGGCGGATCGCCAGCGAGCGCACCGTGCCCATCATCACCTTGTCGCGCGCCTCCTCCAGATCGGCATGGGTGATGCCCGTCCCGCTGCGCCTCGCCGCCATGATCGCGGCTTCGTTGAGCAGGTTCTTCAGGTCCGCACCGGAAAACCCGGGGGTTCCGGCCGCGATCGCATCGAGATCGTCGACGTTCGCTAGGGGCAGGCGTCCCGCATGGATGGCGAGGATGGCGCGCCGTGCGGCCCGGTCGGGCAGTTCGAGCGTGACGTGCCGGTCGAAACGGCCCGGACGAAGAAGCGCCGGGTCGAGCACGTCGGGCCGGTTGGTCGCGGCCAGCACGACCACCGCCTCGCGCCCGCCGAAGCCGTCGAGCTCGGCGAGGATCTGGTTCAGGGTCTGCTCGCGCTCGTCATGTCCCCCGCCCAGCCCGGTGCCGCGGGTCCGGCCGATGCTGTCGAGTTCGTCGATGAAGATCACCGCCGGAGCGGCGGCACGTGCGGCCTCGAACATCTTGCGCACCCGGCCCGCCCCCACGCCAACGAAGATCTCGATGAACTCGGAGCCCGAGGTCGAGAAGAACGGCACGTCGGCCTCGCCGGCCAGTGCCTTGGCCAGAAGCGTCTTGCCGGTGCCCGGCGGCCCAACCAACAAGACGCCATGTGGCACCTCGGCGCCGACGCGCTGGAACCGCTCCGTGTCGCGCAGGAACTCGACAAGCTCGGCCACCTCGCGCTTGGCCTGATCCTGCCCGGCCACGTCGTCGAAGGTGACCTGCTGTGCCGGTCGGCTGGGCTTGGTGAAGCGGCCGCTCAGCAACCCGCCCGCGCCGAAGCCACCTGCCCCCGGGCCGATGCCACCGGCCATCCGCCCGATCAGGCGACGCTGCAGCCAGAAATACACTCCGAAAATCACGACCCATGGCAGCAGCAGGTTCAACAGCGTGATGTCTTGCGGCTCTGTCGCGCTCACCTCCACCCGCATCGTTTCGAGCAGGGGCAGCAAACCGGGATCTCCCTGGACCGGCGTCACCGCCCGGTACCGCGTCTCGCCGCCGCCCGTGGTTTCGGGGGCGATTACGACGATGCCGTGCTCCTGCAATTCGGCACTGGCGACCTCGCCCGTTTCGATCATGCGCTTGACGGCGCTGTAGGAGATTTCCTCGGGCACCTCGTCGGGAAGAAACCAGATCGCGCCCAGTATCAACAGCGCCCAGAAGACCCCGACCCACAGCCACTGATTGGCAAGCGGCCAGCCCGGACCGGGCTCCGGAGATCGCTTGTCCTTGTCCATCATCGCGCCCCTCCCGCCTCCGTTCACGGAACGGGTCTACCGGATGGCCGGTCCTCCGGCCTTGATACAGGTCAAACCGGGCGATCGCGTCGGGCCCGAACCCGTCGGCGGCAGGTCAAGGCGTTTCGCTCCGCTAGGCGCTATGCCATGGCGCGAAAGGAGAACGCCAATGTATGCAAGCCGAACCGAAGCCGGGCAGCGGCTGACGCCGCTCCTCGTGGAGCGGCCGAAGCATGGCCCGCCGAGACGCGCCTGCGATCCCCCGGCGCGATGAAGACCGGCCCCGGGACATCGGGCCCGTCGGTCACGGTCATGACGTTTCCCGGCCAACCGGCCCGAAGCCGCTCAGCCCGGCAAGGTCACATCCTCGCGCACCAGCAGGACCGATGCCGCGACATGCGCGGCGACGTGGCCGCCATGCGACGGCCAGAAGTAATCTCCTGCGCCGGGGCGGTGACTGGCCATGATCACCAGATCCGGGTTCAGCCCGTCGATCTCCCTCGACAGGAAATGGTCGAGATCGCCGGACAGGTCGTTCACCACGAACATGTGCGAGGCGGCTTGGGCGCCGTCGACTTCCGAGCGGGAGGCGGCGAAGGCGCGGAGCTTCCCTTCGAACTCCTCGGGGTTGCGGGCGATCGTGCTCGGGGCCGAGGGGGTCGCGGAAATGTAAGTGACTCTCGCCCCGTAATGGCGGGCCATGTCTGCCGCGACCCGCAGCGCACGCTGCATCTGGTCCAGATGCCGCAGGTCAACGGGCACCACGATATGTCTGAACATCCTAGCCTCCATTCGATTAAACGCGCGGGAGCCGCCCCGCTCAGCTACGGCGGGCCGGCCCGGCGGGAGCATCGGCTCACGCTCCGGGGGCCGGAGCGCTCATGCGGCGACCACGGACCGGTGACGCGCGGGCCCGAGGCCGGAACCAGTGGAGTCGAGCAGCACCGACCGGATCGCCGCCCGATCGGTGCCCCCCCTCTCTTCGCCTTCGAAGTCGAAGCTGCAGCCCCGACCTAGCATCCACTGCCACCGTTTTTCACCGGCACAGTCGCTTCATGCCACGAACGGAGGGCACCGGATCGGCCGCACTCTGCAGTGGGAACACGAAGCGTGCTTCGGCCACGCAATGCTCGGCATGACCGCCGTCACGGGCATAGCCAGTGAAGAGCGGCGCATCGCACAGGTTCTCGCGATCCTCCTCGCATAATCCGCAGCGCCCGCAGCTGCGCCCGAGCCAACCAATACCGACCCTTTGGCCGATCGTCGGAACCGTCATGCCCGTCCCCAGAGCCTCGACCCGTCCGACGATCTCGTGGCCGGGGATCAGCGGTAGAACGGGATCCGCGAGCTCGCCGACGAGAATATGCAGGTCGGTCCGGCAGACGCCGCTGGCCTCTACCCTGAGACCGATCTCGCCGGGCCCCCGGTCGAGGACGCTCGACCTCTCGTTATTCGAGCGGCGCGCCCGGCCTCGGCAGAACCATCGCGTGCATCGAGCCGGCCATTGGCAGTTTTCCCGTTGCAGGCCTCCCGACCGGGGGGCGCGTCAGGCCAGGATCGCGTCGTCGCCGGTCTCGC
The DNA here is from genome assembly GCF_900172345.1 of Limimaricola soesokkakensis. Taxonomy (GTDB): domain Bacteria; phylum Pseudomonadota; class Alphaproteobacteria; order Rhodobacterales; family Rhodobacteraceae; genus Limimaricola; species Limimaricola soesokkakensis. The sequence continues at coordinate 53,048 of NZ_FWFY01000004.1, forward strand.
GCTTCAGCCGGTCGAGATCGGGGATGAGGATACGCCGCCTGTCGTCGAGCGCGATCACCCCCTCGCGGCCGAGCTGGCTGATCTGGCGGCTCACCGTCTCGATGGTCAGGCCGAGATACTCCGACATCGCCTCGCGCGTCAGCGGCAGGTCGAGCCGCAGGTCGTGGGACCGCGGCACCATGTCGAAGCTCGCCTCGCGCCGGGCGACCGAGACCAGAAGGCTCGCGATGCGCTCGCGCGCCGTCTTGCGGCCCAGCACCATCATCCATTCGCGCGCCGCGTCCAGCTCGTCGAGTGTCATCTCCAGAAGCCGCCCCGCGACATGCGGCATCTCCGCGAGCAGCCGCTCGAACGGCGCGCGGCGAAAACAGCACAGGGTCAGGTCGCTCGCGGCCGCTACGTCGTAGGGCGCAATGTCGCGGCCCGGCCGGCCGATGAAGTCCGAGGGCAGCAACAGCCCCACCATCTGCACCCGCCCGTCCTCGAGCGTCTGCGACATGGTGGCGATGCCCGAGACCACCGAGCCCACGAAGCTCAGCTCGTCGCCGGCCCAGACGATCTTCTGCCCGGCCTCGTAGCTGCGGTAGAACTTGACCTCTTCGAGCCGCGCCAGCTCGGCCTCGTCGCACCGCGCGCAGACGGCCCGATGGCGGATACCGCAATCGGCGCAGCGCAGGTTCAGTCGGGGAGTCATCCCGGTTCTCCTTGCTGGACCATCAAAGGTTACCACCTAACGACGAAGAGGAGTAGCGCGAGACGATTCGACTTCGCGTCTTCGGCACCAAAGCCCCCCTTGGTCGTTCTCGGCGGATGGCCCTCCGGGAGCATCGCGGGCCACGAATCCCCGCCGATGGACCCGCGCGTGCTAGGCTGGGACAGGCTCGAGGCTCATGGATCAAGAGAGAGAGCAGCGGCCTTATCCGAACAGGAGGGCAGATCATGCATGTCGCCGTCTTTTCGGCCAAGCCCTATGACATCGCGTATCTGACCGCGGCCAACGCGGCCGATCCCGGGCACGACCTGCGCTTCCACGCGGCAAGGCTCGCGCCCGGCACCACAGCGCTCGCGCGCGGGGCCGAAGCGGTCTGCGCCTTCGTGAACGACAGGCTCGACCGGCCGGTGCTGGAGGCGCTCGCGGCCCTTGGCGTGCGGCTGGTGGCGCTGCGCAGCGCCGGTTTCAATCATGTCGACCTCGCCGCTGCCAAGGCCGCCGGCATCGCCCTGTGCCGCGTCCCGGCCTATTCCCCGCACGCGGTTGCCGAGCACAGCCTCGCGCTGATCCTCACCCTGAACCGCAAGACGCACCGCGCCTGGGCCCGGGTGCGCGAGGGCAATTTCGAACTCGACGGGCTGATGGGTTTCGACCTGTACGGCAAGACGGTCGGCGTCATCGGCACGGGGCGGATCGGGTCGATTCTGGCGCGGATACTCTTGGGCTTCGGCTGCCGCGTCGTCGCGCATGACCCGAACCCCGATCCCGACTGCCTGGCCCGTGGCGTCGCCTATCTCGAGCTCGACCCCCTGCTCGCGGCCAGCGACATCGTCACCCTGCAATGCCCGCTGACCGCGCAGACGCATCATCTCATCGACGACCGGGCGGTCGCGCGGATGAAGACCGGGGCCATGCTGATCAACACCAGCCGCGGCGCGGTGATTGACACCCGCGCGATTATCCGCGGGCTCAAGAGCGGCCGGATCGGGAGCCTCGGCCTCGACGTCTACGAGGAAGAGGGGGAGCTCTTCTTCGAGGACCTGTCGAACCGGATCATCCCCGACGACGTCTTCGCGCGGCTCCTGACCTTTCCCAATGTGCTGATCACCGGCCATCAGGGGTTCTTCACCACCGAGGCACTCACCGCCATCGCCGAGACCACCCTCGCCAACATCACCGCCTACGAGCGCGACGGCGCCCCCCTTCATCCCGTTCCGGGTCCGCTGGCGTAGACGGTCCGCGACCGCCCATCCATATCCGAGCCTCGGATCGGAGCGCCCGTGGATCAGCCCGCTCTTCGAAGCGCGCGAGCGGTGTCGCCTGCTTGCGGCATACACCGAAGCCCCAACAAGTCAGACCCTCCCTCCGACATCAGGCCATCGTGTCCCAATCCATCTGATGACGAAAACTGTGGCTCTCATTCCGCCCGGCCGAGGTCCGATCTCCGCCACAATGCTGGGGCAAGATCGGGGCTCAACGACCGACAACAAGCAGGTTCAATGGCACGACCCCTTCGCGCGCGTCGTCAGAATGACGGCACTTGCCCCCTTCCGCAGAGGCCCCCAAACTCCTCGCCTCCCTGGTCAGAAGCGACCAGGGCACAGCCACCGTCGAATTCGTCCTGTGGCTTCCGGTGATGGTGGTCGTCCTGCTCGTGGCCGCCCAGGGTGCCATGCTGTTCATGGTGCAGGCAGATTACGGATCGCTCGCGCGCGATACCGCCCGGCTGATCTCGCGGCATGCAATGACCATTACCGAGGTGGACGCCTACATCGCCTCCCGCACCCTGATCGGGGGTGCCCCCGAAGCCACGGTCCAGATCGCCAATGGCCTCGTGACGGTCACGCTTGCCAAGCCGGCTCTCGAAGTGGCGGCCATCGATGTCCTGAACCTCACGGAGGGCTTCGAGCTCACCGCCTCCGTCACGCAAAGCCTCGAGCCGAGATGACCCCCCGGCCCTTCCTGCGATGGTGGTCGGACGAGGATGGCTCGACCGTCTTCAGCCTGTTCTGGACCCTCGTCCTGATGGCTCTTGCCGGCCTCGCGGTCGACCCGGTTAATGCCTGGCGTCACAAGCAGTTCCTGAAGCAGACAGCGGACGTCTCGGCTCATGCCGCAGTGGTCGCCCTGGCCACCGGAGTCGATCCGGTCGGGATGCGCAGCGCGGCCCGGCAGGCCGTGTACGCCAATCTCGACGCGGATCGTGTCGGCGAGGTTCTGGCCGATCCCGAGCGGGACATCGAACTGCTGAGCTACGATCCAGCCACCAACACCGCGCGCTCCGCCACTGGTGGTCCGGCCAACGCGGCGCTGGTGCGGCTCCAGCACAGCAAAGCTCAGGACAACGTTATTCCCTTCACCTTCCTGAGGGTGGCCTCGCTCTTTTCGGACGGCGACGGCCTGGCGGGCTGGGAGGTGACCGCCGAAGGCGTGGCAGCGCAGGTGCCGACAACGCGCTGCAAAGGGGCGGACATGCTGCTTGCCGGCGGCACGCTTCACCTGTCGGCCAACAACAGCTTCGCGGCCGGCTACTGCGTGCACGCGCAGGAGAATGTCTGGATGCCGCAGAACAACAGCTTCGCGTCGGGCGCCAGTGTCAGCATGCCGAACCTGACCGACTGCAAGAACAAGTGCGACGACAAGTCCAATCCCGGGGCCGGTCAGGCTTCGAACGAGATGAACCTGCCGGTGCCCAAGCTCGACCAGTTGATCGACCGTTTGGAGGACGCCTTCGTTTTCGAGGCGCGGAGCCCTGAGAAGACGGCTTTCTTCGACGGCAAGTCCGGTCTCGGCAGTCTCCTGCCTCTGGCGGAGATAGGATACCCGGTGACCGCGCTGACCCGGGGTGCCGTAGTTCACCTGTCACGCGACGACTTTCAGCTTCTGCCGGTGATCCCGTCAGGCTTGGTCTACGACGTCGCCTGTGACGGACGGATCGCCTCGCTCGGCCGTGCGACGCAGGGCAAAGGCGGCGGCAAGAACAAGCCTTCCCTGCCGAACCCGGCGAACGGCAGCGGCAGCTCGGTATCGCTGGACTCGGTGAATGCCGGCAGCCTGCGCGATATCGCCCTTGTCACCGACTGCGAGATCGAGCTCGGCAACAAGGTCGACATCTCCGGCTCGCTGCTGATCTCCACCCGATCGGGCTTGAAGGCGTCGAGCCAGTCGCGGATCGGCGCCGCCGCCGGCAACTGCGAGCCCCGCGACCGAACCACCGTTCTCGTGCGAGGCGACATCCACATCCCGGGCGGCTTCAGCGGCTCGAACACCTCGTTCCTGACCGCCGGCAGCCTGCACATGTCCGGGGCGGGAAATAGTGGCCGCCACCACGGCGTCAGCATGATGGCGCAGGGCGACGTTCATATCACGGCGGGCCATGATTTCGTTGCTTGCAAAACAGAGCCAGCGCTTCAGCCGCAGGCGTTGATGATCCGGCATGTGGAGCCAAGGCTCGTCAGGTGACCTCCACCTCGGTGAAATGGACCAAGCCCATGCTTCGGCCTTTCCGGGTCGTGGGGGCTGACGGAGACCCAGGCCGGTGCTGCGAATAAGGACCTTGCCCTCCGTGGCTGCGTCGAACCGCTGATGCGGACGATCGACAGCGAGGTGGAGATCCGCATCATGAACGACAGCTACGGCGCATGGGACGAGGCTTGGTCCTCGCAACGGTGACACGCCCCGTATATTGGCGACCATTCGGCCGGTGCGGACCAAAATTGATACGCTCTGCATTGAAAGCGTCAGATCAGCCCTCGGGGATTTCATGGAGGGAGGGGCTCTGACGCAATGGCCGATCAGCCATGAGCCGTGGTTTCAGCTCGGCCCCTCTGCCAACTGGGCGAACCCGTTCCAGATTGCGGCGGCTACCGGGCCGGTGACCGGGCGGGCTTGGCGGAAGGCATAGACCCCGGCTTCGAAAGGGAGATGGGTGTGCGGAAGCGCGATCTCCTGCAACGCTCCCCGCTCGAGATCTCCGGCGATCATGTGCTCCGGCAACCGTCCCCAGCCGAGGCCCGCGACCAGCAGCGCCCTTTTGCTGTGCAGGTCGGCGACATACCAGCGGCGCTGACCCTTCTGCACGCCGATCTCGCGATCGAAAAGACCGGCGGCCTGCCCGCTGTCTTGGGCGATCACCTGGGTGAAGCGGCGCAACTCCGAGAGCCGCCCTAGCGTCCCCATCGCCGCGATCAAGGCCGGGGCGGCGACGTTGCGCATGATGACACGGCCGATGGGCCGATGCTCGAAGCCCTCTTCCTCGAGCATCACCGGCAGCATTGGGGCCACCGCCAGAGCCGCTCTGCCGGACTTCACCGCGTCGATGGCGCCCGACAGCACTTCGGCACGCAGAACGACCCGTGTTTCCGGAAAGGCGGTCTGGATCCGGCCCAGGACCGGCGTCACCAAGTCGGGATCGGTGCCCGCGTCGATGGCGAGCGCGATCGTCTCTTCCCGCCCCTCCTCGAAATGCCGCACGAGTTGAGCGAGGTCATCCACCTCGGCCAGAACCCGCAGCGACTGGAGATAGACCCGCCGGCCGATCTTCGTCAGCTCGAGGCGGTAGCCAGAGCGGTCGAACAACTCGGTCCCGGTCTGGACTTCCAGCGCTTTGAGCGCCTGGCTCACGGCCGGCTGGGTACGGTGCAGTCGCTCGGAGGCCGCCTTGACCGAACCGGTCTCGACGACGGCCCGCAGAACCCTGAGTTGGTCGAGCTTCACCATGCACCCCTGTAAAGCAATACTTATATAGATCAGTGAAAAGTATAAATATCAATACAGACTCGCTGCCCTTATCTCTGCTCCGACACCGGAGAAAGGCATTCTTCCATGACCCAGCACATCGCGATCGGCGGCGGCGGCTATATCGGCGCCGAGCTTGCCAAATCCCTCGACGCCAAGGCCGAGGTGACGCTGATCGAGGCGCGCAGCCACTTCGTCCACGCCCCGGCGATGATCCGCGGCGTGGTCGATCCCGCGCTGCTCGACCGGGCGCTCATCCCCTATGACGGCTTGCTGAAACGAGGCCGCGTCGTGCGGGCCCGCGCCGCATCGGTGGACGCCACCGGCATCACGCTGGAGGATGGACGCCGTATCGCGGCCGATCAGGTGGTCGTCGCCACCGGCTCCGGCAACGCCGCGCCGTTCAAACCCAAGGGGGACGACATCGCCGCCTTCCGCGCCGAGAACGCGCGCGTCCATGCGCAGTTGCAGGCCGCCCAGACCGTCGCCATCGTCGGCGCCGGGGCCGTCGGCACCGAGCTTGCCGGAGAGATCGCCCATGCGATGCCGAACAAGCGGATCACCCTGATCTCGGGACAGCCGCGCCTGTTTCCCGACAAGCCGCCAGCCTTCGGCACCAAGCTGACCAAGAAGCTCGAACGAGCTGGCGTGCGGCTGATCCTCGGGCAGCGTGCCGAGGGCCTTGAGAACCTGACCGATCCCCATGCCGGCAGCCTGTGGCTTGCGGATGGATCGGAACACGAATTCGACCTGATCTTTCCCACGCTCGGTTCGCGCGCCAATTCGGACCTATTGCAGAGCTTGCCGGGCGTGCAGACCGGTTCCGCCGGGCGCATCCGGGTCGACCCCTGGCTGCGGCCCTCTTCCCTGCCCAACGTCTTTGCTGCGGGCGACGTGGCGGATGCCGGTGATGCGATGACCATCGTGGCGACGAGCCGCCAGCTGCCATGGCTGAAGAAGGCCCTGCTGAGCCTCGGCAAGGGCACGCCGCTCGAGCGGATCAAGCCCTATGCGCCCTGGGGCAAAAAGGCGCCGCTTCTCCTGCCGCTCGGGCCCAGAAAGGGCAGCTCTTTCCTTGGCATCATGACCGCCGGAGATTTCCTGACGCGCAAGATCAAGGGAGAGGACCTCTTCGTGAAGAAGTACCGAAGCCTGCTCGGGCAGCCGTGAGATCCATGGGCGCGTTCACGGCCATCCCGACACCTCTGCCAGCGAAAGTTGCTGCCTGTAGGCGCTCAGCCGAGCGTTGGCGTTGCTGTCGATGAGGATGAGAACCGTGACCATGGCGATGGCGGTGATCAGGCCCGCCCGCCAAAGGGCTGTGTCGAGGAAGGGAATGGCAAGCGCGCAGATCGCGACGACCAGCGGAAAGACCCGGAACACCGCGATGCAGTAGTCGTTCAGCACCTTGTCGGCGCGGGCGATCTCGGCGGCGACGAAGCCCGCGGGATCGCCGCCAAAGGCCACCGGGACGGCTGTCAGCCGGACCTGGGCTGGAAAGTACAGGCCCCCGCCGAGGATCAGGAGCAGCCCGCCCGCGACCAGCATCGGGACCGGATAGGCCCGCGCCATGTCGGTCGTGCCGAACTGCCGGAAGCCGAGACCTGCCAGCGTGAAGGCCAGCCCGAAGGCCAGGAAGACGGCGGCGGAGAGCATTTCGAACCGGGCCCAGTCGGTGGCGGTTTTCACGATGTCCATGGCGTTTGCCCCTTGTCGGTATGGCTGAGGCCGGAGGGCGGCCCGATGGTCCCGGACCCGCCCCTCACGTGGTGTCGGCGCTCAGATCGACCAGCTGAAGCCAGTGTCCTTTTCCGAGCGTTCCCAGAGCTTGACCATGACCGGCTTGTCGTAAGCGTGGGCGTTCAGCGTACCGCGGCCGACCGGGCCGACGAACTCTCTGGTCCCGGTGGGGCCATAAAGCGCGCGTTGCTCGGTCAGTCCCTCTTCGGTGGCGCACATCACTTCCGGATAGGCGCCCTGCTCGGCGGTCTGGACCATCGGCGTCTTGGTCATCAGCCACCAAATGAGGCGCATCGTCCAGCTGCCGCTGGTCGAGATCAGCGAGGTCGCGGACGAGCCGGGGTGGCAGACATAGACCTCGACGTTGCGGCCGGCGGCCTTGACCCGATCCTGAAGCTCGTAGGCGAACATCATCTGCGCCAGCTTGCTCTGGGAATAGGCGGTGTTCGCGCCGTAGCCCTCGTTCCAGTTCATGTCGTCGAAGCGGATCGTCTTCAGCCCCATGTTGTAGCCGAGGCTGGCGACGACGACAATCCTACCCTGCGTTTCCTCGATGCGCTCGAACAACATCCCGCACAGGGTGAAGTGGCCGTAATGGTTGGTGCCGAGCTGGCTCTCGAAGCCGTCGGGCGTCAGCTTGCGCGTCGGCACCTGGGCGATGGCGGCGTTGCAGATCAGCGCGTCGATGCGCGGGGTGGTCTTCAGCACCTCATCGGCGGCCATGCGGACGGAGGCCTGCTCTGCGAGGTCCATGCGGATGAAGCGCACGGGCGCGGCGGCACCGAATTCCTGTTTCAACTCGTTTACGGCGGCGGCGGATTTCTCGGCGCTGCGGTTCAGCATCACCACTTCAGCGCCCTTGCCCAAGAGGATGCGCGCAGCTTGAAAGCCCGCGCCCGCGTTGGCGCCGGTGATGACATAGGTCTTGCCGGAAAGGTTTCCGAGGCGCTCGGGTGTCCAGCCCTTGGGTCCGAAACTCGTGTCAGCCATCTGTCTGATCCTTGATATGCGTATGTGTGGGGAGGGGGCGCCCGGCCCTGGACCGGGCGCCAGGTCTTTCGCTCAGTCGTGGAGCTGACCGAACAGCGTGTCGCCGCGCCGCCAGACCGGCAGGTAGCCGGGGTATTCGGGCTTGAGCGCGCTGACCTCGTCGAGCCGTGCCATCTCCTCGTCGCTCAACGTGATGTCGGCGGCGCCGAGATTGTCGACCAGCTGCGCTTCCTTGCGGGCACCGACGATGACGCTGGTGACGCCCGGCTTGTGCAAGAGCCAGGCCAGCGCGATCTGCGCCACCGAGGCGTTCTTCTCCTCGGCGATCGCGGCCAGGGCATCGACGACGTCATAGCCCTGATCCTTGTCGACCGGCGGAAAGTCGAAGGCGGCGCGGCGGCCCGAGGCCTCGCTGTGGCGGGTGTATTTTCCGCTCAGGAAGCCGCTGGCCAAGGGGCTCCAGATGAAGGTGCCAAGGCCGAGGTCCATCGCCGCCGGCAGGATCTCACGTTCGAGCTCGCGGCCGACGAGAGAGTAGTAGGACTGCGTAGAAGCGAACCGCTCGGTGCCCAGAAGCCGAGCCATGCCGTCCGCCTTGGCGATCTGCCATCCGGCGAAATTCGACAGGCCGATGTAACGCACCTTGCCCTGCCGCACGAGGTCGTCGAGCGCGCGCAACGTCTCTTCGAGCGGCGTGGTGACGTCGAAGTTATGCACTTGGTAGAGGTCGATGTAGTCGGTGCCGAGCCGCTTCAGGCTACCCTCCACTTCGCGCATGATCGCGAGCCGGCTGGTGCCCAGATCGTTCGGGCCGGTGGTCATGGTGTTGTAAAGCTTGGTGGCGATGAGGTTGTCCTGACGCCGGTCGCCCAAGGCTACGCCCAGCATCTCTTCCGACACGCCGGAGCTGTAGACATTGGCGGTGTCGAAGATGTTGATCCCCGCCTCGATCGACAGATCGACCATGCGGGTGGCCAGCTCCTGCCCCGTCGCGCCCACGATGCCGGCATAGCTGCCGCCCTCATTGTCGAAGGTCATGGTGCCCAGCGTCAGCTCCGAGACGTAGAGACCGGTATGTCCGAGTTGCTTGTATTTCATCGTGGTGCCCTTCGGCGCCGCAGCGCTTGCGTTTGTAAACCGTGGTGTTTACATGGGAAGTAAGGGTGGGCGGTGTAAACCCCTGTGTTTACAAAATCGCGGCGCGGCGGGACGGAATCGATGAAACTGACTGATAAGAAACGAAAAGATATTCTAGAGGCGGCGATCCAAGAGTTCCGCGAGCAGGGCTTCCCGGCCGCGCGGGTGAACCGGATTGCGGAACTGGCCGAAGTGTCCAAGCGCACGCTCTACAAGCATTTCGAGAGCAAGGAGCTGCTGTTTCAGGCCATCACCGACATCCTGCTCGAAGAGATCGCGGCCATGCCGAAGCTGCGCTACCAGCCCGATGTGCCGCTGCGCGAGCAGCTGATCGGGGCGGCGCAGGATTACATCGGCCATCTGACCGGCGAGCAATACATGGGCCTGAACCGGCTGGTCATGTCGGAACTCTTGCGCGATCAGGATCTGGCGCAGGCCTTCTTCGCCAAGGCCGCGATGCAGGACGGCCCCATCTCGGGGCTGATCGGTGAGGCGATGCGGGCGGGCGCACTGCGCGAGGCCGAGCCCGGCTTCGCCGCGGGCCAACTGCTGTCGATGGTGAAGCACTTCCTGGTCTGGCCGCAGTTCCTGATGGGCGCGAAAGCCGAGGTCGACCCGGATGCCGTCATCTCCGACTGCGTCGACATGTTCCTCGCCCACTACGGCCCGGAAAGCTGAGGGCGCCCATCCCCAGAAGGACGCCATGTCCCTGAGGCGCCAGCGGCTTCGGACATCATCAGGGGGCGGTGGCCGTCGGTATCTGTCCGGTGGCCGGACCAACGGGGCGGTGGCCGCAAGCGCCGACACGCAGCAGCAAAGCCGAAAGTCAGCGTGACCGGGCGCCGCAGACCGGCGCCCGATCGATGGCCCAATCGGAGGATCAGACCTCCACGACCACCTTGCCCATGGCCTGACCGCTCTTCAGCCGGGCATAGGCGTCTCCGACCTCGGCCAGACCGAAGCGCTGCTCGTCCAGCAGCGGCTTCACGGCCCCCGCATCCACGAGCTTCGCGAGCTCGGCCAGGATCGCGCCATGCGCCTCGCGGCCGACATCGTGAAGCATCGGCAGCAGCATGAAGACGACATGCAGCGACAGGCCCTTGAAATGCGCGGGCGAGAGGTCGAGGGCCAGCAGCGCGACGGTCGAGACGACCTGCGCGTTCAGCGCCGCCGCCGCGAAGGAGTTGGTCATGTTCTCGCCGCCGACCGTGTCGAAGACCACGTCGAACCCGGCGCCGCCGGTATGGGCGGCGACATAGGCCTCGACCGTCTCGGCCTGGTAGTCGATGGGCGTTGCCCCAAGGGCCTCGATCGCCGCCAGCTTCGCCTCGCCGGTGCCGGTCGACCACACTTTGGCCCCGAGATGCCGCGCCAGTTGCACGGCAACATGGCCGACGCCTCCGGCCCCACCCTGCACGAGCACCTTCTGACCGCGGTCGACCCCGGCGCGGTGCAGGCCCTCCCACGCTGTGATGCCAACCAACGGAAGCGCCGCGGCGTCGCGCATGCTCAGCGACGTCGGCTTGGGCGCGATCAGACGCGCATCGGCCAGCATGTATTCGGCCAGCGCGCCCTGAAGGTCGGCGAGGCCGCCGGCACAGCCATAGACCTCGTCGCCTACGGCAAAGCCTGCGACGCCCTCGCCCACCTCCTCGACGATGCCCGCGAAATCCATGCCGAGGATGGCAGGCAGATCGGGCGACAGCGGAAGGTCCTTGCCCATGTCCCTGATCATCGTGTCGACGGTGTTGACGCTCGTCGCCTTGACGCGAACGAGGACATGCCCGGGCTTCACGGACGGACGCTCGGTCTCTGTCGGGGTGAAGGCGGCGTCGGGTCCATAGTCGTTCAGGATCATCGTCTTCATCGGGAACTCCGGATGATAGTTGCGTTGACCCCGAAATACGGCATTTTGCTTCTGGCTATAATGGAGGCAATTCTGGTTTCAGTTTTCGGCCCCGGAATATAATTTGAAGATCAGCTCCGCCCTCCTTTGCCCGCGAGTTCGCGGATTGCCGCCATCACCTCGGCCACATGTGCCGCGTCTCGCGCAGCCGGGTGGGGCTCGGCTAAGTCTCCGCTGTCATTGTCGAAATAGCGGCCCGACGCCTCCGCGAACGCATCCGACAGCGCCGCACGACGCAGGATGTCAGCCCCGATCGACAGGTCGTTGCCCGCGACACCGAAGCCTTCCTTGACCATCTTCGAGGCCAGCAGCGAGCCCGGATTGACGGCGATGAAGGCCGGCCCCTCCGGGTGGTCCTTCGCCATCTCCCGCGTCCAGATCGTGATCGCCAGCTTGCTCTGCGCGTAGGCCCCCATGTGGTCGAGGCCCCGCTCGCCGCGCAACGCCGCGACATCTACCGGCGCCTGCGCTGCCGAGGACAGGTTCACCACGCGGCCCGATGTCGGAATGATCGGCAGCAGCCGCCGCGTCAGCAGGTAGGGCGCGATGGTGTTGACCACGAAGCGGGTGTCGAGGCCGTCGGGCGTGCGCGCCTGCGTGGTCTTGAAGACGCCCGCGTTGTTGATCAGCACGTCGAGCCGGTCATGGCGCGCGAGGATTTCCTCGGCGAAACCCTCCACCTCGTCCAGCCGCGACAGGTCAGCCCGGTAGGTCTCGGGCGTGCCACCCACCTCCTTGGCCGCATTCTCGAGCTTCTCGGCGCTGCGCCCGTGGAGCAGGACGGTATGACCCTCGCCGGCAAGCGTCTTGGCGGTCAGAAGGCCGATGCCGTCCGTCGCGCCGGTGATCAGGATGGTCTTGAACATCGCATGTCTCCTCAAGCTACGTGGGGGTCGCGCCCGCTCGGGTCCGACCAAAGGCGGCGAGCAATGCACCGTGGCCCGACCAGAGCAGGATGGCAGAGAGCGTGGCAGTTACCATCGCCGGAACGCCTTCCTTCCAAGTGTCCCAAACAAGGTGGCAGACGATCGCGCCGAGCGACGTGCCCAGCAGCGCCAGCGCACCAAGCGGCCCGAGCCAGCTCGACCGGTCCCAGATGGCGACCGCGCCGAACAACTCCACGAGACCGACAAGGGCCATGATCCGGCGATTGAGCCCGTATTTCACGAACATCGCGAACCGGGTTTCGAAGATGAACTTCTGCCAGCCAAACAGCTTGATTGAGCCCGCGAACAGGAAGAAGGCCGACAGCAAGGCGATGATGACAATCATGAAGCAGAGTTCCGGGAACCGAGCCAATGGGCTTCGAATACAGTCGTGGCTCGGCCAAGATATAGCTTGCGAACGCCCGATGAAGCTGCGCCATTCGGAATTGATTTTTCTGTTTGGGTATATAATCCCGATGGACACCGACAATCTCCGCCTCTTCGTGATGGCGGCCGAACGGCTCAACATCTCCGCTGCTGGCCGCGAGCTGGGCCTTGCCCCTGCCGTCGCGAGCGCGCGCCTCGCCAAGCTGGAGCAGGAGCTCGACGTGGAGCTTCTGCGCCGCACCACCCGCAAGGTGTCACTGTCGCTGGAGGGCTCGGATTTCCTGCCCTATGCCCGCGAGATCCTCGCCCAGGCGGATGCGGCCCGTGCGGCCCTCGGAGGCAGCGACGCCGGCCCGAAGGGCACGCTGCGCTTCGCCGCGCCGAGCAGCTTCGCGCAACTGCACATCATGCCGCTGCTGCCCGAGTTCCACGAACTCTACCCCGACCTTACGCTCGACCTGCGCCTGTCCGACACGCGCTTCGACGCGATCGAGGGCAGCTTCGACCTTGCGCTGCGCAGCGGCCCCTTGGCCGACAGCAGCCTGAAGGGACGCAAGCTCGCCGACGACACCCGCGTCCTTTGTGCCTCACCGGGCTACCTCGAGAGACACGGCAGCCCCACCACGCCGGCGGATCTGGCGGGCCATCAGCTCATAGCGTGGAGCAACCTCGAACCAAGAGAACTGGTGAACGCCGCTGGAGAAACGGCCTTGCTGGACCCGGCCCGCATGGTCTGCCGAACCATCATGGACGACGGCGACGCGCAGCGCGAGGCAACCCTCGCGGGGGCCGGGCTGTCGATGAACTCGCTTTGGAACGTCGCCCATGAGTTCGCAACGGGCCGGTTGGTCCGGGTTCTTACAGGATGGAAGATGAACGATCGCTCGGTGCTCTGGCTGGTCTATCCGCGCACCAACGTACTGACCCCGAAGACGCGGATCTTCATGGACTTCCTGATCGAGCGGCTGGCCGGTCACGCAGGTTGGAGCGAGTGAGCGGTCACCGCGATTTCCGCCCGGAGGAAACCAGGCATGGGCAGGGGATTTCGGCAGAACAGTTTCGGAGTGCAATTCGAGGATGCGGCGCCCATCCCGCACCGAAACCACCATGGCTGCCATGCACAACGGGCACCCCTGTCATTTCATAGCGGCAGGCACATCCTGAGGCCGTCATAGATCGCAGCATGGATGTTGCGCGAGGCGACCGCGTCGCCGATCCGCAGCAGCATGAAACCTTGGTGGGCCTGCGAATAGGGATCACGCCCTGCCAGAAGCGCCGCGTGGTCGAGCGCGCCCCCATTGCCCGAATGCGGCCGCAGCGCAAAGTAGAGTTCGTCGAGCGGCGAGGTGCCATGCTCGACCACGACGCGGTCGACCCGCCGCTCCTCGGACCAGCCCGGCGCGTGGCGCGACCCCAGCCGGGCCACCAGCGCATTGCCGTCGCGCCGCACGCCCTCGAGCATCGTGTGCAGGGTGATCCGCGTATCGGTGCACTGGAAGGCGCGCGCGTAGGGCACGTGGTTCATCCCGCCCATGTCGATGCCGAACATCCGCTCGGGTGTGACGATCTCGACCTCGGCGCCGCCTTCGGCCAGCAGTTTGGCGGCCGAGAGCGCCTGATGGCCGCCATGGTCGTCATAGACGAGCACTTTGCCCTCGGGGCGTAGCTCGCCCGAGAGCACATCCCAGGAGCTGTGGCACAGATCGGCACCGCCCCCCGGCATCGGAGGGGTTTGCGGTAGGCCCCCCGTCGCGATCACCACGATGTCGGGGTCGCGGGCAAGCACGTCTTCGGCCTCGGCATAGAGGCCGCACTCGATCCGCGTGCCAAGCCGCTCCAGCTCGGCCACGCGCCAGTCAACGATGCCGATCAGGTCGCGCCGGAGCGGGTTGCGCGTGGCGAGCAGCACCTGCCCGCCCGGGCGCGACGCGGCCTCCAGCACGGTGACGTCATGGCCACGCTCGGCCAGAACCCGCGCCGCTTCGAGCCCGGCGGGACCGGCGCCCACCACCACGGCGCGGCGTCGCGACGGCGCCTTCGGGATCACATGCGGCATCCTCGCCTCGCGCCCTGTGGCGGCGTTGTGGATGCACAGCGCCTCGCCCGCCTCGTAGATCCGGTCGAGGCAGTAGGTCGCACCGGTGCAGGGCCGGATGCGCGCCTCTTCGCCGCGCATGATCTTGGCGACGATATGCGGATCCGCCATGTGGGCGCGGGTCATGCCAACCATGTCGAGCTTGCCCTCGGCGATGGCATGACGCGCGGTGGCCACGTCCGATATCGCGGCGGCGTGAAACACCGGGAAGCGCGTGGCCGCCCGCACCTCGCCCGCGAAATCGAGATGCGGGGCCGAGCGCATGCCGGCGATCGGGATCACCTCGTTGAGCGCGGCGTCGTGGTCGATGTGCCCGCGAATGAGATTGAGGAAGTCGATCTTGCCCGAATTTGCGAGGCGGCGGGCGATCTCGATACCCTCCTCGCGGCTCAGGCCACCCTCCATGTTCTCGTCCGCCACCATGCGGATGCCGGTGATGAACTCCGGGCCGACCGCTTCGCGGATCGCGTCGATCACCGCCCATGTAAAGCGCAGCCGGTTGTCGAGGCTGCCGCCCCAATCATCCTCGCGCAGGTTCCAGGCGGGCGACCAGAAGGCGTCCATCAAATGGCCGTAGCTTTCGATCTCGATCCCGTCGAGACCGGCCGCCTTCATCCGCTCCGCTGCCGCCGCCCAGTCGCGCACGACGCGGTCGATGTCCCAATCCTCCATCGCCTTGGGGTGGCTGCGATGCGCCGGCTCTCGCAAGGCCGAGGGCGCAATAACCGGCAACCAGTCGCCACCTGCATAGCCGGTGCGCCGGCCGATATGAGTCAGCTGGATCATCACCGCGCAGCCATGTTCGTGGCAGGCCTCGACCATCTCCGACAGCGGCCGCACGATCTCGTCCTTGTAGGCGGTGAGGTTGCCGAAGGCGGGCGGGCTGTCGGGCGAGACCACCGCAGAGCCAGCGGTCATGGTGAGCGCGATGCCGCCCTTCGCCTTCTCTGCATGGTAGAGCCGGTAGCGTTCGCCCGGCAGGCCGTTCTCGGAATAGGCCGGCTCATGCGCGGTCGACATGACCCGGTTCTTGAGCGTCAGGTGCCTGAGCCGGAAGGGTTGCAAAAGGGGGTCGTCGCGCATCGGGTCACTCCGGTCGTGCAGCCGCATTGAACCGGCTCGCGGCGCTCAATGCCAGCATTCAGGCAGCTCGGCCTTGCGGCGGGCCACGTGATCCGAGATCGCCTCCGCGGTCCCGGGATCGATCGGCGGCGCCTCGTGCTCCGCCAGCAGCCGCTTCCAGCGCGCATTGGCGCGGGTCGCGGCGTCCAGCCCGCCATCCTCGTCCCAGCTCTCCCAGTTGCGGTTGTCGGCCAGATCCGAATCCCAGAAGGCGGTCTCGTAGTGCCGCATGGTATGGGCGCAGCCGAAGAAATGGCTGCCCGGTCCGACCTCTCGGAAAGCATCGAATGCCAGCGCCTCGTCGGAGGTGTCGATGCCGCCAAGATAGCTGTGCAGCGCACCGAGAAAGTCGCAGTCGAGCACGAATTTCTCATAGCTCATCGACAGCAGCCCATCGAGAAACCCTGCCGCGTGCAGCACGAAATTGGCGCCGCAATTCACCGCCGCCATCATCGAGACGGTGCTTTCCTGCATCGCCTGCGCGTCGGGCAGCTTGGAGGTGGTGAAGCTGCCCGAGCAGCGCAGCGGCAGCCCGGCGCGGCGGGCGAGTTGGCCGACGACCAGCGAGCCGAGCGCGGGCTCGGGCGTGCCGAAGGTGGGCGACCCGCTGCGCAGCGCCATCGAGGAAAGGAAGTTGCCATAGACCACCGGCGCACCGGGCCGCACCAGCTGCGCCAGCGCGCAGCCCGCCAGCGTTTCGGCATGGGCCTGCGCGATGGCCCCGGCATTGGTGACCGGTCCCATCGCGCCTCCCAAGATGAAGGGGACGCAAACCACCCCCTGCCCCGCGGCGGCATAGGCGCGCAGCGCCCCCGTCATCGTGCCGTCCCACACGAGCGGCGAATTCACGTTGACGTTGCCCATGATCACGCAGTGGGTGTCGAGAAAGCCGGGCATGAAGGCCAGCCGCGCCAGTTCGATCGAATCCTCGGCCCTCTTCTCGGCGGTCACGGCGCCGAGAAACGGACGATCCGAAAGCGTCAGATGCGCCGCGACCATGTCGAGATGACGGTGGCTGACTGGAATGTCGGTCGGCTCGCAGACCACGCCGCCGGAGTGGTGCATCCATGGGCAGGACTGGGCAAGGCGCACGAAGTCGCGGAAATTGGCGATGGTGCCGTAGCGCCGCCCCCGGTCGAGATCCATCACGAAGGGCGAGCCGTAGGCCGGGGCGAAGACCACGCCGTCGCCGCCGATCTCCACGTCATTGGCCGGATTGCGGGCATGCTGGGTGAAGCGCGAGGGCGCGGAAGAAAGCACTTCCGCGAGCAGCCCCATCGGGAAGCGCACGCGCACCCCGTCGATCTCTGCCCCCGCCCGGCGCCAGAGCCGCAGCGCCTCCTCATCGCCGCGAAACTCGATGCCGATTTCGGCGAGAATGCGGTCAGAGGTGGCCTCGATGCGCGTGAGACCCTCCTCGTCCAGCACGGCATGCACGGGGGTCTTGCGCCGGATGAAGGGCGGCCCGGCCACCACCGTACGGAGCCTCATCTCGCGCCGCGCGGCGCGCCCGCCGCTGCGACGGTGCCTCGGGCGCTCGGAATCGGCTTCGACGGAATGAGTCATCCATACCTCCCTCGCTGCCCCTCCAGCCCATCGCATCGGCGGCCAACCTGTCCGGCGAGAAACCGACATGGTTTCGTCGTTTCCGGATTATCGGCTTGGGAAAATGCCGACCGGGGCGCCGAGCATGCCTGCGAAGACCGGGGGTGCCCCGAGCGCACCTGTCGATGTGCTCAGGCCCGCGCGAGGTCAAACGGGCGCCGCGCCGCGATCCGGGCGAGCGAATGCGGATCGGGAAAGAGGACCCGTGGCGGGTTTGGCCTTTTACTCCGTCAAGGCCGAAGACGTCACCGGGGGGCCTGCCGCACCATGTCGCCGCGTCTTCCGACATGGCGCGACCCCGCGGATCGCGATCAGTCCGCGACCTCGATCCCGATCTTGCCCATATGCGCCTTCTCGAGGAACGCCTCCTGCGCCGCGCGCAGCTCGTGAAGCTTGTAGCTCTCTGCCAAAACGGGCCGGATCTCGCCCCGCTCGATATAGCCTACCAGATCGGCGAACACGCCCGGCTCCTGTCGGGTGCTGCCGATCAGCGTCAGATCCTTGAGGTAGAGCGTGCGCAGGTCGAGCTCGACGATCGGTCCGGCGATGGCACCGGAGGTCACGTAGCGTCCGCGCACCGCCAGCGCATTGAGGAGCGCGGGCCAGCGCGGGCCGCCGACAAGATCGAGCACGACGTCGAAGGCGCCCTCGGGCAGCGCGTCATCGCGGTGCAGGATGGCGTCGGCGCCCAAGGCCTTGAGGTCGTCCGCCTTGGCCGGGCTCGTGACCGCCGTGACATGCGCACCGCGCCGCTTGGCGAGCTGCACCGCGGCCGAGCCGACCCCGCCCGAGGCACCGGTGATCAGCACCCGCTCAGCGCCGAGGCGCGCGCGCTGGATCATGCCCTCGGCGGTCGAGAAGGCGCAGGGGAAGGAGGCAAGTTCCACGTCCGAAAGCGGGCTGTCGATACGCAGTGCATGTTCGCTTGCGACCGTGGTGAACTCCGCGAAGCCGCCATTGCGCTCCGACCCGAAGGTGACCAGCGCGTCCTCGTCGCCGCCCGCGGGCCGGTGCATCGGCCGTACCAGCACCCGCTCGCCGATGCGGGCGGAGGCCACCTTTTCCCCGACAGCGACGATCTCGCCACAGCAATCGGCGCCTTGAATACGCGGGAAGCTCAGCGCCCCTGACCAAGCGCCGTCGGCGTCCGAGGCGCCGTCATAGCCCGTGGCCGCCGCAGAGTTCGTATCGCCGCGCACGGCCTTCGAATACCAGCCGGTTCGCGTGTTGACGTCGGTGTTGTTCACCGCCGACGCGCCGACGCGGATCAGCACCTCGCCTGCGGCGGGGTGCGGCACAGGCATGTCCTCGCGCCATTCCAACCGGTCGAGACCGCCATGGCCGGTCAGAACCATGGCCTTCATCTTGTCAGGAAGGGTCATCGGGTTGCTCCGTCGTGTAGAATGATTGCTCTACTTGCTCAGGTAGAGGGACCTCTCTACATCGTCAAGCATGACTGATACGATGACCAGGATCGCCGCCGGGCTGGAGCGGGCCTTCGCCGCACGCGGCTTCGCCGAGCCCAGCGTCGAGGACCTGCGCGACGCGGCAGGCGTCAGCCTGCGCACGCTCTATAAATATGTGCCATCGCGCGCGGACATGGTGCTGGCGGCGCTGGAGCATCGCCACGCGCGCTACCTCGCGCACCTCTTCGACGGATTGCCGGACGCACCGGAGGCGGCGCTGGACGCGTTGCTCGACCGGGTCGGAGCGTGGATGGCGACCGAGACCTCGCATGGCTGCCTGTTCCACGGCGCGGTGGCGGCCGAGCCCGGCAGCGAACGGCTGCGCGAGGTACTGGGGCGGCACAAGGCCGAGGTGGCGCGCCGCGCCGCGGACGCCACCGGGCTCAGTGGCCACGAGATCGAACTCTCGCTGATCATGGAAGGCCTCACGCAGGCTTGGTCGCTGCACCACGACGCCGCCGTGGCGAGCGCGAAGCGGTTGGGGCATGACCTGTTGAGGCATGAGCCGGCGTAACGGCAGGTTCTGCTCGATAATCCGGCCTCATCGAGGTCGATGCCGCCACCCTCAGCCCTGTGCCATCGGCGACCTCACTGGCTCGCCATGCCTGCCAGCATCGCGCCGAGGGCGACGAAGTGGATCAGCATGATCGCCCTGTCGTTCCACAGCACCCCGACGAACAGCCATCCGAGAACGCCAACGACGAACAGGTAGAGGTTCCACGGCGTCCAGCCGAAGGCCGTTCCGGCATAGCCGAGGATCTGGATGACGGAGGCCACCCATTTCACGACGAAGGCGGTCCGGTCCCGGCGCGCGATATCGGTTACTTCAGACGTCACGGCTCAGCCCCCCGTCGATCCGACCCCAGCTTTCCATCGCGCATTCGACGAGCAGTCTCAGATCCTCGACCGACCGGTTCGAGCCCGTGACGCCGAAGCCGCCGAGTTGATTTCCAAGAGCCTCCCCCTTTCCCAAGGAGGACAGCACACCGACCTTGAAGCCATCGCCCACCAGCCGCCGCGCGGCTCCAGCCCCCATGCCACTGCTGCCGGCAGTGATCGGCGCCACTTTCTCTATCGCCATTCCTGCGCGCTCCTTGTCTTTCCTGCGGCGCCCGGTGCGCCTATGGATCGTTAGATAAGGGGCTTGAATAAAGGCGACCAGTCAGGTGAGCTGTCGCGTGGGTGTAGGAGAACTATCGTGTCGAGCGAAGCCGATCTGCCCTCCCTGAGCGGCCTGCGCGCCTTCTCCGCGGCGGGCAGGCACCTGTCCTTCCGCGCAGCGGCGGAGGAGTTGGGCGTGACGCAAGGCGCCGTAGCCCAGCAGGTGCGCGGTCTCGAGGAGCATCTCGGTCTGCGCCTGTTCCTTCGCGAGCCGCGGGGGCTGAGCTTCACCGAGGCGGGGCGGGTCTACCATGCCGCGGTCGCCCGGGCCTTCTCCCAGCTTCTGGATGCGACCGACGCGCTTCGGGAAGCGCCGTCGCGGGTGACGATCAGCGTGACCCCGACATTCGCGTCGAAATGGCTCATCCCGCGGCTCGGGGAGTTCACCGAGGCAAATCCCGGGATCGACCTACGGATCACCGCAACCGAGCGCGTTATGAGCTTTCACGCGGACGGCATCGACCTGGCGGTGCGGCAGGGGCACCCGCCATTCGGGGCCAGCCTGCGCGCCGACCTGCTGTTTCCGCAGGAGGTCATCGCGGTGTGCTCGCCACAACTGGTTGCCAGTCAGGGCGGGCTTCTCGATGCAGCGGCGTTCTCGCGCATGACTTTGCTGCACGATACGCATGATCTTTGGCCGCAGTTCATCGAGATGGCATTCGGAACCGAGTTGGACGCGCCACGTGGGCTTCGTTTCAGCCAGACGACGCTGAGCCTCGACGCGGCCCTGGCCGGTCAGGGCATCGCCTTGGCCAGCCGTTTCCTCGTGCAGCGGGACCTCGATGCCAGCCGCCTCGTTCAGCCTGTCGCCACCGCGCTCGAAGGGGGACAGGATTTCTACGCCCTGCTGCCGCGTCAGGGCGCATCCGAGGCGGCCCTGCGCGCAAGGGACTGGCTTCTCGGCGTTGCGTCCAAAGAAGCCCAGAAGGGTTGAAGTCATGTGCCGAGAACCGCAAGGCGCCAAGCGTTTTGATGATCGGACGTGCTGGCAATCCACGGGCGGCGGCTAGGCTCAGGACCCGTCGATCTTGCCGAGGCCGTGCGGTTCAGGCTCTGCCAAGAGCATGATCGATGAGCAACCTATTTGGCTGATGGCCAGGCTGATCAGCACCAGCCATGGCGCGGTGATCGACACCCGCGCGATCATCCGCGGGCCTAGGAGCGGTCGGATTGGGGGTCTCGGCACCGACGTTCACGAGGAAGAGGGGAACTCTTTCCGAGGACCTGTCGAACCGGATCATCCATCGGTGCCGGACCGCCCCGCACAGGAAAGCCTGCAATTGATCTGGCGCAAGGCGCGATGGGCGAAAGCCCGCGAGGCTTGGATCGCACCGGAATGAAGCGAGGGGTAGAGCACATGAAAACGATCGTCGCCGCGACCGACTTCTCGAAGGCGGGCAACCAAGCGGTCCTGCGGGGGGCGGAGATCGCGGCCCGCAAGGGTGGGCGTCTGCACATCTTCCATGCCTCGAGCTTTCGGATCGCCCCCGAACAGGCGGCGCATTTCGCCGCCCTCGTGGAAGGCTATTTCGACACGCTGCGCGCCCGCATCCAGTGCCGATACGGGCCGAGGCTGGAGGTGGGCGGCACCCATGCGGACATCTGGCAGGATATTCATAGGGTGCTAACGCAGCAGAATGCGGAGCTGCTGGTGGTGGGACAGCATGTTCACCCGAACGGGATCGACGCGTTTCACGGGACATTCGTGGAGCGTCTGGCCGCCGATTGCGCGGTGCCGGTCCTGGTCTCGACCTCCGCGCCGGAGGCGCCCTATCGCCGCGCATTGGTGGCGCTCGATCCGAGCCCGGAAAACGAGAAGCTCATCCCGGTCATTCGCGACGTCGCGCCCGGTTCGGCCATCGCATTGATGCAAGTCGCGCCCGCCGAGCCGGGTGACGAATTCTCCTGCGGCCCCGATGGCGCAGTCGCGAGCACGACACTGAAGCAAGGCACCCAAGCAATCGAGCGGCTCCGCGACCGAACGGGCCTCGATCCCGAAACCGAGATCCTGATGGTCAAGGGCAATCCGCGTAATCGGATCCGGCGACTGGCCTCGGCGCGCAAGCTCGACCTCGTCGCTCTTCCGGGGACGGGACCGATGCAAGAGTTGAATGGCGATTTTCTCAGGACACCGCCATGCGACCTGCTGGTGTTCCCGACCGCAGCCCGGCGAATGACGGATACCGCATTTCCGGCAATACACCGGACATGACCCAAGCGTCTGCAGCGGGTCTTGCTGGACTCTGCAATTCCGACGGGTGCCACGCCAAGCGAAGGACCGAGAGGACCGACTGCCATTCGTGGCCGTGCGAAAGCTCCCCACGGGCGCGTGTGATACTGCTCATCGCTGCCCTTTGCCCGCTTGAGTGCCGCTTGCGCGATCGTCATAGGTAGCTTCAGCTCGATACCCAGCTCTCCCGCGCCGCCAGAGCCCTGACGACATCGCCGCGAGAAACTATTCCGACGATCCGCCCCTCTTCGAGCACCGGAAAGCGGCGATAGCGGTTGGCGAGGAAGCTCTCGATCGCCGTAAGGATGTCCAGATCGGCCGGCAGGCTTTCGACCGGGGCATGCATCACCTCGTCGACCCGACCCGGCGGTCCGGCGTGGTAGGCCGCATGCAGCGCCCCCTTCAGGCAATCCCGCTGCGACACCATGCCGACGAGACGGCCATCGGCATCGACGACCGGCAGGCCCGAAATGCCGTGAAACGCCAAGAGATGCATGGCGCGGAGCAGGTCCATGCCGGGCGTCGCGGTGACCACATCGCGCGTCATGATCGCAGCGATGCGAGGCAGCGGCTTCATGGCACGGGGCGGCGCGCGCAGGGCTTGCGACATCCCTCACAGGCCCGGCCGCATCCGCTAGATAGCGGGCCGCGCCCGGCCAGAAGCCCCAAGGCCAGCCCCGCCATCGACAGCGACACCAGAATGAGAACGAGTAGCAGCAACATGCGCGATGTCCTTCATGCAATGAAATGGGCGTCGATGCCGCCGATCATCGTCTCGACCACCCCCTCGGATGCGCGATGCAGGAACAGGGCCGCGATCCCGGCCCGGCGGGCGAGCGCGGGTCCCCTCTTGGGCCCCAGCGCGAGGAGGCCCGTGGCCAGCGCATCGGCACGCAGGCCGGTTCGAGCCAGCACCGAGACCTGCAGGAGCCCCTGCGCGGCGGGCCGGGCGCTGGCCGGGTCGATGACATGGCTGGTCGTCGCAGGCCCCGCATGGCCCTGCGGCGCATGGGCGGAGGTCGCCAGCGCCAGCGCCCCCGGCCGGACCACCCGCTGCGCTTGCACTCTTTCCACCCCCGGCACCTCGATTGCCACTCTCCACGACCGGCCCGAGGGATGGCGACCGAGCGCCCGGACCTCGCCGCCGATCTCGACCAGCGCGTCCCTCGCACCCAGACCGGCGATCCGTGCGGCAAGCAGATCGAGCGCATGTCCCTTGGCCAGGCCGCAGGGATCGAAGGTCAGCGCGTCATGACTTTTGCGGACCGCGCCGCCGCTCAGTTCGAACCGCCCTGCCCTCGGGACCTCTCCTGCGATTTGTCCGAAACCATAGCGCGCCACCAACGGCCCGACGCGTGCGTCGAACCCGCCTCCGGTCAGCCTCTGCACGGCCTCGGCCTCTCGCAGGCAGGTCCGGGTCGCATCCCCCATCTGCATCCACCGCCGCGCCGGGGCGCGATTGAGCGCAGTGAGAGCGCTGTCGTCGCGCCATGGGGACAACTCCGCATCCAGTCCGGCAATAAGTCTTGTGGCCTCGGCCATGAGGACCGCCTTGTCCGTACCGGCCGGCACGAGGCAGCGCCAGTAGCTGCCGAAGGCCGGGCCGCCAAGGCTGACCGTTGCGGCCCATGCGGGCGGGGCAAAGAGTGCCGCCGCAGCGCCCACCAGAATCTCGCGTCGTCCGATCTGCATGGTTCAGCTCCCGAAATCATCGAAGAAGATCCGGGTTGGCGGCACCCCCGCCTCGTCCAGTACGCCCATCACCGCCGCGATCATCAGCGGCGGACCGCAAAGGTAGTAATCGCACGCCTCTGGAGCCGCATGATCGCGCAGGAGGCCGTCGCGCAGGGCCGCGTGGACGAAGCCCGTCCGCCCGCCCCAAGGCTCGTCGGGACGCGGATCGGACAGCGCGACCTCGAAGCGGAAATTCGGGTACCGACGGGCCAGCGCCGCGAACTCCCCGGTATAGTACAGGTCGTCGCGGCGGCGCGCGCCGTACCAGAAGCTGATCGGCTGAGACGCCCCCTGCCCTAGCTGTTCATGGATGATCGCCCGAAGCGGCGCCATGCCGACGCCGCCGCCGATCAGCACCATCTCGCGCGTTCCCGCTTGCGCGCGAAAATCGCCATGCGGGCCGCTTGCCGCGATCCGGGTGCCCTTCTCCACGTGAAACAGCCAGGACGAGACCGCCCCCGGCGGCAGACGCGGCCGATCCGGCGGTGGCAGGGCAAGACGGATGAGCAGCACGAAATGCCCCTGCGCGAGATCAGCGGGGGTGCTGGCGATGGAATAGGCGCGGGTGGCCGGCGCGGTCATGACGGCGCGCAGCCCCCGCAGTTCGGACCAATCCTCGGCAAACCGCTCCGGCACTTCGATCGCGTCGAAGCCGAAATCATGCGGCGGTGCGGTCAGCGACACGAAGGCCCCGGCCTGCACCGAGCCGGCCACGTCGGACGGCGCCTCGAGCACGAGTTCGCGGATCAACGGCGTCAGGAAGCGTGCGCGCAGGAGGGTACAGTCGAAGCCGCGCGCGCCTAGAAGCGCCTCTGGCAACTCGACCGCAACCGGCCCGCGCAACCGGAGCTGGCAGGCCAGATGCATGCCTGCACGGCGTTCGGCCCGCGACAGCCGGGCCCGTTCGGCGGGCATCGGCGCGACAGGTTCTCCCCTGACCCGCACCCGGCACTGGCCGCATGTCCCCGCGCCTCCACAAGCCGCAGGCAACAGGATGTCATGCGCGGCCAGTGCCCCCAGGAGGTCGGTGCCAAAGCGGCTTTCGAAAGGCGCATGGTCGTTCACCGTGACGGCGATGGACAGATCGGGCACCAGCCGCCGCCGCGCCATCATGAGCGCGGCGCTGAGCGCCAGCACCAGCGTCACGAGGAGGACAACGCCCGCCAGCACCCCGGTCATGGCACCAGCCCCCCGAAGCCGGAAAAACCGAGCGACATCAGACCGGTGACAATGAAGGCCCCGCCGAGGCCCCGCAGCCCCTCGGGCATGTCGGCATGGCGCAAACGCTCGCGGATCGCGGCGAAGGCGGTGATCGCCAGCGCCCAGCCGATGCCGCTGCCGATCCCCCAGACCACCGCCTCCAGCGGGTCGTAGCGCCGCTCGACCATGAACAGGCTGCCACCTAGAATTGCGCAGTTCACCGTGATCAGCGGCAGGAACACCCCCAGCGCCCGGTGCAGCGCCGGCACGAAGCGATCGAGCAGGAGCTCCATCAGCTGCACCATCGCGGCGATGACGCCGATGAAGACGATGATCCGCAGAAAGCTCAGGTCGATCTCGGGCAGCCCGGCCCAGTGCAGCGCGCCGGGGGCGAGCAGGAAGGTGTGGATCAACGCGTTAACCGGCACCGTCACGCCCTGCACCACGATCACCGCGATGCCGAGGCCCAGCGCGGTGGAAATCCGCTGCGACACGGCGAGGAAGGTGCAGATGCCGAGGAAGAAGGACAGCGCGAGGTTGTCTGTGAGGATCGAGGCGAGCAGGATCTCCATCATGGCCGCGCCTCCCCCTGTCGGGATAGAAGGCGATGTTCGGGCCGTTCAACCTGTTCGGGGCGTGCCGTGCGGATCGCCCAGATCATGAGCCCGATGATGAAGAAGGCCGATGGCGCGAGCTGCATCAGCCGCAGCGGCTCGAACCACCCACCCTGTTCCGCCAGCGGCAGCATCGGAATACCGAGAAGCCTGCCGGTGCCGAAGAGTTCGCGGATCGTTGCGACGATCACCAGCACGAGGCCGTAGCCCAGCGCGTTGCCCAGCGCGTCCAAGATCGACGGTCCCACGGGATGGTGCATGGCGAAGCCTTCGGCCCGGCCCAGCACGATGCAGTTGGTGACGATCAGCCCGACGAAGATCGACAGCCGCTGGCTGATCTCGAAGGCATAGGCACGCAGCACCTCGTCGGTGACGATCACCAGCGTGGCGATGATGGTGATCTGAAGGATTAGCCGGATCGCGTGCGGGATATGGCGGCGGATCGCGCTGATGATCGCGGCCGAGGCGCAGAGCACGAAGATCAGCGCCGCCGCCATGGTGAGCGCCGTCGCCAGTGCCGTGGTCACCGCCAGCGCCGAGCAGATGCCGAGGATCTGCAGCGTCACCGGGTTCGAGCGGATCAGCGGATCGGTCAGGTGGTGCGACAACCTGATCATCCCGCCCCCTCCCCGGCCAGTCGGTCGAGGAACGGGCCGTAGCCCCATGGCCCCATCCAGAAGCGCAGCATGGCGGTGACGCCGTTGCCGGTGCGGGTGGCGCCCGAGATGCCGTCGACCTCGTAGGGCGTGGTGGCCGCGCCGCGCACCACCTCGATGCGGATGGTGCCGCTGTCATCGGCGATGCGGCGACCGGGCCAGAGCGCCTGCCAATCGGCGCGTTCGATCTGCGCGCCGAGCCCCGGCGTCTCGCCCTGTTCGGTCACGGTCAGCGCCGCCACCGTGTCGAGATCGGCTTCGAGCGCGAGCAGCGCGTGGATGGTCGACTGATACCCCGCGCCGCGCATCGGCAGCACCACGAGAGCCAGCGCGCCGTCGCGTTCGAGCAGGTGGATCGCGGCCACGCGCTCGCGCCGCCCGATCCCGGCAATGTCGGCCTCCGGCGGCAGCTCGATCCCGGTGCCAGGATCGCGCGCCGCCTGCTCGGCATCGACCGCCATGACCCCGCCGGGGAGCATGCGGCCGGTTTCGAGATCGACAAGGCGGCTTTGCAACTCGGTCACCCCGGTCTCTTCCATCACCTCGCGCAGCCCCGGCAGCGCCTCGATCATGGCCTCCATTCGGGCTGCGCGGGCGGCCTCGAGATTGGCGGCTTGCCGCGGCTTCAACAACGTGGCGGCGGTCGAGACGGTAAGCGCCGCGCCCAGCGCCACGAGCCCGGCCATGCCCAGCGCCTTGACCGGGTCCTCGTTGGGCCGCGCGAGAAACCGCGCCCATGGACCGCGCGCCTCAGCCATGGTGGACCCCCTCGCGCCAGTCGGCGACGGCGATCACACCCGCATCGATCAGCGGCGCGAACAGGCCCGCAAGCAGCACCCCGAAGACGCCTGCCGACATGTCGAAACCGGGTCCCCCGGGTGCGCCCAGAAGCGCGATCATCCCGCCCACCATCAGGCCCGACAGCCACTGCCCCGGCCCGGTGACAGGCGCGCCGAAGGGATCTGCGGCGAAATAGACCAAGAGAACAGCAAGTGGCGCCGCCTGCGCGAAGCCCAGATCCCCCGGCCCCGCCGCCAGTGCAAAGCCCGCGGCCCCGGCCAGCACGACCCGCCACGGCGCAAGCCCCGCCAGCAGGAGCAGCCCCCCCCCGGGCAAGGCGGCCCAGAGCACTGGCGATGCCGGAACCATCGGCACAAGGGGCGGAAACGAGAAGGCAAGCAACGCCAGTGCCAGCGCGCCGATGCTGAGAAAGCCGAAGCCCGCACCACCGAAAACGAGCGCGCCAAGCACGAGCGCCAGAGACAGCGCGAGCGCGAGTTGCCAAGGCGCGGCCTCGGGCGGGGCGAAGAGGAGCATGAGCAGCGCCGGCACCAGCGCCTCGAAGATCGGCCCGCGGCCGCGAAGCTCGGCGAAGACCAGGGCGCAGGCCAGCGCGGCCGTGACCACGGCCAGCGCATAGGGCCACGCCGTGCCCGGAGCCCGCAGGAACAGGATCACCGCAGGTGGCGCGAGGGCGATCAATCGAAGCGCCGTGGCATCACGGGCGGCGCGTTTTCGAAGCGCCGTGACATGGCCACCCCTCATCTTTCGCCCTCCAGCTCGTCGAGGACGCGGCGTAGCAGAGCGCCGTAATCGGCGCCGCTGGCGCAGATCGCGCTGGCCGCCCGCATGTCCTCTTCGACCAGATCGAGGCAACCATGCCTGCGGGCGGTCTCGGCATCGCCGATCTGCAACGCGTGCAGCAGCGGGATCGCACGCAGCCGCATCGGCAGCGTCGCCGCCAAGGCCGGCACCGGCACGATCGGCCCGAGCGCACCGTCGGGCGGCGGGACCGCGTCATGGCGCGGGTCGATCCGGGTTTCGTTGCGCCTTAGGGGCCGGGTGGCCGGGGTCGTCCAGCCAGCTTCCTTCAGCGCCTCCGCCAGATCGGCGCCGAGCGGCGCCTGCCGCAGGCCCGCGACCTCGCCCGAGGGCGTGACGATCTCGACCAAGCGCATCGGATCGAACAGCCCCTCGCCGCAGAGCCCACCGAGCGCGATCGCCGTCTGCGCGTCGAGCGTCCAGACCTCGCCGCCATGGGCCACGCTGCACAGCCTGCGCAGCCTGTGGGCCATGCCGTCATGGCGCGGCGCGACCGTGTCAAGCTCGACGCGTCCCTCCTCCGGGGCCAATGCCGCGCCGCCGTGCTGACACAGGATTACGGGCCCGTCGGTCAGCCTGCAAAGCGCGCGCAGGCCATGCCCTAGCGCGAATGGCGCGGCATGCGCCGCCGCGACCGCCGCGCTGTCCAGCGCGTTCACGAGGACCGCCTGGGGCCGTGCCTCGGGATCGGGCACGCGGTCGAAGGGCCGGGTGCGCAGATCGCACCAGAGCCCGTGGATCAACATCAATTCGCGGGTGTCGCCTACAGCCGTCACCGGCGCAGCCCGTGCCAGGCCCGCGGGCCGGATCACGACCAGGATGACGCGGCGACCGAGCCCGGTCTCCACCCGCACCACCCGGCCCGCCACCGGGGCGACCACCCGGATCGCGGGCCGAGCCCTGTCATGCATGACCGGCGTGCCCAAGGCCACCTCCGCCCCCTCCTCGACACAGGCAATGGGCCGCAGGCCGGGCAGGTCGCGCGCCTCCAGCGTCACCGTTTCCGGAACGATGGCGGGCGGACCGAACGGCCGTTTGCGGTGCGGCTCGAGACAGGACATGTCGACCTCCGGGGCGGCTTCTCCTCCCTGCATCGGACAACCGCCGCGCCGCCGCCTTGATCTCGATCAAGGCTCGACGGGGCCCTGCATCGCATCATCAAGACATCTGGCCCCAGCCCGTCGGAGAGACCCCATGCGCCGCCCTGCTTTCCTGCTGTCCGCGTTGCTGACCGGCAGTCTCGTTCCAGTTTGGCCACTGGCCCAAGACATCGAACCCACGCCGGAAGAGATCGTCGCGGACTGGATGGCGTCGGGCCACGCCGACGCCATGTCGGAAGCATTCCGCCACTGGGACGAGGAGGGCGAGATCCCCGGCGCCTGCGCCGCGTGCCATTCCACCACGGGCTTCAGGGCCTACCTCGCCTCGCCGATGACCGCCGCGGGCGTCATCAGCCATCCCGTCCCCACGGGGGATTTGATAGAATGCACCTCATGTCACGCCCCGGAAGCGGCGTCGCTCACCACCCTGCCCTTCCCCTCCGGCGCGGCGATCTCGTTTGGGCCGGGCATGGCGGTCTGCGCGGTCTGTCACCAAGGCCGCGCGTCCGGGGAGGACGTAGACACGGCCGTCGCGGATCTCGGCGATGACGAGGTGTCGGACCAGTTGAGCTTCATCAATGTCCATTATTCCGCGGCTGCGGCGACATTGCTGGGTGCCGAGGTCGGCGGCGGCTATGAATACCCGGGCCGGAGTTATGCGGGACGTTTCGCGCATGTTCCGGGTTTCGACGACTGCGCGGGCTGCCACGGCGCGCATGACACGGCGATCGAGATCGCCGACTGCACGGACTGTCACGCAGGTGTGGCGGATTCCCGTGCCATCCGGACCAGTGCGGCGGATCTGGACAGCGACGGCGACACCGCCGAAGGCATCGCCTCTGAGATCGAAGCCCTGCACGAACATCTGCGCATGATGATCATGCTCTACGCCGAGACCGTCACCGACGCGGCCGTTCTCTACGCGCCGGACAGCTTTCCCTACTTCTTCACCGATCTCGACGGCGACGGTCTGGCCGTCGAGGAGGAGATCGCGCGCGACAATCGCTATGCCAGCTGGACGCCTCGGCTGCTGCGCGCGGCCTACAACTACCAGTTCGTCGCGAAAGACGGGGGCGCCCACGCCCACAACCCGCGCTATGCGGCGCAACTCCTGATCGATAGCCTGAACGATCTCGCCGAAGCTCTGCCCCAGGCCCCGGGAGACGTCTTCATTCGACCCTGACGGCATGTTCGACCACTGCGTGATGATACGCTTGGCGTTCCGCTGATCGTGCCTAGGCTCAGTAGCCATGCCTACTGAGGCATGATTCAGAGCTCGAAAGACGAGCGGTGGAGCGAGCAATCTCTAGCCGCTGACTGAGGCGCGGATGGCGCCTCTTAGCCGTACTTCCCCAAAATTACGGCAAACCGCGCGGCAACAATCCTCGAGTACCGCCCGGCGTCATCTTCATGAACCGCGATGACTTGCGGGTTCATGAACCGCGATGACTTGCGGGGGTGTGATGCATCCGCTGCATACGGCCCCTCACAGGTCGCACTACGTCATGGCCACCTTGCCTCGAAGTCGGCGAGGAAGGCGCCCATGTATTACGGGGCGATATAACCCATCAGGCCGGGATCCGCTTCGGTCTCGAATTCGATGCCGCCGATGTGTTGCCGTGGTGATCTGCGCCAATGCCGTCGAGCAGCGCCGGGACCGCGTCGAGCCGGACCGCCGGGCTGTAGTAGAAGCCCTGCACTTCATTGCAGCCCTCGGAGCGCAGTTGGTTGAGCTGTTCGAAGGTCTCGACCCCTTCGGCAGTGGTGGTCATCCCTAGGCTCGTCCCCAACCCGGTGATGGCCCGCACGATGGACAGCGCGTCGCCACTCTTCTCGATATCGCGAATGAAGGATCTGTCGATCTTGATCTTGTCGAATGGGAAGGAGCGCAGATAACCCAACGAGCTGTAGCCCGTGCCGAAATCGTCCATCGACACGCGCACACCCATCCCGCGAAGCTGTTTCAGGATCGACAACACGAGTTCGCTCTGCCGCAGCAGAACGGATTCGGTAATCTCCAGCTCCAGCCGCTGCGGGTCCAGCCCGGCCTGCGACAGGGCCTGAGCCACTTGATCGAGCAATAGCTGCGAGCGGAACTGCGCCGGTGACAGATTGACGGCGATGCGAACGTGGGCGGGCCAGCCGGCAGCGGCGTCGCAGGCGCGCTGCAGCACCCAGGCACCGATCTCGCCGATCAGCCCGATCTCCTCCGCAAGCGGGATGAATTCCGCGGGCGACACCGCGCCACGCTCGGGATGCGTCCAGCGCAGCAGCGCCTCGAAGCAGCTGACCCGGCCCGTCGCCATGTCGACGATGGGCTGGTAGTGGACCTCGAACTCGTCATTCTGCAAAGCCAGGCGAAGATCCCGTTCGAGCATCCGGCGTTGCTGCATCGAGCTGTCCATCTCCTGCTCGAAGAAACGGAAGCCGTTGCGCCCATCGGCCTTGGCCCGGTAGAGCGCCATGTCCGCGGCCTTGACCAGCGTCTGGGCGTCGCCACCGTCGTCGGGATAGAGCGCGATACCGATGCTGGTGCCGATCGCAACCTGGTGGCCGGCGATCTCGAACGGTCGGGTGATCTCCTCGATGATGCGTTCCGCCAGCTTGCGCGCCTCTTCGCCCGACGCGATGTCGCTTTCGACGATCGCGAACTCGTCACCGCCGAGCCGCGCGACCACGCCCGAGGGACGCAGGCAACCACGCAGCCGCGCGCCCACATGGCGGAGCAGTTCGTCTCCTGTCGGATGGCCGTGCAGGTCGTTGACCGCCTTGAAGTGGTCGAGGTCGAGATAGAGCACGGCGTGTTGCCGACCGCGCGCCGCGACCGCAAGGGTTTCTTCGATCCGGCGCGTGAACAGCAAGCGATTGGGGAGGTCGGTGAGCGCGTCGTGATGCGCCATGTGTTCGATCCGGGCCTCGTCGCGCTTGCGCTGGGTGACATCCTCGAAGGTGGCAACCCAGCCGCCGGTAGGCATTGGCACGCAGGACACCGATACCGACCGACCGTCGCCGGTGGAGGCAAGGTGGGTCAAGGTCTCGCGGTCACTGTCGCGCCGCGTGAGGAGCGAGATGAAGTCGGCATCCTGTGCCTCGGTGGCATGCCCCGCCCTGTTCACGACCTCGAGGATCTGCGCGATCTTCATGCCCGGCTTGAGAGCCCCGGAAGGCAGGCCGTAGATCTCCTCGAAGCGGCGATTGTGCACGACCAGCTCGCCCTTGGGGCCATACATGCAAAGGCCTTGGGACATGTTGTTCAACGCGGCGTCGAGACGCATGTTGCGCTTGGCGATCTCCAACTCGGACTGCTCGATCAGACGAGCACGGGCTTGGGCGAGTTGTGTGATCAACCCGTCGAAACTGCGGGCCAGCAGGCCGATCTCGTCCTTCCGATCGAGGATCGAAGGCGCGATCAGCTCAGCCACGTCAGGCGTCCGGCTTTCGTTTCGCGCACCCATCGACAATCTGTTCATCGCCGCGCTCATGGCGGTGATCGGATCGGTCAGGCCGCGCGAGGCGATCCAGCCGAAGACCAGCATCGTCAACCCGAGGAAAATTGTGGTCAGAGTGAGAGTGCGCTTGAGCTGCGCAATGCTGCCAAAAGCCGCCTGCTCGGTCACGCCCGAGAGCATCTGCAACTCGAGATGTGCGAACGGGCTCTCGGCGGGAAACTGCGCCGAGGTGACCAGATCGGGGCCCTGATCCCGCACCAGAGCCTCGCCCGGCGCGACTCCCTCCACCGCAGCAAGAAGGCGCTGCACGATTTCGTCGGCCGCCTCCGAACCGGTGCGGTAGAGGAGCCGCCCTTCGCCATTGCGTAGCAGCAACGCGCGCTCGGAGCCCTGAGCCTCATCGCCGATCTGCACGCGGGCAAGCTGTTCGCGCAGCCGGTCCATGCCGATCGTGCCCGAGAGCACCCCGATCACGGTGCTTTGGTCATACTCGGCCCGGATCGGCACGCTGAACAGAAAGGAGTCGTCGGCAAGGCCAGGATGCGCGTCGAACCCACCCACGACCGGAAGCCCGGCGAGGCTCTGGTCCAGATGGTCGATGTCGAGATCCTGACCGAGGCTCAGATCCGCTCCCTCGGCCGCGATCACCGCGCCGGTTTCGTCGGTCACCACGAATGCCGCGAACTCGCGATATCGCGTCCTCATCGCCGCCAGCGACCGGGCGATCTCGCCGATGCCGTCGGCGATCAGGACGTCCTGCATCACGTTCGTCTCGGCGAGCGTGGTCAGGTCATACATCGCGCGGTCCAACCAACGCTCCAGATCGAGCATGTCGGCGTTGAGGGTACGCGTGGCCTTGTCCGCGACCTCCGCCCGCAGCGCCCGCTCTCCGAAATAGGTGGCAACCAATGTGCCAATTCCGAGCGACACGAGGGCGCAGGTGAACAGCATGGCCGCCACCTTGAGGCGCAACCCCGCCTGCGCCCAGCGAGCGACAGGGATGGCCTTGGCCATGCTCAGAGATCCTGCCAGCCGATGAGGGTCCAGGGACCCACGACCCGGAACGCGGCATTGCGATCCACATCTTGGCCGGTGATGCGGCCCTGCCCTCGGGTGGCATCCTGACCGATCGCCTGACGGAAGCCCGCGAGGTCGAGACCGGCAAAGTCGAAGCCTTCGAAATAATCGTCCCGGTCCTCGAGTTCACCGACCCGCTCGGTCGGTATCTCGCGGCGACTGTCGAAGATCACATGCCCGGTATCGGCGACGATCATGATCTCGCCCTCATCATTGGCAGCCAGCCGCTGCAGGATGTCGCCGTAAGCCGTGAAGGCGTGTTCGTAATGCAGGATCGACCGCTTGTCCCCATCGACCAAGACGGGAGTCACATAGGCGACCACCCATTTATCCGCGTCCGGCGACAGGTAGATCGGCGACGTATAGACCTGTCGATGATCTGCCGCGAAGCCGGGCGCGAAGAACGGCGCATCGGCCTCATCGGTCGCAAGATCATGGGCGATTTCGTCGCCGACGATGCGGGAGATTTCAGCGCCCTGCGGGTCGATCAGGCACATTTCCTCCACATGGAACTTGTCCTGCGTGGCAAGCGAGACCTCGTCGATCCGCGACTTGTGGCGGTGCCGTTCGGAAGATTCGTGAGTATGGAAATAGTCGGCGAAGGCCTCGTCCTGTGCGACCGTCACCAGCGCCCTTTGCGCATTGGAGTGCAGTCGCCCGATCGCGGCGGCAGCACGCTCGGCGAGCGCATCGACCGCCGCCGCATCGGCCTTGGCGCCGCCCGCAAATACTCCGCTCATGGCAAGGGCCAAGCCAGCGCATGCCAGTTTGCCCATGATTGCCCAATTTTGCATCGTGCCTTCCCCATCTTGTCCAATGCCGGCCATCAGATCCGATGGTTCAGGCTGAATTCCGTAACATGTCGAAGGGAAGTCGGGCATTTCTGTGGCGGAGGCGCCAAGACTGTTTCCTCTCTGACGCACAATGACCTTTAGGCCACAAGATCGTCATGTGCACATGAGGCGCCGAAAACCTCGGGACGCCTTGGCTCACTGCCCGGATCGGGGCGAGGGCGATGCCGTAGCATCGCGGACTGCAAGCCCCATCGAGCTGGAAACCACGCCCTTCGGACCGTAGAGGTTCTAGACGCCGTCGAGGTCGTTGCTTCGTGCAGCGTTGCGGCTCTGAAAGGCCTTGCAGGCCCTTCGTGCAGTGCTCGGCGTTGATATTGAGCGGTGAATCTTACCGGTTCGTTAATGGCAGACATTCTACCTTGGAGAGCTGCCCCAGACACTGTCGGAGCGGTCTTTCAATCAAGTGGGTGTATGGGCAGATGCCTTTGGAACCTGTCGCTCGATACGGGCTGCCTCGGTCCCGCTGATGAAGCAGCGCGTCGGGCCTGCTCGGGGGGCCAGACCACTATCATCAGCACGTATGAAGAGCATGGCACCGCCCTCGGCCCACACCGGCCAGCCCATTGTGATGTCAGAGCTGTGAGTGTTTCGAGCCATGCCAAACGCGGTGCGCCGGAGTCTGCTTCCCGGCGTGAGCCTGTGGATCATGCCATGGCCCACCGTGGCATAGGGGCCGCTATCTTTCAGGACATGTCGGCGATGATGTCGGTCCGGTCCAACACGCCAGCGAAATCGTCGTTCTCCGCGGGGAGCATCAGCCGATCCGAATGATTTGTCCATTTTTCGAGACACCGGCTGCCAGGTAACCGGCACCCCGCGAGCATTCCCAACTCGCGAGGTGACCTGAGCCACGAACCGAGCAAGGCCCTGCGCTAGCTGCCAGTTTTCGAGATCATCGACAGGATCTCCGAGGCCGCCTTGGGAATATTGGTGCCCGGACCGAAGATCGCGGCGACGCCGGCCTGTTTCAGCATCTCGTGATCCTGATCGGGGATCACCCCGCCACAGACCACGAGGATCTCGCCCGCCCCCTGCTCGCGCAGCGCGGCCACCAGCTTCGGCGCGAGGGTGCGGTGCCCCGCGGCTTGGCTGGAGATGCCCACCACGTGCACGTCGTTGTCGAGCGCATCCTGCGCCGCCTCCTCCGGGGTCTGGAACAGCGGCCCCATGTCGACGTCGAAGCCCAGATCGGCGAAGGCGGTGGCGATCACCTTGGCGCCGCGGTCGTGCCCGTCCTGACCCATCTTCACCACCAGCATGCGCGGACGGCGACCCTCGGCCGCGGCGAAATCGGCGATTTCCTTTTGGATCCGTTCGAAGCCCTCGTCGCCTTCCCAAGCCTTGCCATAGACGCCCGCCAGCGTCTTCACCTCGGCCCGATGCCGGCCGAAGACCTTTTCCATCGCCATGCTGATCTCCCCCACCGTGGCGCGCGCCCGGGCCGCTTCGACCGCCGCTTCCAGAAGGTTGCCATTCCCTCGCGCGACCTCCTCCAGCGCCGACAGCGCCGCGCCGCAGGCCGCCTGGTCGCGGGTCGCCCGGATCGTTTCCAGCCGCGCCACCTGCCCGTCGCGGACCTTGACGTTGTCGATGTCGAGGATGTCGATCGGGTCCTCGCGCTCCTTGCGGTACTTGTTGACGCCGACGATCACCTGCTCCCCCCTGTCGATCAGCGCCTGCCGCTTGGCCGCCGTCTCCTCGATCCGAAGCTTGGGCATGCCCGAGGCCACCGCCTTGGTCATGCCGCCCAAGCTCTCGACCTCCTCGATCAGCGCCCAGGCCTTCTCGGCCAGTTCGTGGGTCAGCCGCTCGACGTAATACGACCCCGCCAGCGGATCGACGACGTCGGTGATGCCGGTCTCCTCCTGCAGGATCAGCTGGGTGTTGCGGGCAATGCGGGCCGAGAAATCGGTCGGCAGCGCGATCGCTTCGTCGAGCGCGTTGGTGTGCAGCGACTGGGTGCCGCCGAGCACCGCCGACAGCGCCTCGTAGGCGGTGCGCACGACGTTGTTGTAGGGATCCTGCGCCTGAAGCGACACGCCCGAGGTCTGGCAATGGGTCCGCAGCATCAGGCTCTTGGGGTCCTTCGGCTCGAACTCTTCCATGATCCGGTGCCACAGCAGCCTAGCGGCGCGCAGCTTCGCGGCCTCCATGAAGAAGTTCATGCCGATCGCGAAGAAGAAGCTGAGCCGCCCGGCAAAGCGGTCGACATCCATGCCGCGCGCAATCGCGGCGCGGACGTATTCGCGCCCGTCGGCCAGAGTGAAGGCCAGCTCTTGCACGAGATCGGCGCCCGCCTCCTGCATGTGGTAGCCAGAGATCGAGACCGAGTTGAATTTCGGCATGTGGTCCGCGGTGTAGCCGATGATGTCCGCCACGATCCGCATCGAGGGTTCTGGCGGATAGACATAGGTGTTGCGGACCATGAACTCCTTGAGGATGTCATTCTGGATCGTGCCCGAGAGCTTCTCCACCGGCACGCCCTGCTCCTCGCCCGCGACGATGAAATTGGCGAGGATCGGGATCACCGCGCCGTTCATGGTCATCGAGACCGACACCTTGTCGAGCGGGATGCCGTCGAACAGGATCTTCATGTCCTCGACGCTGTCGATCGCCACGCCGGCCTTGCCGACATCGCCCTCGACCCGGGGGTGGTCGCTGTCATAGCCGCGATGGGTGGCGAGATCGAAGGCGACCGAAACCCCCTGCTGCCCACCCTCCAGCGCCCGCCGGTAGAAGGCGTTCGATTCCTCGGCGGTGGAGAAGCCCGCATATTGCCGGATCGTCCAGGGCCGACCGGCATACATGGTCGAGCGGACGCCCCGCGCATAGGGCGCCTCGCCGGGCATCGCGCCCAGATGCGACAGCCCTTCGAGGTCGCCCGCGTCATAGACCGGCTTGACCGCGATCCCCTCCAGCATGTCGCGCGTCAGGCTCTCGGGATCGCGGCCCTTCAGCTCCTTGCGGGCGCGCGCGGCCCATGATGCACGGGAGTCGCTGTTCTCGGTCATGTCATGGCCCTCCCAGGCTCATTCGAATTCCATGATGGTCTGATCGACCGAGAGGCTGTCTCCGGCCGCCGCGTGCAGCTTCGCGACCTTGAGCTTGCGCTCGGCGCGCAGCACGTTTTCCATCTTCATCGCCTCGACCGTGCAGAGCGGCTGGCCCTCCTCGACCTCCTGCCCCTCTTCGACCGCGACATGCACCACCACGCCCGGCATCGGGCAAAGTAGCAGCTTCGAGGTATCGGCGGCCTGCTTTTCCGGCATCAGCGCCGCCAGTTCGGCCTGCCGCGCGGTCCAGATTTTCACGTCGAGATCGGCGCCGCGATGGCGCACCCGGAACCCCGCGATGCGCGGCTCGACCTTCAGCACCGTATCCGTCCCCTCGACCGTGAGCCGCGCCAGCCGTGCGCCCGGGGTCCAGTCGCCCGCGACCCGCAGCAGCGTGCCGTCCTCGAAGCGCACGTCGGTAGCGCCCTCCCCGGCCTTCAGCGTCACCGCGTGGCTCTCGCCGGCAACCTGCACCACGAAGGCCTCGCCGACGCGGCGCTCGTGGTGATCGATCCGGCCAGAGATCCGGGCCCGACGGATCTCCTCGATCCGCTGCAACGTGGCGCATGCGGCGGCGATCCGGCGCAGCGTGTCGCGCGGCAGATCGACGCCCGAGAAACCCTCGGGCCATTCCTCGGCGATGAAGCCGGTATGGATCTCGCCCGAGCGGAACTTCGGATGCGCCATCACCGCCGAGAGGAACGGCAGGTTGTGACCGATGCCCTCCAGCTCGAAGCCGTCGAGCGCGCGCTCCATGGCATCGACGGCGCGCTCGCGGTCGGGCGCCCATGTGCAGAGCTTGGCGATCATCGGGTCGTAATGCATCGAGATCTCGCCGCCCTCGGCGACGCCGGTGTCGTTGCGCACGACCTCCGCTTGGGACGCGAATTCCTGCGGCGGGCGGTAGCGCGTGAGCCGCCCGATCGAGGGCAGGAAGCCGCGATACGGGTCCTCGGCATAGAGCCGGCTCTCGATCGCCCAGCCATTGAGCTTGATGTCGTCCTGCACGAAGGGCAGCGGCTCGCCCGCGGCCACGCGGATCATCTGCTCGACGAGATCGATGCCGGTGATCAACTCGGTCACCGGGTGCTCGACCTGCAGCCGCGTGTTCATCTCGAGGAAGTAGAAGTTGCGATCGGCATCGACGATGAACTCGACCGTGCCGGCGCTCTCGTAGCCGACCGCTTGCGCCAGCGCGCAGGCCTGCGCGCCCATCGCGGCCCGGGTTTCGGGGTCGAGGAAGGGCGACGGGGCCTCTTCGACGACCTTCTGGTTACGGCGCTGGATCGAGCATTCGCGCTCGCCCAGATAGACGCAGTTGCCATGCCGGTCGGCCAGCACCTGGATCTCGATGTGCCGGGGGCCCACGACGAACTTCTCGATGAAGATCCGGTCGTCGCCGAACGAGCTGGCCGCCTCGCGCTTGGAGGCCTCAAAGCCCTCGCGCGCCGCCTGGTCGTCATGCGCGATGCGCATGCCCTTGCCACCGCCGCCGGCGCTGGCCTTAATCATCACCGGGTAGCCGATCTGCTGCGCGATCCGCACCGCCTCATCGGCATCCTCGATCAGGCCCATATGGCCGGGCACGGTGGAGACCCCCGCCTCGGCGGCGATCTTCTTTGAGGCGATCTTGTCGCCCATCTTGTCGATCGCGCCGGCCGGGGGGCCGACGAAGACCACGCCCCGCTCGGCCAGCGCGCGGGCGAATTTCGGGTTCTCCGACAGAAAGCCGTAGCCCGGATGCACGGCCTCGGCGCCGGTCTGCTCGATCGCGTCGAGAACGCGGTCCATGGCGATATAGGACTGCGCCGCGGGCGCAGGCCCGATCTCGACCGCGCGGTCGGCCATGGCCACATGCACCGCGTCGCGGTCGGCCACCGAATGCACCGCGATGGTCTCGATCCCCATGGCGCGGGCGGAGCGGATCACCCGGCAGGCGATCTCGCCGCGATTGGCGACGAGCAGGCTGCGGAACGGCGGGCGTGCCTCAGAGCGGGATGTTGTCATGCTTCCTCCACGGGTTCTCGAGGCTCTTGTTCCGCAGGGCGGCGAAGGCGCGAGCGGTGCGGCGACGGGTGGCGCGCGGCATGATCACCTCGTCGACGAAGCCGCGCTCGGCGGCGACGAAGGGATTGGCGAAGCGGTCTTCGTAATCCTTGGTGCGCTTGGCGATCTTGTCCGGATCGCCCAGCTCGGAGCGGTACAGGATCTCGGTCGCGCCCTTGGCCCCCATCACCGCGATCTGCGCGGTGGGCCAGGCATAGTTCACGTCGCCGCGCAGGTGCTTGGACGCCATGACGTCATAGGCACCGCCATAGGCCTTGCGGGTGATGACGGTGACCTTGGGCACGGTCGCCTCGCCATAGGCGAAGAGGAGTTTCGCGCCGTGCTTGATCACGCCGCCATATTCCTGCCCCGTGCCCGGCAGGAAGCCCGGCACGTCCACGAGCGTCAGGATCGGGATCTCGAAGGCGTCGCAGAACCGCACGAAGCGCGCGGCCTTGCGGCTCGAGTCGATGTCGAGGCAGCCTGCAAGCACCATCGGCTGGTTGGCGACGACGCCGACGGTCTGGCCTTCGAGACGGATGAAGCCAGTGAGGATGTTCTTGGCGAACTCGGCCTGCATCTCGAGGAAGTCGCCCTCGTCCGCGATCTTGGTGACCAGCTCGCGCATGTCGTAGGGCTGGTTCGGGTTGGCGGGGATCAGACTGTCGAGGCTCGGCTCCTCGCGCGCGGGATCGTCAAAGAAGGGACGCTTGGGCGCCTTCTCGCGGTTGTTGAGCGGCAGAAAGTCGATCAGCCGCCGCGCCTCTAGGAGCGCCTCGACGTCGTTCTCGAAGGCCGCGTCGGCGACGCTCGACTTGCGGGCGTGCGTCAGCGCGCCGCCCAACTCCTCGGCGGTGACCACCTCGCCGGTCACCGTCTTCACCACGTCGGGGCCGGTGACGAACATGTAAGAGGAGTCCTTCACCATGTAGATGAAGTCGGTCATGGCGGGCGAATAGACCGCGCCGCCGGCGCAAGGGCCCATGATCAGCGAGATCTGCGGCACAACGCCGGAGGCCAGCACGTTGCGCTGGAACACCTCGGCATAGCCGCCGAGCGATGCCACGCCCTCCTGGATGCGGGCGCCGCCGGAGTCGTTGATGCCGACGACAGGCGCGCCATTGCGCATTGCCATGTCCATGATCTTGCAGATCTTCTGGGCGTGGGTCTCAGAGAGCGAGCCACCGAACACGGTGAAGTCCTGGCTGAAGACATAGATCATCCGGCCGTTCACCGTGCCCCAGCCGGTGACGACGCCGTCGCCCGCGGGTCGGCTCTCCTGCATGCCGAAATCGGTGCAGCGATGGGCCACGAACATGTCGTATTCCTCGAAGCTGCCCTCATCGAGCAGCAGCTCGATCCGCTCGCGCGCGGTCAGCTTGCCCTTGGCGTGCTGCGCCGCGATCCGCTTTTCTCCCCCGCCCATCCGGGCCGAGGCGCGGCGCTCTTCGAGCTCGCGCAAAATCTCTTGCATCGGCGTTCTCCTTCGCGCGCCACCATAGGAAAAACGCCCCGCCTCCTCCCAGCGAGATTGCGCGAATTTGCAAATTCGGCATTATGCAGAGCAGGATTTATGCAAATCAGCAAAGTGGGGCGTGATGGCGGTTCAGAAGCATTATGCCGGGACCCAGCTGCGTGAGCTGCGCGGTCGGATCGGGCTGACCCAGAAGCGCTTTGCCGAAAGGCTGGGGGTGTCGCTGCCCTATCTGAACCAGATGGAGAACAACAACCGCCCCGTCTCGGCCGGCGTGGTGCTGGCGCTGGCGCGCGAATTCGGTTTCGACGTAACCGAGTTGACCTCCGGCGAGGAGATCCGCCTTGCCTCGGATATGCGCGAGGCCTTGGCCGACCCGGTGCTGAGCGGCGTGCAGCCGCCGCTTTCGGACCTGCGCATGGTCGCTGCCAACGCCCCCTCGGTGGCGCGCGCCCTGCTCGACCTGCACGCCGCCTATCGCCGAACCCAAGATCGCCTTGCCTCCTTCGACGAGGCGCTGGGCCGGGCGGGCACCACCGCCTCGCCATGGGAGGAGGTGCGCGACTTCTTCCATTACTGCGACAACTACATCGACGCGATCGACCGCGCCGCCGAGCAATTCGCCCGCCGCGCTGCGACCGAGGGGCAGGACGCACCCGAGGCGGCGGCGCGCGCGCTCGAAGCGCGCGGCATCACGCTGCGCGAGGTGGCCGAGGCGCCGCTGCGGCGCTTCGACGCCGAGAACCGCAGCCTCACCCTGTCGTCCCGGGCGCCGCGCGCGACCCGGCGGTTCCAGCTTCTGGTGCAGCTTGCCCTGATCGAGCACCGGGAGCTGATCGAGGCCACGCTCGATCTCGGCCGCTTCGAGATCGGCACCGCGCGTGACATCGCCCGGATCGGATTGGCCAACTATTTCGCGGGGGCGGCGCTGATGCCCTATGGTGCCTTCCTCGACGCGGCGCAGGTGACACGCCACGATCTCGAACTCTTGGCCGAGCGGTTCGGCGCCAGCCTCGAGCAGGTGGCGCACAGGCTCTCCACCCTGCAGCGCCCCGGCGCGCGCGGCGTGCCCTTCTGGTTCGTGCGGGTCGATCAGGCGGGCACGGTGACCAAGCGCCACTCCGCCACCCAGCTGCAATTCGCCCGCTATGGCGGCGCCTGCCCCTTATGGAACGTGCATCAGGCTTTCGAGACGCCGACGCGCTGGCTGCGCCAGCTGGCCGAGACGCCCGACGGGGTGCGCTACCTGTCGCTGGCGCGCGACATCAGCGGCGGCGGCGGGGCCTGGGGCGCGCCGGTACGGCGCTTTGCGATCGGGTTGGGCTGCGAGGTGAAACATGCGCGCGAGCTGGTCTATGCCGACCACATGGACCTCGCTTCGGCCCAGGCCTTCGAGCCGGTGGGCATCTCCTGCCGGATCTGCGAGCGCACGAACTGCCACCAGCGCGCGGTGCCGCCCCTCGAGGGGCGGCTGAAGGTGGACGCGGATTTGCGGCAGGACCTGCCCTACCGGCTGGAATGACCGCGCCCGACGCCGGTCAGCCCGGCGCGCCCTCGAGGATCATGATGTTGGCGATGCCCGCCCCTTCGCGGTGGCGCTTGGCGGCCTGATAGGCGTCGGAATTGTAGCAGGCGAGCGCGGCCTCCATCGAGTCGAACTCGATCACCACGTTGCGCGGATGGCTCTCGCCCTCCAGCGCCTCGATCCGGCCGCCGCGCGCCAGCACCCGCGCACCGTGCTCGCGGAACGCCTGCGTCGCACCTTCGGCGTAAAGTTTGTAGGGCTCGGGGTCGGTGACCGTCACATGGGCGATCCAGTAGGCCTTGGGCATGTCGTCTTCTCCTGTCTCCGGACATGAAAAGGCCGGGGCGACACCTGCCGCCCCGGCCCGTCACGCGCATGGCGTCACTTG
Organism: Limimaricola soesokkakensis; assembly: GCF_900172345.1. GTDB lineage: Bacteria > Pseudomonadota > Alphaproteobacteria > Rhodobacterales > Rhodobacteraceae > Limimaricola > Limimaricola soesokkakensis. The sequence goes on from NZ_FWFY01000004.1 coordinate 96,034, forward strand.
TTGAGGATCTTCGACAGCACGAGGTAGGCCGCGCCAGCCACGAACAGCCCGACGAACCAGGCATAGGTGTAGATCGTGGCGAAGAAGTCCGAGGTGCCGGCGGTGATGCCGACACCGGCGAGGAAGCCCGGCAGGTTCGGCAGGATGCCGATCACCAGCGCGCCGACCCCGGCCCAGTTGGTGCCGTTGCGGCCCGAATAGATGCCGTCCATCCGGAACAGGTCCTTCACCTCGAGCTTGGTCTTCCGCAGCAGGTAGTAATCCGCCAGCATGACGCCCGCGATCGGCCCCAGCAGCGCCGAATAGGCGATCAGCCAGCCGACGATGTGGTTGACCAGCACCCAAGGGAACATGGCGATGCCGATGCCCGCGGTGATGTAGCCACCGCGCTTGAGGTTGATCTTGCTCGGCGCGAGGTTCGAGAAGCCGTGCGCCGGCGCCACCACGTTGGCCGCGAGGTTGGTGGTCAGCGTCGCCACGATCAGCGCGAACAGCGCGATGATGATCGAGAAGCCGCCCATCCGCTCGGCAAGCTGGATCGGATCCCAGATCGCCTCGCCATAGATCACGATCGTCGCCGAGGTCACAGCCGAGGCGATGAAGGCGAACAGCGCCATCGGGATCGGCAGGCCCACGAGTTGGCCGAGGAACTGGTCCTTCTGGCTCTTGGCGTGACGGGTGAAGTCCGGGATGTTGAGCGCCAGCGTCGCCCAGAAACCGATCATGCCGGTCAGGCTCGGCCAGAACACCACCCAGAACTGGCCTTCCTGCGGCTGGCCGGGATCGAAGGCGCTCGGGGTCGAGAGCATCGGGCCGAAGCCGCCAGCGGCGAAATAGGCCCAGGCCAGCAGCGCGAAGCCCATCAGTAGCAGGAACGGCGCGGCATAGGTCTCGAGCCAGCGGATCGACTCCGTGCCGTTTCTGATGAAGTAGAGATGCAGCGCCCAGAAGGCGAGGAAGCAGACGAACTCCGCGAGGCTGATGCCGAGCACGGGCAGCGCCTCACCCGCCAGCGCGCCGCCGGTGAGCGTGTTGAGGATCACAAAGATTGCCGAGCCGCCGACCCAGGTCTGGATGCCGAACCAGCCACAGGCGACGATACCCCGCGCCACCGCCGGGATCTTGGCGCCCGACGGTCCGAAGGAGGAGCGCAGAAGCACCGGGAACGGGATGCCGTATTTCGTGCCCGCATGGCCCAGAAGGACCATCGGGATCAGCACGATCGCATTGGCCGCGAGGATGGTCAGCACCGCCTGATCCCAGCTCATGCCGGAATTGATCAGGTAGGAGGCCAGCAGGTAGGTCGGAATGCAGACCACCATGCCGACCCAGAGCGCGGCGATGGCGAGCCAGTCCCATGTGCGCTCGGCCGCCGTGGTCGGCAGCTGGTCCTCGTTGTAGAGCCTCGGATCCATCCCGGCGGCGTCGAGGGGCGCGCGCGCCCCGCCTTCCGCCGCGGGGATTCCCGCAGTCATGTCCGTCATGTCTTGTCCTCTCCCTGTTATTGGTCTTGGGCGCCCTCTTTTTCTCTTCCCCGGGCGCTAAAGAAAATGCCCCCGAAGGTCCCGGGGGCATTTCATCTCAGACGCAGGCCGGCATGTTCTCGGGCTTGCGCTCGACCTTGCGCGGCGCCGTCACCTCCTTCCACTTCGACAGCGCCTTGTTCACCTCCGGGAAGGCGGGGCGCTTGACGAAGCGGCCATGGCCGGGCGTGGCGCAGACACGGCCATCATCGACCGCGAGCGTGCCGCGGCTCAGCGTGTATCGCGGCAGGCCGGTGACCTCGCGGCCCGCGAAAACGTTGTACTCGACCACCGACTGCTGGGTCTCCGGCGAGATCACCTTCGACTTCTTCGGGTCCCACACCACGATGTCGGCGTCCGAGCCTTCGAGGATCGCGCCCTTCTGCGGATAGATGTTGAGGATCTTGGCGATGTTGGTCGAGGTGACGGCGACGAACTCGTTCTTGGTCAGACGTCCGGTGTTCACCCCTTCGGTCCAGAGCACCGGCATCCGGTCCTCCAGCCCGCCGGTGCCGTTCGGGATCTTGGTGAAATCGTCGATGCCGGTGCGCTTCTGGTCGATGGTGAAGGCGCAGTGATCGGTGGCCACCACCTGCAACGAACCTGCCTGAAGGCCGGCCCAAAGGCTGTCCTGGTTCGACTTGTCACGGAAGGGCGGCGACATCACGCGCTGGGCGGCGTGGTCCCAGTCGGGGTTGCGATACTCGCTGTCGTCGAGCACGAGGTGCTGGATCAGCGGCTCGCCATAGACCCGCATGCCCTTCTGGCGCGCCCGGCGGATCGCCTCATGCGCCTGCTCGCAGGAGGTGTGGACCACATAGAGCGGCACGCCCGCCATGTCGGCGATCATGATCGCGCGGTTGGTGGCCTCGCCCTCGACCTCGGGCGGGCGCGACATGGCGTGGCCCTCGGGGCCACGGATGCCCTGCGCCAGGAGCTTCTGCTGCATGGTCGCGACCACGTCGCCGTTCTCGGCATGCACCATCGGCAGCGCGCCGATCGCGGCGCAGCGCTGGAAGCTGTCGAACAGCTCGTCATCATCGACCATCAGCGCGCCCTTGTAGGCCATGAAGTGCTTGAAGGAGTTGATGCCGAGATCGACGACCTGCTGCATCTCCTCGAACACTTGCTCGCTCCACCAGGTCACCGCCATGTGGAAGGAGTAGTCGCCGCAGGCGCGCTGCGATTTGGCGTGCCAGCCCTCCAGCGCCTCGATCAGCGACTGGCCCGGGCTGGGCAGGCAGAAATCGACCACCATGGTGGTACCCCCGGCGAGGCCCGCGCGGGTGCCACTCTCGAAGTCATCGGCAGAATGGGTGCCCATGAAGGGCATCTTCAGATGCACATGTGGGTCGATCCCGCCTGGCATCACGTAGCAGCCGGTAGCGTCGAGCACCTTGTCGCCAGACAGGTCGGCGCCGATCTGCACGATCTTCTCGCCCTCGATGGCGATGTCGGCGGCGTAGCTGCGGTCGGCGGCGACGATGGTGCCGCCCTTGATCACGGTTCTCATGCTCATCTCCTCACTCCACGATTTCGGCGGTTTCCAGGACGGCGTGCAGCAGCACGTCGCAGCCGGCGGCAGCCCATTCGCGGCTGATCTCTTCGTCCTCGTTGTGACTCAGACCATCGACGCAGGGGCACATGATCATCGCCGTCGGCGCCACGCGCGCGATCCAGCAGGCGTCGTGGCCCGCGCCCGAGATGATCTCGCGGTGGCTGTAGCCCAGCTTCTCGGCGGCGCGGCGCACCGCCTCGACACATCCCTCGTCGAAGGGCACGGGATCGAAGCCGCCGACCTTCTCGAAGGCGATCTCCAGCTCCATCTCGTCGGCGATCTTCTGGCCTTCGGCGCGCAGCCGCGCCTCCATGTCCTCGATCACCGCCAGCTCGGGCGAACGGAAATCGACGGTGAACACGGCCTTGCCGGGGATCACGTTGCGCGAGTTTGGGAAGACCTCGATATGACCGGCCGCCCCCACCGCGTGTGGCTTGTGGCTCCAGGCGATCTCGTCGACCTTTTCGAGGATGCGCGCCATGCCGAGGCCTGCGTTGCGGCGCATCGGCATCGGGGTGGAGCCGGTGTGGCTCTCCTTGCCGGTGACGGTCACCTGGGTCCAGCTCAACCCCTGCCCGTGGGTGACGACGCCGATATCCTTGCCCTCGGCCTCGAGGATCGGGCCCTGCTCGATATGCAGCTCGAACATCGCATGCATCTTTCGCTGGCCCACCGGCTCCTCGCCGACATAGCCGATGCGGGCAAGTTCGTCGCCGAAGCGCTTGCCCTCCGCATCCTCACGCGCATAGGCCCAGTCCTGCGTGTGGACGCCCGCGAAGACGCCGCTCGACAGCATGGCGGGGGCGAAGCGGGTGCCCTCCTCGTTGGTCCAGTTGACCACGACGATCGGGCGGCGCGGGGTGATGCCCTGGTCGCGGATCGAACGCACCACCTCGAGCCCCGCCAGCACGCCCAGCACGCCGTCATACTTGCCGCCCGTGGGCTGGGTGTCGAGATGGCTGCCCATCATCACCGGGTCGAGATCGGGCTCGGCCCCTTCGAGCCGGGCGAACATGTTGCCCATGCTGTCGACGCCGACGCTCATGCCGGCCTCCTCGCACCAGCGCTTGAACAGGTCCCGCCCCTCGCGGTCGGCATCGGTCAGGGTCTGGCGGTTGTTGCCGCCGCGCAGGCCGGGGCCGACCTTGGCCATCTCCATCAGCGAGTCCCACAGCCGGGCCCCGTCGATCCGGGTGTTGGTCTGGATGTCTTTCATAGGTCCTCCCGTTACGGACCGGTGCGCGGCGGCCCTCCCGGCCGCCGCGCACCGGCCATGATCAGGCGTCGAGCGCCTCGCCGAGCGTGCCGACCAGCTGGTCGATCTCGGATTTCTCGATGATCAGCGGCGGCGACATGGCGATGGTGTCGCCGGTGGTGCGCAGGTGCACGCCCTTGTCCCAGGCGCGCAGATAGGTGTCGAAGGCCCGCTTGGTGGGCGTATCGGCAAAGGGCTCCAGCTCGACCGCACCAACGAGGCCGACGGCGCGGATGTCGATCACGCCGGGCTTGTCCTTCAGGCTGAACAGCGCATCGGCCCAGTAGTCCTCGAGCGAGGCGGCGCGCTCGAACAGTTCCTCCTCGCGGTAGGTGTCGAGCGCGGCGAGCGCCGCGGCGCAGGCCACCGGGTTGCCCGAATAGGTATAGCCGTGGAACAGCTCGATCATGTGATCGGGGCCGGTCATGAAGGCGTTGTGGATCTCTTCGCCGGCCAGCACCGCGCCCATCGGGATGACGCCGTTGGTCAGGCCCTTGGCGGTGGTGATCATGTCCGGCTCGACGCCGTAGTAATCCGCACCGAAGGCGCGGCCGAGCCGGCCATAGGCGGTGATCACCTCGTCGAAAATCAAAAGGATGCCGTGCTTGCGGGTGATCTCCCGCAGCTTCTGCAGATATCCCTGGGGCGGCAGGATCACCCCGGCCGAGCCTGCCATCGGCTCGACGATCACCGCGGCGATGGTTTCGGCGCCGTGCAGCGCGACCATCCGCTCCAGCTCGTCGGCGAGCTCTGCGCCATGCTCGGGCTGGCCCTTGGTAAAGCCGTTGCGGGCGATGTCATGGGTGTGCGGCAGATGATCGACGCCGCCCAGCAGCGTGCCGAAGGCGCGGCGGTTGTTGACCAACCCGCCGACCGAGATGCCGCCGAAATTGACGCCGTGATAGCCCTTCTCGCGGCCGATCAGCCGGGTGCGCCCCGCCTCGCCCCGCGCTTTGTGATAGGCCAGCGCGATCTTCAGCGCGGTCTCCACCGATTCCGAGCCGGAATTGGTGAAGAAGACGTGTTTGAGCTTGCCCGGTGCCAGATCGGCGAGGCGCGAGGCCAGTTCGAAGGCCTTGGGGTGGCCCATCTGGAAGGCGGGCGCGTAGTCCAGCTCCTCGACTTGGCGCTGCACGGCTTCGGTGATGCGCGGTGCGCGGTGACCGGCGTTGACGCACCACAGACCGGCGGTGCCGTCCATGACTTTCCGCCCGTCGGTGGTGGTGTAGTACATCCCCTCGGCACTGGCGATCATGCGCGGGTTGTCCTTGAACTGCCGGTTGGCAGTGAAGGGCATCCAGTAGGCGCTAAGGTCGTTGCGGATCTTGGTCTCTGCGTTCATCTCGTCATTTCCTTGAACGGTGGCCTCAGGCGGCCGAGCGGGCCAGCAATTCATCCAGCGATTTCTTGGCATCGCCGTAGAACATGCGTGTGTTGTCCTTGAAGAAGAGGGGGTTTTCGATGCCGGAATAGCCGGTGCCCTGGCCGCGCTTGGAGACGAAAACCTGCTTGGCCTTCCAGACCTCGAGCACCGGCATGCCGGCGATCGGGCTGTTGGGGTCGTCCTGGGCGGCGGGGTTCACGATGTCGTTCGAGCCGATGACGATGGCGACGTCCGTCTCGGGGAAGTCGTCGTTGATCTCGTCCATCTCCAGCACGATGTCGTAGGGCACCCGGGCCTCCGCGAGCAGCACGTTCATGTGGCCGGGCAGACGCCCCGCCACCGGGTGGATCGCGAAGCGCACGGTCTTGCCCTGCGCCCGGAGCCTGCGGGTCAGCTCGGAGACCGACTGCTGCGCCTGCGCCACCGCCATGCCGTAGCCGGGGATGATCACCACGCTGTCGGCGTCCTCCAGCGCCTGCGCCACGCCGTCGGCGTCGATCGCGATCTGCTCGCCCTCGACCGCCATCGCCGGGCCCGAGGTGCCGCCGAAGCCGCCGAGGATCACCGAGACGAACTTGCGGTTCATCGCCTTGCACATGATGTAGCTCAGGATCGCACCCGAGGAGCCCACGAGCGCGCCGGTGACGATCAGCAGGTCGTTGCCCAGCGTGAAGCCGATCGCCGCGGCGGCCCAGCCCGAATAGGAGTTCAGCATCGACACCACCACCGGCATGTCGGCGCCGCCGATGCCCATGATCAGGTGCCAGCCGATGAAGCCCGCGATCAGCGTCACCAGCACCATGGTCCAGATGCCGGCGCCGGTGAGGTAGAGAAGCCCCAGCGCCAGGCACAGCGCCAGCGCCGCGGCGTTGAGCATGTGGCCGCCCGGCAGCTTCTTCGGCTTGCCGTCGACGCGGCCGGCGAGCTTGCCAAAGGCCACCACCGAACCGGTGAAGGTCACCGCGCCGATGAAGATGCCGAGGAACACCTCGGTCTTGAGGATGCCGATCTCGGCCGCGTCCTTCAGCGCCAGCTTCTTGCCGAAGCCGGTGAGCTCGCCGAAGAAGCCGCCGCCCGCCTGCGCGAGTTCGGTCGGGTCCAAGAGCGCCAGCGCGGCGCGGTCGAGGCCGTGGCTGGCCAGCAGCGCGTTGACGTCGTGCAGCATGATGTCGGCGTTCAGGCCGATGAACACCGCCGCCAGGCCGACGAAGCTGTGCAGCGCGGCGACCAGCTGCGGCATCTCGGTCATCTGCACCCGGCCGGCGACGATCCAGCCGGCGAAGCCGCCCGCCGCGATCGCGACGAGGATGAGAAACAGGTTGTGCACGCCGGGGCCGAACACGGTGACGAAGACCGCCACCGCCATGCCGGCGATGCCGTACCAGACCGCGCGCTTGGCGCTTTCCTGGTTCGACAGCCCCCCGAGCGACAGGATGAACAGGATGGCCGCGACGATATAGGCGGCGGAAACGATGCCGATGCTCATGATCCGGCCCCCTTACGACTTGCGGAACATGGCGAGCATCCGGCGCGTGACCAGGAAACCGCCGACGATGTTGATCGAGGCGATCAGCACCGCGATGAACGACAGAAACACCACCAGCCAGTTGCCCGAGCCGATCTGCAGCAGCGCGCCGAGGATCACGATGCCGGAGATCGCGTTGGTCACCGCCATCAAGGGCGTGTGCAGCGAGTGGCTGACCCCCCAGATCACCTGGAAGCCGACGAAGCAGGCCAGCGCGAAGACGATGAAGTGGCTCATGAAGCTCTCGGGCGCGACCGCGCCAATGAGCAGCATCACCAGCGCCCCCGCGGCCAGCAGGCCGATCTGGTCCTTGGTCTGCTTCTTGAAGGCCGCGATCTCCTGTCCGCGCTTTTCCTCGACCGTCAGCTCGCGCGCCTTCTCCTTCTTGGGCGCGGCGGCGATGGCGGCGGTCTTGGGCTTCGGCGGCGGGTAGGTGATCTCGCCGCGATGCGTCGCGGTGGCGCCGCGGATCACGTCGTCCTCCATGTTATGGTTGACGACGCCGTCCTTGTTCGGCGTCAGATCGGCCATCATGTGGCGGATGTTGGTGGCGTAGAGCGTCGAGGCCTGCGCCGCCATGCGGCTGGGGAAATCGGTGTAGCCGATGATCGTCACGCCGTTCTCGGTGACGAACTTCTCCTCCGGCACCGTCAGCTCGCAGTTGCCGCCGCGCTCGGCGGCGAGATCGACGATCACCGAGCCGGGCTTCATCGCCTCGACCATGTCGCGGGTCCACAGCACCGGCGCGTCGCGGCCCGGAATGAGGGCGGTGGAGATGACGATGTCGATCCCGGGGGCCAGCTCGCGGAACTTGGCGAGCTGCTTCTCCCGGAACTCCGGGCTGGAGGGGGCGGCGTAGCCCCCCGTCGCCGCGCTGTCCTGGCTGTCCTCGAAGTCGAGATAGACGAACTCGGCGCCCATGCTCTCGATCTGCTCGGCCACCTCGGGGCGCACGTCGAACGCGAGCGTCACCGCACCCAGCGAGGTCGCGGTGCCGATCGCCGCGAGGCCGGCGACGCCGGCGCCGATCACCAGCACCCGCGCGGGCGGCACCTTGCCGGCGGCGGTCACCTGGCCGGTGAAGAAGCGGCCGAAATTGCTGCCCGCCTCGATCACCGCGCGGTAGCCCGCGATGTTGGCCATCGAGCTGAGCGCGTCCATCTTCTGGGCGCGGGAGATCCGCGGCACCATGTCCATCGCGATCACCGTGGCGCCGGCGTCGCGCGCCCGGCCCAAGCCTTCGGCGTTCTGGCCCGGGTAGAAGAACGAGATCAGCGTCTGGCCCTCGCGCAGCCGCCCGAGCTCTTCGTCCAGCGGCGGCCGCACCTTGGTGACAATCTCCGCCTCGGCCCAGAGCGTCGCGGCGTCCGGCACCACGGTGACCCCCGCCTCTTCATAGGCCGCGTCGGTGAACCCCGCCGCCAGACCCGCCCCCGCCTCGATCAGGCACGCATGCCCCAGCTTCCGCAGATCCCGCGCCGACGCAGGCGTCATCGATACCCGCGCCTCGCCGGCGGCCACTTCGCGTGGCGCTCCAATCCTCACGATACTGTCCTCCCATTGCCCCACGGCGCCCTCCCAAGCGCCGAGTGAAGCTTTCCCCGACTATCCGCGTAGTTTTATCTAGTAGTCAATTATTTTGATCATGAAGAAATGGTTCTGCAGGTTATCTTAATGAATCTAAACGATATAAACTGACAATGAGCTGTTTTTTGACCTGATGCTAAAAATAGTTTTGACAAGTCGCGTCGAGATCGCTCAGCCTTGAGGGCAGGAGGAGATCATGACCAGCCACTTGCCCAGCACCGGCGCGCCGCTTGCCGAAAACGGGGATCTCGATGCCCTGATGGCCAGCGCCCGCCAGATCCGCGACGCGGCCTGGGGCCGCAGGATCACCTATTCGCGCAAGGCCTTCGTGCCGCTGACCAACATGTGCCGCGACACCTGCGGCTACTGCACCTTCGTCAAGCATCCCTCTTCGCCCGAGGCGCGGATCATGACGCCCGAACAGGTGCTGGCCGAGGCGCTGCGTGGCGAGCGCGAGGGCTGCAAGGAGCTGCTGTTCAGCCTCGGAGAAAAACCGGAGCTGCGCTATGAGGCGGCGCGCAAGGGGCTGGAACGGCTGGGTTATTCGAAGCTGACCGACTATCTGCGCGACATGTGCGCGCTGGTTCTGCGCGAGACCAGCCTGCTGCCGCATGTCAACGCCGGCACGCTGACCGACGACGAGATCGACACGCTCAAGCCGGTCTCGGCCTCGATGGGCATGATGCTCGAAACCGTCAGCCGCCGCCTGACCCGCAAGGGCCAGCCGCATTTCGCCTGCCCCGACAAGACGCCGCTGCAGCGGCTGCGCACGCTGGAGCGCGCCGGCCAGAAGCGCGTGCCCTTCACCACCGGGCTGCTGATCGGCATCGGCGAAACCTGGGCGGAGCGGATCGAGGCGCTGGAGGCGATCAACGCCGCCCATGCGCGCCATGGCCACGTGCAGGAGGTCATCATCCAGAACTTCCAGCGCAAGCCCGACATCGAAATGGCCGATCACCCCGAGCCCGGGCTCGAGGACATGCTGCGCACCATCGCAGCGGCGCGGATCATCCTCGCGCCGGAGATAAGCCTGCAGGCGCCGCCGAACCTGAGCGCGCGGCACATCGCCTATCTCGACGCGGGCATCAACGATTGGGGTGGCATCTCGCCCGTCACCATCGATTTCATTAACCCGCAACACGAATGGCCCGAGATCCGCAGCCTCGCGCGGTCCTGCGAAGAAGCCGGGTTCGAGCTGCGCGAAAGGCTCACCGTCTACCCGAGATACCTCACCGAGGATTTGGGCTTCATCAACGCCTCCGTGCGAGCCCGTGCGCTCGGCATGGCCGGGGGCGAAGGGCTGGCGCGCGAGCAGCGGCATATCGGAGAGACAGCATGACCTACCAGTCGACGACCCGGCAGTTCGCCTGCGATCCCGCCGCCGTGGGTGGCGCATCCGACCCGATCCGCGCGATCCTCGAAAAGGCGCTTTCGGGCGGCGAGGTGAGCACGGATGAGGGCGTGGCCCTGTTCCGGGCCCAAGGAGCGGATATCGACGCCGTCTACCGCACCGCCGACACGCTGCGCCGCCGCGCCAATGGCGACCGGGTCAGCTTCGTGGTGAACCGCAACATCAACTTCACTAACATCTGCTACATGGGCTGCAAGTTCTGCGGCTTCGCCAAGCGGGCCGAGGACAAATCCGCCGAGTGGCTCGAGCCCGCGCAGATCGTGGAGCGCGCGCAGCAGGCCTGGGACCGCGGCGCGACCGAGGTCTGCATTCAGGGCGGGCTGCATCCGAAGATGGAAGGCACCTATTACCGGGAGATCATCCGCGCCATCAAGACGGCGCTGCCCGGGATGCACATCCATGCCTTCTCGCCCTTCGAGATCTGGTACGGCGCCTCCAAGACCAAGATGTCCTACCGCGATTTCCTGGCCGATCTGAAGGAAGCCGGTCTCGATTCGATGCCCGGCACGGCGGCCGAGATCCTCGACACCGAGGTCCGGATGCAGCTCACCACCAACAAGCTCTCGGCCGAGCGCTGGGTCGAGATCATCCGCACCGCGCATGAGGTCGGCATCCCGACCACCGCCACCATCATGTACGGCCATGTCGACGCGCCCGAACACTGGGCCGCGCATATCGCCCTCCTGCGCGACATCCAGAAGGACACCGGCGGTTTCACCGAGCTGGTGCCGCTCTCCTTCGTGCACACCGATTCGCCCCTCTACGCCCAGAACCCCGACAAGGTGCGCCCCGGCCCGACGGCGCGCGAGGTCGACCTGATGCACGCGGTGTCGCGGATCATGCTGCATGGCTGGATCGACAACATCCAGGTGAGCTGGACCAAGCTCGGCGCGGCGCGGGCGCAGCAGATGCTGTCGCGCGGGGTCAACGATCTGGGCGGCACGCTGATGAACGAGAGCATCTCGCGCGCCGCCGGATCGAACCACGGGCAGGAGATCACCGCGCGGGAACTGGTGCGGATGATCCGGGCCGCGGGCCGCGTGCCGGTGCGCCGCAACACCATCTACGAGACGCGCGAGGTGTTCGAGCATCACGACCCCGAGGAGCTGGCGCCGCTGGTGGACCGCAAGGGTCGCGACCCGCTGGCCTTCCTCGAGATGTTCCCCGAGCGCCCTGCCCGGGCGGAGGCCGCGCAATGAGCCGGCGCAAGGTCTGCCTGCTGGCCGGTGGCGTCGGCGGCGCCAAGATGGCCGAGGGGCTCGCCGCACATGACGACGTGGCGCTGTCGGTGATCGGCAACGTCGCCGATGACGAGAGCTTCCACGGGCTGTGGGTCTCGCCAGACATCGACACGCTGACCTACAGCCTCGCGGGCATGATCGACCGCAGCCAGGGCTGGGGCGTGGCCGATGAGGGGCACCGGGCGCTTCAGACGCTGAACCTTTTGGGCGCCGAGACCTGGATGTCGCTCGGCGACCGCGATTTTGGCCTGCACATCCACCGCACGATGCGGCGCGCAAAGGGCGATCGGCCCTCCGACATCGCCCGTGACGTGGCCCGCGCCTTCGGCGTGGAACCGGATATCCTGCTGCCCACCGACGACGTGGTGCAGACCCGGCTGCGCACCACCGATGGCCGCTGGCTCAGCTTCCAGGAATATTTCGTGCGCGAGCGCTGCGCCCCGGAGATCCGCGAAATCGCCTTTTCCGGCATGGACATGGCCCGCCCGACGCCAGAGGCGCTAGCCGCCATCGCCGGGGCCGACCTGATCGTCATCGCGCCCTCGAACCCTTTGGTGAGCATCGCGCCGATCCTCGGCATTCCCGGCATCGGCCAGGCGCTGCGCGCCGCCACCGCGCCGAAGATCGCGGTCAGCCCCTTCATCGATGGTCGCGTGGTCAAGGGCCCGGCCGACCGCATGATGGCGGCGCTGGGGCTGCGGGCCGACGCGCTCGGCGTCGCGCAGCGCTACAGCGGGCTGGCCGACAGGCTGGTCATCGATCATGCCGATGCCGCGCTGGGGGCCGAGATCGCCGCCGCGGGCCCTGCCCCGCATTGCAGCGACATCCTGATGAAGACTCAAGCAGACAAGGCGCGGCTGGCGCGCGAGATCCTCGATCTCGCCTTCGCCCCGGTGGAGGCGGTGGCATGAGCGGCACCGCCAAGCGGCTCGTCGCGATCCCGATGAAGGATCCGCGCGACGCCAAGACCCGGCTCGGCCTCGCCCTCTCGCCCGAACAGCGCGGTGATCTGGCCCTGACCCTGTTCCGGGCCACGGTGACGCGGCTGCGCGAAGCGGTGACAGGATGCGCGACCCGGATCGATCTGGCCGTCGTCACCGGCAGCCCGGCCATTTGCGGCGTGGCCGAGAGCCTCGGGCTCAACGTGATCGATGACGCCGGGGCGCCCTCGCTGTCCCCGGCGGTCGAGGCCGCAGCGGATTGGGCCACGGACCAGGGCTACGAGGCGCTCTGCGTGTTGCCCGGCGATCTCGCCGCTCCCGATCCTGCCGAACTGGCGCTGTTGCTCGCCCATCCGCTGGATGCCGGGACGGCCGTGATCTGCCCGGCCAAGGATCTGGGCACCAACGCGCTGCTGGTGCCGCTGCCCTGTCCCTTCGCCTTTGCCTATGGCGCGAAATCGACGATCCGGCACCGCCGCGCCGCCGAGGCCGCCGGGCTGACCCCGGTAATGATGCCGCTGGGCAGCCTTCGCATCGACATTGACACCGTCGAAGACCTGCATCACCTGCCCGCCGGCCATTTGCGGTGCACGCGCCAGGAGCATGCGCAATGAGCCTTTCCGTCTCGCTGACCGCCATCCCCGGCATCCCCGACATCTGCGAGGGCGACGATCTCGCCGCGATTATCGGCGACCGGCTCGACGCCGCCGATCTCGGCCTGCGCCATGGCGACATCCTCTGCGTCGCGCAGAAGATCTTCTCCAAGGCCGAAGGCTGCATCATCCCGCTCGACACGGTGATGCCTTCCGAGGAGGCGCTTCGCTACGCCGAGGAGCTCAACAAGGACGCCCGCAAGGTCGAGGTGGTGCTGCGCGAAAGCACCCGCGTGGTCCGCTCCTTCCGCCGCCCCGATCAGAATGAGGGCACGATGATCTGCGAGCATCGGCTCGGCTTCATTTCGGCCAACGCGGCGGTCGATGAATCGAATTTCGGTGAAGAAAGCGCGGTGATGGTGCTGCCGCCCGATCCGGATGCGAGCTGTGCCACGCTGCGCGAGGCGCTCCATGCGCGCTTCGGCGCCGAGATCGGGGTGGTCATGACCGACACCTTCGGCCGGCCCTGGCGGCTGGGACAGGTCAACGTCGCGATCGGCCTTTCAAAGGTGCCCGCGACGATCCGCGAGCAGGGCAACACCGACGCCTGGGGCCGCCCTTTGCAGGTCACCGAACCGGCGCTCGCCGACGAGATCGCCGCCGCCTCGGGGCTGGTGGTGCGCAAGGACGGCAAGACCCCGGCGGTGCTGCTGCGCGGGCTCGACTGGACGCCTGCCGAGAGCCGCGGTGCCGACATTCTACGCAAGAAACAAGAGGACATGTTCAGATGACAATCGCGATCATTGGCGGCACGGGACCGCAGGGACAGGGCCTCGCGCTGCGCTTTGCGCGCGCCGGCGTCGAGGTGGTGCTCGGCGGCCGCGACGGCGTGCGCGCCGCCGCCATCGCCGAGGAACTGCAGGCGCAACTGCCCGGCAGTGCTGCAAAGATCCGCGGCCTCGACAACGAGGGCGCGACCAAGGCCGCCGAAGAGATGGTGATCCTCGCCGTCCCCTTCTCGGCCCACAACGCCACACTTGAAGCACTCAAGCCCGCCCTCGCCGGCAAAATCCTCGTCGACATCGTGGTGCCGCTCGCCGAGGGCGACCCCAAGAAGGTCGACATGCCGCCCGAGGGCTCGGCCACCGAGGCCGCGCAGGCGCTTTTGGGCCCCGACATCCCGGTGATCGGCGCGCTGCACAACGTCTCGGCGGTGACGCTGAAGGCGCTCGACCAGTCGATCAACTGCGACATACTCGTCTGCGGCAACAGCCTTGATGCCCGCAAGAAGGTGATCGAGCTGGTGCGCAAGCTCGGCGTCGAGGCCTACAACGCGGGCGACGCGCAATCGGCGCGCTGCATCGAGGCAATCACCCCGATCCTGATCCGGCTGAACATCTCGAAAGCGGTGCCCTTCAGCCATGCGGGCATCCGCATCTGCCCGCCCGATCACTGAACGAACAAAAGACCATCGATTTTCTAGGGAGGAAAAATCACATGGAATTCGGCATCTGCTTCAAGGGCTTCGTCGAACCCGAACGCGCCCGCGCGCTGGTCCGCCAGGCCGAAAACGCAGGCTTCGACTATTGCTGGTTCTACGACAGCCACATCCTGTGGCGCGAGAGCTTCGTCGCCATGGCGATGTGCATGGAGCACACCACCAAGATGCGCTTCGGCCCGCTGGTGACCAACCCGAACTCGCGCGAGTGGTCGGTCGCGGCCTCACTGTTCGGATCGCTCGCCAAGCAGTCCGGCGGCCGCTTCGACATCGGTCTCGGCCGCGGCGACAGCGCGGTGCGCGTGATGGGCAAGAAGCCGTCGACGCTCAAGCGTCTGGAGGAGTTCACCCATGTGGTGAAGGCGCTGATCCGCGGCGAGGAAGTGCAGTACGGCGAATGCCCCGAGCCGGTAAAGTTCCCCTGGGCCGACGGCTATGAGCTTCCCGTCTGGATCGGCGCCTACGGCCCCAAGGCGCTGGCTTCGGCCGGCCGTGTCGGTGACGGCGTGGTGTTGCAGATCGCGGAGCCGAAGATCGTGAAGTGGCTGGCCGATCAGGCCAAGAACGCCGGCACCGAGGCCGGGCTCGACATGTCGAACTACAAGGTGATGGCCGCCGCGCCGGCCCATACCGGGCCGATCGACGAGGCGATCGAGAAGGTGAAGTGGTTCCCCGCCATGGTCGGCAACCACGTCGCCGACATCGTCGAGAAATACGGTGCCGACAGCGACCAGGTGCCCTCCTCGCTCACGTCCTACATCGAGAACCGCAAAGGCTACGACTACTCCAAGCACGGCCAGAGCGATAACCCGTATCTCGACTTCATCACCGAGGACATCATCAAGAGCTTCTGCGTGCTTGGCACCCCCGAAGAGCACATCGCCAAGATCCGCGAGCTTGAGGAAGCCGGGACCACGCAGTTCAACATCTATCTCGACAGCGGCGACGAGGAGAAGATCATCGCCGATTACGGCGACACGGTGATCCCGGCCTTCCGCGAGAAGGCGGACAACGTCACCAAGTTGAAGGCCGTCTCCTAAGGAGCGCATCGCGCCTTAGAGACGCCGACCGGCGGGCAGCCCACCCTGCCCGCCGGAACGGTCCGCCCCGCTGGCCTCGCCATTCCAGTTGTGCGATAGGGCGTGCGGATCGACCTATACGAGGGGCTGGACGGCTCATGGCACGCATGGCAGGCACGAAGCCCAAGACCCGGATCCAGCGCAAGAACACCGAACAGATCCTCGGCGCCGCGCTCGAGGTCTTCGCGCAGCACGGCTCCTCCGGTGCCTCGATCAACCTGATCGCCAAGACCGCCGGGCTGACCACGCCGAACCTGCTCTACTACTTCGAAAGCAAGGACGCGATCCGCCGGGAGCTTCTGGCCCGCACGCTACAGCTGTGGATGGCGCCCCTGAACATGCTCAGCCCGCATGGCGAGCCGGTCGAGGAGATCTGCCAGTACATCCGGCGCAAGCTCGACATCTCCAAGAACTTCCCCAAGGAAAGCAAGTTCTTCGCCAATGAGATCCTGAGCGGGCTGCCGCAGTCCAAGAGCGAGATCTTCGGTCCGCTGAAGGAGCTCTACAACGCCAAGATCGCGGTGCTGGAAGACTGGATCCAAACGGGCCGCATCGCGCCCGTCGATCCGCATCACCTGCTCTACTCGATCTGGGCCACGACCCAGCACTACGCCGATTTCGACGTCCAGATCGAGGAGATCGCGCCGGAAAAGGCCAAGGACCGTTTCGCGGATGCCGAGGCGTTCCTGATCGAGATGTATCGAAAGCTGCTCACCGTCTAATCCAAACGATCGGTCCTGTCCCTCGGCCGGGAAATCGGCCGGGACGCCGGCCGGTTTTGCCCGACTTCGGCGTTTCCGGCGTGTCATCGCCCAAACCCCGACTTCGTCAGGCCGGACGCGGCAGTCACCCTTTTGCCGCTCGGCCTGCAGGCGTATGAGGGTCCCCGCAGGGGAAGAAAGGACTGACATGGATCGCGCCACCCGTATCAACCGGACCATCGGCCAGGACATCGGGGCGAATGCGACCCAGGTCGCGGCCGCGATCAAGCTGCTCGACGAAGGGGCGACCGTCCCCTTCATCGCGCGCTACCGCAAGGAGGCCACGGGCGGGCTCGACGACGCGCAGCTGCGCCTGCTGGCCGAGCGGCTCGGCTATCTGCGCGAGCTCGACGACCGACGCGACGCGATCCTCAAGTCGATCCGCGAGCAGGACAAGCTCACCGACGCGCTGTCCCGCGCGATCGGCGCCGCCGAGACCAAGACCCAGCTCGAGGACATCTACCTGCCCTTCAAGCCCAAGCGCCGCACCAAAGCAATGATCGCCCGCGAAAACGGGCTCGAGCCCCTGCGCGACGCGATCATGGCGGACCGGACCCGCGATCCGGAAACGCTCGCGAAAGCCTATCTGAGCGAGGCGGTGCCGGATGTGAAGGAGGCACTGAACGGCGCCCGCGACATCCTCACCGAGGAGCTGTCGGAGACCGCCGAGCTGCTGGGCGACCTGCGGAACTACCTCCGGCGGGAAGCCATCGTTACCGCCAAGGTGGTTTCCGGCCAGGAAGAGGCCGGGGCCAAGTTCTCGGATTATTTCAACCATTCCGAGAAATGGTCGAGCATGCCCTCACACCGTGCACTGGCGTTGCTGCGCGCCATGAAGGAGGGCGTCATCCGCTTCGACATCGGCCCCGACAAGGAGGTCGGCGAGCCGCGCTGCGAGGCCATGGTCGCCGCGCGCCTGAACCCCTCGGGCAACGGCCCCGGCGACCGCTGGCTGCGCGATGTCGCGAGCTGGGCCTGGCGGGTGAAGCTCTCGACGACGATGATGACCGAGCTGGTGGCCGAGCTGCGCGCCCGGGCGCATGAGGAGGCCATCTCCGTCTTCGCGCGCAACCTCAAGGACCTGCTGCTGGCAGCCCCGGCGGGCGCGCGGCCGACGCTCGGCCTCGACCCGGGCATCCGCACCGGTGTGAAGGCCGCCGTGATCGACGCCACCGGCAAGGTCCTCGCCACGGACACCCTCTATCCCTTCCAGCCCAAGAAGGACGTGCAGGGCGCCCAGTCCCGGATCATCGGCTTGATCAAGGCGCATGGGATCGAGCTCATCGCCATCGGCAACGGCACCGCCTCGCGCGAGACCGAAAAGCTGGTCACGGACACGCTCGCCCTGCTGCCCGGCGACGTGAAGAAGCCGACGAAGGTGATCGTCAGCGAAGCAGGCGCATCGGTCTATTCCGCCTCCGAGCTGGCCTCAAAGGAGTTCCCCGACCTCGACGTGTCGCTGCGCGGGGCGGTCTCGATCGCCCGGCGGCTTCAAGATCCGCTGGCCGAACTGGTGAAGATCGAGCCCAAGAGCATCGGCGTCGGCCAGTACCAGCACGATGTCGACCAGCGCCGCCTGTCGAAATCGCTCGAAGCGGTGGTCGAGGACGCGGTGAACGCGGTCGGCGTCGACCTCAACACCGCCTCGGCACCGCTGCTCGCGCATGTCTCGGGCCTGACGCCGGGGCTGGCGGAATCAATCGTCGCCCATCGCGACGAGGCCGGGGCCTTCACCACCCGCAAGGACCTCTTGAAGGTCAGCCGGCTCGGCCCCCGCGCCTTCGAGCAATGCGCCGGTTTCCTGCGCATCCGCGACGGCCGCGAGCCGCTGGACGCCTCGGCGGTCCACCCCGAGGCCTACGGCGTGGCGCGCCGGATCCTGGCCGATTGCGGCCGCGATCTGCGCGCGCTCCAGTCCAATCCCGAGGCCCTGAAAAACCTGCAGGCGGAGGCTTATGTCGACGCGCATTTCGGTCTTCCGACCGTGCGCGACATCCTTGCAGAGCTGGAAAAGCCCGGCCGCGACCCGCGTCCCAGCTTCAAAACGGCGACATTCGCCGAGGGCGTGGAGCAGATCACCGACCTGCGCGAGGGCATGCGCCTCGAAGGCACGGTGACCAATGTCGCAGCCATCGGTGCCTTCGTGGATATCGGCGTGCATCAGGACGGCTT
The DNA here is from genome assembly GCF_900172345.1 of Limimaricola soesokkakensis. Lineage (GTDB taxonomy): Bacteria > Pseudomonadota > Alphaproteobacteria > Rhodobacterales > Rhodobacteraceae > Limimaricola > Limimaricola soesokkakensis. The sequence continues at coordinate 114,562 of NZ_FWFY01000004.1, forward strand.
GGTCCATGTGAGCCAGCTCGCGGACCGCTTTGTGAAGGACCCGCATGAGGTGGTGAAGGCGGGCGACGTCGTGCAGGTGCGCGTGACCGAGGTGGACGTGGCGCGCAAGCGCATCGGCCTGACGATGCGCAAGGATGGCGGTGCCTCGGCCAAAGAGGAGCGCAACGCCCGGGGCGACCGGCAACCGCCGCGCCGGGATGCCCCGCGAAACTCCGGAAAGCCGCCTCATAAAGGTGGCCACGAGCGCGGCGCTTCCAAGGGCGGGGATCAGCCCGGCGCCTTCGGCTCGGCCCTACTCGAGGCCATGAAGAAGCGCTGAGACCGAACCCCGCCCGAGGTTTCAGAGGGCGGCGGCACTCAGACCGCCGCCAGCGCCAGCTCCTTAGGGCCCAAATGACCGCCGCAGTTTGATGGTCTCGACGGCAGGCACGTGTACGGGGGCCATCTGCGGCAACGGGGTGAGAAACACACCCGAGGACCTCCGGCGAGCCGTCTTGGCCGCGGCTTCCTGGCCCGCATGAAAGGCATGCCGCTTCACCGGACCGACGGCTGTCGACCGGGTGACTTCGATCGATGAATCAGACGCGAAAAACATGCGGCCACGCCGCCGCCCGTGCCTCCGCCGCCGAACCGGAGGGATCGGCGGCGCTGCCTTGGGACACGGGCAAACGAATGGGCGACACCCGATCCCCGCGATACTATGCTGTTCACGCGGGCGTTTTCCCCGTGTGATCGATGCCAAGCGAAAGGCGCGAGGGCGCCGACCGCCGCCAAGACAGGAGATGCCCCAATGACGACACGGCTCGTAGTCGGTCTGGACGGCCATGCCTCGGGGGAACGCGCCCTCGACTTTGCCGTCACCCAGGCCCGGCTCATCGGCGATTGCGATCTCGTGGTCGCCTATGTGATCGAATGGTCACCATTCTCGTTCCACTCCGCCGAGGAGAACGCGCAGCGTCACAAGCGTCGCGAGGAGGAGATCAGCACGGTGATGAGCCGGGTGATCGATCCGGCGGTGAAGAAACTCGAGAAGCTGGGGATCAAGGCCACCGGCGTCGTGCGCCATGGCGACGTGGCCGACACGCTCAATGCCATTGCCAAGCAGCAGAAGGCGGCACAGATCATCGTGGCGCGCTCCTCCGAGGGCGGCTTTTCCAGCCGCATCTTCGGCTCCTCGACCTTCAACCTCGTGAAGGGGGCCGATCTGCCGGTCACGGTGGTGCAATGAGGGGGCCGCAGATGACCGCAGCCGCGATGGCGGCGTTCGCCGCGACACTTCTGACCGCAGGCGCCGCGCGGGCGCAGGAGGCCATGACGCTCGACGAGCGCGTCAACCAGATCTTCGCAGAGGTCACGGGGCCCTTCGTCAGCTTCATCTTCGCGCCGCTCTACGGCACCGATTTCCCCTGGATCGTGATGTGGCTGGTGATCGCAGCCACCGTGTTCACCCTCTATTTCGGCTTCGTGCAGTTCCGCTATTTCGGCCATTCGATCCGGCTGGTGAAGGGCGACTACTCCGATCCGGACGATGCGGGCGAGGTCAGCCATTTCCAGGCGCTGGCCACTGCGCTTTCGGGCACGGTGGGGCTTGGCAATATCGCGGGCGTCGCGGTGGCGGTCGGCATCGGCGGGCCGGGCGCGACCTTCTGGATGATCCTCGCGGGGCTCCTCGGGATGGCGTCCAAGTTCACAGAATGCACCTTGGGTGTGAAGTACCGCAACGAGTACGAGGACGGCACTGTCTCCGGTGGCCCGATGTACTACCTGTCGAAGGGCTTCCGAGAGCTGGGCCTGCCGGGCGGCGGCGTGCTGGCGGTGCTGTTCTCGGTGTTCTGCATCCTCGGCTCGCTGGGCGGCGGCAACATGTTCCAGGCCAACCAGGCGCATGCCCAGATCTCCGGCATCCTCGGCGACTACCCAGGCTGGATCACCGGTCTCGTCTTCGCCTTCGTGGTGTTCCTGGTGATCGTCGGCGGCATCAAGTCGATCGCGCGAGTCACCGAGAAGATCGTGCCCTTCATGGGCGTCCTCTATGTCGGTGCGGCCCTGATCATCCTGATCGTCGAATACGACAAGATCGGCTGGGCCTTCGGACAGATCTTCGAAGGTGCCTTCAGCGGGCTCGGCGTGGCGGGCGGTCTGGTCGGCGCGCTGATCCAGGGCTTCAAGCGGGCCGCCTTCTCGAACGAGGCGGGCGTGGGTTCGGCCGCGATCGCCCACTCGGCGGTGCGCACCAAGGAGCCGATCACCGAGGGTTTCGTGTCGCTTCTGGAGCCGCTGATCGACACGGTGGTGATCTGCACCATGACCGCGCTCGTGATCACCATCTCGGGCCAGCTCATCACCGACCCGCAGACCGGCCGCTTCGTGCTCGACGAGGCCGGTGCCGCGATCGCCACGATCGACGGCAATACAGGCGTGGCGCTGACCTCGGCGGCCTTCGCCGAGGGGATCAGCTGGTTCCCCTACGTGCTGGCCGTGGCGGTGGTGCTCTTCGCCTTCTCGACGATGATCAGCTGGTCCTATTACGGGCTCAAGGCCTGGACCTACCTGTTCGGCGAGGGCAAGACCAAGGAGTTGATCTTCAAGCTGATCTTCTGCGCCTTCGTGGTGATCGGCGCGGCGGCCAATCTCGGGCCGGTGATCGACTTCTCCGATGCCGCGATCTTCGCGATGGCCGTGGTCAACATCCTCGGCCTCTACTTCCTGATGAAGGTGGTTCGCCAAGAGCTCCGCTCTTATGGCAGGCGGCTGCGCTCGGGTGAGATCGTCGCCTACAGGGCCTGAAGCGCGAGCGTGCTCGAAGACCACCCCGCCGACCGGCCTGGACGGTCGGCGGGGATCGTCGCGACGGCGGTGCGACGAACGCGAAAGGCGCGAGAACTCGGCATTTTCTCGCGCAATACCCTGTCGTCACGCCCGTTCCGGCGCGCGCCCCACCGCCATGTGACCGCGTTCCCCTTGCGAAGCCGGACGAAGATCGCACATATCGTCCCATGATCCGCCTCGTCGCCATCTGCCTGCTTCTGATCGGCTCCCTGGTCCAGCTGTCCACGGCTGCGCCCGCGGGCCCCGTGAGCGGTCACGAAATGGCGATGACCGAGACCTCCCCCCATTGCCCGGACTGCGCTCCTGGCGACAGCCGCGCTGTCATGGATTGCGCGGTCAACGGGCTTTGCGCCACGGCCCCGGGCGTGCTGGCCCCGGCCAGCGACCCTTCCGGTCCTGGTTCGGCCTGTAGCGAGTTGCCGCGCTGCTTCGCGGTGGAGACGCCAACCGGCGGCCATCCTGTCCCGATTCCCGTTCCTCCGAAAGATACGGCCTGACCGATCGCGTGGTTTCGCGACGCGAAGCCATGCCACGCACAGCGTGGCTATCGTCAAACCGGAACGGCCATGTCCGCCCCTTCTGCCCCTTCACGCACGGAGAACGGGGCCGGATGATGGCCGGGACCGGGAGCCTTTTCAGGCCGCCGATGGCGGCATTCACGACCGACAGGATATCACCATGAAAACCATCAGAACCCTTGCGACCGCCACCGTGTTCGGCTTTGCCGCGTTGCCGGTGCTCGCCCAGTCCATGACGCTTCACAAGGATCCAAATTGCGGCTGCTGCACGGCGCATGCCGAGTATCTGCGCGAGAACGGCTTCGAGGTGGAGATCCGCGAGACCTACGACCTCGCCACCGTCAACAAGGAAGCCGGCGTACCGCTCGGCCAGCAGGGCTGCCATACGGCGGTGGTCGACGGCTACGCGATCAGCGGCCATGTCCCGGCCGATCTGATCAAGCGCTTCCTGGAGGAAAAGCCCGAAGGCGCCATCGGCCTCACCCTCCCTGGCATGCCGATGGGTGCGCCCGGCATGGGCGACGATCCGGAGGCGCAGCTCGACGTGATGCTGATCGACGCCGAGGGCGTGTCACACCCCTACCCGGCCGAGTGAGCCGACCTTGGCGGGGTCGGCGCGCCGGCCCCGCCCACATATCGAATCGATGGAATGGATACCGACATGATGATGATGAACGGCATGGGCGGCGGCATGATGCTCGCCATGGGCGCGGTCTGCCTGCTGGCGATCGCGGTGCTGCTGCTCGCGGCGGCCGCCTTGGTCAAGTACCTGCGCAGCCCGGGAAACTAGGATGAAGGGCAAGGCGCGCATCGCCATGGCCGTCGGGGCTGGGGCCGTGGCATTGGCGGCGGGCGGCCTGCTGCTTTGGCCATCGGTCCCGGAGGCCGATGGCCGTGCGCTCTATCTCGACAACTGCGCGTCCTGTCACGGCGCGGCGCTCGAGGGGCAGCCCGATTGGCGCCGCCCCGGCCCCTCGGGCCGCCTGCCCGCGCCGCCGCATGACGCGAGCGGCCATACTTGGCACCACCCCGACCGGGTGCTGCGCGAGATCGTGCGGCGCGGCTCCGCCGCCGTGGTGGGACAAGGCTACGAAAGCGACATGCCGGGCTTCGAAGGCATTCTGACCGACGCCGAGATCGACGCGATCCTCGACTACATCAAGTCCACATGGCCCGACCGCGAGCGCAGCTTTCAATCCCGCGTCACCGAGGCGGATGGGGGCTGAGACGCGCGCGGGCCACGGGTCCGGCCGCGCGGCGCGTCCGGACCGCGATCGGGGGTGCGCCCGGCCCGCTGAGGCTGTAGGGATGCGTCCCGTGGCGCCTGGGCGCCGCGGGACACCAGAGGGGCCCTTGCATGTTGTCATGGGGCGTGCCGGCGCTGCTGCTGGCGACGATCGTGAACCAGCTGCCGGTGATCAGCGTCTTCGTGCCGACCGAGCCGGTCTATGTCTATCTCGGCACCCAGCTTCCGCAGGGCGGCTGGACCTCGCTGCTGGCCTGCATGCTGGGGGCATGGATCGGCGCGCAGGGCTCGTTCTGGCTCGGACGCACGGCCGGGGCGCGGGTGCTGGCGCGGATGAACGCCGCGCCCGCCGCCATGGCCCGCGCACGCGCCCTGTTCGAACGCCGAGGCCCGCCCTTCGTGGTGCTGGCGCAGCTGATCTGGCCGATCGCCACGCTCTGCCAGGTGCTGGCGGGCGCCTGGGGCATGCGGCCCCGCACCTATCTCGTGGTTTCGGCGCTGGGCGCGGTGCTGGCGGTGCTGCAATACGCGGCGATCGGCTATGCCTCAGCTACCGGCCTCGCGGCGCTGGGGTTGCAGCCCAAGGAGCCGCTTCTGGTGCTGCTCGGGCCCTACTGGCTGCTGATCGGGCTGGCGCTGATGCTGCTGGTGGGCTGGGCGCTGATCCTGCGCCGCGCGCGCCACGCGCTGCCGCTGCGCATCGCCCACGCGGCGCTTCTGGCGCTGGCCATGTTCGGGGCGATCAACCTCGGCACCCTGACTGGCCGGGCCGAGGCGGCGGGCCGCATCGCGCCGCTGCCGCTGGAACTGGCCTGCCGCGCGCTCGATGAGACTCTGATCGCCCGGACCGGCGAGACGCCGCTGCATGCGGCGCAGCCGGTCAACCTCGCCCTCGTCGGCTACTATGCCCCCGACGCCTTGCTTGGCGGACTGGGCTGGCTGCGCAACCGCACCTATGCGGGCGATGATCTCGATCCCGCCGAGATCCTGCGGCTGACCTATCGGGGGCTGCCGCCGGCCTCGTCGCTGTTGATCGAGGGCGTCGCCACCGATCTTGCCTGGCAGGAACGGCGCGGCGCGGTGCCCCGCACCCAGCTGCGGCTCTGGCCGGTGGCCGTGCCCTCCGGGGTGCCGCCGCTCTATCTCGGGTCGGTGGGGCGGATCGACGCCGTGACGCTGCGCCTGGCCGGGCGAATTCCCCTGCCGGTGCTGGCCTATGACCTGTTTCCCTTCACCGATAGCGCCCGCAACAGCCAGGCCGAGGCGATCACCCGCGCCGTCCCGGGGGCAAGCTGGCAGCTGCTCGGCCCATCGACCCGGCCGGAGGAAGAAAGCCAGTTCGAGACCGATGGACGCATCGCGGCGCTGCGCACGCCGGGCGCGCCCTCTCTGACGCAAATCTGTGCGGAAACCGGCCCCAGTCCGTTGGGCATGGCCCTTCCGACCGAAGGGTAAGGGCGGCGCGCCGCCTGCCCCGTCCCTGCCCGGTGGCGTACGTGATGGTCGGGCCCCGGCGCGCGGGGCCCGAACGGATCAGAAGGCGGGAACGGTCTGGCGGCGGCGCTGCAGCAGCACCACGCCCGCCAGCAGCAGCAGCGCCGGGATGTAGAACACGTATTTGGTGATCCGTTCGCGCGGCGCCTGCACCTGCGCGATCTGCACCGGCGTGTCCGAGTAGAAGTCGAAATCGGCGAGTTTCTCGGCGGCCGGGGTGCCGAACATCGGCTCGTCGAGCCGCACGACCTCGCCCTCCGGGAACAGCAGCAGCCCGGACGCGTCGATCCGCTCGGCGGCACCGCCCTCGCCTTCGATATCCATCACCAGCGTGGTCGAGGTCAGCGCGCCCGAGTTGAAGTCGGGCCCCTCGATCCTGAGCCGCAGCCGGTCGCCCGGGTTGGCCTCGGCCACCGCGGTTTCAAATTCGGCCGGGGCGAAGGTCTGGAACGGGCTCTGCATCTGGTTCAGCCAGAAGCCCGGCACGAAGAGCGTGAAGGCCACGACCAGCAGCGCCGCGGATTCGTGGATCTTCGACGGCGCCAGGAAATACCCCTGGGTGGCGGCGGCGAAGAGCAGCATCGCGATGGTCGCGACCACGAAGATGAACGCCGCCTGACCGATCCCGAACCACGTACCAAGATCGATGCCGTAGAGGATCAGCGCCGGGTTGTAGATGAACAGGAACGGCAGCGCGACGGTGCGCAGGCTGTAGAAGAAGGCCGTGAAGCCGGTCTTGATCGGATCGCCGCCCGAAACGGCGGCGGCCGCGAAGCTCGCGAGACCCACGGGTGGTGTCACATCGGCCATGATGCCGAAGTAGAACACGAAGAGGTGCGCCGCGATCAGCGGCACGATCAGCCCCTCCTGCGCGCCCAGATTCACCACCACCGAGGCCATCAGCGACGACACCACGATGTAGTTCGCGGTGGTCGGCAGCCCCATGCCGAGGATCAGCGAGAACAGGCCCACGAAGATCAGCATCAGGATCAGGATACCGCCCGAGAGCTGCTCGACGAGACCGGCGAGTTCGGTGCCGATCGGGGTCTTGGTGACGGTGGCGACGATGATGCCGGCGGCCGCCGTGGCCACGCCGATGCCGATCATGTTGCGCGCGCCCGCGACGAGACCGTCACGCAAGTCGTGGAACCCGGCGCCGAATTCATGGGCGATCTCGCCGCCCTTGCCCCGGAACAGCGCCTTGAGCGGGCGCTGGGTGACGATGATCAGCAGCATCAGACAGGTGGCGTAGAAGGCCGACTTGGCCGGGCTCTGCCGCTCGACCATCAGGAACCACACCAGCACCAGGATCGGCAGCACGTAATGCAAGCCGGTGGCATAGACCTCGGCCACGGTAGGCAGCTTGATCTCCTCGTCGGAAGGATCGTCGATATGCAGGTCGGGCCGCTTGGCCGCGACCCAGACGAGGCCGAGATAGACCGCCGCCAGCACCAGCATCATGATCGGCGCGGTGAGCGAAGGCAGCGCGGATTCCAGCGCGTCGACGCCGTAGATCAGTGCGGTGAAGCCGACGCCTGCCACCACGAAGCCCAGCGCGAACTTGATGATCATGCCGGAGAAGCTCTTGCTTTCGCCCAGCGCCGGCATGCCGCGCTTCAGCGCCTCGAGATGCACGATGTAGACCAGCGCGATGTAGGAGATCACCGCCGGGATGAAGGCGTGCTTGATCACCTCGAGATAGGAGATGCCGATGAACTCGACCATCAGGAAGGCGGCCGCGCCCATCACCGGGGGCATGATCTGGCCGTTGACCGAGGAGGCCACCTCGACCGCGCCCGCCTGCTCCTTGGAAAAGCCCACCCGCTTCATCAGCGGAATGGTGAAGGTGCCGGTGGTAACCACGTTGGCGATGGACGAGCCCGAGATCAGGCCGGTCATCGCCGAGCCGACGACGGCGGCCTTGGCCGGGCCGCCGCGCAGGTGGCCCAGACCCGCGAATGCGAGCTGGATGAAGTAGTTGCCCGCCCCCGCCTTGTCCAAGAGCGAGCCGAACAGCACGAAGAGGAAGACGAAGGCCGTCGAAACGCCCAGCGGAATGCCGAAGACACCCGCGGTGTCGAGCCATTGCGCGTTGATCAGCGAGGTGAAGGACAGTCCCTCATGCTCGACGAGGTCTGGAATGAGCCAGCCGGTGCCGAAATAGGCGTAGGCGAGGAACAGGCCGCCGACCACGGTGAGGGCCGGGCCGAGCGCCCGGCGCGAAGCCTCAAGCAGCACCAGGATGCCGACCGAGCCGATGATCACCTGCGCTTGCGTGGGCAGACCCGAGCGCGCGGTCATCGCCAGCGTGTCGGAGAACCAGAAGACATAGAAGGCGCAGAAAGCGCCGATCAGGGCCAGCGCCCAGTCGACCAGCGGCACCTTGTGCCGGGGGCTCGACTTGAAGGCCGGATAGGCGAGGAAGGCGAGGAAGATCGCGAAGGTGAGGTGGATGGGTCGGGTCTGCGAGGAGTTGAGAACCGGCAGGTAGGCCCCGAACCACAGCTGCGGCTGGGCGATCCAGAGCTGGAACAGAGACCAGGCCATGGCGGTGCCGGCGATCAGCATCGCGGTGGCGCGGTTCACGGGCGCCCGGGCGCCGGAATCGCTGCTGGTGACGAGATCCTGAAGGTCGTCGTCCGAAAATTGCCGGTCGTCCCGGTCCTCGCGCTGCTCTGCCATCGGACGCGCTCCCTCTCATGTTGTCCCGAAACCCCGTCGCCGAGACGGGTCGGGCCGGGGCGCGTTTCACACGCGCCCCGGCCAATCATTCAGCGTTGTCTGGCGATCACTCGATCAGCCCGGCCTCGCGATAGTACTTCTCGGCGCCCGCATGCAACGGGGCGGAGAGACCATCGGCGACCATCTCTTCCTTGGTGAGATCGGCGAAGGCCGGGTGCAGGCCCTTGAACTGGTCGAAGTTCTCGAACACCGCCTTGGTCACCTCGTAGACGACCTCCTCGGGCACGGTGGCCGAGGTCACGAAGGTCGCGCCGACGCCGAAGGTCGCGGTGTCCTCGTCATTGCCGCGATACATGCCGCCCGGGATGGTGGCGGTGCGGTAGTAGGGGTTCTCCTCGACGAGCTTGTCGACGGCCTCGCCGGAGACGTCCACCAGCACCGCGTCGCAGGCAGTGGTTGCCTCCTGGATCGAGCCCGAGGGGTGACCCACGGTGTAGACCATCGCGTCGATGTTGTTGTCGCACAGCGCCTGGGACTGCTCGGCGGCCTGCAGCTCGGAGGTGAGCTGGAAGTCGTCCATGGTCCAGCCCATGGCTTCCATCAGCACCTCCATGGTGCCGCGCTGGCCGGAGCCGGGGTTGCCGACATTGACGCGCTTGCCCTTGAGATCCTCGAAGGTCTCGATGCCGGCATCGGCGCGGGCCACGACGGTGAAGGGCTCGGGGTGGACCGAGAACACCGCGCGCAGGTCCTCGAAGGCCCCCTGCTCCTCGAACTGCGAGGTGCCCTCGATGGCGTGGAACTGCCAGTCGGACTGGGCGACGCCGAATTCCAGCTCGCCCGAGCGCAGCGCGTTGATGTTGTAGACGGAACCGCCGGTCGACTCGACGCCGCAACGGATGCCGTGATCGGCGCGGCCACGGTTCACCAGGCGGCAGATCGCACCGCCGGTCGGGTAGTAGACGCCGGTGACGCCACCGGTGCCGATCGAGATGAATTGCTGGCCGTCCTGCGCGGCGGCACCACCAGCGGCGAGGGTCAGCGCGGTCGCGGCTCCGACGAGATAGGTCTTCATGATGTCTCTCCCTTAGAGTTCTTGCTTGTCGTTGGTCGCCTCGGCGATTGGCTCGCCTAAGCGTGATGTCCCCCCCGTGAAAGTCAACAGTCCGCCGGTGTCAACGGGTTACGGCACGGGCGCTTGGTCCAGTTCCGCCCGTATCGCGATCCGTGAATGGGCGTCCGCTTGCAACTTGGCGGCGAAAGCAAGTGGGGCTGGCGCCGTTCGGGTCGACCGGCTCGGCCTGTCCTCTGGGTCCGGCAGTGCCTCGATCCCGGCCCGCCGGTCGAAGCTCCGCTGCCTGCGTTTTGGGAGTTCGCCCACCCCATCCGCGACGGCCCTGCCCTGTGACGCCATCGTCTCGAATTGCCTCTTGAGCGAGGTGATGGACGCAACGGCCAGACCCGGCCGGCAGGATAGGTTGAGATAGGAGCTCCATTCGCCACCAGCGCCACACCGGTGACCGATGTGCAGGATCGCCGCTCCGGTTTCATTCGTGCGACCTCGCCGGTGATGACCACAGGCGGTGGCTCTGTCGTGATTTCCGCTTTGCAGATGCCCGAGGGGGTTGGGCCGGCTTCGTTCCTGTGCCGCGCCGGCCGCGCCGGAGCTGACGTTGGGCGAAGCGGGCAAAGGACATGCCACGGGGAACCTCCACAGCCGGATACACAGGAGGATGCCGTCGTGTTGCCCTTGGCGCAACCTTGCAGAAGGAGGCGGCGTAGACCGATCAGGGAACGAGGTTCACCTGCGCCAGCTGCCAGATGCTGCGCGCGAAGGTCGCCTCGGTGCGGTAGCGCGGATCGAGATCGTAGGGATAGACCACCCAATAGGGCCCCATTTCGCGGACCGGAACGGTCTCCCCGTCGATCCGGGTGGCGACGATCGGTGCGCTGTCGTCGATCTCTTCGATCGGGATCTCGACCCGGTAATCGTTGAGCGCCACCAGCTCGATCGTTCCGGCCTCGGTCTCGACACCCAACCGCTCAAGCAGCGCCGCCAGCGGCACGCCCGAGAACCGCGCATCGCCATCGGTCCAGATCGTGCCGGTGACGAAGGACTCCTGCGGCATGGCGTCGAGCGCCGCGAGATCGAGCATCGTCACCGATCGGTCAGGCCCCGTCACGCTCAGCGCCATGGAGCCGGGCTGCGCGGCAGCTGGCAGGCCGCTCAGACAGGAAATGGTCAGGGCAGTTGTCAGAGCCTTGAGCATGTCGAATCACCCTCTGGTTGCGACACCGCGACTCTGCGGGAAAGTCCAGCCGGGCGCCACGAGGCATCCGGTCATCTCCCTATTCGAACGGATAGGAAGTTTCCCGAAATGCCTCGAATTCGAAACATCGATACCGGGCCAAAAGGGGTTCACGATTTGAACCGCTTTGAACGCACCGTCACATGGCATGAAAGGGCCAATTGCCACGAAATGGCCGGGATTTGGCAAGGTTCTTGCTGCATAAATTGAGCAGGCGCGACCGCAGCTGCAACCGGAGGACCACATGCATATCCTGATCGCCGATGACCACGACCTCGTGCGGGAAATGCTGGCGGCGTTTCTCGAGCGCGATGGCGGGATGCGTGTCGTTCAGGCCGCCAGCCATGGCGAGGCGATGGCCGAGATGCGGCGCAAGGGGCCATTCGAACTGGTGATGCTCGACTACATGATGCCGGGGATGCAGGGGCTCGAAGGGCTGCGCAGCGCGCTCGCCGCCAATGGCGGCAACCCGGTCGCACTGATCTCCGGCAGCGCCGATCGCCGCGTCGCCGAGGCCGCGCTGGCGGCCGGTGCCGCCGGCTTCCTGCCCAAGACCATGGCGGCGCGCTCGCTGGTGAACGCCGTGAAGTTCATGGTGATGGGAGAGACCTACGCCCCGGTCGATTTCATGAACGGCGCCGAGGAAGCGCCCGCCGCCGGTTTTCTCACCCCTCGCGAGCGGCAGGTGCTCGAAGGGCTGACACAAGGCAAGTCGAACAAGGAAATCGCGCTCGACCGCGACATTCAGGAGGTGACGGTCAAGCTGCACGTCAAGACGCTGTGCCGCAAGCTGGGCGCCCGAAACCGTACCCAAGCCGCCATGATGGCACGCGACCAGAGCCTGATCTGACCCCCTCGGGGCGAACGGGGCAAAGGACGCTCTCGCAGCCCGCCATTGCCATGGAATGCATCGAATATCTGTCCTAGCATGAGACACGGGCTTCGGACTGTGGGAATGGGACGGGAACGATGAGGGCGACCGAACGCAACAACGTGACCGCGACGGGTGCGTCCGTTGGCACGCCGCTGGTCTTCGTACATGGTTTCGGCTGCGATCAGACGATGTGGCGCCAGGTGCTGCCAGCCTTTGCCGACCGCCACAGGCTGATCGTCTACGACCTCACCGGCATGGGCAAATCCGACCTCAGCGCCTATGTGCCCAACCGCTACGCCGATCTCGGCGCCCATGCCGAGGATCTGCTCGAGATCCTCGATGAGTTGCAACTCGCGGAGGCGGTGCTAATCGGGCATTCGATCGGCGCGACGATCGCCTTGCTGGCCGCCAACCGCGCTCCGCATCTGGTGTCGCGGCTCGTGATGGTTTCGCCCACCCCGTCATTCCTCGAGGATGCGGAACAGGGCTATGCGGGCGGCTTCTCGCGCGCGGATCTCGAAGGCTTGGTGGGGTTTCTCGACGAAAATCACCTCGGCTGGTCGGCGCAGATGGCGCCCACCATCGCGGGTCAGCCCGCCGGCTCCGAGGCGACCGAGGAGCTGACCCAGAGCTTCTGCCGAACCGACCCGGCCATTGCGCGGCATTTCGGGCATGTCACCTTCTTCGCCGACCGCCGCGCCGATTTCGAAAGCGCGGCTAGGCCGTCCCTGATCCTGCATTGCGACGATGACGCGCTGGTGCCGATGCCGGTGGCGGATTGGATGCGCGAGAAGGTCCCGGGCGCGACGCTGCGGGTGATTTCCGCCACCGGGCACTGCCCGCACATGACCGTGCCGGACGTCGTCTCGGCCGAAACCCGCGATTATCTCGGTTCGGGCTGATGGCCGAACTCGCTCAACCCCGGCATCTCGACGTCGCCGCCGAATTGATCGAGGACGCGCCCTGTGGCATCGCGGTGACCGACCCGGACGGGCGCCTGCAATACATCAACGCGACCCTGTCGAACTGGCTCGCCCTCAACGCCCGGCCAGAGCGGCCGCGGCGCCGGCTGTCCGAGCTGCTCACCTTGCCGGGGCGGATGTATTACGAGACCCACATGGCCCCGATGATGCGGCTGCAGGGCTACGTACGCGAGATATCCTGCGCGCTCGAGGTGGAGGGCGGCCCGCCCTTGCCGGTGATGCTCAGCGGCGTCGCGCGGCGCGACGCGGGCGGCAGCTTCACGCGCTTCGATTACACCATCTTCGACGCCCGCGAACGCCGCGTCTACGAGGAGGAGCTGCGCCACGCCCAACGCGAGGCGGACGAGCTCGCCGCGATCGTGCGCAGCTCTCCCAACGCGATCCTGCGGGTCGATGCCGCGGGCCGGGTACGTCGCTGGAACGCCGGGGCGACGCAACTCTTCGGGCTCGATGCCGAGGCGGCGCTGGGACGGCAGGTGGACAAGGTCATCCCGTTCGAGGATCGACCGAACTGGTTCACGGCGAGCGTCGCGCCGGGCTGCGACGGGCCCGAGATCCTGTTCGAGGCCGTTCATGGATGCGGTCGCGCCTTCGAGGTTACGCTCGCCCCGATCGGCGAGCGCGGCCTGCCGGGCGAGGAGGACTGGTCGGTCATCCTGCGAGACGTCAGCCGCCGCTACGCCGCCGAGCAGCATTTGCGGGTGATGGTCGACGAGATGAAGCACCGGGTGAAGAACACGCTCGGGGTGGTGTCGGGCATCGCGCGACAGAGCCTCGGGCGAGACGAGGCCGCGCAATTCGTGTCGCGGCTGCAGGCGCTGTCGCAGGCGCATGACGCGCTCACCGCCACCGATGGCACCGGCGCCGAGCTGCACGACCTTCTCGATTTCGCCCGTCGCGAGGCGGGCGGTGCAGCGCGGCTGCACATCAACGGCCCGCCGGTGCGACTCGGCGCGCGGCAGGCCACCTCGCTCTCGATGGCGCTGCACGAACTGGTCACCAACGCCCTGAAATACGGCGCGCTGTCTCGCGCCGAGGGTCATGTGCAGGTCGATCTCGACATCGAGGATGACGGCCGGCTGCGGCTGCTCTGGCGCGAGCATGGCGGCCCGCCGGTGGTACCGCCGACACGGCGCGGCTTCGGCACCAAGATGATCGGGCTGGTGCTGAAGGCCGAGCTGGGGGCCGAGGTCAGCTTCGATTTCGACCCTTCGGGCTTCTGCTTTCAGGTGATCTTTATGCCAGGCTAGGCCCGAGCCAGCGCCGTCGCGATTTCCTCGCGCGAGGCCCGTTTCGCGAGCAGCGCCGAAAGCAGCAGCCGCGCCTTGAGCCCGCTCAGCGTGCCGCAAAGCAGCGCCCCCGCCTCGACCAGCGTCGTGGCGCCGCTGTCGCCGCCATAAACCGCGCGCGTCCGCCCCTCGTAGCAGCGCGAGGCCACCAGCACCGGTACGCCGGCGGCCGTCAGCCGCGCCACCACGCTCGCGAAGCCGCGCGGCGCGTTGCCCCGGCCGAAGCCCTCGATGACGATGCCGGGCGCGCCGCTCTCGGCGCAGAATTCCAGGAATGCCGGTGTCGCGCCGAGCGCCAGCTTTAAGAGCTCGACCCCTTCGACGAGACCCGCATCCTCCACGACCCGGCGCGGGCCGGGGTGGCGATAGAGATGCACCTCGCGCAGATCGACCTCGCCGATCTTGCCCATGCCGGGCGAGCGGAAGGTGTCGGTGCGCGAGGCATGCGCCTTGGTCACGTCGCGTGCGGCATGGATCTCGCCCTCGAACACGATCGCCGAGCCGATCCCGCGCGTCGCCGGATCGGCCGCCACGCGGATCGCGTCGGCGATGTTGCGCGGCCCATCGGTGTCTGGGTCGCCCGCATGGCGCTGCGCCCCGGTGAAGACCACCGGCTTGTCGCCTGCCACGAGGAGGTCGGCGAGATAGGCGCTTTCCTCCATCGTGTCGGTGCCATGGGTCACGACCACGCCGTCGCAATCGGGCCGCGCCAGCGCGGCGCGGATCGCGGCCACGAGGCCATGCGCATCCTGAAGCGTCAGCGCGAAGCTGTTGAGTTCGCGGAATTCCTCGACCCGGACCTCGATCCCGTCGAGCGGGTCGTGCAGCGCCGCCAGCAAAGCGCTGCCACCCAGCCCGGCGACCACCGCGCCCGCCTTCTCGGAATGGCGCGAGGCGATGGTACCGCCCGTCGAAATCAGCGTGACCCCGGTCATGATCTGTTCCTCGTTTGTGTCGGGATTGGTGCCAACGTCCGGCCGCCGGCTGACCGCGGCCACCAAGACATCAGCTAGCGCTTTGTAAAACCCGGATTTTGCGCAATCTTAGCGAGCCCGTTGCACATGCGGAAGTAGAAAGTACCCTTCCGCAAAATTCGCCCTGCCTTACCACTGGTCAACGGTTGGGCCGGTACTAGTTTAGCTCATGTTAACTAGTACAATGTTACTATTGCAGCGGGTCATGGCCGATGGTGATTGCTAATTCTGTCTATTTTTGAAGTACCGACAGCGCGTAGCCGTTTCCATAGCCATGACCCCCACCCTCGGTCTTCCAGCCGCCGATCTGATCGACGATATCTGCCAAGCATTCTACGGAACGCAGCCGAGCAAAGCAGCCAAGTTGCTTCCGCCAGGCGCATTCCCGTCACCCTTGAGCCGCAGGTATATCACCACAGCGTCGGAGAGGCTCATACAGTCGATGTTGACCCCGCCGCCATCGGAACCACCCGCACCCAAACGCAGCATGTGCGTCCCCGGAAGGTCCTCGTCTCGGCATCGTAGGTGGTACCAGTAGTCGTCGAGCTGGCCTGCCGCCCGTACGGCCCGTGCAGCTGCCACCTGTGCTGACCTCGCCTTCAGAGATTACGAATTTTTTGATGGCGTATAATGGCGACTCAGTTCCGGCGGCACCCGATGTTGGAAATAGAAGATGCCGTCCTTCAGGAAGCAGGAGGAACAGAAATGTACGCCGGCATGTACTACGCCTCGGCTTGATCCGATCAAAAGCCGAAAGTCGTCAGCGCCTTAGGAAAAGTCCTGGTGCCCGCGGCCGGACTCGAACCGGCACGCCCCGAAGAGCAAGAGATTTTAAGTCTCGTGTGTCTACCATTTCACCACGCGGGCCCGGGCGCAGGCTTACGATGCCAAGGCGCGGCGGTAAAGCGTCAGCGGAAGCCTCGTTGCCTGGTTCAGATATCGGTGCCCGGCGCCTCGATCAGGCCGCGCTCCGGCAGCCAGGGGTTGCGCGCCAGCGCGTCGTCAAGGGCGCGACGCGCCTCGGCCTCGCGCCCCAGATGAAACAGCGCCAAGGCTCGGCCAGACAGCGCGCCGACATGGTCGGGCAGAAGCCTCAGCGCCACGTCGAGATCCGCGAGCGCGGTCATATGGTCGCCCTGCAGGAAATGCAGATAGGCCCGCTGGTTCCAGCCCTCGGCATAATCGGGGCATTCGGCCACCAGCTGGTCGAGCGCCTCCATTGCCCCTTCGCCCTGCCCCGCCTCGCGTAACGCCATCGCCCGGTCTAGCAGCAGCTGCGCCTCGGCATCTGGTGCAATGAGCCAGAGCGTCCAGAGCCGGTCCATCAGCCGCTGCGCCGTGAGCGGATCGGGGGCGCGGGCGAGCCGGTCGAGCAGCCCCGCCATGACGCTGGTGTGATCGGGAGGCAATGGGCAGTCGCGCGCCGCGGCGGGGGCGGCGGCAAGGCACAGGACCATGGCGACGGCGCGGATCATGCTACATGCTGCCCAAGCGCCACCCCGCGCGTCAACTGCCCACGCGCGGCACCGCGCTTCACGTTTTCCAGACCGGACCCCGCATGTTCCCGATCCGCGACCACAACCCCTCGACCGGCACGCCCTATGTCACCTGGAGCCTGATCGCACTCAACGTGGCGATCTACCTGTGGATGGTGGTCGCGCTCGACACCGGCGAAGATCTGGCGCGGCTCTATTACGGCTGGGCGATGATCCCGGCGCGGATCACGGCTTTCGAGAACCCGGTCTCGCTGGTCAGCTCGCTGTTCCTGCATGGCGGGCTGTTCCACCTCGCGGGCAACATGCTGTTCCTGTTCATCTTCGGCGACAACATGGAGGAGCAGCTGGGCCATGGCGGCTTCGCCGGGTTCTACGTCGCGTCCGGTGTCGCCGCCAACCTCGTGCAGCTCGGCTCGGAGCCGTTCTCAATCGTGCCGACCATCGGTGCCTCGGGCGCGATCGCGGGGGTGATGGGCGGCTACCTGCTGCTGTTCCCCCGCGCCCGGATCGACATACTGATCTTCCTGATCGTGTTCATCCGGCTGATACCGGTGCCGGCCTGGCTGGTGCTGGCGGTCTGGTTCGGAATGCAGCTGCTGGGCGGGATCGGCACCGACCCGGAGACCGGCGGCATCGCCTACTGGGCCCATGCCGGGGGCTTCGCCGCGGGTCTCGCCTTCGCGGTGCCGCTCTGGCTCCGGCGCGGCGGCCCGGCCTTCTGGAGCCGCACCCATGGCCTGCCGCCGCACGACCCCGCGCCGCCGCTGGGCCGCAGCAACATCCCCGTCGTGAGGAAACGCAGATGAGCCTGAAGAACCCTATCCACCATGTGAGCTGCCATTGCGGCGCGGTCGAGCTAAGAGTGCATCTCAAGCACGGGCTGTCCGGCGCGCATCGCTGCGATTGTTCCTATTGCCGTCGCCGCGGCTACATCGCCGGGCCGGTTGATCTCGATCAGCTGGAGCTATTGCGGGGTGCGGAGGCGCTGACGCTCTACCAGTGGAACACGATGACCGCGAAGCACTGGTTCTGCCGCATCTGCGGCATCCATACGCATCACCAGCGCCGCTCGAACCCGAACGAATACAGCGTCAACATGGGCGCGATCGCGGGGCTGAACCCCCGCGACCTTGGCGAGATCCCGTGGTCGGACGGCGTCAACCACGCCGCCGACCGCTAAAGCCTCAGGCCTCGCGGGCGCGGACCAGCTTGGCAAACTTCTCGAAGATGTCCGCATTGGCAGCGACCACGTCGCCATGCTCGAGCGGGTCATGACCGTCACGGATCGCACCGACGAAGCCGCCGGCTTCGGTGACGATGATCATGCCCGCCGCGATGTCCCAGATTTTCAGCTCGCGCTCCCAGTAGCCCTCGGTGCGGCCCGCCGCCACATAGGCCATGTTGAGCGCGGCCGAGCCGTATTGCCGCACACCCGAGACCTCGGGCGCGATCCGCGCGAGATCCTGGATCATCGCCGGCAGGGTGCGGCGGCCGGCGCAAGGCACGCCGGTCGAGAAGATCGATTCGACCAGACGATGGCGCGCCGAAACCCGCAGCCGGCTCTCGTTGAGCCAGGCGCCCTCGCCCTTCTCGGCGTGGAACATCTCGTCCTTGACGGGATCGTAGATCACGCCCGAGACGATCTTGCCCTTGTGCTCGAGCGCGATCGAGATCGCCCAGTGCGGCATGCCGTGCAGATAGTTCGTCGTGCCGTCGAGCGGATCGACGATCCAGCGCCGCGTCGGGTCCTCGCCCTCCACGGGGCCGCCCTCTTCGCCCAGGAAACCATAGGAGGGCCGCGCCTCCATCAGCGCCTCGCGGATGGTCTGCTCGGCCTGCCGGTCGGCGCGGGTGACGAAGTCGCCGGGCCCCTTGGTCGAGACCTGCAGCTGCTCGACCTCGGCAAAGTCCTTGAGCAGCGCCCGACCGGCGCGGCGGGCGGTCTTCATCATCACGTTGAGATTGGCGGAACGGGCCATCGGGGCCTCCTCGGGCTATGGGCTGTCAGGCCCTTCGGGGCCCTGAGATGTACGGATCACGGGGCCATAGCCGCTCGCGCTCCGCCGGGCAAGAGGCCCAAGGGGGCCTAGCCCCTTTGCAGCTTCACCGCCTCCTGCCGCGCCAGCCGCGTGAAATGCGCGATATAGGGGCGCGAGGTGTCGTCGGAACGGGTCGCGGCATAGAGCCTGCGAGTCTTGCCCTGCGCGGTGAGCGGCCGCGTCACGTAGTCGGAGTTGCTGCGCAGCTGCCGCACCACCCAGTCGGGCAGCACCGAAACGCCGCGGTTCGAGGCCACCAGAAGCAGGATTACCGCCGTCAGCTCGACCTGGCGGATCGCCGCCGGTTCCACCTTCGCAGGGATCAGAAGCTCGGTGAACACGTCGAGCCGGGTCCGCTCCACCGGGTAGGTGATGAGCGTCTGGTCCGCGAAGTCCCCGGCCTCGACGAAGGGTTTCTCGGCCAGCGGATTGGCGGACGAGGCAACGAAGACAGGCTCGTAATCGAAGAGCGGCGTGAAATCGGTCTCGGGCAGATCCTCGGGGTCCGAGGAGATCACCAGATCGACCATCTCGCGCCTGAGCGCCGGCAGCGCGTCGAAGGCGAGGCCGGGGCGGATGTCGACATCGACCTCGGGCCAGGCCTTGCGGAACTGCTCCAGCACTGGAAGCAGCCATTCGAAGCAGGCATGGCATTCGATCGCGATGTGCAGCCGCCCCGACTTGCCCGCGACCAGCCCGGCGAACTCGGCCTCCAGATCGGCGACGCGCGGCAGGATGTCCTCGGCGGCGGCCAGAAGCTTCATCCCTGCGGCCGAGAGCTTCAGCGGCTTGGAGCGGCGCACGAAGAGCTCGACCCCGGCTTGGTCCTCGATTCCCTTGATCTGATGCGACAGCGCCGATTGTGTTATGTTCAGCAGATCGGCCGCCCGGGCCAGACCGCCGGTGTCGTGGATCGCCTTGATCGTGCGCAGGTGGCGGAACTCGATATGCAAGTGAAACTCATCATCGTCGTGAGGGTTATGAATTTGTCTCACAGCCCCCCATCTGCGACAAGCTCCCCATCCCACAGGAGACCGTCCATGACCCGCCCCGCCGTCAGTTTCGAATTCTTTCCGCCGAAGAACATCGAAGGCTCGTTCCGTCTTTGGGACACGGTGCAGGCACTGGCGCCGATGGGACCGGAGTTCGTCTCCGTGACCTATGGCGCCGGCGGCACGACCCGCAAGCTGACCCACGAGGCGGTGGACGCGATCCACAAGAAGACCGATCTACGCGTCGCGGCGCACCTGACCTGCGTCGACGCCACCCGCGCCGAGACGATGGAGATCGTCGACGGCTACGCCAAGGCCGGGGTCGAGGAGATCGTGGCGCTTAGGGGCGATCCGCCAAAGGGCACCGGCGGTTTCCGACCCCATGCCGAGGGCTTCTCGGGCTCGGTCGAGCTGATCGAGGCGCTGGCCGCGCGCGGCAATTTCCGGATCCGCGTCGGCGCCTATCCCGAGCCGCATCCCGATGCCGCGCATGAGCTGGCCGATGTCGAGCACCTGAAGCGCAAGTTCGATGCCGGCGCGCACAGCGCGATCACCCAGTTCTTCTTCGAAGCGGACACCTTCTTCCGATTTCGCGATGCCTGCGCGAAGGCCGGGATCGAGGGGCCGATCATCCCCGGCATCCTGCCGATCGAGAACTGGAACGGCGCGCGGAAATTCGCGGCGATGTGTGGCACCTCGATCCCGCAGGTCGTGGCCGACGGCTTCGAGCATGCCAAGGATCAGGCCGAGGCCGACCTGCTGGCCACCGCGCTGGCCACGGAGCTGTGCGACAAGCTGATCGCGGGCGGGGTTGAGCATCTGCATTTCTACACGCTCAACAAGCCGGACCTTACCCGCGACGTCTGCCATGCGCTGGGCATCGCGCCCAAGGCGACGCTGAGCGAGGTGGCCTGAGCCGCGAGGGGGCTTCGCCCCCGGGCCTTCGGCCCTCCCCCGGCGTATTTGGAGAAAGATGAACAAGGGGAGCGCGCTGTCCTCGTTCATCTTTCCAAAAATACGCACTACCCGGCCCCGGCCCCGGCGCTACCCTCGGGATTATGGCCGATCTTCTGACCTTCACCGACCGGGGTATCTACTGCGAAGCGGGCGATTTCTACATCGACCCGTGGCGCCCCGTGGACCGCGCGCTCGTCACCCACGGGCATGCCGACCACGCCCATGAGGGCATGGCCCGCTACCTCGCGACCGACATCGCCGCGCCGGTAATGCGCCACCGGCTCGGCGAGATCTCCCTCGACACGATCCGCTATGGCGAAACGCGGCGCATCGGCGACGTCACGGTCTCCTTCCACCCGGCCGGGCACGTGCCTGGCTCCGCGCAGATCCGGGTCGAGCGAAAGGGCGAGGTCTGGGTCGCCTCGGGCGACTACAAGACCATCGATGACGGGCTTTCGACACCCTTCGAGCCGGTGCATTGCGATGCCTTCATCACCGAATCCACCTTCGGCCTGCCTGTGTTCAAATGGACCCCGCAGGCGGAGCTGGCGCATGATCTCAATGCTTGGTGGGCGGCCAATGCCGCGGAGGGACGGTTCTCGCTGATCGGGGCCTATGCGCTGGGCAAGGCACAGCGGATCCTGACGCTTGCCGATACCTCGATCGGCCCGATCCTCACCCATGGCGCGGTCGAAAACACCAACGAGGTGCTGCGCGCGCAGGGCATCGCGCTCCCCGACACGATCCGCGTGACGCCCGATCTCGACCTCAAGGCGCATGCGGGCGCGCTGGTCGTGGCGACGCCCTCGGGTCTCGGCGGGCCCTGGGCGCGGCGGTTCAACCTCGCGGGCAACCCCGCCTCCACCGCCTTCGCCTCCGGCTGGATGGCGCTTCGGGGCGTGCGCCGCAGGCGCGCCGCCGATCGCGGCTTCATCATGTCCGATCACGCCGACTGGCCCGGCCTCAACGCCGCGATCCGCGAAACCGGGGCGCGGAAGGTCTTCGTCACCCATGGCTATACCTCGATCTTCCGACGCTGGCTGGAGAGCGAGGGCTTCGAGGCCCATGTCGTCTCGACCGAGTATGCGGGCGAGAACGTCGACGCCGACGACGAGGGAGAGGCCGCGTGAAGCGCTTTGCCGAACTGTTCCGCGCCGTCGACCAGACCACCCGCACCACCAAGAAGGTCGCGGCGATGACTGCCTATTTCCGCGAGGCGCCCGACGCCGACAAGCTGTGGACCATCGCGCTGTTTTCGGGACGCAGGCCGCGCCGGACCATCACCGCGACCGTGCTGCGCGAATGGGCCGCCGAACGGGCGGGCATTCCGCTGTGGCTGTTCGAAGAGGCCTATCCGATCGTCGGCGATCTGGCCGAAACCATCTCCCTCGTCCTGCCGCCCGCCGAGGCCGAAGAGGATCGCCCGCTCAGCCATTGGATCGATGAGATCCGCAAGCTGTCGAAGCAGGACGATGCCGCGCGCAAGGCCGGCATCCTCGCGGCGTGGGACCGGCTTGGCCCGACCGAGCGGCTCCTGTTCACCAAGCTGCTGACGGGCAGCTTCCGCGTCGGGGTCAGCCAGAAGCTGATGACGCGCGCGCTGGCGCAGGCCACCGACATCGACGAGGCCGAGCTGACGCACCGTCTGATGGGGTCATGGACGCCCGACGACATCACCTGGCACAGCCTCGTCCATGCGCCGGACCCGACAGCGAGCCTGTCGCGCCCCTACCCCTTCTACCTCGCCTACCAGCTCGACGACCCGGAGGCGCTGGGCGACCCCGCCCAATGGATGGCCGAGCGCAAATGGGACGGCATCCGTGGCCAGCTGATCCTGCGCGGCGGCGATCACCATCTGTGGTCGCGCGGCGAGGAGCTGATGACCGACCGGTTTCCCGAACTCGCGCGGATGAAGGATTTCCTGCCAATGGGCACGGTGATCGATGGCGAGGTGCTGGCATGGGGCGAGGAAGTTCCGCTCTCCTTCAATGCGCTGCAAAAGCGCATCGGCCGCAAGACGGTGCCCAAGAAGCTTCTGACCGAAGCGCCGGTGATCCTCATGGGCTACGACCTGCTGGAGCAGGATGGCGAGGACATCCGCGCTCTGCCCTTCGCCGAGCGCCGCGCCCGGCTCGACGCGCTGGGGGCGGATCTGCCGCCCGAGGCACCGTTCCGCCTGTCGCCGCTGGTCCCGGTCGAAAGCCTCGACCAGCTCGCCGAGGAACGCGCCAAGTCGCGCGAGTTGATGGCCGAGGGGCTGATGCTCAAGCGCGCCGACAGCCCATATCTTTCAGGTCGAAAGAAGGGCGACTGGTGGAAATGGAAGGTCGATCCGCTCACCGTCGACGCGGTGATGGTCTATGCGCAGGCCGGCTCCGGGCGGCGCGCCAACATGTTCACCGACTTCACCTTCGCGGTGAAGGACGGCAATGGGCTGGTCCCGTTTACCAAGGCCTATAGCGGGCTCACCGATGCCGAGTTCCGCAAGATCACCGCATGGGTGCGCAAGAACACGCTGGAGCGCTATGGCCCGGTGCGTCACGTGAAACCCGAGCACGTCTTCGAGATCGGCTTCGAGGGCATTCAGCCCAGCCCGCGCCACAAGTCCGGCGTGAGCCTGCGCTTTCCGCGCATGCTGCGCTGGCGCCATGACAAGCCGCTCGACGAGATCAACACGCTGGCCGATCTCAAGGACATGCTCACAGCCTATGGAGGGGATAGCACCGCATGAGACATGTGCTTGCCGTCATTGCCGGAATCGCACTCGCGCTTCTATGCGTGGCGTCGCTGCTGCCGTTGGTGGAGACGGATACATGGTGGCTGCGCTATCTCGACTTTCCGCGCATGCAATTCGCGGTCGGGCTTGTCGTCCTGTGGGTGCTCATGGTGGCGTTGGGCGGTATCGGGCGTGGTGCTGCGCGCTGGCTGACCGTGCTGACCATCGTCGCTCTGGCCTATCACGGCTGGCGGCTCTGGCCCTACCAGCCGCTCGCGGCCAAGATGGACCCCGGCCTGGTGTCCTGCATTCCCGAGGAGCGGCTGAGCGTGCTCGTCGCCAATGTCCAGCGGTCCAACCGGCAGGCCGAAGAGGTGATCGCGCTGGCGCGTGCGCAGGACCCGGACCTGTTCTTCGTGCTGGAAACCAACGAATGGTGGGACGAGGCGCTGGCGCCGCTCGATGCCGACTACGCCCATCACGAACAGGATATCCCGTCTGACGCCACCTATTACGGCATGCACGTCTTTTCGCGGCACCCCTTCGCCAGCACCGAGATGAAGTTCCCCTTCGGAGCCGATACGCCGCTGTTCGACGGCACGCTCGAGCATCCCGCCGGTCAGGTCCGGGTCTTTGGCATCCACCCGCGCCCGCCGCATTATTTCCAGCCCTCGACCCTGCGCGATGCGACCATGCTGGAGGCGGCGATCGGAGCACGCGACGGAACCCTGCCGGCGCTGATCGCGGGCGATTTCAACGCCGCCCCCTGGGAGCGCACGTCGCGGCGCGTGCTCAGGCTGGGGCAACTGATCGATCCGCGCGCGGGGCGCGGGCCTATGATCAGCTTCGACGCAAACTCCTGGTGGATGAAGTGGCCGCTCGATCAGATCCTGTGGCAGCAGGGGTTGGCCATGGCCGATTTCACCGTGCTGCCCGGCATCGGCTCGGATCATTACCCGGTGCGGGCCGACCTGTGCTTCACCGTCAACACCGACCAGCGCTTCGTGCCGATCCACGAGGATGACGATGCCGAGGCGCAGGCCACGCTGGAAAAGGCCAGGAACATGCGCGATGCCGCCTTCGACGGCTGAGACCGCCATGACGGGTTGAGCCGTGCCGCCCCCGACCATATCTTTCGCCTCCGTGATACCAGAACAGAAGGCTCATCCATGACCCAGACCCCCCGCTTCGACGCCGCGACCGAGACCGGGGGCCGCCCATTGGGCAACCTGCCGGAATGGGACCTGACCGACCTCTACCCGGCTCCGGATTCGGCCGAGATCAAGAACGATATCGACTGGCTCGAGAAGGCCTGCGCCGAGTTCGCTGGCGATTACGAGGGCAAGCTCGCCACGCTCGACGCACATGGTCTGCTGGAGGCGGTGCAGCGCTACGAGCGCATCGACATCGTGGCGGGCCGGATCATGTCCTATGCGGGGCTGCGCTACTACCAGCAGACCACCGACAGCGAACGGGCCAAGTTCATGTCGGACTGCCAGGACCGGATCACCGCCTATACCACGCCGCTGGTCTTCTACGGGCTGGAGTTCAACCGGCTCGACGAGGACCACCTCGAGACGCTGCTCGGCCAGAGCCAGGAGCTGAACCGCTACCGCCCGGTCTTCGAGCGGATGCGCGCGATGAAGCCCTACCAGCTCTCCGACGAGCTGGAGAAATTCCTTCACGACCAGTCCAGCGTCGGTGCCGCCGCATGGAACAAGGTCTTCGACGAAACCATCGCCGGGTTGACCTTCACCGTGGATGGCGAGGAGCTCGGCATCGAGAGCACGCTGAACCTGCTGACCGAGCAGGACCGTGCCAAGCGCGAGGCCGCGACGCTGGAACTGGCGCGGGTGTTCAAGACCCAGATCCGCCTTTTCTCACGGATTCATAACACGCTGGCCAAGGAAAAGGAGATCGAGGATCGCTGGCGCGGCATGCCGACGCCGCAGACCGGACGTCACCTGTCGAACCACGTCGAGCCCGAGGTGGTCGAGGCGCTGCGCGATGCCGTCGTCGCCGCCTATCCGCGCCTGTCGCATCGCTACTACGCGCTTAAGGCGAAGTGGCTCGGCCTCGACCGCATGCAGGTCTGGGACCGCAACGCACCCTTGCCGATGGAGACCGACCGGATCGTCGGCTGGGACGAGGCGCGCGCCATGGTCGAGGAGGCTTACGGCGATTTCGATCCGCGCATGGCCGAGCTGGCGAAACCGTTCTTCGACGAGGGCTGGACCGACGCGGCCGTGAAGCCGGGCAAGGCGCCGGGCGCCTTCGCGCATCCCACCGTCTCGACCGTGCACCCCTACGTGATGCTGAACTACCTCGGCAAACCGCGCGACGTGATGACGCTGGCGCATGAGCTGGGCCACGGCGTGCACCAGCGCCTCGCCGCCGGTCAGGGCGAGCTTCTATCCTCCACCCCCCTGACGCTGGCCGAAACGGCGAGCGTGTTCGGCGAAATGCTGACCTTCCGCAAGCTGCTCGCCAAGGCCAAGGACCAGAACGAGCGCAAGGTGCTGCTCGCCGGCAAGGTCGAGGACATGATCAACACGGTCGTGCGCCAGATCGCCTTCTACGACTTCGAGTGCAAGCTGCACGCGGCCCGCGCGCAGGGCGAGCTGACCCCCGACGATATCGACGCGCTGTGGATGAGCGTACAGGCCGAGAGCCTTGGACCCATCTTCGACTTCGCGCCGGGCTATGAAAGCTTCTGGGCCTATATCCCGCACTTCGTGCATTCGCCCTTCTACGTCTATGCCTATGCCTTCGGCGACGGCCTCGTGAACGCGCTCTACGCGGTCTACGAAGAGGGCGGCGAGGACTTCCAGGAGAAGTATTTCGAGATGCTCAAGGCGGGCGGCTCGAAGCACCACAAGGAGCTTCTGGCCCCCTTCGGCCTCGACGCCTCGGACCCGGCCTTCTGGGACAAGGGCCTGTCGATGATCGAGGGCATGATCGACGAGCTGGAGAAGATGGAGGCGTGAGCCTCGATTTGACGGGGGCGGCGCCGGTGACGCTGGCGCCGCTCGATCCCGCGCATCTGCCGGTGCTGCGCGGCCTCGCGCCGCATCCCGAGCAGGTGCAATTCTCGGGCAGCGCCACCACGATCCTTGCCGATCCGCGCGAAAGCGTCGCGTTTCATGTAATACTTTCGGGAGGCGTGCCGGTCGGCCTGTTCAAGACCGACAGCGACTACGAAGACGGGCGGCATTTCGCGGAGGCCGGGGCCTGGGGGCTGCGCGGCGTGATGATCGACGCGCGGGCGCAGGGGCGCGGCATTGGCCGCGCCGCCTTCGTGGCGCTGCCCTCCTACCTGCGGCGGAGCCACCCGGGGCTGCGGCGGATCTGGCTTACCGTGAATTGCCGCAACCCGGCCGCCCGGCGCATCTATCTGCGTGGCGGCTGGATCGATGACGGCGTGCTCTACCATGGCGGATCGGCCGGGCCGCAGCACGTCATGCGGCTCGAGCTTTCCTAGGCCAGCATCTCCTTCACCACCTCGAAGGACGAACTCAACTCCTCGGCCTCGGGCCGCGCAATCGCCGGGGTCTGCCGAATCCATTCGCCGCTTTCCACGCAATGCAGCATGAAATGCGCCAGATCGGCATGGCGAGTGCGGATCAGGTCCTCGGGGATCACGTCGGGCACCACGACGTAATCGGCCGTCAACGGCTCGGGCAGCAGCCAGCCGGGGCGCACCGCGGTCCAGTCGAGATCGCTGGCGCGCAGCATCTCCTCCATCTCGCCCATCTGGTGCAGCACCCGGGTCAGCGCCGGGATCGCCGTGGTGCGGAACAGCAGCGGCCCGCGGTCATGCGTGACCACGAAGCTCGCCGAGATCGTCACCAGCCGCTTCACGCCGCGCGCCGCCATCGCGTCGATCAGGTTGCGGGTGCCCTGGGTGTAGAGCGGCGGCGGATCCAGCAGCGTCTTGGGATCGCCCGGCACGCCCAGCGCGGATATCACCGCGTCGACGCCATCGACGATGGGGCCGAGATCGTCCTCGATCACGTTAGCCGTCACCCGCTCCACGTTGTGGCCGGCGGGGGGCGCATCGTCGGGCCATTTCATCTCGGCGGCGCGGACATGGTGGCCCTTCGCCACCGCCTGTTTCACCACCTCCTGCCCGGTCACGCCATGCGCGCCGAGCACGAGGATCTTCATCTGGTCAGCCATCGCGGTTGCCTCCGGTGATCTTCGCCGGAACAACCGCGATCCGGCTCAGCCGTTCCCGCCCTTGGCATAGACCATGTCGATCATCGCTTGCGTGCCCCGGCTGAATTCCAGCGGGCAGGCGTAATCCGCACCACCGATCGCGGCGGTAAAGGCCTCGACTTGCAGCTTGTAGTGATCGATGCCGGGCCAGCGTTCGTGCATCACCCGCATGCCCTCGGTCTCGAGCGTCATCTCGGCCTGACCGAAGGTGTTGGCGTTGAACGGGCACAGCATCTTCAGCACCCCCTCTTCGCCATGGAAGGTCACCTCCTGGCGCGGGTGCAGGCGCATCGAGACCATGCCGGAATAGTCGAAGCTCGCGAAGCGCGCCGCGACCTGCGCATAGACGTCGACGCCGTTCTCGTAACGGATATTGGCCTGGCGGATCTCCTGCGGCTCCTCGCCGGTGACGAAGCGCACCGAGCCGAAGGCATAGACCCCGATATCGGGCAGCCCGCCGCCGCCGGTCTCGGGTTTGTTGCGGATGTTGTCGGTCTGGGCCGCGTTGTTGAAGCTGAATGCCGCATCGACATGGCGCAGCCGGCCGATCGCGCCACCCCGCACCAACTCGCGCGCGCGGATCCATTGCGGGTGGTGTACGATCATGTAAGCCTCGGCCGCCATCAGCCCGGTCGCATCGCGCTTGGCGATCACCGCGTCGAACTCATCAGCTTTCATCGCCAGCGGCTTTTCGCACAGCACGTGCTTGCCCGCCTCGAGCGCCTTGAGCGTCCACTCGACATGCATGGCATTGGGCAACGGGATGTAGATCGCATCGATCTTCGGATCGTCGAGCAGCGCTTGATAATCGAGATGAACGCGCAGCCGGGGCTGGAAGGCACGGAACGGCGCCGCCTTTTCCTCCGAGGACGTTGCCAGCGCCGCGAACTCGGAACCCTCGGCGGAATGGATGGCGCGGGCCATGGCGCCCAAGGCGAATTTGGAGGCACCCAGCACGCCCCAGCGGATCGATTCACTCATCGCGGTCTTTCCCTGCCTGCCGAAAAGGGAAAACCCCTCCCCGGTCTCCCGGGGAAGGGTAATTCACGTGGCCGAGAGTGCAACGCGTCAGGCGTTCTCGAGCATGCCCCGCTCGCGGGCCAGCTCCTGCATCCGCTTCTGCAGCTTCTCGAAGGCGCGCACCTCGATCTGGCGGATCCGCTCGCGGCTCACCTCGTACTGCCCCGACAGCTCCTCGAGCGTCACCGCCTCGTCCTGAAGCCGCCGCTGCACGAGGATGTCGCGCTCACGATCGTTGAGCACGCCCATCGCCTCGGCCATCAGCTCGCGCCGGGCGTCGAGTTCGTCGCGCTCCTCGTAATCGGTGGCCTGATCGGCGCTGTCATCCTCGAGCCAGTCCTGCCACTGCGTTGCGCTGTCTCCCTCGGTGCCGACCATGGCGTTGAGCGAGGCGTCGCCGCCCGACATGCGCCGGTTCATCGACACGACCTCTTCCTCGGTCACGCCGAGATCGGTGGCGATCTTCTTGACGTTCTCCGGCCGCAGATCGCCTTCCTCCAGCGCGCCGAGCCGCGCCTTGGCCTTGCGCAGGTTGAAGAACAGCTTCTTCTGGCCCGAGGTGGTACCGAGCTTGACCATGGACCACGACCGCAGCACGTATTCCTGGATCGAGGCGCGGATCCACCACATCGCGTAGGTGGCTAGGCGGAAGCCCTTCTCGGGGTCGAACTTCTTCACCGCCTGCATCAGGCCGACATTGGCCTCTGAGATGACCTCGGCCTGCGGCAGGCCGTAGCCGCGGTAGCCCATGGCGATCTTCGCCGCGAGGCGCAGGTGCGAGGTGACGAGTCGATGCGCGGCCGAGGCGTCCTCGTGGTCCACCCAGCGCTTCGCCAGCATGTATTCCTCTTCCGGCTCCAGCATCGGAAACTTGCGAATTTCCTGCAGGTAGCGATTCAGCCCCTGTTCCGGCGACGGGGCGGGGAGATTGGTATAGGTCTCTGCCATGGGCCCCTCCTTTCGGTCCTTGTGTCACCCGAGCGATACGTCCCTTGCCCCTGCCCGGCAAGCGCCGCCATCGCATCAGCCTTGTGCAATGATGAACCCTTCGCCCCCCACCCGGCGAGGGGGCGTGCGAAAAGCTCGAACATATGTGAATTCTGTTACGGTCTTTCAACCCCTCAGCGCGGAGAGGAGTTCCGCCATATCGGCTGGCAGCGGGCTCTCGAAGCGCAGCCTTTCGCCGGTCACGGGGTGGGCAAAGCCAAGGCTCGCCGCGTGCAGCGCCTGCCGCCCGAAACGCCCCGCCAGCGCCACGGCGGCCGCGCCATGCGCCTTTTCCGACAGCTTGCGCCGCCCGCCATAGACCGGGTCGCCGATCAGCGCGTGCCCGGCATGCGACATGTGCACCCGGATCTGGTGCGTGCGCCCGGTCTCGAGACGGCATTCGACCAGCGCCGCGCCGGCGAAGGCCTCGATCACCTTCACCCGCGTCACCGCGTGACGGCCCTGCTCGAAGCTCACCGCCTGCCGCTGCCGGTCGGTTCGGTGACGGCCAAGCATGGTCTGGATCTTCAGCACCGAACCGGTCTCGAAGCTCGCGCCCTTCACGCCGCGCAGCCGCGGATCGTTGGGATCGGGCACGCCGTGGCACAGGGCGAGGTAGTGCCGCTCGGCGCTGTGCTTCTCGAACTGGATCGCCAGCCCTTGATGCGCGCGGTCGGTCTTGGCCACGACGAGAAGTCCCGACGTGTCCTTGTCGATCCGGTGCACGATGCCGGGGCGCTTTGCGCCGCCGACGCCCGAGAGATCCTCGCCGCAATGATGGATCAGCGCGTTGACCAGCGTGCCGTCGGGCGAGCCCGGCGCCGGGTGCACCACCATGCCGGCGGGCTTGTCGATCACGATCAGGTCGTGATCTTCCCAGACGACGTTGAGCGGGATCTCCTGCGCGCCAATATGGCTCTCGGCCGCCTCGGGCACCGATATCTCGACCTCGGCCCCCGCGGCGATGGCGGCCTTGGCATCCGTGGCGACCACGCCGTCGACCCGCACCGCACCCTCGGCCAGAAGCTTGGCGATGCGCGAGCGCGACAGCGCCGCCTGCTCTGGCACATCGCGGGCCAGCGCCTTATCAAGACGCGCCGGCGGATCGTCGGCGATGATGAAGCGGACGGTGGACGGATCGTTGGAGGTATCGGCCATGCAGGCTCCCGAGACAGACGGCCCGGCCCGGATCCCGCCAGAGCTGCGATGGCTCAAATGGCTGGTGATCGCGCTAGCAGGCGTGATGATCGCAGGCTTCCTAGTGCTGATCGCGGCGATTGTCATCCGCCTCGATGCCGAACCGCTGCCGCTGCCCGAGCGGATCGCCCTGCCCCAAGGTGCCGAGGCAATGGCCTTCACCCAAGGACGCGACTGGATCGCCGTGGTGACGACGGATGACCGGGTGCTGATTTTCGGCCGCGACGGCGCGCTGCGGCAGAGCATGGAGATCGAGTTGCAATGAGAAACCGCCCCCGAGGGGGCGGCTTTCAGGCGTCCGCGCGAGATCAGTTCGCGGTCGTAGTGTCGGTCTGTGCATCGGCATCACCGGAGGCAGCGGTCTCGCCCGAAGCGTCGGCCTCACTCGAGCCTTCAGTTTCGGTCGAGGCATCGGCGCCCGTCGTAGCGTCTTCGGACGCCGTGCTTGCCTCGGCCTGATCGCTCGGCGCGAGGTCGGTCACCGGTGCCTCGGCGTCCGGTGCCTCGCCCCCCGCATCCAATCCAGGGGGCTGCGGCGCAACCGGGCCCTCGGTCGTGGTATCGGAGCGATCCGCATCGGTCGCGTTGCCCACCGGCTGCTCGGTCGGTGCCGAGGCGGTATCGCCCGCGGCGGTCTGGCTGTTGGTCACGTATTGGGTGGCGATGGTGGTGTTGGTGGCGCTGCATTCCGGCGTGTCGGAGCCAAGCTGCCCCCCGCCCAAAGCGCCCACATCGACGCCGCAGACATTCGCCGCCACGGCCACGGGCAGCTGGATGGTGATCGGCACGTTCTGCAGATCGATGTCGAGATCCTTGGCGATCTCGGCGCGGATGTTCTCGAGATTGACCGAAACGAGGCCGGGCAGCTGCTGCCCGCCGCCGGAGGTCGGCAGCGTCGAAAGATCGGGCATTCCCGGCAGGGTCTGGCCGGACGTCTGCGCAAGGGCCGGCGCGGCGGCACAACCGAGGGCAAGGGCAAGGGCGGTAGCGGTGGTCTTGAAGGTCATGTTCATCTCCGGGGTCATCACTGGGCCGCGGCGTCGGTCTGCGACGCTTCGCTGCTGGAATCGGCCGAGGCATCGGCTGCGGGGTCCGATGCGGGATCGCTGGTCTCCGTCACCGGCTCGGGACCCGTCCCGGTTTCGGCCTGGGATGTCGCGGCGGCGTCGCCATCGCTCGTGGAGGACGGCGTGGTTTCGCCCGCCGTCGCATCGACCGACGGTTCGGCCGCATCCTGCCCGGCATCGGCAGCGGTGGGTTCGGTGGTCTCGTCGGTCGGGGTTTCGGCGGCGGCACCGCTCTCGGTCGTGTCGGCGGTCCCGGGTTCGGTGTCGACGGAGTTCTCCGGCGCCTGCGCAGCGTTGCCGCTGCCGATCAGGTTCGAGACGAGCTGCGTCGCCATGGTGACGTTGTTGGCGTCGCATTCGGGCTTGTCGCCACCCAGCGTCGCGCCGCCCAGCGCCGCCACGTCTATGCCGCAGACATTCGCCGCGACGCTGATCGGCAGCAGCACGTTGATCGGCACCTTGTCGAGGTCGAGGTCGAGGTTCTTCGCGATCTCTATATTCACGTTCGACAGGTTGACGGAGATCAGGGAAACTTGCGCCGAGGCCATGCCGACAGGCGCCGCCGCGAGCGCGCTCGCGACGATCAAGGGCTTGAACATGTTTCATTTTCCTTGCTGGAAACCTGCGCCGAAAACCCGTTGCGCCGGGGAGCGGTTCCACCTGGCGATGCGTGTTCGGCCCGGTTTCGCGCAAGGCGCGCGGCGGTCGGCGGCATGCCGCCCGGGAACGCCGCGCGTCAGTCAGGCATGTCCGCCCTCATGCGGCATCAGATGCGACCACAGCGCCGCCACGGCGAGCACGATGCCGCATACCACCGCGTTCCACGAGGCGACCGCCACGGCGGTGAAGCCCACCATCCAGGGCGCCGCGATGATCAGTAGCGCGACCACCGCCACCGCGTAATCGGTCCAGTCCTGCGCCTCGGTCTGCAACAGGCCGATCGCCCCCAGGATCACGACCAGAGCACCCAGCGCCATCATGCTCCATGTCGCGGCGCCGGTCATGCCGAGGATCCAGGGCGAGACGATCAGCCAGAGGCCGATCACGCCGAACACCCAGTCCTGCCAGTGATGTCGATGTTTCATCTGCAGTCTCCCTCCCGGGGCCGGAAGCCTTGCCCGCGAGGACCCTGCCCGGCCCGCATGTTCGCGGCCTCTCCGAGCCGCCCGTCCTGTAGGGAAACGGCCCTGAGGCCACGGGTGCCGAAATCCGGCCCCAAGGAAAAAATGGCGATCGCCGCGGTACCACAAAAGGCGCGACGAGGATCAATTTTTCGGGATCATCGTTTGGGGAGATGGTACCGCCTCCCTGGCTTGAACAGGGGACCTCTGGATCCACAATCCAGCGCTCTAACCAACTGAGCTAAGGCGGCACTGGCGCGGAATTAGCGCCGCGGGCGGGGGATTGCAACCCCCTGCCGCGGCTTCCGCGACGACCGCCGCCTTGCCCGCCGCGCGCGCGGGCGCTAGGCACGTCCCAGCTTGGAAAGGAACCGATATGGGCATCGACACCGAACGCGACATCGAGGCGAATCTGCAGATCGGCCCCACCGATCAGGGCATGGTGCGGCTGTTCATCGAGGCGGGCGCGACCGAGATCCCGATGGATTTCGACCCCGAGGAGGCCGAGGACATCGCCGAGGAGATCATGGCCGCGGCGCGCGCCGCGCGGTCTCTCAAGAAGAAAGGCTGATCGCCGGATCGCGCGCCTTGTGCCAACGCAGCGCCGCATGGCGCGCGAATTTCTGCAACATTACCTTGCGCCGGGCGCCTGAGAGCTTTGTCTCCGGCGCCATGGTCACGATCTCAGCGTCGTAGCCGTCGGCGATGATCACGCCGGTCTCCTCGGGCAGCAGCTCGAGCGGAAACGCGTCGTCCACCGCCCAGAAATAACGGTCGCAATAGTCGAGATAGCCCTGCCACTTGCGGTCCGAGGTGAAGTCGGCGCGGCTCGACTTGCATTCGATCACCCACAGCTCGCCCTTGGGCCCCAACGCCATCACGTCGACCCGAAGCCCCGGGGCCGGCACGAACTCCTCTATCGTGACGAAGCCATGGCCCAGCAGGTGGCGGCAGACGCCCCGCGCCAGTATCTGCCCCGGTTGCGGCACGGCACGCGGCCGCGACAGCGCCTCGGCCGAAAGCGCGTCATCGGGCAGCGCGGCGACGCGGCGCTCCCCCTCTTCCCAGTCATCCCAATCATCAGGCATGGTCGCCATCATGAACAATCTGGCAACATGCTTCAAGCGGCGAAAGCCTGCATGCCGCCCCTTGTCACATCCCCGGCACGATCCTAGATGTGGTCGCGGCGGGTTCTGCTCTTCTCGTGCCAAGGGGTCAAATTCCAGAGGCCTTAAGCAATTCCACGGGAGCTGGCTCTGTTCGGACCCTGGTTCGATTACCTGGCGCCCACCTGTATACACAGGTCCCCGGGAATTCTCACCCCTACGGTCGCTGCGGTTCCCGCCACATCTTCCCAGAGAGGCACATCACAGGGCCAATAGACCCTAGGGCGCGGCATATGCCGTGCGGCTTCGGATCACCGCGGATGTCATGATATGCCTGAGGCTGCCGCCTCGGAGGCTGGAACATGATTCTCTCGACCATCGGATACGAATCCACGACGCTGCCTGAGGTGATCGCAAAGCTGCGGACCGCGGGCGTGGAGGTGGTCATCGATGTCCGGGCCGTGGCCGCCTCGCGGCGGGCCGGGTTCTCCAAGACCATGCTGCGCGCGTCACTGGAGGCCGAGGGCATCGCCTACGAGCATCTGCGAGGGCTCGGCACGCCCAAGCCGGGGCGGGAAGCGGCCCGTCGGGGCCGCATCACCGAGATGGAAGCGATCTTCGACGCGCATATGCAATCGCCCGAGGCGCAGGACGGCTTGGCCTTGGCAATAGCCATTGCACGGGAGCGGCACGCGGCGCTGCTGTGCTTCGAGGCCTGCGCGAGCGGCTGTCATCGCCGGATTGTGGCGGAGAGGATCCGTGAGGCCACGGGGTGCGAGATCGGGAATCTTTAGTTCCGAGCCGCTCTGCTGCGCATCATCTGGCATGCGAATCGGGGCACGGTTAACCAGACCCGTTCCGCAGTCCCATCTGGCTGCCGACGTGCAAAAGGGCGCAGCCAGCGGCCGCGCCCCTTGAAATGCGATGCTTTCTGAGCCGGTCAGAACGCCTCCGGCCGCGCCTCCCGCGCCATGTGATCGAGCACGGCGTTGACGAATTTCGATTCCTTGCCATCGGGGTAGAACGCCTTGGCGATCTCCACGAACTCCACGATCACCACCTTGGGCGGCGTCACCTTCCCGAGCAGTTCGGCCCCGGCAGCACGGAACAGTGCCCTGAGCGTCGGGTCGATTCGCGCGATCGGCCATTTGGCGACCAGCGCGCGATGCGTCATCTGGTCGATCTTGGCCTGCTCCTCGACCGCGCCCTCCATCAGGTTGCGGAAGGTGGCGAGATCGCCCTCCTCCCACTCCACCTCGTCATAGGTGGCGCCGAAGCGATGCGTTTCGAACTCGCGCATCACCCGGTCGACGGTCTGGCCCGCGGCTTCCATCTGGAACAGCGCCTGCACCGCATACATCCGCGAGGCCGAGCGCATGCGCCGCTTCTGGGTATTCGATTCGGCCATCAGCCCTCTCCCAGCCGATCGGCGGTGAAACCGAGGCCCTTGTCCTTACGCGCGAGCTTGCGCGACAGCCCGACGAGATGCAGCGCAGCCGCTGCCGCGCCGCCGCCCTTGTTCTGGCCCTGCGGGTCGGCGCGCACCGCCGCCTGCTCGTAATTCTCGACGGTCAGGATGCCGTTGCCGATGCAGATCCCCTGCAGCCCCAGAAGCGTCAGCCCGCGCGAGCTGTCGTTGCATACGGTGTCGTAATGCGTGGTCTCGCCGCGGATCACGCAGCCCAGCGCGATGAAGCCGTCATATTCGCCCATCCGGGCGGCGATGCCGATCGCCGAGGGCAGTTCCAGCGCGCCCGGCATCTCGACGACTTCGTAGGTTCCGCCAGCGGCCTCGACCTCGGCCATGGCGCCGGCGACGAGATTGTCGGCGATGTCCTTGTAATAGGGAGCGACGACGATGAGGATCTTCGGACCCTCGTCGAATTCGGGACGCGCGAGTGCGTGGTGGGTAGGGCCGGCCATCATCCGATCTCCGAGATCTTGCGGGTGTCGATGATCTCGAGCCCGTAGGCGTCGAGCCCGACCACGCGGGGTTTGGGGGAATTGGTCAGCAGCACGATCTTCGACAGGCCGAGGGCCGAGAGGATCTGCGCGCCGAGACCGTATTGCCGGAGCACGTGCGGCGAATGCTCCTCGGTGGTGGCGAGCTTCATGTGCAGGTCGCGCAGCAGCACCAGCACGCCGCGCCCCTCTTCGGCGATGACCTGCATCGCGTCGCCGAATTCGCGGGCCCGGCCCTTGGGGCCGGTGCCCACCACGTCGAGCATCGGATCGAGCGTATGCATCCGCGTCAGCACCGGCGCGTCGCCCGAGATGTCGCCCTTGATCAGCGCGATGTGCTCGGCGCCTTGGGTGGTGTCGGTGTAAACGCGCAGGGTCCAGTCGCCGCCGAACTCGCTCTGGATCTGCTGCTCGTCGCGCAGCCGCACGAGGTTGTCGTGGCGTCGGCGATAGGCGATCAGGTCGCTGATCGTGCCGATCTTGAGCGCGTGCTTCTGCGCGAAGGCGACGAGGTCGGGCAGACGGGCCATGGTCCCGTCCTCCTTCATGATCTCGCAGATCACGCCGGAGGGGTTCAGCCCCGCGAGACGCGAGATGTCGACGGCGGCCTCGGTATGACCGGCGCGCACCAGCACCCCGCCCTCGCGGGCGCGCAGCGGGAACACGTGGCCCGGCGTTGCGATGTCGGCGGCGGTCTTCGAGGCGTCGATCGCCACCGCCACGGTGAGCGCCCGGTCATGCGCCGAGATGCCGGTAGAGACGCCGTCGCGCGCCTCGATCGAGACCGTGAAGGCGGTCTCGTGGCGCGAGGAGTTGTTGGTGGACATCAAGGGCAGCCCCAGCGCGTCAATGCGCGAGCCCGGCATCGACAGGCAGATCAGGCCGCGGCCATAGGTGGCCATGAAGTTGATCGCGTCGGGCGTCGCCATCTGCGCCGGGATCACCAGGTCGCCTTCGTTCTCGCGGTCCTCGTGATCGACGAGAATGAACATGCGCCCGTTGCGCGCGTCGTTGATGATCTCCTCGATCGGGCTGATCGCGTCGGACCAGTCGCGCTCCACGGGGCCTGGGGTCTCGAAGCTTTCGGTCACTGGCGATTCCTGACGATATTGGGGCCGAGGCGGGGATGCTGGTGCAGATAACGGCTGGGGCCGGTTTTGCAAAGCCCGCAAGGCTGCGCGCCGGGTTGACCTCGCGCGGGGAGCATGTGCGCTCAGCGCGGTAGCCAGCCCTCCGGCGCACCCCTGAATCCCGACAGCACCGCGTCGAGCGCAGCGCGCGGCGCAATGGCCAGCATCAAAGGCGCGTCGACCCGCAGCCACACGGGCCCGGTCACCTCGTTCGAAGTGCCGATGCGTTGCGCCGGTGAAAAGGCGATGCCCGCCGTGGGCCAGCGCAGCCCCTCGGAGACGCAGCCGACCTCGCCCAGCGGGAACAGCGAGAAAGGCTGTCCCGGCGCGAGGTCGAGCGCGATCTCGGGCGGGCAGAGAAACACCAGGCTCTCGGTACCGATCAGCAGACAGCGCCGATCGGGCCGCGCTGCGAGCACGTGAAACGCCGCCAGCTCGTGGTCCAGACGCCCGCCGGTAAAGCCCACCGCCAGCACCAAGCTCGCCTCGATGTTCCTGAGCGCCTTGTCGAAATCGGTGCTGTCCTGCTCGGCGATCTCGTGCAACCGGTCGGCAAAACGGGCGGCGGCATCGCCGAGGCTGTCCATGTCGCCGATCACGGCGCGGGGCTCCAGCCCGGCAGCGGCGGCGTGGCGCGCGCCGCCATCGGCCGCGACGAGCACCGGCGCGCGCGCCAGAGCCAGCGCGAGGTCCCCCTCGCCGAGGGTCCCACCCCCCAATAGAGTAACCTCATTGGCGCACTGGACAATCGTCACGGCCTTCCCCCATCATCCCCGCGAACCAAACGGTCGGCCGCGGTTTTGCCATGAAATCATCCCACGGCCACCCATGTCGTGATCCCGTTTCAAACCTATTCACTGCTACATCGGGACGGACAGGGTAGAAAGCGAGCACTCAGATGGTTGGATCAAGCAAGATACTCACGGTGTCCTACGGGACCTTTTCCTGCACGCTGGAGGGGTTCGACGACTCGTTCGACACGATGAAGGCCATCGCCGAGTATTTCCGCGATCTGGCCGCCGATGACCGTTACTTCGGGGCCGAACCCCCGACCCCGGATGCCGAGATGCTGGCGCGCATCGCCGAGCGCGAGGTCGCACGCCGGGTCGAGGCCCGCACCGAATCGAGCGGCATCGTGCTGCGCGCAGGCCAGGCCCTGCCGCCGATGGCCCCAACGGCCAGCCCGGCGCCCCAGCCTTCCGCACAGGCCGCTCCGCAGCCCCAGCCGGCCCCCGCGCCCGAAACGCAGGAGCAGGACGAGCCGCAGGCAGAACCTGCGCCGCAGCCCGTCGCCGAGGCGCCGCGCGAGGCCGAGCCGCAGCCGGCCCAGCAACCCGCCCAGGCCGAACGCCCCGCCGCGCCGCAAGAGGCGTCGCGTCCCGAAACCGCCGAGCAAGCGCCCGCCCCGGCGCAGCCGCGCCCTGCCCCGCAGCGCCCGGCCATGGATGGCGACAGCGTCGCGGCCAAGCTGCAGCGCATCCGCGCCGTGGTCGGCCGCCAGCCTTCCTTTGCCAGCGATGACGAGGAGGAGGACATCGCGCCCGCCTCCCGCCAGCGCCCCGCCGCCGGGCTGTTCGACACGGCCCCCGTCCGGGCCCCCAGGCCCGTCGCGCCGCAACCGGCCGCGACAGAGCCCGCAGCGGAGAAGGAGCAGAAGCAGGAGCGCGCGGAGGCCGAATCCACTTCGGCCCAGTCGAGCGAGCCGGCGGCGGAACAGACCGACGCATCGCGCCCGGCGCGTGCCCGCGTGGTGCGGATGCGCAAGGCCGATTTCGAGCGCGCCGTCGCGCGTGGCGAAACACATAGGGCCGTGAGCGAGGCGACCGAAGCCGCGCCGTCCCAAGCCGAAGCTTCGAACGCGGTTTCCGACGACGCGGATGCCGACGCCGACATCATGGCGGCCCTCGCACGGCAGGACGCCGAGGACGCCGCGCGCGAAACGGATGAGACGGCTGCCGAGGCTGCCGCTGCCGAGACCGCGCAGGAGGACATGACTCCTTCGACCAGCGAAGACGCGGATCTGTCGGCCGAGGCCGAGCGGGCGCTGCTCGAAGAGCTGGCGGCGCTGGAGCGCGAGATGGGCGTCGGCCAGGATGGCCCCGCCTCCCAGGAAATCGCGGCAGACGAATCGTCCGTCGCGGAGAGCGAGGCCGAGAGCACCGAGATCGAAACCCGGGATGCGGATGCCGATCTCGAAGCCGCGGTGGCGGCGCTGTCGGACGAGGATGAGGATCAGGACGACGAGGCGGCACCGACCAAGACTTCGGCCGAGGCCAAACCGGATGAAGACGAGGCCGTCGAAGCCGAGGTCGAGGCACGGCAGGACGACGTCGCGGGCGCGGGCCGGTCGACGGCGCATCACGCGCTGGCCACCGACGAGGCCGATCTGTCGCGCATCATGTCCGCCACGGATGCCCGCATGGCGGATCCCGAATCTGGCCGCCGCCGCGAATCGATCTCGCAGCTCAAGGCCGCCGTCGCGGCCACAGAGGCGGCGCGCCGGTTGGGTGATGTGGAGCGCCCCGCCAAGGTGGAGGAAGCGTTCCGCAACGATCTGCGCCAGGCGGTCCGGCCACGCCGACCGGCGCTGCCGCCGCGCGGTCATGACGAGGCCGCAGAGGCCCGGTCCGAGCGGCCGCGCCCCGCGCCGCTCAAGCTGGTCGCCGCCCAGCGCGTCGATCTGAGCGACGCGCCGTCGCAGGAGCGCGCCGCACCGGTGCGGCCGCGCCGGGTCTCCGTCGCCGATACAAGCGAACCGGCGCCGCAGCCCGCCCGCCCCGCGGCCAGTGCGGAACCGACCTCGGCCCCCACCCCTTCCGAAAGCTTCTCGGCCTTCGCGGCGCGAATGGGCGCGCAGGAGCTGGGCGAGCTTCTGGAAGCCGCCGCCGCCTATGCCGCCTTCATCGAAGGGGCCGAGGATGTCTCGCGCCCGCAGCTGATGGAGCGGGTGCGCGAGGCCAGCCCGGAGCCGGTCAGCCGCGAGGACGGGCTGCGCAGCTTCGGCACGCTGCTACGGCAGGGTGCGCTGACGCGGGTCCGCAGCGGCCGTTTTGCCGTGGCTCCGTCGAGCCGCTTCAACCCGCAGCGCCGCGCCGGCTGAGCTTGGCCACATGACATGCGAAAAGGGGCGGCATCGCACGGTGCCGCCCCTTTTCGCGTTTCGGCTCGACGCCGGTCTCAGCCGTCGTCCCGCTCTTCCGGGTCGGCCTTGCCGACACCGAGAAAGATCCGTCGGAACGGCAACGCCCAGACCAGGCCGAGGCCGACATAGATCGCCAGCTCGACCAGGATCGAGGGCCGCTCGATCAACCCGACCAGCGTGATCGCCACCACGATGTAGCCCGGTAGGCCGACCAGCAGGATCAAGAGCGACAAACGTCGCCGCGCTTTGTGGCTGAGCTTTCGCGCCATGCCCGCCTCAGTCCGAGAAGGGATCGGTGACGAGGATCGTGTCGTCGCGCTCGGGGCTGGTCGAGACCATCGCCACCGGGCACTGGATCAGCTCCTCGATGCGGCGGATGTACTTGATCGCCTGCGCCGGCAGATCGGCCCAGGACCGTGCCCCGGCGGTCGACTCCTGCCAGCCCGGCATCTCCTCGTAGATCGGGGTGCAGCGCGCCTGACGGTCGGCCGCGGTGGGCAGGTAATCGTAGCGCTCGCCATCCAGCTCGTAGCCGGTGCAGATCTTCAGCGTCTCGAAGCCGTCGAGCACGTCGAGCTTGGTCAGCGCGATACCCGACACGCCGGAGGTGGCGCAGGTCTGGCGCACCAGGCAGGCGTCGAACCAACCACAGCGGCGCTTTCGGCCCGTGGTGGTGCCGAACTCGTGACCGCGCTCGCCCAGCCGCTGACCATCATCGTCGTCAAGCTCGGTCGGGAACGGACCCTCGCCAACGCGGGTGGTATAGGCTTTGACGATGCCAAGCACGAAATCGATCGCGCCCGGGCCGATGCCGGTGCCAGTCGCGGCCTGCCCCGCGATCACGTTCGAGGAGGTGACGAAGGGATAGGTGCCGAAATCGATGTCGAGCAGCGCGCCCTGCGCGCCTTCGAACAGGATCCGCTCCCCGGCGCGGCGGCGCTCGGTCAGCACCTTCCAGACGGGGGCCGCGTATTCGAGGATCGCCGGCGCAATCTCGCGCAGCTGCGCCAGCACCGCATCGCGGTCGATCGGCTCGAGCCCGAGACCCGCACGCAGCGCATTGTGATGCACCAGCGCCCGGTCGACGCGCAGCTCCAGCGTCGCGTCGTCGGCGAGGTCGGCGACGCGGATCGCGCGGCGGCCGACCTTATCCTCATAGGCGGGCCCGATGCCGCGCCCGGTGGTGCCAATCTTGGCGACGGAGTTGAGCCCCTCGCGTGCCCGGTCGAGCTCGCCGTGGAACGGCAGGATCAGCGGCGTGTTCTCGGCGATCATCAGCGTCTCAGGCGTGATCTCGACGCCTTGGCCGCGAATACCCTCGATTTCCTTCAGAAGATGCCACGGGTCGAGCACGACGCCATTGCCGATCACCGAGAGCTTGCCGCCGCGCACCACGCCGGAGGGCAGCGCGTGCAGCTTGTAGACCTCGCCGCCGACGACCAGCGTATGGCCCGCGTTGTGACCGCCCTGGAACCGCGCGATCACGTCGGCGCGCTCGGACAGCCAGTCCACGATCTTGCCCTTGCCCTCGTCGCCCCACTGGGTGCCGACGACCACCACATTCGCCATGGACGTACCCTCTCCGGTCTTTCAATCCGGCGTCCCTATAGCGCCGGGCGCGGCTCCGCGAAACCGCAAACTGGCCTGCGACCGCCGCCCCCGCCCACTTCGGGGTTGCGACAGAGGCCGCCCTCTTCTAGATACGGCGCGTTCCGCCCCACCCCGCCGCACGCAGAGGTCCGCATGGAAAACGTCGTCCTGATCGTCCACCTGATCCTCGCCTTGTCGCTGATCGGCGTGGTTCTGTTGCAGCGTTCCGAAGGCGGCGGCCTCGGCATGGGCGGTGGCGGCGGCGGCGTGATGTCGGGCCGCGCGGCCGCGACCGCGCTGGGCAAGGTCACCTGGGGCCTCGCCGCGGCCTTCATCGTCACCTCGATCGCGCTGACGATCATCGCCGCCGAGAACTCGGCCGGTGGTTCGGTGCTCGACCGGCTGACCACCGGGACCCCGGCGGAAGAGGACGCGCCCGTTACCGATCTGGGTGACAGCCTGCTGCCGCCCGCGCCGACCGACGGCCCCGTCGTGCCGTTGGCCGAGTAAAGGCCACCACAACCACTGGGCGTTGGCCGATTTCGGCCACATGATCTTGCGCCCCCGGTTGCGGTCACGGGCCGAATCCGGATATCCTCAAATCCCGTGATGCCGCGAAGCCTTCGTTTCGCGGCAGTCTTCCATTCGATGCTCATTCGACGATCACGGGGTACTTCCGACCATGGCGCGTTACATCTTCATCACCGGCGGCGTTGTCTCCTCGCTCGGCAAGGGACTGGCCTCGGCGGCGCTGGGTGCGCTCTTGCAGGCGCGCGGCTACACGGTTCGGCTGCGCAAGCTCGACCCCTATCTCAATGTCGATCCCGGCACGATGAGCCCGTTCGAGCATGGCGAGGTCTTCGTCACCGATGACGGCGCCGAGACCGATCTCGATCTCGGCCATTACGAGCGCTTCACCGGCGTCGCGGCGCGGCGCACCGACAGCGTGTCGTCAGGCCGGATCTATTCGAACGTGCTCGAGAAGGAACGCCGTGGCGACTACCTCGGCAAAACGATCCAGGTGATCCCGCACGTCACCAACGAAATCAAGGACTTCCTCTCGATCGGCGCCGACGAGGTCGATTTCCAGCTCTGCGAGATCGGCGGCACTGTCGGCGACATCGAGGGTCTGCCCTTCTTCGAGGCGATCCGCCAATTCGCGCAGGAGCGGCCGCGCGGCCAGTGCATCTTCATGCACCTGACGCTGCTGCCCTATGTCGCCGCCTCCGGCGAGCTGAAGACCAAGCCAACGCAGCACTCGGTCAAGGAGCTGCGCTCGATCGGCATCGCGCCCGACGTGCTGGTCTGCCGCTCCGAGCACCCGATCCCGGAAAAGGAGCGCGAGAAGATCGGCCTCTTCTGCAACGTGCGGAAGGAGAGCGTGATCGCGGCCTACGACCTCAAGTCGATCTACGAGGCGCCCCTGGCCTATCACCGCGAGGGGCTCGACCAGGCCGTGCTCGACGCCTTCGGCATCGCGCCCGCGCCCAAGCCGAACCTCGCGCGCTGGCACGACGTGAACGACCGGCTGACCCATGCCGAGGGCGAGGTGAAGGTCGCGATCGTCGGCAAATACGTGCAGCTCGAGGACGCCTACAAGTCGATCAAGGAGGCGCTGACCCATGGCGGCATGGCCAACCGGGTGCGCGTGACGGTCGAATGGGTCGATAGCGAGCGCTTCGACCAAGAGGATCCGGCCCCGCATCTCGAGGGCTACCACGCGATTCTCGTGCCCGGCGGCTTTGGCGAGCGCGGCACCGAGGGCAAGATCAAGACCGCCCAGTTCGCGCGTGAGCGCGGCATTCCCTACCTGGGCATCTGCCTTGGCATGCAGCTCGCGGTAATCGAGGCGGCGCGCAACGTCGCGGGCTTCAAGACCGCGGGATCCGAGGAGTTCGACCACGAGGCCGGCAAGCGCCGCTTCGAACCGGTCGTCTACCATCTCAAGGAGTGGATCCAGGGCAACCACGTGGTTGAGCGGGCTGTGACCGACGACAAGGGCGGCACGATGCGGCTCGGCGCCTACACCGCCGCGCTGGCCGAGGGCAGCCGCGTCGCCGAGGTCTACGGTGCGAGCCGCATCGAAGAGCGCCACCGTCACCGCTACGAGGTCGACACCAAGTATCGCGAAGCGCTCGAGGCCAAGGGGCTGTGCTTCTCGGGCATGTCGCCCGATGGCCGCCTGCCCGAGATCGTCGAATGGAAGGACCATCCGTGGTTCATCGGCGTGCAGTTCCACCCCGAACTGAAATCCAAGCCCTTCGCGCCGCATCCGCTCTTCGCCGATTTCGTGCGTGCCGCCGTGGAAACCTCGCGGCTGGTCTGAGTACGGCGGCTTCGGAATTCGAAAGGGCCGGTCCGTAAGGACCGGACCTTTTCATATCCGCCTCAGGTGTCCCCTTCGACGGTAACGAGATGCGGCACGAGGCCCGCCTTGCGCAGCATCGCCGCCGAAGCCTCGTTGAAAGCGTAATGATGCGCCCGGAGCCGATCGATCCCGGCGTCGCGCAGCCGCGCCTTCACCTCGGCGACGAGGCGTGACCCGATGCCGGCGCCGCGGCAGTTCTCATCGACCACGATATGCTTGAGCAGACCGTTGCGCCGGGGCTTCAGCAGCGGCTTGGCGGGGATCTCTTCGATCTCGAACACGGCACAGCCGAGCAACTCGCCCGTAGCTGACATGGCGGCGAGCGCCATCACCCCCTCACCGGCCAGCCATTCCTCGAGAAACACCGTGTAGGAGGCATCGTCGTGATCGGTCCGGAACACCCGTGGCTGCCTTGCGGCATGGAAGTCCTGTCCCTGCCGCAGCAGCGGCAGGAGGCTGGCAGCCTCCTCGGCCGGCACCTGCCGGATCGTCAGTGTCATCACATCACTCCGCGCGTTGCGTCCCGCACCCAAGGC
The DNA here is from genome assembly GCF_900172345.1 of Limimaricola soesokkakensis. GTDB lineage: Bacteria > Pseudomonadota > Alphaproteobacteria > Rhodobacterales > Rhodobacteraceae > Limimaricola > Limimaricola soesokkakensis. Next base: position 159,404 of record NZ_FWFY01000004.1, read on the forward strand.
CACGGCGTGCATCCGAGGGACGAAGCCCGCCTGTTTCAGAACCGGAAATCGATCCGCCGGGTGATCCCCAGCCGCGCGCCGAGCTGCTCCTCATCCTCGGTGATGGGGCTGTCAGCAGCGTCGTTCAGCAGCCGTTCATAGGTGACAGCGCCGTCGAGACCCCAGTTCTCGCTGAACGCGTAGATGCCGCCGACCTCGACGCCGGCCGAGATCAGGCCGCCATCGGCATCGAAGCCCGGCGTGCCGAAATAGGTCTGGGCGTAATCATCCTCGGCGAAGAGCGCGCGCGGCCCGGCGCGCAGCGTCAGCCGCTCGGAGGGGTAGAAATAGGCATCCGCGCCGAGTTCCGCTACGAAGCTTTCATGCCCGCCGAAACCGCGCCGGACATCCGCGAAAACGCCGAAATTGCGGGTGTCGTAGCCCGCGCCCAGCCCCAGCTCCAGCGCGGCATCGACGTCATCGAGCCCGGCCACGCCGTCGACATCATCGGCATCGCGGTCGCCGATATAGCGGAACGAGCCGCGCAGCCCGAAGCCGGTCGAGACGAAATCCGGGTCGTCATTGCCGATGTCGAAGGGGCCAAAGCGCAGCCGGTCGAGCGTGAAACCGAGATCCGGGCCGGTCTCGTAATCATCCGAGCCGAAATATTCCGGCGAGACCGCGACGCCGCCGCGCAGCGTGAAGGCGAGCACCCGGCCGGGGGCCGCTGGTGCGGGCGCGGCGGGCACGATGACCGGATCGGCGACCGGCTGGTCCAGCGCCCCCGCCATGGCAGGCAGCGGCGCGAGGGCGATGGCGAGAAGCGAAAGGCGGCGCATGACGGGTCCTTTTCGATGGGGCTTGGCCCGAAAGATACGCCGCGCGGGCGGCGAGGCAAACCGTACGGGCATATCCCTCGTGCGCGTGGCGCCCGGGCAACTCTCTTGCGCGCGTGGTGCGTGGGCCACGGCTTGCCCCGCGCCCGCCCCGCCGCTAGTGCGGGACCCGAAGGAGACGCCCATGCTGTCCTACCAGCACGCCTATCACGCCGGGAACCTCGCCGATGTGCACAAGCATGCGCTGCTGGCATGGATGCTCGCCTATCTGACGCGCAAGCCGAAACCGCTGAGCTATATTGAGAGCCATGCGGGGCGCGCGCTCTACAGGCTCGACGCGGCCGAGGCCACCAAGACTGGCGAGGCGGCGCAGGGCATTGCCCGGGTGGCGGGCTGGTTCGCCCCCGACCACCCCTATGCCCGGGTTCTGGAGGCGACCCGCGCCGAGCACGGCTCGCAGGCTTATCCGGGTTCACCCGAAATTGCGGCGCAGCTGCTGCGCGCCGACGACCGACTGCACCTCGCCGAGCTGCATCCGCAGGAGCACGCGGCGCTGCAGACCGCCATGGCGGGTCGCGCCCAGGTACACCGCCGCGACGGCATCGAGATGGCGGTGGCGCTGACCCCGCCGGAGCCAAGGCGCGGCGTGCTGCTGATCGACCCCAGCTGGGAGATCAAGGAGGATTACCGCGCCATCCCTCAGGCGATGCGGCGGATTTCGAAGAAATGGCCGGTCGGCACCCTCGTCCTGTGGTACCCTCTCCTGCGCGACGCGCCGCACGCACCGATGCTGCGCGCGCTGGAGCGCGACATTCCCGACGGCGTGCGCCACGAGGTCGCCTTTCCCCCGGCCCGCGCCGGGCATGGCATGACCGGCTCGGGTCTCTTCGTGGTCAACCCGCCCTATGGCTTCCACGCACAGGCGCAATGGCTGAGCGCGCGCTTCGCGACGCTGATGCCGCAGCGCTGAGCCCTTTTCCCCGGGCCGGGGGCGGCTATATTCGCTCTCATGTTTGCAGACCTCATCCGCCGCCTCACCGATCCCGCGCCCGAGCGCCTTCCCGATGCCGATGCGCGTCTCGCGCTGGGTGCGCTCCTGGTGCGGATTGCCCGCGCCGACGGGCAGTACAGCGCCGAGGAGGCGCGGCGCATCGACCGGATCCTCGGGACGCGCTACGCCCTGAGCGAGGGCGCGGCCGCGGCGCTGCGGGCCGATTGCGAGGTGATGGAGGCGGAGGCGCCGGATACGGTGCGCTTCACCCGCGCCATCAAGGACGCGGTCTCCTACGAGGAACGCGAGGCGGTGATCGAGGCACTGTGGGAAGTGGTGCTGGCCGATGGGCAGCGCGATGAGGAGGAGGACGCGTTGATGCGGATGGTCGCGCCGATGCTCGGCGTCTCGGATCCCGACAGCGCCCGCGCCCGCCAACGCGCCGCCGAACGGATGCAAAGTTGAGTAAACCGATTTTCCGTGGCGTGCCTGACGCCGGGGCAAAGGGCTAGGCCCCGTTGCATTTCTTGCGAAACTGTCCCCTACTCTCTCGCCAGACAGGGGACATGAGAGCACGTGAGCGACACCAAACCGGTCATTGAGATCCGCGATCTGCATAAATCCTACGGGCCCCTCGAGGTTCTCAAGGGCGTGGATATCAGCGCGCCCGCCGGACACGTCGTGTCGATGATCGGCTCCTCGGGATCGGGCAAGTCGACGTTGCTGCGCTGCTGCAACCTGCTCGAGGACAGCCAGCAGGGCGAGGTGATCTTCGAGGGCGAGCCGGTGCGATGGAAGGGCCAAGGGCTGCATCGCCGCCCCGCCGACCCCAAGCAGGTGACCCGCATCCGCACCAACCTCGCCATGGTGTTCCAGCAGTTCAACCTCTGGGCCCACATGTCGATCCTGCAGAACGTCATGGAGGCGCCGGTGACGGTGCTGGGCCGGCCACGCGACGAGGTCGAGGCCAAAGCGCGCGAGTATCTCGACAAGGTCGGCATCGGCGACAAGGCCGACGCCTGGCCCGCGCAGCTCTCGGGCGGCCAGCAGCAGCGTGCCGCGATCGCCCGCGCGCTGTGCATGGAGCCGCGCGCGCTCCTGTTCGACGAACCGACCTCGGCGCTCGACCCGGAGCTGGAGCAGGAGGTGGTGCGGGTGATCAAGGATCTGGCCGCGGAAGGCCGCACCATGATCATCGTCACCCATGACATGCGCATGGCGCATGACGTGGCCGACCACGTCGTGTTCCTGCACCAGGGGCTGATCGAGGAGCAGGGCCCGCCCGCCGAGCTTTTCGGCAATCCGAAGTCAGAGCGGCTGCGGCAGTTCCTGTCGCATTCCGCCCCGCATCCGCAGCCCGCCTGAGAGCGGGCACGGCACTTTCCCCAACAGGAGACCACCCAACGATGAAGACGCTGATCCTCACGACTGCAGCGCTCGCGCTCACCGCCGGTGCCGCGCTGGCCGAGAGCCACAGCCAGACCGTCCGTCTGGGCACCGAGGGCGCCTACCCTCCGTACAACTTCCTCAACGATGCGGGCGAAGTCGACGGCTTCGAGCGCGAGGTGGGCGACGAGCTGTGCGCGCGCGCCGAGCTGACCTGCGAGTGGGTCACCAACGACTGGGATTCGATCATCCCCAACCTCGTCTCGGGCAACTACGACACGATCATCGCCGGGATGAGCATCACCGACGAGCGTGACGAGGTCATCGACTTCACCCAGAACTACTACCCGCCCGCTGCCTCGGCCTATGTCGCGACCTCCGAGGACGTCGACCTGACCGGCGGCGTCGTCGCCGCGCAGGCCACCACGATCCAGGCCGGCCATGTCGCCGACAGCGGCGCGGCACTGCTCGAATTCGCCACCCCCGACGAATCCGTCGCGGCCGTGCGTTCGGGCGAGGCCGACGCGGTCTTCGCCGACAAGGACTTCCTTGTGCCGATCGTCGAGGCCTCGGGCGGCGAACTGATGTTCGTGGGCGAGGACGTGGCACTGGGCGGCGGCATCGGTGTGGGCCTGCGCGAAAGCGACACCGAGCTGCGCGAGAAGCTCGACGCCGCGATCCAGTCCATGAAGGACGACGGCTCGCTCAACGAACTGCTGGTCAAGTGGTTCGGCGAAGAGGTCCGGACCTTCGAATGACCCTCAAAGGGGCGGCCTCAGGCCGCCCCGACTGAAAGCCGCCCATGCTCGCATCCTGCTCCGATCCCGAAACGCTGTCCGGCCTGAGCTGGCTCATGTGCTACCTTACCACGGGCAAGCACATCGCCTTCTACTGGGCGTTCGGGACGGTGCTGCTGCTGCTGGCGGTGACGGCGCCGGTGGCGCTGCTGTTCGGCTTCGGCGGCGCGGTGGCGGCGCGCTCGCGCTTCGCGCCGCTGTCGTGGCTGGGCCGCGGCTACATCGCCGTGGTGCGCGGCGTGCCCGACATCGCCTTCTTCCTGTTCTTCGTGATCGCGCTCGACCAGGGCATCGAGTGGCTTCGCCACAAGGCGAAATGCCCCGATTGGGACCAACCGATCCGGCAGGGCAACGATTTCATCGTCTGCGCCGAGGCCAAGATGCCGCTCTCGACCTCGGCTCAATGGGTGCACGAGGTCTACGGCTTCTGGCTCGCCGTCTTCACCTTCGCCCTCGTCTTCGGCGCCTTTGCCGCCAACGTGCTGTTCGGCGCGATGCGCGCCGTGCCCCGCCCCCAGATCGAGACCGCCGAGGCCTATGGCATGACCCGCGCGCAGGTGTTCCGCCGGATTCTGGTGCCGCAGATGTGGGTCTATGCCCTGCCCGGCCTCTCGAACCTATGGATGGTGCTGATCAAGGCCTCGCCGCTGCTGTTCCTCCTGGGCGTCGAGGACATCGTCTACTGGGCGCGCGAGCTCGGCTCGACCAAGACGCCGCAATTCACCGACTACCCGCATGGCGACTGGCGGATGTGGTACTTCCTGTTCCTGCTGGTGTTCTATCTCGGCTTCACCCGGATCTCCGAGATCGTGCTCGACCGGATCATGCTGCGGCTCAGCCACGGGCAGGAGACGCTCGCCAACCACAAGCGCACCGGACCCATCGGCATGAACAAGGCAGGCCCGCCATGAGCTGCTACGACACCCTCATGGATTACGGGCTGCGCTCGCTCGGCTATGGCGAGCGGCTGCTGCCGCGCTCGGATTTCACCCTGTGCCAGCAATTCGTGCTGATCGGCTCGGGCATGATCTGGAACGTCTATTTCGGCATCGTGGCGCTCCTGTCGGGCTTCGCGCTCGCCACCGCGCTCGCGGTGGGCAAGGCCTCGGCCTCGCCGTGGTTCCGCAAGCCCGCCGAATGGGTGATCTTCCTGTTTCGCGGATCGCCGCTCTTCATCCAGTTCTTCTTCGCTTATTTCCTGTTCCTGTCGCTCAAGGGGCAGGTCCCGGCCTTTGACGCGCTCACCTCCGCATGGCTCGGCGCCGCCGTGGTGCTGTTCTTCAACACCGCCGCCTATTCGGGCGAGATCTTCTACGGCGCGCTGCGCTCGGTGCCCCGCGGCGAGGTCGAGGCGGCGGACGCCTACGGGCTGTCGGGCTGGAGCAAGTTCCGCCGGGTGATCTGGCCCACCACGCTGCGGCTGGCATGGCCCGCCTACACCAACGAGGCGATCTTCCTGTTCCACGCCACGACGCTGGTATTCTTCTCGGGCTTTCCCGCGTCGCGGCAGCAGGGCGACGCGCTCTACTACGCCTCCTATTTCGCGGACAAGACCTTCAACCCCTTCGTGCCCTACCCGATCCTCGCGGGGTATTTCGTGCTGCTGACGCTGGTGGTGATCGGCGTGATGGGGATGATCGGCCGGCGCCTGAACCGCCACCTGCCCGGCGCGGCGCCGCGCCGGGCGCGGGGCTTCGGGTTGTTGATGCGCTGAGACGCGCACCGCTTGCCCCGGCCCCCTGCCCGGTCTAGCTTCCGTGGTATTCACAGACACGGTGCTTCATGCAGATCGGCATACTCGAAACCGGCCATGCGCCAGACGCGCTGCGCCCGGAACTTGGCGACTATTCGGACCTGTTCGAGCGGCTGCTCGACGGGCATGGCTTCGCCTTCCGTCGCTACGATGTGGAGGCGATGGAGTTTCCGGACGGCCCGGAGGACTGCGCCGGTTGGCTCATCACCGGCTCCAAGCACGGCGCCTATGAGGACCATCCCTTCATCGCGCCGCTGGAGGCGTTGATCCGGGAGATTCACGGGAAACGGATGCCGCTCGTGGGCGTCTGCTTCGGCCACCAGATCATCGCGCAGGCGCTTGGCGGCCGGGTCGAGAAGTTCGACCGGGGCTGGTCGGTGGGCCGCAAGACCTATGACTTCGAAGGCCGCGAGATCGCGCTCAACGCCTGGCACCAGGACCAGGTGGTCGAGCGCCCCGAGGGCGCGCGTGTCGTCGCCTCGAACGATTTCTGCGCCCATGCGGCTCTGGCTTGGGACGAGCACGTCTTCACCATTCAGCCCCACCCCGAATTCGGCGCCCGCTTCATCGAGGGGCTCGCCACGACCCGCGCCATCGGCGTGGTCCCGCAGGAGCAGATCGACGAGGCGCTGGCCAATCTCGACAAGCCGGTCGATGCCGATGTGCTGGCCGCGCGCATGGCCCGCGTGCTGAAGGGGGCCGCATGAACTGGATCGACGAGATCCCCGAAGCCGCCCGCCTCTATCTCGATCAGCACCGCCTCGACGAGGTGGAATGCGTGATCGCCGACCTGCCCGGCATCGCCCGCGGCAAGGCAGTCCCCGCGGCCAAGTGGGAGAAGCAGCAGTTCTTCCACCTGCCGAACTCGATCTTCTTCCAGACCATCACCGGCGATTGGGGCGAGGCGGCGGGCCCCGAGGGCTTCGTCGAGCCCGACATGATCCTCAAGCCCGACCTCGCCACCACCACCGCCGCGCCCTGGGCCGCCGACGGCACGCTGCAGGTGATCCACGACGCCTACGACCAGAAGGGCCGCCCTGTCGGCTGCGCGCCGCGCAATGTCCTGAAGCGCGTCGTCGATCTCTACAAGGCGGAGGGCTGGACCCCGGTGGTCGCACCCGAGATGGAGTTCTACCTCGTCGGTCGCAACGTCGATCCGGCCAAGGCGATCGAGCCGATGCTGGGCCGCACCGGCCGCCCCGCCGCCGCGCGGCAGGCCTACTCGATGACCGCGGTGGACGAATACGGCCCCGTCATCGACGACATCTACGAATATGCCGAGATCCAGGGCTTCGAGATCGACGGCATCACGCAGGAGGGCGGTGCAGGCCAGCTTGAGATAAACCTGCGCCACGGCGACCCGGTGAAGCTCGCCGACGAGGTGTTCTTCTTCAAACGGCTGATCCGCGAGGCGGCGCTCAAGCATGACTGCTTCGCCACCTTCATGGCCAAGCCGATCGAGGGCGAGCCGGGCTCGGCCATGCATGTCCACCACTCGATCATCGACGCCAAGGGGCGCAACCTCTTCACCGGCCCGCAGGGCGGCGAGACCGACGCCTTCTTCAACTTCATCGGCGGGCTGCAGGAGCACATGCCGAGCGTGATCGCGATGATCGCGCCCTATGTGAACTCGTTCCGCCGCTACGTGCGCGATCACGCCGCGCCGATCAATCTCGAATGGGGCCGCGACAACCGCACCACCGGCATCCGCGTGCCGATCTCGCCGCCGCAGGCGCGCCGGGTCGAGAACCGGCTCGCCGGGATGGACTGCAACCCCTACCTCTGCATCGCCGCCTCTTTGGCCTGCGGCTATCTTGGCATGAAGAACGAGATCTGGCCCGACAAGCGGTTCCGGGGCGATGCCTACGAGGCCGCCGACGAGATCCCGCAAGGGCTCTATGCGGCGCTTGACCTGTTCGACGGGGCCAAGGAGCTGCACGAGGTGCTGGGACCGGAATTCGTGCGCGTCTACTCGATCGTGAAACGGGCGGAATACAACGAGTTCCTGCAGGTGATCAGCCCATGGGAGCGTCAGCACCTGCTCTTGAACGTATGAACCCGCTCTACCGCAACGACCGCCCCGGCCAGATGCCGCGCAGCTGGTACGTGGCCTCGGCCGAGCCCGCGGCCGACCGTGCGCCGCTGAGTGGCGACCGGCGTTGCGACCTTGCGATCGTCGGAGCGGGCTTCACCGGGCTCTGGGCGGCGCTGACCGCGGCGCGGGCGGGTCTCGACGTCGTCGTGCTCGACGCGCATCGCGCCGGTTTCGGGGCCTCGGGGCGCAATGGCGGTCAGGTCGGGTCGGGCTTCAACAAGGGGCAGCTCTGGCTGGAGCAGCGCCTCGGCGAAAGCCCGGCCCGGCAGCTGTGGGACCTCGCCGAAGAGGCCAAGCGGCAGCTGCGCGACTTCTGCGAAACCCATGCGCCGGAAGCGCGCTATCTGCCGGGCGTGGTGCATGGCGCCTATTCGGGGCGCGAGGCGGCCGAGGACCGCGCCGAGGCCGAGCATCTGTCCAATGCCTATGGCTATGACGCGATCCGACCGCTCGGCCGCGACGAGATCCGCGAAATTGTGAAGACCGAGGCCTATCAAGGCGGGCTTATCGACGAAGGCGCGGGCCATCTCCACCCGCTGCGCTATGCCAGGGCGCTGGCGCGCGAGGCCGAACTAGCGGGTGCTACGATCCACGAGTTGTCCGAGGTCACGCGGGTGGAGCGCGGCGCGCCTGCCATCCTGCACACCCCGAAGGGGCGAGTGACGGCGGATCACGTGATCCTCGCGGGCAATGGCTACCTGCCCGGCATCATGCCCGAGGTGGCGACCCGCGTGATGCCGATCAACAGCTTCATCGCCGCGACCGAGCCGCTGGGCGAGCGCTGGCGCGAGGTCTTGGCCCACGACATCGCGGTCGCCGATTCGCGATTCGTGGTGAACTACTACCGAATGAGCGAGGATCGCCGCTTTCTCTTCGGCGGACGCGAAAGCTATGGCATCGGCTTTCCGACCGATATCACGACCAAGCTGCGGGCGCGGATGGAGAGCCTGTTCCCGCAGTTGTCAGGGGTGCGCATCGACAATGTCTGGGGCGGCACGCTGGGCATCACCATGTCGCGCCTGCCCTCGTTGCAGCGGATCGGGCCGAACATCCTGTCGGGAGCCGGCTTCTCGGGGCACGGTGTGGCCCTGTCCGGCATGGCGGGTCGGGTGATGGCCGAGGCGGTGGCCGGACAGGCCGGACGCTTCGAGACATTCGCGCGCCTGCCGGTGCCGGAGTTTCCGGGCGGCGCGCGATACCGTGCGCCGCTGCTGACGCTGGCGATGACCTGGTTCTCGCTGCGCGACCGGTTGGGCGTCTGAGATGGCGAGAGGGGGCTCCGCCCCCGCCCTGCGGGGCTCCCCCGGCGTATTTCAGGAACAAAGTCGCCAAAAGAAAAAAGGCCGCGCTCCTTCGGAACGCGGCCTTGAACTCTGCCGAGGAGGCTCAGATCACTTGATCTTGCCTTCCTTGTACTCGACATGCTCGCGCTTGACGGGGTCGTACTTCCGCACGACCATCTTCTCGGTCATGGTGCGGGCGTTCTTCTTGGTCACGTAGAAGTGGCCGGTCCCCGCGGTCGAGTTCAGGCGGATCTTGATCGTCGTCGGCTTCGCCATGGTCGTCTCTCCTGCTCGCGGGGCGTGCGCGTTGACGGCGCCCGCGTGAATACGTCTGAGCCCCGGCTTTTAACCGTGCGCTTCGCGCTGTCAACCGCGAAACGGGCCCGATGATTTGCGCGGATGGCCTGTAAGCCGGATTCTGTTCCGGGGTCGCCCCCGGCGATGACCATTCATCTCGACGCGCTGTTGCCAACGCGCCTGAAGCTGCCAACCCGGACCTCTCGGGGTCAGACGTCCCTGCGGCGATATCCGGCGGACCGGATCAGCACCCGCGCGAGGTCCCTATTTGGCATTGCTCCCGGTGGGGCTTGCCGTGCCGGTCCGGTTGCCCGTCCCGCGGTGGGCTCTTACCCCACCGTTTCACCCTTGCCCTGGTTTCGCCGCGGGCGAACCCCCGATGAATTGACCAAGGCGGTCTGTTCTCTGTGGCGCTTTCCCTCGGGTTGCCCCGGCCGGGCGTTACCCGGCACCGTGTCTTGTGGAGTCCGGACTTTCCTCGAACCCGAAAGGGGCCCGCGGCCATCCAGCCATCCGCGCCCGGCTGACCTATGGTGCGGGCGCGGTCCGGTCAACGGGAAAGCGCGCCGCGAGATCGGCGATCAGCGCCATGTCGGTCGCATCCACCGGGCCCGAAGCGCGCGGCCGGAACCGTAGCCGGAATGCCGCGAGCCGCTGCGCATGGGTGACCTCCGCCGTGTAACCGAAACCACGCGCGGCCGTATCGAAGACCGAGGGGCTGGGCTGCGGCCCCCGTGCCGGTTTCGGCTGTGGCCAGACCGACAGCCCGTGCCGCGCCAGCCTGCGCCAGTCGAATCGCGGGCCCGGATCGTCCTTGCGCCCTGGCGCCATGTCGGAATGGCCGATCACGCGCTCGGGCGGGATCGACCAACGCGTGAGGATGCCCGCGAGCAGTGTTTCGAGCGCCGCCATCTGCGGCCCGGCGAAGGGATGGTCGCCCCTGTTGTAGAGCTCGATGCCGATGGAGCGGGAGTTCACGTCTTCCACCGCGCCCCAGCGCCCCGCGCCCGCGTGCCAGGCGCGCCGTGCCTCGGGCACCAGCTCCGTCACCTTGCCAGCGCCGGAAATCAGCCAATGCGCCGAGACCTCGGCCGCGGGGTCGCAGAGCCGCGCCAGCGCTTCGTCATGGCTGGTCATCGCCGTGTAGTGGATCACCACGAGATCGGGCCGCGCGCCAAGGCGTCGCGGCCCGTGATTCGGTGACAGCGGGTCGGGCATCGCGCCTTTAGCGGCCGACCGCCGCGAGGAAGGGCGCCGGATCCCAACCGCAGGCGAAGCCGTCGCCGTCGGGATCGATGCCCTTGGGATCGCGCTCGGGGCCGCCCCGCGCAAGGAAGTCGCGCTGCGCCTCGTCGGGCGAGCGGTAGGAGGCGCAGTTGCGCTCGAACCTATTGCCCATGGTTCCGAGGACGAAGCGCGAATACCACTCCTGCCCACGCTTGTTGGGCGCGTTCAGCGCATATTCGACGATGTTGGGCCCGGTGTCGCCGGCGCGCTGCGGCAGCGCGGTGGGCTGGATCACTTGGTAGGCGGCCGCCTGCTGGGCTCGGCGTTCGGCGTCGGACTGAATCGTCTCGCGCCCTGCCACCGCCTCGAAGCTCTGCTCGTCGGAGATCGCGGCCCCGTTCGCGGCCACATCCGGCGCAGCATTGGTCGGGCTCGCCTGCACGCCGCCGCGACGATCCACGTCGATGCCCGCCGCCGAAAGCTCGGAACTGGCGATGACGCCGCCCGAGGGGGCGCCGAAAGTGGCGGACTGGCCTTGATACTGGCCCTGATTCTGGCCGGTCAGCTGCGCCTCGCGCTGGGCGCGTGCGCCGCTGTCGGGCAGCTGCGACGCGCAGGCCGAAAGGGCCATGGCGGCGCCGGCGAGGGCGGCGAGGTTCATACGAGAGGCAAGCGGTTTCACGGCGACACTCCGGGCCCTGATCTGTTCGACTGCGCCCGTTACCACCATTTCGCGGGCTTGGAAACGAATCCCGCGGCCTGCTCCAGCGCGTAGGCGGTGTTGAGCAGGTCGCCCTCCTCCCATGGCCGCCCGATCAACTGCAGGCCCAGCGGCAGGCCCTTGTGATCCAGACCGGCGGGCACCGAGATCCCCGGCAGACCGGCGAGGTTCACCGTCACGGTGAACACGTCGTTGAGGTACATCTGCACCGGATCGGCGTCCTTCATCGCGCCGAGGCCGAAGGCCGAGGACGGCGTCGCCGGCGTCAGGATCGCGTCGACCCCTTCGGCGAAGACCTGGTCGAAGTCGCGCTTGATCAGCGTGCGGACCTTGCGGGCGCGATTGTAATAGGCGTCGTAGAAACCGGCCGAAAGCACGTAGGTGCCGACCATGATCCGGCGCTGCACCTCCGAACCGAAGCCCTCGGCGCGGGTCTTCTCGTACATCTCGGTGATGCCGTCGCCCTGCGCCAGCTTGGCGCGGTGGCCAAAGCGCACGCCGTCGTAGCGCGCGAGGTTCGACGAGGCCTCGGCCGGGGCGATCACGTAATAGGCGGGAAGCGCGTATTTCGTGTGTGGCAGCGAGATGTCGCGGATCAGCGCTCCGGCATCGCGCAGCATCTCGGTGCCACGGGTCCAGAGGGTCTCGATCTCGGTCGGCATGCCGTCGACATGGTATTCGCGCGGGATGCCGATCACCTTGCCGCGAATGTCGCCGGTCAGCATCGCCTCGAAATCCGGGACAGCGATGTCGGCGGAGGTCGAATCCTTGGGGTCGTGGCCCGACATGGCGCGCAGCATGATCGCCGCGTCGCGCACGTCGCGGGTCATCGGCCCGGCCTGGTCGAGCGAGGAGGCGAAGGCGATGATGCCGAAGCGCGAGCAGCGCCCATAGGTCGGCTTGATGCCGGTGATGCCGGTGAAGGCCGCCGGCTGGCGGATCGAGCCGCCGGTGTCGGTGCCGGTGGCGCCGAGACACAGATCGGCGGCCACGGCGGCGGCCGAGCCGCCCGACGAGCCGCCGGGCGTCAGCGCGACGCCGTCATCGGCCTGCCAGGGGTTCACCGCCGCGCCATAGGCAGAGGTCTCGTTCGACGAGCCCATCGCGAACTCGTCCATGTTGAGCTTGCCCAGCATCACCGCGCCGTCACGGAACAGCTGCGTGGTGACGGTGGATTCATAGGGCGGGCGGAAGCCGTCGAGTATGCGGCTCGCGGCTTGGCTCGGCGTGTTCTCGGTGCAGAACAGGTCCTTGATACCCAAGGGGATGCCGCACAGGTCGGGCGCATCGCCCGCCTTGATGCGCTCATCGGCGGCGCGGGCCTGTGCCTCGGCGATCTCGGGCGTCTTGTGGGCATAGGCATTGAGCTTGTCGGAGCCGTCGACAGCCGCGTTCAGCGCGCCGGTCAGCTCGACCGAGGAAATCTCGCCCTTGCGGAGCGCGTCGCGCGCCGAGGCAATGGTCAGCTTGGTCAGTTCGGTCATCGCTGCGCCCCTTATTCCACGACTTTCGGCACCGCGAAGAAGCCCTCGCGCGCGTCGGGCGCGTTGGCGAGGACCTTCTCTTGCTGGCTGCCATCGGTAACCACGTCGTCGCGGCGCTTGAGATGCATCGGCGTGACGCCGGTCATCGGCTCGACGCCGTCGACATCGACCTCCTGCAGCTGCTCGATGAAGCCGAGGATGGTGTTGAACTCGGAGGCGAGCGCGGGCAGCGCCTCCTCCTCGACCCGGATCCGGGCCAGCTTGGCCACCCGCCGGGCGGTGTCGGTGTCGATCGACATGGGGCTCTCCTGTCTGGTCGGTCCCGGCTTTAGCGGGCAGCGGGCGGTCCCGCAAGCAGCGCCCGGCGGATCAGCTCGATCATCCAGCCCAGCATGACGCCGTTCAGACCGTGCCAGGCGAAATGCGTGCCCGCGGGCATTGCCTCGCACAAGGTCTCATCGATCGAGCGGAAGGCCAGCGACAGGCATAACAGCCCAGCGCCCAGCGCCATCCCCCGCCCGACCATCGGCCAGCGTCGCCACAGCAGCACCGCGTAGAGCGCGATCAGGAGCGGGACCGGCCAGTAGAAGGCCGAGACCTCGAAAAAGGGCAGCGTCGCGAAAAGAGGGGTGAGCAGCAGTGCCCATGGCACGAAACCGGCGGCACCTAGCCCCGATAGCCAGACGGGCCAGCGCCAGAACACCCGGTTCGCGGCATAGACATAGGCGAGGATGAAGACCGCGATCGGCAGCACGTCGGCCAGCATCGCCCAGACGGTGGCGAAGGAGTGGAACAGCGCGCTGCCGATGCCGATGATGAAGAGCAGCGCCGAGAGCAGCCGCGGCAGGCCCAGCCCCTCTGAGCGGTGCCAGCACCAGATCGCGGCGATGACGAAGGCGGCGTTGGAGACGAGGTTCAGCGGCTCGGCCCACAAACCGGGGCCGAGCCTTTCGCAATAGCCGTCGAGCGGCGCGCTCCAGTCCATGCCGCCTCCGCCGCCGGGTCTCAGAGACCCTTGGAGCGGTAGCTCAGCGCCACCCGGCCGATCGCCACGAGATAGGCGGCGGTGCGCAGGTCGGGCACGTCGTCGCGGTTGTGCCAGATCTCCCGCATTGCCTGATAGGCGGTGCGCATCGTGTCATCGAGACCCGAGCGCACCAGCTCGAGCTCGTCATCGCCCTTCAGGTAACGCTCCTTGAAGTTCTTCGACAGGTTCCAGCCCAGCCCCTCATCGTTGGAGAGCCGCTCCAACTCGTCGACGATGAGCTGCGCGCGCGCCTCGTCGGCGCGCCGCTCCATCCGGCCGAAGCGGATATGGCTGAGGTTCTTGACCCATTCGAAATAGGAGACGGTGACGCCGCCGGCATTGGCATACATGTCGGGGATGATGACGATGCCCTTCTCGCGCAGGATGTCGTCGGCACCGGCGGTGACGGGACCGTTCGCGGCCTCGATGATCAGCGGCGCCTTGATCCGGTCCGCGTTGGACAGGTTGATCGTGCTCTCCAGAGCCGCCGGGATCAGGATGTCGCACTCCGCCTCGAGCAGGCGCGCCCCATCCGCGTGATGCGTGCCACCGGGATAGTCCTTCAGGCCGCCATGCTTGGCAATCCACTGGTGCACCGCCTCGACATCGAGGCCGTTCTCGTCGGTGATCGCGCCGTCGCGCTCGATGATCGCGGTGATCTTGGCGCCATCCTCCTCGGAAAGGAATTTGGCGGCGTGGTAGCCCACATTGCCGAGACCCTGCACGATGACCCGCTTGCCTTCGAGCTTGCCCGAGAGATTGGCCTTGGCCACGTCCTCGGGGTGACGGAAGAACTCGCGCAGCGCGTATTGCACGCCACGCCCGGTCGCCTCGACCCGGCCATGGATGCCGCCGGAGTTGAGCGGCTTGCCGGTGACGCAGGCGCGGGAGTTGATGTCGGTGGTGTTCATCCGCGCGTACTGGTCGGCGATCCATGCCATTTCGCGCTCGCCGGTGCCCATGTCGGGGGCGGGCACGTTCTGGCTGGGATGGATCAGGTCGCGCTTGGCCAGCTCGTAGGCGAATCGCCGGGTGATCTGTTCCAGCTCATGCTCGTCCCAATCGCGCGGATCGATCCTGAGGCCGCCCTTGGAGCCGCCATAGGGCACTTCGACCAGCGCGCATTTGTAGGTCATCAGCGCCGCCAGCGCCTCGACCTCTTCCTGATGCACGGTCGAGGCGTAGCGGATACCGCCCTTCACGGGCTCCATGTGCTCGGAATGCACCGAACGGTAGCCGGTGAAGGTGTGGATCTGGCCGCGCAACCGCACCCCGAAGCGCACGGTATAGGTGGCGTTGCAAACGCGGATCTTTTCCTCGAGCCCCGGCGACAGGTCCATCAGCGCCACGGCGCGGTTGAACATCATGTCGACGGAGTCGCGAAAGCCCGGCTCTGCCATCTGAGGCTGGTGCTCTGTCATGGCGAATGATTCTCCCAATCTTGCCGGCCTGTCCCGGCGGTCCCTGACCGATCCTAGACCGCTAAACGCGAGAATCGACCACCCCTTGCGGCAATGGCGTGGCGGAATGCACCGATCCGGACCAATCAGCGCCCCAGTTTGGTCATGCCCGCGGTGTTGGATGCTCCTGTCGACGAAAGGGTACTTCGATGGGAAACGCGCATGATCGGCAGAGGAAGGGCATGATCCGGGTCTTGAGCACCCGGCAGGGCCTTGGCCGGCTGCGGCGCGACGAGAGTGGTTCGGTCATCATCTTCTCGCTCTTCGTGATGGTAATCATGTTGGTGGTCGGCGGACTCGGGGTCGACACGATGCGTGTCGAGGCCAAGCGCAACCACCTGCAATCCACGCTCGACCGCGCGGTGCTGGCCGCCGCCGACCTGCAGCAGAGCCTCGATCCCGAAACGGTGGTGCGCGATCACTTCGCCAAGGCGGGGCTGTCCGACGCCCTCCAAGAGGTCGAGGTGATAAACACCCTGAACTCGCGCACCGTCCGCGCCAGCGCGCAGATGCCCGTCCCTGCCACCTTCCTGCGCATGGCCGGGATCGATACCATGCCTGCCCCCGCCGCGGGCTCGGCCACCGAATCGGTAAGCGACATCGAGATCGGTCTCGTGCTCGACGTCTCGGGCTCGATGGGCAGCAACAACCGCCTGACCCGGCTCAAGAGCGCGGGCGCCGAGTTCATCGACACCATGTTCGCGAGCGTCCTGCCCGAGAACCTGTCGATCTCGATCGTGCCCTACTCCACCCAGGTCAATCTTGGGCGCGACCTTGGGCGGCAATACGGCCTGCTCGGCGGCCATGACTACAGCTACTGCGTGGATCTGCCGCCCACCGCCTATCTGACCACCGCGCAGCTGCCGGTCGGTCTGATCCAGGCTGGCCATTTCGAGGCCAACACCAATTCCGGCAGCTATGGCAGCATGCGTAACAACAACCCGGTCTGCCGCACCGATTCCCCTTTCGAGGTGATGGCGTGGTCGAACGATCGGAACGCGCTGCAGAGCAAGATCGCGAATCTGAGCGCCAGTGGCTGGACCTCGATCGAGATGGGGGTGAACTGGGGCGCGGCGCTGCTCGACCCCACCGCCCGCGGCGTGCTCAATGGCATGCTCGGGCTGGGTCGGGTCTCGGGAGACCTGTCAGGCTGGCCGCGCGACTTCAACCACCCCGAGGGGATGAAGGTGCTGGTCGTGATGACCGATGGCGAGAACACCCGCGACTATACGCTCCGCCCACCCTACAACACGATCGCCCCTTCGGACGTCTGGCTCGACGGCACGGATGACTACTACGTCTATGTCGCGCCGCTCCAATATTTCCGGGCCAAGGATCGTACATGGGTCACGGCGCCGCGCGGCACGCGGCTGAGTTGGGCCGAACTCTTCAACCGCATGTCCATAGGCGAACACGCGCATCATCTGCGCTATCGGCAGAATTATAACTCCTTGGTGAAGGATTACTGGAACAGCATCTACGACACCACCTGGTCGACCCAGAAGGATCTGCGGACCAAGGCCATCTGCGCCGCCGCCCGTGCCAACGGCATCGTCGTCTTCACCATCGGCTTCGAGGTCGATGCCCATGCCGCCGGGGTGATGGCCGACTGCGCCTCCTCGCCCTCGCATTTCTACCGCGTCGAGGGGCTTGAGATCGCTTCGGCCTTCACGTCGATCGCCACCCAGATCAACGCGCTGAGGCTGATCCAATGAACCGATTGCCCCCCTTGCTGCGCCGCCTGATGCGCGCCCGCGACGGCGCCGCCGCGGTGGAGTTCGTGATGATCTTCCCACTGCTGATGCTGGCGGTCATGTCGACCTTCGAGCTGGGCATGGTGACGCTCAGGCAGGTGATGCTCGACAGGGGGCTGGAAATCACCGTGCGCGACATCCGGCTCGGAACGCTCACCCCGGTCACGCATCAGACCGTGAGCGCCTCGATCTGCGAACACGCGTTGCTGCTGCCCGACTGCGCGCTCAACCTGCGGCTCGAGATGACGCCGCTCGATCCGCTTTCCTGGCTCATGCCGCCTGCCGCGGCCGATTGCGTCGACCGTGCCGACACCTCGATCCCCGTGCGCCGCTTCATCGCCGGTGTGGAGAACCAGCTGATGCTGTTACGCGCCTGCTCGCTGTTCGATCCCTATTTCCCCACCAGCGGATTGGGCGCGACGCTGCCGCGCCAGTCGGGCGGCGCTTATGCGTTGGCCTCCGCCTCTGCCTTCGTGATCGAACCATGAGGGGGCCGTTTTCCATCGCCGCGCGGCTCGCCCGCCGCCTGCGCCGCCGTGACGAGGGGGCGATGGTGGTCGAGGCAGTACTGATGCTGCCGCTGCTGATCTGGGCCTTCGCCGGGTCTTGGGTCTTTTTCGACGCCTTCCGCGCCAAGGCCACCAACGCGCGCGCCGCCTACACGATCGGCGATGCGTTGAGCCGGGAGTCCAACTACATCTCTCCGACCTACTTGAACAGCTTGCACAGCTTGCAGCAATTCCTGGTGGTCGACGGGCGGGTGCCACGGATCCGGGTGAGCGTCTTCGCCTATGACGCCGCCCAAGACCTCTACACGGTCCGCTGGTCCAAAGCGCGTGGCACGGGCATCCCGGAACTGACCGACACGATGCTGGCCGAGATACGCGACGAATTGCCCGACATGCCCGATCGCAGGGTCGCCACGCTGATCGAGACCTGGGTCGATTACATGCCTCTGTTCGACGTGGGGCTCGCGCCCTTCACCTTCGAGGACCGCGCCGTGACGCAGCTGCGCTTCGCGAACCAGCTATGCTTCAGCGCCACGGCAAGCCTCGACGACAGGCTCTGCTAGGGGAGCGGTGCGACCCGGTCGGCGAGGCGAATCTCGATCGCCTGTGCCATCGCCTTGGTCTCGTTGGCCGATGTCACGCCGCCGACGCCGAGCCGGTGGCCAAGCCGCCACCACAACCCTGGCCGCCAGGCCCGCGCGCCGGGCTTCGCCAGCCGAAGGGTAAAGCCGTTGGACGGTCGCAGCGAGAAGCTGCCGCGCTCGATCGCGACAATGTCCTGCCAGGGCGCCAGCAGCGTGCCGGCGCTGTCGGAAAGCCCGGCCTCGTCGAGTTGCAGCCCCAGCCGCGTGGCGCGGCGCAGCGCCTCGCCGGCGCCCAGTCCGGCACCCCCGAGGCACAAGAGCGCCAGCGCCCAGACGAGGCCCGAGGCCTCGGACAGCGCGGTGTAAATGGCAACGCCGCCAAAGCCGTAGAGCACGCCCACCGCCATCGCCCGCCGTGCGGGCGCCGCCCGCAATTCGATCTTCATCGCCACGTCCCCGCTGTTGCGGCCTTGGCATAGCCCGGCCCCGCGGCCCCGTCACCCCCACCGCTGCAGTACCCCTGCCCCGGCTTGCCGCCACCCGCGGCCCGGCCTAAGCTCCGACCGCCCAAGCCCCGGACCCAGATGCCCCGCCTTTTCCCACTCGCGCCGCTCGTCCTCATCATCGTGGGCTGCACCCAATTCCCCGAGATCGACGCCCGCGTGCCCGAGGCCGAGCGTACGGGCCCGCCGCCCGCCTTGATCGACGTGGTGCCGCTGCTGGCTCAGGCCGATGCGGCACGGCAATCGCAGCGGGTCACGCCCGAGAGCGCCGAGGATCTGGCGGCGCGGGCCGCCGTCCTCGCGACGCGACCGGTGCCGAACGCGCCCGCGACAGGCGCGGCGCGGGACGCCCGGCTGCAGGCCCTGACCGCGCGGGCCGAGGCGCTGCGGGCTGCGCCGGTGATCGACCCCTCGGCACGCGACAGGCTCGATGCGGGCGTGACGCCCCCTGCCGCGTTGCAGTGATCCCCTTCACGGGCTAACAGTCCGGCGCAGCCAGACAGACCGGAGCCTCCCATGACCTCTCCCCTTCGCCTCGGAATCGCCGGTCTCGGAACCGTCGGCGCGGGGGTCGTCCGCATTGTCCAGACCCATCCCGAGCTGCTCGCTGCCCGGGCCGGGCGCGCGGTGGAGATCACCGCCGTCTCGGCGCGCGACCGGACCCGTGACCGGGGCGTCGATCTCTCGGCCTACGCCTGGGAGGAGGATGCCGCCAAGCTCGCCGCGCGCGACGATGTCGACGTGGTGCTAGAACTGATGGGCGGGCATGACGGCATCGCCAAAAGCGTGGTCGAGATTGCGCTCGATCACGGCAAGGACGTGGTCACCGCCAACAAGGCGCTGCTCGCCCATCATGGCCAGGCCTTGGCCGAACGGGCCGAGGCGCAAGGCCGAGTGATCCGCTTCGAGGCCGCCGTCGCCGGTGGCATCCCGGTGATCAAGGCGCTCACCGAATCGCTGGCGGGCAACGAGATGACCCGTGTGATGGGTGTGATGAACGGCACCTGCAACTACATCCTGACCCGGATGCAGAGCGCCGGTCTGCCCTATGACGAGGTGTTCCAGGAAGCCGCCGACTTGGGCTATCTCGAAGCCGACCCGCAGCTCGATGTCGGCGGCATCGATGCCGGGCACAAGCTGGCGCTGCTCGCCGCGATCGCTTTCGGCACCAAGGTCGACTTCTCGGGTGTCGAGCTCGAAGGCATCGGCGCGATCACCATCGAGGACATCAATCACGCCGCCGACATGGGCTTTCGCATCAAGCTCTTGGGCGTGGCGCAGATGACCGGGCGCGGTCTGGAGCAGCGCATGTCGCCCTGCCTCGTGCCCGCCTCCTCGCCGCTCGGCCAACTCGAGGGCGGCACCAACATGGTGGTGCTCGAAGGCGACGCGATCGGCCAGGTGGTGCTGCGCGGCCCCGGCGCCGGCGCGGGCCCGACCGCGAGCGCGGTGATGGGCGACGTGATGGACCTCGCCCGCGGGCTGCGACTGCCGGTCTTCGGCCAGCCCGCCTCGGGGCTGCGCGCCGCGCGCGCCGCGCAGGCCGCCGTGCCCGCGCCCTACTATCTGCGCATGCGCCTTCTGGATAAGCCGGGCGCGCTGGCCAAGGTCGCGCGAGTGCTGGGCGAGGCCGGCATCTCGATCGACCGGATGCGGCAATACGACCACGAGGACGTCTCGGCCCCGGTGCTGATCGTGACCCACAAGACCACGCGATCGGCCCTCGAAGAGGCGCTGTCGGGCTTCGAAGCCACCGGCGTGGTGCAGGGCACACCCGTCGCGATCCGTATCGAGCAGGTCTGAGGCGAGGGCCCCCCCTCGAAACAGGCCCAAATCCGCGGATTTCCGTGGCGGCGGTCGGGTGCGCGTCGCCTCTGCGCGCACCGTTTGCGCAAACATATCCTCACGCGCTTGTCACCGCATCGGCGGCCCGGTTAGGTCGAGGCAACGCTTCACGATTGCCCGAGGATCTCCCCGATGCCCCAAGCTCCCGAATTCCACGACCGCATGCTGTCGCTCGGCCTCGCCCGGGTGTCGGAGGCCGCGGCCATCGCCTGTGCGCCGCTGATCGGTCGCGGCGACGAGAAGGCCGCCGATCAGGCCGCCGTCAACGCCATGCGGACCCAACTCAACATGCTCGACATCGCGGGCTGCGTGGTGATCGGCGAAGGCGAGCGCGACGAGGCGCCGATGCTCTATATCGGCGAAGAGGTCGGCACCGGCGAGGGCCCGGCCGTGGACATCGCGCTCGACCCGCTCGAGGGCACGACGCTCACCGCCAAGGACATGCCCAACGCGCTCACCGTGATCGCCATGGGCCCGCGCGGCTCGATGCTGCACGCGCCCGACGTCTACATGGACAAGCTCGCGATCGGGCCGGGCTTTGCGCCGGGCGTGGTCACGCTGGACATGAGCCCGGCCGAGCGGGTCGCGGCGCTGGCGAAGGCCAAGGGCACCGATGCGGGTGACATCACCGTCTGCGTGTTGGAACGGCCGCGCCACGAGGAAATGATCGCCGAGCTGCGCTCGACCGGCGCGGCGATCCGGCTGATCACCGATGGCGACGTGGCGGGCGTGATGCATTGCGCCGAGCCCGCCAAGACCGGGATCGACATGTATATGGGCTCCGGCGGCGCACCCGAGGGGGTTCTTGCCGCCGCGGCGCTGAAATGCATGGGTGGACAGATCTTCGGCCGGCTGCTGTTCCGCAACGAGGACGAGGTAGGCCGCGCCCGCAAGGCCGGGATCGAGGATCTCGACCGGATCTATTCGCGCGACGAACTGGTCACCGGCGACGTGATCTTCGCCGCTACGGGCGTCACCGACGGCAATCTCGTGCCGGGCATCCGCCGCGATGGCGGCTACCTCACCGCCGAGACGATCCTGATGCGCTCCAAGACCGGCTCGGTGCGGCGCATGTATTACCGCAACCCGATCGATCGCAGCCAGCCCGGCCGCTGAGGCCCGCCCGCGGACGGGGGCGCTGCCCCCCGCCCCTTCGGGGCTCCCCCCGGCGTATTCGGGAAAGATGAACGAGGGGGCGCGGCGGCGGTCGCGCCCTTCTACGCTCCCTCATCGCCGCCGAACGGTCGCGGCGTGGTGACCGCGAGGCGTCGCGTCCGGGCTTGCCATCGGCGCCGCTTTCGCGCGACACCGGCCTCATGCCAGATTTTCTCAACGTCTCCGCCTCGCTCACCGGCCGCCGCTGGGTGGGGCCCGCCGCCGAGGCTGACCGCCTCGCCCAAGCCATGGCCCAAGGCTGCGACCTGCCGTTGCCGCTGTGTCACGCGCTGGTGGGGCGCGGCGTCTCGGCCGAGACCATGGCAGGCTTTCTCGCGCCCACGCTGCGCGACCTCCTGCCCGACCCCTTGAGCCTGCGCGACATGGGCGCGGCGGCGGAGCGGGTGATGCAGGCGGTGCAGCGCCGCGAGCGCATCGCGATCTTTGCCGATTACGACGTCGATGGCGGCTCATCGGCGGCGCTGTTGCTGGTCTGGCTGCGCCGGATGGGGTTGCAGGCGACGCTCTACGTGCCCGACCGGATCGAGGAGGGCTATGGCCCCAACGCGCCGGCAATGGAGAAGCTGGCGCGCGACCACGACCTGATCATCTGCGTCGATTGCGGCACGCTGTCCCATGAGCCCATCGCCGCCGCCAAGGGCGCCGACGTGGTCGTGCTTGACCACCATTTGGGCGGCGAGACGCTGCCCGAGGCGGTCGCGGTGGTGAATCCCAACCGGCAGGACGAGAGCGGCGATCTGGCGCATCTCTGCGCCGCTGCGGTGGTGTTCCTGCTGCTGGTCGAACTGAACCGGCGGCTGCGCGAGGCGGGCAAGCCCGGGCCGGACCTGATGGCGATGCTCGATCTGGTGGCGCTTGCCACCGTGGCCGACGTGGCACCGCTGATCGGCGTCAACCGGGCGCTGGTGCGCACCGGGCTGCAGGTCATGGCGCGCAGGCAGCGCGCCGGGCTGGTGGCGCTGGCCGACGTGGCGGGTCTCGACGTGCCGCCCACCGCCTATCATCTGGGTTACCTGCTGGGCCCGCGCGTCAATGCGGGCGGGCGCATCGGCAAATCCGATCTCGGCGCGCGGCTTCTGGCGACCGACGATCCGCACGAGGCGGCGGCGCTGGCCGAGAAGCTCGACCACCTCAACCGCGAGCGCCGCGAGATCGAGGCGCGGGTGCGAGATGCCGCGCTGGAGCAGGCCGAGGCGCGCGGCGTGGAGGGTCCCCTCGCTTGGGCCGCTGGGGCGGGATGGCATCCGGGCGTGGTCGGGATTGCGGCGGCGCGGATGAAGGAGGCGACGAACCGCCCCGCAGTGGTGATCGGCATCGAGGACGGCATCGGCAAGGGCTCGGCCCGCTCGGTGCCGGGTATCGATCTGGGCGCCGCGATCCACCGCGTCGCGGCCGAGGGGCTTCTGATCCGTGGCGGCGGCCACAAGATGGCGGCCGGCCTCACCGTCGAGGAGGGGATGATCGACGCGGCGATGGCGCGGCTCTCCGAACTCTTGGAAAAGCAGGGTGCCGGTGCCGGGGGACCACGCGACCTGCGGCTCGATTCGGTGTTGATGCCCGGCGCGGCCTCGCTGGAACTGGTGGAACGGATCGAGGCGGCGGGCCCGTTCGGCGCCGCCGCTCCGGCCCCGCGCTTCGCCTTTCCTGACGTGATGCTGCACCACGTGCGCGAGGTCGGCCAAGGCCATCTGAAGATCTCCTTCGGCGACGGCATCGGCGGGCGGCTCGACGGCATCGCCTTCGGCGCGATGGACGGGCCGATGGGCGCGGCCTTCGCGCGCCATGGCGGCGCGCGGTTCCACCTCGCGGGCAAGCTCGATCTCAACATTTGGAAGGGCCGCCGCTCGGTGCAGCTCAGGCTCGACGACGCTGCGTCTGCGGGCTGAGAAACGGGACAAATCTGCCCCCACGGCAATTTCGCGCCAGCGCGATTTTCCCCTTGCGACCCCGAGGCTGTTTCCCTAAACACCGCCTCACCGACGAGCGGCCCGTTCGTCTATCGGTTAGGACGCCAGGTTTTCAACCTGGAAAGAGGGGTTCGATTCCCCTACGGGCTGCCATCGGTTCACGGATCAAGGTCCCTTTCGGGAAACCGGTTCCGTCGTCAGAGTGGCCCGTTCGTCTATCGGTTAGGACGCCAGGTTTTCAACCTGGAAAGAGGGGTTCGATTCCCCTACGGGCTGCCACGACGCCTTGTTTCCCCGACATTGCCGCCTCCTGCCCTCGCGCCAATTCGCGAATGCGTGCCGCAAGTTCGGTTGTTCCCGAGCGCGCGCGCCGCTAAGTCTCCCCCCGGTATACCACTAGGGAGGCGCCGCTCATGGCACAGCAGGACAAAGCGAAGATCGGCCTGATCGGCCTTGGCACCATGGGCAGCGCGCTGGCGCTCAACATCGCCGAGAAGGGCTTTCCCATCGCGGTGTGGAACCGTCGCAGCGACGTCACCCGCGCCTTTCATGCCGAGGCGGGCGACCTCGCAGAGCGGGTGATCCCGACCGAGAGCTACGAGGAACTCGTCGCCGCGATCGAGAAGCCGCGCGCGATCGTCCTGATGGTGCCCGCCGGCGCGCCGGTCGACGAGCAGATCGCGGCGCTCAGGCCGCTGCTCGATGCCGACGACCTGATCATCGACGCGGGCAATGCCAATTTCCACGACACCAACCGCCGCGTGCGCGAGCTCGACGATGTGTCCTTCCTTGGCATCGGCGTTTCGGGCGGCGAGGCCGGGGCGCGGCACGGGCCCGCCATCATGGGCGGCGGCGAAAAGGAACTGTGGGACCGCGTTTCGCCGATCCTCGAAGCGATCTCGGCCAAGTTCAAGGGTGAGCCCTGCGCCGCGTGGATGGGCCGCGAGGGCGCGGGCCACTTCGTGAAGGCCGTGCATAACGGCATCGAATACGCCGACATGCAGATGATCGCCGAGGTCTATGGCATGATGCGCGACGGTCTCGGCATGCAGGCGGATGCGATCGGCGACGCCTTCGCACGCTTCAACGAGGGCGCGCTGAAATCCTACCTGATCGAGATTTCCTCGATCGTCACCAAAGCCGCCGACAAGCACACCGGCGAACCGATGATCGACCTGATCCTCGACAAGGCGGGCCAGAAGGGTACCGGCCGCTGGACCGCGATCGAGGCGCAGCATCTCGCCGCGCCGATCCCGGCGATCGAGGCCGCCGTGGTGGCGCGCAACCTGTCGAGCCGCGTCGCGGCGCGCCGCGAGGGCGAGGAGCTGTTCGGCGCCGCGCCGATGCAGATCCCCGAGGGCAAGGTCTCCGACGAGATGCTCGAGCGGGCACTGATCGCCGGCAAGGTGCTGTGCTACGCGCAGGGCTTCGACATGATCGCCGCCGCCTCCGAGCAGTTCGGCTGGGCCCTGCCCCTGCCCGAGATCGCCAAGGTCTGGCGCGAGGGCTGCATCATCCGCTCGGCAATGCTCGACGACATGGCCGCGGCGCTGGCCGAGGACGAGGATCGCAACCTGATGCTGGCGCCGGTCTTCGCGCGCTATCTGCGCGAGGGCCACTTGGCGCTGCGCGAGCTGGTGGCGCTGGGCGCGCGCTATGGCCACCCGATGCCGGCGCTGTCCTCCGGCCTGAGCTACTTCGACACGATGCGCACCGCGCGCGGCACCGCCAACATGATCCAGGCGCAGCGCGACTATTTCGGCGAGCATGGCTTCGAGCGCATCGACGGCATCGAAGACAAGCACGGGCCCTGGCACGGCCACGGCGTCTGAGCTCTTGCCGATCCAGCAATGAAAAAAGGCCCCCGCGCAGCGTGCGGGGGCCTTTTTCGTTCCAGGCGCTTAGGCCGGTCTCAGCTTTCGCGGGAGCTCGTGTAGACGTCCCATAGTACCAGCGCCACCGTCACGACGAGCACGCCGCCGAGATCGAGGCGCGGGATGTGCGAGATCAGGATCCACAGGAACACGAGAAAGAAGACCAGCGCCACGATGGTCATGATGCGGTTCAGCATGGGTCGGTCTCCTCGGCCAGCAGCCCTTCGAGCCAGCGCGCGGTGCGCAGCAACCGCGCGTCGTCGCCGCGCCGCCCGACGAGCTGTGCGCCCATCGGCAGGCCGGTTTCTGATTGCAGGATCGGCACCGTGACGGCGGGGGTGCCGCACAGCGTCCAGAGCCCGTTGAAGATGGAATCGCCGGTGCTGGCATGTCCCTCTGGCGCGGGGCCTAGGGCCGCGGGGCACAGGATCGCATCACAGCGCTCGAAGATCTCCTCGAGCCCGGCATAGAGCACGTCGGACCAGTCGAGCGCGGCGATGTAGTCGCGCGCGGGGATCGTCTTGCCCCGATCCAGGGCCTCCCGCATTTCTTCTGAGAGCCGCTCCCGGCCGCGCTTTTCATAGCCGTAATAGGACTTGGCCATCTCGGCGAGGTTGATCCGCTCGCGGATCGTCGCGGCCTCCTCGAACGCGCCCGGCAGCGCGGTCTCGAAGCATTGCTCGCCCAGCGCCTCGACCAGTTCGCCGAAGCCCGCAATCGTGTCGGCATCGGCCCGATCCCAGCCCGGCGGGCGCAGGAAGGCCAAGGTCGGGCGCACCGGCGGTTCCGTCATGGCGGTGGAATGCAGCCGGGGCGGCGGCGCGAGGCTGGTGGCCCGGTCGCCCGCGTCGTGGCCATAAAGCGCCTCGGCCAGAAGCGCCGCGTCCTCGACGTTGCGTGCGAAGACGCCGATCGTGTCGAGCGATGGCGACTGGCTCAGCACGCCTGTACGGGGGATCGCGCCGAAGCTCGGCTTGAATCCCACCGTGCCGCAGAACGAGGCGGGCCGGATCACCGAGCCCCCCGTCTGCGTGCCGACCGCGAGCGGCACCATGCCGGCGGCCACCGCGGCGGCCGAGCCGGAGGAGGAGCCGCCCGGGGTGCGGGCGGCGTCGTGCGGGTTGCGGGTCTTGCCCGGATGCAGGAACGCCAGCTCCGCCGTCACCGTCTTGCCGAGGATGACGGCGCCGGCGGCACGCAGCCGTTCGACCAGCGCCGCGTCGCGCTGGGGCACCCTGCCCTCGTCGAGCGGGGTGCCGTTCTGTGTGGGCACCTTCGCGGTGTCGATCACGTCCTTGAGCGCCACCGGCAGCCCGTGCAGCGGGCCGGTGGGCCGCCCCGCGCGGCGCGCCGCGTCGAGCGCCTGCGCCTGTTGCATCGCGTAGCCGCCGTCGAGCCAGGCCCAGGCCTGGATCTCCGGCTCCAGCGCCGCGATCCGGTCGAGGCAGGCCTGCACCAGATCCGTGGCGTTCAGCGCCCCGCTCGCCATCCGATCGCGCAGCTCGCGCGCCGACAGGTCGAGCATCGCGACATGACCCTTGGGCATCGGCTTCGCTTTCATCTCAGCGCCCATAGAACAGCTCCGGCAGTCCGAAGACCAGGTTCGGGAAGATGTAGACCAGCACCATCGAGACCACGACCATGGCGAGGAACGGCATGATCCCCTTGAAGATCTGCGTCAGCCGCACCTCGGGGGGCGCGATGCCCTTGAGGTAGTAGGCCGACATCGCCATCGGCGGGGTCAGGAACGAGGTCTGCAGGTTCAGCGCCACGAGGATGCCGAAGAACAGCGGATCGACCCCGAAGATCTCCAGCAGCGGCAGGAAGATCGGCACGAAGATGATGATGATCTCCGACCATTCCAGCGGCCAGCCCAGAAGGAAGATGATCAGCTGCGCCAGGATCAGGAACTGCACCGGGGTCAGGTCGAGGCCCGAGACGAACTCCGAGATCAGGTGCTCGCCGCCCAGATAGGAGAAGACCGAGGAGAAGATGTAGGAGCCGACGAAGAGCCAGCACACCATCGCCGTGGTCCGCACCGTAAGATAGACGCTCTCGCGCAGCCGCTGGAAGGTCATGGCGCGGTAGATCACCGCCAGCACCATGCCGCCCAGCGCGCCGATCGCGGCGGCCTCCGTGGGGGTGGCGAGGCCGAAGAGGATCGAGCCCAGCACCGACAGGATCAGCACCGCCAGCGGAAAGAAGGAGGTGAAGAGCATCCACAGGAGCTTGCCCAGCGGCACGTCGGGCACTTCGTCCTTGGTCGGACGCGGCGCGACCGAGGGCTGGAGGATCGAGCGGCCGACTACATAGGTCAGGTAGAGGCCGACGAGCACGAGGCCCGGCAGCAGCGCGCCGGCATAGAGCCGGACGATCGAGACGCCCGAGGCCGCGGCATAGACGATCAGCATGATCGAGGGCGGGATCAGGATGCCCAGCGTGCCGCCGGCGCAGATGATGCCCGCGGCGAAGGAGGGCTCGTAACGCGCCTTGAGCATGGCGGGCAGCGCCAACAGGCCCATCAGCGTCACCACGGCGCCGACGATGCCGGTGGCGGTGGCGAAGAGCGCGCATGTCACGAGGGCCGCGACGCCCATCGAGCCGGGCACGTTCTTGGAGGCGATGTTGAGCGTGGTGAACAGCCGGTCGACGATGTTCGCGCGCTCGACGATGTAGCCCATGAACAAAAACAGCGGCACCGCGGTCAGCACCTCGTTCGACATCACCGTGTAGGTCTGGTTGATGAACAGGTCGAAGACGCGGTTGTTCAGGAACCCCTCGATCCAGGTCGAGGTGCTCTCCCACCAGCTGGCGATCTCGGGTTCGAGGCGGTCGAAGTTGCGCCACATGCGGCCGGCATCGAAATAGGCGTAGTAGCCGAAGCCGATGCCGAGCGCCATCAGCGTGAAGGCGATGGGGAAGCCCAGGAAGACGAGGCAGATGAAGACGCCCAGCATCATCAGGGCGATTTGCGGTTCGGTCACGTGCGTGCGCTCCGTATCGGGTTAACGCGGAAGCCGCGCGTCATTTCATGTCCGGGTGATCGCTGGGGGCGGTCATCTGCTTCATCAGAAGCTGCTCGGTCTCCTCGACATCCTCCGCCGCGGCGAGCCAGACGCCGTCGCGCATCGCGAGGATGCAGCGGAAAACCTGCGCGATCCCCTGGATTGCGAGCAGAATACCGGCGGCGACGATCACCGTCTTGAACTGGTAGATCGGCACGCCCGCCGGGCTGTTGACCGAAACCTCGCCGTATTGCCAGGAGCGCGAGGCGTATTTCCAGCCCGCGAAGATCAGCGCGAAGACGCCGGGAAAGAAGAATATGATGTAGAGCAGGCCATCGACCGCGGCCTGCACCCTGACCGGCCAGAGCCGGTAGAGGAAGTCGCCGCGCACATGACCGCCACGCGACAGCGTGTAGGCGCCGCCGATCATGAACAAGGTGCCGTACATGATGAAGGAGAGGTCGAGCGCCCAGGGCGTGGGCGCACCCAGCACGTAGCGCACGAAGACCTCGTAGCTGACCCCGAAGGTCATCAGCACGATGAGCCAGCCGAAGACCTTGCCGAAGGCGGCGGAGAGGGCGTCGGCGAATTTGATGTATCCGAGCATTCGCGTCCCGTATGGTTGCGGGCCCGGCGACGCGGTCGCGCCGCCGGGCGGTCAGGCTTGGCTCAGAGCGCCAGCTTGCCGGGGTAGTAGTGCTCGTAGGCGAGCGTGTAGTCCGGCGAGTTCATCAGCGTGTAGTAGGTCACGCGTTCGACCCATTCGCGCTGGCTGTCGAGCACGCGCTTCATGAACTCGTCCTGCTCGAGCTCGGGGATCAGCGCGTCCCAGGCGTCGAGCTGGGCCGAGAGGATCGCCTGCGGCGTGCGGTGCACGGTGACGCCGCTCTCGGAGAGCTTTTGCAGGTCGCGCGAATACTGATCCAGCGCGGTCGCCGAGTTCGCGGTCGAGGCGGCTTCGACCGCGTGGCGCATGATCGCCTGCAGGTCGGGGTCGAGCCCTTCCATGAAGCTCTTGGAGAACAGGAACTCGAAGCTCTCGGAGGCCTGGTGGTAGGACGAGAGATAGTAGTTTTTGGCCACGTCCTGCGCGCCGAAGCGGCTGTCGGAGGTCGGGTTGTTGAACTCGAAGGCGTCGATCACGCCGCGCTCCATGGCGGGCACGATCTCGCCGCCCGGCAGCTGCGCCACCGACATGCCCATCGACTGCATCAGGTCGGCCGCGAGGCCCACGGTGCGGTACTTCAGGCCCTTGATATCGTCGACGCTGGCGACCTCGCTCTTGAACCAGCCGAAGGGCTGCGCCGGCATCGGGAAGCCGAGCATGCCCTCGACGTCGAGACCCATCGTGTCCATCAGCTCGGCGTAGAACTCCTTGCCGCCGCCGGCATAGAACCAGCCCAGCATGGTGTCGGCCGAGCCGCCGAAGACGGGGCCGGTGCCGAACAGCGAGGCGGCCTTGTTCTTGCCGTACCAGTAGACCGGCACCGAATGGGCCATGTCGATCAGGCCGTCGCTCACCGCGTCCATCACCTGGAACGCCGCGACCACGGCGCCGGCGGGCAGCACGTCGACCTTGAGCCTGCCGCCGGACATCGCCTCGACGCGATCGGCATAGGCCTGCGCCATTTCCTGCCAGATGTCCGAGGCCGGCCAGGAGGTCTGCAGCTTCACGACGATCGGGCTCTGGGCGAGCACGGCGGGTGCGGCGAGACCGCCGGCCGCGGTGACGCCCGCGCCGAGCGCGCCCTTGCGCAGGAACGAACGCCGCGACACCTGCGCGGTCTTCTTCGGGGTAACTGTCATGAACTCCTCCCAGATATCCAATTGGGCCGGCGCTCCCCCGCGCGGCCACCATGATCATTGAGGTTCGGCCACGTAAACGCAACTGGTAATTATTCTTGACCAGATCGGCGCCGCGTCTAGTTCCGCCCGTCCCCGCGCTCCGATTTGCATTGCGGCCCGCCCTCCTCCTTGTTCGCGGGCGCGATGCCGATATATCTGGCGGGCTGGCAATCGCAGGAATTTTCCGATGACGCTCGACATCAGCACGGCCTTCGAATCGGCCGCGACGGCCTACATGCTGATCGATCGCGACCTGCGCTATGTCTGGGTGAACCGGGCCTATTGCGAGGTCACCGGGCGCAGCCCCGAACAGCTGCTGGGCCGCAGCGTACCCGAAGTGTTTCCCGCCCAGGGCGAAGCCGAGGCGATGCTGCACGCCTCCTTCGAACGGGTATTTCGTAGTGGCCGGACCGATCACCTGCCGCTGATCCCCTACCCGATCGCCGATGCCGAGGGTCAGGCCGAGCACCGCTACTGGAGCGCTACCCATACGCCGATCCCGGGGGATGACGGCCGGGTGCAGTATTTGCTTCAGAACACCCATGACGTGACCGACCTGTACATGCGGGCGCATCGCGGAGAGCCCGGCGAAAAGCAGCTCGCGGAGCGCGGCAAGGAAGGCGAGATGCTGCTCCGGGCCGAGAGCGTGGCGCAGCAGAACCTCGAGCTCGGCATGGCAACGCGGTTCTTCGAGACGGTGTTCGACCAGGCGCCGAGCTTCATCGCCATCGTCAGCGAACCCGATCACGTCTTCCGCCTCGCGAACCGCGCCTACATGCAGATCGTCGGCGTCGACCGGCAGCTGATCGGACGGCCTGCCCGCGAGGCGCTGCCGGAGGTGGTGGAGCAAGGCTTCATGGAGCTGCTCGATCAGGTCTGGCACAGCGGCGAGCCGCTCACCATGCACGGCGTGCAGGCATATCTTGAGGACGATGAGGGCCAGCGCAAGGAAGTCTTCGCCGACTTCGTCTACCAGCCGCTCTTCGGCCCCAACGGTCGCACCATCGGTATCCTCATACAGGGCCACGACGTCACCGCCCAGCATCGCGCGGTGACCGAGCTGCGCAACGCCGAGGAGCGATTCCGCACCTTGGCGCAGAACATGCCGGCCCATGTCTGGACCGCCCGGCCGGACGGGATGCTCGACTGGGTCAGCGACCCGATCCATGCCTATGCCGGCACCAGCGACGGCCAGCTGCTGGGCGAGGATTGGGGCCGGATCGTGCATCCCGACGACCTGGCGCAGGTGGTTCCGGTCTGGGAGAGCTCGATCGCGCGTGGCGAGACTTACGAGACCGAATTCCGCCTGCGGCGGGCGGATGGCAGCTGGCGCTGGTTCCTGGTGCGCGCGGTGCCGGTGCGCGACCCCGAAGGGCGGATCGCGCAATGGATCGGCACCAATACCGACATCGAGGACCGCAAGGCGACCGAGGCGACTTTGGCCGAGCTGAACGCAACGCTCGAGGAACGGGTCGAGAACCGCAACCGGGCGCTCGAGGAGGTCAACGCGACTCTGCGCCAGAGCCAGAAAATGGAGGCGATCGGCAATCTCGCGGGCGGCGTTGCGCATGATTTCAACAACCTGCTGCAGGCGATCACCGGCAGCCTGCAGCTGGCCCAGCGCGAGCTTGGCCCCGATGCGCCGGCGGCGCGGCGGATCGGCCAGGCTATGGGCGCGGTCGAACGCGGCGCCACGCTCGCGGCGCAACTCCTGGCCTTCGGCCGGCGCCAGCCGCTCGAGCCGCGCGCCGTCGATCTGGGGCGGATGCTGGACGAGCTGACCCCGATCCTGCGCTCGGCTGTGGGCGAGGGCGTGCGGGTCGAAACCCGGGTGGCGCCGGGGCTGTGGAACACGCTGGTCGACGCCGCCAATCTCGAGAACGCGCTCCTGAACCTCGTCGTGAACGCGCGCGACGCGATGCAGGGCCAGGGCCGGCTCACGATCGAGCTGGGCAACACCGAGATCGATGCCGGGACCGCACGGGCGATGACCGACGTGGTGCCGGGCGAATACGTGCGGCTCTCGGTCAAGGATGACGGCAGCGGCATGGAGCCCGAAGTGATCGAGAAGATCTTCGAGCCCTTCTTCACCACCAAGCCCGAGGGCAAGGGCACCGGGCTCGGCATGGCGATGGTCTATGGTTTCGTGAAGCAGTCCGGCGGCCATGTGACGATCGACAGCGCGCCGGGCTGCGGCACGACGGTACGGGTCTACCTGCCCCGCTCGCTCAGGACCGCGGCCCCGGCGCCGCAGCGCAGCGCCGGGCCGGTGCTCGGCGGTCGCGAAACGGTGCTGCTGGTCGAGGATGATTTCGACGTGCGGCAGGTTGCGGCCGAGATGCTGGAGGATCTGGGCTACGCGGTGATCACAGCCGAGGATGCCGATGCCGGTCTTGGCGTGATCGAATCCGATCGCGGCTTCGACCTGCTGCTCACCGACGTGGTGATGCCCGGGCGGCTCACCAGCCGCGAAATGGCCGAGCGGGCGCAGGCGCTGCGGCCGGGGCTGCCGGTGCTGTTCGCCTCGGGCTATTCGCGCGATGCGATCGTGCATGACGGCCGTCTCGACGAAGGCATCCAGCTGCTGCCCAAACCCTATCGCCGCGAGACCCTGGCGCGGCGGCTGCGCGAACTGCTCGACCGACCGGCCGGATCGGAGAGCGCCGCCGCTCCGAGCAAGGCGACGCCGAGACCTGCGCCTACCCCGGCTGTGGCCCCGGCCCCGGTCATGCCTGCGCGGACCGAGGGCATTGGCGGCCTGCGGGTCGTGGTCTGCGAGGATGACACCTTCATCCGGCTGGATCTGGTGGAGATGCTGATGGCCGCGGGCGCCGAGGTGCGCGAGGCCGCGACGGGCGCGCAGGCGCTGGCGCTCCTGGAGGCGGCACCGGCGGACCGGCTCCTGATCGATGTGGGCCTGCCGGACCGCTCCGGCCTCGAGGTGGCGCGCGACGCGGTGGCGCGCCAGCCGGATCTGTCGGTGATCTTCGCCACCGGCCGCGACACGGTGCCCGGCGCAGAGAACCTGCCGCAGGCGCGGGTGCTGACCAAGCCCTTCGGGCAGGAGGCGCTGCTGCGGGCGGTGGGGCTCGCCTGAACGCGCACAGGCCGCGCATCCTCGCGCGGCCCGTGCCTCTCCCCCGCTCCGGGCGGGGGTCTCTCGCCCCCGTCCCGTCCGCTTGCATCAGTCGGTGATCGCCGCCTCGCGCTGGGCCGCGCCGCGCATCCGCGCCTTGACCACGCCGCCCACGAAGATCGGCAGCACGAAGCCGATGATCGCCACGGCCCAGAGCGCCAGCGTCAGCCAGGAGCCGAACAGCACCGAGTAGTCGCCATCGGCGATGGTCACCGCGCGGCGCATGTTCACCTCCATGGCGTTGCCCAGAAGCGTGCCGAGGATCACCGGCACCAGCGGCACGTCGAGCTTGCGCAGCAGCCAGCCGGCGACGCCGAAGGCGACCATCACCATCAGGTCGAAGCTGGAGCCGGAGATGCCGTAGATGCCGACGAAGGAGACCATCGCGACGATCGGCATCAGGATGCGCGGCGGCACCATCAGCACCCGCACGAACAGCCCCACCATCGGGATGTTCATCGCCAGCAGCATGAAGTTTCCGATGAACAACGCAGCGATCAGGCCCCAGACCACGTCGGGGTTCTGGGTGAACAGCAGCGGGCCGGGCGTGATGTTGAGCGACAGCAGCACCGCCAGCAGCACCGCCGTGGTGCCCGAGCCTGGCACGCCCAGCGCCAGCATCGGCACAAGCGCCCCGCCGGCGGCGGCGTTGTTGCCGGCCTCGGGGGCCGCCACGCCGCGCGGGTCGCCGGTGCCGAAGGTGTTGTCGCGATCGACCAGCTTCTTCTCCATCGAATAGGAGATGAAGGAGCCGAGCGAGGCGCCCGCGCCGGGCAGCACGCCCGCGATGAAGCCCAGGATCGTGGTGCGGATCATCGTCGGCGTGCAGGATTTCAACACTTTCCAGGACGGGGTGATGCGGCCGATGTTCAGCTTCGGCGCCGTGCTGGCATCTTTGTCGGTGCCACGATGCTCGAGGAAGATGAACACCTCCGAGAGCGCGAACAGCCCGACGATGGCGACGAGGAAGTCGATGCCGTCATAGAGGTGCACCTCGCCGAAGGTGAAGCGCGGCACGCCGGTCTGGGTGTCGACGCCGACCATGGCGAGGCCGAGGCCCAGCGCCGCGGCGAAGGCCGATTTCGCCTGGTTGGTCGAGGACACGCCGCCCAGCGTCATGAAGGCGAGCGCAAAGAGCGCGAAATACTCCGCCGGGCCGAACAGCAGCGCCACCTTCACGAGTTGCGGAGCCAGCAGCACGAGGCCCCATGTCGCGAAGAAGGCACCGACGAAGGAGGCGATGCCCGACAGCGCCAGCGCCTCGCCGGCGCGGCCATTGCGGGCCATCGGATATCCATCGAGACAAGTCATCATCGCCGGTTCGTCGCCCGGGATGTTGAGC
Organism: Limimaricola soesokkakensis; assembly: GCF_900172345.1. Classification (GTDB taxonomy): domain Bacteria; phylum Pseudomonadota; class Alphaproteobacteria; order Rhodobacterales; family Rhodobacteraceae; genus Limimaricola; species Limimaricola soesokkakensis. Next base: position 194,220 of record NZ_FWFY01000004.1, read on the forward strand.
AGGATCGACGATATCCGCCCGCCATACATGGCACCGTAATAGACCGAGGTCAGCAGGATCAGCGAGGGCGTCGCGCCAAGGCCCAGCGTGAAGGCCAGCGGGATCAGGATGGCGACGCCGTTGGACGGCCCGAGGCCGGGCAGCGCGCCCATGATCGTGCCGAGAAAGCAGCCCATCAGCGCGAGGCCGAGATTCTGCCAGGTGAGGGCGACGGCGAAGCCGTCGCCGAGTGATGCGAGCAGTTCCATGATCGCTCCTTCAGAAGCCCAGGGGCCCACGGGCGAGGCTGAGCCCGAGGACGAGATGGAAGATGGCGTAGATCCCGAGCGAGGTGCCGACACCGATCAGCACGCTTTGCAGCGGCGACGAGCCGAGCCGCCAGGTCAGGTAGGCGGCAGCAAAGGCGGTCGAGATGACGAAGCCCAACTCGGGCAGCAGCTGCGCGTAGGCGATCATCACCATCGCCGCGAATCCGATCTCGGCCAGCCGGCCGAGGCGGGGCCATTCCGGCTCGGGGTCGGGCTTGATCAGGAACCAGATCGAGGCCAGCGCCATGACGGCGGCGATGCCATAGGGAAAGGCGCGCGGCCCGACCGCGTCGGACATGAAGCTGTCGGGGATCAGGGTGGCGCGCCAGATGTAGAGAAGCGAGAGCATCAGACCGATGCCGCCGAAGATGCGATCGCTCATGCGACCCTCCCGGAATTGCGGGACGGGGCGCGCCGGAAGGCGGCGTCCCGTCCCTGCCCCTTGGGGCGGTTACTGGATGATGCCGATCTCTTTCGACAGCTCGGTGATCTCGCTCACCGATTCCTGCACGAAGGCCTGGAATTCCTCGCCCTGCAGGTCGAGCGGCGCGAGGCCGTTGGCTTCCATGATCGCCTGCCATTCCTCGCTGGAATAGAGTTGGTCGATCGCGCCGGACCAGTAGTCATAGGCCGCGTCCGACATCTCGCCCGGGCCGTAGAAGCCGCGCCAGTTGGCGCCGACCGCGTCGATGCCCTGCTCCTTGGCGGTCGGGATCTCAGAGAACTCGCCGGCGAGCCGCTCGGGCGCCAGAACGGCGAGGACGCGGATGTCGCCCGATTCGATGAAGCCGGTCGATTCCGACAGGTCGCCGGTGAAGGCCTGCAGCGAGCCGCCCAGCAGCTGCGTCACCGCCTCGCCGCCGCCGTCGAAGGCGATGTACTTGACGCCGCGCACATCCTCGATGCCGGCTTCCTGCGCCGCGATCAGCACCTTGAGGTGATCCCAGCCGCCCACGGCCGAGCCGCCACCGATCGACACCGAGGTCGGGTCGTTCTTGATCATTTCCATCAGCTGCGGCAGGTCCTGCACCTCGCTGTCGGCGGAGACCGCGATCACGCCGTAATCGGCGCCGACCGAGCCCAGCCAGCGCACCTGGTCCATGGTGTTACCGGGATAGGCGTTCTGCGCCAGCCGGGTCGCGGTGGCCGAAGAGGCCGCAACGATCAGGCCGTTGTCATCCTTGCGCTTGTTGACGACCTCGGCAAAGGCCACGCCGCCGCCGCCGCCGGCGAGGTTGACGACCTGCATGGTCGAGGGGATCAGGCCGAGATCCTGCAGGGTCTTGCCGACCTGGCGGCAGGTGAAGTCCCAGCCGCCGCCCGGGTTGGCGGGGGCGATGCATTCGGGGTTCTCGGGCGTGAAGTCCTGCGCCATAAGCGCGGCGGGCGCGGTGCCCAGGAACGCGGCGGCGATCAGGCCGCGGCGGAACGTGATGGTCATGTCTGTCCTCCCTGTGGTCTCTGGCCGTCCGGAGCACTCTCCGGCAGCCTCGTCCGCCCTTGTGCCGCGTCAAGCTGTCATCAAGCTGTCATGCCACGGCTTCGGGCTTCTTTCCGCGCCGCGACGCCCCTATGCTGGGCAGCCGGAGGAGCGCATGCGGATACTGATCGTCGAGGACACGCCGGATGTCGCCGAGGCCGCGAGCGCGAGCCTAGGGCGGGCGGGCTTTGCCTGCGACATCGCCGCGACGCTGGCAGATGCGCGCGCCTGCATCGACATCACCGGCTATGCCGCCATCGTGCTCGACCTGAACCTGCCGGACGGCTCGGGCCGCGATTTCCTGCGCGAGCGCCGCCGCGCGGGAGATCTCATCCCGGTCTTGGTGCTCACCGCGCAGTTCTCGGTCGAGGACCGAGTCGGCGCGCTCGACGAGGGTGCGGACGACTATCTCGTGAAGCCCTTCGACCTGCGCGAGCTGGAGGCCCGGCTGCGGGCGCTGATCCGGCGCGAGGCCGGGCGCGCCGAGAACCGGATCGCGCTGGCCGGGCTCGATTTCGACGCGGGCGCGCAAAGCCTGCGGGTGAACGGGGCGGCGGTGACGGCGACGCGGCGCGAACTGGCGCTCCTGAACCTGCTGATCGCCAATCGCGGCCGGATCATGCCCAAGGACCGGCTGTTCGACGGGCTGTTCGGCTTCGAGAACGCCGATGTCGGCACCAACACGATCGAACTCTACGTGGCACGGCTCCGCAAGAAACTCGCCGGGTCCGGGGTCTCCATCGAGACCCATCGCGGCCTCGGCTACCGGCTCGACCTCGATGGCTGAGACGCGGAGCTGGTCACTCAAGGCGCGGGTGGCGCTGGCGGTGGGCGCGGTCCTGGGGCTGGGCGGGATCGTGGTGCTGTCGGTGGCGCTGGCCTATGGGCGGCAGGCGGCGCGAGAGGCCTATGACCGGCTGCTTCTGGGCGCGGCCAGCGACATCGCCGCCTCGATCAGCATCCGCGACGGCGCGGCGCTGGTGGACATGCCGGCCTCGGCCTTCCAGATGCTGGCGCTCGCGCCGGAGGATCGGATCCGCTACCGCGTCACCGGCCCGGACGGCACCACGCTCACCGGGGCCGAGGACGCCCCCGCCCCACCGCGTCAGGACGGCACCGGGCCGGTATTCTACGACGGTGCACTGGGGGCCGAGCCCGGGCGCTACGTCGCCGTCACCCGCCGTTTTGCCGAGCGCAGCTTTTCGGGACCGGTGCGGGTGATCATCGGCCAGACGCTGCGGGCGCGGCAGGCGCTGGCGCGCGACATCGCCGGCGGCGCGCTCGTCGTCCTGGCGACGGCGGGGCTCGCCATCGGGCTTTTCGCTTGGCTCGCCACGCTCTCGGCGCTGCGCCCGCTGCAGCGGCTGGGCCGGGCGCTGGCCCGGCGCGATCCGGTCGATCTGACACCGATCACCCTGCCGATGCCTACCGAGATCGCGCCGATGCTGGGCGCGCTGAACGGGTTCATGGGCCGTCTCGACCGGCAGGCCGCCGCCAGTCGCAACCTGATCGGCGACGCCGCGCACCAGCTGCGCACCCCGGTCGCGGCGATCCGCGCGCAGGCGCAGGACGCGCAGGAGGAGACCGACCCGGCGCGGCGCGACCGGCTTCTGGCACGGATCCACGAACGCAGCGTCGGGCTGTCGCGGCTGCTCGACCGAATGCTCGACCGTGCCATGATCATCCATCGCAGCGACACCGCACCGCGCAATGCCATCGACCTGCGCGACGTGGCGCTCGAGATCTACGAGGCGCTGGAGGACGCGCCCGGCGGCGCCGCGATCCGGCTCGACCTGCCGCCGGGCCCGGTCGTGGTGCGCGGCGATGCGCTGTCGCTGGTCGAGGCCGGCAAGAACCTCGCCGCCAACGCGCTGGCCCATGGCCGCGCGCCGATCCGGCTCGGCGTGGCGCGCGAGGACGGCACCCTCCTGTTGTTCGTCCGCGATGGTGGCCCCGGCCCCGCGCCCGCGATCCTCGAAGGTCTGGGGGCGCGCTTTGCCTCGCATGCGCCGGGCGGTGCCGGGCTTGGCCTCGCCATCGCGCGCGAGGTGGCGCAGAGCCATGGCGGCGCGCTGCGGCTCGGCCCGCGCGAGGATGGCTTCGAAGCGGCGCTGTCGCTGCCGAGGGCGGTCGCGTGATCCGCGCCGCTCTTATCGCTTGGGCGCTAATGACCGCGCCCGTGGCCGCTCAGGAGCTGGTCCGGGATTTCGGACCGGAGAGCGCGACCGAGACGCTGCGGCTGCGCTCCACCACCGACATCGCGGTGCTGGGCCCGGTGATCGAGCGCTTTCTCGAAACCCGGCCCGGTCTGCGCGTCGCCTACGAGCAATGGGGCTCGAACGCGCTTTATGGGCTGCAAGCGTCGGATTGCGCCGCCGGGCGTGCCGGGGCCGATCTGGTGATCTCCTCGGCAGTGCACCAAATGGTGGATCTGGTGAACGAGGGCTGCGCCCGGCCGCACCGCTCGGCCATCACCGCCGCGCTGCCCGATCCGCTGGTCTGGCGCGACGAGCTGTGGGGCGTCACCCGCGAACCGGCGGTGATGGTCTACAACCGCGATCTCGTGCCGCCCGCGCAGGTGCCGCGCTCGCGCTTCGACCTGCTGGACCTGCTGCGCCCGACCGAAAGCCCGTTCCGCGGCCGCGTCGCCACCTACGACATCGAGCGTTCGGGGCTGGGCTACCTCTTTGCCTTCGCGGACTCCATGGAGGCCACCACCTTCGGCGGCCTGATGGAAAGCTTCGGCCGTTCGGGGGCCATCGCCACCTGCTGCTCGGCCGAGATCATCGACGGCGTGGCCGAGGGGCGCTACCTCGTGGCCTACAACGTGCTGGGGTCCTATGCGCTGGTCCGCGCGCGCCGCGACCCGCGTCTCGGAGTAGTGGCGCCGCTGGACTACACGCTGGTGCTGTCGCGCGCCGCGATGATCCCGAGCACCGCCGGTCAGCCCCGCGCCGCGACGCAACTCGTCGATTTCCTGCTCTCGCCCGAGGGGCGCGTGGCGCTGGAGCAGGCGCTTCTGATCGTGCGGCTCGAGGATGGCGAGAGCACGGCGCTTGATCTTGGCGGGGCGGCCGAGACCCTGCAGCGCCCCATCGCCCTCGGCCCGGCGCTGCTGATCGCGCTCGACGCGCACAAGCAGGCGCTGTTCCGGGCCCGCTGGCGCGACGCCTTTCCCGAAACGGGCGGCGCCGCGCCGTGAGGCTCACTGCAACGCGTCGGGGATCGTCGCGCTGATCTCGATGGCCGCGAAATAGGCGGCGAGATTGTCGATCTCCCCATCCTCGAGGCCTTGCGCGATCAGCGTCATCTGCTCATGCGCCCGTTCGCCGTCGCGGTAAGCACGCAACTGTGCGGCGAGGTAATCCGCCGGTTGCCCGGCGAGATTGGGCGCATCGGGTGCCATCGAAATGCCGTCGCGACCATGGCAGGCGGCGCAGGCGCCGGCCGCGGATTTTCCCGCCTGCGCGTCGCCTTGCGACATGGCGGCGATCGGTATCAGCCCGGCCACGACCGGCCCGATCAGGTATCTCGTCATCATGCTCTCCGATAGGAGCCCCGCGGCTTCGAACCGCGGGGCGGAAGGTGTCAATTGCCCGTGTCGCTTCCGGCGTCGTGCTCCATGCCTTCCATGCCTTCCATGCCTTCCTGCATCTCCTCCATGTGCTCCTGCATGTCCTCCATCTCTCCCATGCCTTCCTGCATGCCCTCCATGTTCTCGTGCATCTCGCCCTCCATCGCCGCGTTGCCCATGGAGCCACCCGACATGCCGGCCGAGCCGCCCTCGCTGCCGCTGTAGGAGATCCGGTAGATCGCCCCGGCGAAGTCATCGGAGACGAGAAGCGAGCCGTCCTTCATCACCGCCACATCGACCGGGCGGCCGAGATACTCGCCATTCTCGGTCAGCCAGCCCTCGGCGAAGACCTCCGGCTCGCCGGCCGAGCCATCTTCGTTCACCGGCGTGAACATCACTCGCGCACCGACCGGTTCGGTCCGGTTCCAAGAGCCGTGCTGGGCCGAGAAGATGCCGCCGTGATACTTCGCAGGGAAGCTGTCGGCGGCGTAGAAGGCCATACCGAGATCGGCGGCATGGGCGGTGTACTCGGCCTCGGGATTCACCACGTCGGAGGGGATTCCCTCGTCCATGTACTCATTGGTGCGGGTCGTGCCGCCGCCATACCACGGGAAGCCGAAGTTCTGGCCCGCAGCGGTGATGCGGTTGATCTCGCCCGGCGGGATGTCGTCACCCATGCCGTCGACCTGATTGTCGGTGAACCACAGCTCGCCATTGGCGGGATTGAAGTCCATGCCGACCGAGTTGCGGATGCCGCGTGCATAGACCTCGCGCCCCGAACCGTCGGTGTTCATGCGGATGATGCCGCCGATCCCCTGCTCGTTATAGAGGTCCATCTTCTCCTTGGCGGGCACGTTGAACGGCTGGCCTAGCGCGATGTAGAGCATGCCGTCGGGGCCGATGTCGCAGACCCGGGCGCCATGGTTGAAGCTCTCTTCCGCGACCGGGATCAGCTCGCCCTGCGGCACCAGTTCGGCCACCGCCACGTCGGGCGATTCATAGAAGAACTCGGCCGCCGGGAACATCAGCACCCGGTTGTGCTCGACCAGCACGAGGAAGCCGTCGGGGGTCATGCAGGGCCCGTTGGGGACGGCGAGATCAAGCGCCGGGGCGAATTCCTTGACCTCGTCGGCGACGCGGTCGCCATCGCGATCGGTCACCGCCCAGAACTTGTCCTTGCGGGTGCCGACGAAGACCACCGGCACCGAGTTGCCCAGCGCCATGTGGCGTGCGTCGGGAACGATGGCGAAGAGGTCGATCTCGAAACCGTCGGGCATCTCGATGTTCTCGAGGATGCTCTTCAGGCGTTCGGCCTTCTCGCCGGTCTGCTCGATCTGCGGGATGTCGAGCGAGGTGCCGGTGGTCCGGAACTCCCGCATCTTCTGCAGGCTATCATTGCCGCCCTGCGCGAGCGCAGATACCGGCAATGCCGCGGTCATCAGAAACGCGGCCGTCATCTGGGAAATACGCATCGTGTCCTCCCTCACTTTACGTAAGGTAAACCTAACGCCACCCAAAATTTGGTCAACAAATATTACCGCGCTTCCGGTCGTGCGAAACCGTTCAGGCGATCATGGCGATCCCCACGCCCAGCAGCACCGCGATGAAGGCGGTCTGCGCCGCGACGAGAGCGATTGCCGGGCCGCCGACATCGAGGAGTTTCTTCAGCGAGGTCTTCATCCCCACCGCCGCGATCGCGGTCAGCAGTGCCCAGCGCGACACCGCGCTCGCGGCCTCGGAGAACCAGCCCGGCAGCAGCCCGGCCGAGTTCAGCGCCGCCAGTGCCAAGAACCCCAGAACGAAGCCCGGCACCAGAGGCGGACGCTTGGCCCCCTCGGGCGCGCGGCGTCGCATGACCAGCGCGGCGCCGAGCACGATGGGCGCCAACATGGTGACGCGGATCAGCTTGACCAGCGTCGCGAGATCGCCGGTCTCTTCGGAGACCGAGTAGCCCGCCCCCACCACCTGCGCCACGTCATGGATCGTGCCGCCGAGGAACACTCCGGTCTGGCGCATGTCGAAGCCGAGCCGATCGGCGAGGATCGGATAGGCGATCATCGCCAGCGTCGAGAGCATGGTCACCGAGACCACGGTAAAGATCAGGTCGCGCTCGCCCTCCTCGCGCCGCGGCAGCACCGACGAAATGGCCATCGCTGCCGAGGCGCCGCAGATCGCCACCGCGCCGCCCGAAAGAAAGGCAAAGAGCCGGTCACGACCGAGCACCCAAGCCGCGAGGATCGAGGCGCCGATGGTGGCGAGCACGCCGCCGATGATCAGACCCACAAGCCCCAGCCCCAGCTCCTGCACCATGCCGGTGGAAATTCGTACGCCCAGAAGCGCCACGCCGATCCTGAGCAGCACGCGCGAGGAAAAGGCGATGCCGGGCGCGCTGCGCGGCTCTTCCGAGAGGAAGGCCAGCGCGATGCCCAGAAGGATCGCCATCAGCATCGCGGGCGCGCCGTAATGCTCCGACAGGAACTGCGCCGCCATCGCCACCAGAGCCGCGAGGGCCACGCCCGGGAACAGGCTCCGGGCGGTATCGGCGAGGCGGGTCATGGCGGCTCCTTCGAACATGGCGGGCGGGCATGGCGGGGGTAATGCCGGGCTTTGCCCGGGCGCGGAAAGGACGGATTTCGGAAAGGATCGATGCCCCCAGACGGGTCTGGCGGCACCGAGAAAGGCCCGGGGGCGGCCACCGCCCCCGGGCGCAGTCAGGAAGGCCTTACTTCATGTCGGCGGCGCGGACCGCCTCGAGTTCGGTCTCGGCCTCGGCCACGGCGGCGGTCAGAGCGTCGTAGATCTCCTGCCCGCCTTCGACGTTGGCGGTGAACCACTCGTAGACCGGCTGCGCCGCCTCGGCGAAGGCGGCCTTCTCCTCGGGGGTCGGCACGTAGAGATCGCCGCCACCGGCGACGAAATCTTCGTAGGCCTGGATCGACTTGCGCTTCGGCGAGGCGAAAGTGGCCTGCTGCAGCTGGTAGAAGCCGTCGACCACGACGCGCTTCATGTCGTCCGGCAGCTCCTGGAAGCGCTGGTTCGACATCCACCACAGCGCGCCCATATAGGCATGGCCGTCCAGCGTGACGTATTGCAGGCCCGCATCGGGGAACTTCATCGACATGATGTCGGTGATGCCGTTCTTGGTGCCCTCGACCACGCCGGTCTGCAGCGAGGTGAACAGCTCGGGCCACGGGATCGGCGTCGGCGAGGCGCCCAGCGCCCGCACCAACTCCTGCGGCAGGTCGGCGACAACGGTGCGGATCTTCAGCCCCTCGATGTCGGCGGGCGTGGCGATCCGGCGCTGGGTGTTGGCGAAGTTGCGCCAGCCACCGGTGTTACCGATCGTCATCAGCCGGATGCTTTCGCCCGAATCCTCGAGCGCCATGTCGCGCATGGTGCGGGTGAAACCGCCCGAGAGCACGGCCTCGGCGATACGGTCATCGGCCATCACGTAAGGCAGGTCGAGCACCTGCACATAGGGGAACAGGCCCGAGGCGCCGCCGGAGGTCGAGATGTAGATGTCGATCGAGCCGTCGGCCACGCCCTGCAGGCACTCCGCGCCGTTCGAGCACAGCTGCGTGCCCATGAAGATCTCGACCTCGATGGCGCCGTTGGAGGCCGCCTCGACGTAGTTCTTGAAAACCACGAGACCGTCGTAATCCTCGTCGTTCTCGTTCGAGTTGGCGGTGGCGCGCAGCTTGATGTCTTGTGCCATGGCGGGCAGCGCGGTCCCGGCCAGAAGCGCGGCGAGGCCGGCGGCCTTGAATGTGGTGCTGAGCATGGTGTCCTCCCTATTGCTCTCGTCGTCTTTGTTCTTGTCGTCGTTCAGTCGGCGAAGCCCGTCAGGCGCGGGATCGTCATGGAAATCTCGGGCACGAAGGTGATCAGCATGATCACCAGGATCTCGACCGCGAGGAAGGGCAGGATCGCCTTGGAGATGGTTTCGACCTTCTCGCCAGAGACCGAGGCCGCGACGAAGAGCACGAGCCCCATCGGTGGCGTCGCCAGCCCCACGGTCAGGTTCACGCACATGATGATCGCGAAATGCACCGAGTCGACGCCCAGAGAGGTGAAGACCGGCCCGAGGATCGGACCCAAGATGATGATCGCCGGGCCCGCGTCGAGGAACATGCCCACCGCGAACAGCAGCAGGTTGATCAGGAACAAGAGCAACAGCGGATTCTCGGTCAGGGTCAGGATGAAGTCGGCCAGAAGCTCGGGCGCATGGGAGAGCGAGACCACGGTCTTGAACGACATCGCCGCGCCGACCAGCAGCAGCACCACCGCCGAGGTGATGCCCGCCTTCGAAAGCACGTCCGACAACTCGGAGAATTTGAGCGTGCGCAGAACGAAGAGGCCGATGATCAGCGCGTAGGCCACGGCCACGGCGGCGGCCTCGGTCGGGGTGAACACTCCCGACAGGATGCCGCCGAGGATGATGACCGGCGTCAGCAGCGGGAAGAAGGCCTTGAGGCTCGCCTGACCGCGCTCGCCCCACGTATGGCGGCGCGAGGCGATGGGGAAGTCGTAGCGGTCGGCCATCAGCTTGACGATCAGCATCAGGCCCACACCCACGAGGATGCCCGGCACGATGCCCGCGAGGAACAGCGCGGCGACGCTCTCGCCCATGACATAGGCGTAGATGATCATGATGCCCGAGGGCGGGATGATCGGGCCGATGACCGAGGACGCGGCGGTGATCGCGGCGGCGAAGCGGCGGGTATAGCCTTGCTTCTCCATCGCCGGGATCAGCATCGAGCCCAGCGCCGAGGTGTCGGCCACCGCCGAGCCCGAAAGGCCCGCGAAGAGCATCGAGGACAGGATGTTCACATGCGCGAGGCCGCCGCGGAAATGCCCCATCAGGGCTTGGCTGAACTCGACGAGGCGCAGGGTGATGCCGCCGCGGTTCATCAGCTCGCCCGCCAGCATGAAAAACGGGATCGCCATCAGCGGAAAGCTGTCCATGCCGTTGTAAAGGTTGCGGTACAGCAGCGTGAGATCACGCTCCTGGCCGTTGAGCCAGAGCAGGATGCCCGGCGCGAACAAGAGGCCGAAGAAGACCGGCAGGCCGACCATCAGGAAGAACAGGAAGACCGGAAGGAACAGGACCAGCATTATTCGGCGCTCCCCAGAACGGGATTACGGACCATTGGCAGCCGGTCGGCGGCCCCGAAGAGCCCCATCAGGGCGCGCAGCATCAGCTCGAGATTGACGAGGATCAGCATTGCGAAGCCCACCACCAGCGAGAGCATCATCCAGCTGCGCGGAATGCGGTACCAGCTTTCGAGGGACCACGAGGTCGGCAAATAGAGCGAGGCGGTGTCGAAACGTCCGCCGAGCCCGTTCACCTCGGCCCAGCCGATTGAGAGCCCCATCACCAGCACCAACATGGAGATCGAGAGCAGGATCAGCGACAGCAGCGACGACAGCCGCACTGGCAGCGCCATCAGCAGGCTGTCGATGGCGACGAAACCGCCATGGCGCAGCGCGGTGGGGGCCATCAGCCCAGTCATCCACAGCATGCAGAAGCGCGCCGCCTCGTCGGGCCAGGGCAGCGCGTTGTTGAACACGTAGCGCATGACGACCTGCAACAGCGTCACCGCCACCATCACGGTGATGGCCACGACGCCGATCGCGCGGCCCGCGGTGCAGAGTGCCGCATTTAGCCGCCCCAGCGGCCCCAGCACGGCCAGAACTCCTCCCATTCCTCTCCCCTTCCCTTTCGGGTGGCCGCTCCTCCCCAGGATACGGCGGTGTCTCAGTCCTGCGCGATCCGCGCGGTCTTGCCCGCGTAGAAGACGAGCGGGGTGCCGTCGCGCAGTTCGCAACGATCGACCCGGCCCACGACGATCACGTGGTCGCCGCCGTCATGCGTGGCCTCGCGCGTGCAGTCGAAACGGGCCAGCGCGCCGGGGATCACCGGCACGCCGTCGGCGTTCACCTCCAGATCGTGCTCGCCCAGCTTCCAGGCGTCCTTGGAGACACCGAAGCACAGATCGGCCTGCTCGGCGGCTAGTACGTGGATCACGTAATTCGTGGCATGGGCGAAATGCCCGAAGCGGCGCGACTTGCGATCGGGCGACCACAGCACCAGCGGCGGGTCGAGCGACAGGCTCGAAAAGCTGTTGGCGGTGATCGCCACGGGACCGTCCTCGCCGGCCACCGTGACGATGGTGACGCCGGTGGCAAAGCGGCCGAAGGCATCGCGCAGGAGCCGCGTGTTCTCCGCATCCGGCACGAAGCCGGTGATCTCGGCCGCCGCGCTCATGGCACTTCGGTGCCGAGACCGGCCTCGTAGAGCAGGAACCAAGTTTCGCGGTCGATCTCCACCTTGAGCGCGTCGGAAATCTTCGCGATCCGCTCGACGTTGTTGGTGCCCAGCACCGGCAAGATGCCCGCCGGATGCGCCAGCAGGAAGGCCACCGCGACGGCGGCGCGGTCGACGCCCTGCGCCCTCGCGATGCGGTCGAGACGCTCGGCCACAGGCCCCTGCCCTCTCATCAGGTCGCCGCCGCCCAGCGGCGACCAAGCCATCAGCGGGATGTTCCGGCGCTGGTGATAGGCGAGATCGCCATTGGTGAAGGGCGCGAGCTCCTTCAGCGAGATCTCGATCTGGTTGGTGGCGAGCGGCGTGTCCATCGCCGATTCCAGCAGTTCCACGTCCCAGGGCCGGAAGTTCGAGACGCCGACGGCGCGGACCTTGCCGCTCGCCACCAGCGCGTCGAGCGCGGCGCCGGTTTCGCGGGGGTCCATCATCGGGTCGGGGCGGTGGATCAGCAGCAGGTCGAGATACTCGATGCCCATGTCGCGCAGGCTCGTCTCGACCGCCTGCTCGATATAGGCGCGCGAGGTGTCGTAATGCTTGACCGTCTTGTCGGCATGGCGACCCATCGGCGCGACGATGCCGCATTTGCTGACGATCTCGATCCGGTCACGCAGCGAAGGATCCTCCTTCAGCGCCGCGCCCAGCACCGCCTCGGCGCCGTAGCCGCCATAGATGTCGGCCTGGTCCATCGTCGTGATACCCTGCTCGAGGCAGGCGTCGATCTTGGCCCGGACATGGGCGGGCGAGGTGTCGGAATCGTCGGCGATGCGCCACATGCCATAGACGAGGCGGCTCAGCGCCACGTCGCGCGAAATCTCGATACGATCCATCAGCGTCGTTCTCCTGCGCCGAGCGGCGTCTTCGGGGTGCCCGCCGGGACGCGGCCATAGGCCTCCGGCAGCGAGCAGGTCTTGATCATCGGCAGCACGCGGGCGCCGAAATGCTTGGCCTCGTCGATATGCGGATAGCCCGACAGGATGAAGGCCCGCATGCCCATCTTCCGGTATTCCTCGAGCTTCGAATAGACTTGGTCGGTCGATCCCACCAGCGCCGCGCCGCAGCCCGAGCGGGCCCGGCCGACGCCGGTCCAGAGGTTGGGCTCGATGAAGCCCTCCATATCCGCGAGCTCGCGGTTGCGCGCTTGGTGCGACACGCCGAGCGAGGTGGCATCGAGCGCCCTTTCGCGGATCGTGCGGCCCTGCTCGTCATCGAGCTCGGAAACGAGATGCTGCGCGTATTCGCGCGCCTCGGCCTCGGTTTCGCGGACGATGACATGCACCCGCAGGCCGTAATCGAGGGTGCGGTCGTATTTCTCGGCCACCGCGTGGACGGCCCGCATCCGGTCGGCGAGATCGTCCTTCTTTTCCGGCCACATCAGGTAGACGTCGCAATGCTGGCCGCACAGCTCCAGCGCGTCGGGAGAGTAGCCGCCGAAATACAGGAGCGGGCCGCCTTCCTGATAGGGCTTGGCCGGGTCGGTGGTCAGGCCTTGGAAGTCGTAGACCTCGCCCTTGTAGTTGATCTCGTCGCGGGTCCAGGCCTGCTTGAGGATCTCCACAACCTCTCGCGACCGCTGGTAGCGGAAGCTGCTCTCGGCCTTTTCGCCCGGGAAATCCGAGGAAATGACGTTCAGCGTCAGGCGGCCTTCCAGCATGTGGTCGAGCGTGGCGACAGTGCGCGCCAGCATGATCGGCTGCATCTCGCCGCAGCGGATCGCGGCCAGCAGATTGATCTTCGAGGTGATCGGCGCGCAGCCCGCGACGAAGCTCAGCGTGTCCTGCCCGACCTGATAGGAGGACGGGCAGAGGATGTTGCGGAAGCCTTGCTCCTCGGCGGTCTTCACGATCTCCGAGCAATGCGCCCAGGACGAGCGCAGGTCGCCGTCGGGCTTGCCCAGAAGCCGGTAATCATCCGAGCAAAGCGCTGCGAACCACGACACCTCGACCGCGTCGAGATCGGGCGAGGTGATGGGGACGACGGTCATGCGGGGGCTCCTCCAAGCGTGCAATTTCAACTTGCGTAACAGTCCGGCAAATGCAAATCAATGGTGCATCAATTTTGACCGCGAGATTTTCGCCAGATGCCCGAAGCGCCCGCCGCCCTGCCGATCCACCAGCAGATCAGCGAACTTCTCGTGCGCGAGATCGCCTCCGGGCGGCTGGTCGAAGGCGAGCGGTTGCCACCCGAGCGCGACTTCGCGCAGCGTCTGGGCACTTCGGTGCGCACGCTGAGAAAGGCGCTGGCCGAGCTGTCGGAGAAGGGCATGCTGGAGCGGGTGCAGGGCTCGGGCAACTACGTGCGCCGCAATGCCCAGGCCGAAAGCGTCTATTCCATGTTCCGGCTGGAGTTGCCCGAGGGCGGCGGCCTGCCCCGCGCCGAGGTGCTCGATCTCGCGCGCATGGACAAGCCCGCCGACCTGCCCGGCTTCGGCACCGCGTCGGACGCCACGCGGATTCGCCGCCTGCGCCGTCTCAACGACACGATCATCGCGATCGAGGAGATCTGGCTCGACGGCGCGGCCGGCGCGATCGACCCCGCGAAACTCGCGGATTCGCTCTACCTCTACTACAAGACCCATCTCGGTTTCTGGATCACCCGCGCCGAGGATCGGGTCACCATCGGGGAGGTGCCGCATTGGGCGCCCTCGGCCTTCACGCTGCGCCCCGGCACGATCACCGGATACATCGAGCGGCTGAGCTGGGCGCAGGGCCCGGCGCCGGTCGAGTTCTCGCGAACATGGTTCGACACGGCGCGCGCCCATTACGTGCAACGCCTGATCTGAGGGAGGATCAATGACCACGCCCACCAATTACGGCATCATCGGCTGCGGCATGATGGGACAGGAGCACCTGCGCAACATCGCGCTGCTGCCCGGCACGCGCGTCGCAGCGATCTTCGAGCCCGACGCCGAGATGGCGATGCAGGCGCAGGCGCTCGCGCCCGAGGCGCGGCTGTGCGATTCGGTCGCCGATCTGATGGCGACCGAGGGGCTCGACTGCCTGCTGATCGCCAGCCCGAATTTCCGCCATCTCGAGCAGATGGAGGAGATCGCCCGCACCCGGCCGTTGCCGGTCCTCGTCGAGAAGCCGCTCTTCACCGACCCGGCCGAGACGGCGCGGCTCGCGGCGTTCCGCGACAGCTACCCCGCCCCGGTCTGGGTGGCGATGGAGTACCGCTACATGCCGCCCATCGCGGCCTTCCTCAAGGAGGCGCAGGCAGCCACGGGGGGCATCAAGATGCTCACCATCCGCGAGCATCGCTTCCCGTTCCTGCACAAGGTCGGCGGCTGGAACCGGTTCAACCGCTTCACCGGCGGCACCTTCGTCGAGAAGTGCTGCCACTTCTTCGACCTGATGCGGCTCACGCTTGGCGACGAGCCGGTGCGGGTCATGGCCTCGGGCAGCCAGGCGGTGAACCACCAGGACGAGAATTACGAGGGCGTGGCGCCTGACGTGCTCGACAATGGCTATGTGATCGTCGATTTCGCGCGCGGCGGTCGTGCCCTGCTGGAATTGTGCATGTTCGCCGAGGGCGCGCGCTACCAGGAAGAGGTTACGGCGGTCGGGCCGCGGGCACGGATCGACGCGCTCGTGCCGGGGCCGGGCCGGTTCTGGCCCGAGCATCTGGGCGAGCCGCCGGTGCCGCAGCTGATCATCAGCCCGCGCGAGCCCAAGGGCCCAGAGATCCGCGAGATCCCGGTCGATCCGGCGCTTTTGGAGGCGGGCGACCACAACGGCTCGACCTTCTACCAGCATGCGCGCTTCCTCGAACTGGTGCGCGGCCAGCGCGCCCGCGCCGAGGTGACGCTCGAGGATGGCTGGGCCGCCGTGGCCATGGGCATCGCCGCGCAGATGTCGATCCGCGAGGGCCGCGCCGTCTCGATGGAAGAAACGGGACTGATGCCGGCAAGGCTGCGCGCCGCCTGACGGCACGCTCGACGACACGGCGCAAAGATATTCGCGCCCCGAGGGGTCCGACCGCTTGTCGGACCCCCGCCCGCCATCCCATCTCTGCGCAAGGCCGGAACCACGGCCTCGGGATGGTGAGAAGGAATCCGACATGGGAATGTGGCTGTCGCTGGTCGCGGGCCTTGTGCTGCTGGTGCTCGGCGGCGAATTTCTGGTGCGCGGCACGGTGCGCGTCGCAGAACGGCTGGGCGTGTCGCCGCTGGTGATCGGCCTGACGCTGGTGGGCTTCGGTACTTCGACGCCCGAGCTCGTCACCTCGGTGCAGGCGGCGCTCAAGGGCGCGCCGGGCATCGCCTATGGCAACGTCGTCGGCTCCAACATCGCCAACATCCTGCTGATCATGGGCGGCGCCGCGCTGATCACCCCGATCGCCGTGGCCTCGGCCGCGCTCAAGCGCGACGGCGCGGTGATGGTGGTGGTCGCGCTGGGCTTCGCCGCGCTGGGCCTGCTGATGCCCCTGGGCGTGGCGGTGGGCGCCGCCTTCGTCACCGCGCTCGCCTTCTACATCTACATGGCGTTCCGCCAGGAGAGCCGTGGTGCCGTGCGCGAAAAGGCCGATGCGGCCCAGAGCGCCGACCCGGCGCTGGCGCCCGACGGCACCACCTCCCTGCCCGTCTCGCTCCTCACCGCGCTGGGCGGTCTCGCCCTGGTGGTCTATGGCGGCTACCTGCTGGTCGAGGGCGCGACGACTCTGGCGCGCAGCTTCGGCATCTCCGAGACGGTGATCGGTCTTACCGTGGTCGCGATCGGAACCTCGCTGCCGGAACTGGTGACGTCGGTGATGGCGGCGATCCGCAAGCAGGCCGACATGGCCTTCGGCAACATTATCGGCTCAAACATCTACAACATCCTCGGCATCGCCGGCGTCACCGCCATGGTGTCGCCCGGCAACGTGCCGAGCGAGATCCTGAGCTTCGACAACCTCGTGATGATCGCCGCCTCGCTCGCCGTCGTCGGCCTCGCCTGGACCGGGCTGCGGATTTCCCGCCGCGAGGGTGCCCTGCTGCTGGCCGGCTACGGGATCTATCTCTGGGCGCTCTGGCCCTGAGAACGGCACCGGCCGGAGGTGCGGCCGTCGCGCTCCGGCCGGACAGGGTCGACCGGTCAAGCTCGGTGGATGGAGATCGAAACCGTCCGCCTGTCAGCTACCACGGCGGCGCTCAGCGCAGCGCGTAGCCGTGGCGCAGCCGGAGCTTGAGCAGGCGTGTCGCGAGATCCTGCGCCTCGCGCACCGATCCCGAACCGGCGATGCGCGAACGCCCACGTCCGCCGATCCGGCCCCAGCGCACCACCAGCGCCGCCTGCGCGAAGAGATCCGGCTCGACGGTGATCTCGTAGAAGCGGTAGCAATTGCGCCGCGCGTCGATCTTCTCGAGATGGATCTCCATGAGGCGGTGCCCCCGAGGCTTGCGATACATCCCATAAGAAGCGCCCGCGCGCCGCAAAACAAGGGGCGGAGGATCACCTTCGCGCATGCAGGGACGGCCGGTGCCTCACCATGGCCCCGCCTTAGGGGCGAGGCCCGCCATTCCAGTAAGCCAAGCGCTTTGCCAGCGCGCTCTCCACGAGCTCAAGCGGCGGCACGATGGAAACCGCGGCTATTCTCCACGAGACGCACCCCTTCTCGCGGTTTCGGCCAACCGCCCGGTTGGCCGCCCCCTACGCGCCGAGGGGTCGGGAAACCCGCCCCTCGACTCTCGGGCACATACCGAATTTAGACCGCCGCCGTGCCGGGCTTGAGCACGACCTTGGTCCACTCGTTCTGGTTATTCTTGAAGTTGGCATAGCCACGCGGGGCTTCTTCGAGCGGCAGCCGGTGTGAGATCAGGAAGGTGGTGTCGATCTCGCCCTCCTGAATCCGACGCAGCAGGTCCTTGGTGTAGCGCTGCACATGGGTCTGGCCGGTCCTGAGCTGCAGCCCCTTCTCCATCAACGCGCCCAGCGGGAACTTGTCGGCAAAGCCGCCATAGACGCCGGGCATCGAGATGCGTCCGCCCTTGCGCACCGCCATGATCGCCATGCGCAGCGCATGCGGGGCGTCGGCGCCAATGCCCACCTTCTGCTTGATCGTGTCGAACACGTTGTCGGGCGCGAAGCCGTGGCTTTCCATGCCGACCGCGTCGATCACCGCGTCGGGGCCGATGCCGCCGGTCATCTCCATCAGCGCCTCGAGCACATGGGTCTGGGTGTAGTCGATCACCTTGGCACCCATCAGCCGCGCCAGCTCCAGCCGGTGCGGATGGTGGTCGATGGCGATCACCTGATGCGCCCCCATGATCCGCGCGCTTTGTACCGCGAAGAGCCCGACCGGGCCGCAACCCCAGACGGCGACGGTGTCGCCCTCGGTGATGTCGGCATTCTCGGCAGCCATCCAGCCCGTCGGCAGGATGTCCGAGAGGAACAGCACCTCGTCGTCATCCATGCCCTCGGGGATGACGATCGGACCGACATCCGAAAACGGCACCCGGACATATTCCGCCTGCCCGCCCGGATAGCCGCCGGTCAGGTGCGAATAGCCGAACAAGCCCGACAAAGGATGGCCATAGAGCGGTTCGGTCAGGTCCTGCTTCTCGGCCGGGTTGGAATTATCGCAGGCCGAGAACTGCTGCATCTTGCAGTGAAAGCACTGGCCGCAGGAGATGGTGAAGGGCACCACCACGCGTTGGCCTTTCTTCAGGGTCGAGCCCGAGCCGGTCTCGACCACGCGCCCCATGAATTCGTGGCCGAGGATGTCGCCCGACATGACACCGGGGATCACCCCGTCATAGAGATGCAGGTCCGAGCCGCAGATCGCGGTCGAGGTCACCTCGATGATCGCGTCGCGCGGGTTGACGATCTCGGGGTCGGGCACGGTGTCGACGCGGACGTCGTGGCTGCCATGATAGGTGAGTGCGCGCATGTCTCTGGCCCCCTCAGCCGTCGTTGCGGTTGCGATTGGTGGCGATCTCGCCGGTCTCGAGCAGCATCTTCAGCCGCTTCAGGTTGCGGCGCGCCTGCACGCCCGGCTCGTCCTGAAACAGCGTGGCCACGATCCGGCCCAGCTCGCCCATAGGCGGGCGGTAGGCGATCACCGTTTCGACCACGGTGCCGCGCGCGCCGGGCGCATCTCGGAACATCACCTTGCCCTCGGTGTCGATCTCGCTGTCCTCGGTGGAGCGCCAGGCGATTTCCTCGCCGGGGCGGTCGCTGACGATGCGGGTGACGACGTCGACCGCGTGGCCCATCGGGGCGCTGATGGTCCAGCGCGTGATATCGCCCGACGCGTGAACGCTCTCGATGTTTTCCATGAACTTCGACAGGTTCGAGAAGTCGCGCCAGAAATCGTAGATATCCCGACGGGGACGGTTGATGGTCACGCTGCGACCGGTGACGGCGTAATCGCCGAAGCGTCTTCGCCGGGCGGTGCGGCCGGGGGCGCTGTCGGCCGGGCGGCGCGGCGCCTGTTGCCCGGCGTATTGCCGGGCCGCCAGGCCGCCGAGCAGCAGCAATCCGAGGCCGACTGCCAGCGCCGCGCCGCCGGGCTGCGCCGCATGGCGTGCGCGCCGGGCGCGCCGGTCCTCCTCAAAGGTCCTGTAGGTCATCGCAGCCTTCCTCCTGGACGGTGGGACCGCGCCGCCCGCAGTTCGGTCGCGCAGCGCGTGTGTGATGAGTCGAACCACCGATCCATGGCGCGGTTCCGACGCGGTACAGGACCGCGCGAAGACCCGCCGCCCTAGTCGAGACCGAACAGCACGCCGCCGAGGCTCAGTTCACGGTCGAAACGGCCCTGCCGCAGGAAAGCCAGCACCTGCGCCATCACCAGCGGATTGTTCATCATGAAGGTGTGGCTCACCGGCAGGGTGATGTGGTCCGCCGCGCCGTCGAGCCGGGTCGAGGCGACCGAGACCTTGCCGTCATCGGGCCCCTCGATCAGCGCCGAGAAGACCGGGTTGAGCGAAGAATCCCCGGCGATGATGCCGACCTCGTAGGAGGGCAGCGGCTCGAGCCGGTTCGGCAGGCTCTGCGGGTCGGTGCCGAGCTGCAACCCTGCCGGGCCGTTGATCCATTC
Organism: Limimaricola soesokkakensis; assembly: GCF_900172345.1. GTDB lineage: Bacteria > Pseudomonadota > Alphaproteobacteria > Rhodobacterales > Rhodobacteraceae > Limimaricola > Limimaricola soesokkakensis. Next base: position 213,923 of record NZ_FWFY01000004.1, read on the forward strand.
GAACGGCTCGAACTCGCCGAACACGTCGACCAGCTCCGAGCCCTTGTTGGGCGGCGCCAGCATCACCACCCGGCCCATCTTCGCCGGGCGGTGATCGGTGAGCCAGAGCCGGGCGAGGATGCCGCCCATCGAATGGGTCACGAAATGCACGGTGCGGTCGCCGCAGGCCGCCACGTCGTCGGGCACCGCCTTGACCAGATCCTCGATCCGCGCCTCGGTCGAGGGGTAGCCGCGATTGACCACCTTGTAGCCGTTGGCCTCGACCACCTCTGCCATCGGCGCGAAGCTGAGATCGGTGCGCGCCAGACCATGGAGGAACACGACGCAATCCGCCGTCTCCTCCGGCGCGGCGCGGGCGCAGGCGGAGAGCAGGGCGAGGCAGACGGACAGCATCAGGACGGGGCGTATCATGCACATCACATAGGTGGCGCGGCGGCCGCGCACAGGCCGGTCTTGCCTGCGCCCGCCGCCACGGCCATGGTCGCGCCATGACAGCCCCCGTCCGCCTCGCCGTGCGCGCGATCCTGATGCGCGAGAACCGCCTGCTACTGGTCAATGCTTACAGGGGCCGCGACGATCTGTGGTGCGCCCCGGGCGGCGGCGTCGAACCGCATGCCTCGCTGCCCGACAATCTCGCGCGCGAACTGCGCGAGGAATGCGGGCTGGAGGTCGCGGTGGGCGCGCCCTGCCTCGTCAACGAGTTCCACCACCAGCGGCGCGGCTTCCATCAGGTCGATCTCTACTTCCGCTGCGAACTGGTCTCGGGCGATCCGCATGGCGACTGGATCGATCCCGAGGGGGTGGTGAGCCATCGCCGCTGGGTCACGCGCGCCGAAATGGCCGGGCTCAGGGTCAAGCCCGACAGCCTCGCCGCCGTCGCCTGGGAAGACGGGGACGCGCCGGGCTACGATCCGCTCGAGCCGATCCTGCTCTAGAGCGCGAAGAATAGCAGGGTCATCACCAGACCGACGGCGGTGATGCCGATGCGCAGGTGATCCATGCGGATGAGCTTGGCACCGCGCGCGCCCAGATAGCCGCCGATCGTCGTCGCCACCGCCATGATCAGCGCCGCGTCCCAGTCGATCAGTCCGGCCGCGGCATAGGCCGCCGCCGAGACCAGCGACAGCACCGCCGAGAGCAGCACCTTGAGCCCGTTCATGCCGTGCAGGTTCACGAAGCCGATCAGCCCGAGCATCGCCAAGAGCAGGATGCCCAGGCCACCGTTGAAATAGCCGCCATAGATCGACACGGCGAGCACCGCCGCCCCCGACAGCACCGGCCCCGCCGGGCCGAAGCCGCGCGCCCGCACGAAGGCCAGCACCCGCGGTCCGGTGGCGAACAGCACGGTGGCGACGAGCAGCAGCCACGGCACCAGCCCCTCGAACACCGCGCCCGGCGTCACGAGGAGCAGCCCGGCTCCGAGAAGGCCGCCCAGCGCCCCCAGGCCGATGATCGCGCGCAGCCCCAGCGTGCCCTCGGCGCTGACATCCGAGCGGTAGCCCCAGGCCGAGCTGGCATAGCCCGGCAGCGCGCCGATGGTGGCGGTGGCGTTGGCCATGATCGGCGGCAGGCCGAGCCATACCAGCGCCGGGAAGGTCAGGAAGGTGCCGCCACCGGCGACCGCGTTGAGCGCGCCGGCGAGCAGGCCCGAGATGGTGATCGTGACGAAGAACAGCATGGGGTCTCCCATCGATCCGGCGCGGACCGGGCGATCCATGCCGCGCGCATGCACCGGGGGCAAGGGGGTTTGCGCAAACGGAAAAAGGGGGCCTTTCGGCCCCCTTCCCCTTCGGATCGGTGAGATCGCGGCAGATTACATCATGCCGCCCATGCCACCCATGCCGCCCATGCCGCCCATGTCCGGGGCACCGCCCTCGTCCTTCTTGGGCTTGTCGGCGATCATGGCTTCGGTGGTGATCAGCAGACCGGCGACCGAGGCTGCGTCCTCGAGCGCGGTGCGGGTCACCTTGGCCGGGTCGATCACGCCGAACTTGAACATGTCGCCATATTCCTCGGTCTGCGCGTTGAAGCCGAAGGTCAGGTCGGTCGACTCGCGGACCTTGCCGGCCACCACGGCGCCGTCGACGCCGGCGTTCTCGGCGATCTGGCGCAGCGGCGCTTCGAGCGCGCGGCGGATGATGGCGATGCCGGCGTTCTGGTCGGAGTTCTCGCCCACGAGACCTTCGAGCGACTTGCCGGCCTGCACGAGGGCGACACCGCCGCCGACGATCACGCCTTCCTGCACCGCAGCACGGGTCGCGTTGAGCGCGTCATCGACGCGGTCCTTGCGCTCCTTCACCTCGACCTCGGTCATGCCGCCGACGCGGATGACGGCGACGCCACCGGCGAGCTTGGCAACCCGCTCCTGCAGCTTCTCGCGGTCGTAGTCCGAGGTGGTGTCCTCGATCTGGGTGCGGATCTGGGCAACGCGCGCCTCGATCTCGGCCTTGTCGCCATGGCCGTCGACGATGGTGGTCTCGTCCTTGGTGATCGACACCTTCTTGGCGGTGCCGAGCATGTCCATGGTGACGTTCTCGAGCTTCATGCCGAGATCTTCCGAGATCACCTGGCCGCCGGTCAGGATCGCGATGTCCTGCAGCATGGCCTTGCGACGGTCACCGAAGCCCGGCGCCTTGACGGCGGCGATCTTCAGGCCGCCACGCAGCTTGTTGACGACGAGCGTGGCCAGAGCCTCGCCCTCGACGTCCTCGGCGATGATCAGCAGCGGCTTCTGCGACTGGATAACCTGCTCGAGGAGCGGCACCATCGGCTGCAGCGAGGAGAGCTTCTTCTCGTGCAGCAGGATCATGCAGTCTTCGAGTTCGGCGACCATCTTGTCGGGGTTTGTCGCGAAGTAGGGCGACAGGTAGCCGCGGTCGAACTGCATGCCCTCGACGACTTCGGTCTCGGTCTCGAGGCCCTTGTTCTCCTCGACGGTGATGACACCCTCGTTGCCGACCTTCTGCATCGCGTCGGCGATCTGGCGACCGATCGATGCTTCGCCGTTGGCGGAGATGGTGCCGACCTGGGCGACTTCGTCGCTGTCGTTCACCGGACGCGCGGCGGCCTTGATCGCCTCGACGACCTTGGCGGTGGCGAGATCGATGCCGCGCTTGAGGTCCATCGGGTTCATGCCGGCGGCGACCGACTTCAGGCCTTCCTTGATGATGGCCTGGGCCAGCACGGTGGCGGTGGTGGTGCCGTCACCCGCTTCGTCGTTGGTGCGGGAAGCAACTTCCTTCACCATCTGCGCGCCCATGTTCTCGAACTTGTCCTCGAGTTCGATTTCCTTGGCGACGGTAACGCCGTCCTTGGTGATGCGGGGCGCACCGAAGGATTTCTCGATGACCACGTTGCGGCCCTTGGGGCCGAGGGTCACCTTGACCGCGTTGGCGAGCGTGTTGACGCCCTTGAGCATGCGGTTGCGGGCATCGGTGTCGAACTTGACGTCCTTGGAAGCCATGTGAGTGCTCCTTGATCTGAATTCAGTGGGAAAGGGTCAGCGAGGGTCTCAGGCGATGATGCCGAGAATGTCGCTTTCCTTCATGATCAGCAGCTCTTCGCCGTTGACGGTGACCTCGGTGCCGGACCACTTGCCGAACAGGACGCGATCGCCTTCCTTGACGGCCATCGCGATCAGCTCGCCATTGTCCTTGCGGGCGCCGTCGCCACAGGCGATCACTTCGCCCTCGGCCGGCTTTTCCTTGGCGTTGTCGGGGATGATCAGACCGCCCTTGGTCTTCTCTTCGCCCTCGACGCGACGCACCAGGACCCGGTCGTGAAGCGGTTTGAATGCCATCTCTGCAGCTCCTCAGCAGTATGTATGTTCCCATGCCCCCGGGAGGGGCATTAGCACTCCCTGTCGGTGAGTGCCAACGACGAGACAGGTAAGCAGGGCTCACGGAGCTGTCAAGCGTCCCGCGACGCGGAAATGTCACGCCTCGCGGGCGCGCACGAGAAACCTGAAAAAGGGGCTTCTCAGAACGGCGCGTTCGTGCATGATGCCGTCAGGACAACCCCGGATCGGGAGGGCGGCTTATGACTCGAGGATATTTCTCTCACGGCTGAATGCCGCGCCACCGCCTCTGGCGGAAGGCCGGTTTGCCCCCGCCTCCGCCTGTCGATTTTACCAGTTCCAGGGCCCAGTCCATGACCCCCCGTATTGACGTGGTCGATCGCTCGACCGCCGCTGCCTGTCGCATCGCGCGACGCGCATCGCGCCAGACCGTGCCGCATTGCGCCGCCTCCGGGCGGCCGCGATCCGGCACGCCTGCGCGCGCAGGCAGTTGCGCGACGATCCTCCATCCCCCGCGCGCCTCCCCGCTCTAGGGCGAGACCCGCAAGCGGCCGTTTCCATCCTGCCCTGGCGGCGCGACCCGCGCCACCGGCCGGGAGAGGCGTGGCCGCACCACCCCGGACACGGCCGAGCCATGTCCGGAAACTCAACCCAAGGATGAAAAGGAACATCCCATGCATCCGCCTTTCTACATCGTCGATCACCGCGCTCAGCCCGACAGCCCCGCCCCGTGGGAAGATCGCCCCCGGGTCCGGCGCGGCGGGCCCGCCCGGCTCGATCTGGAGATGCCGCATACCGGCACCGGTCTGGCCCTGCTGCGTGCCGCAAAAGACGATCCCCCCGCGGCCCGCGCCACGGCGGGCGGCATCTGGCCGCGCCTGCGGGCGCTGGTGAGCCGCAGGCCAATGACGGAGCCCGTCCGGTGAAACGAGGGGCGGCGCGGCTCACCGCGCCGCCCCTCCCCGACGCGCCACCCCTGCCGCCGGCGGACCTCCGGGCGGGTGACAAGCCTCGTGCCCCTGCCTATAAGGCGCGCGACCCGTTCACCCGTATCTCTCCGAAGGATTTCCCCCATGACCACGCTCGTCTTCGGCCACAAGGCGCCCGACACCGATTCGACCGGCTCGCCGCTCATCTGGGCCTGGTACCTGTCGCAGCGCGGCCAGTCCGCCGAGGCCCGGCTTCTGGGCGAGCCCAACACCGAGGCGAAATTCGTGGCCGAGCGCTGGGGCTTCGAGCTGCCGCAGATCATCGACGACGTCGAAGAGGGCCAGGAGGTCGTGATCGTCGACACCAACAACCCCGCCGAGCTGCCCGCCTCGATCAACAAGGCCGACATCACCGCGATCATCGACCACCACAAGCTGTTCGGCGGGCTCGAGACCAAGGGCCCGATCGACATCACCATCAAGCCGCTGGCTTGCACCGCGACCATCATGCACGACCTGATGGGCCACGTCGCGACCGAGATGCCCGAGGGCATCAAGGGGCTGATGCTGTCCTGCATCCTGTCGGACACGCTGGAATTCCGCTCGCCCACCACGACCCCGGCCGACCAGGCGCTGGCCGAGCGCCTCGCCGCCGATCTCGGCCTCGACGTCTCGGACTACGCGGCCGAGATGTTCGCCGCCAAATCCGACGTCTCGGCCTTCTCCGAGGCCGAGCTGCTGCGCATGGACAGCAAGGAAACCACCATCGAGGGCAAGAAGCTGCGCGTCTCGGTGCTCGAGACGACCTCGCCCGACCAGGTGCTGTCGCGCAAGGCGGCGCTGCTCGAGGCGATGCCCAAGGTCGCGGCCGAGGACGGCGCCGACGAGGTGCTCCTGTTCGTGGTCGACATCCTGGCCGAGCAGGCGACGATGCTGATCCCCAACGACACGGTGAAGGCGATCGCCGAAAAGAGCTTCGACGCGACAGTCGAGGGCGACAGCGTCGTGCTGCCCGGCGTGATGAGCCGCAAGAAGCAGATCATCCCCGTGCTGAAGGTCTGAGGCGCATGACCAGGATCATCGAGAGCTTCGCCGAGATCTCGGGCGATTACGACGCCGCCTTCGTCGATCTGTGGGGCTGCATGCATGACGGCGTGCGGGCTCACGAGGCCGCGGTCGCCGCGATGCGCGGCTTTCGTGCAGCCGGGGGCAAGGTGATCCTGGTCACCAACTCGCCGCGCCCGCGCGCCTCTGTCGAGAGCCAGATCGCAGGGCTCGGCGTGCCGCGCGACTGCTGGGATTCGATCGCCAGCTCCGGCGATTCGGCCCGCGCCGCGATGTATGAGGGCGTGGTCGGCGAGAAGGTCTGGTTCATCGGCGACGAACGCGACGAGGCCTTCTTCGAGCCGCTGAAGATCATCAAGGACCCGGTTCCGGTCACCCGCACCGATCTCGAAAAGGCCGAAGGCATCGTCTGCTGCGGCCCCGAGGACGAGCACGCCGCGCCCGACGTCTACCGCCCGCAATTCGAGCAGGCGATCGCGCGCGGGCTGAAGCTGCTCTGCGCCAATCCCGACATCATCGTCGATCGCGGCGACGAGCGGGTCTGGTGCGCGGGCGCGCTGGCGCGGCTTTACACTGAGATGGGCGGCGAGAGCCTCTATTTCGGCAAGCCGCACGCGCCGATCTACGATCTGGCGCGGCGCCGGCTGGCCGAGATCAATCCCGATATTGCCGACGACCGCATCATCTGCATCGGTGACGGCCCGCAGACCGATGTGTCCGGCGCGGCGGGCGCCGGGCTCGACGCGCTGTTCATCACCGGCGGCCTCTCGGCCGAGGAGACCGGCACCGCGCCGAGCGGCCAGCCCGATGCCGGCCGGCTCGAGGCGCATCTTCGCGAAGAGCGGCAGGCGCCGGCCTATGCGATGGGCTTCCTGCGCTGAGATGAGCGGCGGCGCGTGCCCCGCTTGCGCGCGCCCCGCCCCGCCGCTACGCAGGGCGCCATGCGCATCCTGAGCGACTTCACCGACATCCCCGCCACTGATCGAGGCGCCGCTGCCGCGATCGGCAATTTCGATGGCGTGCATCTCGGCCACCGGGCGGTCATCGACCTGGCCCGCACCGAGGCCGCGCGTCTCGGCGCGCCTTTGGGGGTGATGACCTTCGAGCCGCATCCGCGCGAATATTTCGCGCCCGATGCGCCGCCCTTCCGGCTGATGAACCGGGTCGCGCGGGCGCACCGTCTGGAAAAGATCGGCGTCGAGCGGCTGTTCGAGCTGCGTTTCGATGCCGCCCTTGCGGCGCTTACCCCGGACGCCTTTGCCCGCGACGTGATCGCGAAGGGTCTCGGCCTGCGCCATGTCGTGATCGGCGCCGATTTCCGCTTCGGCAAGGGCCGCGCCGGCGACGCCGCGATGCTGGAGAACTTGGGCCGCGAGCACGGATTCGGCGTCACCGTCTCGCCGCTGGTGGCTCTCGATGCGGGCGAGGTCAGCTCGACCGCGATCCGCCGCGCCCTGACCGAGGGCCGACCGCGCGACGCCGCCGCCATGCTCGGCCACCTGCACCGGCTCGAGGGGGAGGTGATCCATGGCGAGAAACGCGGCCGCGAGCTGGGCTTTCCGACCGCGAACATGACCATCGACGGGCTGCACCTGCCGCGCTTCGGCGTCTACGCGGTCAAGGTCGACGTGCTCACCGGGCCGCATGCCGGCAGCTATGACGGCGCTGCCTCGATCGGCGTGCGCCCGATGTTCGGCGAGAACCACCCGAATTGCGAAACCTTCCTGTTCGACTTCAAGGGCGATCTCTACGGCGCCGAGATCTCGGTGGCGCTGGTCGAGTATCTGCGCGGCGAGGAGAAGTTCGACGGCCTCGACGCGCTGATTGCCCAGATGGACGCGGACTGCGCCCGCGCCCGGAAGGTATTGGCCGATGCGTGACAGGTTCTGGGAACTGCCGCTCGAACAGCTGGACCGCAAGGAATGGGAGGCGCTCTGCGACGGCTGCGGCAAGTGCTGCCTCAACAAGATCGAGGACGAGGACACCGGAGAGGTGGCGCTGACCCGCGTCGCCTGCCGCCTGCTCGACGGTGCGACCTGCCTGTGCACGAAATACGCGACGCGGCACAAATACGTGCCCGAATGCATCGTGCTGACGCCCGAGAAGATCGCCGAGACGATGTATTGGCTGCCCGCCACCTGTGCCTACCGGCTGCGCGCCGAGGGCCGGCCACTTCATGACTGGCACCACCTGATTTCGGGCGACCGGGAGGCGGTGCACCGCGCCGGGGTTTCAATGGCGGGCCGTACCGTGCCGGAAACCCAGGTCGATGACGACGACTGGGAAGATCACATCATCGAGGAACCCGTCTGATGCAGTTCGCCTCCGACAATGCCGGACCGGCCCATCCCGCGATTCTCGAGGCGATCGCCAAGGCCAATGACGGCCACCAGCGCGCCTATGGCTCGGAAAGCGCGATGGACCGGGTCCGCGCACGCATCCGCGAGATCTTCGAGGCACCGCAGGCCGAAGTGCATCTCGTGGCGACCGGCACCGCGGCTAACGCGCTGATCCTCGGCTGCATGGCCAAGCCCTGGGACGCGGTCTTCTGCTCCGAACACGCGCATATCGAGCATGACGAGGGCAACGCCCCCGAATTCTATACCGGCGGCGCCAAGCTCAGCCTCGTGCCCGCCCCCGATGGACGCATCACGGCGGCAGAGCTCGACCGGGTCATCGGCCCGGTGGGTGCGCGCTCGTTCCACAACGCGCAGCCCGGCCCGATCTCGATCACGCAGGTGACCGAGACCGGCAGCGTCTATGCGCTCGACCAGATCTGCGCCATCGGCGATCTCGCCCGGGCCCGGGGCCAACGGCTGCACATGGACGGCGCGCGATTCGCCAACGCCGTGGCGGCTCTGGGCTGTTCTCCGGCGGACATGACCTGGAGGGCGGGGGTCGACGCGCTGAGTTTCGGCGGCACCAAGAATGGCTGCCTCGGCGTCGAGGCGGCGATTTTCTTCGACCCGGCGCTCGCCGCGGATTTCGCGCTGCGCCGCAAGCGCGGCGGGCACCTGTTCTCCAAGCACCGGTTTCTCTCGGCACAGATGGAGGCCTATCTCGCGGGGGACCTCTGGCGCGATCTGGCGCGCCGGGCCAACGCCGCCTGCACGAAGCTGGTGGCGGGACTGCTCGCCCATCCGGAGGCCGAGATCCTGCATCCGGCCGAGGCCAATCTCGTCTTCGTCTCCCTGCCCCGTGCCACGCTGCGGCGGTTGATCGAGGCCGGCGCCGATTTCTACGTGATGGATGGCGATCCGATGACGGGCGACCCGGCCGAGCGGCTCACCGCGCGCATGGTCTGCGACTGGTCCTTGGGCGAGGAGCGCGTTGCGCGGTTCCTGTCGCTGCTTGGCTGAAAAGGGGGCCGTCGAAGGCCCAAGCCCCTTACCGGATGTGTTGCAGGTCAGGCTAAGACGAAGCCGCCCCTACGGCCGCTTCGAGCCCAAAACCTTCGTGCAGATCAGTGGTGCGTGCCACGTCGATCTCTACGAGAGGGACGAACACGTCAGGAAGGCCGTCAATGCGATGGAGGGCTTCTTCCAGGAGCATAGCGGTGCACGGAAGGTGGCGGCCTGAGCACTAAGGCCAACGCCCTGATCGACAACTGAACAGTTGGACCGCCAGTGAAGGCGCTGGTGGGCCAATGTCATTGTGATCTTGGGGGGCAGAGCGAAGAGCACCGGTTCGGCGAACAAGTTCTCATACCCCTGTCCGATGCGAGATCATCAGCACGCACAATAACCTCGACTGCCCCCTGACCAGCCGTGTCAGATGCGAATGCTTTTGACAGGCCTGGAAGGCCCTTCTATCGAGACCGTATGATCTGCTGTCATCAGACCCTGAGCTATTACCGCCGTTCCTGACGGCGGCTCGATGATGCGTGACGATCAGAGAAGCCGCCGCCTATGGGCGGCTCGATCGGTTCAGAGGCGTCCATGCCAGTTCCCAGAAGGAAGCTCCGATGACCCTCGAAGACCTCTGCCACCGCTACCTTGACGCCCTGAACACCGGCGATTTGGAAAGCGTCCGCGCCCTGTTTGTGCCCGGCGCCGAGATCGTCTCGCCGCTCTACGGCGTCCGGCCCGCGCACGACTTCTATGCCGAGCTCTTCGCAGATACGGCGCGATCGGAGACGACGCTACTCAACGTCTTCGACAGCTCCGCCGGTGGCCGATCCGTCGCGCTGCATTTTCGCTATGTGTGGACCCTCGCCAGCGGCAAGGTCGTCGAGTTCGAATGCGTCGACGTCTTCGAACTGGCCGAGGACCGGCAGCGCTTTACGAAGATGACCATCATCTACGACACTGCGCCTCTGAGGTCCGATTTCGAAGCATCGCGGAAGCAAACTTGAGCTCTGGCCAATGAAGCGGTCGTTCGCGCCTTGCGCGGCGAATGACCGCTATCTGCCCTTCCCTAGAGAGGTCCTCGCAGGCGCGGCGGAAATCGTGCAGATGCAGCGAACGGCGGCAAGGTCCGCACAACTGACATTCAAGACCCGGACGTTCTCGCAGATTTCTGCGAAGGTGTCCGCATGGTGGCAATGTATTAAAGCCGGGACTTCACCGTTTGGGTGCCACACATCCGGTAAGGGGCTTGTCGAAGGCCCCCGCCCCCGTCAGAGCCTTCCCGACAGGTGCAGTTCGAGATCCGACAGCCGGTCCTGGCCCCAGAACCGCTCGTCGGTGTCGGTGATGTAAAAGGGCGAGCCGAAGACGCCGCGCCGCACCGCCTCTTCGAGATTCTGCGCATATTCGTCCGCTGCGAGCATCAGGTTGCTCTCGGCCAGATCCGGGTCGAAGCCCGCCTCCTCGAGCGCCGTGCGGATCACGTCCTCCTGCGCGATGTCCTTTTCCTCGGCCCAGCAGGAGCGCGTGATCGCGTGCACCAGCCGCCCCATATCGCCGCCGCCGGCCCGCTGCGCGTTGATGATCGCGTAGGACGAGGGCGCGGCGTTGGTCGGCCAGTTGGCGGGCCGCATCACCAGGGGCAGTCCCGCCTTCTTGGCCTGACGCCGCATCTCCTGCTTGCGGTATTCGAGCCGGCTCGGATGCCGGTCCTTCGGCAGCTGGCCGCCCGAGCGCGGAAACAGCGCCATCACGTCCATCGGCTTGTAGGAGATTTCGGCCCCATGCTTGGCGGCGATTTCCTCGAGCCGGGTTCCCGCGATGTAGACGTAAGGCGACAGCGTCGCGAAAAAGTAGTCGATCCTAGCCATCGAGCCCCTCCCCGGGCGTTACCGCCCATCGGGCAGGTTTGCGCCATGCTAGGGCTGTGCTAGGCGGTGTCAATCTGTCCGCCGCCCCGCTGCGGGGCTGCCCAAGCCTGCCAAGGATGCCGCTTGATGCCCACCCTGAACGAGCCGAAGCTGATCGCCGGTAACGCCAACAAACCCCTCGCCCAAGCGGTCGCACGCCGCATGTCGATGCACCGGGGCATGAATGTCGGTCTTGTCGACGCAAGGATCGAGCGGTTCAACGACCAGGAGATCTTCGTCGAGGTCTATGAGAACGTCCGCGGCGAGGACATGTTCATCATCCAGCCGACCTCGAACCCGGCCAACGACAACCTGATGGAACTGCTGATCATGGCCGATGCGCTGCGGCGCTCCTCGGCGGCGCGGATCACCGCCGTGATTCCCTATTTCGGCTATGCCCGTCAGGACCGCCGCGCCAAGGCGCGCACGCCGATTTCGGCCAAGCTCGTCGCAAACCTGATCGCCGAGGCCGGGATCGAGCGGGTGCTGACCATGGACCTGCACGCGGCCCAGATCCAGGGTTTCTTCGACATCCCCGTCGACAACCTCTACGCCGCGCCGATCTTCGCGCTCGACGTCGCGCATCACTTCAAGGGCCGGCGCGACGAGGTCATGGTGGTCTCGCCCGATGTCGGCGGCGTCGCCCGCGCCCGCGAGCTGGCCAAGCGCATCGGCGCGCCGCTGGCGATCGTCGACAAGCGCCGTGAGAAAGCCGGCGAAGTGGCCGAGATGACCGTGATCGGCGACGTCTCGGGCAAGGCCTGCATCATCGTCGACGACATCTGCGACACCGCCGGCACGCTGTGCAAGGCGGCCGAGACGCTGATGGAGGCCGGCGCCACCGAGGTGCACAGCTACATCACCCACGGCGTGCTGTCGGGCCCGGCGGTGAGCCGGATCGAGAAATCGGTGATGAAGTCGCTGGTGATCACCGACTCGATCGAGCCGACCGAGGCGGTACGCAGCGCCCCGAACATCCGCATCGTGCCGACCGCGCCGATGTTCGCCCAGGCGATCCTCAACATCTGGAACGGTACCAGCGTCTCTTCGCTGTTCGAGCACGAGACCCTGACGCCGATCTACGAAGGCATGTACGCGGCGGACTGAGCGCCGCTTGGCGGGGCTCTCAGCCGAGGAGCCCCGTCAACACTTGCGACAGCGCCGCGGTCAGCGGCTCCGGCTGCATCAGCCAGAGCAGCGCCTTGCCCGTCTCGCCCATCGCTTCGAAACGCGACAGCAGTTCCTCGAACGCAACGGCATCGAAGCGGGCGAGCAGGAAGCTCTTGGCGCCGAGAGCGGTCACCAAGGGCAGAAGCAATACGATCAGGAAAGCGAGGGCCGTGCTGGGGCGGCGCCGCGGCATGGCGACGATGAGACCGTCATCGAGAACGTAATGCTCGACGCCCTTCGACAGGCGGCGATTGCAAAACTCGATCCGGTTGAGACGGGATTCGAAGCTCGGCGAAACACGATACATGGCAAGCAGTCCTGGCGAGGTGCCCCCACCCCACCTTGTCAGGACTATTGCCAGATCATGGCAAGATTATGGCAGCCGCGCCACTTTCCGGCGGGAATGCGGCGCGACGCCACCGCGGCGACATGGTTCGGCTCAGCCGCGCTTCATGTCGAGCGTGGTCCATTCGCCGTGGCTCGCGCGTCCGGCGCGAGCGAAGCCGTTCTCGACATAGACCGTCTCGACTGCGTCGGCCTGCTCGTTGAGGATGCCGGACAGGATCACCCGGCCGCCGGGGGCCACCTTCTGCGCCATCTCCGGGGCGAGCGCCACCAGCGGCCCCTTTAGGATGTTGGCGAAGACCAGGTCGAAAGGCGCCGCCGCCTCGAGCGCCTCGTGCTCGAACCCCGCCGCTTCCAGGCATTCCACCTGCCCCGCCATGCCGTTCGCCGCAAGGTTGACCTCGGCCACCTCGACCGCCACCGCATCGATATCCGAAGCCATCACCCGCGCCTCGGGCCAGACCCGCGCCGCCGCCATGGCGAGCACCGCGGTGCCGCAGCCGATATCGGCGACACGCGCCGGCGTCGCGCCCTCGGTGGCCAGCGCGTCGAGCGCCTTGAGGCAGCCCAGCGTCGTGCCGTGATGCCCGGTGCCGAAGGCCATCGCCGCCTCGATCAAGAGTGGGATGGCGCCCTCGGGCACCCGGTCGGCGTCGTGGCTGCCATAGACGAAGAAGCGGCCCGCCTCGACCGGCGCGAGGTCGCGGCGCACCTTGGCGACCCAATCCTGATCGGGCACCTCTGACACCAGGAACGGCTTCGCGCCGTGGCTTGCCGCCAGCAGGTCGAGCGCCACCCCGTCGGGGGCCTCCTCGAAATAGGCGGTGACCTCGAACAGGCCCGAGCCATCCTCGATCTCGAACACGCCGGTGCCGTAGGGCGTGGGCTCGAACTCTTCGAGCGCCTCCGACAGCACCTGGCCACGGCGTTGGTCGTCGAGCTGGGTGATCGCGGTGAAGACGGGCATCGGCTGTACTCCGGGCAAGGGGCTCGGGCGCGGCATAGGCGCAAGCCATGGCCCTGGTCAATCGCCGCCCCTCTGCCCCCCCATCCACGGCCTGACCCGAGGTTTGTCGTGCTTCCTGCCGCGCCACCTCGACAGCGCCGCATTTCGGCCTTACCGCAGTTAGAGAGCAGGGGAACCCAAAAGCCATGCAGCACCTTGAGGCGCTATTCGACCGCGCGCTCGACGCCGTGGTCGGGATGGATCACGAGGGCCGCGTCATCGCCTGGAACGGGTCGGCCGAGGCCATGTTCGGCCGTAGCCGCCCCGAGGCCATGGGCGCGATGATGGACGATCTCATCGTCCCGCAGCAATACCGCGCCGCCCATGCGAAAGGGCTCGCGCATTACCTCGTCACCGGCGAGGGGCCGGTGCTGGAACAACGGGTGCGGATCACGGCGCTCGACTGCACAGGCGCCGAATTCCCGGTCGAGCTGTCGATCCTACCGGTCGCCGAGGCGGATGCGCCGCCGGTGTTCTATGCCTTCATCCGCAGCCTCGCCGCCGAAGAGGCGCATCGCCACGAGCAGGAGGCCCGCGCCCAAGAGGCCGAGATCCTGCTGCGGGTCGCCCAGAAGCTGCTGGAAGAAATCTCCTTCGAGGAGTTCACCCAGTACTGCCTGCAGGAGGTCTGCGAGATCGCCGGGCTCGAGGCCGGGCATCTCTTCGTCGCGCGCGGCGCGGGCGCGGCGCGCCACCTCGCACCCTCGGGCATCTGGCATCTGCGCGATACGCGCTACGCCCCGATCTGCGAGGCCACCGAAGCCCAGCGCTTCACGCCCGGCATCGGGCTGCCCGGCCGCGCTTGGGCCGAGGGGCGGTTGGTGGTGGAGCCGCATTTGCCGGATGACGCGAATTTCCTGCGCCGCGACGTGTTCGAGCAAGTCGGCCTGACGCGTGGCATCGCCCTGCCGATCCTGCATAGCGGCGAGATCCACGCCGTGCTCGAATTCTACGGCACCGCGCAATCCCGGCTCGATCCGGCCTTCCTGCGAATGCTGCAGACGGTGGGCAGCCATCTCGGCCTCGCGATTCGCCGCAAGGAAGGCGCCGAGCGCCGCGAGACGTTGCGCCGCGAACTGATCCACCGGGTCGGCAACAGCCTGACCGTCCTTTCGGCGATCTATCGCAGCTGCGCCCGCCAAGCCGCCAGCATCGAAGAGTTGAGCGAGGCGTTTCTCGGCCGCGTCGCCGCCGTGGGCCAGGCCAACCGCATGGCGATCGAGGAGGCCGAAACCGGTGCCGATCTGGCTGCGCTGATCCGAGAATCAATCGGTCTTTTGCCCGAGAACGGCGCGCGTGACATCGAGGTGCCGGACCTGATCGTGGACAGCGAAAGCGTGATGCCGCTGTCGCTGGTGTTCCACGAACTGGCCACCAACGCGCTGAAATACGGCGGCTTTGGCGAAGGCAGCCGGCTCGCGATCCGGGCCATGATCTGCCCAGAGACCGACGAGTTGGTGATCGACTGGCAGGAAAGCCGGGCCGCGCCGCTCGACGCGCTCCCCGAGAACGACCGCTCCGGATTCGGAAGCCAGCTGATCAGGCTGATGGTCGAGAGACGGCTGGGCGGGGGGTTTTCACGAGAGGTCGGCGCCGAGGGCTGCCGGATCGTGCTGCGCCTGCCGCGCGCGCGCATCGAGCGGCAGGCGGGCTGAGGCGGGGGCGCGGCCCCCGCCCGACGGTTCAGACCCCGACGCCGATCGGGCAGGTCACGCCGGTGCCGCCGATCCCGCAATAGCCGTTCGGGTTCTTGTCGAGATATTGCTGGTGGTAGTCCTCGGCCATGTAGAAGGCCGGGGCATCGACGATCTCGGTCGTGATGGCGCCGTAGCCCGCCCCGGTCAGCCGCGGCGAAAACGCCTCGCGCGAGGCCTCGGCCGCACGGAACTGAAGCTCGTTGAAGGTATAGATGCCCGAGCGGTACTGGGTGCCCCGGTCGTTGCCCTGCCGCATTCCCTGGGTCGGGTCGTGGTTCTCCCAGAACACGCGCAGCAGTTCCTCGTAGCTGGTCTGGGCGGGATCGTAGATCACCCGCACCACCTCGTTGTGGCCGGTGCGCCCGGTGCAGACCTCCTCGTAGGTCGGGTTCGGCGTGTAGCCGCCCGCATAGCCCACCATGGTCGAATGCACGCCCGGCAGCTTCCAGAAGATCCGCTCGACGCCCCAGAAACAGCCCATGCCGAACATCGCGACCTCCATCCCCTCGGGGGCCTCGGGGTCGAGCGGCGTGCCCAGCACGGAATGGGTGGTGGCGGTGGGGATCGGCTGCGGACGGCCCGGCAGCGCGTTCTCGGGGGTGACCATCTCGGTCTTGGTCGAACTCAGGCCGAACATCGCGTTCTCCTCGTCTGGTGGCTTGCCCGGCATATAGGCATGCTTCGCCCCGAGTTCTACTCGGCCGCTAAGGGAAGCGCGCGCCCCGCGAACACGGTCTCGTGGCCGGGCGCGGGATGGCGCGGGATCATCAGCGCCAGCGCAAAGGACAGCCCGGCCATCGCGGCGGCCAGCACGAAGACCGCGTCGGGCGCGACCAGCCACAGGTAGCCCAGGCTCGCGGGCAGGAAGACGGCGGCAATGTGGTTGATGGTGAAGGCCACGGCGGCGGTGGGGGCGATGTCGCCCGGATCGGCGATCTTCTGGAAATAGGTCTTGAGCGCCAGCGCCAGCGCGAAGAACACGTTGTCGATCACGTAGAGCGCGGCGGCGACCGCGACGCCCCAGCCGAACCAGTAGAGCCCGCCATAGGCGAGGAACACGAGCGTCAGACCGGCATACTCGACCATCAGCCCGCGCTTTTCGCCCCAGCGTGCTACGGCGCGACCGATCAGCGGCGCACCGAAGATATTGGTCAGCAGCGTGATCAGGAACAGCGCCGTCACCTCGTGCACGTCGTAGCCGAACTTCTCGACCATCATGAAGCCCGCGAAGACGACGAAGATCTGCCGCCGCGCGCCCGACATGAACTGCAGCGCGTAATAGAGCCAGTAGCGGCGGCGCAGCACGAAGCTCTTGTTTTGCGGGTGCGGCTCGCGGAACGCCGGAAAGGCGAACCAGCAATAGAGCCCCACGGCGGCGGTGAAGCCGCCCGAAACCATGTAGACGAAATCATAGGTCAGCCCGAGGCTTTCCCACGTCAGCACGATCGCCAGATAGGCCACCAGCGTCGCCCCTGCCCCGGCGGAGACGATCCAGCCCAGCATCTGCGGCGCCCGCTCCTTGGGCAGCCATTGCAGCTGTAGCGATTGGTTCACCGTCTCGAAGTAATGAAAACCGATCGAGGACAGCATGGTGATCGTCAGGATGCCGCCCATTGAGGGGAACTGGGCGGTGAGCGCGGTGGCCACCCCGAGGAGCCCCAGCGAAACCAGCGCCAGGCTCTGCTCTCGCACGAAGAGCAGGATCGCGATGACGCCGATGGCGAAGAAGCCCGGTACCTCGCGCACCGTGTGCAGCCAGCCGATGTCGGAGCCGTCGAAGCCCGCCGCCTCAATGACGAAGTTATTGAGCAGTGCCGACCATGTGGCGAAGGCCACCGGCATGGCCATCGCCATCAGGAACAGGAGCGTCACCGGCCTGCGCCACAGCGGCAGGGTCCGGGCCTCGGCAAGCGGCATCGGAATGCGTGTCATGCGCAAGCATTAGGGGCTGCCGCCCCGCTTGGCGAGACGTTCCGTCAACCGCGGGGCGAGAATCTGTAATCGACCTCGGAAAAGCGCGCGGTTGGAAAGCCGTAGGCGAAGCGCAGCCCTTCCGGGCCCGCCACCACGCCGTGCTCGGCCTCGGGCGGGATGAAGACGGCGATTCCCGGCCCGATCGGATGCGCCGCACCGTCGATGGTCACGATGCCCGCCCCTTCGAGCCCGAAATAGAACTCCGCCGGGCCGTGGCGGTGCGGCTCCAGCGTGCCCAAGGGGCCGAACTCGGCGAGGCCCAGCGTCATGCCGGAGGACGGTGTGCGGTCGGCCGAGACCAGCGTGCGCCAGCGCACCGTGCCGAAGGCCGGGTCGGTGCCACCCTCGAGCGCCACGCTCGCCGCCTCGACCGAAAAGCCGCGCGCCACCGGCGCGCCCTCCCATTCCGCAATCCCGGGCAGTTCCATGGCGCATCTCCCACCGGCTCCTGTGGCGAGGCTGCGCCGAATCGGGATCGGTGCGCCGGTCCAAGCGCGACATGGCGGCGTCGCTTCCGATCGATCTGGGGCGAGTGGGCCAAATGCAGCCTAGCGGTCGTGCATCCCCTTGCCCGCGAGGATGCGCGGCGCGTGCTTGGCGATCCGGGCGAAGCGGGTCTCGGGCTTCTTGGCGCCCGCGACATGGATCGCGTAGCCGCGCTGCCGCCCCGGCGTCAGCGCCTCGAATGCGGCCGAGAGATCCGGATCGGCGGCGAGCGCCTCCTCGAACTCGGCGCATAGCTCGACATCGTCCTGCGCGAAGGCCACCCGCCGCCCGGCCCGGTCGATCTCGACCGCACGGGCGATCAACTCGCGCAGCGCCGGCTCACTGGCGCGGATCTCGTCGAGCCTGCGGAACACCACGTAGCGCGCCGAGCGCGAATTGGGTCCCGGCGGCACCAGCAGCCCCTCCGGGTCCTCGACCAGCACGCCCTTGAAGAAGGACAGCACGCAGCGATCGGCCAGCCCGGCGACCATGGCCGTGTTGCCGCCTGCGCAGCAGTAGCAGGGCTGACGCCACTTCCAGACCTCCTCGATGCCCTCGGCCTCGAGGAGCAGCCCGCGCAGCGCCGATAGCTCGGCCCGCCAGCGCCCCTCGCGGGCAAAGAACTCTTCGATGCGCGGATCGCTCATGGCCCAACCCTCCCTGCCGGTCCTCCCCGCCCGCAGCTTCGCGGGCCGCACCGCGCGGGGCAAGAGCCTAAAGAAAGCTCTGCGGATCGATATCGATGGCGAGCCGCGCATTGGCGGGGACCCGCACCTGCGCCGCCCATTCCGCCAGCGCCGACTGCAACGGCGCGGTCTTCTCGGCCTTGACCAGAAGCCGGACCCGGTGGCGTCCCCGCACCCGGGCGATCGGCGCAGGCGCAGGCCCGAAAAGCTGGGCGCCGATCCGGCGCAGAGGCGCGTCGAGCCGCGCCAGTCGGTTGCCGAGATCGAAGGCCTGCTGCATGTCCGGCGATGAGATCACGATGCCCGCCATGCGCCCATAGGGCGGCACGCCCGCCGCCCGCCGCGAAGCGGCCTCGGCGGCCCAGAATCCCTCCTCGTCCCCCGAGAGAATCGCGCGGATCACCGGGTGCTCGGGCTGGAAGCTCTGCAAGAGCGCGGTGCCCCGCGCCTCGGCGCGCCCGGCCCGGCCCGCGACCTGCCGCATCAGCTGGAAGGTCCGCTCGGCGGCGCGCAAATCCGAGCCTTGCAGCCCGAGATCACTGTCGATCACGCCGACCAGCGTCAGCTTGGGAAAGTTGTGACCCTTGGCAACCAGTTGGGTGCCCACGACGATGTCCGCCGCACCCTCGGCGATCTCGAGGATGCGCGCCTTGAGCGCCCGGGCCGAGCCGAACAGATCGGACGACAGCACCGTCACGCGCGCGTCGGGAAACAGCGCCTGCGCCTCCTCGGTGATCCGTTCCACCCCCGGCCCCACGGCGGCGAGCTTACCCGCCACCTCGCAGTTCGGGCAGGTCTCGGGCATCGGTGCAGTTTCGCCGCATTGGTGGCACATCAGCCGCTTGAGGAACCGGTGCTCAACCATCCGCGCGTCGCAATGCTTGCAGCCGATCTGGTGGCCGCAGGCGCGGCACAGCGTCAGCGGCGCATAGCCCCGGCGGTTGAGAAACAAGAGCGACTGCTCGCCGCGCTCCAGCCGCTGCATCACCGCGCCCTTGAGAGCGGGCGAGATCCAGCTGCCCGAGGGCACCTCCTCGGTGCGCATGTCGATGGCGCGCATCTCGGGCATCACGGCCGGGCCATAGCGGCTTTCGAGATCGAGCCGGGCATACTTGCCCTGCTGCACGTTGACCCAGCTCTCGAGGCTCGGCGTGGCCGAGGCCAGCACCACCTGCGCACGCTCCAGCGAGGCGCGCAGCACCGCCATGTCGCGCGCGTTGTAGAGAACCCCGTCCTCCTGCTTGTAGGAAGTGTCGTGCTCCTCGTCGACGACGATGAGGCCGAGATCGTGGAACGGCAGGAACAGCGCCGAGCGCGCGCCCACCACCAGCTGCGCGCCGTTCTCGGCCACCATCTTCCAGCAACGTCGCCGCTCGGTCGTGGTGACGCCGGAATGCCATTCGGCGGGCTTCGCGCCGAACCGCGCCTCGACCCGGGTCAGGAACTCGGCCGTCAGCGCGATTTCCGGCAACAGCACCAGTGCCTGCCGCCCGGCCTTGAGGCAGGCGGCGACCGCCTCGAGATAGACCTCGGTCTTGCCCGAACCGGTGACCCCCTTGAGCAACGTCGTGCCGTAGCGCCCGGCCGCGATCCCCTCGCGCAGCCGCGCCGCCGCCAGCTCCTGATCGGTCGTGAGCGCCTTGCCCGCCATGTCCGGATCGAGCGGCGGATAGGGCACGTCGCGCGGTGCCTCCTCCTCGGCCACGGCACCGGAGGCCACCAGCCCCTTGACCACCGAGGAGCCGACGCCCGCCAGATCGGCCAACTCGCCCAGCATGAAGCCAAGCCCGTCATGTTCTTCGAGCAGATCGAGCACCCGGGCGCGCGCCGGCGTCATCCGCGCGGGCTGGCCATGGCCGCGACGGTAGATCTTGCGCATCCCCGGCGGGTCGGTGAGGCCCGGCGCGCGGGTGGCGAGCCGCAGCATCGCCGGCATCGGGGTAAGCGTGTAATCCGCGACCCGGCCCAGGAACTCGCGCATCGGCGCGCGCATCGGCGGCAGGTCGAGCACCCGGATCGCGGATTTGACCTTGGCGGGATCGTAATCTCCCGCGCCCTGCCCCCAGACCACGCCGGTGACCTTGCGCGGCCCGAACGGCACCTCGACATGGTCGCCCGCCGCGCAGCCGCCGCGGGGCGCGCGGTAATCGAGCACCCGGTCGAGCGGCTGTGTCGTCAGCACGCCGATCAGCGCGCCTTCCTCGAAACGGGGGGATGTCATGGGCCGGTCGGAATCCTCGGGCGGGAAGGAGCCGCCAACATGCGCCGCGCGCCCGGCCGCTTCAAGGGAGCGACATGTCGCGGGGTTTCGCGCGCGGCGCGCGCTTCCCATATGGGAAAGGCGCTGTTCCACCGCTGCGTCACTTGCTAGACCGGGGCCGAAGCCGCCCCGCGCGGGGGCGTGCGACACCAAGGGAGCGCGCGTGGGCGCGCACCATCTGACAGGGAGAGACCCCATGAAGTTCTTCGTCGATACCGCCGAGATCGACCAGATCCGCGAACTCAACGACCTGGGCATGATCGACGGCGTCACCACCAACCCGTCGCTGATCATGAAGTCGGGCCGCGACATCAAAGAAGTGACCAAGGAGATCTGCTCGATCGTCGACGGCCCGGTCTCGGCCGAGACCGTGGCGCTCGACGCCGAGGGCATGATCGCCGAGGGCCGCGAGCTGGCCAAGATCGCCGACAACATCGCGATCAAGGTGCCGCTGACCTGGGACGGCCTCAAGGCCTGCAAGACGCTCACCGACGAGGGCCGGATGGTCAATGTCACGCTGTGCTTCTCGGCCAACCAGGCGCTTCTGGCGGCCAAGGCCGGCGCGACCTTCATCTCGCCCTTCATCGGCCGGCTCGACGATCTCAACCTCGACGGCATGGAGCTGATCGCCGACATCCGGCAGATCTACGACAATTACGGCTTCGAGACGCAGATCCTCGCCGCCTCGATCCGCAACGCCAACCACATGTCCGAGGCCGCCAAGATCGGCGCCGACGTCGCCACCGCGCCGGCCGCCGTGATCAAGGCCATGGCCAACCACGTGCTGACCGACAAGGGCCTCGACGCCTTCCTCAAGGACTGGGCCTCGACCGGCCAGAAGATCGTGTGATCGCCTTGGCGGGGCGCTGTGCCTTCCGGGCCGCGCCCCGCCGCATTCTTGCCACACCGGGGCGCATCGCCCCGCAGCCACTGTTATGTTCGGGCCGTTGCGACAGCCCGGATGCGCCCAGATGACAGACGACACACCCCCCGATGACGGGCTGCGCGAGCGCATCCTCGCCGATCCGGCCCGCCTGCTCGACGATCCCGAGATCATGCGCGCCCTCGTCGCCGCCGACGCCGAGGCCAAGGGATCGAACGTGGTCGATCTGCGCGGCCTCGCCATGCAGCGCTTGCAAGCGCGGCTCGACCGGCTCGAGGACACGCACCGCTCGGTGATCGCCGCGGCCTACGAGAATCTCGCCGGCACCAACCAGATCCACCGCGCCGTGCTGCGGATGATGGACGCGACCCGCTTCGAGACCTTTTTGCAGGATCTCTCGGGCGAGGTGGCCGACATGCTGCGGGTCGACGTGGTGCGCCTCGTTCTGGAGACCGCGAGTCCCGAAGACGACCCGGCCATCGCGCGGCTTTCGGACGTGCTGTCGGTGGCCGAACCGGGCTTCGTCGCCGATTACGTCACTCAGGGCCGCAACGTGCCGCTGCGCCAGGTATCGCTGCGCCCGGTCGAGCCGATCGAGGCCGGGCCCTACGGCGCCCGCGCGCCCGAGATTCTCTCCGAAGCCTGTCTCAAGCTCGATTTCGGCCCCGGCCGCCTGCCCGGCATGCTGCTTCTGGGCGCCACCGACGCGAACCGTTTCGCGCCGGCGCAGGCGACGGATCTGATGGGCTTCTTCGCCGGCGTGTTCGAACGGCAGATGCGGCGCTGGCTGTCATGATCTCGCCCGCCCTCACCGACGCGATGGGCCGGTGGCTCGACCATGAGCGGGCCCTGAACGCCGCCGCGCAGAACACGCTCACCGCCTATCAGGGCGACGTGCTGGGCTTTCTCGCCTTCATGCAGACCCACCATGCCGAGGCGCAGGGCCTCGGGCCCATCGCCCGGGTCACGGTGTCGGACATGCGCGCCTGGATGGCGCATGAACGCGCGCGTGGCCTTTCGGCGCGCAGCCTCGCCCGCGCGCTTTCGGCGGTGAAGAGCTTCTATCGCTGGCTCTCCGCGCGCGAGGGGTTCGAGCCCACCGCCGTACTTTCGACCCGGGCGCCGCGCATGAAGGCGCGACTGCCGCGCCCGCTCGACGAGGAGGCGGCGGCCCGCGTGCTCGAGGCGGTGGAGCTGCAATCGCGCGAGCCATGGGTCGCGGCGCGCGACACGGCGGTGGTGACGCTGCTGTGGGGATGCGGCCTGCGTATTTCCGAGGCGCTGTCGCTCACCGGTGCGCAGGTGCCGTTGCCCGAAACGCTGCGCATCACCGGCAAGGGCGGCAAGGAGCGGCTGGTGCCGGTGCTACCCGTCGCGCGGAAGGCCGTCTCGGACTATGTAAAACTCTGCCCGCACCCGATGGACGCCGCCCTGCCGCTGTTTCGTGGCGTGCGCGGCGGCGCGTTGGGCCCCCGTCCGATCCAGAAGGCGATGGAGATGGCACGCGCCCAGCTTGGCCTCCCCTCCACCGCGACGCCGCATGCGATGCGTCACAGCTTCGCCACGCATCTGCTGAGCGCGGGCGGCGATCTGCGCGCGATTCAGGAACTTCTGGGCCACGCCTCGCTTTCGACGACGCAGACCTACACGGCGGTCGACGCGGCCCGGCTGATGGAGATCTATGATCGCGCCCATCCTCGCGCCTGAGCCGCGTTGCGCCCGCCGCCGCTTTCGGCCAAGAGGGACGGCATGACTGACGCACGCAAGGCCCTCGGGGTCCATCTCTTCACCGCCACAGGCGCGGTCTTCGCCATGCTCGCCATGCTGGAGGCGGTGCAGGACGACTGGAGCATGATGTTCCTGTGGCTGGTGGTGGCCTTCGCGGTGGACGGGGTCGACGGGCCGCTGGCGCGCAAATACGATGTGAAGCGCAACGCGCCGATCTTCGACGGCGTGCTGCTCGACCTGATCATCGACTATCTCACCTATGTCTTCGTCCCGGCCTTCGCGCTGTTCGAATCCGATCTGCTGCCGGGCTGGACCGGCTGGCTGGCGATCATCGTCATCACCTTCGCCTCGGCGCTCTACTTCGCCGACAGCCGCATGAAGACCAAGGACAACTCGTTCCAGGGCTTCCCCGGCTGCTGGAACATGCTGATCCTCGTGCTCTTCGCCCTCTCGCCCAATTTCTGGATCATCCTGGCGCTGGTGGTGGTGCTCGCGGTGACGATGTTCCTGCCGGTGAAGTTCATCCACCCGGTGCGTACCAAGCGCTGGCGCGCGGTGTCGCTGCCGACGGCGCTGGCCTGGACCTTCTTCGCGGGCTGGGCCGCATGGGTCGATTTCGACCCGGCGAGCTGGGCGCATTGGGGCCTTGTCGTGACCTCGGTCTACCTGCTCGGCGCCGGCGCTGCGCAGCAGCTGGTGCATGGCAAGGACGGCTGAGCGCCGTCCCGCCTAGAGCCGGGTCAGCACCACCCCGGTGACGATCAGCCCCGCCGAGATCGCCTTGCCCCGGTCCATGCGGTCGCCGAAAGCGGCCCAGCCGATCAGCACCGCGAAGAGGATCGAGGTTTCGCGCAGCGCGCTCACCAGCGCGATCGGCGCCAGCGTCATCGCCCAGACCGCGATCGCATAGGCCCCGTAGGAGGCCAGCGCCGCCAATGTCCCTTGCCCCCAGACCCGCGCCGATACGCGCAGGAGCCCCCGGCCGCGCATCGCGAAGGCGACGGGCGGAAACAGCAGCGCCTGCGCCACGAAAAGCCAGCCGACATAAGTCACCGGATCGCCCGACACCCGCGCCCCCAGACCGTCGACCAGCGTGTAGCCGGCGGTCCCGGCCGCGGCCCCCAGCGCATAGGGGATAAGCCGCCGGCTCTCGCCCGAACTCAGCGCGCCGCGCGCCATGCCCAGAATGCCAAGGCCGAGCACCAGCACCCCCGCCACCGACATCGGCTCGATCGCGTCGGACAGGAACAGCGCGCTGGCCACCAGAACCGCCATTGGCGCGGCTCCGCGCGCGATCGGGTAGACCCGGCTCAGGTCGCCATGCTCGTAAGCGAAGGCAAGGAAGGTATTGTAGGTCGCGTGGCACAGCGCCGATGCGGCGATCCAGGGCCAGACCTCGGCCACTGGCCATGGCCGGGTCAGCGCCACGGCGAGGCCCAGCGCCCCCTGCACCAGTGCCAGAATCACCATCCCGGCGACCTTGGAGGCCCCGAGCTTGATCATCGCGTTCCAGCTGGCATGCAGGAAGGCCGCGAGCATCACGGCGAGAAAGATCGGCAGGCTCATCGTGACCGGACATCAGGAATACGCATTCGCGGAACAAAGCCGCCAAGCGCGCGCCTGGCAACTTTGTTCTTCAAATACGCAAATCCGACGCCGCGGCTCGGGCGGCGCCGGATGATCGTCACGCCAGCGCCGCGTCGCAACGCGCGCAGACGCCGGGACGGGCATGCGTGCCGACATCGGGCAGGATCTTCCAGCAGCGCTGGCACTTCTCGCCCTCGGCCGCCTCGAACACAACGCCGACGCCTTCCACCTCGGGCAGGCGGAACGCCTCGGCCGGGGACGGGTCGCCGGTCAGGTAGATCGCCGAGGTGATGCACAGATCCTCGAAGCTCACGCTCTTGAGCGCGGCCAGCGCCTCGGCGTCGCGCACATGCACCACCGGCGCCGCCTCGAGCGAGGCGCCGATCACCTTGTCGCGCCGCGCCACTTCGAGCGCCGCCGTCACCACGCGGCGCACCTTGCGGATCGCCGCCCATTTCTCGGCCAGCGCCTCGTCGCGCCACGCCTGCGGCGTCTCGGGGATGTCGGTCAGATGCACCGAGGCGTCGTCGCCCGGGTTCCGCTCCAGCCAGACCTCTTCCATCGTGAAGACGAGGATCGGCGCGAGCCATGTCGTCAGACGGTGGAACAGCAGGTCGAGCACGGTGCGCGCGGCACGGCGGCGGGCGGTGTCGCCGTCGCAGTAGAGCGCGTCCTTGCGGATGTCGAAATAGAAGGCCGACAGTTCCACCGTGGCAAAGGTGAAGACCGACTGGAACACGCCCTGGAAGTCATAGGCGTCGTAGCCCTCGCGCACGGTCTGGTCGAGTTCGGCGAGCCGATGCAGCACCCAACGCTCCAGCTCGGGCATCTCGGCCGGGTCCACCCGATCGGCCTCGGTGAAGTCCGCCAGCGATCCCAGCAGGAAGCGCATGGTGTTGCGCAGCCGGCGGTAGCCGTCGGCGGTGCCCTTCAGGATCTCCGGCCCGATCCGCAGGTCGGCGGTGTAGTCCGACTGCGCCACCCATAGCCGCAGGATGTCGGCGCCGTACTGCTTGGTCACGTCGGCGGGGCTGACCGTATTGCCCAGCGACTTGGACATCTTCATGCCCTTCTCGTCGAGCGTGAAGCCATGCGTCAGCACGCCCCGATAGGGCGCGCGCCCCTTGGTGCCACAGGATTGCAGCATCGAGGAGTGGAACCAGCCGCGATGCTGGTCGGTGCCTTCGAGGTAGAGATCGGCCAGACCGTCCTCGGAGCCGTCCTCGCGGTCGCGCAGCACGAAGGCATGGGTGGAGCCGGAATCGAACCAGACGTCGAGGATGTCGAAGATCTGCTCGTAGTCATCGGGGTTCACGGCGTCGCCGAGGAAACGCTCCTTGGCGCCGTCCTTGTACCACGCATCCGCGCCCTCGGCCTCGAAGGCCTCGAGGATGCGGGCGTTAACGCCCTCGTCGCGCAGCAGGAAGTCGGGATCGGTGGGCCGGGCCCCCTTCTTGACGAAGCAGGTCAGCGGCACGCCCCAGGCGCGCTGGCGCGACAGCACCCAGTCGGGCCGCTGTTCGATCATCGAATGTAGCCGGTTGCGCCCGGTCTTCGGCGTCCAGGTCACCAGCTCGTCGATCGAGGTCAGCGCCCGCTCGCGGATGGTCTTGCCGTACTGGTCCTGGCCGTCGCCGACCTCGCGGTCGATCGCGGCAAACCATTGCGGCGTGTTGCGGAAGATCAGCGGCGCCTTGGAGCGCCAGCTATGCGGGTAGGAGTGCTTGATCTTGCCACGGGCAAAGAGCTTGCCCGACTGCGCCAGCGCGTCGATGACGGCCGCGTTGGCGTCGCCCTCCTTGCCGTTCGACTTGAGGATGCGCTTGCCGCCGAACAGCGGCAGGTCGGCGCGGAAGGAACCATCCTCCTCCACGTTGTAGGTGATGACCTCCGCCAGCATGCCCGCATCGCGGTAGAGCTCGAACTCGTCCATGCCGTGGCTCGGCGCGCAGTGCACGAAGCCGGTGCCGTCCTCGTCGGTGACGAAGGGCGCGGCGCGGAAGTCGCGCGGCTGGTCCCACTCCCCCTCGCCGCCCTCGATCCCGGCAAAGGGATGCGCGACCGACAGCCCGTCGAGCGACGGCGCATCGCCGATCCGCTCCCAGCCATCGACGCGGGCCTTGGCCAAGCAGCCCTCGGCCAGCTTGTCGGCGAGCAGCAGCTTATCGCCTTTCTTGACCCAGTTGTCCTCGGGCGCGCCGGTGATCTCGTAGACGCCGTAGGAGATGTCGGGGTGATAGACGACGCCCTTGTTCGAGGGAATGGTCCAAGGCGTGGTGGTCCAGATCACCACGTCGGCACCCTCAAGCAGCGGGTCGTCGGAGCCCAGCACCGGGAAGCGCACCCAGATCGTGAAGCTTTCCTTGTCGTGGTACTCGACCTCGGCCTCGGCCAGCGCGGTCTTCTCGATCGGCGACCACATCACCGGCTTGGAGCCTTGGTAGAGCACGCCGTTCATCAAGAATTTCTGGAATTCCTCCGCGATCACCCGCTCGGCGTGGAAGTCCATCGTCAGATAGGGCTTCTCCCACTTGCCGGTGACGCCGAGCCGCTTGAACTCTTCGCGCTGCACGTCGACCCAGCCTTCGGCGAACTTCCGGCATTCCTGCCGGAAATCGATCACGTCGACCTTGTCCTTGTCCTGGCCCTTCTTGCGGTACTGCTCCTCGATCTTCCACTCGATCGGCAGGCCGTGGCAGTCCCAGCCGGGGATGTAGCGCGCGTCGCGGCCCATCATCTGCTGCGAGCGGACCACCATGTCCTTGAGGATCTTGTTGAGCGCGTGGCCGATATGCAGGTTGCCGTTGGCATAGGGCGGGCCGTCATGAAGGGTGAAGGGCTTGCGGCCCTCCGCCTTCTCGCGCAGCCGGTCATAGACCCCGATCTGCTCCCAGCGGGCAAGCCAACCCGGCTCGCGGTTGGGCAGCCCCGCGCGCATCGGGAAATCGGTGCGCGGCAGGTTCAGGGTGTCCTTGTAGTCGAGGGTATCGGTGGCTTGGGTATCGGGCGTATCGGCGCACATCGCTGTTCGGTCCTGTCGAAGTCCGGTCGTATCGGAATGTCTGGTGAAGGGCGGCGCGGCGTCAGCTCATGCGCCTTGTCCCGGCGGCCCTGATCCTCAGAGCGCCGGGCCGGTAATTCGCGTGATATGGGCGCGAAGGGCCGTCATGGCGCCGCTTATAGGCGCGGCCGCGCGGCGGGTAAAGCGCGCCCCGGTTTCCCATGCCCGGCCTTGAGTCTATGACAGGGATCGGAAGGAGCCCGCCATGCCGGAGCCGCGTATCGAGATCATGCCGGAACAGATCGCGCGCGTCGTCGCGCGGTTCTACGAGCGCGTGCGTGCCCATCCCGGTCTCGGCCCGGTCTTCGCGCGCCACGTCACCGACTGGCCCGAGCACGAGGCGCGGATCGTGACCTTCTGGGAAAGCGCGATCCTCGGCCGCCCCGGCTATCGCGGCAGCCCGGTGACGGTGCATCGCGAGGCCCGCGACGTGCGGCCCGGCATGTTCGCGCCATGGCTAGCGCTGTTCGACATGACGCTGCGCGAGGAGCTTCCGCCCGAGACCGCCGCCGCGTGGTCGGCGCTGGCGCATCGCATCGGCCGGACGCTGCGCGCCGGCGTCACGGAGCGCGAGACCCTGCCGGGCGGCATTCCGAAGCTGCTCTAGGCGGCACGCCCCAATGGTTCGGGGAAACCCGCATCGGCAAACGAGGCGCGCTCACTGCCCCACCGAAACCGGGATAGGCGTACTCGGCTCTCTGCTCGCGCGCTCGATCACCGAAACGACGAGATGCAGTCATCAGCCAAGCTGCGCCCGGCCGGTCAGCCCTCGCGCGACCCGAACAACCCGGTCAGCGCCCGCCCCACGAGACCGGAGACCGAGGGGCGCTTGGCCGCGCGGAACGGCAGCGGCCGGCAGACCTCGATCGCGGCGACGCCCACCCGCGCCGTCAGCGCGCCGTTCACCACCCCTTCGCCGAAGCGGCGCGAGACCCGGCTCAGCACGCCGCCGCCCGCCACCGAACTGACGAGGTCGTCGCCCACTGCGACCGCTCCGGTGGCAACGAGATGGGTGAAGACCGACCGCGTCAGACGCCAGGCGCCCAGCGTGCCGGAGCGGCCGCCATAGATCTCGGCCACGCGCCGGATCATCCGCAGATTCGCGGTGAGCGCCGCGGTCACGTCGGCAAGCGCCAGAGGCACCACCGCCGTCACCGTCGCCACCTGCCGCGCCGCCGCTTCGACCTCCCGCAGCGCCATGGCGTCGAGCGGCGCCAGAAGCTCGGTCTCCGACAGCGCCAGCAACCCGTCGGCGTCGAAGACCTCTCCCTCGCGCGCCCGGATCCGCGCCAGCCCCGGCGCCAGCTCGTCGCGACCGGCATAGAGCGACAGCATCTGCGCCGAGACCGATCGCGCGAGCGACAGGTCCTGCGCGCCCAGCGCCGCGCCGGCATCCCTCTGGATGTGGTCGAGCCGCGCCAGCCGCCGGAACGCCCAGAACTCCTTTGCCGCGATCGCCAGAAGCAGCGCCAGCACCAGCGCCAGAAGCAGGCTAGCGATCATCCCCAGCATCGGGCTCGCAGCCAAAAGCCCCGCCACCCAGTTCCAAGCCGCGACCGAGAGAATGAAGCCCAGAAGCGTGGCCAGCGCCGCGAAGAACCAGCGCGCGAGCGCCGAGCGCGGCCGCGCCGCGATCACCGCCGCACGTTGCAGCGCCGCGCCCTGCGGCAGTCCCGGTTCGGGCACCGGCGGCGCGGTGGCGGGCGTCACCTCGGGCGTCGCGTCCTCTTCGAGATCGATCATCACCGGGCCGCGGCGTTTCTGGTCGCTCATGCCTGCCTCCTCACAGCCGGTCGCCCAAGAGGAACTCCGCCGCGCGGTCGAGCCGGATATGCGGTGGGCCTTCGCCGGGCTTCAGAACCATCCGCGCGGGCGCAAAGTTCATTACCGAGTAATCCCCGTCGAGCCAGCGCTCCGCCCCGGCCCGCGCGGGCGCCAGTAGCTGGGACGGATCGTCCGGCAGCGCGCCCGCATGCAGGGCCGCCTGCCGCCCGGTTTCCAGAAGCTTGCCGCGCACCACGTCGATCATCTCGCCGCCATGGCTGATCCGGTCCTCGACCGTGGTCCTCAGCGCGGCGATCGCCATCGCCTGGGTCTTGGCTCCGGCGAAATCGGCACGGTCGCGCGCGTCGCGCAACAGCGCCTCGGTGATCGCGGCGAGCTTGGCATGCTCGGAATGGTGCAGGTGATCGGCCTTGGTCGCGGCGAACAGGATGCGGTCGATGCGCCGGCCCTGAAAAATGCGGCTCAGAAACGCGTTCCGGCCCGGGCGGAAGGCCCGCAGGATGTCGGCCATCGCGGCGCGCAGATCCTCGACCGCCTGCGGGCCGGCATGGATCGCCGAAAGCACGTCGACCAGCACCACTTGCCTGTCGATCCGGGCGAAGTGGTCGCGGAAGAACGGCTTCACCACCTCGCGCTTGTAGGCTTCGTATCGCCGCTCCATCTCGCGCTTCAGGCTGCCCTTGCCGCCCGGCGTGCCGGGCAGTGGCGCGAAGGTCAGCACCGGCGAACCTTCGAGATCGCCGGGCAGCAGGAACCGCCCCGGCGTGCAATCCGAATAGCCCGCCTCGCGCGCGGCGTTGAGATATTCGGTAAAGGCCCGAGCCAGCGCCTTGGCGCGCGGCTCCTCGAACGGCGCCTCGGCCTCTGCTGCGGTCACCGCCGCGAGCAGCGCCGCCGCCTGCGGCATCGCCGCCGCCCGCCGCTCGGCCCGGCCCAGCGCCTCGCGCGTCCATTGCGCGTAATCCTTTTCGAGAAGCCCGAGATCGAGCAGCCATTCGCCCGGGTAATCGACGATGTCGAGATGGACTGTCCGTGGCCCCTGCACCCCTGCCAGCAACCCGCCCTGCTGGACCCGCAGGCTGAGCCGCAGTTCGCTCACCCGTCGCGTGCCCTCGGGCCAGCTGGGCTCGGGGCCCATGAGTTGCGCCATGTGCCCCTCATAGTCGAACCGCGCCACAGTGTCGTCGGGCTGCGGGCGCAGCACCGCGCCCTGAATGCGCGGTCCGGCGGCGAATTGCGGCATCCGGCCACGATCCATCAGGTTCGCGACCAACGAGGTGATAAACACCGTCTTGCCGGCCCGCGACAGCCCGGTGACGCCGAGCCGGATCACCGGATCGGTGAATGGCGAGACCAGCCGGTCCGCCACCCCCTCGACGCCGCGCGTGAATCCTTGCGTGATCGCCCCGATGACCAATGTGCCGCTCCCTGCCCGCCATTCGCCGCGAAGATAGGCATACCCACTCGGAATGCACAGGGGCGCACCCCGCGCCAGCCACGGATTTGCGTATTTGGAGAAAGATGAAAGGGGCCTGCGCGCGCTTGCCAAGCGGTGGCGCCGGGGCTACCCGCAGCGCCATGCCACGCTATGCCCTCAAGGTCGAATATCACGGCGCGCCCTTTTCCGGCTGGCAGCGCCAGTCCGAACACCCCTCCGTGCAGGGTGCGATCGAGGCCGCGCTCGGAAAGCTGGAGCGACGCCCGCACACCATCGCCGCCGCCGGGCGCACCGATGCCGGTGTGCATGGGCTGGGTCAGGTCGCGCATTGCGATCTCGAGAAGGACTGGGACCCGTTCCGCCTGTCCGAGGCGCTGAACTTTCACCTCAAGCCCGATCCGGTGGCGATCACCGCCTGTGCCGTGGTGCCGGAGGATTTCCATGCACGGTTCTCGGCCACGTGGCGGCAATACCTGTTCCGCCTCGTGACGCGCCGCGCGCCTCTGACACATGACAAGGGCCTCGCCTGGCAGGTGCCGCACCCGCTGGACGCGGAAGCCATGCAGGCGGGCGCGGACCGGCTCGTCGGGCGGCACGACTTCACCACCTTCCGCTCGTCGATCTGCCAAGCCAACTCGGCGCTGCGCACGCTGGACCGCCTCGATATCAAGGCGGTCGAGGGGCCCTCGGGCCCCGAGATCCGGTTTCATGTGAAAGCCCGCTCCTTCCTGCACAATCAGGTGCGCAGCTTCGTCGGCACGTTGGAGCGGGTCGGCGCCGGTGCCTGGAGCCCGGATGACGTCACGGCGGCACTCGAGGCGCGCGACCGCGCCGCCTGCGGCCCGGTCTGTCCGCCACACGGGCTCTACCTCGCCGCCGTAGGATACGAGCCGGATCCCTTCGATCACAATTGATCATGGGCCGGGAACGGGCTGTTGCCTCCCGGTCTCGATAGGATAGCAATAGGGCCAAGGCCCGGCCCAGACCGCGCCACGAATAAAGAGCGGTTCGCCGGGAGGACATCGAAGTTGCGCCATATCGCCGTGTTGACCGGCCTGTCGGTTCTCGCCCTGTCGACATCCGCCGCGCTGGGCCAAGATGTCCGTTTCGAGATCGACGTCGCCGATGACGAACTCGAAAGCGTGCTGGAGAATTCCTCGCTGCTAGTGGCGCTCAAGGATGACGAGAACCCGACCCCGCAGGATTACGTCGCCGCCGCCCGGGCCGATTACCGGCGGCTGCTGACCGGGCTTTATTCCCAAGGCTATTTCGGCGGCACGATCTCGATTCTCGTCAATGGCGAGGAGGCGGCGGCCCTCGCGCCGCTCGACGCGCCGGCGCGGATCGACGACATCGCGATCCGGGTGAGCCAGGGGCCGCGCTTCACCTTCGGTCGCACCGAGATCGCGCCGCTCGCCCCCGACACCGAGCTGCCCGAAAGCTTTGCCACCGGCGAGACCGCGCGCGCCGAATCGGTGCGGGCCGCCGCGCGCGCCGGGGTCGAGGCATGGGAGGCGGTGGGCTTCGCCAAGGCGGAGGTCGCGGATCAGGAGATCGTCGCCGACCACGTGACCGAGCGGCTCGACGCCGCCGTGCGCCTGGCGCCGGGGCCGCGGCTGCGTTTCGGTGCGCTCACCGTGACCGGCAACGAGGATGTGCGCGAGGAGCGGATCCGCGCCATCGCCGACCTGCCGACGGGCCGGGTCTACGATCCCGAGGATCTCGATTTCGCCGCGACCCGGCTGCGCCGCACCGGCGCCTTCGATTCGGTGGCCTTCATCGAGAGCGAGGAGATCGGCCCGGACAACACCCTGCCCTTCGAGCTGACGGTGACCGAGGCGCTGCCGCGGCGGATCGGCTTCGGCGCCGAGGTCTCCACTGTCGAGGGCCTGGGCCTCTCGGCCTTCTGGATGCACCGCAACCTTCTGGGCGGGGCCGAACGGCTGCGCATCGAGGGCGAGATCTCGGGCATCGAGGGCGAGGTGCCCGGCGTCACCGGCTCGGGCGGCGCCGATTACCGGCTCGGCGCCAGCTTCAACCGTCCCGCCACGTTCCGTGCCGATGTCGACCTCTTTGCCGAGGCCGAGCTCAAGCGCGAGGACGAGATCGACTACCTGCTCGACCAGTTCAGCGCCGAGATCGGCCTGTCGCGCTATGTCAACGAGACGCTGACCTACTCCGGTGCCATCGGCATCCTGACCGCGCGCGAGGAAACCGATGCGCGGGTTCGCGACTATACGCTGCTGACCCTGCCGCTCGACGCGACGCTGGATCGGCGCGACGCCGCGCTCGATGCCCAGAACGGCTATTTCGTCGATGTCGAGGTGACCCCCTTTCTCGGCGTGACCGGCAGCGATGACGGGCTCCGGCTCTATGTCGACACGCGCGCCTATCGCAGCTTCGGCGAGACCGAGCGGCTGACGCTGGCCGCGCGCGGCCAGCTCGGCTCGGTGCTGCTCTCGAGCCTCGAGGACAGCCCCGCCGATTACCTGTTCTACTCGGGCGGCGGCGGCACCGTGCGCGGCCATGACTACCAGTCGCTCGGCGTCACCTACACGCGCGATTTCGGCGACGGCCCGGTCGAGGTCAGCTCGGGGGGCAAGAGCTTTGCCGGCGCCCAACTCGAGGCGAGGTTCGACGTGACCGAGAAGATCGGCGCCGTGGGATTCTACGACATCGGCTATGTCGAGGCCGACGCCCTGCCGGATGGCGAGGGCGACTTCCAGGCCGGTGCCGGGGCGGGCATTCGCTATGCAACGCCGATCGGGCCGGTGCGGCTCGACCTCGCGACGCCGGTCACCGGCGACGACGCCTATCAGAGCGTCCATGTCTATATCGGAATAGGACAGTCGTTTTGAAACAGCTCTCCCGCGCCGCCGCCATCACCATCGCCACCGTCGCGCCGACCATGCTCCCCGCGCAGGAGGAGCAGGCCGATCGCGACCGCGGCTTTCTCACCGGGCTGATCGAGGACAACCTCTCGGGCGCCGGTCGCGAAGTGATCATCACCGGCTTTCAGGGCGCGCTCAGCTCCGCCGCCTCGATCGAGGTGATGACCATCGCCGACGAGGAGGGCGTCTGGCTCAGGGCCGAGAACCTCGTGCTCGATTGGAATCGCTCGGCGCTGCTGCGCGGCAGGCTCGAGGTCGAGGAACTTTCGGCCGAGCTGATCGAGCTGACCCGGCCGCCAGTGGCCGGTGCCGAAGAGGCGCCCGCGGCCGAGGCTTCGCCATTCTCGCTGCCCGAACTGCCGGTCTCGATCCGGCTCGACGATCTCTCGATCGACCGGCTGGTGCTGGGCGAGGCGTTTCTCGACGAGGAAGTCGCGCTCACAGTGCAGGGCTCGGCGCAGCTTGCGGGCGGCGAGGGCGAGGCGCAACTGACCGCCGAGCGGCTGGGCGAGAAAACCGGCCGCTTCGAACTCTCGGGCAGCTATTCCAATGACAGCCGCCTCTTGGACCTGACGCTGGCGCTGGAAGAGGCCGAGAACGGCATCGCCGCGAGGGCGCTCGACCTGCCCGGCCGCCCTTCGGTGGCGCTCAGGGTCGAGGGCGCGGGGCCGATCGACGATTTCGACGCGGCGATCTCGCTGGCCACCGACGGGCAGCCGCGGATCAGCGGCGATTTCGCGCTCGACCGGGGCGAAACGCCCGAGGGTGGCACCGCGCCGCTGGCCTTCTCGCTCGACGTGGATGGCGACGTGACGCCGCTGATCGCGCCCGACTATGCCGAGTTCTTCGGCCCCGATGTCGGGCTCGCCGTAACCGGATCGCGCGGCGCCGATGGCGCGCTGGCGCTGTCGCGGCTTTCGATCGAGGCGCAGGCACTCACGCTCGACGGCTCGGCCCGAATCGGCGCCGATGGCTGGCCCGAGAGCTTCGATCTCAATGGCAGCATCGGCAGCGAGGATGGCGGCCCGGTCGTCCTGCCCGTGGCCGGTGGCGAGACCCGGATCGGCGGCGCGGACCTGGCGCTGCAATTCGACGCCAGTACCGGCGACCAATGGGTGATCGACCTGACCGCCCGCGATTTCGCGCGTCCCGGGCTGACGATCCCGCAATTCACAGTGCAGGGCGGCGGCGTGATCGTGCGCGAAAGCGACGCCGCGCCGAGCCTGTTCACCGCCGATATCGACTACACCGCGCGCGGGCTGCAATTCGACGACGAGGATCTCGCCGAGGCGCTGGGCGAGCAGATCGCAGGCGAAATCGTGCTCGAACGCGACGGCGAAGGCCCGGTTACTATCGACCGCGTCACGCTCGACGGGCCGGGCATCGCGCTCAATGCCACCGGCACCGTCGCCGGCTCCGAGAACGGCTTCGAAACCAGCTCGACCGTGGAGCTTGCCGCCGAGCGGCTGGAGCGGTTCTCGGGCCTCACCGGTCTCGATTTGGCCGGTGCCGCCGATCTCGACATCGACAGCACGATCCGCCCGCTCGACGGGATCTTCGACGTAACCCTGTCGGGGACCACGCAGGACCTCGCGCTCGGGCTCGAGCCGCTCGACCCCTATATCGGCGGCGCGGGCGAGATCGCGCTCCGGGCCGCGCGGGACGAGACCGGCACCCGGGTCGAGAATCTGGCGATCACCACGCCTGAGTTGACCGCCACCGCCGAGGCCGACATCACCTCCGGCGCCTCCGAGGCCCGCTTTGACATCTCGGTCGAGAATGCGGGCCTCGCGCTCGACGGGGTCGAGGGCCCCGCGACCCTCACCGGCACCGCCTCGCGCGATGCGGCCGGCGTGACCCGCGCCGACGTGGTGGCCGAACTGCCCAATGGCCGTGCCGTGATCGACGCGACCCAGGCCCCCGAGGAGGAAGGCGGGCAGGTCACGCTCGACATGACCGCCGACCTGCGCGACATCGCGCCCTTCTCCTCGATCGCGGGCCGCGATCTCTCCGGTGCGGCGGTCTTCTCGACCGAGGGCACGCTCGCGCCCGACGCCTCGACCTTCGACCTCGTGATCGACGCCGAGACCACCGATCTCGTCACCGGCGTCGCCCAAGCCGACCCGCTGCTGCGGGGACAGGCGACGCTGTCGGGCCGCGCCCTGCGCTCGGGCCCAGAGAGTTTCCGCGTCGAGAATCTCGACATGACCTCGCAGAGCCTCCGGGCCTCAGGGCGCGCCGAGCTGAACGGCGGCACCGCGACCTTCGACATCGATGCGGCTGCATCCGATCTCGGCCCGGTGGGCGAGGCGGTTGAGATGCCGCTCTCGGGCGCGATCGACATCTCGGCGGCGGGCTCGATGCAGACCGATCTCTCCGAGGCCGACATCACGCTCAACGCCAGCGCCACCGATCTTGTCACCGGCATCGAGCAGGCCGACCCGCTGCTGCGTGGCCGGGTCGAGATCGCCGGCCACGCGGTCCGCACCGGCGAGATGGCCTTCTCGGTCGAGGATCTCGTGCTCTCGGCCCCTTGGATCCGGGCCAGTGGCGACGCGGCCCTCGACGGCACCACCGCGACATTCGATATCGAGGCCGAGGCCTCGGACCTCGCACCTTTAGGCGAAGCGCTCGACCGGCCGATCTCCGGCGCCGCACGGCTCTATGCGGCCGGCACGGCCGAGACCGACGGCTCCGCCGCCGACCTCACGCTCGACGCCGTGACCACCGATCTCGTCACCGGCATCGCCCAAGCCGATCCGTTGCTTCAAGGCCGCGTCGCGCTTTCGGGCCAAGCCACCCGCACCGGGCCGGACAGTTTCTCGGTCGAGGATCTGAAGCTCGACGGCCCCGTCCTTGCCGCGGCGGGCCGCGCCGAGGTGGTCGAGGGGCTGGCCGAATTCGACCTCGACCTCGACGCGCGCGATCTCTCCGCCGTGGGCGAGGCGGTGGACCGTCCGCTTGCAGGCGAAGCACAGCTCAGCGCGCAAGGCTCCACCGCGCTTGACGCCTCGACCTTCGACGTGACCCTCGACGGCCGCGCCACCAACCTCTCGACCGGCACGGCGGAGGCGGACGAGCTGTTCGGCGGCGAACTGACGCTCTCGGGCCACGCGGTGCGCACCGGCCCCGAGGACCTGCTGGTCGAGGACCTGCGCGTCGCCTCCGAGGGCCTCAACGTCACGGGCTCTGCCACGATCGAGAACGGCACGGGCGATTTCGATCTCGACATCGACATCGACGACCTCGCCCCCATCGGCACTCTGGCGGGCCGCCCCCTCTCGGGCGCGGTCGACCTCAGGGCCAACGGCACCGCGAGCGCCGACCTGTCACGCTTCGACGTGACGCTCGACGGCACGACCTCGAACGTGACCACCGGCATCGATCAGCTCGACCCGCTGCTCGCAGGCGAGACGGTGCTCGACGCG
Organism: Limimaricola soesokkakensis; assembly: GCF_900172345.1. GTDB lineage: Bacteria > Pseudomonadota > Alphaproteobacteria > Rhodobacterales > Rhodobacteraceae > Limimaricola > Limimaricola soesokkakensis. The sequence continues at coordinate 251,395 of NZ_FWFY01000004.1, forward strand.
CAGGTGATCCGTTCCGGCCCGCAGGACTTCGCCCTGCCCCGCTTCACGCTGGTGAACCCACAGATCCGCGCCATGGGCGAGGCCACCGTGACCGACGGGCTGCCCACCGGCGATGTGGATATCGAGCTGACCGAGATCGCGCCCTTCGCGCCGGGCCTGTCGGGCCCCGCCACCCTCTCGGCCAATGCATCGGGCGACGCCGCGGGCGGCATCGATTTCGACGTGACCGGCCGCGCTCAGGGCACCGACATCGCCGCCACGGGCCGCGTCGCGCCGGAGGCGCAGGGCCGCCGGATCACCTTCAGCGCCGCGACCGAGGTCGCGTCGCTCGCCCCCTTCTCGCAGCTCGCGGGACGCCCCTTGGGCGGCAGCGTCGATCTCGACGCCGCGGGCAGCGTGATGCCGGATCTCTCGGCCTTCGACGTCACCATCGACGGCCAGGCCGCCAATCTCGACATCGGCGTCGAGGCGGCCGCGCGGCTGCTCGACGGCACCGGCTCGATCGATGCCCGACTGAGCCGCGACGCCCCGGGCGAGATCGCGGTGCAGGATCTCGACATCAGCTTCCCGGCCTTTTCGGTGCAGGCCGATGCCACCGGATCGGGCAGCAATCAGAGCGCCAGCTTCGAGGCGCGGCTGAACGATATCGGCCTCTTCACCCCCGATTTCTCGGGGCCCGTCACGGCCTCGGGCACGGCCGCGCGCAACGCGGCAGGCGATCTCGATCTGGACGTCTCGGCCACCGGGCCGGGCGGCACCTCGGCGGATGTCTCGGGGCGCTACCTCTCTAACGGCACGCTCGATCTCGACGTGACGGGCGAGGCGCAGCTCGGCCTCGTCAACGACCTGATCGAGCCGCGCCGTCTCGACGGCACCGCGCGCTTCGACCTCTCGGTCGAGGGGCCCCCTGCCCTTTCCTCGGTCACCGGCACCATCTCCACCGCCGGTGCCGAGCTCGCGGTACCGACCGTGGGCCTCACGGTGCAGGACATCGACACCACCATCCGCCTTTCAGGCGATCGGGCAGAGCTGTCGCTCGCCGCGGCTCTGGAAAAGGGCGGCCGGATCGGCGTCTCCGGTCCCGTCGCACTGGCCGGCGGCTTCGACGCCGATCTGGTCATCACGCTGGACGATCTGGAACTGCGCGACCCCGAACTCTACCAGACCACCGCCGACGGGCGGCTGAGCATCACCGGCCCGCTGGCGGGCGGGGCGCTGATCTCCGGGCTGGTCGCCTTGGGCGAGACCGAGATCCAGGTGCCGTCATCCGGCATCGGCGCCCTGGGCGACCTGCCGGAGGTGCGTCACGTCAACGCGCCGCAGGAGGTGCAGCGCACGCTGACGCGGGCCGGGCTGAGCATCGCCGGGGTCGAGATCGGCGAAAGCGCGGCCGAGGTCGATGGGCCCTCCGGCCCGGGCTACGGGCTCGACGTGACCATCAGCGCGCCGTCGCGCATCTTCATCCGCGGCCGTGGCCTCGACGCCGAGCTAGGCGGCGAATTGGAGATAAGCGGCACCACCAACCAGGTGATCCCCGTGGGCGAGTTCGAACTGATCCGCGGCCGGCTCGACATCCTGCAGCAGCGCTTCGAGCTCGACGAGGGCGGTGCTTATCTGCAAGGCGATTTCAGCCCCTTCATCCGGCTGGTGGCCACCACCGAGGCCGCGACCGGCACGCAGGTGCGGATCATCATCGAAGGCCCGGCGAGCGAGCCCGAGGTGCGGTTCGAATCGACGCCCGACCTGCCGCAGGACGAGGTGCTGGCCCAGCTCATCTTCGGGCGCGACATCACCTCGCTCTCGCCGCTGCAGGCGGTGCAGCTCGCGGCGGCCGTGGGCACGCTGGCGGGCACCGGCGGCGGCGGGCTGATCGATGATTTCCGGGCCGATACCGGCCTCGACGATCTCGACATCACCACCGACGACGAGGGCAATGCCGCCGTGCGCGCCGGCAAGTACCTCTCCGAGAACGTCTATACCGATGTCACCGTCGGCACCGACCAGACCTCGATCAACCTCAACCTCGACGTGACCGACGACATCACGGCGCAGGGCCGTGTCAGCAGCGATGGCGAGACCTCGCTCGGGATCTTCTTCGAGCGCGACTACTGAGGCGGATTCCCGCCGCGCGTGCGCGGCGGGGCTCACGCCCGGGGCTGCGCCTGCCTATATGATCGGCAGATACCGAGAAGGATTCGCCCGTGCCCTTCGACCCGCTCCGTGCCGCCATCCGCTTCGGCACCGGCCTGTCGCCGGTGCAACCGCCCCCCGAGAGCGTCGCGGCGATGCTGCGACCGCTAAGCGGGCGTGACGAGATCGCCAGACAATTTCCGATCCCCTCCTTTGGCGAGGCGCGGCCCACCCTGGTCGAATGGTACGAGGCCGGCCGTGCCAAGCGCGCGGCCCGCGGCAGCGCGCAGGAGAAGGCCGCGCGCGATGCGCAGAACAAGCTAAGCGCCGCGGCGCGCGCGCTTGCCTGGCGCAATTTCGCGACCAGTCTTGCCCGCGGCGTCGCGGCGCCGGAAGGCGGGCTGCACGAGCGGCTGGTGCGGTTCTGGGCCGATCACTTCACCACGCGGGCACAAGTGCAGGCCTGGCGTCACCTGATCACCCCCTATGTCGAGGAGGCGATCCGGCCGCGCGTCGCCGCCCCCTTCGAGGAGCTGCTGATCGCCGTCACCACCCATCCGGCGATGCTCGCATATCTGGATCAGGCGCGATCGACCGGGCCGAACAGCCGCGCCGGGCGCCGCGGCGGCGGGCTGAACGAGAATCTCGCGCGCGAGCTTCTGGAGCTGCACACGGTGGGTGTGGACGGTCCCTATGACCAGACCGACGTGCGCGAGCTGGCCGAGCTGCTCACCGGACTGAGCTGGAGCCCCGCGCGCGGCCTGGAATACCGTCCGGACCGGGCCGAGCCCGGCGCCGAAACCGTGCTCGGCACGACCTTTTCCGACCGCGCCAGCTTCGACACGATCCGCGAGGCGCTCAGGATGCTGGCGCGTCATCCCGCCACCGCCCGTCACATGGCGCGCAAAATCGCGGTGCATTTCGTGGCCGACGATCCCGATGAGGCGCTGGTGGCTACGCTCGAAACGGTCTGGCGCGACAGCCGTGGTGACCTTCTTGCGGTTACCGCGACGCTTCTGGAACACCCCGCCGCTTGGGCACCGGAGCCGCGCAAGATCAAGCAGCCCTACGGTTTCGTGCAGAGCGCGCTGCGGGCGCTCGGTGTGGCCCCGCAGGCGATCGCGGGGCTTGGCACGCCCGATCTCAGGCGGCAGCTGTACCAGCCCCTGATGCGAATGGGGCAGCCTTGGGAACGGCCGCCCGGCCCCGATGGCTGGTCTGAGGCCGCCGAGGCCTGGGTCACCCCGCATGGTATGGCCGCGCGGATCGACTGGGCGATGAACACGCCATCGGCGCTGCTCGACGACCTGCCCGACCCGCGCGCCTTCGTGCGGGTGGCCGTGGGCGCGGACGCGCCGGAGGCGCTGGTCTTCGCAGCCCGCGCCGCCGAAAGCCGCGCCGAGGCGATCGGCGTGGTGCTGTCCAGCCCCGCCTTCCAGAGGAGATGACGGCATGACCGGGATCGACAGACGCTCCGTGCTGCGCGGCGGCCTCGCACTGGGATGCTCCGCCGCGGCGAGCCCACTGCTGACGCCGATGGCCTTCGCCAGCGCGCCGTGGGAGAACCGGCTCGTCGTGATCGTGCTGCGCGGGGCAATGGACGGGCTCGACGTGGTGCGCCCCGTGGGCGATCCGGCCCTCGCAGCGCTGCGCCCGACGCTGGCAGTCCAATCCGATCCCGGCGCCATCGATGCAGGGTTCTACGCGCTGCATCCGGCGCTCGACCAGCTGGCCCCGATGTGGAAGCGCGGGGAGTTCGGCGCCGTGCACGCCGTCTCGACACCCTATCGCGACAAGCGCAGCCATTTCGACGGGCAGGACCTGCTCGAAGCCGGGACGCCGGGCCAGGCGGGGGCCGATGGCTGGCTCAACCGGATGCTGCAGACGATTCCCGGCCTCTCTGCCGAGACCGCCTATGCGATCGGCCGCGAGGAGATGCTGATCCTGTCGGGCCGCGCCGCGACGACGCGCTGGTCGCCCGAGGCGCGGCTGGAACTGACCCCGCAGGGGCGCCGGCTGCTGGAACTGGTGACCCATGACGATCCGCTGTTCCGCGACGCCGTGGCCGAGGCGATGGACATCGTCGACAGCCTCGCCGCCGAAGAAACCGGCCAAGCCGCGGCGATGGGCGGCAACGGGAACGAGGCGCTGCGCGGCGACCACGTACGGCTGGCCGAGTTCGCGGCCTCGCGGCTCCGGGGCGACAGCCGGATCGCCAGCTTCTCGCTCACCGGATGGGACACCCATGAACGGCAGTCGGTCGGGCTGGAGCGGGCGCTGGGGCGGCTCACCGACACGTTGTTGACGCTGGAGGCGGGGCTGGGCGCCGCATGGGAGAAGACCGCGGTGCTCTGCGTGACCGAGTTCGGCCGCACCGCGCGCGAAAACGGCACGAAGGGCACCGATCACGGCACCGGCGGCGCGATGCTCTATGCCGGCGGCGCGCTGCGCGGAAGTCGGGTGCTGGGCGACTGGCCCGGCCTGTCCGAGGCCGCGCTCTACGACCGGCGCGACCTGATGCCGACGCGCGATCTGCGCGCCCATGCGGGCTGGGTGATGCGCGGCCTGTTCGGCCTCGACCGGTCGATGATCGAGGGATCGGTTTTCCCGGGGCTCGAACTTGGCGCCGATCCGGGGCTGTTCGCCTGAGCGGCGGCATGGCTCAAAGCGCCGCCGGCGCCGCGAGCCGACCCTCGACCAGCGCCGCCAGCCGGTCGAAGGCGGGGCCCGCCGCGCCCCCCTGCCGCGCGACGGACAGCGCCTCGGCCGCCGCGCAGAGCTTCGTATCGCCCGCGGCCTTCGCCACCCCTGCGAGGAACTGCGCCAGATAGGCCATGACCCGCTCGTCCGAGCGGCCATGCCGCATCAGCTGGGCCGCCAGCGCCAGATCGTCGCGGAACGCCACCGGATCGGGGTGCACCTCCTCCCCGACCGGAAGACATCCCAGCCCCCCGGGGCGGCGATCCGGCGGCACATGCGCCAGCAGCGCCTGCTGGAACTCGCCCAGCCGGCCGATCGGCTTGGCGAGAAAGCCGTCCGCCCCGGCCGCGCGCGCCGGCGCTTCGCCATCCGGATCACCGGAGGTGGCCAGCAGCATGTCGATCCGCGGGGTGGCCTGCGCCAGTTCGAGGATCAACTCGATCCCCGAGCCGTCCGGCAGGCCGAGATCGACGATCACCGCGTCGGGGCGGTAGCCCCGCAGGTGGCGGCGGGCGTTGTGCAGGCTGTCGGCGCGGCGAATCCGGGCGCCGGATCGCAGACACAAAAGGCGCATCGCCTCGCAGGCGAAGCGGCTGTCCTCGACCAGCAGCACGGTCAGCCCGAGCAGCGGCCTGTCCGCGGTGGGCGCGCGCGCGCCGGGAAAGGTGATGTTGACCGGCATGCTGGGCTCCCTTTGGGGTCGGGCCCGAAGGACCCTTGCTTCGGGCAGTCTCGCCGGACAGGGTGAATCCCGTCTTAAGCCGCGACGATCCGCGCGGTTGCGCCACCGGGTCCGAGCCGCCATATCGCCCCCATGCCAGCAGGAGCTTTCCGATGATCGGTCGCCTCAACCATGTCGCCATCGCCGTGCCCGACCTTGCCGCCGCGCGCGACCGCTATGCCCGGTCGCTCGGTGCGCAGGTCAGCGCGCCGCAGGCGCTGCCGGAGCATGGCGTCCGCGTGGTCTTCGTGGAACTGCCCAACAGCAAGATCGAGCTGATGGAACCGCTGGGCGAGGCCTCGCCCATCACGGGGTTTCTTGAAAAGAGCCCCTCGGGCGGCATGCACCACATCTGCTACGAGGTGGAGGACATCCACGCGGCGCGCGACCGGCTCGTGGCCGAAGGCGCGCGGGTGCTGGGCGACGGCAACCCCAAGACCGGCGCCCATGGCAAGCCGGTGCTGTTCCTGCACCCCAAGGATTTCGACGGCTGCCTGATCGAGATCGAACAGGTCTGACCGAGAGGCGGGGCCGACGGCCCGCACGACCTGAGATGAAATATAACAGGGGGACGGTCCCCGTGGAGATGCCATGACCATCACCGCCGCCTTCGTGCTCTTCGCCGTGACATGGTTCATGGTGTTCTTCATCGTGCTGCCGCTGCGGCTCGTCACCCAGGGCGATGCGGGCGAGACGGTGCCCGGCACCCATGCCTCGGCCCCGGCCGATTTCCGGCTGGGTCGCAAGGCGAAGATCACCACGCTCTGGGCGGTGCCGATCTGGGCCGCGCTCTCGGCCTTCATCCTGTGGAGCGGCGTCACGGTGCGCGATATCGACGTGTTCGGCCGCATGGCCCCGGCCAACGGCCCGCTGGTCAGCGAGTAGCGGGCCGTCGCCGCGCCAGCCGGTGATAGAGATGCGTGAAGGTGGCCGCGCCCAGCACCGGCACCAGCAGGTTGACCACCGGCACCGTTAGCGGCACCGCCATCAGGCAGCCCGCGCCCCAGATCCGCAGCGGATGACGCCGGCGCATGGCATGCGCCCCCGCCCGGCCCTCGCGCCGCATTGCCGCGACCTGGAAATACTCGCGCCCCAGCAGCCAACCATTGACCCCGTAGAACAGGAAGGGCGCGGCGGGCGGAAAGGCGAGGCTCACCGCGAACGCCGCGACGTTCACGAGCACCAGCACCGCGAGGAACGCGAAGGTGTCGCGGATCTGGTCCGCCAGCGGGATCGTGCGGGCGGGCGGCAGGCCGGGATAGTGCCGGGCCTCGACCGCACCGGCCACTTCTTCGAGGAAGAAGCCGCTCATCATCGAGGCCACGGGCAGCATCAGGAACACCGACAGGCCGAGCATCAGCAACAGCGAGCCCCAGCCCAGCGCATCGTCGATCCAGGCCACCTCGCCGATCAGAGGCAACGTCACGCTGTCGGGCGCGAACAGCCCGACCAGCGCCAGAAGCCCGGCATAGAACGCCACCAAGAGGCCCGCCGACAGCCCGATGCCGAGCCAGAGTACCCGGCGAAATCGCGGGTCGAACATCTGCGCCAAGGCGCGCATGAAATCCGTCAGGATCATGCCGAGCGCCACTCCGTCAGCGCCATCACGTCGGGGCGCGGCCGTTCCGGCGCCGCCACGGTCTCGGTGCCGATATGGATCAGGCCTGCGACGCTCTCGCCCTCGGCCAGCCCCAGCCCCTCGCGGCAGAATTCCGGGTCGTGGCTGGGCCAGCCGGTGAGCCAGTTCGCGCCCCAGCCCGCCGCCAGCGCCGCGTTCAGGAGCGACAGGCAGACGCAGGCTGCCGATTGAACCTGTTCGATCCGGGGCACCTTGTCGCTCTGCTTCGGGGCAGAGATCACCGCAACGGCGAGATCGGCGTCGCGGAACTGCGCCACCGCCTTGTCACGCTTGCCCTCATCGATACCCAGCGCCTCGGCGCGGGCGGGCACGCGCGCCGCCAGCCGCGCGAGCGCCGGCTTTTCCAGCACGATGAGCCGCCACGGTTCGAGCTTGCCGTGATCCGGGACCCGCAGCGCGGCGGTGAGCAGCGGCAGCAGCTCCTCGCGCGAGGGCACGGGCGCGGTCAGCGTCTTGGCGGGGCGGGAGCGGCGTGTCAGCAGGAAATCGAGCGCCTGCGGGTTGGGATCGGGCATGTCGTCTCCGGAAGGCTTGGTCGCGCCCTTCCTGCCGCAGATCGCCGCCGGGGAAAAGGTACCGCCCGAGATGCCAAGCGAAGCCGCGACCCGCTCAGGCGGGACCGCGTGCCCGGGTCAGATCGCCAGCGGCAGGATCATCGCCGCCGTGGCGATCGAGAGGCCGAGCGGGTAGCGGCCCGTGGCGCGCAGGCTGACCCATGCCGATTCCGGCCCGCCCGCGACACGGCGCGCCCCGGTCAGCAGCAGCACACCGGCCAGCATCGTGGCCGAGAGAAGCACCGCGAAGCTGGACAACGCCTCGGGCGGGATCAGGGGCACCAGCACCGCCAGCATCTTCACGTCGCCGCCGCCCATTGTGCCGATGGCAAAGAGCCCGAGCCCCGCGACGAAGACCGCGCCTCCGGCGATCAGCCGCATCCCGAGATCCGGCATCAGCCCGAAGATCGCGCAGCCGATCCCGAGCAGCGCCACCGCGCCCACCAGCATGTTGGGGATCCGCATGTGTCGCAGGTCGGTCCAGATCATCGCGGCCATCAGCGGCGCGGCAAGTATCAGCGGCAGGTCCTGCATCGGCTCGTCTCCGGCTCGGTCCGCGCCCGATGCGCGGCCCCGAAAGCCACTCTGCCCGGCCGGAGAGGGGATTCGTGGGCCAAAGCGGGGCGCGTTCGTGGCAACGCGCCCCGCCGGTGTCGCCTCAGCCCTCGATCTCGGCGGAGCGGGCCCAGAGGTTGATCTGCTCCTCGTCGGCATATTCGTCGATCTTCGCCAACTCGTCGGCGGTGAAGTCGAGATTGCCGACCGCGCCGGCGCAGTCGATCACCTGGCTCGGCTTCGAGGCGCCGATCAGCGCCGTGGTGATGCCGCCCTCGCGCAGCACCCATGCGATCGCCATCTGCGCCAGCGTCTGGCCACGCGCCTCGGCGATCTCGTTGAGCTTGCGGATGTTGCCGATCGCCTTCTCGGTGAGCATCGACGGGAACAGCGACTTGTCCTGCGCGGCGCGGCTGTCCTCGGGGATGCCGCCGAGATACTTCTTGGTCAGCATGCCCTGCGCCAGCGGCGTGAAGGCGATGGAGCCGATGCCGAGTTCGGTCAGTGTGTCCTTGAGCCCGTCATGCTCGACCCAGCGATTGAGCATATTGTAGCTCGGCTGGTGGATCACGCAGGGCGTGCCGAGATCCTTCAGGATCGCCGCCGCCTCGCGGGTGCGCTCGGAGTTGTAGCTCGAGATCCCGACATAGAGCGCGCGGCCCGAGCGCACGATGTGATCGAGCGCGCCCATCGTCTCCTCGAGCGGAGTCTCGGGATCGAAGCGGTGGGAATAGAAGATGTCGACGTAATCGAGCCCCATCCGCTTGAGCGACTGGTCGCAGGACGCGATCAGGTACTTGCGGCTGCCCCACTCGCCATAGGGGCCGTCCCACATGTGATAACCGGCTTTCGACGAGATGATCATCTCGTCGCGATAACCGGCGAAATCGGTCTTCAGGATCTCTCCGAAGGCGCTCTCGGCGGCGCCCGGCTCGGGGCCGTAATTGTTGGCGAGGTCGAAATGCGTGATGCCGTGGTCGAAGGCCGTGCGGCAGATCTCGCGCTTGGTCTGGTGCGGGGTGTCGTCGCCGAAATTGTGCCACAGCCCGAGGCTGACGGCGGGCAGCTTGAGGCCGGACCGGCCGCAGCGGCGATAGACCATCCGCTCGTAGCGGTCGGGGCTCGGGGTATAGCTCATCTCGTGGATCTCCTCTGGACCGGCGCCATCTCCCGGCCCCGGCGTCGCGCCAGAGCCTAGGCCGCGGTTTCGGCGGGTGTCAAACCGGGTCAGGCCGCATCAGGCAGGGCGCGTGGACCGCTTCTCGGGCCGGTGGCCATTCTCGGCCGCTTGATCGTCGGTTCGCATTGCCGGATCGCCCGACAGGAAGCTGCCGAATGCCTTGAGCGAGGGCACGTTGTCGCAGATCGCCTTCACCACCACGAGGAACGGTACCGCCAGCACCGCGCCCGGCACGCCCCAGAGCCAGATCCAGAACGCCACCGTGACGAAGACCGAGACGATGTTCAGCTCGAGCCTGCGGCCGACCAGCATGGGCGTGACGAAGTTACCCTCGATGGTGGTCAGGGCGAAGTAGGACAGCGGCGCCAGCAGCGCGTAGGGCACGCTGTCGAACGACACCAGCGCGAAGGCGCCCACCGCGGCGGTACCGATGATCGCGCCGATGAAGGGCATGAAGTTCAGAAGGAAGGCCAGCGTGCCCCAGACATGCGGCATCGGCAGGCCGAGGATCCACAGCGCGACGCCAATCGCAAGACCGAGCCCTGCGTTGATCATTGTGATCGCGGCCAGATAGCGCGAGATCTGCTTTTCCACGTCGCGCACAATGGTCAGCGCGCGCTTCTTGTCGTGCAGCTTCGGCGAGGCTTCGACGATGCGGCGATGGTAGAAATCGCCCGAGGCCAGAAGGAACAGCGTCAGGATCATCGCCGCCACCAGTGACGAGGTGATCGAGGCGACGCTGCCTACTGCTTCGGGGATCAGGCCGGATTGGTCGACGACCACCTCGACCTTCTCCTCGCCATCGGTGGCACCGGCGGCATCGGCCATCTCGGTGACCTGCTTGCCGACCTCCTGGATCGAGGCGAAGCGGTCCATCAGCCCGGCGAGCTTGCTTTGCACCTCGGATCCGATCTGCGGCGCCCGCGCCGCCATCTCGCCGATTGGGCCGGAGAGAAAGTAGCCCGCGATGGCGAAGCCCAGCCCGATGGCGAGCATCAGCAGCACCGCGCTGAAGCCCGGCGGGATGCCGATCCGCTGCAGCCCCCGCACCAGCGGGCGCAGCGTCAGTGTCAGGAGAATCGCCAGCACAATTGGCAGCAGCACGTCGCGCGCAAAATAGGTCGCCGTGAAGGCCGCCAGCAGAAAGGAACACAGCATCAGCCGGCGGATCTTGCGCAGCTCCGACAGCCTGTTCTCTGCCAGTTCCAGCGCTGGGTCCGGCAGGTCCGCCTCGGTCGCGGTGTCGGGGAGCCTGTCGCCCGTCTCGCTCGTTGCCACCTTTTGCCACTCCCCTGCGCGATGCCGCCCAACGTCCCTTGCAGGTGGGCGGTTCCGCGCGGGCCCGATTGCTACGCCGGGCGGGCGGGCGTATGAGGGGGGCCGATCGCAGACAGGAGTTCCCCGATGGCCAGCTACCAGTACGTCTATCACATGGACGGCGTCTCCAAGACCTATCCCGGCGGCAAGAAGACCTTCGAGAACATCCGGCTGAACTTCCTGCCCGGCGTGAAGATCGGCGTGGTCGGCGTCAACGGCGCCGGTAAGTCCACCCTGCTCAAGATCATGGCCGGGATCGACAAGGATTTTCAGGGCGAAGCCTGGGCCGCCGAGGGTGCCAAGGTCGGCTACCTGCCGCAGGAGCCGCAGCTCGACGAGACCAAGAACGTTCGCGAGAACGTGATGGAGGGCGTCGCTGCCAAGAAGGCCGTGCTCGACCGCTACAACGAGCTTGCCATGAACTACTCGGACGAGACCGCCGAGGAGATGGCCAAGCTGCAGGACGACATCGACGCGCAGAACCTGTGGGATCTCGACGCGCAGATCGACGTCGCGATGGAGGCGCTGCGCTGCCCGCCGGACGACGCCGATGTCAGCACCCTGTCGGGCGGCGAGAAGCGCCGCGTGGCGCTGTGCAAGCTGCTGCTCGAAGCGCCCGACATGCTGCTCTTGGACGAACCGACCAACCATCTCGACGCCGAGACCATCGCCTGGCTGCAGAACCACCTGATCGAGTACAAGGGCACGATCCTCGTCGTCACCCACGACCGCTACTTCCTCGACGACATCACCGGCTGGATTCTCGAACTCGACCGCGGCCGGGGCATCCCCTACGAGGGCAACTACTCCTCTTGGCTGGAGCAGAAGGCCAAGCGGCTCGAGCAGGAGGCGCGCGAGGACAAGTCCAAGCAGAACACGCTGCAGCGCGAGCTGGAATGGATGCGGCAGGGCCAGAAGGCGCGCCAGGCCAAGTCGAAGGCCCGGATCGCGGCCTACGAGGAACTGGCGAGCCAGTCCGAGCGCGAGCGTGTCGGCAAGGCGCAGATCGTCATTCCCAACGGCCCACGCCTCGGCGGCAAGGTGATCGAGGTCGAGGGGCTGAAGAAGGCGATGGGCGACAAGCTCCTGATCGAGGATCTCGACTTCTCGCTGCCGCCGGGCGGCATCGTCGGCGTGATCGGCCCGAACGGCGCCGGAAAATCGACCCTGTTCAAGATGCTCACCGGCCAGGAGCAGCCCGACGAGGGCAAGATCGAGTTCGGCGACACGGTGAAGCTGTCCTATGTGGATCAGAGCCGCGACGATTTGAAGCCCGACGAGACGGTCTGGGAGGCGATCTCCGGCGGCGCCGAGGTGATCGAGCTGGGCGATGCCTCGATGAACTCCCGCGCCTATTGCGGCGCGTTCAACTTCAAGGGCGGCGATCAGCAGAAGAAAGTGAGCCTGCTCTCGGGCGGCGAACGCAACCGCGTGCACATGGCACGGCTCTTGAAGGATGGCGGCAACGTGCTGCTGCTCGACGAGCCGACCAACGATCTCGACGTGGAGACGCTGCGTGCGCTCGAAGATGCGCTGGTGGATTTTGCGGGCTGCGCCGTGGTGATCTCGCACGACCGCTTCTTCCTCGACCGGATCTGCACCCATATCCTCGCCTTCGAGGGCGAGGCGCATGTCGAGTGGTTCCAGGGCAACTTCGAGGATTACGAAGAGGACAAGAAGCGTCGCCTCGGGGCCGACGCGCTCGAGCCGAAGCGGGTGAAGTTCAAGAAGTTCACCCGCTGAGGCGATGCGGCGGGCCACGGCCGCCGCGATCTCCGGAATTTCGAATGGGCGGGGTCAGACCCCGCCCTTTTTTGTTCGCCTTGAGAATGATTCTACAGCAATACGCCGTTTGGATTAGGCGCCTCCCCGGAGATCGGGAAAGCCCATCGCCGGTCTGCGTTCCGCTCCGACCGATAGGCGGGTTTTGGCCATCTCATAAAGAAAACCGGATCAATCGGTTGGATCGCAAACTCCCCGGGCAATCGACGCAGGGAAAGGAGCCAACGTGACAGTTAGAAGACAGTTTCTTCCCTGAGTGTTATCTTGATCTCAATTCACCGATTGGTGAAGATTTCTACATGCCTTCTCGGGGCATTTCCGACAGCAGCAGGGCTTCGCCCCGAACCAGACACACTCTCGCCGGATTCGCCTGAAAGGGTCGGGTCATATCGCAGGAGACGTTTTAATGGGCACGATCTTTATTCTCGCCGGAAGCCTCTTGGGTTTCGTCGTCGCGATCCTCTCGGTAGGCTTTGGTCAGGTTTCCCTTCTTGCCGGGCTGGCGATCTGGATCATGTCCGGCCCGTTCTCGGCGCTCCTCTATCTCGGGCTGGTCCTGCCTGCCGGTCGCGCCCTGCACCGCAGCGCCCCCGGACGCCATCTCGCCTGAGCTTTCCGCGGCCGAAGCCGTTCCGCTTCGGCCCCTTGGCGCGGGGACAGGCCCTGCAAGGGCTTCGGCGGCTGTTCCCGTCCTAACCAATCTCCCAGAGATCCTCGTCGAGGCATGACCCGAAGGCGATCCACGCGACCCGGACGCGCGCGATCCGGCTATCCGCCCAAGTGCCCACCCGCAGCACGAAGCCGGTCCGGCTGATATCCTCTGCCATGACATCGATGCGGGCCCCGGCCGCGTTCGAGATATCCAGCATCGAGAACCCCACCTGCACCACCGGCGGCGTGGCGAAGGGCGTCCCGAAGGCGACGGCGCGGCGAATCTCACGTGGCCCCTCCCCGGTCCACATCGGCCCGTCATTCTCGAAATCCGAAAAGGGGATCAGCTCCCCTTGGTCGATCGCGATCTTTCCTTGGATGAAATGCGTCATGGCCGGCCCCGGCAGAATGTGAAAAGGCCCCGCCGAAGCGGGGCCCTATGGCGGAACGGTGGTTCCGATCAGAAGTTCGGCTGCTTCGGGTCGAGCCCGATATGCGTCCCGACGGCGACCATGTCGGCGAGAAGCTTCGCCGTGTCGTCCACCGGGCCGGGCTCGTTCTCGAACCTCGCCCGCGCGTCGCGATGCGCCGCGGCGAACTCCTCGACCATGCCTTCATAGACCTCCTGCGTGACCTCGCCGCGCGGCAGAGCGCGTTCGGCCAGCACGGAGACGCCATCGAAGCCGATCTCGGCGAAGCCGCCGGAGACCACGTAATCGTCGGTCCCGCCCTGATGCACGACCTGCAGCAGGCCGGGACGCAGGGTGGTGATGGTGGGCGTGTGGCCCGCCATCGCCGTCAGGTCACCATCGGTGCCCGGAATGCGCACCTCGGTCGCCTGAACGGAAGCGAGTTTCCGTTCGGGGCTGACCAGGTCGAATTGCAGCGTGTCGGCCATGAAGCCCTCCTATCAGGCCGCCGCGGCGGCCATTTTCTCGGCCTTGGCCTTCACCTCGTCGATACCGCCGACCATGTAGAAGGCCGATTCCGGCAGGTGGTCGTACTCGCCCGCGACGACCGCCTTGAACGAGGCAATGGTCTCCTCGAGCGGCACCTGAACGCCGTCGGAACCGGTGAACACCTTCGCCACGTCGAAGGGCTGCGACAGGAAGCGCTGGATCTTCCGGGCGCGGGCCACGGTCAGCTTGTCCTCTTCCGACAGCTCGTCCATGCCGAGGATGGCGATGATGTCCTGGAGCGACTTGTAGCGCTGCAGGATGCCCTGCACGTCGCGCGCCACCTGGTAGTGCTCCTCGCCCACGACCGCGGGGTCCATCAGGCGCGAGGTCGAGTCGAGCGGGTCCACGGCGGGGTAGATGCCGAGTTCCGAGATCGCGCGGTTGAGAACCGTGGTCGCGTCGAGGTGCGCGAACGAGGTCGCCGGCGCCGGGTCGGTCAGGTCGTCGGCGGGCACGTAGATCGCCTGCACGGACGTGATCGAGCCGTTCTTGGTCGAGGTGATCCGCTCCTGCAGCGCGCCCATGTCGGTCGCCAGCGTCGGCTGGTAGCCCACGGCCGAGGGGATGCGGCCCAGAAGCGCCGACACCTCGGAACCCGCCTGGGTGAAGCGGAAGATGTTGTCGACGAAGAACAGCACGTCGGTGCCGGACTGGTCGCGGAACTGCTCGGCCAGCGTCAGGCCGGTCAGCGCGACGCGGGCACGGGCACCCGGCGGCTCGTTCATCTGGCCGTAGACCAGGGCCACCTGGGATTCACCCAGAGCGTCCGGCTTGATGACGTTGGATTCGATCATCTCGTGATAGAGGTCGTTGCCCTCACGGGTCCGCTCGCCCACGCCGGCGAACACGGAGTAGCCCGAGTGCACCTTCGCGATGTTGTTGATCAACTCCATGATGAGCACGGTCTTGCCCACCCCGGCGCCGCCGAACAGGCCGATCTTGCCGCCCTTGGCGTAGGGAGCGAGCAGGTCGATCACCTTGATGCCGGTGACCAGGATCTCCGAGGAGGTCGACTGCTCGGCGAAGCTCGGCGCGTCGGCGTGGATCGGACGGGTCTCGGTCGCATCGACCGGGCCCTTCTCGTCGATCGGCTCGCCGATGACGTTGAGGATGCGCCCCAGCGTCGCGTTGCCGACGGGCACCGAGATCGGCTTGCCGGTGTCGGTGACGGCCGCGCCGCGGACGAGGCCCTCGGTCGCGTCCATCGCGATGGTGCGGACCGTGTTCTCGCCGAGGTGCTGGGCCACTTCGAGAACCAGCTTCTTGCCGTTGTTTTCGGTGGTCAGGGCGTTGAGGATCTCCGGCAGGTGATCCCCGAACTGCACGTCCACGACGGCGCCGATGACCTGGGTCACTTTGCCTTGTGCTGCTGCCATGTGTTGTACTCCGGTTCTCTTTAGAGCGCCTCAGCGCCCGAAATGATTTCGATCAGCTCGTTGGTGATGACCGCCTGACGCGAGCGGTTGTACTCGATCGTCAGCTTGTCGATCATCTCGCCCGCGTTGCGGGTCGCGTTGTCCATCGCGCTCATCCGGGCGCCCTGTTCGGAGGCCGCGTTCTCGAGCAGCGCCGCGAAGATCTGCGTCGCCACGCCGCGCGGCAGCAGATCCGCGAGGATCTCCTCCTCGCCGGGCTCGTAATCGTAAAGCGCCGTATCGGCCTCTTCCCCGCCCTCGAAATGGGCCGGGATGATCTGCTGCTCGGTCGGGATCTGAGTGATCACGTTCTGGAACCGGGCATAGTAGATCGTCGCCACGTCGAACTCGTCCGCGTCGAAGCGGCCGAGCACGTCGCGGGCGATGTCTTGCGCGTTGGCATAGCCCACGCGCTTGACGTCGGTGAGGTCGATGTGGCCCACGAAATACTTGCCGTAGTCACGGCGCAGCATCTCGCGGCCCTTCTTGCCGACGGTGAGGATCTTCACCGTCTTGCCCTGTGCCAGCAGCTCGCTGGCCCGGATCCGCGCCTTGCGCACGATCGAGCCGTTGAAGCCGCCACACAGGCCGCGCTCGGCGGTCATGACGACGAGCAGATGCACGTCCTCCTTGCCGGTGCCGGCAAGCAGGCGCGGCGCGCCGTCGGAGCCGCCCACGGAGGAGGCGAGCCCCGCCATCACGGCGTTGAACCGCTCGGCATAGGGGCGCGCCGCTTCGGCGGCGTCCTGGGCGCGACGGAGCTTTGCCGCCGCGACCATCTGCATCGCCTTGGTGATCTTGCGGGTCGATTTGACCGACGCGATCCGGTTCTTGAGGTCCTTCAGACTAGGCATCGGCCAGCCTCCCTAGTTCCGTGGCTGGTTTCAGGCGAAGTCCTTGGCGAAGGCGTCGAGCGCCTTGCGGATGCGGGCTTCCGCATCGCCCTTGATCTTCGGGTCCTCGATGGTGATCCAGTCCAGCAGCTCGCGCTCGTTGGTACGCAGGTGCTTGAGCAGGCCCTGCTCGAAGCGACCCACATCCTTGACGGCGATCTTGTCGAGGTAGCCCTGGGTGCCGGCGAAGATCACGCAGACGATCTCGGCGTTGGTCAGCGGCGAGTACTGCGGCTGCTTCATCAGCTCGGTCAGACGGGCGCCACGGTTCAGCAGCTGCTGGGTCGAGGCGTCGAGGTCGGAGCCGAACTGCGCGAAGGCGGCCATCTCGCGATACTGCGCGAGCTCGAGCTTAACCGGGCCGGCGACCGACTTCATCGCGTTGGTCTGGGCCGAGGAGCCCACGCGCGACACCGAGAGGCCGGTGTTCACGGCCGGGCGGATGCCCTGGTAGAACAGTTCGGTCTCGAGGAAGATCTGGCCGTCGGTGATCGAGATCACGTTGGTCGGGATGAAGGCCGAGACGTCGCCGCCTTGGGTCTCGATGATTGGCAGCGCGGTCAGCGAACCGGCGCCGTGCTCTTCGTTGAGCTTGGCCGAACGCTCCAGCAGGCGCGAGTGGAGGTAGAACACGTCGCCCGGGTAGGCTTCGCGGCCCGGCGGGCGGCGCAGCAGCAGCGACATCTGGCGATAGGACACGGCCTGCTTCGACAGGTCATCATAGATGATGAGCGCGTGCTTGCCGTTGTCGCGGAAATACTCGGCCATGGCGGTCGCGGCGTAGGGCGCCAGGAACTGCATCGGGGCCGGGTCGGAGGCGGTGGCGGCGACGACGATCGAGTACTCGATCGCGCCGGTCTCCTCGAGCTTCTTCACCAGCTGAGCCACGGTCGAGCGCTTCTGGCCGATCGCGACATAGATGCAGTAGAGCTTCTTGCTCTCGTCGTCGCCGGCGGCGTCGTTGTAGCTCTTCTGGTTCAGCACGGTGTCGAGCGCCACGGCGGTCTTGCCGGTCTGACGGTCGCCGATGATCAGCTCGCGCTGGCCCCGGCCGATCGGGATCATCGCGTCGACCGATTTCAAGCCGGTCGCCATCGGCTCGTGCACCGATTTACGCGGGATGATGCCCGGCGCCTTGACGTCGGCGACGCGGCGCTCGGAGCCCTGGATCGGGCCCTTGCCGTCGAGCGGGTTGCCGAGGCCGTCCACGACGCGGCCCAAAAGGCCCATGCCGGCGGGGACATCCACGATCGAGTTGGTGCGCTTGACGACGTCACCTTCCTTGATGTCGCGGTCCGAGCCGAAGATCACGCAGCCGACGTTGTCGGTCTCGAGGTTCAGCGCCATGCCCTGGATGCCGCCCGGAAACTCGACCATCTCGCCGGCCTGGACGTTGTCGAGGCCGTGGACGCGGGCAATGCCGTCACCGACGGAGAGCACGCGACCAACCTCGGCGACCTCGGCCTCCTGGCCGAAATTCTTGATCTGGTCCTTCAGGATCGCGGAGATTTCCGCAGCTTGGATCGCCATTATCCGACCTCTTTCATGGTGTTCTGGAGTGCCTGGAGCTTCGAACGGATCGAGGTATCGATCCTCTTCGAGCCCAGCTTGACGACGAGACCGCCGATGAGGCTTTCATCCACGATCTGATTGATCTTCACCTCGCGGCCCGCGCTCTCCTTGAGAGCGGCGGCCAGCGCGGTCTTCTGCTTGTCGGAAAGCGCCTTGGCGGTGGTGACGTCGGCGGTGATCTCGCCGCGCGCTTCCGCGAGCTTCTCGTCGAGCGCGCGCAGCATCTGCGGCAGCACGAAGAGACGGCGCTTGGAGGCCATCAGCCCCAGCACGTTGGTGGTGGTCTGGGTCAGCCCCATCTTCGCGGCGATCGCGGCAATGGCCCGGCCCTGGTCGTCGCGCGAATAGATCGGCGAGGAGATCAGGTCGCGGAACTCCGCGCTCTCGGCCAGCGCGGCCCGCAGCGCGTCGACATCCGACGTCAGGGCGGTGAGGTCGTCGCCCTCCCGCGCCAGGTCGAACACGGCCGTGGCATAGCGTTGCGCGATGCCGGTTGAGATCGATGCTGGTTCGGACACGTCCACCCTTCCGCAGTCTTGGGCCCGGCGATCCCGCGCCGAAAAAAATGGCGACGGTCGGGCAGCTTGCATGGCCCCCGCGCGGGCGAAGGCCGTCAAAATCAGGGGCGATGTAGCAGAGCGCCCGGGGTGTCGCAACCGCCTTGAAGCCCCCTCGGACGCCGCTGTGCCCCATGGTCACAGGAGGTCCGGGGGTGCGACCATTTGCCCGTCCGGCAAATGCGCCTTGGTCGGTCCGGTTGTCGGGCTAGTTGCGACGCGACGGCTCGGGCACAGGGGCGCCGATCCCTTCGAGCACCCGCAGCGGCCGCTTGACCGCCGAGGTCAGCCCCGGCCGCGTCGGCGCCGCGACCTGCTTGGAGGCCTCGACCATCAATACGCCGCCGGTGTTGAACACCGGCATGTAGCGCCCAGCCTTTTCGAGGAGGGCCGCCGAACGGCGCCAGCCGCGGCGCAGGCTCGGCGGGCGGTAGAGCGCCGAGATCGCCTTCTCGGTCTCGAAGCGGTGCGCCTTGAGCTGCGCCTCGAGCTGGCCCAGCGAATAGGGCCGACCATAGCCGAAGGGGGTCGCATCTGAGCGCGACCAGAGCCCGGCACGGTTCGGCACAATGAACACCGCCCTGCCCCCCGGCCCGAGGGTGCGCCAGCATTCCTCCAAAAGCGCGCTGGCATGCTCGGAGGTCTCGAGCCCGTGCATCAGCACCAGCCGGTCCACCTGTCCGGTGCGCAGCGGCCAGAGCGTCTCTTCGCACAGCACCGAGACGTTGGGCTGGCCCGCGGGCCACGGCATCACGCCCTGCGGCCCCGGCATCAGCCCGATCACCCGCCGCGCATCCGGCAGGTAGGGGCGCAGCAGGGGCACCGCGAAACCGTAGCCCACCACGGTCTGCCCCTGCACGTGGGAGGCCGGCCACCACTCGACGAGCTGGTCGCGGATCACCTTCTGCGCCGCGCGGCCAAGCGCGCTGCGATAGTAGAAGTTGCGCAGGTCGAGAACGTCCAGATGCATTGCGGGCCGGCGGTCCTTGGTCCAGAATTTGCGAGCCGGTGGCGGAGGCCGGTCTAGGTCCGGGACCACCATAGCAAGCAAATCACGGGTGCCGCCATGCCTCTCGAACTTCTCACCGTTCCGTGCCTCTCCGACAACTATGCCTTCCTGCTGCACGATGCCGGGACCGGCCGTACCGCGCTGGTCGACGCCCCGGAGGCCGCGCCGATCCGACGCGCTCTCGACGCGCATGGCTGGAGGCTCTCGGACATCCTTCTCACGCATCACCATGACGATCACGTAGCCGGGGTGGCCGATCTGCGCGACGGCGCGCGGGTCATCGGAGCCCGGGCCGATGCGCATCGCCTGCCGCCGCTCGATCTCGAGGTCGCGCCGGGCGATCCGCTCGAGGTGCTGGGCGTGAAGGTCGAGGTGATCGACGTGCCGGGCCACACGCTGGGCCATGTCGCCTTTCACTTCCCGCAGGACCACATGGCCTTCACCGCCGATAGCCTGATGGCGCTGGGCTGCGGCCGGCTGTTCGAGGGCACGGCCGATCAGATGTGGGATTCCCTGCGCAAGCTGCGCGACCTGCCGGGACAGACACTGATCTGCTCGGGCCACGAGTACACCGAGACCAACGCCCGCTTCGCCCTGACGATCGAGCCCGACAACCAGGCCCTGCGCGACCGCGCCGCGGCGATCGCCCGCGCCCGCGCCGAGGGCCGCCCCACCGTGCCCTCGCATCTCTCCGAGGAACGCGCGACCAACCCGTTCCTGCGCGCCGACATGCCCGAGCTGCAGCGCGCCGCCGGGCTCGAAGGCCACAGCGCGGTGCAGGTGTTTGCGGAGATCAGAAGCAGGAAGGACCGCTTTTGAATCCTTCCGAGGCTGTTGTGCAACGGAACGCGGGCCTTTGGCATGCAAAGAACACAGCTGCGTTACGTCGTATGGTCAGGACGGGGGTTTTTGCGAGTTTTAACTTGAAGCGCGGCCGATAAACCCGATCTTTAACTACAGAGGCCACGGTCAGGGCGGGGCCATCTCCGCCCGGACCCCCGATCAGAGGAGCACATCACCGTGCCGTCTTTTTCGACCACTCTCGAGCAGTCCATCCACGCGGCGCTGGCTCTGGCCAATGCCCGCCGCCATGAACTCGCGACCCTCGAGCACCTCCTGCTGGCCCTGATCGAGGAACCCGACGCCGCCCGTGTGATGCGGGCCTGCGCCGTCGATCTGGACGAGCTGCGCAAGTCGCTCGAGGATTTCATCGAGGATGATCTGTCCACCCTCGTCACCGATGTCGACGGCTCCGAGGCCGTGCCGACCGCCGCGTTCCAGCGCGTGATCCAGCGCGCCGCGATCCATGTCCAGTCCTCGGGCCGCACCGAGGTCACCGGCGCCAACGTGCTCGTCGCGATCTTCGCCGAGCGCGAGAGCAACGCCGCATACTTCCTGCAGGAGCAGGACATGACCCGCTACGACGCGGTCAACTTCATCGCGCATGGTCAGGCCAAGGACCCCGCCTTCGGCGAGAGCCGGCCGGTGACCGGCGCCGCCGAGAAGGATGAGGAGACCGCCTCCTCTTCGACCGGCGCCGCGGGCGAGGAGAAGGATTCGGCGCTTGCCAAGTACTGCGTCGATCTCAACGCCAAGTCGCGCAAGGGCGATGTCGATCCGCTGATCGGTCGCGAGCACGAGGTCGAGCGCTGCATCCAGGTGCTCTGCCGCCGCCGCAAGAACAACCCGCTGCTGGTGGGCGATCCGGGCGTCGGCAAGACCGCCATCGCCGAGGGTCTCGCCTGGAAGATCGTCGAGGGCGCGGTGCCCGAGGTGCTCAGCCATGCCACGATCTACTCGCTCGACATGGGCGCGCTGCTCGCCGGCACCCGCTACCGCGGCGATTTCGAGGAGCGGCTGAAGGCGGTGATGACCGAGATGGAGAACCACCCCGACGCGGTGCTGTTCATCGACGAGATCCACACCGTGATCGGCGCCGGTGCCACCTCTGGCGGCGCGATGGACGCCTCCAACCTGCTCAAGCCCGCGCTGCAGGGCGGCAAGCTGCGCTGCATGGGCTCGACCACCTACAAGGAGTTCCGCCAGCACTTCGAGAAGGACCGCGCGCTGTCGCGCCGGTTCCAGAAGATCGACGTGAACGAGCCCTCGGTCGAGGATGCGGTGAAGATCCTCAAGGGGCTGAAGCCCTATTTCGAGGATCACCACCAGATCAAATACACCGCCGAGGCGATCAAGACCGCGGTGGAGCTGTCGGCGCGCTACATCAACGACCGCAAGCTGCCCGACAAGGCGATCGACGTGATCGACGAGGCCGGCGCGGCGCAGCATCTCGTGACCGAGAGCAAGCGGCGCAAGACCATCGGCGCCAAGGAGATCGAGGCGGTGATCGCCAAGATCGCCCGGATCCCGCCCAAGAACGTCTCCAAGGACGACGCCGAGGTACTCAAGGATCTGGAGCCGACGCTCAAGCGGGTGGTGTTCGGTCAGGACGACGCGATCACCGCGCTCAGCTCGGCGATCAAACTGGCCCGGGCCGGTCTGCGCGAGCCCGAGAAGCCGATCGGCAACTACCTCTTCGCCGGCCCCACCGGCGTCGGCAAGACCGAGGTGGCCAAGCAGCTCGCCTCGACGCTGGGCGTCGAGATGCTGCGCTTCGACATGTCCGAGTACATGGAGAAGCACGCGGTGAGCCGTCTGATCGGCGCGCCTCCGGGCTATGTCGGCTTCGACCAGGGCGGCCTGCTGACCGACGGGGTCGACCAGCACCCGCATTGCGTGCTGCTGCTCGACGAGATCGAAAAGGCGCATCCGGACGTGTTCAACATCCTGTTGCAGGTGATGGACCACGGCAAGCTGACTGACCACAACGGCCGGGCGGTGGATTTCCGGAACGTGATCCTGATCATGACCTCGAACGCGGGCGCGGCCGAGCAGGCCAAGGAGGCGATCGGCTTCGGCCGGGCGCGGCGCGAGGGCGAGGACACGGCCGCGATCGAGCGGACCTTCACGCCCGAGTTCCGCAACCGTCTCGACGCGGTGATCTCCTTCGCACCGCTGGCGCCGGAGACGATCCTGTCGGTGGTCGAGAAGTTCGTGCTGCAACTCGAGGCGCAGCTGATGGACCGCAACGTCCATATCGAGCTGACCCGCGAGGCCGGCGAATGGCTGGCCGAGAAGGGTTACGACGCCAAGATGGGTGCCCGTCCGCTGGGCCGGGTGATTCAGGAGCACATCAAGAAGCCGCTCGCCGAAGAGTTGCTGTTCGGCCAGCTGACCAAGGGCGGCATCGTCCGGGTCGGCGTCAAGGACGACAAGATCGAGTTGCTGTTCGAGCAGCCCGGCACCAAGCGGCTTTCCGGGAACCGCCCGCCGCTGCTCACCGCCGACTGAGCCGGCACGTAACATGACACCACGCCGCGCGGCCCTTCGGGGCCGCGCGTTGCGTATTCGCCCTCCCCCACTCCGCTCTGGATTCGCCGCGCGACCTGCCGCACTCTCGGGCCGGTTGCAGGCCGCCGCCGCAGGAGTGTTCCATGTCCCGTTTCGTTTCCGTCCCGGCCATCTCTCTCCTACTGGCCATTCCGCCCCTCACGGCTGCGGCGCAGGAGGAGGGCTTCCGCCTCGCCCTGCCGATCGACTGCACTCCCGGCGAAGACTGCGTGGTGCAGAACTATGTCGATTCCGATCCGGGGCCGGGCGTGGCGGATTTCAGCTGCGGACCGCTGAGCTATGACGGCCACAAGGGCACGGATTTCCGCCTCGCCACCATCGCCCGGCAGGGCGAGGGCGTCGACGTGCTCGCCGCGGCACCCGGCGTGGTGCAGGGAACCCGCAACAACATGCTCGACATCCTGCAGGGCTGGGAGGGCGCACCCGATCTTGGCGGGCGCGACTGCGGCAACGGTCTCGTCATCGATCACGGCGATGGCTGGGAGACCCAGTATTGCCACATGGCCAAAGGTTCGGTCACGGTATCACCGGGCGACCGGGTCGAGACGGGCGACCGGCTGGGGCTGGTCGGCCTGTCGGGCCAGAGCCAGTTCCCGCATCTGCACATCTCGGTCCGACGCAACGGCGAGGTGGTCGATCCCTTCGACCCCGAAGGCCGCGCCGAATGCGGCGCCGCGCCGACGCAGACCCTCTGGGCCGAACCGCTGGACTACGTGCCGGGCGGGCTGCTCGATGCCGGTACGGCGCCGGGCGTTCCGGAATGGGAGGCGGTGCAGTCGGGCACCGCGAACGGGGAGATCGGTCCCGACAGGCCGCTGGTGCTCTGGGGCTTCGTCTTCGGCGCGCGAGAGGGCGACCGGCTGCGGCTCGCGATCGAGGGACCGCAGGGCGAGGTGATCGACGAGGAGATGCCGCTCGACCGGACCCAGGCACAGCTATTCCGGGCCGCCGGGCTGCGCGCACCCGAGGGGGGCTGGCCCGATGGCCGCTATGAGGGCCGGGTCACCCTGCTGCGCGGCGACCGGGTCCTTGGCGAACGGGTGGTGCCGATCGAGCTTGGCGGCTGAGCCTCAGCGTTCGGTCAGCTTCAGCTCGATCCGCCGATTGCGGGCCCGGGCCTCGGGCGTGTCGCGCGGATCAAGCGGTTGGTATTCGCCGAAGCCGTTGGCGGCGAGGCGTTGCGGCGGAATGCCTTCCTCCTCGCTCATGTAGCGCACGACCGACAGCGCGCGGGCCTGGCTCAGCTCCCAGTTATCGGCGTAGCGGCCGCCCCGGATCGGGATGTCGTCGGTATGACCGTCGACGCGGATCACCCAATCGATGCCTTCGGGAATTTCTGCGGCGATCCGGCGAAGCAGCGCCGCGACCTTGGCGATCTCCTGCTCGCCTTCTTCCGACAGGGTCGCCTCGCCCCGCCCGAACAGCACCTCGGAAGAGAAGACGAAGCGGTCGCCCTCGATCCGCACGCCCTCCTCGCCCTCGAGCATGCCGCGCAGTTCGCCGAAGAAATCCGAGCGGTAGCGTTCGAGGTCCTCGGCCTCGGCGGCGAGACGCGCCGCCTCCTCCTCGAGCCGCTGGCGCTCTTCCTCTTCCAGCTCGCGACGGCGCCGCTCCTCGGCGGCGGCGCGGGCCAGCGCGGTGTTGAGCTGCCGGCCCAGATCCTCGATCTCGGCCTCGGCCACGGCGCTGGTCGTCTCGGCCTGCCCCAGCAGCGACCGCAGCTCGGCCACGTCGTCGCGCAGCGCCGCGACCTGCGCGTTCAGCGCCGCCATGCGCCGCTGCGCCTCGGCGGTGGCGCTTTCCTCGTCGGCCAGCGCCGCGCGGGCCGTGGCCAGAAGCGCTGCGCGACGCTCCGCCTCGCTGGCCTCAGCCTGGGCCCGTTCCTGCGTGGTCTCCAGATCGGCCAGCGCGCGAGCCAGCCGGGATTCGAGCTCGGCCCGCTCCTGCTCGGTTTCGCTGCGATCCTGCGACAGAGTCTCGGCCCGGGCCTCGGCGGCTTCGCGCGCCGCCAGCGCCTCGGCCAGACGGTCGGCGAGATCGGCCCGGCCGCGCTCGGCCTCGGCCCCTGCCGCGCGCGCCGCCTCGGCCTCGGCCCGCGCGGCGTCGCGGTCGAGGACCGCCGCCGCCAGCCGCGCCGAGAGCTCGGCCTCGGTGGTCTCGCCCGCCTCGAGCGCCGCCGCAAGCTCGGCGCGCACCGCTTCGAGGTCGGCCTCGCCGGCCTCTCGCGCGGCCAGCGCCGCGGCGAGGCGACTGGACAGGTCCTCGCTCTCGGCCTGCGCCTGCACCAACGCCGCGCGGGCCGCCTCCAGATCGGCCTCGGTTTCCTCGGCGATATCCAGCGCGGCGGCCAGGCGCGCGTCGAGCCCCTCGCCCTCGCGCAACGCCCGGGTCAGGGCGTTCTGGCTTTCCTGCCGCGCCAGGACCGCCTCGGCCAGGGCCCGGTCGAGATCGTCACGCGCGGCCTCGGCGGCGGCGAGAAGCGTCAACGTCTCCTCGGCCTCGCGTCGTTTCTCCTCCAGCGCCAGCGTCATCACCGACAGCTCGGCATCCGCGTTCTGCAGCCGCGCGCGCAGCCGTTCGGCGGCGGCGGCGTCGGCGAGGCGCTCGGCCTCCAGTTCGGAGATCCGCTCCGCGCCCGCAGCGCGTTCGTCCTCAAGCCCAGAGATGGTTTCCGCGTCCTGCGCCGCCTCCGTTTCCAGATCGGCGACGAGCGCCTCGAGCGCCTCGCGCCGGGCCGCGGCCAGCCGTGCCGCCTCGGCCTGCGCGTCGATCTCCTCGCGCGCGGTGGCAAGCGCCGTTTCGGCCTCGCCCGAGCGGTCGCGCTCGGCCTCGAGATCCTGCTCCAGCCCGGCGATGCGGTCGCGTGCCTCGGCCCGTTCGGTGGTCAGGCGCGCGATCCGGTCGGATTGCGCCTCGGCCCGGGCGCGCGCCTGCGCCAGCTGCTCGCCGAGGCTGCCGATCTCGCTTTCGAGCTCGGCGCCGCGGCTCCGCTCCAGCCCCAGCGCGCTGCTCAGCCGTTCGACCTCGGCGCCCAGCGTGTCGAGCTCGCTCGCCTGCCCGGTGATCGTGTCGCGCAGCACGAACTGCACCACCGTGAAGATCGTAAGCACGAACATCAGCACCAGTAGCAGACCGGTCATCGCATCGACGAAGCCGGGCCAGATCGAGGCCTGGAAGCGGTTGGCGTGGCGGCGCTTGAGCCCCATGGATCAGTGGTCCGGGTGGCCGCGCGTGGCGCGGAGCCCGCCCGGATGTCCGGTCTCGCGCAGCACCCGGCTCAGCCCGGCGAGATCGGTGCGCAGTTCGGCCAGCATCTCCTGCCGCCCCGCCGCGATCTCCTCGAGGATGCGCAGCAGCTGAACGTCCATGTTGCGCAGCCGCATCCGGGTTTCGCTGTCATTGCCGCCCTCGGCGGCGCGCTCGAGCGCGGCATGAACCCGCTCCTGCCCCTCGGCAACCCGCTCCAGCGCCGCGCGCTCGGCGGCGGGGTCCATCCGCTCGGCGATCCGGGCCAGCGTCTCTGTCAGCGCCGCGATCCGCGCCTCGCTCTCGCGCCGCGCCTCGCCCGCGGCACCGACGGCGAGACTCAGCCCCTCCATCCGCTCGCCCAGATGCTCGACCATCTGCGCCAGCAACCCGCCATCGCCGTTCGAGGCCGGCTGCTGCTCCTCGCCCGAGGCGTAGCCGAGTCGGGTGATGGTCGAGAGCCATTCTTCGAGCTCGCGGTAGAAGCGGTTCTGCCCATGGGAGGCGAACAGCTCCAGCAGCCCGACCACCAGCGAACCGGCAAGACCCAGGAGCGACGAGGAAAAGGCCGTGCCCATGCCGCCGAGTTGCGCCTCGAGCCCCTGTTGCAGCCGCTCGAAGATCGCGGTGCCGCTTTCGCCCTCGGACGGATCGAGCGAGCGGATCGTGTCGACCAGCGCCGGCACGGTGGTGGCGAGACCGTAGAAGGTGCCGAGCAGGCCGAGAAAGATCAGCGTGTTCGAGAGGTAGCGGGTGATCTCGCGTTCCTCGTCGATGCGCTGTCCCACCGATTCGAGGATCGAGCGGGCGCTGTCGGGCGAGATGTGCATGCGCGCCCCGCGCGACCGCAGCAGCGTCGCCAGCGGCAACAACAGCCCCGGCGCCGGTCCGGTGGTCTTGGGCGTGCGCACGAAGGATTCGATCCAGCCCACCGAGCGGATCAGCGCGATCACCTGCCAGAAGCAGGTCAGCACGCCGAGCACGAAGAAAGCGCTGATGGCGCTGTTGAGCCAGGGGTTGGTCAGGAAGATGCCGCGCAGCACCTCGCGCCCCAGCACCAGCCCGGCCGCGACCAGCCCCAACGCCACCAGCATCGACAGGATCTGCCGGACCGGCTGCGAGAAATGCGGTTTCGCCTGTGGCTGCCTCATGCGGGCCTTATCCTCTAGATTGCGCTTTTCAAACCATAGGGATCGCAAGGCGGAGACGCCAATGGCCTTTCGCGGCGCCGGCCGGGATGTGGCGGCGGTGCCTCTCAGCCACCGCTGCGCAGCGTCTTGACCCGCTCGACCAGCCAGTCGAGATCGGGGTCGTGCACGCCCATTTCGGTCAGATGCGCGGCGGTATTGAACAGGTATTCGTCATTGGGGCCGCGCCCGCCCACCGCGCCGGCGATGCGCCGCGCCTGTGTTTCGAGATCGAGCGCCACGTATTGCGCATGGCCCGGGTCGATCACGTAGGTCAGCGCATCGACCACCCGCCCGTCGGTGAGCGCCAGCGGCTGATGCGTCTCGAGATAGGCCGAGGAGACCAATTCCCGCTCGCGCAGCATCGCGATCACCATCTCGCGCTCGGCCTCGGGCGCGCGCAGCGCCAGCCCGGTGCAGACCGCCCCCGGCGCGCGGTCGAGCGCCAGCACTAGCCCCGGCATCTCCGGCGTGCCGCGATGGTGGATCGACGACATGCAGAAGCTGCGGTGCCAGCCGTCGAGCCGCGCCACCACCACCTCCTCGGGGGTGAAGCCCGGGTTCCACAGTAGCGATCCGTAGCCGAATACCCAAAGCGCAGTCTGGTCGGTCATGCTGGCCCTCCTAGCTGCCCCCCTGTAAATACCCGATCCTGAGCGGGCGAAAGGGCCTCGATACATGCGATTTCTTCTCATTCTGGTTGCGCTGCTGGTGCTGGCCTTCGGCGGCTGGTGGGTCTGGGGCAGCCGCGCCGTCGATGCAAGGCTGGCGGAGCTTACCGAAGAGCTGCGCGCGGCGGGCTGGCAGGTCGACTACACCACCGACGGCACGGCGGGCTTTCCCTACCGCTTCGATCTGGACCTGCGCGACATCTCACTGGTCTCGCCCAACGGGATCTTCGGCTGGCAGAGCCCGCGGCTGCGGGTGGTGGCGCAGAGCTACGAGCCGAACCGGCTGATCGTCGCGGCCGACGAGACGCACCGCGTCTCGGTGCCGGGCCAGGATCTCGACATCGAGGTTACCGGCCCGCGCGCCTCGGGCGCGGTGGAGATCGGCGAGACACTACCCCTGACCGAGCTCACCGTCGAGGCGGCCGATCTCGCGGTGGCCTCCTCGCTGGGCTGGGAGACGCAGGTGGGCACGCTGCTCGCCGCGCTGCGCGGCAACGGTGCCGCGAATGGCTACGACGCCTATGCCGAGGCGACGCGGATCGCGGTGCCGGAGGCGTGGCGCGCGGCCTGGGACCCCACGGGCGCGCTTCCCGCCGAGATCGCGGCGCTGCGCCTCGATGCGGATCTGGGCCTCGATGCACCGCTGGCGCTTTCAGGAGAGGCGGCGGCGATCGAGCAGATCGATCTCGGCGAGCTGGCGCTCGACTGGGGCCCGGTGCAGGCGCGCGGCAGCGGCACGCTCGATGTCGACCCCGCCGGTGTCCCCGAGGGCGAGGTGGTGCTCGAGATCGACGGCTGGGAGGTGCTTCTGGACCTCGCCGCTCGGGCCGGGGTGCCGATCGCCGAATCCTCGCTGCTGCGCGGTGCGCTGGGCTCGATGGCGCAGGACGGCGTACTGCGCGCGCCGATCAGTTTTGCCGATGGCGCGATGCGGCTCGGCTTCATCCCGCTGGGGCCCGCGCCGCTGCTGCGCTAGCGGCAGTAGGGGCTTCGATTCGAGGCGGTGTCGAAGTGGAAATGGTCCCGGTGCGCCGCGTTGGCATCGGGGCCGAGCACCGTCCCGAAGGGGCCGCAGGCAGCCTTGTGCAGATCGCGCAGCGCCCCGCCCGCACCGCGGCTGTTCCAACCCGAGGTCAGGCTGATCTCGCGCCCGTCGCGTAGCCCGAACGCGGTGATGTCGATGGCGCGGCCGAAGGCATGCTCGGAAAGCTGCGCGCCCTGCTCGTTGTTGCGCGAGCGGCAGACATAGCTGCCGGCGGTGCGCAGCACCGCGAGACCGCCGCCGGTGGCCGAGAGCATCGGCATGGCCGCCTGGCCGACCCAGGCGCCCAGCGCCCGCGCGGTGTCGCAATCGACCACCGCCGCCGGGGCGATCCGTACGCCATGAACGGCGGTGATCTTCACCGGTGCCTCGATGCCGCAGGCCCCCGCCCCGTTCACCGGGGCGACGGGCGCGCCCTCAAGCCCGGGCATGCCGCAAAGCGCGCCCGCGCTCCCGACGGGCGGCGCGGCACGGGTCACGGGGGCCGAGACCACCTGCGCTTCGGACAGCGAGGCCGAGAGCGAAGGACGCGCGCCGGGTCGTTGTGCGGGCCGGGCGGCGGTGGCCACGGCTTCGGGCGAGGCGCTGGCGACGGCGGCGTCGGGCGCTGACACGGCAGCCGGTGCCGCCGTCGTGGCGAGCCGCGCGCGCGGCCGCGACACGGTGCTGGGCTGTCCCGGCGAGGCGGCGACCGGCGCCGTGGCGACGGGCGTATCGGCCACGGCTGTGTCCGGCACGGTCGTGGCCGTGCGGCCCATGGGACGTGCGGTGGTCTCCGGCGCCAGCGGCTGTGCCGCGAGCGCGAGCGGGGCGAGCGCGAGGCAGGCCGCCAGCCATGTGGTGCGGCTCATTTCCGGGGCTCCGTCTTGTCGCCGCGTGCCGCGCCCCGGCCGAAATCCGGGGCGGCCGTGTCCTGCCCCGCCTCGATGATGCCGCGGCGGATCGCGCGGGTGCGGGTGAAGTAGTCGTGCAGGTGATCGCCGTCGCCGGTCCGGATCGCGCGCTGCAGCGCGAACAGCTCCTCGGTGAAGCGGCCGAGGATCTCCAGCGTCGCCTCCTTGTTGGTCAGGAACACGTCGCGCCACATGGTCGGATCGGAGGCCGCGATGCGGGTAAAGTCCCGGAAACCGGCGGCGGAATACTTGATCACCTCGCTGTCGGTCACCCGGCGCAGATCGTCGGCGACGCCGACCATCGTGTAAGCGATCAGGTGCGGGGTGTGGCTGGTCACCGCCAGCACGAGGTCGTGGTGGTCGGCATCCATCACGTCGACATGCGCGCCCATCCCCTCCCACAGCGCCGAGAGCCGCGCCACGGCGTCCGGATCGATATCGCCATTCGCCGGCACGATCAGGCACCAGCGATTGTCGAAAAGCTCGGCGAAGCCCGAGCGCGGGCCCGAATGCTCGGTCCCGGCGAGCGGATGGGCCGGGATGAAATGCACGCCCTCGGGGATATGCGGGGCGACCGCCTCGATCACCGCCTTCTTGACCGAGCCGACATCCGAGACGACGGCACCGGGCTTGAGCATCGGCGCGATTTCTTCGGCCACCGCGCCCATCGCGCCCACCGGCACGCAGAGCACCACGAGATCGGCGCCCTCCGCCGCCTCGGCCGCCGTCTCGCAGACCCGGTCGACGAGACCGATCTCGCGCGCGATCTCGCGCGTTTCGGCAGATCGCGCATGGCCGGTGATTTCGCCCGCGAGACCGGCGCGCCGCATTGCATGCGCCATCGACGAGGCGATCAGGCCGAGGCCGATCAGCGCGACGCGCTCGAACACCGGCACGCTCATGCCGCGCCCTTGAAACGGGCGATGGCGTCGATCACCCGGGCGCAGCCGGCCTCGTCGCCCACGGTGATGCGCAGCGCCTCCGGAAAGCCGTAGCCGCCGACGCGCCGCACCAGGATGCCCTCGGCGCGCAGCGCCGCGTCGCAGCCCGCCGCCTCTTCCTCGTCCGCGAACCGCGCCAGAACGTAGTTGGCCTGGCTCTCGTCGCAGGCGATGCCGAGATCGAGGAGCTTGTCGCGCAGCCAGACGCGCAGCCGCGCATTCTCGCTCCGGCAATGCTCGGTGAAGCCGGTATCGCGGATCGCCGCCTCGGCGGCGGCGAGCTGGCTGTTCGACAGGTTGAACGGCTGCCGCACCCGGTTCAGCACGTCGATGATCTCGCGCGGGCCATAGCCCCAGCCGATCCTGAGCCCGCCGAGGCCGTGGATCTTCGAGAAGGTGCGGGTCATCACCACGTTGTTGCGGCTCTCCACCAGCTTCGCGCCGCCATCATAGCCCTCGGCGAATTCGACATAGGCGCCGTCGAGCACGAGGATGACGTGATCGGGGATCGCGTCGGCAAGGCGCGCGACCGCCTCGACCGGGATCATCGTGCCGGTCGGGTTGCCCGGGTTGGTGAGGTAGATCAACCGGGTGCGTTCGGTGCAGGCGGCGAGGATCGCGTCGGTATCGACGACCCGGTCACGCTCGCGCACCTCGACCGGCGTCGCGCCGGCGGCGCGGGCGAGGATCGGGTACATGGCGAAGCCGTGCTCGGTGTGGATCACCTCGTCGCCGGGGCCGGCATAGCACTGCGCGAGAAACTGCAGCACCTCGTCCGAACCGGCGCCGCAGATAATGCGCTCCGCGTCGAGCCCGTGGATCTCGGCGATTGCGGCGCGCAGATCCGCGTGGTCGGTCGGGGGATAGAGATGCAGCGTCGCGGCCGAGCCCTCCAGCGCCGCCACGGCGTGGCGGCTGGGACCATAGGGGTTCTCGTTGGACGACAGCTTGAGCGGGCTGGAATGCCCCTCGAGCTTGCTCTGCCCGCCCACATAGAGGGCGATGTCCATGATGCCGGGCTGCGGGGTGATGCTCATCTCTGCGCTCCTTCGAACCGGGCCTCCATAGCCGGGGCGGCGGATGGTTTCCAGCGTCATGCAAGCCGCCTCCCCTCGCCCGCCGGCGGTATGCCGCTATGTGAGAAGCCATGGAACAGCCCCTGCACCTCGCCGCCGGGATCGCGATCCTCACGCTGGTCTCGATCGATTTCCTCCTTGCCACCATCGGCGCGGCGCCGCGGGTGATCCTGTCGGAGCGGCTGGCCCGGGGGATCTTCGCGCTGCTGCGCCGGATCACCCGGCACCGCCCGGCCCGGGTGCTGGCACGGATGAGCGGCGTGATCGTGATGGTCCTCGTCGCGGGATTCTGGGTCGTCGGCACGGCGCTGGGCTGGACTCATATCTTCCTTTCGGCACCGCGCCACGCGGTGGTGCTGACGCAGTCGGCCGAAGAGGCCGGGTTCTGGGATGCCGCTGCCCATGCCGGGCACCTGCTCTCGACGCTGGGCGGCGCGATCACCCGGCCCGGCGACACCTTCTGGAACGCGGTGCAAGTGCTTGCCGGGGTCAACGGCATGGTGGTGCTGACGCTGGCGGTGAGCTTCATCCTGTCGACGGTGCAGACGGTGCAGCTGGGTCGGGCCTTCGCGGCGCTGCTGCACAGCCAGCCCAAGGGCGCCGAGGTCGCGCCGCTCTTCGGGCGGCTGGCCGATATCGTGGCGGGGCTGAACTCGGCTCCCTTCGCGCTTTATTACAGCCATGGCCGGGCCGAGAGGCGTCTGCCGGAGGCGCTGGTGCGGATGGCGCGGGACGCGGCAGCGCAGGGTCCGGAGGTCGAGGACCGGTTCTACGACCTGATCTCGGACCTGCCGCATCTGGATCTTCCCGAGGACAACGCCGCGCGGTTCGAGGCGTTGCGGGTCTGGGCCGGGCATCAGCGGCTGGGCCGACTGGAGAGCTGAGCGAGGGCGCATCTGCAATGGAAAAGGGCCGCGCAGTCTCCCGCGCGGCCCCCTGTCCCTCGATCCGTTTTTTCGGATCAGTTCTTGGCGTAGAATTCGACGACGAGGTTCGGCTCCATCATCACCGGGTAGGGCACGTCGCCCAGCGCCGGGGTGCGCACGAAGGTCGCGGTCATCTTGGAGTGGTCCACCTCGAGGTAGTCCGGGGTGTCGCGCTCGGGCAGCTGGACGGCTTCCAGCACCACGGCGAGCTGCTTGGACTTGTCGCGGACGGCGATGACGTCGCCTTCCTTGACGCGGTAGGAGGGGATGTTCACGCGCTTGCCGTTCACGGTCACGTGGCCGTGGTTCACGAACTGGCGGGCGGCGAAGACGGTCGGCACGAACTTGGCGCGGTACACGACGGCATCGAGGCGGCGCTCGAGCAGGCCGATCAGGTTCTCACCGGTGTCGCCCTTGACGCGCTCGGCTTCGCCATAGATGCGACGGAACTGCTTCTCGGTCAGGTCGCCGTAGTAGCCCTTGAGCTTCTGCTTGGCGCGCAGCTGGATGCCGAAATCCGACAGCTTCTGCTTGCGGCGCTGGCCGTGCTGGCCGGGGCCGTATTCGCGACGGTTCACCGGGGACTTCGGACGGCCCCAGATGTTTTCGCCCATGCGGCGGTCGATCTTGTACTTGGCAGAGGTGCGTTTGGTCACTCTCTGATCTCCTTCTGTCGGCCCTCGCGGGCCATGTCTCGAAGGGCGTTGTCCTCTGGGACGGCCATGGGCCGCCTCCCGACAGGGATCCCCTCGCGGGGTCCGCCAACACCAATGAAAGACCCGGGACGCGAGGACCCGGGACGGGCGGCTTATACAGTCCGAACGCGCGGAGTCAACCGCCCCGCCCTAGTAGCCGAATTCGAGTTTCAGAGAACCCAGGACCTGACTCTCATGCTGCCCCTCGAACTCCTTGGAAAGCCAGCTCAACCCGTAGAAGAGCCGCACCTCCGGCCCCGGCTGCCAATGCAGCCCGATCCGGGCGCGGCGGCGGTCGAGTGGCTCGCGGCCGGGCAGGAACACGCAGTCGCCCAGCCAAGCGGCATCCGCGCCCGCGACCAGCGCGAGGCCGGTCGTCTCGGCCTCGATGCCGCGATAGGGCTGGCCGGTGACCGGATCGCGCAGCCACAAATCGCCATGGCCGATGCCGCCCCAGATCGCGTCGATCCCGGCGCGCAGCATCTCCTCGGCGCCCGCCTCGGCGGCGAGGAAAGGGCGCAGGCTCAGCCGCGCCGCGGGCCGCAGCGGCAGCACCGCCTCGCTGCGCGCCTGCAGGTGCAGCGCATCCTCCATCTGCCGATTTGTGCCGCGCGGCGGATCGAAGCCGAGGATTTCATGCGCCCGTTCCTGGAAACCGGAGAGGCCGGTCGATGGCCCCATGGCAAGGATCTCGCCGCCGAAGGCCCCTTCGACGGGGCCGATGGACTGGTGCAGAAAGCCGCCGAGAGCGATCACGCCGGCATAGGGCCGATCGTCGCGACCGGCACGGGTTCGCGCGGGCGCGAGGATCTCGGTGCGAAACCGCAACTCGACCAGCGCGTCCGGCATGGCGGACGGCGCGCCGTCCCAGCCTGCCCCCGACACACGGCTCAGCGCCAAAGCCCCCGAGCGCCAGCGGTCGTGGCCGTCGCCGATATAGTCGTTGGAGAAGATCCGTCCCCAACCGAGGGTCTCGGCAGAAACGGGCGCGGCAATGAGGGCGAACAGGGCAAGGATCAGGGGGCGCATGGGGTCTCCGGGGGCTCGCTCCAGTCCTACCCCCCGGCCCCGCCGCGCCGCCAGTCCATGCCCGGCCCGCGATCAGCCTGCGGCGCCGGGCGTGTCCTGCGGGTCATGCTCACCCAGGCGCGGCGCGCGGCGGTCGAGCGAGAGCGGGCTTTCGGAGAACCGGATCGGGCTGCGCAGGCCGGGCACGCCCTCGGGGTCGATCCGCAGCCCCCGGGCGATCACCTGCGGGTCGTCGAAGACCTGATCCACCCGGTTGATCGGACCGGCCGGCACCGTGGCCGCCTCGAGCGCGGCCAGCACCGCGTCGCGGCCCCAGGATGCGAAGGCCGCGCCCATCGCCTCGGTCAGGGCCGCCCGATTGGCCACCCGCGCGCCATTGGTGGCGAAGCGCGGATCATCGGCCAGACCGTCGAGGCCCAGCACCCCGCAGGCACGGGCGAACTGCCCGTCATTGCCCACCGCAAGGATCAGGTCTCCATCCTTGGCCGAGAACACCTGATAGGGCGCGATGTTGGGGTGGGCGTTGCCGAGGCGGCGCGGGGGCGTGCCGGTGGCGAAGAAGTTCATTGCCTGGTTGGCCAGAACGCCGGTGGCGCAATCCATCAAAGCCATGTCGATATGCTGGCCCCTGCCCGTCTTCTCGCGCGCCGCCAGCGCCGCCTGGATCGCGATGACCGAATAGAGGCCGGTAAAAATGTCGGTGAAGGCGACGCCGATCTTCTGCGGCTCGCCATCCGGGGCGCCGGTCAGGTCCATGATCCCCGACATGCCCTGGATCAGAAAGTCGTAGCCTGCGCGGTTCGCATAGGGTCCGTCCTGCCCGAAGCCGGTGATCGAGCAATAGACCAGCGCCGGGTTCTCGGCCTTCAGGCTGTCATAGTCGAGCCCGTACCGCGCCAGCCCGCCGACCTTGAAGTTCTCGATCACCACGTCGGCGCCCGCGATCAGCGCGCGGGTGAGCGCCAGCCCCTCGGGGGTGCGGAAATCGGCAGTGACGCTTTTCTTGCCGCGGTTGCAGGCATGGAAATAGGCGGCCGAGCGGTCGCCATCGGTCTCGATCCAGGGCGGGCCCCAGCGGCGGGTGTCGTCGCCCTCGGGGGCCTCGACCTTGATCACCTCGGCACCGAGATCGGCCAGCACCTGACCCGCCCATGGCCCGGCGAGGATTCGCGCCAGCTCGACCACCCTGAGCCCCACTAGCGGCGCCTGCGCCCTTGCCTCTTCCATCATGCCCCTCCCCCGATGATTGCGCCGCGCAGGCTAGCGGTGCCACCGGGGGGCCGCAATGCGCGCCGCCTAGCCCAACGACGCGAGCGTTTCACGTGGAGCGTCGGGTCCCGCGCCACCGGTCCGGGCGCGCCTTCGCCTCGGCCCCGGGGGCTTGCGCCCGGCCCTGCCGCTGGCGAGGGTGGGTGGCAGCCAGCCGAGGATTGCCGCGATGACCCAGACAGCTCCCTGGTGGCACGCCGCCACCGCCTACCAGATCTATCCGCGCAGCTTCTGCGACAGCGACGGCGACGGCATCGGCGACATTCCCGGCATCATCTCGCGGCTCGACCACCTCGCCGATCTCGGCATCGGCTTCGTCTGGCTCTCGCCGGTCTATCGCAGCCCGATGGCCGATAACGGCTACGACATCTCGGACTACCGCGACATCGCACCGGAATTCGGCACGCTGGCCGATATGGACCGGCTCATCGCCGAGGCGAAATCGCGCGGCATCGGCATCGTCATGGATCTCGTGGTGAACCACTCCTCGGACGAGCATCACTGGTTCCAGGAGGCGCGCCGGAGCCGCGACAATCCCTACCGCGACTATTATGTCTGGCGCGATCCGGCCCCGAATGGCGGCGCGCCCAACGATCTGCAGTCGAATTTCGGCGGCCCGGCCTGGAGCTATGACGAGCGCACGGGGCAGTATTACCTGCACCTGTTCGACCGCAGGCAGCCCGATCTGAACTGGCAGAACCCCGAGCTGCGCCGCGCGATCTACGAGATGATGAACTGGTGGCTGGACCGGGGTGTCGCGGGCTTTCGCATGGATGTGATCGACCTGATCGGCAAGGACCCCGATGCCAGCATCACCGCCGACGGACCTGACCTGCACCCGTTCCTGCGCGAGATGCACGACGCCACGCTCAAGGGCCGCGACGTCGTCACCGTGGGCGAAGCCTGGAGCGCCACCACCGAGGGCGCGCTGCTCTATTCGGGCCGCGACGCGGGCGAATTGTCGATGGTGTTCCAGTTCGCGCATATAGTGCAGGGGTGGGACGAGGTGCATGGCAAGTGGAAGCCCAAGCCCTTCGATCTCGTGGGGCTCAAGCAGGTGCTGGCCGAATGGCAGCTGGCACTCGCGGATGACGGCTGGAACTCGCTGTTCTGGAGCAATCACGACCTGCCGCGCGCGGTGTCGAAATACGGCGATGACGGACGCTTTCGCGTGGTCTCGGCCAAGATGCTCGCCACGGTGCTGCACATGATGAAGGGCACGCCCTACATCTATCAGGGCGAAGAGATCGGCATGACCAACATCGCCTTCACCGATATCAGCCAGTTCCGCGATATCGAGACGCTGAACTTTCACA
This sequence comes from Limimaricola soesokkakensis, assembly GCF_900172345.1. Classification (GTDB taxonomy): domain Bacteria; phylum Pseudomonadota; class Alphaproteobacteria; order Rhodobacterales; family Rhodobacteraceae; genus Limimaricola; species Limimaricola soesokkakensis. The sequence goes on from NZ_FWFY01000004.1 coordinate 288,731, forward strand.
AGATCCAGACCGCCGCCGGGGTCACGCCGGGTGATTTCCTCGCCGGGGCCAACTCGAACGGTCGCGACAACGCACGCACACCGATGCAGTGGACCGACGGGCCGCAGGCGGGCTTTACCAGCGGCGAGCCGTGGATCGAGGTGAACCCGAACCACCGCGAGATCAACGTAGCCGCCGACCGGGCGAGGCCCGACGGCATCTTCGCGCATTACTGCGAACTGGCCCGGCTGCGTCGCGAGTTGGCGGTGATGCGCGAGGGCAGCTTCACCCCCTATCTGCAGGACCATCCCAAGGTCATGGCCTATGTCCGGCAGCACGAGGACGCGCGGATCGCAGTGCTGGCCAATTTCACCGGCGAGGTGGTGACGGTGGATGTGCCCCGGGGCCTCGCCATTTCAGGACGCGCGATCAGCGCCAACTATCCCGGCCGTGACGCGCTGGACGGCACGGCGGAACTGCGCCCCTTCGAGGCGGTGGCGATCCTCGAAGGGTGAGAGGCAGGCGCGGGCGTTGGGCCCGCGCGCCGATTCAGGCGGGCTCGACCGCGCGGCGGTAGAGGTGCCAGGTGGCATGGCCGAGGATCGGCAGCACGAAGACCAGCCCGACCATCAGCGTCGCCATGCCGGCGCCGAGCCCGACCACGACGATCGCGCCCCACAGCGCCACGGTGCGCGGGTTCTCGGCCGCCAGACGGGCCGAGGCCTTCACCGCGCGGCGCACCCCGACATGCCGGTCGAGCAGCAGCGGAAAGGAGATCACCCCGATCACCAGCACCGTCGCGGCAAGCACGAAGCCGATGCCGGTGCCAACCACGATCATCGCCCAGCCGGCCCCGGTGGTCAGCGTGTCGTTGATGAAGGCCATCGCGGAAACCGGCGGCTCGGGTCCCAGCGTCAGCGCGTAGACGCTCCAGGCCAGCAGCATCCAGGCGGCGAAGATCGCCACGAACAGCACGCCGAGAGTCAGGATCGCGATTGCCGATGGCGATTCGATCACCTTGAAGGCGGCACCCCAGGTTGGATGCCCGCCCGCCTCGCGCCTGCGGCTCATCTCGTAGAGCCCGACCGCGGCCACCGGCCCCAGAAGCGCGAAGCCGGTGATCAGCGGCACCAGCAGCGGCAAGAGGTTCTCGTTCATCGCGAAGCGGATCAGCACCAGCCCCGCCAGCGGGTAGACCACGCACAGGAAGATCACGTCCGATCGGAACGCCTTGAAATCCTCGTATCCCGCGCGCAGCGCCGCCTTGAGATCCTCGGTCTCGATGCGACGCAGCTTGATCGGCGCGGTGTCGCGCCCGATGGTTTCGCGCGCGCCCTCGCCCAGATGGTGCGTGCCCGCGTTCAGAACATGCCCCGCCCAGCTGAGCGGGTTGCCGATGGTCTTGTCGACATGGCCGTCGGTCTTCGCCATGATGCCGTCCTCCTTGATCGCCAAGGGACGGCCCCGCCGGGACCGGATGCGCCGCGGCGGGGTCATCCGGATGGGGCGATCCTAGCACGGTTTCGCGAGGATGGCTCTCAACGGCACGTGTCCGAAAGTTACAAAGCGTCGCGCAGTCGTGAGTCGTCGTGACCCCGCAACTTTCCTGCAAGGGCGTAGGCTTATCCCACGTGACATTCAGGGAGGGTACGATGGCGATGAAGTTTATCACCGGGGCGGCGCTTGGGCTGGGACTGGCCGGCGTGGCGCTGGCGCAGGACGCGCCGATGTTCGGCGGCGAGGAGGATCAGGCCTATGCGCAGCAGGTCTGGCAGGCGATGACGGATCAGCACCTCGCGGGGGATGGCGCGATCATGTCGTTTCCCTATCCGGGCACCGATCCGCACGGGATGATGCTGGAGACATTCTACACCACCGCCACGATCGACGGCCATGAGGGGGCGCTGGTGGTCAAGCGCAACTACGGCCCCGAGGGCGTGTCGGTCGACGAGGTCCTGGGCGCTCCGGCCGAGCATCTGGGCGCGCTGACGATCATGTTCCAGCGCGAGGCGGGCTATGACGACGAGACCGGCAACTGGTTCTATGCCAAGTACCTGCCCGACGGCTCGCTCGACCAAAGCCCGGACGGCATGGCGCTGGCCGGTCTGGTCGGCAAGAACGCCGAAGCCGGCTGCATCGCCTGCCACCAGAACGCGGGCGGCGACGACTACCTGTTCACCACCGATGCCGAGATGGGCATGATGATGGAGTGAACCGGCGCCGCGCCTTGTGCCCGAACGGCGCGCGGCGCGGCTCTCAGAGCGTGAAAAAGCCCGGACCGGCGATGCGACGCAGGGTTTCGCCCAGCTCGTGGCCCAGCGCCGCGCCGTCGGCGATCGCCGCCTCGCCGGATTCCAGCAGCACTTCGGAGCCGTCGGGGCGCAGGATCTCGCCCCGGAACCGCAACCGGCCCTCGGCGATCTCCGCGAGGCCGGCGATCGGCGTCTGGCAGGAGCCGTCGAGCGCGGCAAGGAAAGCGCGCTCGCAGGCGAGCCGCCGCGCCGTCTCCTCGTGATGGATCGGCTCCAGGAGCGCCGCGACGCGGGTGTCGGCGCCGCGCCGCTCGATGCCGATCGCGCCTTGCGCGATAGCGGGCAGCATCTCGTCCTCGGAGATGGCCCGCGCCGGCACCTCTCCCGACATGCCGAGCCGGTTCAGCCCCGCCATGGCGAGAAAGGTCGCCTCGGCCACCTTGTCCTCCAGCTTTTGCAGCCGGGTCTGCACGTTGCCGCGGAACTCCACGACCCGCAGATCGGGCCGCCGCGCGAGGATCTGAGACTTGCGGCGCAGGCTCGAGGTGCCGACCACCGTGCCCTCGGGCAGGTCGGGAATCGCGGCATGGGCAAGGCTGACGAAGGCGTCGCGCGGGTCCTCGCGCTCCAGATAGCCGTCGAGCACCAGCCCCGCCGGTTGCTCAACCGGCATGTCCTTCATCGAATGCACGGCGATGTCGATGCCGCCCGCGGAGAGGCTTTCCTCGATCTCTTTGGTGAACAGCCCCTTGCCGCCGATCTGGCTCAGCGGCCGGTCGATCACCCGGTCGCCGGTGGTGCGGATGATCACCACCTCGAAGGCCTCGAAGGGCAGGTCCCAGGCACGGGCCAGCAATTCTCGCGTCTCATTGGCCTGCGCCAGCGCCAGCGGCGAGCCGCGGGTGCCGATGCGTAGCGGTTGGGCGGGGGTGGGAAGATCGCGGGTCATGCCTTTGTCTCTACGCGCGCCCGCACCGCGCGGCAACCGCGACCGCCTGCCGCGCCCGGCGCCGTGCCGCTTGACTTTGGGCCGTGTCGGCGGGACGAGGTGGCATGAGCATTGCCCACACCCCCCCGTCGAAGCTGCTGCTGCGCGCCCTCGCGGGCGAGACACTGCCCGTGCCACCGATCTGGATGATGCGGCAGGCCGGGCGCTATCTGCCCGAATACCGCGCCACTCGCGCCAAGGCGGGCGACTTCCTGTCCTTGTGCTACAACCCCGAGCTCGCGGCAGAGGTGACGCTGCAGCCGATCCGCCGCTACGGCTTCGACGCGGCGATCCTGTTTGCCGACATCCTGCTGGTGCCGCAGGCGCTGGGCCTCGATCTGTGGTTCGTCACCGGCGAGGGACCGCGGCTGTCGCCGATCACCGAAGCGGGCGGCGTCGCGGCGCTGAAACCAGCCGACGCGATTCACGACCACCTCGCCCCGGTCTATGAGACGGTGAAGATCCTCGCGCGCGAGCTGCCCTCCGAGACGGCGCTGATCGGCTTTGCCGGCGCGCCCTGGACCGTGGCCACCTACATGATCGCCGGACGCGGCACGCCGGATCAGGACCCGGCGCATGCGCTCAAGGACGAGAACCGGGCCGAGTTCGAGGCGCTGATCGACCGGATCACCGAAGCGACGATCGAGTATCTCTCGGCGCAGGTCGCGGCCGGGGCCGAGGTGGTGAAGATCTTCGACAGCTGGGCCGGATCGCTCAAGGGCGACGATCTCGACCGTTACTCGATCGCGCCGATGGCGCGGATCACCGCCGCGCTCAAAGCGCGCCACCCCGGCCTGCCGGTGATCGCCTTCCCGCGCGGTGCCGGCGAACGCTTCACCGACGCCGCCCGCGCCATCGGCGCCGATTGCATCGCGCTCGATGACGGGGTGAGCCCGGAATGGGCGGCCGAGCACGTGCAGCCGATCGCCTGCGTTCAGGGCAACCTCGCCAGCCGTCACATGGTCAGCGGCGGGCAGGAGTTGATCGACGAGACGCGGCGCATCCGCGACGCGCTCTCGAAGGGGCCGCACGTGTTCAACCTCGGCCATGGCATCACGCCCGATGCCGATCCCGAGAACGTGGCGCTAATGATCGAGACGCTGCGCGAGACGCGCTGACGCGCGCTCACCCCATGCCGGTCGGGCGCTGGGTCGAGCCCCAGCGCCGCCGGTCATGCAACCAGCTCTGCAGCGCCCAGCCGGCCCAGGCCACGACATAGACCGCGCCCATCGCCAGCACCACGAGCCCCGGCACCGGCCCGATTGCAGCTCGGTCCACGAACATCTCGAAATTCTCGACCGGGCTCGGGTGCACGATCAGCTTGCCGATATAGGCGGCGGTCTGGATCAGCAGGATCCACAGGTAGTTGCGCCGGATCCGCCGCCCGACCGAGACGCGGAACGAGACGTGGTAGCGCGGGACCCAGTAATCCTCGGCCAGCTCCTTCTGCCAGCCCTCGCCCAGCCGCAGATTGCCGTCCTGCAGCATCGGCGCGTAGAAATGCGTCTCGAGCCAGCGGCAGCGCGCGCGCCAGACGTTGAAGTAACGGTAGCGCCGCGCCTCCAGCATCAGGAAGAACAGGATCAGGATGCCGACCAGCACCAGCGGCAGGGGCGACGCCTCTCGCGAGGCGAAGGCGATCGACAGCGCGATGCCGAGCGTGACCACGGCCCAGTTGGTGGTGGTGTCGAGCCGGGTGCGCCAGATCGTCGAGCGATAGACCTCGCCGCGCCACAGATGCGCCAGCGCGCCCATCTCGGCGGAGCTGAATTCGCGCCGCCCCTCCGTCACCGGCTTCTCGACAGGCGTCATCGGCTCCTCCCGCTGCTTGCCGGATCATAAGACACCGGCGGCGGGCGCGGGTCAAAGCCCTTGGAAGATCAGAGGAACTTCAGGTCCATTTCGCGAGCGGCGGCAGGCTCATCAGCACCGCGTCCGGATCGTGGCCGGTGGCCAGTCCGAACTTGGTGCCGCGGTCGTAGACGAGGTTGTATTCTGCGTAGAGACCGCGATGCAGAAGCTGGGCCTCCTTCTCGGCCTCGCCCCATGCCATGCCGCGCCGCTTTTCCGCGAGCGGCAGCCAAGCCGGCAGGAAGGCGCGGCCGATATCCCGGGTCAGCGCGAAATCGGCGCGCCAGTCGCCGGTGCAGCGGTCATCCATGAAGACGCCGCCGACGCCGCGCGCGCGCTTGCGGTGCGGGATATAGAAATACTCGTCGGCCCAAGCTTTGAGCGCAGGATAGAGGTCGGTTCCGTGCGGATCGAGATGGCGCTTCAGCGTATCGTGGAAATGCGCGGTGTCCTCCGCGTATTCGATGCAGGGGTTGAGATCGGCGCCGCCGCCGAACCACCAGGCCCCCGGGGTCCAGAACATGCGCGTGTTCATGTGGACGGCGGGCGCATGCGGGTTCTGCATGTGGGCCACGAGACTGATGCCACTCGCCCAGAACCGCGCGTCCTTTTCGATGCCGGGCACGCCGCGCGCCGCCATCGAGGCCTGCGCCGCCTGCCCCAGCGTGCCATGCACGGTCGAGATATTGACGCCGACCTTCTCGAACACCCGGCCGCCGCGCATCACGCTCATTAGCCCGCCGCCCGCATCCTCGCCATCATCGCCGCTGCGCTTGGTGGGCGTCACCTCGAACCGGCCCGGCGCCCGCTCGGAGAGCGGACCGTCGGTCTGCGCCTGCTCGAGCGCCTCGAAGGCGGCGACGATCTCGTCGCGAAGCTCGCGAAACCAGCCGGCGGCCTCGGTTTTTTCGCTCTTCATGCTGTCCGAGGTCATGCGCGCCCCCTGCTATTGAATATCGGCCCGGTCTAGCATCCTCTCCAGCGGCCCGCCATGCGACCCGCTGGCCCTGACCGATTCGACCGGAGTTCACCGATGCGTCCCGCCCTGCTGCTCGTCCTGCCCCTCGCCCTCGCCGCCTGCGCCACCCCGCGCGAGAGCTGCCTTTCCTCGGTCAGCCGCGAGGGCCGGGTGATCGACGCGCTGATCGCCGAGACCCGCGGCAATGTCGCGCGCGGCTATGGCATCGAGGAGCGCGAGGAATTGCGCACCCGCCGCCAGCTCTGCGACTTCCGCCGTGCAGACGGCACGATCGGCCGTCGGTTCTGCGACCGGGTCGTGACCGACGAGGTGCGGGTGCCGGTGACGCTCGACATCGAAGCCGAGAAGGTGAAGCTCGACCAGCTTCTGGCGCGGCGCGAGGCGCTGGCCCGGGCCGAGGCGGCGGCGCGGGCGCAATGCGTGGCGCGCTACCCGCAGTGACCGCCGGGGCGGCGCCTAATGCGCCGCCACGTGGCTGGGATCGATCAGGCTGCGGCCGCCATCGACGGTGATCACCTGTCCGGTAACGAAGGCCGAGGCGTCGGAGGCGAGATACTGCACCGCATCCGACACCTCGCTGGCGCTGGCGATGCGCCCAAGCGGCGTACATTGCAAGATCGCCTCGCGGATCTCCTCGTGGTCCGACAGCGAATGCTTGAGCGAGGCGCTCATCACCGAGCCGAAGGCCACCGCGTTGACGCGGATCCGCTTGGAGGCCAGCGCCACCGCCATCGAGCGGGTCATCTGGTCGAGCGCGGCGCAACTCACCGAGTAGCCCAGCAGCTGCGGGTGCGTCAGCCGCGCCGCGATCGAGCTGAGATTGATGATCGAGCCCAGCGGCGCGTCGCTCTCGGGATCGGCCTGCTTGATCATCCGCTTGGCGGCGGCCTGGCTCAGCCTCAGCGCCGACATCAGGTTCTGGTCGAGCAGCCGCTCGACCGAATCATCCTCGGCATCGAACGGATCGGTGACCCGCACCTGCCGCGCCGCGTTGACGACGATGTCGATCCGGTCGAAGGCGTCGATGGTGAAGGACAGCAGGTTGGTGATGGTCAGCCGCTCGCGTAGGTCGCCCGCGAAATGCCGCACCGGCCCATCGGCCTCGCGCAGCACCGATGTCTCGCGCTCGAGCGCGGCCTCGTCGCGGTCGACGAAGACCACGTTGGCCCCCGCCTCGACCATGGCGCGGGCGATGGCGAGGCCGACGCCATGCGCGGCCCCGGTCACGATCGCGGTCTTGCCGGCGATGGAAAAGCTCATGACGGTCTCCGGTGAAAGGAAGGTGTCAGCGGGGTTTCTTGTCGGTGGGCTTGGTCGGGCGGATCGCGTGGAACAGCTTGAAGGCGCCGTCACCGCCGATCTCCTCGACGCTGCGGAAGCTCTCGCGCAGGCTCGCCTCATAGGGCAGGTGCCGGTTCGCGACCATCCACAGCTGCCCCGACGGGGCCAGCATCCGCGCCGCCGCCGCGATGAAGGCACGGCCCAGCGCCGGATCGGCGGCGCGCCCGGTGTGGAAAGGCGGGTTCGACACGACGCCATCATAGAGATGATCGGGCCTGAAGTGCGTCGCATCGGCCCAGTGGAAGGACGCGCGCGGATCGGTGACGTTGCGCCGGGCGCAGTCGAGCGCCAGCTGCTCGGCCTCGATCAGGTCGAGGCTCTTCACCCCGTCGCGCTCAAGGACGTGGCGCGAGAGATAGCCCCAGCCTGCGCCGAGATCCGCCATGCGGGCGGGCAGCTTCTGCGGCAGCGCCTGCGCCAGAAGCTGCGAGCCGCGATCGGGCCCATCGGCCGAGAAGGCGCCCCATTGGGTGACGAAGCCGCTCTCGACCTCCGCCGGTGCGGGCGCCTCCCAATCCGTGACGTCGACATTGCTCGAATCGAACCAGAACAGCCGGCCATGGGCGCGGGTGATGCAGGGCAGGTCGCCGACGCGGGTGCGCATCTCGCGCCACAGGCTGTCGACGCCATCGGTCTTCTGGCCATCGACGATCACCATCGGCGCCAGCCGCGCCGCCTGCGCGATCATCGCGCGGGCCAGCGGCTTGGCGCGCGGCACGAAGACCACGGCGGCGGCGGCGGGCACGGGCTCGGCCACGGTCCAGCCCTGCGCCTCCCATGCGTCGATGTCGGGGCGGAAGCCATGCGCGATGCGGGTGCGGTCCTTGGGCAGCGCCGAGAGATCGGTGCCGGCGGCGGGGCGCAGCGCGACGATCTCGCCCTCGGGCAGAACGAGGGCGCCGCTCTCGATCGCGGTGGTCAGGCGGGGATCGGCCATGGGCACTCCGGGGACAGGGGGAAGGACTGGGGCATCGGGGCCCCTATTCCCTTTCCATCGTGCATTGCAACGGGTGCTGGTGGCGCTGCGCGAAATCCATCACCTGCGCCACCTTGGTTTCCGCGATCTCGTAGGAGAACACGCCAACCACGGCGAGCCCCTTCTTGTGCACGGTGAGCATGATCTCGAAGGCCTGCGCGTGGCTCAGCCCGAAGAACCGCTCGAGCACATGCACGACGAATTCCATCGGCGTGTAGTCGTCGTTGAGAATCAGCACCTTGTAGAGCGGCGGCCGCTTGGTCTTGGGGCGTGTCTCGACCTTCACGCCGGTGAGGCCATCATCCTCTCCGTCGTCGCGTCCCGCCATCACGATCCTCGCGTCCTGCATCCTCATCCGCTCTCCGGCCATCTCGGCATGGGTCCCGCGTCTCGTTGCCATTCTCGCTCTGGCTCCGTTATATAAGCGCCCCGGCCGCGGTGAAAAGCCCGGCCTCGCCCTGGAGTGTACCGCAAATGCCGGATCGCTGGACCATCGCCTTCGACGCCGATGACACGCTTTGGCACAACGAGCGTTTCTTTCGCTCCACCCAATCGCGTTTCGTCGAGCTGCTGCGCGATCACGCCGGCGAGGATCACCTGCGCGAGCGGCTACTCGCGGCGGAAAGGCGCAATCTCGGGCGCTACGGCTTCGGGGTGAAGGGATTCGTGCTTTCGATGATCGAGACCGCGATCGAGGTCAGCGCGGCGCGCGTGCCCGCCAGCGCCATCGGCGAGATCATGGAGATGGGGCGCGAGATGCTGGCGCATCCGATCGAATTGCTGCCCGGCGTCGAGCGGGCGGTGCAGGCGCTTGCCGGCGAGGCGCGGCTGATGCTGGTCACCAAGGGCGACCTGCTCGACCAGGAGCGCAAGCTGGCCCAGTCGGGCTTGGGCGAGATGTTCGAGGCGGTGGAGATCGTCTCGGACAAGACCGCGCCGGTCTATGCCGCGATCTTCGCGCGGCACGGCATCATCCCGGACCAGGCGGTGATGGTGGGAAACTCGCTCAAATCCGACGTGATCCCAGTGCTCGAGGCCGGGGGCTGGGGCGTGCATGTGCCGTTCGAGACCACTTGGGAGCTGGAGCAGGCCGAGGCGCCGCTGGCGCATCCGCGATTCCGTCAGCTCGACAACCTCGCGGGATTGCCCGCCATGGTTGCACAGATCGGTCTCTGAGAAGGTCACCGTCGCGCTTGCCTGCGACTTTCGCGCCACGCTTCGTTGCCGCCCCCGCCCGTTATGCGCCTGTCTTCAAAGGCGGTCTTCCGCATAGGGCGAGTCGGCCCCCGCTTAGGGTGTTGCCTCAACTTAGCAAGCAAACCAATTGGAAATTAGTCTCTTTTTGTGACGCAACGTTTGTGTTACCTTTTGAGGCAATGATGAGGTGCCCACTCTACAAACCGGCACCCACGAGGCAAAACAAAGGGCAATCCACGTGAGCAGTCGTCTGTTGCGGACGGCCCGGATCGGGCTGTTTCTAGTCACCACACTCATGGCGGGTATCACCATCGCCACCGGCGCGGTCGCTGCGCCCTACGCGGCGATGGTCGTGGACGCCAAGACCGGGGCCGTCATCCACGAGGAAAACGCGGATACACGTCTGCATCCCGCCTCTTTGACCAAGATGATGACCCTCTACATCGCATTCCAGGCGATCCAGCGCGGCGAGATCGGCCTCGATTCCGAGGTCACCATCCCGGCCCAGGCCGCGGCGCAGCCGCCCTCGAAGCTCGGCCTGCGCACCGGCCAGAAGATCAAGTTCCGCTACCTGCTGCGTGCCGCCGCGGTGAAGTCGGCCAACGACGCCGCCACCGCGATCGGCTTCGCCATCTCCGGCAGCGAAGAGGCCTTCGCCAAGCGCATGAACGCCACCGCCCAGGCCATGGGCATGCGCAACACGACCTTCGTGAACCAGCACGGGCTGACCGCCAACGGCCACCTGTCGACGGCGCGCGACATGACCGTGCTCGGTCGGCACATGATCTACGACTTCCCGCAATATTATAACCTGTTCTCGCGCCGCACCGCCGATGCCGGCATGAAGCAGGTCAACAACACCAACCGCCGCTTCCTCGACGCCTACAAGGGCGCGGACGGCATCAAGACCGGCTTCACCAACGCCGCGGGCTACAACCTCGTGGCCTCGGCGCAGCGCGGCGACCGCCGGATCATCGCCACCGTCTTCGGCGGCACCTCGACCGCGAACCGCAACGCGCAGGTGATGAAGCTGCTCGACAAGGGCTTTGCCAGCCAGCCCGGCGCCCCCTCCACCCCGGCACCCAGCCTCGTCGCGGCCGCCCCGGCGCTTGGCGCCACCAGCGGCGCGCACACGATCCGGGTCAGCGGCGTGGTCAAGCGCAGCCTGCGGCCGCAGCAGCGTCCCGGCAGCGCCGCCGCACCGGTGCAGGTCGCGACCGCAACCGGCATCGAGGATGCGCTCGCCGCGGCGCTTCTGGTCTCCTCGGCGCCCGCCGCGGCCGCCCAGCCCGAGGCCGAACCGGCGCGCGTCGCCGTCGCGGCGGCCCCTGCGCCCACCCCCGCTCCGGCGGCCCCGGTCACCGATCTGAGCGACATGGCTCCCGAAACCGCCGAACTCTTTGCCGAGGCCGGCATCGCGCCCGAGATCAGCCCCGAGCCGCGCCCGACCGAAATGATCATGACCGCCGCCGCGATCGCGCCGGTCGACGCGTCGCGGATGCAGGCGGTGCCCGAGGTGGTAACCCGCGTCTCGACCTCCGGAGGCCGCCTCTGGGGCATCAATGTCGGCCGTTACAACAGCCGCGGCACTGCCGAGCGGGTACTGATCCAGACCGCGCTGAACGAGCCCGGCGCACTCGATGGCGCGCTGCGCCGGGTGACCCAGCGGTCGGGCGGCTTCGACGCCAACTTCATGGGCCTCACCAACGAGGCCGCCGATCTGGCCTGCCGCCGCCTGCAGGCGCGCGGTGCGATGTGTTTCATGATCGGGCCGTCCTGAGTCCCTCCCCTCAGGCGTCCCTGATCGGCGTCGCGTTCCTCACGGGACGCGGCGCCGTCTTGCATTCAGGGGCTGGGCAACGTGAGCAGGAGGGCGGGATCAGGCACTCCTTGTTCCTGCTCGCTGCCGCCCTCGGTCAGGTACCCTTTCCCGAACCGAGCCCTAGGCGTCCCGTCTGTTGCTATCGAGGCGTGCTGCTTCGCTGGATCGGCTTCATGCGTCGCGTTCGTGCAGGAGGCGTGCACCGCTTTTCAGCCGCCCTACTGTCCCTCTGGGCCGAATCCATGAAGCTACGCTGCGGTATATGCTCGCCCCTGCCGGCAGGACGCACACCGGCCTCGGAAGGAGATGAGGTGCCAAGGCCGGCATAGCTGGCCCCAGCACCTGTCTCTGATGATTGCGCCTCCCAGTCGGGCTGGAGCCGCTCAGAACGCCGCCGCCATCAGCTCGCGCGTGTAGTCGCTGCCCGGCGCATCGAAGATCTCCTCGGCCGCCCCCGCCTCGACCACGTCGCCGTTGCGCATCACCATCACCTTGTGGCTGAGCGCCCGCACTACCTTCAGGTCATGGCTGATGAAGATGTAGGCCAGCCCGTATTTGCGCTGCAGTTCGCGCAGCAGCTCGACGATCTGCACCTGCACCGTCATGTCGAGCGCGCTGGTCGGTTCGTCGAGCACGATCAGCCGTGGCCGCAGGATCAGCGCGCGAGCGATGGCGATGCGCTGGCGCTGGCCGCCGGAGAATTCGTGCGGGTAGCGGTCCATCGAGGCGGGGTCGAGCCCGACCTCGGCCATGATCTCGGCCACCATCTCGCGCCGGTCGCGGCCCTTCTCGACACCGTGCACGCCGAGGCCTTCGGAAATGATCTGCGAGACGGTCATGCGCGGTGAAAGCGAGCCGAACGGATCCTGGAACACGATCTGGATCTCCGAGCGCAGCGGTCGCATCCGCCGCTGCGACAGGCCCTGGATCTCCTGCCCGTCGAACAGGATGCGCCCCTCCGAACCGATCAGCCGCACCATGGCGAGCGCCAGCGTCGTCTTGCCCGAGCCGCTCTCGCCCACCACGCCCACGGTCTCGCCCGCGCGCACCGAGAGCGTGGCGTCGTTGACCGCCTTCACATGGCCCACGGTCCGCTTCAGCAAACCGCGCTGGATCGGAAACCAGATCTTCAGATTTTCGGTCCGGGCCACCACCGGCGCATTGGCGGGCACTGGGTCCGGCAGGCCGGAGGATTCGGCCTCGAGCAGCATCCGCGTGTAGGGATGCTTCGGGCTGGCGAAGATCTCGGCCGTCGGCCCTTGCTCGACGATCTCCCCATCCTTCATCACGCAGACCCTATCGGCGATACGGCGCACGATGCCGAGATCGTGGGTGATGAACAGCATCGACATGGCGCCGTCGCGCTTCAGCTCGGCCAGAAGTTCGAGGATCTGCGCCTGGATCGTCACGTCGAGCGCGGTGGTGGGCTCGTCCGCGATCAGCAGGTCAGGATTGTTGGCCAGCGCCATGGCGATCATCACCCGCTGCCGCTGCCCGCCCGAAAGCTGGTGCGGATAGGCGCCCAGACGGGTTTCGGGGTCGCGGATGCCGACCCGGTTCAGCAGCTCGATGATGCGATCACGCACCGCCCCGCCGCGCAGCCCCTGATGCAGCTCGATCGATTCCGAGAGCTGCCGCTCAAGCGTGTGCAGCGGGTTGAGCGAGGTCATCGGCTCCTGGAAGATGAAGGAGATGTCGTTGCCGCGCACCCGGCGCAGCTCGGCCTCCGGCGCGCCGACCATCTCGCGGCCCTCGTAGTTCACGGAGCCCGAGACCTGCGCCGTCTCGCCCAGGAGCTGAACGGTCGAGAGCGCGGTGACCGACTTGCCCGATCCGCTCTCGCCGACCAGCGCCACGGTCTCGCCGCGCCCCACATGGAAGGACACGCCGCGCACCGCGGGGATCAGCGCCCCGTCCTGCCGGAAGTTCACGCGCAGGTCCCGGACGTCGAGGATCGTGTCACTCATGCGAAGGTCTTCCTCGGGTCGAAGGCGTCGCGCACGCCCTCGAAGATGAACACCAGCAGCGACAGCATGATCGCGAAGGTGAAGAAGGCGGTGAAGCCGAGCCACGGCGCCTGCAGGTTCTGCTTGGCCTGAAGCGTCAGCTCGCCGAGCGAGGGCGCCGAGGACGGCAGGCCGAAGCCGAGGAAATCGAGCGCGGCCAGCGTGCCGATCGCACCGGTGACGAGGAAGGGCAGCATCGTGACGGTGGCCACCATGGCGTTGGGCAGCATGTGGCGGAACATGATCTTGCTGTCCGAGACGCCCAGCGCCCGGGCGGCGCGGATGTATTCGAAATTGCGGGCGCGCAGGAATTCCGCACGCACAACCCCCACCAGCGCGGGCCAGCCGAACAGCACCGTAAGGAACACCAATAGCCAGAAACTTCGCCCCAGTATCGCGAAGACGATGATGATCACGTAGAGCGAGGGCGTGCCGGTCCAGATCTCGATGATCCGCTGGAAGATCAGGTCGGTCCAGCCGCCGAAATAGCCCTGCACCGCGCCGGCGACGATGCCGATCAGCGACGAGGCCAGCGTGACGATGATCGCGAAGACCACCGAGAGCCGGAAGCCGTAGATCACGCGGGCCACCACGTCGCGCTTGGTGTCGTCGGTGCCGAGCCAGTTGGTCTCGCTGGGCGGCGCGGGGGCGACGCCCGGCACGTCGACGATGGTGTCGTAGGAATAGGGAATCGGCGGCCAGACCATCCAGCCCTTCGCATAATCGGCCGGGTCGCTCTCTTCGAGCGGCAGCGGCTCTCCCGCCTCTGCCGCGGCCATGATCGCCGTCGGCTCGTAGAAGCAGTCGACGAGCCCGCCGGTTACGATGAGGCATTGCACCTCGGGGTCGGAATAGGCCGCCTCGGTCGGGAAATCGCCGCCGAAATCCTGTTCGGAATAAAAGCTCAGGATCGGGCTCCTGAGTTCGCCGCGATAGCTCACCAGGAGCGGCTTGTCGTTGGCCAGAAGCTCGGCGAAGAGGCTCAGCCCGAACAGCACCGAGAAGATGATCAGCGACCAAAGCGCCCGGCGATTGCGCTTGAAATTGCGCCAGCGGCGCGCGTTGAGCGGCGACAGCGCCATTCAGCCTCTCCGTTCGAAGTCGATGCGCGGATCGATCAGCACATATGTGAGGTCGGTGACGATGCCGACGATCAGTCCCAGCAGCGAAAACGCGAAGAGCGTGCCGAACACCACCGGGTAGTCGCGCGCCACCGCCGCCTCGAACCCGAGGCGCCCGAGACCGTCGAGCGAGAACAGCGTCTCGATGATCAGCGAGCCGCCGAAGAACACGCCGATGAACAGTGCCGGAAAGCCAGAGATCACGATCAGCATCGCGTTTCGGAACACGTGGCCGTAAAGGACTTTGCGCTCGCTGAGGCCCTTGGCCCGTGCTGTCATCACGTACTGCTTCTTGATCTCGTCGAGAAACGAGTTCTTGGTCAGCAGCGTCAGCGTCGCGAAGGCCGAGATGGTCGAGGCGAAAACGGGCAGCGCGATGTGCCAGAAATAGTCGAGCACCTTGCCGATCAGCGACAGGCTCTCCCAATTGTCCGAGGTCAGCCCCCTGAGCGGGAAAATCCGCCAGTAGGAGCCGCCCGCGAAGAGCACGATCAGCAGGATCGCGAAGAGAAAGCCCGGGATGGCGTAGCCGACGATGATCGCGCCGGAGGTCCATGTGTCGAAGGAGGAGCCGTCGCGCACTGCCTTGCGAATACCCAGCGGGATCGAGATCACATAGGCCAGCAGCGTCGACCACAGGCCCAGCGTGATCGAGACCGGCATCTTCTCCAGCACCAGGTCGATCACCGAGATCGAGCGGAAATAGCTCTCCCCGAAATCGAAGCGCATGTAGTTCCACATCATGGTGAGGAAGCGCTCGAGCGGGGGCTTGTCGAAGCCGAATTCGCGCTCCAGCTCAGCGATGAACTCGGGCGGTAGGCCGCGGGCGCCGATGTAATCGCTGTCGCCCCCGCCCTGGCTTACCTCGGCACCGCCGCCGGCGATGCTCTCGAACACGTCGCCGCCACCCTCCATCTGGGCGATGATCTGCTCGATCGGCCCGCCGGGCACGAACTGCACCAGGGTGAAGTTGATGATCATGATCCCGAGCAGCGTCGGGATCACGAGCAGCAGTCGTCTGAGGATATAGGCGCCCATGCGGTCGGAGGATCTCCCTTAGCGCAGCGCGCCCGCGGCGCGCAGTTCTTCTGCGGCCTCGGCGTCGTACCACCAGAAGTCCAGCTCGCCCAGCGCGAAGGGCGGCATCGGCTCCGGATGCCGGTACTGGTCGAAATAGGCGACGGTGTGCACGTCCTTGTACCATTGCGGCACCCAGAACATCTCGGCGCGCAGCACCCGGTCGAGCGCATGGGTCGCGGTAGTCAGATCCTCGAGCGACTGCGCCGCGATCACCTCGGCCACCAGCCGGTCCACCGCAGGATTGCGCAGCCGCATCAGGTTGCGCGAGCTGTCCTCGGCGGTCTTCGAGGCGTACCACTGCTCCAGCCCGACACCGGGCTCGAAGCCCATCGAGAAGGTGTGATTGACGAGATCGAAATCACCCGAGCGGGTGCGCTCGACATATTGCGAGGTGTCGACCCGCTCCAGCACGCCGCGCACGCCGAGCCGCGCGAGATTCTCGATGATCGGATTCACCACCCGGTCGAATTGCGGGCTGAATTGCAGGAACACCAGCTCCAACACCTCGCCGTCCTTCTGGCGCAGACCGTTATCGCCGATGGTCCAGCCCGCCTCCTCGAGGAGCTGTCCCGCGCGGCGATAGGTGCGGCGGTCGGGGGTGTTCGCGGCGGCGTCGAGCACCGGGGCGCGGCGCGCCTCCTCGGTGAGGATGGTCTCGGGCAGGAGCCCCTCCTCGACCAGCGGCTCCAAGAGCGCCCGCTCGGCCTCCGACGGCGTGCCCGTCGCTTCGAGCTCGGAATTCTCCCAGAACGATTCGACCCGCTCGTAGAGGCCGTAGAACAGGGATTCGTTCGACCATTCGAAATTGAACATCATCCCGATCGCCTCGCGCACCCGCGGGTCCTGCCATTTCGGGTCGTCGAGGTTGAAGATGAAGGCCTGCGCGCCGGCGATGGTGCCGTCGGGGATCTCCTCCGTCACGACCCAGCCCTTCTGGATCGCCGGGAAGTCATAGCCCGTGGCCCAGTCCTTGGACGAGTTCTCGACCCGGAAGGTGTATTCGCCGGACTTGAACCCCTCGAAGGCCGCCGCGCTGTCGGCGAAATACTCGATCCGGATCGTGTCGAAATTGTTGCGGCCGATATTGAGAGGGTGATCGGCACCCCAGAAGTTCTCGTTCCGGCCGTAGGTGATGCGCCGGTTGATGTCGAAATCCTTGAGCTCGTAGGGGCCGGTGCCGAGGAACGGCTCGCGCTGGCTTTCGTCGATCCGTGCGCCGGTCTCCTCGAACCAGGCCTTGGAGAAGGCAAGGGTGGAGCCGGCAAAGCCGATGACGTCGCGGCGCGGCGCCTCGTCGGTGAAGGTGAACTTGATGCGGTAGGGATCGAGCACTTCGACGCTCTCGAGGAAGTTCTGCACCACGGCGCGATACTCGGCGATGCCCTGCTCGAGGAACAGCTGGTTGGTGAACTTCAGATCCTCGGCGGTCATCGGCGTGCCGTCGGCAAATGTCACGTCGTCGCGCAGGTTGAAGATCACCCAGTCGCGGCTCGCCGGGTATTCCAGCGTCGTGCAGAGATAGCAGTAAAGCCCGTAGGCATCATCGGCCACCGAGGTCATGATCCGCTCATGCGGCAGCGTGTTCAGCGCCGCGGCCACGCCTTGCCGCGAATACTGGTTGAAGCTGTCGAAGCTGCCCTGCGCCCACTGGCTGATCTCGCCGCCTTTCGGCGCGTCGGGATTGACGTAGTCGAGATGCGCGATGTCGGGGCCGTATTTCAGCTCTCCGAAATTGGTGTAGCCATGGCTCTCGATGACGGTCTCGTCGCCGGCCGCCTCGACCGTGTCGGGCGGCGTGGCTTGCACCCCCTCCTGGGCCAAGACCGGCGCAGCCGCGAGCACGGCGGCGAGCACGAGCGCCGAACCGGCGATCCACGAGGGCGTCTCGCTCAGCGGGTGAAGAGCGGCGCGGCTGGCGCGGGCGGGATGACGGGTCGCTTGCATCTTGCACTCCTCGCGAGGGGATGGCCTGCGGGCGAGGCTAGCGGCGCAAGCGCCTGACGTTCAAGGCGAGAATGCGTGAGCGGCACGTGTCCGCCACGTCGCGCCGTGAATTCGGCCATGCGAAAAGGGCCGCCCCTCCCGGGACGGCCCTGCAATCGTCGGCTGCGCGCGGGATCAGCTGCCGATCGTCGCCAGATAGGCGATCAGATTGGCGCGGTCCTCGGCGTCCTTGAGGCCGTTATAGGTCATCTTGGTGCCCGGCGCGTAGCCGCGCGGGTTGGCGAGGAAGCCGTCGAGGTTCTCGGGCGACCAGACATCGGCCACCGCCTTGAGTGCGCCCGAGTAGTCATAGCCCGGATAGGCGCCGACCTCGCGACCGACCACCGCGTGCAGCGACGGGCCGGTGCCGTTCACGCCGTCCTCCAGCGCGTGGCAGGAGCGGCAGTTGCGCCAGACGCCTTCGCCGGCGGCGGCATCGGCCGAGGCGTAGATTTCTTCGAAGGGCACGGCCTCTTCCTCGGCGCCGCCGCCTTCCCCGCTCTCCTCGACCGGGATCGAATAGGCCTGCTCGACCTCGCCATGACCACCACCATGGCCGCCACCATAGATGATGTCGGCGGCCCAGCCACCAAGGAGGAAGACCAGCAGCGTGCCGCAGAGGCCGCCAACGACCTTGGTCAGGGTCATCGTGTCGAACATGTCGCGTTCCATTCCGTTCGGCGTTTCGGGGGTATGTATCCGCTTCCCGCGCGGGGTTGCAAGGTGTAGTCCCGCGACCAATTGCCCTTATGGGGACGCCTGTTGAGGGGAGGATCCGCCATGGCCGGTCGCATCGCATTCCAGGGAGAGCTCGGGGCCTACGGGCATCAGGCCTGCGCCGAGGCGCGTCCGAACATGGAGCCCCTGCCCTGCACCACCTTCGAGGACGCGATCGAGGCGGTGCGCAAGGGCACCGCCGATCTGGGCATGATCGCGGTCGAGAACTCGACCTATGGCCGGGTCGCCGACGTGCACCACCTGCTGCCCGAAAGCGGGCTGCACATCGTCGACGAGGCCTTCGTGCGGGTGCATATCAACCTGCTCGGCGTGAAGGGCGCGCGGCTGGCCCAGGTCGAGACCGCGACCAGCCACACCGTGCTGCTGGGCCAGTGCCGGGGCTTCTTGCGCGAGCATTCGATCACGCCGCATACCGGCGCCGACACCGCCGGATCTGCCCGCGCCATCGCCGAGCTGAATGATCCGCGCCACGCCGCGCTGGCCTCGGAGATCGCGGCCGAGATCTACGGTCTCGACGTGCTGGCGCGCCACATCGAGGATCACGAGCGCAACACCACCCGCTTTCTCGTGATGGCACGCGAGCCCGACCTGAAGCGGCGCGGCAAGGCGGGGATGATGACCAGCTTCGTGTTCCGGGTGCGCAACATCCCGGCCGCGCTCTACAAGGCGATGGGCGGTTTCGCGACCAATGGCGTCAACATGACCAAGCTCGAGAGCTACATGGTTGGCGGCCAGTTCACCGCGACCCAGTTCTATGCCGAGATCGAGGGCCACCCCGACGACCGCAACGTCCAGCTCGCCTTCGACGAGCTGGATTACTTCACCGACAGCATCAAGCTGATGGGCGTGTTCCCGGCGGCGCCGCGCCGGCACGAACCGGCGCCGCGCGGCTGAGCCCTCAGCCGGCGCGCCGGGCCCAGCGCGCCTCGATCTCGCGCGCATAGCCCTCGAGCCGCCCCGCGAGGCGGCTCTCGAGCGAACCGCGCGCCAGCTTCAGCGATTGCAGCACCAGTCGTCCGGGCATCGAGCGCGGCGCCAGCGTCACCGACAGACCGAGCCGGCTATGACCGAACTCTTCCTCCGGCAAGGTCTCGACCCGCACCAGGATCTCGACGCCCGAGCTTTCACCGCGCACGGTGTAATCCTCGGGCGCGGCATAGCCCACGATTTCGGCCGCGATCTCGCGCTCGCGCCCCATCACCGGCACCGACGCGCTCCAGCCGCGGCCCAGCGCCTCGGGGCCGCCCCGGCTCTCGACCTCGATGCCGCGCCGGAGCGCCTGCCGTTCGAAAGCGGTGAAGTCGCTGGCCTGCGCGAAGACGAAATCGCGCGGGGCCGCGACCCGCTGTTGCGACGAGAGTTCCATGCCTGTGCCTCGCTTGGTCTCACGGGACGCCAGATCGCCCCTGTTGGCCCATTTCTCGCGTCAATCCATCCGGCCCGCAAGCCAGTTCCACATCAGATGCCGCGCGATCGCGCCCCTGAGCGGCGCGCGGATCTCGGCATCCTCCTGCGCGAAGATCCGCGCCAGCCGCTGCCGCGACACCCATTGGGCGGCGGCGATCTCGGCGGGATCGGGGCGCAGGACGGGACGCTCCGCCCCCTCCACACGGGCGTGAAACCCCAGCATCAGCGACGCCGGAAAGGGCCAGGGCTGGCTGGCCACGTAGCCGACTTGCCCCACCGCCACGCCGACCTCCTCGGCCACCTCGCGGCGCACCGCCGCCTCGGCGGTCTCGCCCGGCTCGACGAAGCCCGCCAGCACCGAATACATCCGTTCGGGCCAGCCCGGCGCACGGCCCAGAAGCACCGCATCGCCATGCGTCACCAGCATGATCACCACCGGGTCGGTGCGCGGGAAATGCGGCGTGTCGCAAGCGGGGCAGTCGCGGCGCCAACCCGCCTGCGACACCTGGCTGCGGGCCCCGCAGGCCGCGCAGAACCGGTGCGAGGCATGCCAGTTCAGCACCGCCCGGCCCATCGCCGCCAGCTCTGCATCGCGCGCGTCGAGCGTCGCCATGCGACCGCGCAGTTCGGCGAAAACGGCCCCCTCGATCGCCGGATGCGCGACCTCCTCCTCCGAGGCCACCGTCTCGGGCGCGCCCGGCCAGTCCGGCAGGCGTCGCGCCCAGATCCCCTCCCCCGCCGCGTCGCGGCCGAGCAGCACCGTTTCCGCCGCCGCGTCGGCCCCGTCACCGGCCCCGTCTTTTGCCAATGCCTCGTGATCGAAAGGCAGCCCCGCCAGTCGGTCCGCCGCTAGCAGCACCCGGCCCCGCCACAGCGGCAGCACCCGCGCCCCGGGCCGTGCCGCCAACGCGGCGCACCTTTCCGAATCGATGCGCAGCGCCGCGGCGCGATCGAGCCCGCCACCGCCGAAGGTGATCCTGTCCAAATGCCCCATTCGGCGCGCTCCTTCGTTAAGTGATGCGGCAGCATCGCGCAGGATGCGCGACGTCGCCGCCATGTAAAGCCGGGCGAGGGCGGAACCAGCCCCGGAAATGCAACCATCGCGAAATGACCGACGTGCTGGCCGAGCGCCGGTCGCGACGAGCCGGGCTGCATGGCGCGGCATGGCGCGCGCCCCGTTCCGCCCGGCCCCCGCTCGCGGGCCCGCCCGCCACGCCGTGAACCGGCGAGCCGGGCCCATCGACTCCGCGCCGCCGCTTGGCTATGGCGGTCCCGCCAGGACAAGGATGCCCCGATGCCCCGCAGCTATGACGCCGTGATCTTCGACCTCGACGGCACGCTGGTCGACACCGAAACCCTATGCAACGCCGAGGCGCTGCCCGCGCTGGCCGCGCAGGGCATCGAGATCGGCGCCGGCTTCTTCGAAAGCCTCGCGGGGGTGCATGACGACCGCCGGGTGGAGCTGATCCGCGAACATACCGGCAAGCCGCTCGACGCGGCGCGCTTCTATGCCAACTGGGACGCGCGGGTCGAGGCGCGCCTCGCGCCGGGGCTGTCGCTCAAGACCGGTGCCGAGGCGCTGATCGCGGCGATCGCGCGGCTCGGCCTGCCGATGGCGATCGCCACCTCGTCGCGCCGCGCGCCGGGGCTGGCCAAGATCCGCGCCGCCGGGCTCGACGCCCATGTCGAGACCATCGTGACGGTGGAGGATATCGAGAACGCCAAGCCCGCGCCCGACGCCTATCTCGAGGCGGCGCGCCGCCTTGGCGCCGATCCCGCCCGCTGCCTCGTCTTCGAAGACAGCGAGACCGGCGCGCAGGCCGGCCATGCCGCGGGCATGACCGTGGTGCAGGTGCCCGACCTGAACGCCAGCGAGGGCCGCCACGCCACGCATCTCGCCCGTGACCTGATCGAGGGCGCGCGCGCCGCCGGGCTGCTGCCGCTGCCGGCCTGAGACGCGCCCCGGCGGCCTTGCGTCCCGCGCCGCCCTTCCCTATATCGGCCTCGAGAGGTTGGCGCGGGCAAGCGCCTCGCCAACCCGGTCAGGTCCGGAAGGAAGCAGCCGCAACGAGCCCCGCTTGGGTCGTGTTCCAGCCTCTCACCCATTCGATCCCCTACCCGAATGACGGAGGACATCATGGAGATTGTGATCGCCCTCCGGGCCGGGGCCGCCTGAGCCGCCCCTCGCCCGACGCGAAGCTGCCCGCTCCGGCGGGCCCGTGTTCTTTCGTGACGGGACCAATCCATTGACAGACCTCACGCTTTCCGACCTCGGCTGGTCGGACCATTTCGCGCGCCAGCTCGAAGAGGGCGACGCCCCCGCGCGCATCGCCGAGATCCATCGCACGATCCTCGTGGCGCTCACCCCGGACGGCCCGGTGAAGATCGGCGCCCCCTCCGGTGCCGGCTCCTTCGCCGTCGGCGACTGGGTCGGCATGCGCGACGGGCAGGCGCGGGTGCGGCTCGCCCCGCGCAGCCAGATCGCCCGCAAGGCCGCCGGCCATACCGTCTCGCGCCAGCTCGTCGCCGCCAATGTCGACACGCTCGGCATCGTCACCAGCTGCAACGACGACTTCAACCCGGCGCGGCTCGAGCGCTACGTGGCGCTGGCCATGGCGGGCGACTGCCTGCCGCTGGTGATCCTCACCAAATCCGACATGGTGAACGACCCCGCCCCCTACCTCGCGCAGGCCCGCGCGATCTCGCCACTCGTCGTGGCGCTGGCGCTCAACGCGCGCGATCTGGACGACGCGGCGCGGCTGGAGCCGTGGTGCGGGCCGGGCCAGACCCTGGCCCTCGTCGGCTCCTCGGGCGTCGGCAAGACGACGCTGCAGAACGCGCTCACCGGGGGTGCCGAGGCCACGGCGGGCATTCGCGAGGACGACGCCAAGGGGCGTCACACCACCACCTACCGGGCGCTCCGGCGCTGCCGCGCCGGCGGCTGGCTGATCGACACGCCCGGCATGCGCGAGCTGCAGCTCACCGACACCGCCGAGGGGATCGAAGAGCTGTTCGACGACGTGACCGCGCTGGTGAGCGAGTGCCGGTTCAGCGACTGCGCGCATGAGACCGAGCCGGGCTGCGCGGTGCGCGCCGCCCTCGATGCGGGCGATCTCGACCCCGACCGCCTTGCGCGCTGGCGCAAGCTGGAGGCCGAGGACCGGCACAACAGCGAAACCCTCGCTGAGGGCCGCGCGCGGGGCAAGTCCTTCACCAAGAAGATCAAGACGATCCAGCGCGGGGCGCGCCGCCGCAAGGGCGGTTGACGCCCTGCCTCCTGTCGGGCCTGATGGCCCGGCAGGAGGACCCATGGCCCAGACCGATGGCGACCGGGAGGTCGACCGCAAGACCGAATGGGCCGAGGCCCGCACCGACTGGGCCGAGGACCGGACGCTTCTGGCCAACGAGCGGACCTTCGCGGGGTGGATGCGCACCGGCATGGCCGCGCTGGCCGTGGCGATCGGCCTCAAGGCGGTGTTCGGCGATTTCGATCCCACATGGCTCGCCAAGGCCGTCGCCTCGATCTTCATCGTCATCGCCGTGCTGATCTTCGCCGCCGCGGCGCATGAGGCGCGCAAGGCCCAGTCGCGGATCACCAGTCACGACGCCGAGGCGCAGGGCGCGCGGCGTATGCTGATCCTCGCACTGCTGCTGTCGCTCGGCGCGATTGCCACGGGCGCGATCCTGTGGCTGTTGTGAGATCCCGCGAGGTGGACCTCGGCGGCGCCAAGCCCTAGTTTGGCCCGGTCCCCTCGACCGGAGTCCCACGCATGTCCGACGCCCCCGCCTATCAGGTCCTCGCCCGGAAATACCGGCCCGAGACCTTCGCCGACCTGGTGGGGCAGGACGCGATGGTGCGCACGCTCAAGAACGCCTTCGCCGCGAACCGCATCGCGCAGGCCTTCATCATGACCGGGATTCGCGGCACCGGGAAAACCACCACCGCGCGGATCATCGCCAAGGGCATGAACTGCATCGGCCCCGACGGCAATGGCGGCCCGACGACCGAGCCCTGCGGCCAGTGCGAGCATTGCGTGGCGATCATGGAGGGCCGCCATGTCGACGTGATGGAGATGGACGCGGCCTCGAACACGGGTGTCGCCAACATCCGCGAGATCATCGACAGCGTGCACTACCGGGCGGCCTCGGCGCGCTACAAGGTCTACATCATCGACGAGGTCCACATGCTGTCGACGGGGGCGTTCAACGCGCTCCTCAAGACGCTGGAGGAGCCGCCCGCGCATGTGAAGTTCATCTTCGCTACCACCGAGATCCGCAAGGTGCCGGTGACGGTGCTGTCGCGCTGCCAGCGCTTCGATTTGCGCCGGATCGAGCCCGAGGTGATGATCGCGATGCTGCGCCGCATCGCGGATGCCGAGGGCGCGCAGATCGCCGATGACGCGCTGGCGCTGATCACCCGCGCCGCCGAAGGCTCGGCGCGCGATGCGACATCGCTGCTGGACCAGGCGATCAGCCATGGCGCGGGCGAAACCACGGCGGAGCAGATCCGCGCCATGCTAGGCCTCGCCGATCGCGGCCGGGTGCTCGACCTGTTCGACATGATCCTCAAGGGCGAGGCGGCGGCGGCGCTGACCGAGCTTTCGGCGCAATACGCCGAGGGCGCCGACCCGATGGCGGTGCTGCGCGATCTGGCGGAGATCGCGCATTGGGTCTCGGTCATCAAGATCACGCCCGAGGCCGCCGACGATCCCACCGTCGGCCCAGACGAGCGGGCGCGCGGCGCGCAGATGGCCGAGGCGCTGCCGATGCGGGTGCTGGCCCGGCTGTGGCAGATGCTGCTGAAGGCGCTCGAAGAGGTGGCGCACGCCCCCAACGCGATGATGGCGGCCGAGATGGCGGTGATCCGGCTCACCCATGTGGCCGATCTGCCAAGCCCCGAGGAGCTCGTGCGCAAGCTGCAGGACGCGCCCGTCCCGCCGCCGCCCCCCGGTGGCGGCAATGGCGGCGGCGGCGCGCGCCCTGCGCCGGGCGGCCAGGTCCAGGCGCGCGGTACCCCCGCGCCCACCCATGCCGGCCCATCGGGACCCTCGGCGCGCGGCGCGGCGCAGCCCGCGCTGGCGGTGGCCACGGAAAACGCGCTGGCGCGCTATGCCCGCTTCGAGGACGTGGTCGAGCTCATTCGCACGCATCGGGACGTGCACATGCTGATCGAGGTCGAGACGACGCTGCGGCTGGTGCGCTACAGCCCCGGCCGGATCGAGTTCGAGCCGACGGATGACGCGCGCTCCGACCTCGCGCAGCGGCTGGGCCAGAAGCTGCAGGCCTGGACCGGCGCGCGCTGGGCGATCAGCGTGGCCAACGAGGGCGGCCAGCCCACCATCGCCGAGACCCGTGACGCGGCAGCGCTGGCGCTCCGACAGGAGGCCGAGGCGCACCCGCTGGTGCGCGCCGTCTTCGCGGCCTTTCCCAAGGCGAGGATCACCGAGATCCGCACCGAGGCCGAGCGCAGCCAGCACGCCGCCGAGGAGGCGCTTGCCGAGGTCGAGGACGAGTGGGACCCGTTCGAGGAAGAGTGACGGCTTTCGCGGTGCCGCCCTTGTGACGGGGCGGCCTCGACCGTATCTCTGGGCGAACGCATTCGAGGAGATCAGCGATGTTCAAGGGGCTCGGCGGCCTGGGCGACATGTCCAAGATGATGAAGGCCGCGCAGGAGATGCAGGGCAAGATGGCCAAGATCCAGGAGGATCTGGAGACCATCACCGTGACCGGCGAAAGCGGCGCGGGGCTGGTAAAGGCGACGGCGACCGCCAAGGGCGAGCTCACCGGGCTCGACATCGACCCGTCGATCTTCGTGGCCTCCGAGAAGGAGGTGGTCGAGGACCTGATCCTCGCCGCGATCAAGGACGCGCAGTCGCGCGCCACCGAGCGGGCGCAGCAGGAGATGAAGAAGATCCAGGAAGAGCTCGGCCTGCCCGCGGGCATGAACCTGCCGTTCTGAGGCCCGCCCTGCTCCGCTACCCTGCAAATACCCGGCACCGCCCTGCCGCCCCGCGATGGGCCATGGCATGAGCGAGGATCGCGAGGCCATCGACCGGCTGATCGAGCTGATGTCGCGCCTGCCGGGGCTCGGGCCCCGCTCGGCGCGGCGTGCGGTGCTGCATCTCGTCAAGAAGCGCGGCACGCTGCTCGCGCCGCTGGCCGAGGCGATGACCGAGGTCGGCGCCACCGCGCGCGAATGCCTCAACTGCGGCAATGTCGGCACCGGCGACATCTGCGGCATCTGCGCTGACGAACGCCGGGCGACGGGGCAGATCTGCGTCGTCGAGGACGTGGCCGACCTCTGGGCCATGGAGCGCTCCGGCGTGTTCAAGGGCCGCTACCACGTGCTCGGTGGCACGCTCTCGGCGCTCGACGCCGTCGGCCCCGAGGAGTTGCGCATTCCGCGTCTCATGGACCGGGTGCGCGCCGAGGCGGTGTCAGAGGTGATCCTTGCGCTCGGCGCCACGATCGACGGCCAGACCACGGCGCATTACATCGCCGACCAGCTACCGGACGTCTCGGTGACCTCGCTGGCGCAGGGCGTGCCGGTGGGCGGCGAGCTGGATTATCTCGATGACGGCACGATCAGCGCGGCATTGAGGGCACGGCGCAGCCTGTAAGCGAACCGCGCCCCCTTGCGGCGCAACAGCCCCGCAACATATTTCCTGTAACGAGCGAGGACGACCTCCGCCCCGTCCGGGGCCTGAAAGATCGGGACGACCCGACGGACACGGCAAGAGCGGAGATCTCATGCGCACCAAATCCGACCGCATCCGGCAGGCCGTCAGCTTCGAGCTTCTCGGGCTGGCGCTGGTCACGCCCTTCGGGTCGTGGCTCTACGGTTTTCCGCTGTTCGACATCGGCGCGATCAGCGTGATCTCCTCGTTGGTGGCGACCTGCTGGAACTACGCGTTCAATTTCGCCTTCGACCATGCGTTGAAGCACTGGCGTGGCACCACCGCCAAGACGATGACGCTCCGGGCGCTGCATGCCACCGCCTTCGAGCTGGGGCTGCTGCTGATCCTGCTGCCGATCTTCTCGTGGTGGCTGGGGCTGGGCTACGTGGAGTCCTTCGTGGTGCAGCTCAGCTTCGCGCTGTTCTACCTCGTCTACACCTTCGTCTTCACCTGGTGCTACGACCGGGTCTTTCCCGATCCCGACGGCCGGGTGGCGGCCTGAGCCGCCCGCGCCGGGCGCCCTCAAGGGGCCCGGCGCGGCCTTGGGACTTACTTGTCCTCGTCTTCGTCCTCGTCGCCGCCCTTGGGCAGGTTGAAGAAGCTGTCGGCATCCGAGACGTCGCGCTCGTCCTGCGGCTCCTCGGCCTCCTCCTCTTCGGAGGCGTTGCTCTCGGAGAGGGTGAAGCCTTCGAGACCGGTCATCGAGGAGGGCATCTTGGTCTCGGGCGACATGCCGAGGCTCTGCTCGGTCGAGACCAGCTTGCGGCGCTCGTCGTCGCTCATCGCCGATCCGTCGCGCAGACGCTTGGCATTGGCCTGCTGCACGGCGGCATCGAGCTCGGACTGGCGGCACAGCCCCAGCGCCACCGGGTCGATCGGGTCGATGTTGCCGATGTTCCAGTGGGTGCGCTCGCGGATCGCCTGGATCGTCGGCTTGGTGGTGCCGACCAGCTTGGAGATCTGCCCGTCCGACAGCTCGGGGTGGAACTTGACCAGCCACAGGATCGAGGCGGGCCGATCCTGACGCTTGGACAGCGGCGTGTAGCGCGGGCCCCGGCGCTTCTCCTCGCCGACGGCGGAAGCGTTGAACTTGAGCTTCAGCTTGTGCAGCGGGTTCTTCTCCGCCTTCTCGATCTCATCCTGCGTCAGCTGGTTGTTGGCGACCGGGTCGAAGCCCTTCACGCCCGCGGCCACGTCGCCGTCGGCGATGCCCTGCACCTCGAGCTCGTGCAGCCCGCAGAAATCGCCGATCTGCTTGAAGCTGATCGTCGTGTTGTCCACCAGCCAGACGGCGGTGGCCTTGGCCATGAGCGGTTTGTCAGCCATGTGAACACCCTTTCGAAAAACACGTCTTCCCCCGGCCCCGGCCTGGGGCGGACCGCCATGGCGATCCTTGGTTTCCATTTTCGGGGAACTCATCGCGCTATATAGGGATCACACCGGCTGGAGGAAAGACATAAATGACCTTTGCGGCAAGAGCCTTCGCGGCGCTGGCACTTCTCGCCTCGCCCCTGCGGGCCGAGACGGCGGGCGAATTCGACTACTACGTGCTGGCGCTGAGTTGGTCGCCCGGCTGGTGCGCCCGCGAGGGAGAGGCGCGCGGCTCCGAGCAATGCGAGGCGCGCCGTAACCATGGCTGGGTGCTGCATGGCCTCTGGCCGCAATACGAGACCGGCTGGCCAGATTACTGCGCCACGCCCCAGGCGCCGCCCTCGCGCGCCCGTACCGGCGCGATGGCCGACATCATGGGCAGCGGCGGCTCGGCATGGCACCAGTGGAAGAAGCACGGCACCTGCTCGGGACTGTCGCCGGACGCCTATTTCGAGACCGCCCGCGCGGCCTATGAGCGCGTGACGCGCCCCGAGGAGTTCCGGCGACTGGAGCGCGAGATCACCCTGCCCGCCAGCCTGGTCGAGGAGGCGTTCCTGCGCGACAACCCGGAGCTCACCGCCGACGGGCTCACCGTGACCTGCCGCGACGGGATGGTGCAGGAGGTACGGATCTGCCTGTCCCGCGATCTCGAACCGCGCGATTGCGGCGCCGACGTGATCCGCGATTGTGCGCTGTCCGATGCGCTGATGCTGCCGATCCGCTAGGGCGCGCCCAGCATGTCGAAGAAAGCCACGGTGGCCGCGACCATCTCGTCGAGCCGCTCCGGCCCCTCGAAGGCGTCGAAGGCGTGGTCCATCTCCCTGAGCCACAGCTCCTCGCGCCCCTCATGCGCGGAGAGCAGCATCTCGGCCTGGGCCGGGTCGACGGTCGCGTCCTCGGTGCCCTGCGCCACGAAGAGCGGCCCGTCATAGCCCGCGATCTCGGCCACAGGATCGGCGGCGATGACGCCTTCGAAGAAGGGCTGGCCCAGCGTGATCTCCGCGCCCCAGGGCAGGGTCAGCTCGGTCGGCTCTTCCGACAGCACGCCCTCGGCCAGCGTCTCGGGGCCGAACAGCGTGGCGAAGGTGATCTGCGGATCGGCCACCGCCGCCCAGAGCGCCACCGCCTCGACCGGGGCGCCGCGCCCGGCGAGCGAGGCCGCGACCAGCCCGCCCTGGCTCCAGCCGATCAGGTAGAGCGGGCCACCGGCGCGGTCCTCGCTCTCGAGCCAGTCGAGCGCCGCCTGTGCGTCGGCGATCTGGCTTTCGAAGGTGGTATCGGCGAAGTCGAAGCCCTCCATGCTTTCGCCGGAGCCGCGGAAATCGATGCGCAGGCTGGCATAGCCCGCCTCGGCCAGAAGCCGGGCCGTGCGGCGGAACACGCCCTCCTCCACCCCCGCGATGTCGAGCTCGTTGCGGTCGCCGGTAAAGCCGTGCAGCAGCAGCACCGTGGGCGCGGGGCCCTCGGGGGGCAGCGCCAGCGTGCCGTAGACCGGCGTGCCCTCGACCTCGAAGGAGACCCGGTCCGATAGCCCGGCGCGCCCGTCCGAAAGCGGCAGCGGGCGCGGCCAAGGCGCGGTGATCATCAGCGTGGAAAGGTCGATCCCGGACGCGGCGTCCGCGTCCGGCTCGGCGCTCCCAAGCGGCTCGGACAGCTGCGATTCGGTCGTGTCGGCCTCGGACGTCTCCGCCTCTTGGGCAATGAGCGGGGCGGCGAGAAGCGCCGCGCCGATGAGGGCGAGAAACGGCTTGGTCATGGCGGGTCTCCGGGGGGCGCGTCAGCCGCCCGATAGGGCGGCCATGGCGCCCGGCTGTCAAGCGTTCCGCGGGGGCCTCCCCTCCCCCGCGGAACGGGTGCGCAGGCCTCAGCCGATGGCGGCGGCGCGCACGTCCTCGTCGATATGCGGCACGTATTGCGCGAAGTTGTCCGCGAACATCTGCGCCAGCTTCGCCGCCTGCGCGTCATAGGCCGCAGGGTCGGCCCAGGTGCCGCGCGGATCGAGCAGCGCGTCATCGACGCCCTCGACCGAGACCGGCACGTCGAAGCCGAAATTCACGTCCTTGCGGAACGCCCCCTCGGCCAGCGTGCCGTCGAGTGCCGCGGCGAGCAGCGCCCGCGTCGCGGCGATCGGCATGCGGCGGCCGGTGCCGTAGGCGCCGCCCGTCCAGCCGGTGTTGACGAGCCAGCAGGTGGCGCCGTGATTGCCGATCTTCTGCTGCAGCAGCTTGCCGTATTCCTCGGGACGGCGCGGCATGAAGGGCGCCCCGAAGCAGGTCGAGAAGGTCGGCTCCGGCTCGGTCACGCCGCGCTCGGTGCCGGCCACCTTCGAGGTGAAGCCCGACAGGAAGTGGTACATCGCCTGCGCCGGGGTCAGCCGCGCGATCGGCGGCAGCACGCCGAAGGCGTCGCAGGTCAGCATCACGATGTTCTTCGGGTGCCCGCCCAGCGCGCTCTCCGAGGCGTTGGAGATGTAGTGCAGCGGGTAGGCGCAGCGCATGTTCGCGGTGAGCGAGCTGTCCTCGAAATCGAGCTCCAGCGTATCCTCGTCATGCACCATGTTCTCGATCACGGTGCCGAACTTGCGGGTGGTGGCATAGATCTCGGGCTCGGCCTCGGCCGAGAGCGAGATCGTCTTGGCGTAGCAGCCGCCCTCGAAGTTGAAGACGCCACGGTCCGACCAGCCATGCTCGTCATCGCCGATCAGCACGCGCGACGGATCGGCCGAGAGCGTGGTCTTGCCGGTGCCCGACAGGCCGAAGAACACTGCCGTGTCGACCGGGTTGCCCGGCGCGTGGTTGGCCGAGCAGTGCATCGGCATCACGCCCTTCTCGGGCAGCAGGTAGTTCAGCAGCGTGAACACCGCCTTCTTGTTCTCGCCCGCGTATTCGGTGCCGCCGATCAGGATCATCTTCTGGTCGAGATCGATCGCGATCACGGTGCCGGACCGGCAGCCATGACGCTCGGGGTCGGCGCGGAAGCTCGGCGCGTTGATCACGGTGTATTCCGGCACGAAGCCGTCCAGCTCGGCGCGCTCGGGGCGGCGCAGCAGGTGGCGGATGAACAGCCCGTGCCAGGCCAGCTCGGTCACCATGCGCACGTCGATGCGATGCGCCGGGTCGGCCCCGGCATAGAGGTCCTGCACATGCATCGAGCGGCCCGCGAGATGCGCCAGCATGTCGGCCTTGAGCGTCGCGAAGGCGGCTGGCTCCATCGCGGCGTTGTTCTCCCACCAAATCGTGTCTTCGGTGGTGGCCGAGCGGACCACGAACTTGTCCTTGGGGCTACGGCCGGTGTGCTGGCCGGTGGTCACCAGCAGCGTACCGCCCTGGCCCAGCTTGCCCTCGCCCGCACGGATCGCCGCCTGCATCAGCTGCGGCTCGGTGAGGTTGTAATAGACCTCGCCCAGTCCGGAGACCCCCTGCGCCTCGAGCGTCATTTCGGGGTTCACGCGTCCATGCTGCATCTGACCGGCTCCTTTGATCGGGGTCGCCTTCCGACCCGGTGCAAAGGGCTTAACACGATGATTTCCAAGGCGGCCATCCAGTTAGCGCAACCAGCCGGACTGTTAGCGCAACCGCCCCACCGCCGCGCCTGCCGCTAGGGCAGGAGCGCTTTGGAGAGGTCGAAAAGGTGAGGCATTTTAGCCATTGGTTATTCCATTTCGGCACAAATAAGGCGTCTTCAGGGCCACGATTCGCTGTCCGCCCTTGATCTGCGAGGGTCAAACCGGGATGACAAAGCAAGGTCCAAGAAGAGAATCCGAGCAGGAAAGGGATTTCGATGTCGAGAATCGCGCTGGTGGATGACGATCGAAACATCCTGACTTCGGTGTCGATGACGCTCGAAGCCGAGGGCTTCGAGGTCGAGACCTACAATGACGGCCAGATGGCGCTCGACGCCTTCAACAAGAAGCTGCCCGACATGGCCGTGCTCGACATCAAGATGCCGCGCATGGACGGCATGGATCTGCTGCAGCGGCTGCGCCAGAAGACGCAGATGCCGGTGATCTTCCTCACCTCCAAGGATGACGAGATCGACGAGGTGCTCGGCCTGCGCATGGGCGCCGACGACTACGTCAAGAAACCCTTCAGCCAGCGCCTGCTGGTGGAGCGCATCCGGGCGCTGCTGCGCCGCCAGGAAGCGATCTCGGGCGAGACCGTCGAGGTCACCGAGGAGAACAAGGTGATGGAGCGCGGCCAGCTCACCATGGACCCGCTGCGCCACGCCGTGACCTGGAAGGGCAAGGACGTGTCGCTCACCGTGACTGAGTTCCTGCTGCTTCAGGCGCTGGCGCAGCGTCCGGGCTTCGTCAAGAGCCGCGACCAGCTGATGGACGTGGCCTATGACGATCAGGTCTATGTGGATGACCGCACCATCGACAGCCACATCAAGCGGCTGCGCAAGAAGATGCGCAACGCCGATCCCGACTTCTCGGCTATCGAAACCCTCTATGGCATCGGCTATCGCTACAACGAGGAATAAGAGAGGTCGTCCCGGAGCATGAGCGCATCATGACCGCCGCCCCCAAGATCGACGTGCGGGACCTGAACTCGGTCCGGCGCGCCGCCCGCGGCGGGTCCGAAACGCGCGAGCGGGTGCTGCTGGGCGAGGATTGGGTCACGCCCGAAAACGGGGCCGAGCGGCCGCGCCGCCGCCGCAGGCTGGTGCAGCTCAACCGCTCGCCGCTGGCGCGCAAGATCATCACCTTCAACCTGATCGCGCTGCTGCTGCTGGTCGCGGGAATGCTCTATCTCGCGCCGTCGCGCGACAACCTCGCGTTCCAGCGTGCCTCGTCGCTGGTGAGCCAAGCCGAGCTGATCGCCGACCTGTTCGAGGTGCAGCTGCCGGCCGGCGCGCCGGTCAACCTGATCACCGGCGACGGCATCGACGTCGAGGCGAGCCTCGCGGCGCTCGATCTGCGCGACGGCATCGAGCTGCGGGTCTTCGACGCCTCGGGCCAGCTCGCCGGCGAGACCGCGGCGCAGGGCCGCGAGGCGGTGAGCGGACTCGACCTTGGGACCGGCGGCACGGTGCTGACAGATCTGCTCAATTCCGGATGGGAGGCGCTGGCCGGGCTGCTGTCACCCGCGAGCGCCCCGCCCCCCGCCTTCGGCACCGCCGACGCGGCGCGGGCGCTGGTGTCGCCGGCGCTGGCTGGCGGCACCGCGGTGCAGACCCGGACCGACGCGCAGGGCCGCACCATCTTCGCGGTGGCGACGCCGATCGAGCAGGGCCGCCGCGCCGTCGGCGTGGTCGCCGTCACCTCGGCGGCGGGCGAGATCGACGCGCTGGTGCGGCGCGAGCGCGAGCAGGTGCTGCAGATGTTCGTCATCGGCATGCTGGTCTCGATCGGGCTCAGCCTCGTGCTCGCCTCGACCATCGCCAACCCGCTCTCCGAGCTGGCCGCCGCCGCCGAGACCGGGCGCGACCGCAACGCCCGCAAATTCGCCCCCACCAAGGTGCGAATCCCCGACCTCACCGCCCGGCCCGACGAGATCGGCCGCCTCTCGGCGGCGCTCAGGGGCATGGTGGCCGCGCTCTACGACCGGATCGAGGGCAACGAGCAGTTCGCCGCCGACGTGGCGCACGAGATCAAGAATCCGCTGGCCTCGCTGCGCTCGGCCGTGGGAAGCCTGCGCGTGGTCAAGCGCGAGGATCACCGTGAAAAGCTTCTCGACGTCATCGAGCACGACGTGCGCCGGCTCGACCGGCTGGTCTCGGACATCTCCAACGCCTCGCGGCTCGACGCCGAGCTGGTGAAGGAGGAAGAGGAGAGCTTCGACCTGCTGAAGATGCTGTCGAACCTCAACGATTTCCTCGGCCGCGAAGCCGCACTGAAGGGCATCGACTTCATCGCCGACCTGCCGTCGCGACCGATCCACATCCAGGGCCTCGAGGGCCGTCTGGCGCAGGTCTTCGTCAACCTGATCACCAACGCCATCTCGTTTTGCGAGGATGGCGACGCAATCCGGATCTGGGCCCGCCAGCGCGAGAACCGGGTGCTCGTCGTGGTCGAGGATACCGGCCCCGGCATCCCCGAGGAGGCGCTGACCAAGATCTTCCAGCGCTTCTATTCGGAGCGCCCCGAGCAGCAGTTCGGCAACAATTCCGGCCTCGGCCTCGCCATCTCCAAGCAGATTGTCGAGGCGCATGGCGGCGTGATCTGGGCCGAAAACATCCGGCCGACCGAGGCCGATCCGACCTCGGAGCCGCTGGGCGCCCGCTTCGTCGTGGGTCTTCCGATCTGACCGGGACGGCGCCTCTCTCCCTTCATGCGAGCTGCGTCGCATGGCAGGGGCGTGGGGTGCTGATCACCGGCCCGTCGGGCAGCGGCAAGTCCGCGCTTGCCCTTGAATTGATGGCCTATGGCTGCGATCTCGTGGCCGACGACCGCACGCTGGTCTATGTCGGCGCCGATGGCGGTCTGCGCGCCACCTGCCCCGCCGCGATCGCCGGGCTGATCGAGGCGCGCGGCGTCGGGCTGCTCGAGGCGCGGCCCACAGGCCCCGCAGCGCCGTGCCTCGCGGTGGCGCTCGACCGCCCCGAGACCGAACGTCTCCCCCCGAAACGTTGCGTCACCTATCTGGGCTGTTCCCTCCCTTTGCTTCACAACATTGGGACAGGCCATTTCGCGCCGGCGATCCTGCAGTATCTCAAGGCAGGACGGAGAGAGCCATGATACCCGACCCTGCCCTAGCCCTTGCCCCGGCCGGTTCCCGGTCCCGCGCGCCCGATGAGGGGCGCCAGAACCTCGTGCTGGTCACCGGCCCGTCCGGCGCCGGGCGCACCACCGCGATCAACGTGCTCGAGGATCTCGGCTTCGAGGTGATCGACAATCTCCCGTTGTCGCTGCTGCCCCGGCTGCTCGAGGGGCCGCCGCTGTCGCATCCGCTCGCGCTCGGTCTCGACGTGCGCAACCGCGATTTCACGACCGACGCGCTGATCGACGCGATCGACCGGCTGGCGCAGCGCCCGGAGTTGGCGCTCCAGGTGCTC
The DNA here is from genome assembly GCF_900172345.1 of Limimaricola soesokkakensis. Taxonomy (GTDB): domain Bacteria; phylum Pseudomonadota; class Alphaproteobacteria; order Rhodobacterales; family Rhodobacteraceae; genus Limimaricola; species Limimaricola soesokkakensis. The sequence continues at coordinate 323,495 of NZ_FWFY01000004.1, forward strand.
TATCTCGACTGCGACGAGGACGTGCTGGTACAGCGCTATTCCGAGACGCGGCGCCGCCACCCCCTGGCACCGGCAGACAGCCCGGCGGCCGGCATCGCCCGGGAACGCGAATTGCTGGTACCGGTGCGGGCCCGGGCCGACGTGCTGCTCGACAGCTCCGGCCTGTCGCCGCACGATCTGCGAGCCGAGATCGAGCGCTGGTTCGCGCCGCCGGAGGGACGGACGCTGGCAGTGACGCTGCACAGCTTTTCCTACAAGCGCGGCCTGCCGCGCGGGCTCGACCTGGTGATCGACTGCCGGTTCCTGCGCAACCCGCATTGGGAGCCGGAACTGCGGCCGCTGGACGGACGCGACGCCGCCGTCGATGCGCATGTCGCGGGCGATCCCCGCTTTGACGACTTCTTCACCTCGATGTGCGATTTTCTGATACCGTTGCTTCCCGCCTATCACGCCGAGGGCAAGACGCATCTGTCGATCGGCTTCGGCTGCACGGGCGGGCAACACCGGTCGGTCGCCGTGACCGAACGGTTGGCCAAGGCCCTTGCGAAGGAGGGATGGCAGGTGTCTAAACGTCACAGGGAGCTGGAACGCCGCGCCGGGACAGGGAGCCCGACGACCGTACGGGGACAAGTCGCGTGATCGGAATCGTCATCGTGGCCCATGGTGGGCTCGCACGCGAATATCTCGCCGCCGTGGAACACGTCGTGGGCCACCAGACCGGCGTCATCGCCATCACCATCCTGCCCGACGACGACCGCGCCGCCAAGCAGGAGGAGATCTGCGTCGCCGCCGACAGCGTCGATACCGGCGACGGGGTGGTGATCGTGACCGACATGTTCGGCGGCTCGCCTTCGAACCTGTCGCTCAGGGCCTGCTCGGTCTCGGATCGGCGGATTCTCTACGGCGCCAACCTCCCAATGCTCATCAAGCTCGCCAAGTCGCGCGGCAAGACCGTCCCCGAGGCGGTGCGCGCGGCGCTCACGGCGGGGCGTAAATACATCGACAGCCTGATCGTCGATGCAGGACTGCAGACGGAGACACGTACCGGAACATGACGACCTCGAGACGCCTGCAGATCATCAACGTAAAGGGCTTGCACGCCCGCGCCTCCGCCAAGCTCGCTGAAACCGTCGAATCCTTCGACGCCGAGGCGACGGTCAGCCGGGACGGTCTCTCGACCACCGGTGACAGCATCATGGGGCTTCTCATGCTCGCCGCCTCGCGCGGCACCTGGATCGACGTCGAAACCTCGGGCGCCGAGGCCGAGCGTCTCGCCGATGCGATCGAGGCGCTGGTCGCGGACTGCTTCGGCGAAGGGGGCTGAAGCCCCCTCCCCTTCCGCATCGAAGACCTCAGACCTTGCCCGCTTCAGCGGGTCGGCACCGGCGTTTCGCCGCGATAATCGTAGAAGCCGCGCTTGGTCTTGCGGCCGAGCCAGCCCGCCTCGACGTATTTCGTCAGCAGCGGACAGGGCCGGTACTTGGTGTCCGCCAACCCGTCATGCAGCACGTTCATGATCGCGAGGCAGGTGTCGAGCCCGATGAAATCGGCCAGCTCCAGCGGCCCCATCGGGTGATTCGCCCCGAGCTTGAGCGAGGTGTCGATCGAGGACACCGAGCCCACCCCCTCGTAAAGCGTGTAGACCGCCTCGTTGATCATCGGCATCAGGATGCGGTTGACGATGAAGGCCGGGAAGTCCTCGGAGGTCGCCGCCGTCTTGCCGAGCCGCTCAACTACATCGAGGCAGGCGCGGAACGTCTCGTCGTCGGTGGCGATGCCACGGATCAGCTCGACCAGCTGCATCACCGGCACCGGATTCATGAAGTGGAAGCCCATGAACTTCTCGGGCCGGTCGGTGCGCGAGGCGAGCCGGGTGATCGAGATCGACGAGGTGTTCGAGGTCAGGATCGTGTGCGGCGCCAGATGCGGCACCAGCTCCTCGAAGATCGCGGTCTTCACTACCTCGCGCTCGGTCGCGGCCTCGATGATCAGGTCGCAGGGACCCAGATCGATCAGGGTCTGCGTGGTCGAGATCCGGCCCAGCGCCTCGGACTTCTCGGCCTCGCTCAGCGTCCCCTTGGAAATCTGCCGGTCGAGGTTGCGCCCGATCAGCGCCACCGCCTGTTGCAGCGCCTCGGCGCTGATGTCGGTCAGCACCACCTCGTAGCCCGCCCGCGCAAAGACATGGGCGATGCCGTTGCCCATCTGCCCCGCGCCCACAACGCCCACCTTCTCGATCGCCATCTGCCAGTTCCTTCTCCCGATTCGGCCGCACCATAGGTCCGCAGCCGCCCCGCTCACAAGCGCCGGAGGGCGCTTAGCGGTCTGGCAAGCCTTTCCTGCTCTGATCCTCGGCGGGAAAATGGGTTGGGGTGCACCATGAGGCACGAAACGATCGGCTTGGCCGGCCTGCGGATCATGCGCGGCCGCTACGGAAATTCGCGGCTTGAGGTAAGGGCGCCGTTGCGACGGCTCGACCGGGCCTATATCGCCTGCGCGGGCAGCACCGAGACCTTCGGTCCGGATCTGGCGCAGCCCTTTCCGGCCCTGCTGGAGCAGGAGCTGAACCTTCCTTGCGTCAATCTCGGGACGTTGAACGCCGGGCCCGGGGCGCTGTTCGGCGACGCGGCCCTGCTGGCGCTGTGCAACGGCGCCGATCGGGTGGTGCTGCAACTCACCGGGGCGCAGGGGCTGGGCAATCGCTTCTATACCGTGCACCCGCGCCGCAACGACCGCTTCCTGCGGGCCTCGGCCAAGCTGCGCGCACTCTATCCGGAGATCGACTTCACCGATTTCTGCTTCGTGCGCCACATGCTCGAAACCCTGCACCGCAAGGATCCGGGGCGGTTCGACGCGGTACGCGACGAACTGCGCGCCGCTTGGACCATGCGGATGCGCGGCCTGTTCGATCGCATCGAGGTGCCGGTGACACTGGTGGCGCTGCCGCGGCGGTTGGGCCACGGGCGTCTCGGCCGCGACCCGCTCTTCGTGACCCCGGCGATGATCGACGCCCTGCGCCCGCTGGCGCAGGGCGTCGTGGTGGTGCCCTGCGACGCGGGGACCGAGGCGGCGCAGCACCGGCGGGTCGCTCTAGATCTGGCGCGCAGCCTCACGGCCAAGGCCGGCTGAGGGTTGCGCCACGGGACCGCCGCGCAGGGGCCCGGCACTTGCGACAGCGCGCCGGCTCTGCGATCATCTGGCCCAAGGGGCTCGCGGACGCCTCGTGAGGCTCAGGCCACCGTTTCGCATCCTCGTCACGTTGGACCGGCAGGTTCGGCCTGCCGCACGGCCGCCCCCGGCCGGGAAAGGATGCCAGATGCCCTCACCCACCGAAATCACCGTGCCACAGCTTATGCGGCTCGTCGGCACGCCCGACGCGCCCACGCTGATCGACCTGCGCACCGATGAGGATTTCGCCGCCGATCCGCGGCTGATCCCGGGCGCGTTCCGGCACCGCTTTGCCGAGGTCGCGACGCTGGTACCGGCGCTGCGCCAGCGCCGCGCCGTCGTCTATTGCCAGAAGGGCCGCAAGATCTCGCAAGGCGCGGCCGCGCTGCTGCGCATCGAAGGCGTGGCCTGCGAAGTGCTCGAAGGCGGGCAGATCGCCTGGCGCGACGCCAGTGCCCCGATGGTCGCGGCCACTGCCCTGTCCGCCCCCGACGCCGAGGGGCGCAGCCTCTGGGTCACCCGGCACCGGCCCAAGATCGACCGCATCGCCTGCCCTTGGCTGGTGCGGCGCTTCGTCGATCCGCGCGCCCGCTTCCTGTTCGTACCGCCGGAGGACGTGGCGCTGGTGGCGGAGAGGTTCGGCGCCGTCCCATTCGACATCGAAGGGGCGGGGCTGACCCATGCGGGCGAGCGCTGTTCCTTCGACGCCGTTCTCGACGCCTTCGGGCTGCAAAGCGCGCCGCTGGAGCGGGTCGCGACCATCGTTCGGGGCGCCGACACGAACCGGCACGACCTCGCGCCCGAGGCGGCGGGTCTGCTGGCGCTATCGCTCGGCCTGTCGCGCATGTATCGCGATGACCTGGCGCAACTCGAGGCCGGGATGACGCTCTACGACGCCCTGTACCGCTGGGCGCGGGACGCGACGGAGGAGGGTCATGACTGGCCCGCCGCCGCCGTGCGGCCGTCATGACGAGCGGGCTATCGCCCGCTTCCGGGGCCCCGGCCTCAGGCGCGGCCCCGACCCTCGCCGAGGCGGCGCGCGTCTGGTGGCGTATCGGAATCCTCTCCTTCGGCGGGCCGGCGGCGCAGATCGCGCTGATGCACCGGATGGTCGTCGACGAACGGCGCTGGCTCACCGAGAGGCAGTATCTCGACGCGCTGTCGTTTTGCATGCTGCTGCCCGGCCCCGAGGCGATGCAGCTCGCCACCTATGCGGGCTGGCGCATGCACGGGGTGCGCGGCGGGCTGATCGCCGGCGGGCTCTTCGTGCTGCCCGGCGCGGTGGTGATCGCCTGCCTCGCGGCGCTCTATGTCCGGTTCGGCGCGCTGCCCGTCACCGCGGCGCTGTTCATGGGCGTCAAGGCGGCGGTGCTGGTGATCGTGATCGAGGCGCTGCTGCGCGTCGCCCGCCGCGCCCTGATCGGCACGGAGGCCCTCGTCATCGCGGCGCTGGCCTTCGTCGCGCTCTTCGTCTTCGCGGTGCCCTACCCGCTCGTGATCGCCGCAGCGGCAATCTGGGGCGCGCTGCGCCTGCGGGACGGCGAGACGCGGGCCCGCCCGGCCACCGCATCGCCCGGCGGCGGACCCGCCCGGCCGGTCCGCGCCACGATCCGAACCGCGGCCACATGGCTTGCGCTATGGGCCGCGCCATTGCTCGCGGTGGCCGCGATCGCCCCGCCGGTCTTCGGCGAGATGGCGCGGTTCTTCTCGGTGCTGGCCACGGTCACCTTCGGCGGCGCCTATGCGGTGCTCGCCTACATGACCCAGGAGGCGGTCGCCACGCAGGGCTGGCTTACCACCGGCGAGATGCTCGACGCGCTGGGGCTGGCCGAAACCACGCCCGGCCCGTTGATCCTCGTGACCGAATTCGTGGGCTTTCTCGCCGGGCACCGGGCCGCGCCCGCGGGTGGCGGGGCGCTGCTTTGGGGGTTGGGCGGAGCGTTGGTCACGCTCTGGGCGACATTCGCGCCCTGTTTCCTGTGGATCTTCGCCGGCGCGCCGTGGATCGACGCGATCTCGGCCCGGCCAGTGCTGCGCGCGGCGCTGACGGGGGTGACGGCGGCGGTGGTCGGGGTGATCGCCAACTTGTCGGTCTGGTTCGGCCTGCACGTCCTGTTCGAAAGGATCGGGACGATGCGTGCCGGGGCGGTCGAACTGGCGCTGCCCGACTGGGCCAGCCTCGATTGGCGCAGCGCCCTGATCGTGCTGGTGGCGGCGCTGCTCCTGCTGCGCTGGCACCGGGGCGTGCCGCTGACGCTGGCGGTCTGCTCGGCCTGCGGCATCGCGCTCTCGACCCTCGGGGGATAGCCGGCGACGGGGCGCGCCGCTTTACCCCGGGGCCGCCCCGGCCCTATAAGGCGCGCGCAGCATCCGGAGCCCCTGACATGACCTTCCGCGCCCGCCACCTGCTCGGGATCGAGCCCCTGCACCCCACCGAGATCACCGAGCTTCTCGACACTGCCCAGCATTATGCCGAGCTGAACCGGCAGGGCCGGGCCCCGCGCGACGTGCTGGCGGGGCTGACTCAGATCAACATGTTCTTCGAGAACTCGACCCGCACCCAAGCCAGCTTCGAGATCGCGGGCAAGCGGCTCGGGGCCGACGTGATGAACATGGCGATGCAGGCCAGCTCGGTGAAGAAGGGCGAGACGCTGATCGACACGGCGCTGACGCTGAACGCGATGCGCCCCGACCTTCTGGTGGTGCGACACCCGAACTCCGGCGCGGTCGACCTGCTGGCGCAGAAGGTGAACTGCTCGGTGCTCAACGCGGGCGACGGGCGGCACGAGCACCCGACGCAGGCGCTTCTCGACGCGCTGACGATCCGCCGCGCCAAGGGACGGCTGCACCGCCTGTCGATCGCGATCTGCGGCGACATCGCCCATAGCCGCGTCGCGCGTTCGAACATCATGCTCTTGGGCAAGATGGAGAACCGCATCCGGCTCATCGCGCCCCCCACCCTGATGCCCTCGGGCGTGGCCGAGTTCGGCGTCGAGGTGTTCGATGACATGGAAGAAGGACTTCGGGACGTCGACGTGGTGATGATGCTCAGGCTCCAGAAGGAGCGCATGGACGGCGGCTTCATCCCGTCGGAGCGCGAGTATTTCCACCGCTACGGGCTCGATGCCGCGAAGCTGGCGCATGCCAAGCCCGACGCCATCGTGATGCATCCCGGACCGATGAACCGGGGCGTCGAGATCGACGGCACCATCGCCGACGACATCAATCGCAGCGTGATCCAGGAACAGGTCGAGATGGGCGTCGCGGTGCGCATGGCGGCGATGGATCTTCTGGCGCGCAACGCGCGCGCGGCGCGGCAAGAGACCGGAGTGATGGCATGAGCATCCTTTTCACCAATGCCCGGCTGATCGACCCCGAGCGTGGCGAGACGCGCGGTGCGCTGCTGGTCGAGGACGGCCGCATCAAGGCGGTGATCGAGGGCGGCGAACTGCCCGAGGCGGCCGAGGTGATCGACTGCCGCGGCCATTGCCTCGCCCCGGGCATCGTCGATCTCGGGGTTAAGGTCTCGGAGCCCGGCGAGCGCCACAAGGAAAGCTTCGCCTCGGCCGGGCGTGCCGCGGCGGCGGGCGGCGTCACCACCATCGTCACCCGCCCCGACACCCTGCCCGCGATCGACACGCCCGAGACGCTGGAATTCGTGGTGCGCCGCGCCCGCGAGGACAGCCCGGTGCGGGTGCTGCCTATGGCCGCCCTCACCAAGGGCCGCGAAGGCCGCGAGATGACCGAGATCGGCTTTCTGCGCGATGCGGGCGCGGTGGCCTTCACCGATTGCGACCGGGTCGTCACCGACACCAAGGTGTTCTCGCGCGCCCTGACCTATGCGCGTTCGCTGGATGCGCTGGTGATGGCGCATGTGCAGGAGCCGGGCCTGTCGAACGGCGCCGTCGTGACCTCCGGCAAGTTCGCCTCGCTGCGTGGCCTGCCGGGTGTGTCACCGATGGCGGAGCGCATGGCGCTCGACCGCGACATCGCGCTCTTGGAGATGACGCGGGCGCGCTATCACGCCGACCAGATCACCACCGCCCGCGCCCTGCCGGCGCTGGAGCGGGCGAAGAACAACGGCCTCGACATTTCGGCGGGCGTCTCGGTGCATCACCTGACGCTGAACGAGCTCGACGTCGCCGACTACCGCAGCTTCTTCAAGCTCAAGCCGCCGCTGCGCGCCGAGGAGGACCGCATGGCGGTGGGCGAGGCGCTGTCCTCCGGCCTCATCGACATATTGTGCTCGATGCACACGCCGCAGGACGAGGAAAGCAAGCGCCTGCCCTTCGAGGAAGCGGCCTCGGGTGCAGTGGGGCTGGAAACGCTGCTGCCCGCCTCGATGCGGCTGGTGCATAATGGCGTGATCGACCTGCCGGGCCTGTTCCGCGCGCTGTCGCTCAACCCGTCGAAACGATTGGAGCTGGAGACAGGTCGGCTGTCCAAGGGCGCGCCCGCCGACCTCGTCTGGTTCGACCCGGACGCACCCTTCGTGCTCGATCGGGCCACACTCCGCTCGAAATCGCGCAATACCCCCTTTGATGGCGCCCGGCTCGAGGGCAGGGTCCTCGGGACCTGGGTTGCAGGTCGGAGCGTGACGGAGACCCGCTGATGCCGCTTATGGAGACCACGACCGCCCTGCTGATCCTCTGGGCGGTGATCGGCTACCTCTTGGGCTCCATCCCCTTCGGTCTCATCATCACCCGCGCCATGGGCCTGGGCGACGTGCGGGCCATCGGCTCGGGCAATATCGGCGCCACCAACGTGCTGCGCACCGGCTCGAAAGCCGCCGCCATCGCGACGCTGCTGCTCGACGCAGGCAAGGCGATCGCAGCCGTGATCCTCGCGCGGATCTTCGCCGCCGAGGACGCGGCGCAGATCGCCGGGGCCGCGGCCTTCGCCGGGCATTGCTACCCCGTCTGGCTGCGGTTTCGCGGCGGCAAGGGGGTGGCGACGATCCTCGGTCTGCTGATCGCCCTGAGCTGGCCGGTGGGCCTCGCGGCCTGCGCCACCTGGTTGCTCGTGGCCTTCGCCTTTCGCTACTCCTCGCTCGCGGCGCTGCTCGCGGCGGGCTTCGCGCCGCTCTACTCGCTGCTTCTGGGCGAAGGGCGGATCGTACTGCTGAGCCTCGTTCTGGCGATGATCCTCTATGCCCGCCACGCCGCCAACATCGCGCGGCTTCGCGCCGGCACCGAGCCGCGGATCGGCGCGAAATAGCCTGTTTCCCACGCGGGAATTGCATCTCCCCCACCGAGCGGTGATGGTCGCCGCGGCGCGCCGAGGGCGTCGCCCAAGAATGATGCCTGCGGATCGAGCAAGAGATGACGGACGACGCCCAGCAAACGGATGCGGAAACCTCTGACGGAACCAAGGCGCTGTCCACGGCGATGCTGCTGGCGCTGTTTCTCGGCCCGTTCGGGGCGCATCGCTTCTACATGGGCCACAAGGGCTCGGCCGCGATGATGCTGATGCTCGCCGTCACCATCGTCGGCCTGTCGGTCACCGCGATCTGGCTGCTGATCGACCTGCCGCGGCTCCCGGCCATGATCCGTCGCCACAACGACGCGATCGCGCAGCGCCGCGCCCTCGACCGGCGCAGCGCCACCCACGGCTTTCCGCTTCTTAATTGAGGCCGCCCCCGAGGGCGCGGCCCACCAGTTTCAGTAGGAATGCGCCGCGTAGATCCGGCTCAGATCGCCGCCCCATTCGCCATGATACTCCGCCAGAAGCTCGTCGGCGGGGGTGCGCCCGGTCTCCACGCTTTCCTTCAGCGCGTTGAGGAAGTGCGTCTCGTCCGGCACCAGACCACCAGCGCCCGGGCGGGCGCGAGCCTTGAGACCGGCCTCGGCGATCTCGACCGCCTGCCGCGCCAGATCGTGCATCGAGAGCCCGCCGACCTTCGCCTGCAACCCCTGTTCGGCCGCCGCGACGCGCAGCGCCTCGCGGGTTTCGGCGTCCCAGCCCTTCACCAGATCCCACGCCGCGTCGAGCGCGCCCTGGTCGTAGGTCAGCCCGACCCAGAAGGCGGGCAGCGCGCAGAGCCGGCGCCACGGGCCGCCATCGGCGCCGCGCATCTCGATGAACTTCTTGACCCTTGCCTCGGGGAACACCGTGGTCAGGTGATCGGCCCAGTCCGACAGGGTCGGCTTCTCGCCCGGCAGCGCCGGCAGTTCGCCCTTGAGAAAATCGCGGAACGACTGGCCCAGCGCGTCGATGTACTTGCCGTCTCGGTAGACGAAATACATCGGCACATCGAGCACCCACTCGACGTAGCGCTCGAAGCCCATGCCCTCCTCGAAGGCGAAGGGCAGCATGCCGGTCCGTGAATCGTCGAGCCCACGCCAGATCCGCGAGCGCCACGATTTCATGCCGTTGGGCCTGCCTTCGAAGAAGGGCGAGTTGGCGAAGAGCGCGGTCGCCACCGGCTGCAGCGCCAGAGCCACGCGCAGCTTCTTGACCATGTCGGCCTCGGAGGAGAAGTCGAGATTCACCTGCACCGTGCAGGTGCGGTACATCATCTGCTTTCCGTGGGTGCCGACGCGGTCCATGTAATCGGTCATCAGCCGGTAGCGGCCCTTCGGCATCATCGGCATCTCGGCCTCGGACCACTCCGGCGCGGCGCCGAGCCCGATGAAACCGACGCCGATCTCGTCGGCCACGCTCTTCACCTCGGCGAGGTGGCTGTTCACCTCGTCGCAGGTCTGGTGGATCGTCTCGAGCGGCGCGCCGGACAGCTCGAACTGCCCGCCCGGCTCGAGGCTGATATTGGCGCCGTCGCGCTCCAGCCCGATCAGCTTGCCCTGCTCTTCCACCGGGCTCCAGCCGAAGCGGTCGCGCAGCCCCTCCAGCATGGCGCGGATCGAGCGCGGACCGTCATAGGGCAGCGGCTTGAGGCTGTCGCGGCAATAGCCGAATTTCTCGTGCTCGGTACCGATGCGCCAGTCGCTCTTGGGCTTGCAGCCCTTGGCCAGATACTCGGCGAGCTGGGAATGATGCTCGATCGGCCCGCCGCCGGATTGAGGGATGGACATGGCGCTGGCTCCTATCTCGCGAGGCGGGGCTACAGGTGTCGCGCATGGGGCCATAAGTCAATGGAGCCGACACCCGGTTTCGCGCGGGCCGGCCATGCGCGGCCGCACAGAAGATCAGACCACGGTCAGCCGCGCCGGCCGAGTCCAGATCGTGACCACGTCGCGCGTCTCGTCATTCAGCATCTCGATCATCCGGCCGCGCTTGAGCCCCGGCAGCGCCGCAAAGGCGTCGAACAGCGCCTCCGCCCCATCGGCGGTGACCGGGATCGCGAGAACCTCGGTGCCGGTTTCCAACAGCCAATGCGCCGGCTTCGCGCGCCGGTCGAGCCTGAGCCGCCGGACCTCGTCAAGATCGACCATGCCGCCGGTCAGCGGCCCCATATAGGCGACCCGGCCCTCGTCGATCTTCAGGAGGCCCGGCCCCCGCCCCTCCTGCCGGAAGCGCCAGCGCTGCACGCCACCGATCACCAGTCCGGCACCCAGCGCGGCAAGCCCCCAGCCCAGCCATTGCAGGATGCCGAAGCTCGCGAGCGCCCACCAGAGCCCGAGCCCGGCAAGGACCAGCCCGACGAGCACCTCGCGCCCACGCCACAGCGCCGCGCGCGCCTCAGGGCGCAGCAGATCAGCCATCGCCCTGCCCGACTTTGTTCTTCAAATACGCAAACCCGGCCACGGCCGGGCGCCCGGGGTCCGGGCGGCTCACCGCCAGTCCCCGAGCGTGGTCTGCCAGAGCGTCAGGGCCGCGACCGCCGCGGTGTCGGCGCGCAGGATGCGCGGCCCGAGGCTGACGGGATGCGCACCCTCCAGCCCGCGCAGCCGCGCCCGTTCCTTGTCCGAGAACCCGCCCTCGGGTCCGATCAGCACCGCCCATGGCCCCGGGGCGTCGGGCAACCGCCCGCTTTCCCCCACCAGCGTCTCGTCGCAGAACATCAGCCTACGCTCCCCGGGCCAGCCGTCGAGCAGACGCGCCAGCTTTACCGGCTCGGCCACCTGCGGCACGTAGGTGCCGCCGCATTGTTCGGCCGCTTCGACGGCATGGGCCTGCAACCGGTCGACCCGTACCCGCTCGGAATTGGTGAACTCGGTCAGCACCGGCAGGATTCGCGCCGCCCCCATCTCGGCCGCCTTCTCGACGATGAAGTCGGTGCGCGCCTTCTTGATCGGCGCGAAGCACAGCCAAAGATCGGGCGGTGGCATGAACGGCTTTGTCTTCGCGCCGATCTCCAGCGTGCCGCCGCGCTTGCCGGCCTGCGCGATGGTGGCGTCGAACTCGCCCGAGTGCCCGTCGAAAACGGAAATGACGCTGCCCGGGGGCAGCCGCATCACCCCGGAGAGGTAATGCGCCTGCGCCGCCTCCAGCGGAACGGTTTGCCCTTCGGCCAGAGGGTGATCTACAAACAGCCGGACCTTGGATGCCATGGGGCGGACCATATGAAAGCGGCGGATCGGATGCCAGAGGCCGAAGAGGGCAGCGTCGCGGATGCGCCGCGCGGCAATTGGGTGGATCGTCTCGCGCCGCGCCGCACCCGCCCCTATCTGCGGCTGAGCCGCGCCGACCGACCGATCGGCACCTGGCTGCTGCTGCTGCCCTGCTGGTGGGGGCTGCTGCTGGCGGCGCTCGCGATGGACGGCTTCGGGCTCGAGGGCGCGTGGATCGCCATCGGCTGCGCACTGGGCGCCTTCCTGATGCGCGGCGCGGGCTGCACCTGGAACGACGTGACCGACCGACATATCGACGGCTCGGTCGCGCGCACCCGCTCTCGCCCGATCCCCTCGGGACAGGTTCGGGTGATGCAGGCGCTGATCTGGATGGCGACGCAGACGCTGGTGTCGCTGGTGATCCTGCTCACCTTCGACTGGGCCGCGATCTGGCTCGGCGTCGCCTCGCTGGTGCCGGTGGCGATCTATCCCTTCGCCAAGCGCTTCACCTGGTGGCCACAGGTATTTCTGGGCCTCGCCTTCAACTGGGGCGCGCTGCTGGCCTGGGCGGCGCTCACCGGGTCGCTGTCATGGGCGCCGGTGGCGCTCTATCTATCGGGCATCGCCTGGACGCTGTTCTACGACACGATCTACGCGCATCAGGATGCCGAGGACGACGCGCTGATCGGCGTGAAATCGACCGCCCGCCTGTTCGGCGACCGCTCCCGGATCTGGCTGCGCGGCTTTCTGGTGGCCACGGTGCTGCTGATGGGGCTCGCGGTGCTGCTGGCCGCGCGAGACCGGTCGGTGCTGTCGCTGGTGGTGGCGCTGGGCGGGCCTTGGGCGATGGGATGGCACATGGTCTGGCAGCTGGCGCGCTTCGATCCTGCCGACAATGCCGGGCTGCTGCGGCTGTTCCGTTCGAACCGCGATGCCGGGCTCCTGCCCGTGCTGTTTTCCGCCGCCGCCTTGGCGCTGTGATTGATCTGGCATCCCCTGCGCTCTAGAAGGCGCGGGCCGCCACAGACCCGGACCCCAGATGCGCCTCCCTCCGATAGCCGCCGTCATTTCCGCCTTCGCCCTTGCCGGCGGAGTCTCGGTCATCGCCGCGCGCACCGCCGTCGCCGTGGTCGAGGATGTCTCGGCCAGCGAGGTTCGCGCCGCGCTCGCCGCGCAGGGCTACGACTGGGCCAGCGTGCAGGCCGACGGGCTGCAGGTGGTGATCGAAGGCGCCGCTCCGACCGAGGCGATCCGATTCCGGGCGATGTCGGCGGCGGGCGGCGTGGTCGATGCGAGCCGGGTGATCGACAACATGCGGGTGGTCGAGGCCGAGACGCCGCCGCCGCCCGATTTCGCCGTCGAGATCCTGCGCAACGACAGCGGCGTGTCGCTGATCGGCCTGATCCCGGCCGGTACCGACCGCGCGGCGCTGATCGCCGAGATGGAGCGCGCCGCCGACGGGCTGCCGGTGACCGACCTGCTCGACGTCGCGGACCACCCGGTGCCCGAGCACTGGGCTTCGGCGCTGCGCTATGCTGGCCGGGCGTTGCAGACGCTGCCGCATTCCAAGCTCTCGGTGCGGCCCGGCCGGGTCCGGGTCGAGGCGATCTCGGAAAGCCCCGAGGCGCAGCGCAAGCTGGAGAGCGAGCTGGCGCGGCTCAAGCCCGACACCGTGCGCCTGGCGCTGCGGATCTCGGCGCCGCGCCCGGTGATTACCCCCTTCACCGCCCGTTTCGTGATCGACGAGGACGGCGCCCGCTTCGACGCCTGCTCGGCCGACACCACCGAAGCCCAGGCTGCCATCATCGCCGCTGCCGAGGCGGCCGGCGCCTCGGGCGAGATCGACTGCATCCTCGGGCTGGGCGTGCCCTCGGATGAATGGGGCGAGGCGGTCTCGCGCGCCATCGCCGCGCTGGCCGATATAGGCGGCGGCAGCGTCACCTTCTCGGATGCCGACGTCTCGCTGGTCGCGGCGCAGGGCACCGATGCCGCCGCTTTCGACCGCGTGGCGGCGCAGCTCGAAACCGAGTTGCCCGATTTCTTCGCGCTCGAGGCGGTGCTGCCGGAGGCGCCCGAGGCGCGTCCCGAAGGCGCCCCCGAATTCAACGCCGTCCTCGCCGAGGACGGGGCGCTGCGCCTGAGCGGCCGGTTGCCCGACCAGCTGGCCAGCACCACGGTCGAGAACTTCGCCCGGGCCCGCTTCGGCGGCGACGGCCTCGCCGTGGCGACGCGGGTGACCGATGGGCTGCCGGGCGACTGGTCGGTGCGGGTGCTGACCGGTCTCGATGCGCTGTCGCTTCTCTCCGAGGGCCGCCTCGCCGTCGGTCCGGACAATGTCGCGGTCAGCGGGCTGACCGGCCGCAAGAGCGCCGCCGCCGACATCGCCGGGCTGATGGCCGAAAAGCTCGGCCAGGGCGCCAAGTTCGACATCGATGTGAGCTATCGCGAGGAGCTCGACCCGATCGCCGGCCTGCCCTCGCCCGAGGAATGCCTGCGCCAGATCGCCTTCGTGACCGCAGATACCAAGATCACTTTCGACGCGGGATCGGCTTCGATCACCGCCGAGGCGCGCCCGGTGATCGACGACATCGCCGAGATCGTGCGCCGCTGCCCGGAGCTCGAGATCGAGGTGGCGGGCTATACCGACAGCCAGGGCCGCGATGAGATGAACCTCGAGTTGAGCCAGGAGCGCGCCGACGCGGTGGTCGAGGCGCTGCGCCGGGCCCGCGTACCGGTGGCGGGTTTCACCGCGGTGGGCTATGGCGAAGCAGATCCGATCGCCGACAACGGCACCTCGGCGGGCCGCGAGGCCAACCGCCGTATCGAGTTCCGCCTTTCGGGCGCGCAGGCCGCGACCGAAGACGGGACTGAAGACGAGGCCGCGACCGAAGACGGGACTGAAGACGAGGCCGAGACCGAAGCCGGGGCGGAGGCGGATGGCGAGGCCGATACGGAAGCCGAGACCGGGACGGACGACGATACGGCCGCCGGGCCGCAGCCGATGGAAAAGCCCGGAACCGGGCCGAGGGCACGACCCTCAGACGAGGAAGACGAGTAGGGACAGGGACGTGAACAGAACCGAGTTCATCATCGCCACGGCGGTCATCCTCTTCGCCGCCTTCGCGCTAGGCTGGTTCGCCAGCTGGCTGGTGAACCGCTTCACCCGCGTCACCCGCGCCGATATCGGTGAGCTGGACCGAATGGCGCAGGCGCTGCACGAAGCCGAGGAGACGCGCGATCAGGCGATCTCCTATGTGGAGGAGCGCGAGGCCGAGCTGACCGGCCAGCTCAAGCAGTCCGAGGCCGAGCTGCGCGCCGCCATGGAAGCGCTGCGCGAGGCGCGCCACGAGGCCGAGGATCTGCGCGGCTGGATCGAACGTCACAACGTCGGCTGAGGCACCCGGAAGGCCGAGCCGGCGCGCCGGCGTCGGGGCGGTCGCCATGCGTATTTGGAGAAAGATGAACAGGGGCGGCGCACCGTTCATCGGGCCCATTCGCCCCCTGCCATCCCGGCGCGATCCGGCATAGCCTGCGCCCCATGGAATCGGCACTGGATTACTGGAGCGCGCGGGCGCTGCTCGACTGGCAGATCGAGATGGGGGCGGACGAGGCGATGCTCGACGCGCCGCTCGACCGCTATACGCTCACCGATACCCGCCCTGCCATGACCCCTGCACCCGGCGCGGCTGCCGCCCCCGGGCCGGTCCGCATCGAGGAGCCGGATCCGGTGGCGCTGGCCCATGCCACCGCCGAGGCCGCGCCCGATCTCGAAGCGCTCGCCGCCGCGATGGAGGGATTCGAACCCTGCGACCTGCGGCGCGGCGCGCGCAGCTTCGTCTTCGCGGCCGGCCGGGCCGGTGCCCGCGTGATGTTGCTGCTCGATCCGCCGCATCGCGAGGAGGACCGCGCCGGCACGCCGGTGGCCGGCCCCGCCGCCGTGCTGCTGGAGCGGATGCTCGCCGCCATCGGCCTCTCCGCCGAGGCGCCCGACGCGGAGCGCGCGGTCTACATGGCGCCGGTGCTGCCTTGGCGGATCCCGGGCGACCGCGCCCCCGACCCCAAGGATCTCGCGATGATGCGGCCCTTCCTCGACCGGCATGTCGCGCTGGCCGATCCGGATGTCGTCGTGATCATGGGCTCGGTCGCCTGCGCCGCGCTGATCAAGGGCGGCGGGCTGCACCGTCTGCGCGGTCGCTGGACCGAGCTTTCGGGCCGACCGGCCCTGCCGATCTTCTCGCCCGCGCATCTGATCGCAAACCCGGTGGCCAAGCGCGAAGCTTGGGCCGACCTTCTGGCCCTGAAAACACGGCTCGACGGGGGCATGGCATGATCGATCCCCTCGTGCTGCTGGCATTTCTTCCGGCGGCGCTCGCGCTCAACCTGACGCCGGGCGCCGACATGATGTTCTGTCTGGGCCAGGGCCTGCGCGGCGGGCCGCGCGCGGCGCTGGCCGCCGATGCCGGCATCGGGCTGGCGGTGATGGGTCACGTGACGCTGGCGGGGCTCGGGCTCGGCGCCGCCGTGGCGGCGATGCCATGGCTTTTCGACGCGATCCGCTGGATCGGTGTCGGCTATCTTCTCTGGCTCGCCGCGACGGCCCTGCGGGGCGATGGCGCGGCGACGGAGATCCCGGCCGTGCGCCCGGCGCGCGCCTTTCGACAGGGTCTCGCGGTCAATCTCACCAACCCCAAGGTGATCCTCTTCGTGCTGGCCTTCCTGCCGCAATTCACCGACCCCGCCCGCCCGGTGCTGCCGCAATTCCTCGCGCTCGGCGCGGTGCTGTCGCTGGGCGGGCTGGTGGTCAACGGCGCGGTCGGCGTCCTCGCCGGCGGCATCGGCCGCCGCCTCGCCGGGTCGGCGGGGTTCAATCGCTGGCTGGGCCGCGTCTCGGCCTCGATCTTCGCGGCCCTCGCGCTGCGCCTCGCCCTCCTGCCAAAGGCCTAATCATGGATCGAGATTTCCTGCCCGTCCGCATCGCCATCCTGACGGTGAGCGACACGCGAGATGCCTCCGACGACCGCTCCGGTGACACGCTGGTCGAACGCCTCGGCGCGGCAGGACACGTGCTGGCGGCGCGCGAGATGCTGCGCGACGACCGCGCCGCCATCGCCGAGACACTGCGAAAATGGTGCGCCGATCCGCAGATCGACGTGGTGATCTCCACCGGCGGCACCGGGCTGACCGGGCGCGACGTGACGGTCGAGGCGCATCGCGACGTCTACGAAAAGGAGATCGACGCCTTCGGCACGGTCTTCACCATCGTCTCGATGAACAAGATCGGCACCTCGGCCGTCCAGAGCCGGGCCACCGGCGGCGTCGCCATGGGCACCTACCTGTTCGCCCTGCCCGGTTCGCCCTCGGCCTGCCGGGACGCTTGGGACGAGATCCTCGAGCGTCAGCTCGACTACCGCCACCGCCCCTGCAATTTCGTGGAGATTTTGCCGCGGCTCGACGAACATCTGCGGCGCAAGTGATCCGGACCTAGGCCGGGGCGCAGCCCCTGAACTCCACCGCCTCGCCCTCGCCGATCATCGTCAGCACCAGCGCCGAGCGATCGAGCGCCACCGGGGCGCCTGAGACATGGGAAATTCGAGTGCTGGCGACGACGGCACCGCCGTCGCGGCGCATCTCGACCGGCGCCACCCAGAGCGCGTCGTCGCCGGTCTCCACCACCACGGCCCGGGCTCCGGTCATCGCCGGAAGCGTCGCGGTGAGCGACAGCCCCTCGTCGGTCGGCGCGACGCTGCAGCGCGCCGGTCCGATCCCGGCCTCGGCCGGCGTGTGCGCCCGGTCGGCCAAGGCCAGCGCGAGGGTCGGGTCGCGCTGTTCCGTCCGCGGCAAATCGGCCGCGAAATCGAGCGAGACCGGCACGCAGACCTCCTGGCAGACCCCGATCTCCAGACGTCCCTCGATGCGCATCGGCGCGTCCGCCCGCGCGGGCGCGATCTCCACCGGCAGGACCACCTGGTCGGAATAGCCGTAGGTCTCGTAGCCGCCGATCTCGAACACCTCCGGCACCGGCCATCGGAACGCGGCGCCGGCGACGTTCTCCGAGCCGTTCCAGTCGATCCGGGGCGGGATGCCTGCCTCGCCCGGGGCGCGCCAATAGGTCTTCCATCCCGGCGCAAGGCTGATCCGAAAGCCGGCCATCTGCGTGCCCTCGGCCGTCCGCCAGCCCGGCAGAAGATCCAGCCGGACGATGTCGTCGACCGGCCCGGCGGAGGCCGCCACGGGAATGGACAGGGCAATCAGGACGGCAAGCGGGGAAAGGGGCATTCGGCTGTTCATGACAGCAGTGATGCCGTGGCCGCGGGTCGAAGGAAAGTCACGTCGACGCGAGAGCGACGTGTGCCCCCTCTTGATCGCGTGGCCCATGCACCACATTCTGAAAGCATGAAAGCCCTGAACCCCGATCTGAGCGGCAAGCTCCTCATCGCGATGCCCGGCATGGGCGACCCGCGCTTCGATCACGCGGTGATCTTCATCTGCGCCCATTCCGATGAAGGGGCGATGGGCCTGATCGTCAACAAGCCCGCCACCGAGGTGCGGTTCAGCGATCTGCTCGAACAGCTGGAGATCACGCCCGATCCCGGCCTGCGCGACATCCGCGTGCATCTGGGCGGCCCGGTCGAGGAAAGCCGCGGCTTCGTGCTGCACACGACGGATTACACCTCCGACCAGGGCACGCTACAGGTCGACGAAGGCACGGCGATGACCGCGACGCTCGACGTGCTCGAGGAGATCGCCCATGGGCGCGGCCCGAAATCATCGCTTTTGGCGCTGGGCTATGCCGGCTGGGGCCCCGGCCAGCTCGAGAGCGAGTTGGCGCAGAATGGCTGGCTGATCGGCGAAGCGCAGCACGCCGTGGTGTTCGGTCGCGCCAACGAGCATAAATGGGCCGCCGCGCTCAAGGGGCTCGGTATCGATCCGCTGAGCCTGTCACCGACCTCCGGCACCGCCTGACCCGAGAACGGCACGCCGGGCCCTGCCCGGTCGCCATGCGTATTCTCAGAGCAAAGTGGCCATGTGACGCAGTCCTTGGCTACTTTGTTCTTCAAATACGCAAATCCCGACGGTTCAGCCCTCCTGCCCTTCGGCAATCAGCGCCTCGACGATGGCGCGCGCGCTGTCCGAGGACCAGTCCGCCTCGCCCTGAAGGCGCCCGATCTCGCGGCCCTCGGCATCGAGGATCAGCGTCACGGGCAGGCCGAGCACGCCGAAATCGCGCGCCAGAGCCTGTCTCGGATCCTTGTGGCGCGGCAGGGTCTCGGCACCGATCTCGGTGAGAAACCGCTCCATGCTGGCCGGATCGTTCCGGCCCGTGGCGATGGTGATGACCTCGAAGTCCTCGCCGCCATACTCGTCCTGCAGCGCCGCGAGTTGTGGCATCTCGACCCGGCAGGGCGCGCACCACGTGGCCCAGAAGTTCACCAGCACCGGCCTGCCCTCGTATGCGGCCAAGGTGATCTCGCCGCCCTCCTCGCTTTCGAAGGCGACGTCGGAGCCGCGCTGCGGTTCGGCATGCACCGCGAGCTTGCGCATGTCGCCTTCGCGCAGTGCCTCGATGTCGGCGGGGCCGGCGTTTGCAAGGCTCGTTGCCGCCATGTAAAGACCGATGAGAACGATGCTGCGCATGTGACTTCCTTCGAGGACCCAAAGATGACCGAGAGCTCCAACGCGATGTGGGGCGGCCGTTTCGCCGCCGGGCCGGACGCGATCATGGAGGCGATCAACGCCTCGATCGGCTACGACCGGCGTCTTGCGCCGCAGGACATCGAAGGCTCCCGGGCCCATGCCGCGATGTTGGCGGCGCAGGGCATCATCGAGCCTAAGGATGCGGAAGAGATCAGGAAAGGCCTTCTCACGGTCTTGTCAGAGATCGAAGGCGGCAGCTTCGAATTCTCGACCGCGCTCGAGGACATCCACATGAACGTCGAGGCGCGGCTCAAGCAGCTGATCGGCGAGCCTGCCGGCCGGCTGCACACCGCCCGCTCGCGCAATGACCAAGTCGCGACCGACCTGCGTCTCTGGGTCCGCGACCAGTGCGACGCCGCGCAGGACGCGCTCACCGCGTTGATCGAGGCGCTGCTCGGGCAAGCCGAGGTCGGAGCCGACTGGGTGATGCCGGGCTTCACCCACCTTCAGACCGCGCAGCCCGTCACCTGGGGTCATCACATGATGGCCTATGTCGAGATGTTCGGCCGCGACCGCACCCGTTTCGCCAATGCCCGCGCGCTGATGAACGAAAGCCCGCTCGGGGCCGCGGCGCTGGCCGGCACCTCCTTTCCGATCGACCGCGAGGCGACGGCGCAGGCGCTTGGCTTCGACCGCCCCATGGCCAACAGCCTCGACGCGGTGTCGGACCGCGATTTCGCGCTGGAGTTCCTCTCGGCCGCGACGATCTGCGCGATGCATCTGTCGCGGCTCTCTGAGGAGCTGGTGATCTGGTCCTCGGCGCAGTTCCGCTTCGTCGCCATGTCCGACCGCTGGTCGACTGGCTCCTCGATCATGCCGCAAAAGCGCAACCCCGATGCCGCCGAGCTGATCCGCGCCAAGATCGGCCGGATCATGGGCGCAAACGTCGCGCTGATGACGGTGATGAAGGGGCTACCGCTGGCCTATGGCAAGGACATGCAGGAAGACAAGGAGCAGGTCTTCGACGCTGCCGACAACCTGATGCTGTCGCTCGCGGCGATGAGCGGCATGGTCGCCGACATGACCGCCCAGCCCGACAATCTGCGTGCCGCCGCGGCCTCGGGCTTTTCCACCGCGACCGATCTGGCCGACTGGCTGGTGCGCGAGCTCGGCCTGCCCTTCCGCGACGCGCATCACGTCACCGGGTCGCTGGTCGCGCGGGCCGAGGAAAGGGGCTGCGACCTGCCGGAGCTGACGATCGAGGACATGAAGGCTGTGCACGAGGGCATCACCGAAGACGTGTTCGGCGTGCTGACGGTCGAAAACTCGGTCGCCTCGCGCACCGCCTATGGCGGCACCGCGCCCGACAACGTGCGCGCGCAGATCGCGCGCTGGCGGGACGCGCTCAAGTGAAGCTCACGCTGCTGGCGCTGATGTTGCTGGCCGGTTGCGGTGCGGGCGGCGTGCCCGAGGCGCCCGGCGCGGTGCTGGGCTATGGCGAGACCGGGATCGACCGCCGCCTCGGGGGTGCGCCGTGAGATGGGTCTGGCTGGCGCTCGCGGTCTGGGGCGCGCTGCATCCGACGCGCTGGTTCATCGCCTGGTTCGCGCAGAACGGCTATTCCTGGTCCGGGCTGTTCGCGGCCTGGCGCGCCAACCCGGCGACGACCGGGTTGATGTGGGACGCCACCATCGCCGCCGTGGCGCTGACGCTCTGGATCCTCTCCGAGGTACGGGTGCGCCGCAACTGGGAGGCACTGGCGGCGATCCCCGCCACCTTCCTGATCGGCATCGGCTGCGGATTGCCGCTGTTCTTGTTCCTGCGGACCCGGCCGCTCGGCTGAGGATGCGGCATCGCGGGGCTTGGGATCGCGCCGCGATCTGCTAAGAGGCGGCGCGGAGCAGCAAGCGGAGCGAGACCTTGGACCATTTCCTCTATCGTGACGGCCGGCTGATGGCCGAGGACGTCGCCGTCTCGGAGATCGTGGCCGAGATCGGAACCCCGGTCTACGTCTACTCCTCCGCCACGCTGCTGCGGCATCTGAAGCTGTTCGAGGAGGCGCTGGACGGGCTGCCGCATCTGGTCTGCTTCGCGGTCAAGTCGCTGGGCAACGTCGCGGTGCTCAAACTTCTGGGCGAGGCCGGGGCCGGCATGGATATTGTCTCCGGCGGCGAATACGCCCGTGCCCGCGCTGCCGGCGTGCCGGGCGAGCGCATCGTCTTCTCCGGTGTCGGCAAGACCCGTGACGAGATGCGCATGGCGCTCGAGGGCGGCATCCGCCAATTCAACGTCGAGAGCGAGCCCGAGCTTCAGGCGCTCTCCGAGGTGGTGTCGTCGCTGGGCAAGACCGCGCCCATCACTATCCGCGTCAATCCCGACGTCGACGCCAAGACCCACGCCAAGATCGCCACCGGCAAGTCCGAGAACAAGTTCGGCATCCCGATCGCCCGTGCCCGCGAGGTCTATGCCATGGCCGCCCGGCTGCCGGGCATCGAAGTGATCGGCATCGACGTGCATATCGGCTCCCAGCTCACCGAACTGGCCCCCTTCGAGGCGGCCTTCACCAAGGTGGCCGAGCTGACCGAGACGCTGCGCGCCGACGGGCACGACATCCGCCGCCTCGATCTCGGCGGCGGCTTGGGCATTCCCTATGAGCGGATCAACGAGGCGCCGCCCCTGCCCTTCGACTACGGCGCGCTGATCCGGCGCACGGTCGGCCATCTGGGCTGCGAGATCGAGATCGAGCCGGGGCGGCTGGTCGCCGGCAATGCCGGGTTGCTGATCAGCCGGGTGATCTACGCCAAGTCCGGGGAGGGCCGCGATTTCCTGATCCTCGACGCGGCGATGAACGATCTGGTTCGCCCCTCGATGTATGACGCGCATCACGACATCGTCCCGGTGATCGAGCCCGAGGCCGGGGCCGAGACCAGGCCGTGGGACGTGGTCGGCCCCGTCTGCGAGACCGGCGACACCTTCGCGCGGGGCCGCGAACTGCCCCCCGTAGGCGAGGGCGACCTCGTCGCGTTCCGTTCCGCCGGGGCTTACGGCGCGGCGATGGCGAGCGAGTACAACGCCCGGCCGCTGGTGCCGGAGGTGTTGGTCAGGGGCGATCAATTCGCGGTTATCCGCCGTCGGCCTAGCTATGAGGAAATGATCGCGCGCGATAGCATCCCCGAATGGCTATGATGGAGACGACCCGACCGCGCCACAGACCGCTGCACGGAGCACCGGCACCCTGACCGAGACACGCGATCCCCTGTCGCATCTGAAACGCCCCGTCGCGCTGACCCGCGCCGGGATGGTCGCCGAACGCCTGTTACGCGCCTTCTGGCCGCTCTGGACGGTGCTGGCGCTGGCGCTGGCGCCGCTGATCGCCGGCTGGCAGGATCGGCTGCCGGTCGAGGCATTCTGGGGCTGGGGCGTACTGGCGATCCTCGGCGCGATCGCCGGGCTGGGTTGGGGGCTGTGGCGGTTTCGCTGGCCCTCCCGCGAGGCGGCGCTCGACCGGCTCGACCGCAGCCTGCCGGGCCGCCCGGTTTCGGCGCTCAGGGACGCGCAGGCGACCGGGCGCGGCGATGCGGGCTCCGAGGCGCTCTGGACCGCGCATCTGGCGCGGATGCGGGCGCGCAGCGAAAACGCGCCCCCTGCCCGGCCGAACCTCAATCTCGCGGCGCGCGATCCCTTCGGCCTGCGCTACATCGCGCTGCTGTTCCTGCTGACGGCGCTGATGTTCGGCTCAGTCTGGCGGCTTGGCAGCGTTGCCGGCCTGACCCCGGGCGGTGGCGAGGCGCTGGCGCAGGGCCCGGTCTGGGAAGGCTGGGTCGAACCGCCGGCCCATACCGGCCAGCCGGTACTCTATCTGCCCGACCAGCCGCCCGGGCCGCTGACCGTCCCGACCGGCAGCACCGTCACCTTGCGGCTATACGGCAAGATCGGCGCGCTGACTCTCTCCGAGACCGTATCCGGCCGCACCGGCGAGCTGCCCGCCGCCTCCGAGCCGAGCCAGTCCTTCGAAGTCACCCGCGACGGGACGATCGAGATCGACGGGCCGGGCGGCGCGGCCTGGCAGGTCGAGGCGATCCCCGACGCGCGGCCGCAGGTCTCGGTCGCAGGACCGGTCGAGACCGCTGGGCTGGGGCAGATGACCCTGCCCTTCCGGGCCAGCGACGACCACGGCGTGGTCTCGGGAAGCGCCACCATCGCGCTTGATGCCGAGGCGGTCGAGCGGCGCCACGGTCTGGATATCGAACCCGATCCGCGACCGGCGCTGACCGTCGATCTGCCAATGCCCTTCACCGGTGACCGGGCCGAGATCGAGGAGATCCTCGCGGGTGACTTCTCCGAGCATCCCTTCGCCAACATGCCAGTGCGGATCACGCTGCAGGTGACCGACGCCGCCGGGCAGACCGGCGCCTCCGAACCCTACCCCACCACCCTGCCGGGCCGCCGCTTCTTCCAGCCGGTGGCGCGCGCCGTGGCCGAGCAGCGGCGCGACCTGCTGTGGTCGCGCGACAATGCCGGCCGCGTGGTCGATCTGCTGCGCGCCGTGTCGCACCGCCCCGGCGAGGTGTTTCCGAACCAAACCACATATCTGCGGCTGCGCGTGGCGCTGCGTCGGCTCGACACGCTGCGCCGCGCGCCGGACGGGCTGTCCGAGGACGCGCAGGCCGAGATCGCGCAGGCGCTCTGGGAGCTCGCCGTGCAGCTCGAGGACGGCACTCTGGCCGATGCCCGCGAACGGTTGCGCCGGGCGCAGGAGCGGCTGGCACAGGCGATGCGCGACGGCGCCAGCCCCGACGAGATCGCCGAGCTGATGGACGAGCTGCGGGCCGCCACCGACGAGTATCTGCGCATGCTCGCCGAGAACGCCCAGCCGGCCGAGGACGGCATCGACGAGCCGCAGACCGGACAGGGCGAGAGCATGCAGGTCACCCAGGACGAGCTGCAGGCGCTGATGGACCGGATTCAGGAGTTGATGGAAGAGGGCCGGATGGCCGAGGCCGCCGAGCTGATGGAGCAGCTCAACCGGATGATGGAAAACCTGCAGGTGGCGCAGGGCGAAGGTGGCAACGGCCCGCGCACCCCGGGTCAGCAATCGATGCAGGATCTGCAGGAGTCTCTGCGCGACCAGCAGGATCTGTCGGACGAGGCGTTCCGCGACCTGCAGGACCGCTTCAACGGTCGCGAGCCGGGACAGGGTCAGCCCGGTCAGGGCCAACCGGGTCAACCGGGCCAGGGCCAGCCGGGTCAGCCGGGCCAACCCGGCGACGGCCAGCAGCCGGGAGCCGGACAGCAGCCGGGCGAAGGCAGCCTTGCTGATCGGCAGCGCGCCCTGCGCGACGAGCTGGCGAGGCAGCGCGGCGCCCTGCCGCGGCTGGAAGGCGAGGCGGCCCGGCGAGCAGGCGAGGCGCTTGACCGCGCCGGTCGCGCCATGGACGAGGCCGAGGATGCGCTACGCCGCGACGATCTGGCGGGTGCCATCGACAGGCAGGCCGAAGCGACCGAGGCGCTGCGCGGCGCCGCGCGCGATCTCGGCGAGGCGCTCGCGCGTGGCGAGGAAGGCGAGCCCGGCACGCCCGGCGCCGGCGAAACCCGCGGCGCCGGGGCTGGCCAGCGCGATCCGCTGGGCCGCGACACCGCCGAGCGGGGTGGTGCGGGCAGCGACGATTCGATGCTCGACGGCACCGATCCGGCGCGCCGGGCCGAGGAGCTCCTTGGCGAGATCCGCCGCCGCGCCGCCGAACGCGAACGCCCGCAGGCCGAGCGCGACTATCTCGAGCGGCTGCTCGACCTGTTCTGATCCTGGTGGGCCTCAGCCCAGCGCGTCGATCAGCCCGCGCAGCCAGTTGTCGAGCCCGACCCGCATCGCGTCGACCGCCCCGGCATAGGCGTCGAGCGCCGGCGCCAGCGGCGGCAGCGCCATGCCGATACGTTCGGCATGGGAGTAGACCAGCGCCAGCGCCGCTGCGAGGAGCAGCGCCACCCCGAAGCCCAACCTGAAGCCTCGGCCGCGCTGCACGTCCTCGGCCTCGACCGGCCGAGCCGGGCCGCCGCGCATGGAGGTGCTGCGCAGGCTGGAATTGATCTCCTCGATATCCGGCAGCAGGTCGCGACGCGTCACCGCCCCGGTCGAGGCCGCCGCCAGTGCCGCCCGTTGCCGGGCCGCCGCATGCGGATCCTCCCATTCGTCCTGAGTATCCGACTCCTCCGGTCGATGCCGGGCATCGTCGGGATCATCGCCGGTCAACGCCTCGGTTTCCGTCTCGAACGGGTCGCTCCGCGATGCCTCGGGCGACTCGGCGAAGGGATCGCCCTCCGACATCTCGTCCCGCGCATCGAGCGGCCTGTCGGAGTCGTTCTCCGTGACCTCCGCCAGAACCCGCGCGAAGGGGTCGTCCTCCTCCGCCGCGTCGAAAGCCTCGCGCTCGGTCACAGCCGGCCTCAGGGCGTCGTGCCCTTCGGACCGCGTGTCCTCGACCGCGTCGTCGTCATATGGAGCGCTCTCGAAAGGATCATCCTCCGGCTCCTCGTCTCGCGACGCGACGGCCCGCCCGTTACCGCTTCTTGCGGCCTCCGCCATGGCTCGGCCGAAAGGGTCGTCCTCTTCGGTCTCGTCCAAAGCGTCGGTCTCGGTCACGGTCGATCTCGGCGGGGCCTGCCAGTCCGGCTGCATGTCCTCGACCGGTTCCTCGTCGACATGGGCACTGTCGACGCGGTCGTCGTCCAGCGGCTCATTTGCCGCGAGATCGGCGAGCCGCTGCGTGCCCCGGTCCTCGGCCGGATGGTCGAAGGGGGGGTCGTCGGCATCCAGATCGTCCCCCTCCTCCTCCGGAAGGCCGGACTCGGTGAGATCCTCCGCCTCCGGCTCGTTATGGAGGAACGGATCCTGTTCGATCTCGGTGTCGTCGTCGTCCGGATCGTCCACAGCGGCGAAAGGCGTCACCTCATGCTCCGGATCGTGATCGGTCGAGGTGGGATCGTCCTCCAAACTGCCCTCGTCGAAGGCCGTATCGGACCCGTCATCCTCTAGGTCCTCGTCTTCGGAACTAGGCTCCTGGGACGCAGCGTCGCCCATCTCCATGTCCGGCCCGCCGAAGACGTCGTCATCCTCATCGAGCCGAGCGTCTTCCGGCACATCGGTCGTGTCGGGTTGGGCCGCCTCCACCGGCGGTCCATCCGGCGCCGAGACCTCAACGGGCTCTTCAAGTGCCGCATCATCGCCGGCGCCTACCCCTTGCGCTTCCGCCTCGCCGGACGGCCCGGCCGGTTCGGCGGCTTCGGCTTCAGGGGCGGGTGCGTTCGGCGTGGCCGACTGGGCCGCGGCAAAGCCCGCCCAGTCGAAATCGCCGTCATCTTCCTCCTCGTCCCAGATCTCGCGGCTGTCGAGGCGGTGGCCGGCCCCCGCGCCCCTGTTCAGCCCGCCATCATCCGGGGTGAAGTCGATCTCGGTGTCGTCGTCGTCCTCTTCGAAGGGGCTGGCGCTGGGTTGCGACGGCTGCGCGGTCGCGGGTTGCGCTCCTGCCGTGCCGTCGCGCCGGCGCGCTGCGGCCTCGCGCTCGGCCTCGGCCCGCAGGATCTCGGCGATCTCCGGCGTGATCGTGCTGCGCGGCGCGGACGGCGACACCGTCCCCTGCGGCTCGGTCGCGGGTTCCGGCATGGCAAGCCAGGTCACGCCGCAGTTCGAGCACTGCACGTCGCGCCCCTCGGGCGGGACCGCATCGCGGGCCACCTCGTATTGCGCCCCGCAATTCGGGCAGGTCAGTCGCATCCGTCTCATCCCCTCGCGCCCGGGCAGGGCCACTGCCGGTTCAACCTAGCGGCCAAGCGCCGCGCCGCCAAGAACACGCGATCCGGCCGCCGCCGCATGATGCAGCGCTGCAATTGCAACCCCGGCCCCGGTCGGGCAGAAGGGGGACGCAAACGGGGGACGGCAGGTGATCGAGCTTCGGGACGTGGCCTATAGTTACGGCGGCGGAGAGCTGTTCTCCGGCCTGTCGCTGGCGCTCGCGCCGGGGTCTTTCCACTTTCTCACCGGCCCCTCCGGCGCCGGCAAGACGACGCTTCTGAAGCTATGCTACGGCGATCTCGTGCCCACATCGGGCGAGGTTGCGCTCTGGGGCGAGCCCACGACCGGCATGGCCCGCGACGGGCTCGCGCTCAACCGCCGCCGCATCGGCGTGGTGCATCAGGACTGCCAGTTCCTCGACCATCTGCCGCTTGGCGACAACGTGGCGCTGCCGCTGACCGTCGCCGGACGCCACCACGAGGCTGCGGCCTACCTGCCCGACCTGCTGGCCTGGGTCGGGCTGACGCGCCACGTGGACCGCCGCCCGCCCGAGCTGTCTGGCGGCGAGCGGCAGCGCGCGGCACTGGCCCGTGCCGTCATCATGTCGCCCGAGGTGATCATCGCCGACGAACCCACCGGCAACATCGACTGGGAGATGTCGCAGCGGCTGCTGGCGCTGCTGGTGGAGTTGAACCGCATGGGCAAGGCGGTGCTGATCGCCACCCACGACCTGAACCTGATCCGCAGCGCCAAGGCGCAGGTCGCGGTGCGCACGCTTAGGCTCAAGGACAGGCAACTCCTCGCGGCGGGGGCCGATCTGTGAAGCGCGCGATCTGGACCGCGCTGTCGCTGCTCGCCGGAGACGCCCAGGCCGATCGCAGCGTGCCGCCCACCGGCTTCACCGCGCGGCTGACGCTGTTCACCGCCGCCGCGATGGCGCTGCTCGCCGTCTTCGCTCTGTCGCTGTCGCTTGCGGCGGGGCGGCTCGCGGTGCGTTGGTCGGACGAGCTGGCGCAGACCTCGACGCTGCGCATCTCGGCCCCGGCCGAGCAGATGGCGGCGCAGACCGCCGCCGCATTGGAGGTGCTTCGCACCACGCCGGGCATCGCTTCGGCCCGCGCCCTGACCGAGGAAGAGGAACAGGCCTTGCTGACCCCGTGGTTCGGACCCGACCTGCCGCTCGATGCCCTGCCGATCCCCCGGCTGATCGAAATCGAGGCCGAGGGGCGCGGCTACGACGCTACCGGCCTGCGGGCGCGGCTGCAGGCCGAGGTGCCCGGCGCGGTGCTCGACGATCATACCCGCTGGCGCGAGCCGCTGGTCGCCGCCGCCGGCAAGCTGCGGGGCCTGGGCGCGCTGGCAATCGTGCTGATCGGCGCCTCGACCGCCGCGATGATCACGCTCGCAGCGCAATCGGCGCTCTCGGCCAACGCGCAGGTGATCCGGGTGCTGCGGCTGGTCGGCGCGCGCGATGCCTATATCGCCCGCGCCTTCGTGCGCCGCTTCACGCTGCGGGCGCTGTCGGGCGCGGCGGCGGGCACCTTCATCGGCGCGATCCTGGTGGCGCTGCTGCCCGGCGGGGTCCAGGACGGGGGCAGCGTGCTCACCGGCATCGGCTTTTCCGGAGCCGAATGGCTCTGGCTGCCGCTGATCCCGCCACTGGCCGCCGCCGTGGCCTTTGCCGCGACGCGCGGCGCGGCGCGGCGCATGCTGGAGCGGCAGTCATGAACGGCCTGGCCTATGCGTGGCGCTGGCTCAGGAGCCTGCTGTTCAGCGTGCTGATCTATGCCGCGATGCTGCCGATCGGGCTGGCCTACCTGCCATGGGCCATCGCCAGCCGCGACGGCGCGGTCGCCGCCGCCCATCGCTGGTGCCGCTTCGTGACCTGGCTGGCGCGGGTGCTCCTGGGGCTGCGCACGCAAGTACGCGGCACGCCCCCCACCGGCGAGGTGATGATCGCGGCCAAGCACCAGAGCTTCCTCGACATCATCCTGATCTACGGCGCGGTGCCACGCGGCCGCTTCATCATGAAGAAGGAACTGGTCTACGCGCCGATCCTCGGCCAGATCGCACTGCGCATGGGCTGCGTACCGGTCGACAGGGGCCGCCGTGGCGCCGCGATCAAGAAGATGATGGAAGAGGTCCGCGCCGGACGGGACGACCCGGGCCAGCTGATCATATACCCGCAGGGCACCCGCGTCGCACCGGGCGTCGCCGCCCCCTACAAGATGGGCACCGCCGCTCTCTACCGCGAGCTGGACCAGCCCTGCGTGCCGGTGGCCTGCAATGTCGGCGTGTTCTGGCCCAAGCGCGGCGTGATGCGCCGCCCCGGCACCGCCATCGTCGAGTTCCTGCCCGAGATCCCGGCGGGCCTGCCCTCGGCCGAGTTCATGTCTCGGATCGAAGCCGAGATCGAAACCCGGTCCGATGCGTTGATGGCCGAGGCCGGGTTTCCCATCGCGGTGAAGGAGCGCTGATGCGCATCGTCGGATCCATCGAGGCGCTCGAAGCCCTGTATGAACGCCGGCCGTCGGGCGCGGCGCTCGACAAGGTGACCGACCGGCTGATGCCTGCGCAGGCACGCTGGATCGCCGCGTCGCGGTTCTGCGTGCTGAGCACCGTCGGCCCCGAGGGCACCGATGCCAGCCCGCGCGGCGATGATGGCCCGGTGGTGCGGATCGCCGATGAGCGGACGCTGCTGCTGCCCGACTGGCGCGGCAACAACCGCATGGATTCGTTGCGCAACATCGTCCGCGACGGGCGGGTGAGCCTGATGTTCCTCGTCCCCGGTGCCGCCAGCGTCATACGCGTCAACGGCCGCGCCGTGGTTAGCGACGACCCTGAGCTGACCGCGCGCTTCGACCATGAAGGCAAGCATCCGCGCTCGGTGATCGTGGTGACGGTCGCCGAGGTCTATCCGCAATGCGCCCGCGCGGTGATGCGATCGGAGCTGTGGAGCCGCGGCAATGAGAGCGCAGACCTGCCCAGCATCGGCGAGATGGTGGCCGAGGCAAAGGCGGGCTTCGACGGCGACGCCTATGACGCCGAATGGCCGGAGCGGGCGAAGACCAGCATGTGGTGACGCCCGGCTATCTCGCCGGGCCTCCCCTAAATTCAGGCAAGTTTGGTCAGGGGCGGCGCGCTCAGGCGGCCAGCCCCTTTGAGCCGAGGTCGAGATATTTCTTGCGCCGGTCGGCGCGGATCGCCTTGCCGTCCATGCCCTTCAGCTCGTCGAGCATCTTGCCGATCTCACGGCCCACAGCATCGATCGCCGCGCTCGCGTCGCGATGCGCGCCGCCCAGCGGCTCGGCGACGATGCGGTCGCAGACGCCCAGCTCCTTAAGCTCCTGCGCCGTCAGGCGCAGCGCCTCGGCGGCCTCGCGCATTTTCTCGGCATCCTTCCACAGGATAGAGGCGCAGCCTTCTGGCGAGATCACCGAGTAGATCGAATGCTCCAGCATCGCCACGCGGTTCGCCGTGGCGAAGGCCACCGCGCCGCCCGAGCCACCCTCGCCGATGATCACGGAGACCAGCGGTACCTCGATCTGCAGGCATTTCTCGGTCGAGCGCGCGATCGCCTCGGACTGGCCGCGCTCCTCCGCGCCCTTGCCGGGATAGGCGCCGGGCGTGTCGACCAGCGTCACCACCGGCAGGTTGAAGCGATGCGCGAGATCCATCAGCCGGATCGCCTTGCGATAGCCCTCGGGCCGGGCCATGCCGAAATTTCGCTCGATGCGGGACTTGGTGTCGTTGCCCTTCTCGTGGCCGATCACCACCACGGCACGGCCGTTGAGCCGCGCCAGCCCGCCCATCACCGAGTGGTCGTCGGCGAAGTTGCGGTCACCGGCGAGCGGCGTGTACTCGGTAAAGAGCCGATCGATGTAATCCTTGCAATGCGGCCGCTCGGGATGGCGCGCCACCTGGCATTTGCGCCAGGGCGTCAGGTTGCCATAAAGCTGGGCCAACATGTCGTGGCTCTTGCGGTCGAGCGCCGCGGCCTCCTTCTCGACATCCATCTCGGGGCTGCGCCGGGCCAGCGCGCGCAGCTCCTCGGCCTGGCCCTCGATCTCGGCGAGCGGCTTCTCGAATTCGAGGTAGATGGTCATGCAAAGGCCCCTGCGGTTGCTCGTGAGGCCGTATATGACGCGTCGGGCGAGGCCATGCAACTCGCCGCCGCTTGACGCCGCGCCCGGCCGTGCCACCCTTCGGGTGCCGCAGGAGGAAACGACCGTCATGAGCGACGACATCATCGCCACCGCAGCCGAGGCGCTCGAGGCCGAGGCGCTGCCCCGGCTGCGCGAGGTCCATACGGACGCGACCGAGGATTGCGGCGCCGCCACCGTGTTGCCGCCGGCGCTACGCAAACCGGCGGAGAGCAAGAGCCCGGCGCGCTGGGCCTATGAGCGGCTGATCCACTACATCAAGCGTTTCGAGGACGGGCTGGAGCCCGGCGAAGAGGTCGCCATGGCGATGACCGGCGGGCATTCGGGGGTGCTTCGGATCGGTGGGTTGGGCTATTTCGATCCCGACATCGTGACCTTCTACGGCACCGATCCCTCGGGTGCCAAGACGCAGCTGATCCAGCATGTCACCCAATTGTCGGTGATCCTGCGCGCTCTGCCCCGGCCCCGCCCCGAGACGCCGCCCGAACGGATCGGGTTCCGGCTCGCGCGCGAGCTCGAGGAGGACGAGGCCGACGAGGAGGGCGCGCCACAGGGACCCGATGCCGCGGCCGAGACATCGTGACAACCGACGGGATTCGGGCTAACCCCCGCCCGGATACGCCAGATGCGAGGAGCCCGAGATGGCCGATGACCAGCAGCACCACCACGTCCAGGGCACCATGGACATCACCGATCAGGAACGCACCTTCGCGGGGTTCATGACGCTGGTGACCCGTGGCACCATCGCCATCATCGTCGCCCTGATCCTGCTCGCCCTGGTCAACGCCTGATCCATGCAGCGGCGCGTCTTTCTGATGGCCGCGCCGCTGGCGCTGGCCGGTTGCGGCAATGGTGAAGCGGTCTGGGCCCCCGACGCGGCGGTCGAGCGGGCGCGCTACCGCCATGCCGGGCCGCCTGCCCTGACGCTCTACACCGTCAACAATCTCGGCACCGGAAACGGCGCGCATTCGTCGCTGCTGATCAATGCGTCCGAGCGGGTGCTGTTCGACCCGGCCGGAAGCTTCGGCCATGCATCGATCCCCGAGCGCAACGACGTGCTGTTCGGGATGACACCCTCGGTCGTGACCAGCTACGTCTCCTACCACTCGCGCGAATCCTACGTGACGGTGGAGCAGTATATCGAGGTGCCGCCCGAAACCGCCGAACGCGCCTATCGGCTCGCCCTCGTCGCGGGTCCGGTGCCGCAGGCCTACTGCACCCGCGCCATTTCGAAGATTCTGGGCGAGTTGCCCGGTTTCGAGGGTCTCGGCACCACCTGGTTTCCCGACAAGCTTTCGGCGCGTTTCGACGCCCTGCCCGGCGTGGTCACCACCGAACACAACGAGAATGACAGCGACAGCCTGCGCGACGCACGGCGCGCCATCGCCAGGCAATTGGAAAGCTGAACGCCCCCACGCGGCGCTGGCTCGAAGGCGCGGCGCCCGTTATCTATCGAGATCACGACGATACAGCGCGGGAGCGGGGCGATGCAGCAGCCGATCGAGGCGCCGCCGGGGGTGATCCTCGCCGGTGGGTTGTCGCGGCGAATGGGCGGCGGCGACAAGGGACTGGTGCCGCTCGCCGGTCGGCCGCTGCTCGGGCATGTCATCGACCGTCTGGCGCCGCAGGTCCCTGCCCTCGCGCTCAACGCCAATGGCGATCCCGCGCGCTTCGCGAGGTTCGGCCTTGACGTGATCCCCGACACCCTGCCCGACCATCCCGGGCCACTGGCCGGCATTCTGGCGGCGATCGGCTGGGCCAAGACGCGCGGCGCGCCTTGGGTGCTGACCGTGCCGGGCGATACGCCATGGCTGCCCGGCGATCTCGTGCCCCGTCTGATCATGGCCGCCGAGGACGCGGATGGCTTGGCGCTGGCCGAATCCGGCGGGCGGCTGCACCCGGTCTGCGGCCTCTGGCCGGTGGCGCTGGCGGACCGGCTCGCCGCCGACATCGCGGCGGGGGCGCGGCGCGTCGGCGACTGGGCGCTGTCGCAGGGCGCGGCGCGCGCGCCGTTCCCCAGCGGCGAACCGGATCCCTTTGCCAACCTCAACACGCCGGAGGATTTCGCGCGGGCGGAAACCCTTTCAGGGGGGGCTGCGTGAAGATCGCCCCGGGCTTCGACCAAGCCGAGCGCAAGCGCATTGCGGAGCTTTACTGGGACGCCTTCGGCGCCAAGCTCGGCCGGGTGCTGGGCCCGCGGCGGCTGGCACTGCGCTTCGTCGAGCGCGCGCTCGATCCCGATCACGCGCTCTGCGCCCGCGACGGCGACGGCACGCTTCTGGGGGTGGCCGGCTTCAAGACCGCGCAGGGGGCGCTGGTTTCGGGCGGCCTGCGCGGCATGCGCAGCGCCTATGGCGAGGCCGGCGCGCTCTGGCGGGCCGGGCTGCTGACGCTGCTCGAGACCGACACCGACAATCGCAGGTTCCTGATCGACGGCATCTTCGTCGCCCCCGAGGCGCGCGGTCGCGGAGTCGGCTCGCGCCTGATCGAGGCGCTGGCGCAGGAGGCGCGACAGCGCGGCTATGTCGAGATCCGCCTCGAAGTGATCGACGAGAACCCTCGTGCGCGTGCGCTCTACGAGCGGCGCGGCTTCACCGCCGCCGGGCGGCGCCCGCTGGGACCGCTGCGGCTTCTGTTCGGGTTCCGCGCCGCCACAACGATGATTCGCAGGCTCGGCTGAGTTTCAGGAGAAGTTGCCGGCGGCCGCCCCGAGCAGGCGGAAGGCGCGACCGGTACGGGTTTCCGCCAGAAGCGCGATCTCGTCGTCGTCGGCGCCGTCGCAATACTCGTCGAGCATCCGGTCGAACAGCCGCAGGAAATGCTGCACCGTGTCGCGGAAGATCGTGTCCGACGAGAGCCGCGACGCGGCGATCCCGGCGAAACCATCCTCGTCGAGTCCGTAGGCCAACCGCTCTAGCGGCGTGCCGCGCTCCCCGCGGGCTAAGGCGCGCCAGGCTTCGGCCGGCGCCTGTGGCGGCGCGAGATCGTCCATGTAGATGCCGTCCTGGCTGAGCAGGGTCAGCACGTCCTGGCTCGCCTGGATCAGCTGGCGGGCACGGGTGTCGCGCAGCGCCGCGCGCAGCGCCGCGAAGCCCTCGAGATCCTGGTCGTTGTCGGGAAAGTTCAGCGCCCGCGCCATCTCGATACGGCTCAGCGCCGGGGCGCTGGGCGCGGCGGGTGCCTCCTCGGCCGGTTCCGGCTCGGGCTCGGGCTCGGTCGGGCGGCTCACGCCGAACCCCGCCAGGGCGGTCTCGGTCTGCCGCGCCGCGCGCTCGATCGCCGCGAGCCTGCGATCCATCTCGGGCGGCAGCCCGCCGCGCGACTGGGTGCGCAGGCTGCGCTGCAATGTCTGGATCTCGGCCCGCAGCCGATGTGCCTCCTCGCGGGCGCTGCGCGAGGCGTGGCTGGCGAACAACCCCATCCAGAGCAACGCCACTGGCACCACGATGACCAGCACCGGCCCGACCAAGGGCTGGCCGCCGATCGCCATGGCGGTGCCGGCGATCACGACCCAGCCCAGGCTGACACCGGCGGCGATGCGCTCGGCGCGGCCCATCAACTCCCACGGTGCGGAAGCGTCGGCCTCCGACCCGGTCGCGGGCTCGGCTGCGGGCCGGATCTCCGGGCTGTCGGGATCGTCGCTCATACCGCCCCCTGGGGCCGCGTCCGCGGCCTCACGAATAGCTGACGCTCAGGATCTCGTAGGATTTCTCGCCGCCCGGGGTCCGGACCTCGACGCTGTCGCCCTCGTCCTTGCCGATCAGCGCCCGCGCCAGCGGCGATTTGATGTTGAGACGGCCCGCCTCGATGTCGGCCTCGTATTCGCCGACGATCTGGTAGGTCTTTTCCTCGTCGGTGTCCTCGTCGACCAGCTTCACGGTGGCGCCAAACTTGATCGAGCCCGACATCTTCGACGGGTCGATCACGTCGGCAAGACCGATCACGCCTTCGAGCTCCTTGATCCGGCCTTCGATGAAGCTCTGCTTTTCCTTAGCCGAATGGTACTCGGCGTTCTCGGAGAGGTCGCCATGCGCGCGTGCCTCCGAGATCGCCGCGATGATCGCCGGGCGCTCGACCGTCTTCAGGTGCTTCAGCTCCGCGTCGATCTTGGCGAAACCGGCGCGCGTCAGCGGGATCTTTTCCATTTTCTACAGCCTTTCCCCCGGTCTCGGGGCCCGTGCAACACCGGACGTTCTAACCCCGCCCGGCGGGCCGAAGTCAAGCCCGCCCCCCGGCCTTCCCGCTCCCGTACAAAGAGCCCACCGGTCACGTCGGCGCCTGACGCCGTGTCACCCGGCCGCGATTGTGCCGCCGCAGCGCATGCGCTAGCCATTGGCCCGCAGCAGGAGAGCCAGCAGGGACCATAACATGAGCGATACCGCCAGCCAGACCGAGAACCGCCCCGAGCGCGAGGCGATGGAATACGACGTGGTGATCGTCGGCGCGGGCCCCGCAGGGCTGTCGGCGGCGATCCGCCTGAAGCAGCTCGACCCCGAGATCTCGGTGGTGGTGCTGGAGAAGGGCTCCGAGGTCGGCGCGCATATCCTGTCAGGCGCCGTGCTCGATCCCTGCGGCCTCGACCGGCTGCTGCCCGACTGGCGCGAAATGGGCGCGCCGATCACGGTACCGGTGCGCGACGACCGCTTCTACATGCTGGGCGAGAGCGGCTCGATGCGCCTGCCCAACGCGATCATGCCGCCGCTGATGAACAACCACGGCAACTACATCGTCTCGATGGGCAATGTTTGCCGCTGGATGGCCGAAAAGGCAGAGGAGCTGGGCGTCGAAGTGTTCCCCGGCATGTCCTGCTCGGAGATCGTCTGGGGCGAGGATGGCCGCGTCGCCGGCGTGGTTGCGGGCGAGTTTGGCAAAAACCCCGACGGCACCCCAGGGCCGGGCTACGAGCCGGGCATGGAGCTCTTGGGCAAATACGTCTTCCTCGGTGAGGGCGTGCGCGGATCGCTGTCGAAGCAGGTGATCGAGCGCTTCGCGCTGGGCGAGGGCCGCGAGCCGCAGAAATACGGCCTCGGCATGAAGGAGATCTGGGAGATCGACCCGGCCAAGCACAGCGAGGGCCGCGTCGTCCATACCATGGGATGGCCGCTCGAGAAGAACGCCGGCGGCGGCTCGTTTATCTACCACCTCGACAACAACCAGGTCTATGTCGGCTTCGTCGTGCATCTGGGCTACAAGAACCCCTATCTGCGCCCCTATCAGGAGTTTCAGCGCTTCAAGCACCACCCGATGGTAGCCGAGCTGTTGAAGGGCGGCAAGCGCGTGGCCTATGGCGCGCGCGCAATCACCGAGGGCGGCTGGCAGTCGCTGCCGAAAACCGCCTTCCCGGGCGGCGCGCTGCTGGGCTGTTCGGCTGGCATGGTCAACGTGCCGCGCATCAAGGGCAATCACAACGCTATGCTCTCGGGCATCCACGCCGCCGAAGCCGCCTTCGAGGCGATCGGGGCGGGCCGTGCCGGCGACGTGCTGGAAAGCTACGACACGGCGGTGCGCGAGGGTGCGATCGGCAAGGACCTCAAGAAGGTGCGTAACGTGAAGCCGATCTGGTCGCGCTGGGGCCTCACCGCCTCCATGGCGCTGGGCGGCTTCGACATGTGGACCAACACGCTGGGCTTCTCGCTTCTGGGCACCCTCGGCCATGGCAAATCCGATGCCGAGGCGACCGAGCCCGCGAAGGATCACGTGGAGATTGTTTACCCGAAGCCCGACGGCGTGCTGAGCTTCGACCGACTCACCAACGTGAGTTTTTCGGGCACAAATCACGAAGAAAGTCAGCCTTGTCACCTAAAATTGAAGGATCCAAACGTCCCCATCGCTCACAACCTGCCGGTCTATGCCGAACCGGCGCAGCGCTACTGCCCCGCAGGTGTGTACGAAGTGGTTGAAAAAGAAGGTGGACCCGAGTTCGTGATCAACTTCCAGAACTGCGTTCACTGCAAGACCTGCGACATCAAAGACCCCACTCAGAACATCGTCTGGACGGTTCCGCAGGGTGGCGACGGGCCCAATTACCCGAATATGTGATCGCGGATATCCGCCGGTCATCCGGAACTCACATTGCGCGATCACGTTACGATCACTAGCGTGCCCGCCAATGTGAGCACCGGAAACGGCAGGAGCAAATCTATGGTGATCCAAAGACTGCGAGCCTTGGCCATTGTGACCGGGCTCGTCGCAGCCACGCCCGTGGCCGCGCAAACGAGCCACACCGAGGCGGGTCCCTATCTCGCCGCCCGCGCCGCCGCAGCCGCACAGGATTACTCCGCAGCCGCAGATTGGTTCCAGACCGCGCTAGGCGCGGATCCCAGAAATCCCATCCTCCTCGAAGGTACCATCGCCGGGCTGCTCGCCGCGGGCGACGTGTCCGAAGCGCTGCCCTTGGCGCAGCGCATGCGCGAGACCGGGGCCGCGAGCCAGGTCGCCAACATGGTGCTCCAGCTTGACGCCGCCGAACGCGGCGCCTGGGGCGAGATCTTCGAACTGCTCGAAGCCGATCGGGGCGTCGGCCCCCTCGTGGACGGGCTGACCCGGGTCTGGGCCCGGATCGGCCAGGGCCGCATGGATCAGGCGCTCTCGGCGCTCGACGAAGTGATCGAGACCCCGGGCCTGCGCGGCTTCGGCCTCTATCACAAGGCGCTGGCGCTGGCCTCGGCCGGTGATTTCGAGGGCGCCGACACCGTGCTCGCCGCCGCTCCTGAAAACGGCCTGCCGGTGAGCGAGCCGGTGCTTCTGGCGCATGCGCAGGTGCTGTCGCAACTCGACCGCCGCGACGATGCGCTGGCGCTTCTCGACGAAGCCGGTCGCGGGTCGCCGGTGCTCGATGCGATGCGCGACAAGATCGCATCCGGCGCGCCGGTCGATTGGGATTGCGTGACCGCTCCCGCCGATGGCCTGTCGGAACTCTACATCTCCGTCGCGGGCGCGCTCAGCAACGAGGTGCCCGACTCCTACGTCCTTCTCTACGCCCGTGCTGCGCTGGAACTCGACCCGGACCGGGTCGACGGGCTGCTTCTCGCGGCCGGACTGCTCGAGCGGTCGCAGCGTCACGACCTCGCGCAGTCGGTCTATGAGCGCGTGCCCGCCACGCATCCCGCCCATGTCACCGCCGAACTCGGCCGAGCCGAGGTGCTGCGCCGCGCCGGCCAGCCGGAACGCGCGCTTGCCGTGCTCGAAGAGCTGGCCCGCACCGCCCCCGGCCTCGCCGAGGTGCAGGTGGCACTGGGCGATCTGCGTCGCTCCGAGAGCGCGCCTGCAGAGGCCGAGGCCGCCTATGGCCGCGCCATCGACATCGCCGGTGCCGATGCGGCCTGGTGGCTCTACTACATGCGCGGCGTCACCCGCCATGCGCAGGATGACTGGGCCGGTGCCGAAGCCGATTTCCGCGCCGCGCTCGAAGTCGATGCCGACCGCGCCGAAGTGCTGAACTTCCTCGGCTACTCCCTGGTCGAACGCGGCGAGAAGCTGGAAGAGGCGCTCGAGATGATCGAGCGCGCCGTGCGCGCCCAGCCCGACAACGGCGCGATCGTCGACAGCCTCGGCTGGGCCCAGTTCAAGCTTGGCCACTACCGCGAGGCGGTCGACAATCTCGAACGCGCCGCCGAACTCGAACCGGTCGACCCGATCGTCAACGACCATCTCGGCGACGGCTACTGGGCCGTGGGCCGCATGACCGAGGCCCGCTTCCAATGGCAGCGCGCCCTGTCATTCGGACCGACGCCGGAAAACGCCGAGCGCTTGCGCCGCAAGCTCGCCGAAGGGCTCGACGCCGTGCTCGCCTCCGAAGGCGGCACCCCCCTCAGGCAGGTCGCGGAGCACCGTTGATGCCGCTCGACAAGGGGCTCGCGCCCGCCAAGATCAACCTCGCGCTTCACGTCACGGGGGTGCGGGCGGGCGGCTATCACCTGCTCGACAGCATCGTGGCCTTCGCCGGCGTCGGCGATCAGCTCACCGCCCTGCCTGCGGCCGAGCTGTCGCTGGAGGTGACCGGCCCGTTCTCGCGCGGTGTCCCCGCCGACGAGACCAACTCGGTCATGCGCGCGGCACGGATGCTGCAAGAGGCGCGCGGCGTGGCGCAGGGGGCAAAGCTCAAGCTGACCAAGACGCTGCCACATGCCGCCGGCATCGGCAGCGGCTCGTCTGATGCGGCGGCAACCCTGCGACTTCTGTCGCAGATCTGGGGGGTCGAGAACTTCGCGCCCAATGACCCGGAGGTGCTGGAACTCGGCGCCGACGTCCCGGTCTGCCTGCATGCCCCCGAACCGGCGCGGATGCGCGGCATCGGCGAGGTGCTCGAGCCGTTGCCCGCCCTGCCCGCCTGCGGCCTCGTGCTGGTCAATCCGGGCGTCGAGGTGCCCACCGGCCGGGTCTTCGACAAGCTGGAACGCTCGGACAATGCCGGCATGGACGAGTTGCCCGAGGCGCTCGATTACCCGGGCTTCGTCGAATGGCTGGCCTCGCAGCGCAACGATCTGCAAGCCCCCGCCGAAGCCATCGCGCCTGAGATCGCCCGCGCGCTGAAGCGGCTGCGCGCCATGCCCGGCGTCGACTTGGCGCTGATGTCGGGGTCCGGCGCGACCTGCATCGGCCTGACCCGCGACATGGGCCGCGCACGGCAGGTTGCCCGCGCGATCCAGCTGTCGGAAATGGGCTGGTGGGTCGCCCCGGCGCCGCTGCTCAGCTGATCCGCTCGACCACGTAGTCGGCGAGATCCTCGAGCATCTCGCGCAGTTCATGATCCGGCAGATCCCTCAGGCTCCGGCGCGCGCGCCCGGCCCAGTCGAGCGCCGTCTGCCGGGTGCTCTCGAGCGTACCATGCTTGGTCAGCAGCGCCTGTGCCTGCGCGAGATCGCCCTCATCGATCCGGCCCCGGCCGATGCAGCGGGTCCAGAAGGCGCGCTCCGTCTCGTCGGCTTGCGCCACGGCGCGGATCACCGGCAGCGTCAACTTGCCCTCACGGAAATCGTCACCGACTGATTTGCCTATCGCCGCCGTGCCGCCGTAATCGAGCAGGTCGTCGACGATCTGGAACGCGATGCCGAGCGCATCGCCATAGGCTCTGAGCGCCGCGACGCGCGATTCCGACGCGCCGGCGATGATGCCGCCAACCTCGGTCGCCGCCGAGAACAACGCCGCGGTCTTGCCGCGCACCACCCGCAGATAAGTATCTTCGGTGGTGTCAAGATTGCGCGAGGCGGTGAGTTGCAACACCTCGCCCTCGGCGATCGTGGCCGAGGCATTGGCTAGGATGTCGAGCACCCGCAGCGAGCCGGTTTCGACCATCAACTGAAACGAGCGCGCGAAGAGGTAGTCTCCGACCAGCACCGAGGAGGTGTTGTCCCACAACAGGTTCGCCGTGGGGCGGCCGCGCCGCTGCTTGCTGTCGTCGACCACGTCGTCATGCAGCAGCGTGGCGGTATGGATGAACTCCACCGTCGCGGCGAGATGCACGTGATGGGGCCCGTCATAGCCACACAGCCGCGCGGCGGCGAGCGTCAGCATCGGCCTGAGCCGCTTGCCCCCCGCCTCTACCAGATGCGCCGTGACCTCGGGAATGCGTGGCGCATGCTCGGAGGCCATGCGCTCGCGGATCATCGCGTTCACCGCCCTCATGTCATCCGAGAGAGCCTCGGACAGGCGGTCATGCGGCTTGGCGGTATCGGTGGCGAGATCCATGGGCGGCGGTCTTCTCGACAAGGACGCCGGAACGTCCTAGCTGGTTGCGGATGAAAGAGCTTCTGCGCAGCAACGACCCGACGGTCATCGCCTTTGCCACCGCCCTTCTGAACGGCGAGGGTATAGACTGCTTCGAGTTGGACGTAAACACGAGCATCCTCGAAGGCTCGATCGGAATCCTGCCCCGCCGCCTGATGGTGCGCGAGGCCGATCTGACCGCGGCGCAGCGGGCGATGCGCGACAATGACATCGACCTGGGCTGAGGAGGCGCTGACCCGAGACGCCTTTCTTGGCGGGCGGGTGGTGCTGCTGCAACCGCGGCGCGGCTACCGTGCCGGAACCGATCCGGTGCTCCTTGCCGCTGCCGTACCGGCCGAGCCGGGTCAAAGCGTGCTCGAACTCGGTTGCGGCGCGGGTGCGGCGCTGATGTGCCTCGCGGCGCGGGTGCCGGGTCTCGATCTCACCGGCGTCGAGATCCAGCCCCCCTATGCGGATCTGGCACGGCGCAACGCGGCGCTGAACGGTTCGGCGGCGGCGATTCACACCGCCGATCTGCGCGGGTTGCCGCCCGAGATCCGTGCCAGGCGATACGACCATGTCATCGCCAACCCGCCCTATTTCGACCGCGCCCATTCCCGCCCCGCCCCCGATGCGACGAAGGAGACCGCCTTCGGAGCGCCGCTGCCGCTCGCGGACTGGATCGACGCCATGGCGCGCCGGGTGGCGCCCTTGGGGCGCCTGACGCTGATCCAGCGCGCGGAGCGATTGCCCGAGATCGTGGCGGCGCTGCATGGCCGCATGGGCGGGCTCGCGGTGCGACCGCTGGTGTCGCGGGCGGGGCGCGATTCTGAACGGGTGCTTGTCACGGCGCGCCAGAGCGGCCGCGCGGCGTTCCGGCTGGCAGCGCCGCTGGTGCTCCATGCTGGATCGCGGCACCTGTCCGACTCGGCCGATTTCACCCCCGAGGCCGAAGCAATTCTTCGGCATGGGAAAAAATTGCGCCTTTGACCGCTGGAGATACGCAAAATTTCGCCAGTCACCTGAACATTGGTTCAATCCGTCGCATCTCGCAGGTGACAGAAATGTAAAACCATGCTCGACTGAGAGGGTCGAAACCAGACACGGGAGTACGTCCATGAGCCTGACATCGCATCTGGAAGAACTTCGCCGGAAACATCAAACCCTGTCACAGGAAGTGGAGATGGCGCAGAGGTCGCCCGCAACCAGCGACTTCGAGATCGCTCAGATGAAGAAGCGCAAGCTCATGCTTAAGGAAGAAATCACGCGGCTTAGCCCGCACTAGCGCTACCGCGCGGCGGCGACGCCCCGCCGCGCATCCTCCCCACGATCGGATGGCCTGTACTGGATATCCGGCCAATCCACGTATCAACGGGTGCCCGCGGCAGAGCAACGGGTGCCCGTTTTTCTTTGGAGGGGTGAACTCGTTGGTCGGCCTGCTTTGCCTGTCAGGAACGAGTGCGGGCCATGCGAAGCGTGGTGAACTCTGGCAGGCAACGTTGTGCGCATCTGCGCTCAGGCGGGCGCCGACGGCGCCCGCCTGATGTCCCAGCCGGCAGGATCTTAGGCCAGGTACTGACCGCCATTCGCCGAGAGCGTCGAACCGGTGATGAAGCCCGCCTGATCCGAGGCAAGGAACACCACGCAGCGCGCGATTTCCTCGGCTTCGCCAAGACGGCCCACCGGGATCTGCGGCAGGATCACCTCGTTCATCACCTTTTCAGGAATGGTGCT
This sequence comes from Limimaricola soesokkakensis, assembly GCF_900172345.1. Classification (GTDB taxonomy): domain Bacteria; phylum Pseudomonadota; class Alphaproteobacteria; order Rhodobacterales; family Rhodobacteraceae; genus Limimaricola; species Limimaricola soesokkakensis. Next base: position 366,136 of record NZ_FWFY01000004.1, read on the forward strand.
CATCATCTCGGTGTTGATGTAGCCCGGGCAGATCGCGTTCACGGTGATGCCGGCGCGCGCGCCCTCCTGCGCCAACGCCTTGGTAAAGCCGATGTCGCCGGCCTTAGCGGCGGCGTAATTGGCCTGCGCGAACTGACCCTTCTGGCCGTTGATCGAGGAGATGTTGACGATGCGACCGAACTTGCGCTCGCGCAGACCTGGCCAGACGCAATGCGTCATGTTGAACAGCCCCGTCAGGTTGGTGTCGATCACCTCGCGCCATTGCTGTGGCGACATCTTGTGGAATGGCGCGTCGCGGGTGATGCCGGCGTTGTTCACCAGAATGTCGACCGGACCGTGCTCTTCCTCGACATGGGCGATGCCAGCCTTGCAGGCCTCGTAGTCGCCGACATCCCATCTGTAGGTGGCAATGCCGGTCTCGTCGGTAAAGGCACGCGCCTTTTCGTCGTTGCCCGCGTAGGTTGCGACGACATTATATCCTTCCGCCTTGAGCGCTTTCGAGATGGCGGCGCCGATTCCCCGGCTGCCCCCTGTCACCAATGCCGTGCGTGCCATGTCCGCTCTCCCTCGCCTTGCAAAGTGGTCTATATTGACCCTCTCGTATCACGCTGGGTCAAGCAAGCCCAAGCTCGTCGCAAAAGGCCTCGGCGTCGCGCATTCCCTGATCCCAGGTGCGGCGCAGCTTCTCGGGATCGGTGAAATCGATCTTGTCGGCCGGCGTTTCGTCGGTGGGCATCACGTAGCGCCGCCCCGGCACATCCGGCAACCTGCGGTAGTGGCGGGTGAGGAGCACAAGGGTCTCGCCCTCATCGGGTTCCGGCATCGGCGCTTGGTCGGCCATGCCACCATCGACGACCGGGCGGCCATCCCAATCGGGCGGCTCGAAAATCGGCGGAATCACCGCCGCGGCGCAGACCAGATCGACCAGTCGCCCGTCGCGCGCGGCCGCCCGCGCATCGACGAGCCCGTGTTCGAGACCAAGCTTCGCGGCCCATGAAAAATGCGGTGAATTGATCAGGTGCAGCTCCGCCTCATAGGCGGCGGTCGCCGCGACGCCGCTGATCTTGGGCAACCCGCCCGCCGGCGGATGCGCGATCAGGATCTGCAGCTGCGGCCCCTCCGCCACCTTCCGCGCGGCCTCGTCGTCGAGCACCTTGGAGACGACCTTGCAGTAAATTCGTTGATGCGGGCTGATGCCGCCCGCCTCGCGATCGAACAGATTGCTGTCCTGCTCTTCGAACGCCTTGCACATCGCGTCGAGCAGAACCCTTTCGCGTCCCGCGACATGGCAGGCCGCCGAGAGGGCGCCGCCCGAGACGCCGGCGATACGCTCCGGCGCGATGCTGGCATGGCGGCCGAGGACCTCCATGAAGCCCCCCTGCCAGAAGCAGCGCAGACCGCCCCCCGAGAAAACAAGCTGCCGGGGGGCGGTCCAGGGCATCAATCGCGCTCGATGCAAAGAGCGACGCCCATGCCGCCGCCGATGCAGAGCGTGGCGAGGCCTTTCTTGGCATCGCGTCGCGCCATCTCGTGCAGCAGGGTGACCAGCACCCGGCAACCGCTGGCGCCGATCGGGTGGCCGATGGCAATCGCGCCGCCATTGACGTTCACCTTCTCGGGATCCCAGCCCATCTCCTTGTTCACGGCGAGGGCCTGCGCGGCGAAGGCCTCATTGGCCTCGATCAGGTCGAGGTCATCGACCGACCAGCCCGCCTTTTCCAGCGCCTTCTTCGAGGCATAGATCGGACCTTCGCCCATAAAGGCCGGGTCGAGGCCGGCGGTGGCGTAGGCGGCGATGCGGCCGAGCGGCTTGATGCCGCGCCGGTTCGCCTCGTCAAGCGACATCAGCAGGGTCGCCGCGGCGCCGTCATTGAGGCCCGAGGCGTTGCCCGCCGTGACCGACCCGTCCTTGGCAAAGGCCGGGCGCAGCTTGGCCATGGCATCGATCGTGGCGCCGTGGCGGATGTATTCGTCGGCATCGGTGACGATGTCGCCCTTGCGGGTCTTGACGGTGAAGGGGACGATCTCGTCCTTGAACCGACCGTCCTTCTGCGCCGCCTCGGCCTTGTTCTGGCTCTTCACCGCGAACTCGTCCTGCATGTCGCGGGTGATCTGGTGACGGCTTGCCACGTTCTCGGCGGTAGTGCCCATGTGGTAGTCGTTGAAGGCGTCCCAGAGGCCGTCTTTGATCATCGTATCGACGAGCTTCATGTCGCCCATCTTTTGGCCCTGGCGCAGGGTCTGGGCGTGCGGCGCCATCGACATGCTCTCCTGGCCGCCTGCGCAGACGATCCCGGCATCGCCGAGCTGGATGTGCTGGGCGCCGAGCGCCACCGCGCGCAGCCCCGAGCCGCAAACTTGGTTCAGCCCCCAGGCCGCCGACTCCTGCGGCAGGCCGGCGAGGATATGCGCCTGCCGGGCCGGGTTCTGGCCCTGCGCGGCGGTCAGCACCTGCCCCAGGATCGTCTCGCTCACCTCGGACTTGTCGACGCCGGCGCGCGACACGACCTCCTCAAGCACGGCCGCGCCGAGCTGGTGCGCGGGGGTATTGGCAAAAGCGCCACCGAAGCTGCCCACCGCGGTGCGAGCGGCCGAGGCGATTACGACATTGGTCATGAAACTCTCCCTGACAGGCGGGGCCGGCTCACGCCGGGGACCCGGATCGGAGCCGAGCCTACCAGCCTCTGCCGTCAGGGCAACGGCATTCGGACCGCCGGGCGGGGCTGCCTGGCAGGGCGGCCCCAGAGATAGCCCTGCAAGCAGTCCACGCCGATCCGGCCCAGCATCCGTGCCTCCGCTTCGGTTTCGACACCACAGGCGATCGAGGCCATGCCAAGCTGCCGCGCCACGGCGACCAGCGCGCCGCAAAGCACCTGATTGTCGGTGTCGGCGCCGATGCCACGCACGAAATGCGGATCGATCTTGGCGATATCGAACAGGAAGCCGCGCAGATGCCGGAACGCCGTGCGGCCCGCTCCGAATTCGTCGAGGGCAAAGCTCACCCCGCGGGGCCGTATCTCGCTCATGAAACGGCCGACCAATTCGGGCAGGATCATCGCCGAGCCTTCCGAGATCTCAAGGATCAGCCGTTCCCCGATATCGGGGCCGCGGTCGAGCCCGTCCTGCAGCGTCCGCCGCCAGCGCCCATCCCCGATCGAACGGGCAGACATGTTGATCGAGAGCCTGAGATGCGGGTCGCGGCGCAGCGCCTCGAGCCCCTCTCGCAGCGCCGCGCGATCGAGATCGCGGCCCAGATCCGTCGCCTCGACCTCGGGCAGGAAATGCCGCGCCGGCAGCAGCCGACCGGCTCCGTCGTGCAGCCGGATCAGCCCCTCGTGAAAGACGGTGGTCCCGGTCTTCGCCACGATCACCGGCTGGTAGGCAAGCGCGGTGCGCCGCTCGGTCAGCGCGGCGCGCACGAGCCGCGGGATGTCGGCCGCGTCGAGCGCCATGGCATGGGCGAAGGGATCGGCGGGCGGGTCGGCCTCGGACGGCATGGCGGGCCCCTGACTGGGATGGCTCCGCGATCCTGCCGCATTCCGTCCTAATACCGGGTGAACGGTGCTACCAGCGCGACAGCGCGTCCTCGTCCTCGGGCGTGGCCTCGACCCAATGCTCGCCGGTGCGCGTCACCTCCTTCTTCCAGAAAGGCGCGCGGGATTTGAGATAATCCATCAAGTATTCGGCGGCGTCGAAAGCGGCGCGGCGATGCGCTGCCGCCGTCGCCACCATCATGATCGGCTGGCCCAGCGGCAGCGCCCCGTGGCGGTGGATCACCAAGAGGTCCGCAAGCTGCCAGCGCGCCTTGGCCTGCTCGGCGATCTCGGCGATCGCCTTCTCGGTCATGCCCGGATAATGCTCGATCTCCATGCGCACCAGTCCGCCGTCGCGGTCGCGCACGATGCCGGTAAAGCTGACGATGGCCCCGACCTCGTGACGGCCATGGCTGAAGGCATCGAGCTCGGCGCCCGCGTCGAAAGGCCCCTCCTGCACCGAGATCTTCATCTCAGCCCCCGGTCATCGGGGGAAAGAAGGCGACCTCGCGCACGCCGGCGAGGCCCGCGTCGAACTCCGACAGCTCCTGATCGAGCGCCACCCGCAGCGCCGAGATGTCGGCGAAAGCCGCGGCGTAGCGCTCCTCGCGGCCCCGCAGCTCCTCAACCAGATCGGCGACGGTGGCGGCCTCGGTCTCGATCCGCTCGCGCGGCAGGCCGATGCGTTCACGCACCCAGGCGAAATAGACGACGTCGATCATGGCGCATGCCTCTCGGACGGGTCGGGCTGCGGCGCGTCGCGCAGGAACGGCAGCGCCTTGGAGAAGTAGTCCCAGCCGGTCATCAGCGTCAGGATCGCCGCCAGCCACAAGAGCACGATGCCGGTCCACCAGCTGATGATCATGCCCCAGTATTTCCAGACCAGCCCGACTTCGTCAGGCGTGCCACCCGACAGGATCGAGTCGACCATGGTCTCGTCCATGCCGATGCTCTCCATGACGAAATAATGCTCGAAGGCACCGGTAGAGAACAGAACGGCGATGGCCACCATTTGCGCGGTGGTCTTCCACTTGGCGAGCTTGGTCACCTTCAACAGCCCCGCCTTGGAGCCAAGGAACTCGCGCAGCCCCGAGACGAAGACCTCGCGGAACAGGATCAGCGTCGCGGGCAGCAGGATCCACGGGTTCATCCCCGAAAAACCGGTGATGACCAGCAGCGCGATGATCACCATCGCCTTGTCGGCGATCGGGTCGAGCATCGCACCGAACTTCGATTCCTGTTTCCAAGCGCGGGCAAGGTAGCCATCGACGAAATCGGTCACCGCCGCGGTGACGAAGAGCACCAGCGCGAACCAGTCGGCCCAGGGCCGGATGAAGAAGAGAAACATCACCGCGACGCCGGGCGCGGCGAACAGGCGAAGCACGGTGAGGATATTGGGCAGGGTCCATGTCATGGGCCAAGAGATAGCGCGCTCCCCCCGGTCTTGCCATAGCCAGCGGCCGATCGATGTCTGGCGCGCCATGCTCCGACTTTGTTCTTCAAATACGCAGGGCGCCCGGCCGGTCAGGGGCGTGCCCGTGGTGAGCCGGGTGTCCGCCTCCGGCGGGCGCATTTTCGGAACGAAGTCGCAGCGAAGCGATCAGCCGTTCTCGTGAAAATGGCCGTAGATCTTTTCCGCGAGGCTTTCCGAGATGCCTTGCACCGCCTTGAGATCGGCAAGGTTGGCGCGGCTCACCGCCTTGGCCGAGCCGAAATGCGCCAGCAGCGCACGCTTGCGCGTGGCGCCCACGCCGGCGATTTCGTCCAGTGGCGTCGCGCCTACGGATTTGGACCGCTTGGCACGGTGCGTGCCGATGGCGAAACGGTGCGCCTCGTCGCGCAGCCGCTGGATGAAGTAGAGCACCGGGTCATTGCGCGGCAGCGCGAAGGGCCGCATGCCGGTGCGGTGAAACTCCTCCTTGCCGTGGTCGCGATCCACCCCCTTGGCGACGCCGATCATCGCCACATCGTCGACACCCAGCTCGTCGAGGATCTGCTGCACCGCGCTGACCTGCCCGGCACCGCCATCGATCAGCAGCAGGTCCGGCCAGGACGGGCTCTCGCGGTTCGGATCCTCCTTGAGCAGCCGCGAGAAACGACGCGTCAGCACCTCCTTCATCATGCCGAAATCGTCGCCCGGCGTAATCTCTGTGCCCTTGATGTTGAACTTGCGGTATTGGCTCTTCTCGAAGCCCTCGGGTCCCGCGACGATCATGCCGCCGACCGCGTCGGTGCCCATGATGTGAGAGTTGTCGTAGACCTCGATCCGGCGCGGCGCCTCGTCGAGGCCGAAAGCCTCGGCGAGCCCGCGCAGCAGCTTGGCCTGCGTCGCCGTCTCGGACATACGCCGCGCGAGGCTCTCGCGCGCGTTACGCTGGGCGCCCTCGACAAGCTCGGCCTTTTCGCCCCGCTGCGGCACCAGAACCTCGACCTTGCGGCCGAGCTTCTCGCTCAGCGCCTCGACCACCAGATCGGGGTCATCGAGCCCATGGCTCAGGATCAGTTGGCGCGGCGGCTCTCGGTCCGCGTAGAACTGGCCAACGAAGGCCTGCATCACCTCGGTAGGATCCTCCTCTCCCGAGACGCGGGGATAGTAGTCGCGGTTGCCCCAGTTCTGATTGCCGCGAATGAAGAACACCTGCACGCAGGCCTGTCCGCCCTCGACATGAAGCGCGATCACGTCGGCCTCGGAAACGCCACGCGGGTTGATGCCCTGCGCGGTCTGCACCTGCGTCAGCGCCCGGATCCGGTCGCGCAAGGCAGCGGCGCGCTCGAACTCCATGTTCTCCGAGGCCTCGGCCATCTGGCGGCCCAGCACCTCCTGCACCTGCGTCGACTTGCCCGACAGGAACCGCACCGCGTCATCGACCGAACGCGCGTATTCCTCGGCGCTGATCTCGCCGGTGCAGGGCGCCGAGCAGCGCTTGATCTGGTGCAGCAGGCACGGTCGGGTGCGGCCCTCGAACACCGAATCCGTGCAATTGCGCAAAAGAAACGCCTTTTGCAGCTGGTTCAGCGTGCGGTTCACCGCGCCGGCGCTGGCGAAGGGTCCGAAGAACTGCCCCGGCCCCTTGCGGGCGCCGCGATGCTTGCCGATCTGCGGAAACGCGTGATCCGAGATGTGGATATTGGGGAACGACTTGTCGTCGCGCAAAAGCACGTTGTAGCGCGGCTTGAGCTGCTTGATGAGGTTCTGCTCCAGCAGCAGCGCCTCGGTCTCGGTCCGGGTGGTGAGGAACATCATCGAGGCGGTCTCGCGGATCATCCGCGCGATCCGGCCCGAATGCCCGGTGGGGCGGGCATAGCTCGACACCCGGGCCCGCAGGTTGCGGGCCTTGCCGACATAGAGCACCCGGCTTTCGGCATCGAGCATCCGGTAGACGCCGGGCGAGCCGTCGATCAGCCGCAGCTGCGAGCGGATCAGCTCATGTCCTGTCAATGGCGCCTTCGGGGTATCGGTCTGGGTCTCGGTCATGCGGTCCATATCGGCATCATGCGCGGGCCCTGCAATCTAGCTGTCCCAGCGCCATGTGCAAAGCTGTCCACCGTTTCTGGGGATAAGCTGGTGGACAGTGCCGGGAGGGTGTGGATTCGGCTTGGAGAGTCAGGGGGTTGATGGGAGTGCCTGTTTTTTGGGCGCCGCCAATCCGCTGTTTTCGCAGGGGAAACCCGAGGGGATCGCGAAGATTTCATCCCCACGTCGCGATCGGATGGATTGCGCACAGCCCCGGTGGACGAACCGGTGGACGGGGCCGTGCGCAAGATCAGTTGTGACCTTGGATATCGGGCGTCTGCCAGCCCAGATGCTGGCCGCCATCGACGCAGAGAAGCTGCCCGGTGACGCCGGGCGCGTCGAGGAAGTAGCCCAGCGCCGCGCAGATGTCCTCGGGGTTGGAGCCGCGCTGCAGCACGGTGTTGGCGCGCTGCGCGGCATAGTGCTCGTCGCTCTGCTTCGCACCTTGCAGCGTCGGGCCGGGGCCGATGGCGTTGACCCGCAGCCGCGGTGCCAGCGCCTGCGCGGCGGTGCGGGTGAAGGCCCAGAGCCCCATCTTGGCGATGGTGTAGGACATGAAGTCCGGCGTCAGCTTGCGCACCCTCTGGTCAATGATGTTGACGACGAGGCCCTGCGCCACCGGTTCACCGCGCGCATCGCGGCCCGGCTCGGTGATCCCTTCGGCGACCCTCTGGGTCAGCACGAAGGGCGCGCGCAGGTTGCTTTCGATGTGGCGGTCCCAGCTTTCGCGGGTCGCGCTCTCGATGCTGTCATATTCGAAGATCGAGGCGGAGTTGACGAGGCAGGTGATCGGCCCGCCCAGCGCCTCGACGGCGCGCGGCACCAGCGCTTGGGTCGCCGCCTCGTCAAGCAGGTCGGCCTCCAGCGCATGCGCATCGCGGCCCATGGCGCGAATCTCGGCCACCACTTCCTCGGCAGGGCCTCTAGAGGTGTTGTAATGCACGATCACGTCGAAGCCGCGACGCCCCAGATCGAGCGCCATGGCGCGGCCCAGCCGCGCGCCCGCGCCGGTGACGAGTGCCCGCGCCTTCATGCCAGCACCGTCACGCCATAGGCGACGTAGAGCGCGGTCAGCGCCACGCCCCAGCCGCGCGTCACGTCGCGCCCCCAGTAGACGAAGGGCACCAGCAGCAGCGAGGCCGCCAGCATCACCCACAGGTCGAAGCCGAGGAACTCGGCGCCCACGGGGATCGGCCCCACGAGGCTCGCTACCCCGAGAATTCCAAGAAGGTTGAACATGTTCGATCCAATCACGTTGCCCATCGCCACATCGGCTTCACGACGGATAGCGGCCATGACGGTCGTTGCAAGCTCCGGTAGAGAGGTGCCGATCGCGACGAGGGTGAGACCTATGGCGGCATCCGAGACGCCGAAGGTCTCGGCGATGGACACCGCGCCCGTCACCAGCAGGTCGGCGCCCACCGGCAGGCCGATGACACCGGCCAGCAGATAGGCCGCGACCTTCCAGCCGCGCATCCTCGGGTCGGCACCCTCGACCTCCTCCTCGGAGAGTTCGCCGCCATTGCCGTTGCGGTGCTTGTGCGCCACGCGGGCCGCATAGATCAGCATCGCCGCCAGCGCCGCGAGCAGCAACAGGCCCGCGCCCCAGGACAGCACGCCGGTGAAGGCCAGCGCCATGAACAGGAAGGTGGCCCCCATCATCTGCAGGAAGCTCGACCGGGTGTCCGATCCGCCGCTGGCGTGCAGCGTGGTGATCAGGGCGGGAATGCCGAGGACCAGCAGCACGTTGGCGACGTTCGAGCCGACGACATTGCCCAGCGCGATGCCGGGGGTGCCCTTGAGGATCGCGTCCACGGATACCAGCAGCTCCGGCGCCGAGGTGCCGAAGGCCACCACGGTCAGCGACACGATCAGCGCCGGAATGCTTAGGCGCAGCGCCAAATTCACCGCGCCCTTCACCAAAGCGTCGCCCGCGAAGACGAGGAGCACGAGCCCCGCCGCCACCAACAGCCAGTCCATCAAGTCCTGTCCTTTCCGCAGGGGCAGGGCCCCTTGCCTATCCTCGGCCGCCCGCAGGCGGCGCAGTTCCCCCGCCCGAGTAGGCCCTTCGGCCCCTTGGGCTTCGGGAGCCGCAGCTTTCCGAACATCGCGAGCACCACCATGCCCACCAGAAACAGCGTGACGATCTTGATCAGCATCAAAGACCGAAGCGGGCGAAACCCGCGCGCTCCTCGATCATGCCCATCGTCTCCGCGGCCAGCGCCGCGCCGAAGCGGCTCAGGAAGGGCCGCCGCTTGGCATAGCGCCGCAGCCGCACCTTGTCGCCGAACCGCGCCTTGAGGGTCGGCACGAGATGGCCGATCCCATCGGCAAGCCCCTTCTCGACCGCCTTCTGGCCGATCCAGATCTCACCGGTGAACAGGTCCGGGTCCTCGGCGATCCGATTGCCACGACGGCTTTTCACGTGGTCGATGAAGTACTCGTGCATCTCAGAGAGCCAGCGCTCCAGCCGGGCCACGTCCTCGGGCTTTTCGGGGCGGAACGGGTCGAGAAAGCTCTTCGATTTGCCGGCGGTATGCACACGCCGTTCGATGCCCTTGCGCTCGAGCAGCTCATGCGCGCCGAAGCCCGCCGATATCACCCCGATCGAGCCCATGATCGAACCGCGATCGGCAAAAATCTCGTCCGCCGCCGCCGCGAGCCAGTAGCCACCCGAGGCCGCGACGTCCTCGACGAAGGCCAGCACCGGCACGCCCTTTTCCTCTGACAGCCGGCGAATTCGCGCGGCGATCAGCGCCGATTGCACCGGCGAGCCGCCGGGCGAATTGATCTCGATGGCGACGGCGGCGGGCTTGCCGCGCTTGAACGCCTTCTCGATCATCGCGGCGGTGCCCGCATCGTCGAGGCCACGCCCGGCGATGCCGATGGCGCCCTGCAGGCGAATGACGGAAACGACGGGGCCCTTGGGGCGGAACGGCAGCCAGTGCATCATGCTCCGACATCTAGGCCCCGCCCTGCCCCATCACAAGGTCAGGAGCGGATCCGCCAGCCGGTGCGGAAGATCAGCCAGATGATCCCGAGGCACAGCGCGGTGAAGCCCGAGATCGCCAGAAGGCTCACCCCGATCGGCACGTCGGCCTGCCCGAAGAAGGACCAACGGAAGCCCGAGATCAGATACACCACGGGGTTGAAGCGGGTGACCACCTGCCAGGCCGGAGGCAGCATCGAGATCGAGTAGAAACTGCCGCCCAGAAAGACGAGCGGTGTGATCACCAGAAGCGGGATCAGCTGCAACTGCTCGAAATTCTTGGCCCATATGCCGATGATGAAGCCCAAAAGCGAGAAGCTGATGCAGGTCAGGATCAGGAAAGCCAGCATCGAGACCGGATGCAGGATCGTGAGATCGACGAAGAGTGTCGCGGTGGCGAGGATCACCAGCCCGATGAACAGCGCCTTGGTCGCGGCAGCGCCCACGAAGCCCAACGTCACCTCGAAGAAGCTGATCGGGGCCGAGAGATACTCGTACATCGTGCCGATGAACTTCGGGAAATAGATCGCGAAACTGGCGTTCGAGGTCGCTTGGGTCATCACCGAAAGCATCACGAGCCCCGGCACGATGAAGGCGGCGTAGGGGATGCCCTCGACTTCCTGGATGCGGCCGCCGATGGCCGAGCCGAACACCACGAAATAGAGCGAGGTCGAGATCACCGGCGAGATGAAGCTCTGCAGCAGCGTGCGGAAGAAGCGGGCCATCTCGGCCCTGTAGATCGCGGATACGGCGCCGAAATTCATGCCGCGTCCTCCTTCACCAGCCCGACGAAGATCTCTTCGAGGCTGGAATTGGATGTGGAGAGATCGGCCAGCTGCAGACCGGCCGCCTGCAGATCAGCGAGAAGCGCGGTGATGCCGGTGCGCTCGGCATGGGTGTCATAGGTATAGACCAGCGCCTGGCCGCCATCGACCCGTTCCAGCCCCTCGCGGCGCAGCGTGTCGGGCAGCGTCTCCACCGGCTCGGCCAACTCGATCCGGAGTTCCTTGCGACCCAGCCGCCGCATAAGGTCCTCGGTCCGTTCGACCAGCATGATCCGGCCCTTGGAGATGACGCCGATCCGGTCGGCGATGGCCTCGGCCTCCTCGATGTAATGGGTAGTGAGGATGATCGTGACCCCCTCCCCGCGCAGCCGTTCGACCACGCGCCACATGTCGCGCCTGAGTTCCACGTCGACGCCGGCCGTCGGCTCGTCGAGAAACAGTATCCGCGGACCGTGGCTCAGCGCCTTAGCGATCAGCACCCGGCGCTTCATGCCGCCCGACAGCTCCATCACCTTGGCATCACGCTTCTCCCAGAGCGACAGGTCGCGCAGCAGCCGCTCCAGATGCGCATCGTCGCGCGGCCGGTCGAACAGACCCCGGGTGAAGCGCACGTTGTTCCATACGGTCGAGAACGGCTCTAGCGCGATCTCCTGCGGCACCAGTCCGATCAGGTCGCGGGCCCGCCGCCAGTCGCGCACGACGTCGTGGCCCCCGACCTCGACGGTGCCGCCCGTGGGCATGGTGATGCCACAGATCGTCGAGATCAGCGTCGTCTTGCCAGCACCGTTCGGTCCGAGCAGTGCGATGATCTCGCCCTCCTCGATATCGAGCGACACGCCGTCAAGGGCGGTAAAACCGCCCGCATAGGTCTTGGTCAGGTCACGGACCGACACGATAGGGGCCATGCTACGGAGCCTTCTATGGAATTGCCGGGACGATAGCGGCGGGCCGTTGCACACGAAACCCCGGCGATACCGCGATCTCCGCGCATCAGCGCACAGGGCTATCGGCCGTAACCGGTGGGAACGCGTCTCAACGGCTTCGCAGCCGCCACGCCCTGAACGCCTCGCCCGGCAGGATCGCGGCGCAGCGCGCATAACGTCCGGCAAGGCGGGAGGGGTTCGAGGCCGCGCGCCAGAGCCATTCGAGCGCCAGCCGCCGCACCAGCCATGGCGCCCGGCGCTGATGCCCCGCGAGGAAATCGAGCCCGGCACCGATCGAGACGAAGCCCAGCTGCGGATGCCGCGCCCGGCCCCGCGCTGCAAGCCGCTCCTGCTTGGGCGCGCCCAGCGCGAGAAACACGAGACCGGCGCCGCTGCGGGCCACCGAATCAAGCGCGGCATCGGCAGCGTCCCCGTCGGGATCGAAGCCCATCGGCGGCGCGATTCGCTCCACCACCTCCAACCCCCGCACCTGCCGCGCCAACGCATCCGCGGCCTGCCGGAGGCTGTGCTCCGTACCACCAATGAAGGCCACCCGAACGCCCCGAGCCGCCGCCAACCGCGCGAGCGGCACAATCAGGTCGGCACCGGGTAAAAGCGCCACTTGGCGACCTGCCAGACGCGACAGCCACACCACCGGGTTGCCATCGGCTGTCACGAGGTCCTGAGCCGCGTAGGCTGCGCGAAAGCCAGCGTCACTACGCAGCTTCACCAGATGGTCGAGGTTGAGCGTAGCCAGCGCGAAGCCGCGTCGCGCCGCGAGACGTGCACCGATTTCGGCCATGAGCGCCGCCTGATCGGTCATGTTCACCCGGACCCGCCCGGCGCCGTGATCGAATTCCATCGCTCTTTCCTCTGGCTCCGCCGGATCGCGATCCGGCCCCTTGGCGCGCCGGCCGCACTCGCTTAGCGATACGGACGGGGAACCCTTGGCCGCCCGATTGTCGCCATCTCCCTTCTGTACCGAGCGGCTCCGGACCGGCAAGCCTGCCGGAGCCCGATGCGACACAACGGAGCCGCGCCGCGATGAAGGACGTTACAGTGATCGGATGCGGCTATGTCGCCGATCTCTACATGCGCAGCCTGATGGCGCATCCCGAAATCCGGGTGCTGGGGGCGCATGACCGCGACGCTGCGCGACAGGCCGCCTTCTGCGCGCATTGGGGCCTGACGCCGCTGCCGGACCCAGCCGCGGCCTGCGAGGCACTGCCCGCCGAGGGGCTCGTGCTGAACCTGACCAATCCCAAGAGCCACGAGACGATCATCCGCGGCTGCCTGCGCGCCCGCCGCCACGTCTGGTCCGAAAAGCCGCTCGTCACCGACATGGAGACCGCCCAGTCGCTGCACGATCTTGCCCGCTCCCGCGGGCTGCAGCTCGCCACGGCACCCTCGTCGGTGTTGTCGCAATCGGCGCAGGGGCTGGGACGGGCGCTGCGTATGGGCGTCGGCGGCACGCCGCGGCTGATCTATGCCGAGCTCGATGACGGCTTCATCCCGCAGGCGCCCTACCGCGACTGGAAGAGTGAGAGCGGCGCGCCTTGGCCGGCCGAGGACGAGTTCGCCACCGGCTGCACGCTGGAACATGCGGGCTACTGGCTGTCCTGGCTGATCGCGCATCTGGGGCCGGTGAGCCGCGTGGTCTCTGCTGCGGCCGAGGTCATTCCCGACAAGCCCGGGCTGCGGCACGCGGCACCGGACTTCTCGGTCGCGGCGCTATTCTTCGAAAGCGGGCCGGTGGCGCGGCTCACCTGTTCGATCGCGGCACCGCACGACCATCGGCTGCGGATCTTCGGCGATGAGGGGGTGATCGAAGTGGGCCGTGCCTGGGACAACCACGCGCCGGTGCGATATCGCCGCCGGATGCGGCTGCGTCGCCGCCTGCTGGAAAGCCCGCTGGCGCGCGACGTATCGCTCAAGGGCACGCATCAGCCGAAGCCGCGCCGCCGCGGTGCGGCGCGGATGGACTTCGCGCTTGGGCCCGCCGAGATGCTTGACGCCATCGCGGCAGGCCGCGAGAGCCGCCTCGCCGGAGACTATGCGCTGCACCTGACCGAGGTGACGCTGGCGATCCAGGAGGGGGCCGTGCGCGACATGAAAACGCGCTGCGATCCCATGGAGCCGATGCCGTGGGCGACGTGATCGCCGTCACCGGGGCGGGTGGGTTCCTCGGCCGCGCCGTGGTCGCGCGGGCGCGAGAGAAGAGCCATCCAGTGCGCGCGATCCTGCGCGGCGATCCACCCGAAGCTTGGGCCGCCGACCCCGGCATCGACGTGATCCGCGCCGATCTGCGCCACGAACTGCCAGCGCTCGACGGCGCGGCGGCGGTGATCCATGCCGCCGCGCGGATGTCGGGCGATGACGCGGCGCAGGCCCGCGATACGGTAACGCCGAGTGCCGCTCTGTTGCAGCGGGCCGCGCAGGCCGGGGCAAGGCTGGTGCTGGTCAGCTCGATCTCGGTGCTGGGAGCCCGGGATCTCGCGCCATTTGCCCTCGTGGACGAGGCGACGCCCGTCGAGCCACACCCCGAGCGGCGCGACGCCTATACCCGCGCCAAGCTCGCTCAGGAGAGAGACGCCTGCGAGATCTCGGCGCGATACGGCGCGCAGCTGCGGATCGTCCGGCCCGGGGCGATCTTCGGGGCGGGTCGGCTGTGGAACGCGCATATGGGGATCGAACTGGGGCCACTGGTCCTCGGGCCGCGCCACGCGGGCGAGTTGCCGCTGTGCTGGCTGCCGCATGCCGCGCAGATCCTCTTGCTCGCGGCGACCCGGCCGCAGGCGCAGACAATCGAGTTGATCCACGCTCTCGACGATGATCGCCCCGACAGGGCGCGCTTCCTTGCTGCACTGGGCCGGCGCGGCCTGCCGCTGGGCTGGCGCGGATTCGACATGGCGGCCCGCGCGTTGACACCGCTGGGCCCGCGCCTGCCGGGGTTGCTGCGGCGCGAGGTACTGCGCGCGCGGCTGATGCCGCTGCGATACGCCAATGCCCGGGCCCATGCGCTGGGCTTTCGGGCCGAGGCCGGGTTAGAGGCGGCGATGGCCGATGCGCGGCGGGCCCGGGCATGACCGGCCTCGGACCGCTGATGTGGCTCACCGGGGAGTACCCCCGCGCCACCGACACCTTCATCCAGCGCGAGGTCGCGGCGCTGCGCCGCCTCGGTGTCGCGGTCGAGACCGCCTCGGTGCGGCGCACCGACCCGTCGCACCATGTCGGCCCCGAGCAGCGCACCGAGGCCGCAGAAACCTTTCACCTGCTGGAGGCCATGCTGAACCCGTGGCGCATGATCCGGGCCAAGCTCTCGGCATTGCGGAACCCGGGCCGTTTCCTGCGTGCCCTGGCGCTGGCATGGCGCACGGCCCCCAAGGGGGTGCGGGGCCGCATCTACAACCTGATCTATTTCGGCGAGGCTCTGGTTCTGGCGCAACGCATGAAGAGGCGCGGCATCACCCATCTGCACAACCATATCGCCAAATCCTCCGGCACCGTCGCCATGCTCGCTTCCGAGATATCGGGCATCCCGCACAGCTTCACCCTGCACGGCCCGGACATCTTCTTCGCCCCGGAACACTGGG
Source organism: Limimaricola soesokkakensis (assembly GCF_900172345.1). Classification (GTDB taxonomy): domain Bacteria; phylum Pseudomonadota; class Alphaproteobacteria; order Rhodobacterales; family Rhodobacteraceae; genus Limimaricola; species Limimaricola soesokkakensis. Next base: position 381,473 of record NZ_FWFY01000004.1, read on the forward strand.
CCTTGGGCGAGAAGATCGCGCGTGCGCGCTTCGTAGCCTGCATCTCTGATTTCGCGCGGTCGCAGGCAATGCTGTTCTCGGACCCCGCCCACTGGCACAAGCTGCACGTGGTGCATTGCGGCGTGGACCCGGGTCTCTATGCAGATGCTCCGCCCCCGCCCGAGGACCGGATGCTCTTCATCGGCCGGCTGGCGGCGGTCAAGGGCGTGCCGGTGCTGTTGCAGGCGCTGGCGCAGTCACGGGCTATGCGACCAGAGTTGACGCTCGACCTCGTGGGCGACGGAGAGAGCCGCGCGGCGTTCGAGACCATGGCTCGCAGACTCGGCCTCGAAGCCGCGGTGCGGTTCCACGGCTACAAGGGACAGGCCGAGGTGGCACGGATGCTGAAAGAGACGGGCATCCTGATCCTTCCCTCCTTCGCCGAAGGGGTACCCGTTGTGCTGATGGAGGCGATGGCCGCTGGCCGGCCGGTGATCGCCACGCGGGTGGGCGGCGTGACCGAACTGGTCGATGACGGCCGCTCCGGCCTTTTGGTGCCGCCGGGAGCCGAAACGCCGTTGGCAGCGGCGATGGTCGCCCTCGCGGGTGACGCGGCGCGCCGTAGCGCAATGGGGGCCGAGGGGCAGGCCCGGGTGCTGGCCGAGTTCGACGCTGCCGGCGAGGCGGCGCGGCTGGCGCGGCTGCTGCGCGACGGCCCTGGCGGACCGGTCCGCCCGGAGCCGATCTCATGACCGCGCGGATCGGCGTCGTGGTCATCGGCCGAAACGAAGGCGCGCGGCTCGGCGCCTGCCTCGCCTCCCTCGAAAACAGCGGGGCGCAGGTGGTCTATGTCGATTCCGGATCGACCGATGGCAGCCTTGACATCGCCCGCGCGGCCGGAGCGCGGATCATCGAACTCGACGCCGGAGCCCCGTTCACCGCGGCCCGCGCCCGCAACGCAGGATTCGAAGCATTGCGGGAGGCAGGGCTGCCCGAGTTCGTGCAGTTCGTTGATGGCGATTGCACGCTCGAGCCGGGCTGGCTGGAGGCGGGCGCATCGGCACTTGCCGCCGATCCGGGCATCGGCATCGTGACCGGCTGGCGCAGCGAGATCGCCCCCGACGCCACCCTCTACAACGCCATGGCCGAATGGGAATGGCACCGCCCTGCCGGCGACATCCCGGCCTGCGGCGGCGACATGATGCTGCGCACCGAGTTGTTCGAGCGGATCGGCGGCTTCGACGGCGCGATCATCTGCTCGGAGGACGAGGATCTGTGCCTGCGGGTGCGGGGCCTCGGTCTGCGCGTGCACCGCCTGCCGCAAGTCATGACCCGCCACGACATCGCGATGACCCGTTTGGGCCAGTGGTGGCGCCGCGCGGTGCGCGCGGGCCACGGCTTCGCCGAGGTAGGCGACCGCCACCCCGGACATTTCACGGCCGAGCGACGCCGGGTGCGGTTATGGGGAATGGCGCTCCCCGCAGTGGCGCTGGCAGGAATAATCGCATGGGGCACGGCAGCGCTTCTGATCGCGACGGCATTGTTGGCGGTGAGCTGGGGGCGCAGCGCGCTGAAGCTGCGGCGGACGGGCCAGCCGCTCCGGCGCGCCCTCGGCCTCGCAGGGCTCTTGGTCCTGTCGAAGTTTCCGAATGCGCAGGGCATGCTGACCTACCGGCTGCGTCGGCTGCGCAAACACGAAATGCGGCTGATCGAGTACCGCTAGCCGCACCGCCGGGCACGGCCCGATCGGGGCTTATTCTCGCCCCCGTTTCCGGTCTATCCTCGCGCCGATTTGGCCGGTGACGGGAATGGCGGAGATGAGCGAACGCAGCAGGCGCGACGGGCGGAGGCGGCTTGAGCCCGGGGCGCGCACGGCGATTCTCGACCGGATCGCGGCATTGCAGCCGAAGCCCGCGTCTCCCTCGCCTGCCGGGCCAGCCCCGGCCGAGACCGACGACACCACCCGGGCGCTGCGCGCCGCCGTGTTAGGCGAAGACGAGGTCCGGCTGCCGCAGCTGCATGACCTGTGGGGCAGCCTGCGCCAGATTCCGGTGAACGAAGCCGTACTCGAGAGCAACCTCGTCATCACCGCGAGCCGCCGCGACCCCGCCCATACCGCCTTCGACCTGCTGCGGACCCGCCTGCTGCAGGCGCTCGACGAGCATGGCTGGAAACGTGTGGCGATCACGTCGCCGACGCGGGGCTGTGGCAAGACCTTCACCGCTGCCAACCTCGCCATCGCATTGTCGCGCTATGAAAACCGCCGTACCGTGCTGCTCGATCTCGACCTGAGGGCGCCGGGACTCGCCGAGGTTCTGGGCGCGCCGGCGCCGGGACCGATCGCCGACTGGCTGCGCGGCGCCACGTCCAGCAGCACCCAGCTGCAGCGCGTCGGGCAGAACCTGCTTGGCATCGGCGGGCTCGCGGTCGGCCTCAACGACCGTTCCGAGACCTATGCGGCCGAGCTGCTGCAGGACCCCAAGACCGCGGCCGTGCTCGACCAGATGCAGGAGGAGATCGCCCCCGACGCAGTGCTGTTCGACCTGCCCCCCGCGCTGAGCCAGGACGACGTGACCGCGTTCCGCAGCCGCTACGATTGCGTATTGATGGTAGTGGGCGGCGGCCACAACAGCGCCGAGCAGATCCGCGAGGCCGTGCGCCGCATCGGCGAGGACAAGCCGATCCTCGGCATGATCCTAAACCGCGCCGAGGAAGACCACGCCTCGGGCAGCGGCTAGGAGGTTAGATCGGCAACCGGCGCCACCACCCCCGCATCCCGCCGCGCAGCCGGCCCCAAATCCCCAGAAAGCGTCCGGCATCCCGCCGCTGCGCGGCCCGGGCGCGGCGCCGTGCCTGACGCCGATCCAATTCGGGAATCACCACGACCGGTCGCACGCCGAGCGCCCGCTCCATCTGCGCGGCGGTGCGGATCTGCGGGTTTACCGCCTCAAGCGACAGCGCCAGACCAAGCGCCGCCAGAAGCACGCCGAACCCGCCTGCGACCGCGATCTTGCGGCGCGAGGAGGAGACCGCGTAATCGGGCGGCACCGCCCGTTCGAGGATCTCGAAGCGCGTGGTCTCGTCACGGCTTTCAAGCAGCTGCGCCATCGCGGCCTCTGTGCGCCGGGCGGTGACCGCAGAGAGCGCCTGCTGCAGCTGTTCGCGGCGGCGCACGAAATCGTTGTAGCGGCGCTCGGTCTCAGGCGCGGCCGCGAGTGCCGCCTCGATCCGGGCGATGTTGTCGGCGATCAGCTGCCGCTGCTGTTCGAGCAGACTGCGGCGGCGCGTCAGCTCGTCCTCCCGCAGCCGGTCCGAACTGGTCTCGAAGGCAATGATTTGCTGTTCGAGGTCGATCCGCTGCGCCACCAACCCCGAGAGCTGTTCACGCTGGGCCGGGAGACTGCCGGGCAGCGAGTCGAAGCGGCCCTCTTGGAACCGCGCGAACTCCTCCTCAAGCGCGGCCAGTTCCGCACCGAGCCGCGCCTCCTCGCTTTCGAAGAAATCGAGCGTGCGCGCGGTGCGGCCCTCGCGCCGGCTCTGCGCGGCGGCAACGATCTCTTGCAACAGGGCATTGGCGAGATCGGCAGCCAGCTGCGGCTCGTCGAGTTCGACCGTGATCGACAAGCCGGAGGGCACGGTTTCAGGGCGCCAAGCCAAGGCCGGGTTCACCAGCTTGGTGATCTCGATCGAGGCGCGGGTCTGCACGAGCCGCTCATGCGGCGGCAGGAGGGCGAACAGATCGAACCGCTCGGCCAGTTCGAGGATCTTCTCTCGCGCCATCACCTGCTGCTCAATCAGGTCAAGCTGAGTGTCGGCGATGACGGCGGCGTCGCCCCCGGCATCGACCAGCGGCGTCTCGATCTGGATCACCGCGGTTGCCTGAAAGACCGGCGGCCGCGTCATCGCGAACCAGAGAACGAATGGAATTCCCAGAACACAGACAAGGGCGATGGCCCAAGCCCGGCGGCGCAGCGCGCCGCGCAGGTCGCGCAGCGAGGCAAGATGTTCCATGACCAGCTCCCGTTCGTCGCAAGGGCCGAAGGCCGCCCGCGCCGGTCCAATTTCCGCCACACCCGAGCCACAATCTACGGCCTTGGGCAGCATCTGACCATGGCGAACCGCCCGGTCAACTCACTGTTGCAGGCCGCGAAACCCGGGCGGAACCCGCATGACCACGATCAGGCGGTCGGAACATATCCCCCACCCCCCGTGAAACACGGTCCCAGCCCCATAAGGTCCAGCCGTTCGCAAAAGCCGTGCCGCGAGGCCCTCGCCCGTGACCTGAACGCGCATGGCATCGAAGCCGAGCAGCGCGCGGCTCCGAGGATATTGCGCCTTATAGGCAGCCTCTTTGGCACCGAAGACGAGCCGGGCCGCAAGGCCTGGCTCCAACCCGACAGCCTCAATCTCGTCCGGAAGGGCGATCTCGGGCCAGAGCGCGGGCTCCAGCGGCAGGGCGGCGGACAGATCCAGACCGAGATCGCCCACCCGGCATAGAGCGGCAACCGCGAGGCCGTCATCATGGCTGATCGAGCCGTGCATCCCCTGTGGCCAGACAGGCGCGCGATCCGGTCCCATCGGGACCGCCCGCGGCGGCAGGTCGAGCCGTTCCATCGCCAGCCGCGCCGCCGCCCGCCCGGCCGCGAATTCCGCTTGCCGGGCGAGACGGGCCCGCGCCATGGCTGGCGCCTCTTCGGGCCAGAGCGCATGTCCGGCACCAATGCGCACCACCGCGGCGGCGGTGCCAGTGCCGCCAAGCCTCTCGATCAGGGCGGCAAGCTCAACCAAGACCTTGGCGCCGGGCCCGCAGCTGCCTGCGGCGCGCCATGATCTCGTCCCGTGCATTCGCCGAAGGGAGCGGTGCGACCGGTTCGGCGGCCTCGGGTGCGGTCAGTTCCGCCTCGATCCGGGCCGCGAGATCGGCGAGGCGCGGCAAGCCGAAGATATCGGTGATCCTCAGATCCGGCAGGCCGAGCCGATCGCGAATTTCGCGATGCGCCCGCACCGCCAGCAGGGAATGGCCGCCGAGATCGAAGAAACTATCGTTCGGCGAAACGGCCTCGATCCCCAGAAGCTCCCGCCAGATCTCCGCGATCTCGGTTGCTGCGGCACCGCGACGCAAGCCCGCGACCTTGATGGTTGCCGGGCTCGGCGCAGGATCTGCGGGCGTGGGCGAGACTGTGGCACGATGTGCCGGCGGCGGCGGCAAGGCGGCGCGGTCGGTCTTGCGATTTGGCGTCAGCGGAAACCGCTCGAGAGCAACGATTCGTGCCGGCACCATGATCGCCGGCAGACGCGTCGCCAGTTCGCGGCGCAACTCCGCCTCGTCGACTGGCTCCGTCGTCTCCAGATATGCCACGAGCCGCGTATCGCCGGGGGTGTCTTCGCGCAGCACGGCGACGCAGGGGCCAAAACCCGAAATCGCGTCGAGGGCTGCTTCGACCTCGCCCAACTCGATGCGGTGCCCCCGAAGCTTCACCTGCCCATCGGCGCGGCCGATGAAATCGAGCAATCCGTCAGAACGCCAGCGTGCGAGATCCCCGGTTCGGTAGATCCGCTCACCGGGCCGGAAAGGGTCGGGACGGAATCGCTCGGCGGTCAGTTCGGCCCGCTCCCAGTAACCGCGCGCCACACCCGCACCGCCGATCCACAGCTCGCCTTCCGCCCCCACCGGGCAGGGCGACATCTGCGCGTCGAGCACATAGGTCCGGGTGTTGCGGACCGGCCGACCGATCACCGTGGCCGGGAGACCCGCCTCTATCGTGGCGCTGGTCGACCAGATCGTGGTCTCGGTCGGGCCGTACATGTTTTCCAGATGTATGACCCCGGCCCCGCGCAGCTCCTCGACCAGCGCGGCGGGCAGCGCCTCGCCGCCCACAAGCATGTGGCGCAGACCTCCCAGCGCGGCGCGGCTCACCGCGTCGGCGGCAAGCATCCGCGCCATCGAGGGGGTGCATTGCAGATGGGTGATAGCATGGCGGCGGATCTGCGCCGCGATCGAACGGTCACTCGCCGGTGGTCCGGCATCATCGACCGCAGGACGTTCCCGCTGCGCCAGCGCCGCGAGGCGCGGCAGCCCCTCCATCACCTGAGCCGGTGCGATCCCGAAATCGATCAGGCAGGCGATCTCGTCCACCCCGGCGGCCTGCAACACCTCGATCCGGGCCAAGCCGTCCTCGACAGTGCCAAACAGCCCCTGCCCTTCGAAATATCGCTCGAAGGCGTGGTCGAGGACCGCCGTTTCCTCTTCAGGCGTCAAGGCGCCGGGGTCGACCGCACCGCCCCCTCCACGGCGAAACGCCGGAAATTCCGCGGCATGTCGCGCAATGAGCCCGTTGGCCGAGCGCAGGTAATCGATCATCGGGCCGCGCGCCACCTCGCGTGCGGCGGCGCGGCTCTCGGCGAGATAGGTGTGCAGCATCACCGTCACCCGCCGGGACGCCGGATCGTGCCCAGCCTCGATCAGCGCGGCGCGCCATTCGGCGATCCGTGAGGACAGATCCGCGACGCTCTGACCCAGCAGATGCGTCAGCACGTTGGCGCCCGCCAGCCCCGCCTCACGCCAGCTCGTGGGGTTGCCGGCAACGGTGATCCACAAGGGCAGCTCGGACGAGACCGGGCGCGGTCGGGTCAGAACCTCCTGCATCTCGCCTGCCGCGTCGGGAAAGGCCACCGCTTCGCCTCGCCAGAGACGGCGCACGGCATCGACTGCATCGTGCAGCGCCTTGCGGTTGGCGGGCGGCGCCGCTTCGGGGCGCAGCACGAAGTCCTGAGGCTGCCAGCCCGCCGCCAACGCCACCCCAGCACGCCCGCCCGACAACCGGTCGATCACCGCCCAGTCCTCGGCGATCCGCGCCGGGTGATGCAGCGGCGCGACGCAGCTGCCAGCGCGAATTGCCACGCGTGAGGTGACGGCGGCCACCGCCGCACCGGTCACCGCCGGGTTGGGATAGGCCGCGCCGAAGCCGTGGAAATGCCGCTCTGGCGTCCAGACCGCCTCGAACCCATGCGCGTCGGCAAAGCGGGCCCCGTCGAGCAACAGGGAATAGTCGTCCGTGTCCCCCGCCTCATGGCCCCAATAGAACAGGCTCAGCGACGGCCCGGCCCCTGCGGACACCGGTGTCGTCTCCGAGGAGGTCAAGAGCCGCTCCTCGTCGCCCTGGACCACGACCTTGAGGCCGCGCGACAGAGACCAGAACAGTTCGAGCACCGAGATATCGAATGAGATCGAGGTGACGGCGAGCAACGCGTCGCCGGGCCGGTGCGGCACCCGCTCGTCCATCCCCTCGAAGAAGTTCAGCACGTGGCGGTGCTCGATCATCACCCCCTTGGGACGGCCCGTGGAGCCGGAGGTATAGATCAGATAGGCAAGATCCGAACCCGTGGCGGCCTCATCGAGCGGCGTGGCCTCGGCCTTGTCCAATCGCGGATCGTCGAGCCGCAGCAATGCCGCCTCGCCGATCGGCAGATCCGACGCGATGTCGGGGGCGCTGACCACGATCGCGGCAGAGCTATCTTCGAGATAGAGCGCGAGCCGTTCGCGCGGATAGGCCGGGTCGAGCGGCAGATAGGCGGCTCCGGACTTCATGACCGCCAGCGCCGCCACCACCATCTCGGTCGAGCGGCCCATATGCAGCCCGACGCGCATGCCCGGGCCCGCCCCCATCTCGCGCAGCACCCGCGCCATGCGGTTGGAGCGCGCCTCCAGCTCCGCATGGGTGAGGTGCTCCTCACCGAAGACCAGCGCGACGGTCTCCGGCGCGGTGGCGGCGCGACGGGCGATGGCGGCGTGAATCGTCCCCTCGGGCACCGGACCCGCGGTGTCGTTCCAGTCCTCGAGGAGCAGCGCGCGTTCGCCCGGCGACATCGCGGGCAGCGCCGTGCAGGCCGTATCGTGATCGGCGTCGATCATGGTCATGAGGCGCGCCGCGAGCAGATCCAGCGCACCGGGTAACAGCGTGCCGCCCGCCGCTCGCAGGATACCGGCTTCGGGATCGAAGCTGAGACGCGCCCCGGGCGGCCGCGCTGGCCCCAACGCCAACGCGGGCGTGGCGAGGCCAAGCCGCATTGGCAGATCCGCCGCGAAACCGACTTCGGCGCATGCGGCGCGCATCTCCGCGTCGAACCGGTCAGCGAAGCGCGACAGGCTTTCTCCCGGTTCCGGAATGACACGCAGGGGAATCCAGTCCGCCACATGAGGGTCCCCTGCGGCGGGCCGAACCAGTGCCAGATCGGCAGCCCCGTCGCAGAGCCGCGCCGCCAGCAGCGCCCAGGCCGCGGCGCGAAGGCGCGCCGACCCACGCGGTTCGAGCGAACGGCGCTCATCAGGCATGTCGGGACGCATCGGAAGTGCCACCGCGAGGCCGGGCAACGGCACCGGACGCACCGCCTCCAATCGCCTTCGCCAGCCATACTCGGCCCGTGCAACATGCTGCATACGCATGGTGAGTGCCGCAGCGTCGGGGATCGGCGCCAGCCGGGTACCGGCCTTGGGCAGCGCGACCGGCGCGCCATCTGGCCGAGATAGTCCCGAAAGCCGCAGCACACCGTCTTCGAAGACCAGCTCCAACGCGTCGTCCATCGCCGCGCGGATCGTGCCGGGCGGCTCGGGCTGCGCCCCGGACGCGAGCAGCTGCGCCGTGCCGATCAGCAGCAGCCGACCCTCATGGGAGAGCTTGGGACAGCATAGCGGGTTCGGATGCGCACCATGATCGAGCGCCCGGACCAGTCGCAGCGCCGCATCGACCGGGCCACGCCCGTCGATCAGTGCATCTGCACCCGGCCGGTCGGCGGCACGGTGCACCCGGCCTTCGATCGCAGGCTGCGGCCGGCGCCGGAGCCCGTGACGCATCTGATCGATCAACTCCGGCAAGGTTTCGAGCGCCAGCGCAAAGCAACGGGCATTGAGGCTCTGCGCGGTCTCCTCCGGGTCGATGTCGAAATCGCGACGGATCAGGATGTCCCCCGCATCCACGCCCGGCGTCATCATGTGCCACGTCACCGCATGGCGACGTGCACCTTCGAGCAGCGCCCAGACCGGAGCATTGCGCCCGGCCCGCTCAGGCAGCGGCCCATCATGAAAATTGATGGCGCCTGCGGCGAAGCGCGCCAGTGCGGGGGCCGGCACCAAGTCGAGATTCCCGGCGCTGAGAAGCCAGTCGATGCCTTCGGGCAGATCGTCGAGCCGGTCGGGATCGTGCCGGGGGATGCCGTGCTCCTCGGCAAAGGCATCCAGTTCCGGGTAGCGGCTCGCCACTAGCGCCAGTCGAAAACCCGCTTCGCGCAGCGACCGCGCGGCCTCGAGACTCAGCGCAGTGGCGCCGATCAGTGCAACGCTGCCGTTCATGCCGCTTCCTCCCTTGCCCGGGTCGCCCGCAACTGACGCAATTCGTGACGCAGCAAGTCGCGTAAATATCGCGGCGGATCGCCCGGATCGCGCCGCATCGCAACGCAGCGAAGCCGGTGAAGCCCCCCCGCCGCGAGATGCAGCAGCGTCGCCACCGCCGCACCCGCATCGCCGTGATGCTTGCGGAAATAGTGCCGGCGCGACTCGAACCAGTAATCGGGAACGCGGCGCCACTCGTTCATTCGGGTCGAGACCGATCCGATATGGGTGACGCGGCTTTCACGCACGAAATGGGTCTCGAAACCCGCGTCGCGAGCGCGGCGACAAAGGTCGGTTTCCTCGAAATAGAGAAAGAATGTCTCGTCGAAACCGCCGATCCGCTCGAACAGTTCGTGCCGGATCATCAGGCTGGCCCCCGAAACCCAGTCCACCCGACAAGTCTGCTCCGGCACCTCCATCCATACCCTTTGTCGCGACAAAAGCCGCGAGACAGGGCCGAAACGCAACGGTCCCTCGATCTCGGACAAGAGCGAGGGAAAGCGGAAGGCAGCAAGATGCGGCGTACCATCCGGATCGCTTATCAGACTCCCGGCAAGACCAGCCGTGGGATGGGTCGCCAAGTGCTTGACGAGAGCGGCGATCGCCCCAGGCTCGGGAAAGGCGTCGGAGTTGAGAATGTAGACGAGGTCCGGACGCTCGCCCTTGGCCAGGGCGTCGCGGATGCCCGCATTGTTGCCCGCGCCGAAACCACCATTGCGGCCGGACTGCACCACGCGCACCCGGTTCCCCCAGCCGCGCGCGGCCACGCCGGCGCGCAGCCGCTCTTCCGAGCCATCGCCGGAATCGTTGTCAACGATCACGATCCTGCCCTCGATCTCGGCCATCGCGGCCACCGCGCTCTCGGCGGCGCGCAGCGTCATCTCCGGCGTGCGCCAGTTCAGGATCACCGTCAGAACAGTTGTCATCGCGCGCTACTCCGCCGCATGTAGTTTCGGCACGTCCCGAGCGACGGCGCCTTCGAGCGCCGCCTTCATCCGGGCTGCGAGAGCGCGCGCATTGGGTTCGAGCACCATGGTGTCGTGATCGCCCGGCACTTCGACCACTTCGAGAGCGGACGCCCACTCGCCCCAGAAATTGTCATGCACCACGTATTGCCGTTCCTTGTTCACCAGTCGCCCGCCCGGCAACCGCCACTGCCCCTTCAGCGGAGGTCGGAACAGCGTCATGGGCCCGTCCCAAGGCTCCAATCTATAGGCGGCGGAGGCGACGTAGAAGGCGGTTTCCAGAGCGGCGTCCGCTTGGTTCTCGACCGGGCGCGCGGCGTCTCGTCCGAAGCGGCGGCGGTCGATCTCCCAGCGCAGGCGCCGCGACGCCCACTGCGCCGGATAGCGCAGCCCTCCCCTGCGCAGCTCGATCGCCTGGATCGCAATCCGGTCACGCAGACTTAGCGATGGCCGGACCGGCAGCGGCGTATCGAGCAACAGCAATGCCTCCGCCTTATCGCCTTCTGCGCGCAGCTGCCGCGCGATTTCGAGTGCCGTGATGCCACCGCCCGAATAGCCGCCCAGCAACCAAGGCCCGTTGGAACGAACGCGACGCATTTCGGCAAGGCAATCGCGTGCCGCCGCGGTGAAATCCTGATGTGGCGGGACATCGCCCGCGACGCCGCGCGCCTGGAGACCCCAGACCGGTCGGTCTTCGCCCAGATGCTGCGCAAGATGACGCAGGTTCATCACGTTGCCGAACATGCCCGCCGCGAGGAAGAGCGGCGCCCCCGGGCCGCCTTGGCTCAGCGGCACGAGATGCACCGCCTCGCCGAGGCCGGAGATCATCGCCGGGGCCGCGCCCGGCTTTCCGGTCGTCTCTATTGAAACCGGACCGGAGGCGTCTCCTGCAATCCGCGCCGCGAGGCCGCGGATCGTCGGCGTTTCGAACAGCGCCGAGATCGGCAGCGCGGTACCGGTTTCCCGCCTTATCGCCGCGAAGAGCCGCACCGCAATCAGTGAATGTCCGCCGAGGTCGAAGAAGCTGTCATCTGGACCGATATCGGCCACGCCGAGCAGCGCGCTCCATTGCGCGGCGAGCCGCGCTTCCATCTCGGTCTCGAACCCAGCGGCGACAGGATCGGCGGGCGCGACCGGTTCCGAAGCCGGGGGCGCCACTGCCGCCTCCGCGATCAGCGCGGGCAGCGGCTGCGCCGTCATGGCGATCTGCGACAACCCCGCCCCCATCGCCGTGATGAAGGCGCGTCCGCCCTCCTCGCGCCGGATGCCATGGCGGCGGGCATCGCCCAGCCGGTCCTGCGACACTGTCTGTTCCAAGGTCATGGCCTTCGCGCCGGCAGCAAAACCGGCCTCCGCCGGCAGCAGGTGCAGCTCGAAGCCGGACATCTCGGCACAAATCTCGCCATTAAGGGTGGCCAGCACGATGTCGAACCGGGCCATGCCGGTCGCCTGATCGACCAGCCGGACATGGCTCAGAATCTCTGACGGCAACGGCGCATGGACGCTCAGCCGCGCATAGCCCGCCGGCACCCAGAGTCGTGCCGGATCATAGCCCGCGATCATTCCGATCGCCCAGCCGGTCGCGATATCCAAGAGCCCCGGATGCAGCGCGAGGCCGGGGGTGGCATCCGGCGGCAGCCGAAGTCGAGCCAGCCCTTCATCCTCGCTCAGCGCCGCCTCGCCCGTCACCTGCCACTGCGACCCGAAATCGAGATGCGCCCCCTGCGGCAGGGTCAGCGGTCCGGGCGCCGGCAGCCGCGCAGCGACGGCCGCCGGATCGATGCGGCCCGGTGTGCCATCCGTCGCCAGCAGCCGGGCCATGGCGACAGGTCCCCATGGCTCGCCCGGTGGCGCGGCCTCGACCTCGACCCTGCCCGCGTGGTCGCCCGGCGACAGTCGCAGCCGCAGCCGGGTCGCGCCGTCATCGGGCGTGCGCAGCGGGGCCAGGAATCGCAGATCGCGCAGTTCGAACGGCACGAAGCCCTCGGGGCCGACCGCCTCGGCCAGAAGCTCGGCATAGCCCGCGCCGGGTAGCAAGGCGTCACCCGCCCTAGTCCGGTGCTGATCGAGGAACCAACGCTCGGAAGGCGTCCACCGGGCCGAGAAGACAGTTTCCTCGCCGGTAGCGGTCTCGATGATTTCGCGACGCTCCAGCATCGGCAGGGCAATGGGCTCGCCCCCCGCCTCGTCCGCATCCGGCGCGGCCGCCCCGGCCGCCATGCCGGTATCGGCCCAGATGCCCCAGTCGATCGCCACCACACGGGTCGCGCTGCCTGAGCGGACCAGCGCAAAGGCGTCGAGTGCGGCGTTGGCGCCCACGTAATCCGCCTGCCCCGCCGGAGTGGTCCAGACCGAACTGGAGGCGCAGAGAGCCATCCAGTCGAGCCGACCGTCCGGAAACAGCGTGTCGAGCACCATCAGCCCCTGCAGCTTCGGGGCGATCACCGCCTCGCTCGCCTCGGCCGCGCGGCCCAGCACCGGCGCGTCGTCGAGACGACCGGCCGCATGGATTACACCGCTGATCGGCCCGAGCCTTGCCTCGGCCTTGGCAAGGGCGGTGCGCATCGCATCGGGATCGGTGACATCGGCACAATAGCTCTCGGCCCGCCCGCCCAGAGCCTCGAGCCGCAGCAACGCGCGCAGCGACTCGGCCATCGGACCGCCCGTGGCGAAATGGCTGGACCAGTCTTCGCGCGGAGGCAGGGGTCGGCGCGAGATGATCGCGACCGGCGCGTCCCAATCGCGGATCAGGGTTTCGGCCAAGGTCAGACCGATACCGCCGAGGCCACCGGTGATCAGTACCGCACCGCCGCGACGCAATGGCAGCCGGGGCGTCGCGGGGAGTGCGGCGCGCTGCGGCGTCCGGACCCGGCGAATGCCGTCGCGCCAAGCCACCGGCGCGGATTCGGGCAGCGACAGCGCCTCTTCCAGCACCGCTTCGACCTGAGATCGAAGCGTGGCACGGCGCGGCGGCGCGAGATCGAGCCGCGAACAGGCGATGCCCGGCAGTTCCCTCGGGATCACCAGCGCAGGCCCGTCGAGCATCGCCTTGGCCGGATCGGGCCGCTCGCCCGGGCGCACGGCATGCGCACCGCTGCTCACCGCCAGAAGACGCAGTGGCCTGTCGCCCTGCATGGCGTGCCAAGCCTGCGCGAGATGCATCAGGCTCAGGAAGCCGCGCTCCTGCAGCAACTGGACGTGCAGCGGCGACAGGTCCGGATCGGTGGCCTCGGTGACGCTCCACAAGTGCAGCACCCGGTCCGGCAGCAGATCTTCGCGTTCAAGCGCCGCCAAGAGGCGCTCGACTGGCGCTTGGCCTGCCTCCGGCGGCAGCTGCCAGCTATTGCTGCCGGCGCGCGCCTCGAACCCGGCCGCGGTCACGGTCGCGACCCGGTGCCCCGCAGCCCGCAGCCGCGCCGAAAGGGCGGCGCCCAGCCCGGTGCGATCGAGAAAGATCAGCCAGGTCTCGTGCGGCAGTTCCGCAAGGTCGTCCCCCGCCTCGAATGTGCCCTCGGGATAGCGGCGTACCCAAGCAGGCTGCCAAGCCCAGCGCGCGACATCCTCCTCTCGCGGCACGGGCTGCGCCAGAGCCGGGGCAGCCACCGAGCGGACCGGTTCGACATGATGACGCGTCCGCTCGAAGGCATAGCCCGGCAACGGCAGGCGGCGGCGCCCGGCGCCTGCGAGCTGCGCCTCGTCGAAGCGGCCGCCCATCGCCCAGAGACGTCCCAGCGCCAAGGCCATATAGCGGTCATCGCCGCCCGGCTCCTGTGGCGGCCGCAGACCAGGCAGCACCCGCTCATGACCGATCCCGGGTTGCTGCCCGGCCAGCATGCCAAGCACGCCGCCGGGACCCATCTCGATGCAGATCCGCGCGGCCTCGCCCATGTTGTGGAGCGCACCGTCGAAATCGACGGCATGGCGGAGATGGCCGACCCAGTACTCGGGATCGGTCGCCTCCGCATCGGTCAGGAGGTGGCCGCTGCGGTTGGAGATGATTGGGATGCGCGGCGGCGAGAGGGTCATGCTTCGCAGATGCGCCTCGAAACGCGGCAAGATCGGATCGAGCAGGCGGCTATGGGCGGCGACTTCGATCGGCACACGGCGGCTCTCGATTTCTCGAACCTCGAGCCGCGCCGCGAGATCCTCGATGGCGGCCACAGGCCCCGAGGCGACGCAGAGCCCCGGCGCATTGATCGCCGCGAGATCGAGATCAGGGCCCAACTCCTCGCGCAGCGCATCGGCGCCGAGCGCCACCGAAAGCATCGCACCGGGCTCGGTCCGCTCGAACAGCGTGCCGCGCATCCGTACCAGTTCCAGACCCTCTTCGAAGGACATGACACCGGCGAGCACCGCCGCCGTGTTCTCGCCCATCGAATGACCGACCAGCCGGTCCGGCACCACGCCCCAGCCGATCCAGAGCTGCGCCAGCGCGTGCTCGACGATCAGAAGCAGCGGCAGTTGCAGCGAAGGGCGGCGCAGCATGGCCTCGGCCTGTGCCTCGTCGCCGGGTGCCGGGTCCCACAGCGCACGCAACGTCTTGCCTTCGGCGCCCATGGCGGAAAAGCCGCGATCGATCCAGTCTCGAAACACCGGCTCGGTCTCATAGAGGTCGCGGCCCATGCCCGGTTGCTGTGCGCCGCCGCCGGGGAACATAAACACCACTTCCGGCGCATCCTGCGCCAGATGCGTGGGCGCGGCGCGCGGATCGGGCCGCTCGAGCAATGCGGCGGCCTCGGCATGGCTTTCGGCGACGAGCACGCGACGATGCGTCAGCGCCCGGCGCCCGACTGCCAGCGTATGCGCCACATCGGCCAGAGGCTGCTCGGGATGCGCGCGCAGATGCGCCGCCAGCCGCGCCGCCGTAGCATCGAGCGCGGCGCGGGAGCGGCCGGAGACCCGGAGCAGCTGGAACGGCCACTCGCTCTCGGCCGGGGGTACGGGCTCCGGTGCCTCCTCAAGCACCGCATGGGCATTGGTACCACCGACCCCGAGCGAATTGACCCCGGCGCGGCGGGGCGTGGTGCCCCGTGGCCAAGTTGCCGTTTCCGCCGCGACCTCGAAGGGTGATCCGTCGAGCGCCAGCGCCGGGTTCGGCGCTTCGAAGCCCGGCGTGCCGGGAATCGTCCGGTGGTGCAGAGCCAACGCCGCCTTGATCAGTCCCGCAGCGCCGGCGGCGGTGTCGGTGTGACCGATCCCGGTCTTGACCGAGCCTATCCGGCAGAAGCCGGCGGCCGCGGTCGTTTCGCGAAAGGCGCGGGTCAGCGCCGCCACCTCGATCGGATCGCCGAGCGGTGTGCCGGTACCATGGCATTCGACGAAACCGATGGAGCCGGCCTCGATGCCTGCCATACGCTGGGCCATCGCCACCGCCCGCGCCTGCCCCTCGACCGAGGGGGCGAGGTAATTGGCCTTGCGGGCACCGTCGTTATTGATGGCGCTGCCCTTCAGCACGGCCCAGACATGGTCGCCATCGGCCAGCGCGTCTTCGAGCCTGCGGAGGACCACTGCCGCCGCACCCGAGCCGAACACGGTGCCGGCGGCACGGTGATCGAAGGCGCGACACGCCCCATCCGGCGACAGGATCTCTCCCTCGCGCCACAGATAGCCCCTGCCATGCGGCTGTTCGATCGTGACACCGCCCGCCAGAGCCATGTCGCATTCGCCGGTCAGCAGCGCCTGCGCCGCCATGTGGATAGCCACGAGCGAAGTCGAACATGCGGTCTGCACCGAGACTGCCGGGCCTGTCAGATCGAGCATGTGCGCCAGACGGGTGGCGAGGAAATCCTTGTCGTTGCCGGTATGGCGCAACAGGAAGGTGCCGGTGTTCTCCACCAGCTCCGCGTTGCCCATGATGTTGCGCATGTAGTAGTCGTTGGCCCCGCAGCCCGCATATACGCCGATCGCGCCCGCGAAAGCTTCGGGCATATGGCCCGCGTTCTCCAGCGCCGACCAAGCCGTCTCGATGAAGCGCCGGTGCTGCGGGTCCATGATCTCGGCCTCGCGCGGTGTCAGGCCGAAGAAGCCCGCATCGAACAAGTCATGCCCCGCGAGCGGCGCGCCGAAAGGAACGTAGTTGGGGCGGCGGCTCTCGGCCTCGCTCACCCCGGCACGGGCCAGTTCCTCGGGAGTAAGGCGACGGATCGCGCTGCGCCCTGCCGCCAACATCCCCCAGAACGCCTCAAGCGTGTCAGCGCCGGGCAGATCCACGGCCATGCCGGTGATGGCGATATCGCCCGTATCCCGTTCCTTCGCCTCCTGCATGATACCTTCCCCTGCCCCGTATGGTTGCGCAAACTGGCTAGACTGCGAATGCGGCACTTTTCCGACGGGATACCGGCTTGCAGCCATGCTGGCTATCCCGGCGCGACCGCAGCCAGCGCTGCCACTGCGGGCCAGTTCAGTGCCAGAGCCAAAGCGGCAATTGCTATTCCGGCCAGAGCAGCCAAAGCATCGTGGCGCGGATCCCATGCCTTCTCTCGTCGTGCGACCCAGACCAGTACCGGGTAGGCCAGCAAGGCGGCCACGCCCTGCCCGATCAGCCCGCCAAGAAAGCCGCCCAGGGTGAGGCCCAGCGCCAGGCCGGCGATGGTCAGCCCCGCGCGCGAGGCTTGCAGCACAAAGAAGCGGCGCGAGCGTCCCGAGGCCAGTGCCGCCTGCTCGTAAGTCAGGCCGACCAGCACCGGGATCTGCAGCACCGCCATCAGCACCACCACGCCCCCCGCCATCGCGTAGCGCCCGTCATACATCACTCCGATCAGCTGGTTACCCGACAGCGCCAGCACCGCCGTCGCCGCGAGGAGGCCTGAGGTCGCCAGCATCCTGAGCCGCTGAAGCCGCAGGAAATTGGCCCGGCTCTCGGCCGGCGGGCTTTCGCGGTAGACCGGGATCAGCACCCGTCGCGTCACGAGGTGTCCGAGCAGTAGGGGGAAGGTCGCGAGGAACAGGCCGATATTGTAGACCCCGAAATCCGCCAACGAGAGATAGCCCCCAAGCAGCACCCGGTCGCTCTGGCCCAGCAGGAACCCTGCCACGGTCGACAGGAAGATCCACTTGCCGAAATGCACCAGCTCTCGCGCGGCGGCAGGTTCGAGGCGCAGCCGGTTGCGCGGCCCCGGCAGGAACAGGTTGAGATACACGAGCTGCGCCATCGCGCCGACCAGCCCCGCCACCACCAGCGCCCAGATCGAGCCCCAGATCCACGCCAGGACGACGCCGGTCACCAACTGGGTGCTTTGGGTCGCCAGCTCGATCAGCGTCACGCGCCCGGCGCGCAAATGCCGGTGCGCGGTTTCGAGCTTGGTCGGGTTGAAGCCGTTGAGGATCAGCGCGAGGGCCGCCACCGGCAGATACCGCGCGAGGTCGGGCTCGCCATACCACTGCGCCACGGGCCAAGCGAGGCCCAACGCCGCAATCCACAATCCCAGCCCCCGGCCGATCTGGATCGTCCACGCGGTGTCGAGGAATTCGGGATCGTCGCCGCGCCGACTTTGCATGATCGCGGGAGAGATGCCGACATCCGAGAACATGCCCAGTGCCATCATGAAGACCATGACGATCGCCATGGTGCCAAAGGCCTCGGGAAAGAGCAGCCGGGTAAGCGCGAGGTTGGAGATGAGGCGCAGACCCTGTCCCGCCCCGAAACCCGCGATGATGATCGCGGCCGAGCGCAGCGCCCGACCACCGATGCCGCGCGAGCGCAGGTGCCCGATCAATGCGGCGCTCACCGGCCGCGGCTCCAGTCCGACGGGGCAGGCCGAAGCCGGACGCCCAGCGCCACCGCGCCATAGACGGCGAACCCTGCTGGATCGCGCAGGGCGAGGCGCGCGACGCCCAAAGGACCGAGCGCAGGCTTGCCTTCGCGCGCCAGCATATCGGGGTGACAACTTGCGATCTGCGCCATGCCCGCATCCTGTCGCCGACGCACCCGCAGCAGCGCTGCGAACCCCTCGGCGACAGGCCAGTCGTAGCGCGCCGGCACGGCGATCCGCTCATCCGGCGAGAAGCACAGCCGCACGAAACCGTCATCGGAAATGAGGTCCGGGAACATGTCCCAGCGGGCCCGCCCGGCGGGGTTGACCGCGAAAAGGCCACAGCCCGGCGCGCCATGCGTCATGAAGGGCAGCCGCGCCCAGAGCCGCGCATAGGCGCGCGCGACACGGCCCTGACCGGTGATCCGTGGCAAACCGCTGGCATAAAGCGGCTCCGGGCGGTCCAGCGCCCGGTGCAGCTGCAACAGCAATGACGGCGATACCGTCACATCCGCATCGAGGTAGACCCGGATCGCCGGGCGGGTCAGCGCCGCCTCGCCCGCGTTCAGCGCAGCGACCTTCGAGCCTTGCGCCAGCTCGATCACTCGCAGCGTCCAGTCGCGCGCCGTAAGGGCCGCGCCGGCGGCCCGCGCGGCGTCGGCAGTGGCGTCGCGACAGCCATTGGCAATAACGGTGACACATACGGGACCGGGCAGCGGCTCGCTGGCGGCCAGCGCCGAGAGACAGCCTTCGATCAGGCCGGCTTCATTGCTGGCCGGAATCAGGATATCCATCGGCATCGGCGCGGTCATCGCGGCGTCTCCGTCAGGGTCGCGGATTGCTCCACATAGGCGATCTCCTCGATCCCCGCCAGAAGCAGCCGCGAAGGCCCGGCACCGATCGCCAGCAGCCGTTCGCCCTCGCGCGTCACGGGCAGGTCGCGCAGCGCCGCGGGCAGCACCGCCCGATCATGCCCCGCCCCGCCATCGACACGATCGCCGGGCCCGGCATGGATCACATCATCGCCGCCACCTCCCAACAGGAGGTCTTCCTCTGGCGTGCCGACCAGCCGCTCCGCCCTGTCGCTTCCCTGCAGCGTCACCCCGTCATCGAAGCTTCCCGGCGCCCGGCTTTCCCAATCCGCACCCTTGTGGTTATGGCGCATCCAGGCGTCCCAGCGGGGCGAGGCATCGTCGAGATGACGCAGCGCACCCCAGCTGCCCCAGCGCGACGGGGCGGCGATGTCGAGATAGGCTGTGGCCTGGGTGCCACCCACCGCTCGCCAGCCCGCCATGAGATCGTCGATCAGCGCCGCCATTTCCGGAGCGTAGGACAGCTCTGTCAGGAAATCGGTCACGGCCGCATCGTCGCGCCCCGCCGGTCCCGCCACCAGATGCGGCCCGGCCTCATACATCACCAATCGCAGCCCATGCCGCGCCGCGACGCCGGCGTGATGCGGCCAGAACCTCTGCGTCAGCTCGGCAAGATCGTCTTCGAGGAGACCCAGCGCATGGGCCTGCGCCGTGCCGTCGACGAGTCGCGCGCGCAGTTCACCGAGGTGATCGTCAGCGCCGATATCATGGCCGAGATATCCCGTGACGGCGTAGGCGTCGAAGCTTGTTGCGGGCAGGCTCGCCCCCTTGCCCAAGGCCAGCGGCGCTTCGAGGGCCGCGGCCTCCAGCCCCGGCCAACCGGTCTGGGTGGCGAAGACCCGCACCAGCCGCTCTTCGGCGACAGCGCCAAAGGTGTCCGTCCAGATGTCCGCCACCTGCGCCGCACGCCAGCCCGCAAACTGCATCCAGGCATCTCCGGGCGCATCCTCGCCCCAAAGATCACGCGCGCGCGCCTGTGCCCAATGCGCCTGTTCGAACCCGAAATTCCAGACCTCGTTCGACCACTCCGCGTGGATCCTGAGGCGGGGATCGAGATGGTCCCGCATATAGGTTGCAAAGCTGCGCACATAATCGTCATCGGCCATGTGCGGCAGCGTCACCCACGGATCGACGCCGATCTCGTTGGCAAGCCGGGTGATCACCTCGACCGGTACACCATCGACCCAGCGCTGGTCCCCGGGACGTGGCCGATCGTCCCAACGACCTTGGGGGGAGCCGTTGGTCTGCATCCAGTCCATGAAGCGCAACAGTCTCAGATCCGAGATCCGCTCCAGCCAGTCGGGATTGAACAGCGCGCCCGCCGCCGCGTGGCCGAGCCGGTCCTCGCGCACCACCGTGATCTCGCGCAGCGGGTCCACCGCGTCGATCGCGGCCACCTCGATCTCGACCGCGCCCGGACCCGGATCGTAGTCGAAGCGAATCTCTCCGGGGATCTGCAAGACCACGCGGCCGCGCCCTCCCACCGTGATATCGCCCTGCCCGTCGTAGCGCAGCACGTAACGCCCGGCGAGCGAGACCGCCGCCTCGGGCTGATCGGTGAGGATCAGCGTACCGACCCTGGCGATACCGTCGGGGATCGAGAGCAGGCGTCCGGTACGATCGACATGCCCCTCGGCAACCAGTTGCTCGGCGCTCATCGCGCCCCATTGGTCATCGCCATGACCGATCCAGGGCCGCGAGGTTTTCATCAGATCGAGAAACGGATGCTCGGTTGACCAGTCCGAGATGCCCGCGAGGTTCATGCCCAAAAGCGGCGTGGCCCGCGCGGGCAGACCGGCAAGCGCTGCGCAGAGGAGCAGCGCGGCGAGTCCCGCCAGCCCCTTCACAGGACGGTCCGGATCGGCGCAGGCTGGCGTGGCGCAGCCTCGGGCTGCGGCCGATGACGCGGTGCGGTCTCGATCAGCCCCAGCACCGCCCCCGCCGCCAGAAAGGTCAGCGGCGTCAAGGTGGCGTTGGGCAACAGGTCGACAAGGTTCATGCCGAGGATCACGGCGAGCGTCACCGTGGCGGGACCGGGCGGCGACCGGCCGGAGCCACCCCAGAGCCGCAGGACGGGGAAGGCCAGAAGGCCGAACTCGGCAAGGAAACCGACCCAGCCGAACACCCCGATCACCACCAGCCAACGCCCGTCGGTCACGGTGATCTCGCGTCCGCTCTGGCGATCGTAAAGCATGTTGCGACCCCAGATTCCCCAGCCGAAAACGGGCCGCTCCATGGCGCGCTCCAAGAGCAGGTCTTCGTTGTCGAAGCGAAAGCCGAGCGACTGGGCGCGGTCCGCGCTCACCGATCCGGCCCATTCGAGAAGCCGCTCCTGCGGCACCAGATCGGCGCCCTTGAGCAGCGGGTAGGCAAGGGACAGCACCGCCATTGCCGCGGCGCCGAAGAGTTGCAGCCGGCGTGGCGCGAAGGCCAAAGCCGGAACGAGCACCATCGTATAGAGCAGCGCCGCCATGGATTTGCACAGCACGAGCACGACGCCGAGGAACCCTGCCACCGCCCAGAGAACGGGAGCGCGCCCCTTCTCCGCGCTGCGCGCCAGCCCCGTTGCCGCGAGCACCGCCATCGCGATGAAGAATGCCACCCAGAGCCCGTGATAGAGGAACACGATCGGGCGGAACCCTTCGCCGCGCATCATCTGCTCGAAGCTGTGCTGGAAATAGCCGTAGATCCAGGTGTTGAGCTGCGGGCTGAGCCGCACCTCGGCCAGGATCGGCAAGGTGTAGGCCAGACCTCCCATCACCAGCGCCCAAAGCATCATGCGGTGCTCGCGCTCGTCGCGCAGGAAGACCCGCGCGAGGAGCAGCGGCACCACGAGAAACCCCTGCTGGATCAGCAGCCCCGGCACTTCGGCCAGCCGCAGCCCGGGCAGCACCAGCGGCCCGAAGACCAGAGGATCGCCGTTGCTCAGCACCGTCATCAGCGGCGACAGGAGAAACACCGCCAGCGCCAGCCGCATCAATCGCTGGCGCGGCAGAAGTTCGCGTAGCTGCACCCGCCGCAACATGAGGGCGGCCAGCAGGACCGAGAGGCTGGGAATCGTGTCCTTGTTGAGCGATGGCAGCAGCGGCGGGTCGAACTCCGCTGGCAGCGGTGGCAGCAGCAGGTAGCCCGCCAGCAGGCTCGCCACCAGTGCCACGCCCGGTCGCAGGCGCCCGAAAAGCACCAGCGTGACCAGTGGCCAAGCCAGCAGGGCGATCGAAGCGACGGCGTTCGGCATGCGGCCCCTGTTCAGCGTGTCATCCCGACCATGGCACGATGTCCGGACGAAGTCGTGACGCCGCCATGGCGATCAGCGGGCGTCACGGTTCAGGCAACACCCGTTGCCGGCGCGGCGCAAGGGGTGCCGCCTCACATGCCGGTGCCGCGCAGCACCACCTTTAGGGTCCGGCCGATCACTCGAATATCGGTTAGCGGCGACAGCGCGTGGTAGTAGCACCGGTCATAGGCGACACGCTGAACGAAGCTCGTCTCGTTTCGCTCCGAGGTCTGCCAGAATCCGGTAATGCCGGGTCGCATCAGATAGTATTCCTCGCCGTCGTAATAGGCCTTCTGCTCGGGCAGGAACGGACGCGGGCCAACGAGGGTCATGTCGCCGCGCAGCACGTTGTAGAACTGCGGCAGCTCGTCGAGCGATGTACGCCGCAGGAAGCGGCCAAGCGGCGTGATGCGCGGATCGTGACGCAGCTTCTGGCGGTGGAGCCACTCGGCGCGGGCCGACGGGTCGTCCTCGAGGTGACGCTTCAACACCGCCTCGGCATCGCGCACCATGGTGCGGATCTTGAACATCGGGAAAGTCCGCCCGCCGCGCCCGACCCGGGGCTGCACGTAAAAGGGCCGACCACCATCGACCGCGACCAGCAAAGCGATGATCGCCACGATCAAGGTCACCGGCAGGACGAGCAACACCGTCAGGCCAATGTCTAGCCAGCGCTTTGCGCGGCGCCGATAGAGTCCGTCCCTGACGGAGCCGACTTGGCCCAGATACTCCGAGGGGCCCATATCCCGCACGAACCTGTCGGAGGACGGTATGACCTGCCGCAGATTCGTCAGTCCGGTATTCACTGCCATGGTCTTCATCTCAGGCCCTTTGCCCTCGCCGTTTGCGGCAACATCGTGACCGGTGCGCCGGATCTGTCCCGGTTTCACCGTCCCGGTCGAAGTTAGGGCCAGCCCCGCCAACGGCCAAGAATTCCGGTACGTCGCGGGCTTCTAAATCTCCGTAATTGCGAGAAATTCCCGGGCCGATGCGGCGCGCTGCCCCGGCTTCGACCTGCGCAAATCCGGCCGGATTGTCATAGCTCCCGCACCATACAGGGCCACCATGTCGAACTGGCGCCGGAGAGGAAACGGGACCTCTCCCAATGCGCCAATTCCTCTCCCATCGCGCGCGGCCCGCGCCGGCCGTTGCCCGAGATCGTTCGGCTCGCCGGCGGAAGCGAGGCATTCTCATGGCGCGCGCCCGAATGAGGAGACCATAGCGAGACAATGCCGCCCTCCGGGGTGCATTGTCGTTAATGACTGCCGGATACGCGATCGGAGTGATTCGTCCCGGTTCAGCCCTGCAATGGCCAGATCAGCGGCACCACCAGCACGGTGACGATGCCGACAACGATGTTCATCGGCAGGCCGATGCGCAGGAAGTCGGAGAAGCGATAGCCGCCAGCGGCATGGACGAGCGTGTTGGTCTGATAGCCGATCGGCGTGGCGAAACTGGCCGAGGCCCCGAACATCACCGCGACCAGGAAGGGCCGCGGGTCGAGACCGAGCCCCGCGGCGAGGCCCGCCGCGATCGGCGCCATCAGCACTGCCACCGCGTTGTTAGTCACGATTTCGGTAAGGACCGACGTGGCCGCGTAAACCGCCGCCAGCGCGAGCAACGGCGGCGCCAGGGCCAGCAGCGGGCGCAGCGCCTCGACCGCCATGACCAACGCGCCCGAGCGATCCATTGCCTGCCCCAGCACCAGCATCGACACGATCAGCAGGAGCAGTCGACCATCGATCGCCCCCACCCCCTCATCGGCGTCGATGCAATCGGTGAGCAGCACCACCGCGACACCGACCAGTCCAAGCGCCAAGATCGGCGCTGCGCCGAAGGCGGCGAGCACGACCACGGCGGCCATGGTCGCGATGGCGATCGGCGCCTTGCCGCGCCGGAAGGCGCGCGCCTCGAAGCTGCCAAGCGACATCAGCCGCTCCTCGCGCGTCATCCGGGCGATGTCCTCGAGGCGTCCCTCCACAAGAAGCCTGTCGCCGACCCGGAGCCGCTCTAGCGCTTCGGGCCGCGCTTCGCCCGAGCGGTCGGTGGCGAGCAGATAGACGCCGTAGCGACGGCGCCATTGCAGACGCGACAGCGGCCGGTTCAGGCTGCGCGCGACGGGTCCGACGAGAAGACTGGCGGCATGGCTGCGGCGCGGCCGTTCCCCGCTTTCATTCGGCAGGCGCAGCCCTGGCACGCGGCCGTCGCGCAGCGCCGCGACCTCGCTTTCCGGGCAGCGCAGCACAACCATGTCGCCCGCTGCGATCCGGATCTCAGCCATCCGGTTACGCAGCGACTTCTCGCCACGCAGCAGATCGACCAGGTGGGTTCCGCTGCGGCGGAACGCTTCGACGTCGTCGGGCGCGCGTCCGATCAGCACCGAGCCTTCCGGCACTTCCATCCGCACAAGCCAACTCTCGCCCGTCTCGCTCGTGACGGCGGCTCCCTCGCGTCGTGCCGGCAGCAGATAGGGCCCGGCCAGCGCTAGGAATCCACCGCCCACCAGTGCCACGGCGAAGCCCAGCGGCGCGATCTCGAACAGGCCGAAAGGTGCCAGCCCCATGTCCCGTGTCACGCCGTCGATCAAAAGGTTGGTCGAGGTGCCGATCAGCGTGCAGGTCCCGCCGAGGATTACCATGTAGGAGAGCGGGATCAGCAGCCGCGTCGGCGCCATCCCCGCTTCGCGCGCGAGCCCGATCACGACCGGGATCAGCACCAGCACGACGGGCGTGTTGTTCATGAAAGCGGAAGCCACGGCGGCCGTAACCAGAAAGATCACGATGGTGCGGCGCGGGTATCTCGCCATCCCGCTGCGCAGAAGCGTGGTCGCGCTGTCCAGCACCCCGGTGCGCACCAGCGCCGCTGACAGCACAAACATGGTGGCAATGGTGGCCGGGGCCGGGTTGGCGAGCGCCCCGAGAACATCGTCTACCTGCACCAACCCGAGCAGCAAGGCCCCCACGGCACCGCAGAAGGCGACCATGTCGGCAGAGCGGATCTCAAGCGTGAAGGTGACGAAAACAAGGGCGAGCAACGCAAGGGCCGCATAGGGCGCGGCGACTCCAAGATCGATGATCACTTCAGGATCCATCTGAAGATACGGGCAGACCGGCCCGCGGGTCCGGCACGACGTGCCGAAGCACAGTGCTACCGAGCCATCGAAGAAA
Source organism: Limimaricola soesokkakensis (assembly GCF_900172345.1). Classification (GTDB taxonomy): domain Bacteria; phylum Pseudomonadota; class Alphaproteobacteria; order Rhodobacterales; family Rhodobacteraceae; genus Limimaricola; species Limimaricola soesokkakensis. Next base: position 406,869 of record NZ_FWFY01000004.1, read on the forward strand.
GGCAATCCCCTCAACGCGGCGAGATGAAGGCGCCTGCTTCTTCATGGCCTGCCCCTTCGCCGCATTTTCTACCTCCGAATCATAAGACAGGCTCGATGACGAAGCGGCGTAGAGGCGAGCTACCGCGAAAGACCGACCGCTTTCGCAACCGTCCGTTCACTTGGCGCAGGAAGTGCAAGAAGAACTGGATGGAGGTGTGCAACGGCTCAGAACACCGCCGTTAGAGTGCCCTTTTCCGTCCGGAAGGCTACTACTCCAGCGCACGAGTGATCCATCCTCAGGCCCAGGACCCGCGACCTTGCCTAGGCGGAGTGCTTCGAGCTCCCCAAGGGCAAGATTGATAAGCAACCTTTTTTTCTTCTGATGGCCGAGAAGATGGCCAGCTGCTGCCGTTTGTCGGGAGAAGGAGCACCGGACTGTTTTCCGTTGCTCCTGACTTCCGAAGAGCCACGGCAACCCGTGCATCGATGACCGCCGCGGCTTGAGCGGTATCATCTTCCTCAACCGTGACGGTCTGCGATGGCGCGGCGGCAAGGGCACGAACGCCACCAGGCCTGCCAACCGAAGGTCCTTAAGCCTCGGTGCCGGCCTTCGTCACCGACACATCCGCAACGCAGAACCGCCGCGCCCTTGCGGGACACGGCGGTTCTAATGTCGGTACGCGTTTGTTGGTTGCGGGAGCCTGAACCCACCGAGATCTGTGCTTTAACGACCGCCTCAGGGGCCGCAACCACGGCACACTTCTCACCCGCCGCGCGATTTGAGTCAGGAAGCGCTGTAGGGCACCGGTAACGGCGGGCTGTTCTACGGCGCGGCCGCCCCCTGACCGATATCGTACGCAGTGTCCTTACGCGAGTCTGGAACTGGATTTGCATCATGCCTAAGATACTAAGAAGCCTAACCGATTTGGCCAGCAGAGACGCACCTATACCAAAGGCGCTTCTCATGCGCCCTAAGGTCACATGGCATATGCTTCCGTATTGCCCCACTCCGGCGCCATTCCCGCCTCAATCACAGCCCCAAATCGCATCAGACGCACCCGTAAGAGGTCCGAGATGCCACTCACCTTCAATGCCGGTTCCTCCGGCTTCGACTGGAAAGCCGCCCTGTCCGCCCTCATGGAAGCGCGCGCCGCCAAGTCCGACAAAACGGTAGAGCAGAAAGCTTCCTCTCCGGCCGAAGCGACTAAGGCCCAAGCCGCCACCGAACCCGCCATCCGCATCGATATCTCCGCGGAAGCGAAAACGGCCAGCGCTCCCGCAGCCCCCGAGACCGTCGCCGCGGCTGTCGAAGAGGTGGTCGCTCCCACCGTCATGTCGCCGACCAACGAAGAGACCACCGAGGCTGTAGCCCAAGCCGCAGCGCCAGTCGCGGATATCCCCGAAAAGGCCGCCAGCGAAGCCGTTGCCGTGACCGAGCAGGCAGTCGTCAAGGTAACGAGCCTTACAGGTCTCGGAGCCTCGGCGGCCGCCGAGAAAACCGGCCGTGCCGCCGCAGCCGCGCCGGCCGAGGCGGAGGTTTCGGACATCGCGGCCGCTCGCGCGGCGGCGATCCGGCTCCAAGAACTGGACCGCATGCAGAACATGATCTCCTCGATCGGCGCACGTCCCGAAAGCGACATGGGCATCGCACCGATCAACGCGCAGAGCGCCTCGCGCGCCGGTGCGGCCTATGGTGCCAGCGCCGCATTGCCTGCTGCGGCCGGCGAGCGCACCGACATCGCCGCCTGATGAATACCGGGCCAGAGCTCACCGCGGTGGCCTGATTCCCAACGACCCGCCTGTCGGGGCCAACCGGCGGGTTTCCTCGAACTGGTTCGGGGCGTTGGTGAGGTCACCGGCCTTCAGCGCCCGGTCGCAGACCCTTCTGGCGTATGATCCCGCAGCCCACAGTCTGCGCCGCTTGGTCAACCTATTGGAAGAAGCGCAACGCAGGTTTGGATTTGGTTGCGGGAGCAGGATTTGAACTTTGGCGAACCCAGCCGCAGACACTGATCATGTAGGCCGCTCCGACCGCGACACTGACAACGTCAACGCTAAAAGTATGGCTGGACCGGGAGATGACGTAGCTCGCGCCGCATGAAGGACGTCCGTGACGCCCTCCACTCTTCTCCGAGGGCGCCATCCGGATTTGTCAGTCGATCGAAGTGCTGTCCAGGCTACCACTGAAGCAAACGACCGGCATGGTGGCCAGCTTCTTGCGGATAGCGGACCTGGACTGGCCGGTGCTGGATTATTCGGCGCTATGCCGCAGGCGAAGGATCCTGGCCGTCCAGATCCCGTATCGCCACGCAAATAAGCCGCGGAACATGCTCGTGAACAGCATGGAGATCAACTTCCTGGGCGATGGCGAGCGGCAGGCCCCCAAGCATTGTCTGCGCGGCCGTCGCCAATGGCGGAAGGTTAACCTGGTCTCGACACGGCCACCTCCAACATCCGCACCGTGGAATTCATTTCCAACCGCGACGGAGCAGCTTGGTACTTGCGGACCATCTCGACCCGATGCCCGGAGCCGGAACCATTGTGGCGTGAATTACTGGGATGATCTATATCTCTCGATGCTCAATTACCAAAATCGGACACCAGATCAAAAATACAGCATCGTTTCTCTACGAAGAAAATCCTACAGCAGCGCCCGAACTGCTTGCACGAAACCCTTCTCTTCAGCCTCGGCTGGGATTGCATTAAGGTCTATTAATCCACTAAATACTTCGTACTCCCCGATCGCTCCGGCTCGCTCTAAATAGCTACGACCTGTGGGGCGAGAGGCATGAAGAAGTATAACTTTCTTTGTTCCATAGCGCGCGCCGTAGACGACTACTTGCCCAACGTCGCTCCTGCTTGGCATGTCCGGCGTAGGCTTGTATTTCGCGTCAATGATCAATACTGGATTTCCATCACGCTCAATCACAATGTCTGGTGTGGCATACGGCTTTTTGCTTCCGGAGCGAACCACGTCGTATAGCTCCACCTTTGCGCCGCCGCCTTCCTGTGAGATGTTACCATCCCTTACGGCAATCCGCGGATCATCTGAAAATCCGTCCGCCAAAATATTACGAAGAGCGCTTTCAAAAACTTTCGCCATGTCGATTAATACTGGAGGAAGATTAGCAATTGATCCGGCGCCACGAATCGCCACCCCTAAGTCAGTCAACACCAAATGCGCGACCATTAGAGCTTCATCGTAGTGGTCGTGAAAAGGCGGCAGCTCAAGAACGTATCTCGAAATTGCATCCGTCGAGAGTTCATGTGAGTGAGGATGACTGACGTCGGACAGCTTGTGAAGCGCGCGGTAGAGGCCCAACCGACGCTCTTTCTGACCTTTCCCCGTCAGCCCAGCATACCTACTCAGTAGACGCTCGACAGCCAAACGAATAACCCTATTAGGCCCGAAATCGGGAGTACGTTCGAACGATGACGACATTGCCGTTGGACGCCCTACTCGCGCCGTTAATAATGCGGTCTCAAAGGGCAACATCCTTCCCTTGGGTGAGCTACTCCTTTGCGTTTTCTGGCGGTAGATCTTTAGAAGCCCCGCGCCCCAGATGCGATCAAGGGCTGCAAGAAGCTGGTCTGTTAGCGTATCAATCAGTGAGTCAAGCTGGTTATCAGCATGAGCGAATAGGCGACTAAATCTTTGCAGAATTACTGGGGAATATCCCTCCGCCATCCCGATCAATCGCTCGAGGTTTCCGACTGGTACCCGCGTAGCCACCTCTAAGGCGAAAGAATCATTCAACGGGATGTGGCCGACAAGTCCGCTACACTGGATCGCCGGTCGGTTCCGTTGATAGGTCGGTCGGAAATGCCGTAATACATCCGGATAGACATCCAACGATCCGTCGGGCTTTATCAGCTCGGCCGGTACATCTACGGTCTCATGCTCTTCCGCTTGGAGAATGACCCGCGAGGCAGTTCCGGCTGCCAAGGCACGTTCGCCGAATATTCCCTCCAATACACTGACTTCTACCATTTTCAGGCCTCGGTGGTAACCGTTGAATTGGGCTCCGCCCCATTCGCCGGTTCAGGACCGGATTCTCGCTCGTTCTCGCTGCCAGGACCTGCCTCGGGAGGAGCCGCTGTTTCTGCCAAAGGCGGGAACTCGCGGAACCAAATCTGCTCAATTCTCTCAAAAGTAGCTTTGTCCAAGCGGCAAGCTTTCTGAAAAAAATGTTTGAGACGAAGTTCCCATGCGAGCCGCGCGCCTTCTTCGCTTACACAGTTCAGAAAATAGGCATGCCCTAAACGAACCATCTCATTTTGTTCGCGCTGGATAGCGTCGAATACTCGCTCTACTCGATTAATAATGTCTTCTCGCGCACCCTGCGCTTCGAGCAGGCGCCGCAATTCTAAACGGCTGGGCAAAACGTCTATCTGTGCCAGCCTTCGCTCGAGAGCGATGTCGAGTTCATCGACACCCTTGTCCCAAGGGTTCATTGTAGCAAGAATAATGAGGTTTGGGGGAACTGTCATCTTGCCGCCCGATGCCACGGTAAATTCGTGGCCACGCTTGTCGGTTTCGATGTAAGTCATGGCCTCACCGAAAACCCGAGCTACGTCGCACCGGCTAATTTCATCAATTAGCAAGACGTGCTGAACCGCTGGCTCCTCCGCCGCGTCGTCGCAGATCAAGGCGAACGTTTTTTTCTGTAGATGAAATCCACCCTCATCGCTTGGGGCGAACCCGAGCATGAAGTCTTCGTACTGATAAGATGCATGAAATTGCACAATTCGCACTGCATCAGAATGGCCGGCGATCGTATGCGCGAGGCGCTTTGCGTACCAGCTCTTCCCAGTCCCGGGAGGGCCCGCGAGGATCACCCCGGCGAACCCCATATCGAGCGCACTTCGAACGCGAACAAGAAGCGGATGGCTCTCCGGGAGAGTCTCGACCCCACTTTCTTCTTCTGCGTCACTAAAGAAGGACTCCAGCGTTGCCTCTGAAGGCGCAACCCCGAGATCATTGAGTGAAAGCGGTCGGACTTTTTCCTGAGTAAGGCTATCCATTTTGCGCGTCCTCATTCAGCAGCTCAAGATCGTTGGCCGAGTAACTGTCGGTATCATCCAAGAAAAGTGTCTCGAAGGCCTCCTGCTCCTCGCTAATATCAGACTCGAGGCCAAACTCTTGCCGAAACATCTTTATAATGCGGTCAGGTTCTGGTTCTTCGAGTTGAAACCCGTAGTCACGGTAGAAGAATGCTGTCAGGGCACCAATCGGCACCTGCCTTTTCAGTAAATATTGAAAGGCGAGCGCTGCATGGTCATCTTTCAAACCATAGACCGCGTTCTGCCCCTCGCCTTCGACCGCGATTACCTCGACAAGTTTACCACGGGCCCGAATAGAACTTGCACCATAGGAGCCAGCGACGTTCGGATTGAATGTGTGGAGGCTACTGCTCCCACGTGACGCAAATGGACGTACGTAGACCGGTGGATCGCCCTCCCCATCCACCCGCAAATAGCGGTTATGGAGGTCCCAGATGACGCTTGATCTGACGGTTCTTTCGGGGGCTGCGAGCTTCAGGCCGCGAAGAATTGCTAAATACCCAGGAAAGTGCTCATGAATCTTCGTCGCTTCGAGGACTCGGACTGACCGGAGAACCGCGTCTTTTGTAAACACGTAGATCGGCCCGTCGGCCACCTTCAACACGCTTCTTCAACCTCATCAACTCAGTGTGATGAGCTGAGGTCTACACCAATTGCGCTCCTCCCGATAGCCCTTGCAGCCGTCAAAGTTGTACCAGTTCCCATGAACGGATCTAATACAATTCCAGGCCGAAAAGACCCGGCGCAACCGCAGTCTGTCCAGCCTACGGTTTCGCGCTTCGCAAAAGTGAACTCTCGAAAGTAGCCCCCCAGAGCGGCCTTTGCTTCGGCTGCCAAACTTTTGACCGATGCCGAGTTTCGGCCAGTGCCGGTCTGTACCTGCATCGCCTTCCCGGCGTCGGATATGCCAGTTGCTTGGATCGCAGCGATGTGTTCAGGCGTTAAGCCTTTTTCTTTTGCAAGCTCCATTGCTCTTTTCGCTTGCGGTCGCGACGGATCAAGCTTTGCGGTTCGACGTACAACTCGCTCCCGCGGCTTGCCGCAGCACGTGCAGACCTGCTCGGGACAAGCCAGCGTTAGGATCCGATCGACCAACTCGACTGGGTAGGGAGCAAGGTGCTTGCTCATGTTCCGCCGGAAGCCAATCTGCCAAACGTCACTTGGTCCGGTCCCATTGCCGTACTTTTCAGCATACGCGAACTGATCATAGTAGTATCCACGTCGCCGAGGCGTGAAGTGGATAATGTACTCATGTCGGCTCTTCAACCGGTCCTTTGCAGGATCCGGCATACCAGCCTCTTTTATCCACACGATACGATTGCGAATGGTCCAGCCTGCGTCATGGGCAGCGATTTCCAACCGTCCCGGCGTGTTAACCAGTGAACCATTATGGTATGTATCACCGAGGTTCACAAATACCGAGCCCCATCTTGGGAGGATAGCTCTCCAACTTTCCATGCACTCTATGAGATTCTGCACGAACTCGTTTGGGGTCGCCTCTTGGCCGATCTGACCGTCGACACCATAGTCGCGCTTCATCCAGTATGGCGGTGAAGTGATGACCATGTCGGCAGCGCCAGGCTCTAAAGGAACCTTACGAGCGTCCCCGATCAACGTCTGAGTAAATGGCTCAGTGATAGCCCGCTCAACATCAATTGGGTTGCGATAACCCTCTTCAGCGTTGCCAGCACCTTCAGCCATGGGTTGAATAAAGTTATCCACTTTCGCCTTCTCGCACATACATGTTTTCCCACCGTGCGGCGCCGCCAGTGGTTGAGCTGTTGAAGCCTCGAAGCCTTACCAAGAAATGCGCAAGTCGTCGAGATACAATCTACATGTAGATTGTGCTACTTTGTCGTCGTAGCAGACTATGACCTTAAGACCCAGCTCTGCCGCTACCTCCCTGCCCAGAGCCTTCTGGAGGTCACCGGCTTGGTCCAGCAAGTTCCGGCTATCGCAGACACAACGGAAGGGCGCAACTCCACCTATTCGATCCAGCTCGCCGGGCGACCTCGTCTCGTTCCGCTTTCGACTGGCCGAGGAGCGCCATACCAAGCGTCCAAAGGCACTACCAGTGAGGAGCAGGGGGGCCTGCGTACGCGATGCCTGCCTATGGCACCGCCTCCCGTCGCCGCTCTAATACCGGCTACAAGATGTATGCCTGGCGCCGGACAGACTACCCCTTAGCGTGTTCTGCCCCCACTGAAGTGCTCCGCCCACTGAGATAGATTTATCTCGTCAGGAGGAGGACGAAGCGATGGGTGGAAGGCGCGAGAAGGCCGAGGACGTCGTGCTGTAGCTGCGGCAGATCGAGGTGCTGCACGGCCAAGGCATGCCGGTTGCCGATGCGGTGCGTCAGGTCGGGATCACGCAGCAGAGCTACTACAGGTGGCGGTGGCAATACGGCGGCATGAGCCGGTCTCAGCTGAAGCGGCTGAAGGAGCTCGAGAAGGAGAACCAGCGTCTGCGTCGGGCGGTCTCCGACCTGACGCTCGACAAGCTCATCTTGGCCGAGGCGGCGCGGGGAAACTTCTGAGCCCCTCGCGCCGCCGCCAGTGCATCGACCATGTGCGGCAGGCGCTTGGCGTGTCCGAGCGCCGCGCCTGCCGCACGCTGGGCCAGCATCGCTCCACGCAGAGAAAGGTGCCACGCGGCCGGCCCTGCACCGTTTTTTATGCCTCAAACGCCGGAGAGCTCGTAGAGAATCTTCATCTGACTTTAGAAGAGCTGATAGCGTTGCAGCGCTACGATCTCGCCCAGAAAATCACAGATCAGTTCAGGTGGTTTTTGGATGAGGGATGTATGGTTCCCTTTTCGCAACTGCACGAGTGGCACGACCTTCTCAATAATGCCTGCAATTAACTGGAGCGCATCAACCATCCTGGTGGTTTTTTTGCCGACCGCGCTCGGGCCTTCGCCTATAGCGAGCTTCTCGCGTTAGGCGAACTTAGCAAGACGGATCTTGAATAAGCATGAGACGCAATTCGTTTATCCCCCGTCTTCGAGAACGCTACTCAATCTTTTTCTCGATGTCTGCCTTCGAGACCCGGACCCCTGCCTTGTAAATATCGTTCACTGTGCCTTTCGTGAGGTCGTCCAGCTTCTGTTTAGCGACCTCGCGCTCGTTGCTGCCTGTTAATCGACCAATTAGCTGAAGAGCAAACTGATGAACCGAGCCAAGTGACGCCGAGGCCTTGCCCAAGGCTCCGAATGCATCGCGAAGCTCCGCAAGCGCGGTCGTGCGCGCCTCTGCAAGTCCCTCCTTGGCGGCCCTCTTGCGGAGAGCGGCCAGGCTCTCGCTGAGCTGTCCCGCGGTTGCAATCGCTGCGCTCGGCGCCGCCTTCGTTCTGACCAGAAAGTTAGCCCATGCGGTGCTGCTCTTGCCGGTCGCAGCGCGACGGAGTTCAGGCTGTTCGCCGGACTCATCGTACACGACCAGCCCCCCTGTCATGGCCTCGACGACTGCCAGGGACGCGTCGAGTTCGTCATTGCGCCTGGCGTGTTCCTCGTCCCTCTTATCTGCCTCAGCGTGACGCGCATCGGTACGCGTTTCGCGTCGCTCCAGATCTTTTTGTCGGATATCCAAAGCTGCGCCACGGGCGTCGAATGACGCAGCCATTGCGGCCGTTTTTTGGGCGAGCTGCGTAGTGTGTCGTGATGTCTGGGCCATTACGGCGCCGCGCGTGTCGAGTATCTCCGCGAAACCTTTAAGCCGGATTTCCCGTGTATCGAACGCGTCCTCCCGTTCGTCGTTTATCGCCTCCCTCTCGTCGAGCAGCGTGGCAATGCTCGTAGCAGCTTCAGCGAACTTCTGGATGTCCTTCAGGTCGGTAGCCGTACTCGCCCGCTCTTCGGCGGCCTGCATTGCCTTGATGTAGTCCGGGCGGCTCAGGCGCGCGCGTTTCGGCCCGTGCCGTAGTAATCCGACCTTGCTGAACACCTCTCGGTGTAGGTCGCGCTGCCACTCCCGCATGGCATCACAGTAGGCCCGCTTCGACTGCGCAAACAGATTGGTGTCCCGCTTGCTGAGCGCACCATGACGCTCACGGAAATCGTCCAGCGCGGCGCGCCCGGGATGCAGTGCATTGACCGATCCTCGGGTTCGATCGAGACCGTAGAGATGCATATGCACCTGGCGCTCGTCGCAATGAATCACCGCCATCGCGAGCTCGCCGCCGAGCGCCTCGATCCGGCGCTTCTCGAACGCCTTTGCCATGCGGAAAACACGCATGCATTCGCGCATCTTCTCCGGGTCGGAGAGTGCTTCTTCGGTCGTCACTGGCAGCGAGATGACGGCGGTGTAGAGGCTATGCGTGTCGGCCCGCAGATGGCGCCGCCGGGTCGAGGTCTTGCCGGTCTTCTTGTCGCGATAGGGGAACGAGAGCTTAATCGTCGAGGCCGCCTCGTGCGCCTTTCGCAGTTCGTCGAAGGAGCCGCAGGTCCCCGCCAAGACGAGAGGCTTTTTACCAGTGTAGGGCACGTGCTCGCAGGCATCCGGAACGCGCTCCGCCTCGTCGATGATCTGCTGCGCCGACCAGCTGCGCTGCCCGTTGCGCCGCACCGTTTCCTGGCGTCCGTTCTGAACCGCGCCGCCTTGACGGGACCATGTCTCCATGTGAGCAAATTGGTAGCCCTGCATTCCTATGTTCTTTCCGTGCCGAGTGATTACGTCGACGCGGAATTAGTCCCCAAAGGGTCACGCCAAAAACGAACCGGGCCGTCGGGACATCGTTTCGAAGCCAGCCCTGCGGGGCTGCGGGAGAAAAGGTGTAGAGACCGACTTTGCGTATTGCGAGACGCCCCTTCGGGGCTCAATACGCGTCGGCCCTCCGGGGGCTCTCCGAGGGCCCTGCCCGGGAGGCTCCTGCGCGGAGGGCGGCAGGGTCATCGCTCGCCGCTCCCCCTCCAACCCCTTGGCGCCTCCCGGCGGGCTCGGGTCATCATTCCGCACTCCCCCGCACCCCCTGCTCGCGCTCCCCGCGCCGGGTCTAAAGGGCCCGGCAGCGCCGCGACACCCGCCGGGGTCGCTCTGCTGCCTCACCCTCTCGACGCTCTCCCGAAATCGCCTGTCGGCGAAGAACGGCGCCCCGTCCAGGCATGGGCAATCGAGCTGGAATGGGGTCCCATAAATGGGCCGAGGCTCCTCCGCCGTGCGCGCGCCTTGTGACGCGCACGACGGACGACCTCAGCCGGAAAGGTGAGAGAGGAAGGCCGCTCGGACGTGTCGGCAACCAAGCTGACAAGGAGAGCGAACATGCTCGACATATTGCAACACGACCCGCGGATGAGCGCCGCCTGGCGGGATCATCTGAGCCACGGGGACATCGTCCTGTTCAAGTTCCCGCTCGCCGAAGAGGGCGAGGCCGCGAAGCTGAAAGCCCGCCCCTGCCTCGTGCTCGACATCGAGCGGATCGGCGACCAGACCTACGCGCTGCTGGCCTACGGCACGACCTCGCGGCGAAAGTCGAACGTCGGCGACGCGGTGCATATCCGCAAGCGTGCCGACTACATCGCTGCGGGGCTGCATGAGCCCACCCGCTTTGTTGGCGCGCGGCGCCTTCTGGTCGCGCTGACGCACAGCGGCTTCGTGCTCGACCGGCAGTTGGAGTCGCCCGTGATCGGCCGCATCGACGGCGAGATCTTCGAGCGCATGAACGAAGTGCGGGGCCGCATTCACGCGCTGCGCGACATCCGCAACGAGAGGCACCGCACGCGCGTGCCGCTCCGCCGAAAGGTCCTCGTTCGGGACCGCGACTTCACCGTCGAGCCGCGCAATCCAAGCCGACCTGTATCGCTCCAAACGGGAGATCACGCATGAGCCCTCGCACCCCGACAACCGCCCAGCTGTCCTCGATCGAGGCGCTGGCCGCGCATGCCCTCGCACAGAGCAGGATCGCCCTGCCCCATCTGCGGGGAAACTCCGCCGTCAGGCTGCATGGCGGATCCGGACAGCTCGCCCGGTCCATCGCCGACGCGATCGAACGCCGCGAGATTTTCGAGGCCGCGGTGGCGTGGGATCTGCATGAACTCGTCGAGGACCTCAACGACGAGATCGGCCGCCTGATCGTGCAGGTGGCAAATTGGTCCGACGACGAATGCGACGTCTCGGGCCTCAGCTGGATCGAGACGTATTGGCCGCCGGAGGCGCTCCGGCTGGCGACGCTCCGTGGTGAGCTGTCGGTGCTGCGAGACGCGATCGACGCCGTCATCGACCGACGGGATCTCGACCAGATCTTGGCCTCGGGCCGACGGCGAACCGCGCAGCTGGCGCGCCCCGCGAACCCGTAGCCGACATGGCACGCCTTCCAAGGCGTGCCACCCCTTGAGGCCGGATCTCCGGCCATCAACGCACCGCCTCGGATCAGGCGGCGCGGGGCGCGCCGGCGACACTTCTCCTGCTGCTGGGATGTCGGCGCGCCCGCTCCATTCAACCTGTCAAGCGCCGCTGGTGCGATCAATTGCAGGAAGCAGCGGCAAGGGGTGTTGGCCCGCTTTGCAGACCAAGCTGCCACATGTCGACGAAAAGCCGCGTGGCGAGTGGGACGTGGGTTTCTGACTTCGGAGCGGCATAGAAATCCTACGAACCACCAAGACAGACTTAGGGCGATTTCCTAAACTCACACCAAATAGATTTATTGACTAAGACCATATGAGATAGTCGATAAAATAAATTTGCCCTTACTATTTAGTGAATCTTCACTCAGCAGCCCGCATAATGCCCCTACTTCGCGCCATTAGTAAGCCCACCAAAACTTCCCGCAGTGATGCGGTCCGTTTTTCAGCAAAATCCTCGAAGTCCTCAACGCACTCGGGAAGAGTGCCAAGTCGATGCTTTGCACAATAATCTTCTTGGGAAATCCGACTCTTGCAAGCCAACCTCAACCATTCCGCAGGCAACTTTGCCCGCTTTTCATTGTTCATTGCACCATCAAGAAGTTGAAGGTTCGGAATGGTATCAGCAAGCCAACGCAGATCCTCTCCTTCTTCCTTCTTATACCCAGCCGCCTTGAGCTTACTTGGACTAAAGCGTGAAATTGGATAGACGTGGTCGACGTGGAACTGATTCCTTAGGTCTACAAAAGGGAACATAAGAGACAATAGCAGAAAAGTGCGTTTATCAGCATAGCGCATCTCGAGTAGTTCCTCGACCTCCTCCTCGTCGAAATTTAAGGCTTTACCTCTCTGAGCCATACGCCGCGCCAGCTGATCGGCAGGAAAGCCATCTTCCCCATGCTTCTGGATCACTTCCCTTAGCGAAGTTAGCAACGTGTCCAAGCCACTTCCCCAAATGCCAGATGGCTTCAAAAGAGATCGAATTAGCCAGAAACGAATAGCTTCCCGGTCCCCCCCCCACTTCGCGGCTGTAAGGTAGCTGTTCGGTGGTGACTTCATGAATATATAATAAGCGACTGGTAAAATTGCGCTCTCAGCCCGAAGGTTCGAGCTCGAAAGGCCAAACGAAGCCGTTAGCTCCACAGCCAATATGATCGCTCTTCGAATATCCTTCCAGCGATTTTCGAGTATGGCCATATTCTTTGCGGTGAAGTTGTCAACCTTAAAGCCGACACTCGCAGTATCTGCCAGCATCAGCCCCGCCTTCAGAACGAAGTCATGATTAAAAGCAAAACCAGCTCCGATCTCGTTAATGTCGTCAACGAGGCCATGAATTTCGCTACGTGCGTCAACATTTGTCCACTGTGCAACCGCAATACTTAGCAGCAGGTCAGAATAGGACAGCACGGTTCCACCTGAATTCAGGCGAATAAAAATATTAAGAACCCGGTCGAGGTGCTGGCTCTTCTCTTCATAGTAGGAAATAAGCGGTTCAACCCGTATTACAGTCCGCAGCCGATCAAGCGCATTGTAGGCTCTCTTTCGCTCCTCTTTTGCAAGATCTCGTTCTTCAATTACCTCATAGATGGCACTTCCATCTTCGAGATCCAATATTCTACTAACGGGAAACCAGAACGTGCTATCGCCAGCCTTGGCAGCGTCTTCGTCAAGGAATTTAAATCGGTATACAATTCCCGTATCATCCTCAGCAGCGACGCCAAGAAGGTCAAGGTATAGCTTCCTTTTTGGATAGGCGTGCAGATTGTTTCTGCGCTTGCCCTTAAGGCGCCAAGCCATTGAGCCTCGCAATCCGATGTTCAAAGCGGTGAGACGTTGTTGACCATCAAGAACCGCGGTAACCTGGCGACCCTTCATGTCCCCGAGCTCAGGGCAATGTGCTCCATTCTTTTCATGGTAGTTACGAACAAAATCGTAGAACTTGAACGTCGCAGCGTTTGCCGGCTCTACCTTCCAAAAAAGAAAAGTTCCAAACGGGTAGCCTTGCATCAGGCTATCGAAGAGCCTTTCGATCTGATCCGGACGCCAGACGAACTCCCTTTGTATTGCAGGAAGCACAAACTCGTTTTTTGAGATTGCAACTACTGCATCTTCAATAGTCCCACCCGCTTGGTACATATATCCCCTGCCGCAAAATCATGATCCAGAACGGTTAAGCTTCTGGTTGATCTCGCACAACCTAACCACTTAAGTTTGCGCGTCCAGCCATTTTTCCGTTCTGACGCGTGACCTTCTTGCGGCTGCTGCGCACTAAGCAGGTTGCTTCTGCCAAACTGGTCCTCGACCGAAGCCTCACCCGCGAGTATGAAGCGTATGGACGGTGATGCTGCGCTCAGCGTCCAAGGCCTGCTTCGTGTGAGCCTTTGCCGCGCGGCGCTTCACTGGTTCGAAGGGCATGGTGGAACGAGGTACTTCGTAGCGCGGGTAAGCTGAGGTCTCGAGAGCTTGAAGCAGAAGTTCCCGTCAGCCACGTCAAGTGCAGCTTTACCCGAGCTATTTCCTATCAACGGTAAATCTCCGGAACGATGTCCGATGGGCCCCATTTTTTGTTTCCAAGCGTGCCACGGCAGTACCTAAATTCCGCTGCAATTAGTAATGTAATGGCATACATTACTTTACACTTTCGAGTTGATGGTGGACATGCGCAGACCTGGGCGACCAAAGAAAGCAACACGAGAAGCCGTATGGGAGGCCGCCGGTGAGCTCTCCGCTCGCGGTGAGTATCCGACGGCAGAGAAGGTTCGAGGCCTTACTGGCGGCTCCTACTCCACCATCACCCCCCTGCTCGACGCTTGGGCCCAGGAGCGCCACGACCAAGATCCGCTGGCCTCACATGTGCCTCAGATGCCGGATGAAATGACAGCGCTCTGGGCCAGGGTCTGGAGCATGGCTGACAAGCAGCACACCGCTCAACGCATGCAGTGGTCGATCGAGGTCGCCGCGCTGCACGAGAAGATCGCTGAGAGGGACAGAATGGTCTCCGAGCTCGAAACGGAGATCGAACAGCAGGCGGACGAGCTTGATCGGCTCGAAAAGCAAGTCGATGAATGGCAGCACTTGGCGTCGTTCGAGAAGATCCACGCTCTCGCGCAGAACATCGCGCAGGAGATGCTGAACAGCGGGACTGTGAACAAGTTGACTCGGTCGCTGGTGACTTATCCGAGCACCAACCCTCCTGAGCAAGCATGAAGGACTGGTAGAAAGAGCCCGCGCCGCTGGTGCGACGCGGGCGCAGCCGGGTCCGGGTCTGTCGGCCACCGTTATCTCACAAGCACTGGGTTGTTTGTTGCCCCAAGCCGAAGGAGATGCGGATGAACCTCCAGAAACTGATCGAACTCATCGCCGAACAAGCAGCGCGGGAGGTCATCGCCTCCACGCGGCGTTTGCAGGGTGCTGTATGGTCAGTGCTACGCTCGCGCCTGAGACCCGGCAACAAAATTGAGCGCGCGCCGAAGCTGGACCCTCAGCAAGCGTAGCGTGAACTACACAGATCCGGCGAGGCAGTCCGGGTGCCAAGGAAGCAAGCCATGAAGACCGTCAAACGCGCAGCCATCTATGCCCGTTATTCGCTGGACATGCAGAGCCCGATGTCGATTCCAGACCAGATCAGGCTGTGCCAGCGCTTCGCGCGGCAGCGAGGCTGGGAGGTCGTCCGCGAGTACAGCGACGAACAGCAGACAAGCGCTTCCAACTGGCGCCCGGACTACCAGGCCATGATCGCCGATCTTCACAATGGTGGCTTCGATATTCTGCTGGCTGAGAGCATTGATCGGGTGACCCGCGATCTTGAAGATAACGCATACCTCTACAAGCACACCAAGCATCTGGGAGTGACGATTCATACGCTCGGCGAGGGCGAGATGGATGCTATGAAAATGACGTTCCGCGGCCTGATGGGAGCGCTCTTCCTCGAGGATCTGAAAAACAAGACGCGCCGCGGGCTCATCGGCCGTGTGCACAACGGGAGAAGCGCCGGTGGCCGCAGTTATGGCTACCGCCCGGCTCTCACGCCAGATGGAGAGCGGGGCGCCTTGGACATCGTAGAAGATGAAGCAGCCGTCATCCGCCGGATTTTCCGTGAGTTCGCTGCCGGCGTATCGCCCCTGAAGATCGCCGCAGGCTTGAACCGGGACGGCATTCCTTCCCCCTCGGCCGAGTCGAAGCGTGGATCTTCAGGTCACTGGAAACAGAATACGATCAATGGCAATCGCAGCCGCGGGACCGGGATCCTTAACAACGATCTCTATGCTGGTCGCCGTGTCTGGAACCGCCTCCGTTACAGTCTCGACCCGGTCACACGGAAGCGGGTCTCGAGGCTCCAGCCCGAAGACCAATGGGAACGTGCGGACGTCCCTGCCCTGCGCATCGTCGACCAAGATCTGTGGGAGGCCGTGAAGTCCCGGCAAGACAACCTGACCCGGCGCAAGGGGTCGGACACCGCCCCAAAGGATCGCAACAGCCTCTCAGCAAGCCAGGCACTGCGTCGCCGCAAGTACTTGCTCTCCGGGCTGTTGGAATGCGGGATCTGTGGCGGCAAGCTGACCATCGCGGGCAGCGGGCCGAAGAAGCGGTACTACTGCGCCAATGCGAAGGAGAAAGGACCGGCGATCTGCTCCGGGATGCCCGGCCTGCTTCAGCATCACGCCGAACAGACGGTCCTGAGCAGCCTGCAAGACGAGCTGATGCAGGACGAGGCCTTCCAGCGCTTCCGGACGGAGTTCGAGAAGCACATGGCCGCCAGTGCGTCCTCGGGACAGGAAGAGCTCAAGTTGCGGGACAAGCACATCCGGGAAAAGGAGAAGGTGCATCGCAACCTGGTCAAGGCCGTCGAGCAAGGCGATTACAGCCGGGTCATTATCGCCCGCTTGGAGGTCGTAGACGCCGAACTACAAACCATGAGGGCCAGCCGAGACGCCGCGGCACCTGTTCAGATCGAGATGCCCAACGACCTCCCTGCCCTCTATCGTACCTACGTGGACAACCTGGTGCAGACGCTGTCGGGCGAGCAGGTGGCTGGCCGCGCCAGCGACGAGATGCACGAACTCTTCGAGCGTATCGTCGTGCGGCACGATGCCAAGATCGGCCACACGGTCGAACTTCAGGGCAATCTTTCGTCGATGCTGGGGGCTGCGGACAGCAAGAACGCCGCGAGCTATGCGGCTGCGGCGTGTTCGCTGAAGTTGGTTGCGGGAGCAGGATTTGAACCTGCGACCTTCAGGTTATGAGCCTGACGAGCTACCGGGCTGCTCCATCCCGCGCCATTTTGTCTGGCCTGTCGCCCCCGGGGGGCTGCTTGAGGCCGAATGGTGCTTTTCGAGATCGTTCAGAGAGAATGTTTTGATGTTCTTTACTAGGTCTGGCGGTGACTTACTCTCCCACGTCTTGAGACGCAGTACCATCAGCGCGACGGCACTTAACGGCCGAGTTCGGAATGGGATCGGGTGT
>NZ_FWFY01000007.1 GCF_900172345.1 Limimaricola soesokkakensis
ACACCCGATCCCATTCCGAACTCGGCCGTTAAGTGCCGTCGCGCTGATGGTACTGCGTCTCAAGACGTGGGAGAGTAAGTCACCGCCAGACCTAGTAAAGAACATCAAAACATTCTCTCTGAACGATGCAAAACATCCTGTCGCGGGATGGAGCAGCCCGGTAGCTCGTCAGGCTCATAACCTGAAGGTCGCAGGTTCAAATCCTGCTCCCGCAACCAGATCCACCAGCATAGAGACAAACCGTGCGTCAGGCGCATGACCTGAAGGGCCAAGGCCGCCTCGGAAACGCTCCACTGGAGCGTTTCAGGCCGTGGCGGGCGGAGCCCAGGCGCAGGTTCAAATCCTGCCCCCGCAACCAACTTCAGCGAACACGCCGCAGCCTCATAGCTCGCGGCGTTTTTGCTTTCGGCGGCTCCCAGCATCGAAGCCAGCTTGCCCTGAAGCTCGACCGTATGGCCAAGCACTCGGAACTTTGTTGTCGAGGCTGATCTGCCAACTCGACGACCTGCCAGTATGCTCCGACACTGCGACACCGCTAGCTGGGCAGGGCGCCTGGTGGCAGGCCGAAGAGGTCGGTGTAGCTCGCCTGAGCCAACCATACGTCCTGCGGCAGCGGGTCATGCCGACGTCACGCGTTGGGGTTGAGGCTCGGCTGACACGATCGTGATAAAACTGCGGGCCGTGGCGGCGAAAGTTTGGCGGCGTCTGGCGTCTGATGTTCAATCCGCTCAGAAAATTCCAACCCCGAAGGCTCCTCATGATCCGATCGCATCTGCTCACCGCGCTGTGCCTGTCGCTGGCGCTCGCAACTCCTAGCTTGGCTCAGGAAACACCCGAAGCTGCCGATGAGCTGGTTTTGCAGGCCGAGGGCGGGGAGCCTGCGACCTTCGATCTCGAGGCGCTCAAGGCAATGCCGGTGACAGAGTTCGAGACCAGCACCGTCTGGACCGACGGGGTGATCCGCTTTACCGGCGTGGCGCTCGCGGACCTGCTGGAGGATGCCGATGCCGAGGGCACGGTGATCCGCGCCATGGCCCGCGACGGCTATGCGGTCGAGATTCCCGTAACCGACGCCGTGCCGGGCGGCCCGATCGTCGCCTACCAGATGGATGGCGAGCCCTTGGACGTTGAGATGATGGGGCCCTACTGGATCATCTATCCCTATGACAGCGACGAGGCCTACAAGGCCAAGGAGTTCGAGGATCGCAGCATCTGGCAGCTGAAATCCCTGACCCTAACCGACTGAGCCTTCCAGGCTCAGCTTGGCGAAAGGCCGAGTTTCTCGACGAAGCGCATCTCGGCCGCGGCGTCGGCCAGCGCATTTATTGCCATCATGGCCGCCATGAAGGCGGCCATGCATACGGCATGGTTCACACCCGTCTGGATCAGCCGCTTTCGACGCGTATCGGCGCGGGCGAAGATCGGAATTTCGGGACGCAGCAGGAAGATCGAGGCGAGATAGGCGAAGAGAAGCGCCGACAGGACCCAGTGCAGCGCCTTGAAGCCCCATAGCCCGGTCTCCAGCGCGATCAGTCGCGCCAATCCGACGAGAAGCCCCCAGCGCAGCACGGTGAAGGTCTCGGTGGCGGCGGTCTCCAGTCGGTCACCGACGAAACGGCGCCACCGGTCATCGGAGAGCTGGTCCAGCCATCTTCGTAGGCGGCCCATCATCGCCTCCCTCGGAAAGGGGCGCTCTCATTGAACACCTTCAAAGGCCCGCTGCATAGGCTGCCGGTCAGTTTGGCTCGGGCATTAACTGAAACTTAACACATGTAGGGACTGGATATCACCGTTGGGGGCGATTTGATCGCCCACGGGCCGAGCGAGCGGCCGCACGCATCCGAGAGTTGTTGTCTGTACGGTATTGCTCTCTTTTCGCGGTGCGGCTGCCCGCTATCTCCGCCCGCAGGGAGGAATATGTCATGACGGTGGACACGGGGAGTTCCCTTGCGAGGATCGAGATGCTCGACGCGGGCGAGGTCGCGGCTCGGCTCGGCCGGTGGGTTCCGCTCGGCGCAAGCCTGGCGCGGTCCTGGGCCGAAGCCGGGCGGATCGTCGGGGTGACGCAGGGCGCGAGGCGGCTCTACCCGGCCTGCCAGTTCGACGCGGTGGGCCTGCCTCTGCCGGTGATGCGCGACCTGATCCTGGTGCTGCGCCCGGGCATGTCGGACGCGGCCATCCTGTGCTGGCTCGGCACGGACTGCCCAGCATTGCAGGAGGCACGACCCGCCGAGCTGTTGCCGGTCCGACCCGATGCGGTGCTGGATGCGGCGCGTCTCATGGCGACAGGGCGGGCGCCCGCCGCCGCCTGATCGGTGTCAGGTGATCGGCGGCGCGGTGAAGAGCGTAATCTTCAACCCGCCATGCGGCACCGGCGGTCCCCACGGGGTCACCGGAAGGCCCGTGGCACGGGCGAGCCCCGCCTCGCTGGTGACGATGCCGACGCGCCAGCCCCGGAAATTGCGGCGCAGCGTCTCGCCCAGCGCGCCATGCAGCCCGTACAGCAGCTTCTTGTTGCCGATCCGCCCGCCATAGGGCGGGTTGACGATCACAAGGCCAGGCGGCCCCTCGAGCGGTGCAGCGTCGCTCACCGCCGCGTGGTGGAACGTGGCAAGATCGCCGAGCCTGGCGCGGGCGGCATTAGCGTTGGCGCCCGCGACCGCGCCGGCGTCGCGGTCCGAACCTGCAAAGCGCAGTTCCGGCGTCGCGGAGCCGCTCGCGGCGTCGCGAAGGGCCTGCCAGCGCGTCGCATCAAAGCTCGCCAGCCGCTCGAAGGCGAAGCCGCGCGACAGGCCGGGGGCGCGTCCGGCGGCGATCGACGCCGCTTCGAGCACGAAGGTGCCCGAGCCGCACATCGGGTCATAGACCGGCTCGCGGCCGTCATAGCCACAGGCGCGCAGGAACAGCGCCGCCAAGGTCTCGCGCATAGGCGCCTTGCCGACGAACTGCTTGGTGCCGCGCCGGTGCAGCGGCGCGCCGGAGCTGTCGAGGCTGAAGATCACCTCGTTGTCCTCGATCCGCACCTTGAGCGTCAGCGCCTCGATCCCGGCCTCGGCGTCGCTCTCCTCGTCCTGCACCGTGTCGCCGGCGATCCGCGCGCCGAAGGCTTCGAGCGCCGTCTCGATCCGCTGCTTCGCGGCACCCGCGTGGTAGATCTTGGAGCGGCGGCAGCTCACATCGACGCGCACCGTCTCGCCGGGGCGCAGCAGTTCGGCCCATGGAAACTTGTGCGCCCGCTTGTCGAGCTGCGCGAGGTGGAAGGCCATGAAGGAGCCGATCCGCACCAACACCCGGCCCGCACCGCGCAGTTCGAGATTGGCGCGCCAGACGTCCTCCCATCCGCCGCGCGTGGTGACGCCACCGGGTACGGGTGTGGGCGTCAAGAACCCCTTCTCGCGGGCCTCCTCGGCCAGTAGCGGCTCCAGCCCCGGCGGAGCCTGCAAGAAGATCTCGAATGTGCTGTCGGTCATGCGCGTCCCATAGCTGTATCGGGCGGCTGCCGCGACGGGTTTCTCACTCTGGCGCAGCAGAGCGGGGAATTCCTTCGAAGCGGATATTCGGGACACTTGCCCGCAGAAGCGCACAAATATCGGGCAAAGCCCGTACTGCCCCCGAATTGCGCAGCGTCACGGGGCGATGCCGTTTATTTGGCCGCTTCCGTCAGCTTTCTCACGGCAACTTCCCCTCTCGTGGATCGTCGAAAGGAATCATCGAATGAATGGAGCGGATACGGCGTGGATCATCACTGCCACGGCGCTTGTGCTGTTCATGACCCTGCCCGGGCTGGCGCTGTTCTATGGCGGGCTGGTGCGCGCCCGCAACGTGCTGAGCGTCTTCATGCATTGCTACGCCATCGCCTGCCTGATGAGCGTGCTTTGGTTCGCCTTCGGCTATTCCATCGCCTTCGGCCCCGACACGGGCGGGCTCTGGGGCGGCCTCGGCAAGGCGTTCCTTGCGGGTGTCGACGCGAACAGCCTGTCGGGAACGCTGCCCGAGATCCTGTTCTTCGCTTTCCAGATGACCTTCGCGATCATCACCCCGGCGCTGATCGTCGGTGCCTATGTGGAGCGGGCGGGCTTCGGCTTCGTGCTGCTGTTCTCCGCCCTGTGGATGCTCATTGTCTATGCGCCCGTGGTGCATTGGATCTGGGGCGGCGGCATGCTGACCGATGGCGGCATCTTCGGCGAAATCGGCGTGCGCGATTTCGCGGGCGGCATCGTGGTGCACGAGACCGCCGGTCTCGCGGCGCTGCTGTTAGCGCTGTTTCTCGGCCCGCGCCGCAGCACCACCACGCCGCCGCACAACCCCGGCTACGTGATGATCGGGGCGGCGATGCTCTGGGTCGGCTGGTTCGGCTTCAACGGCGGCAGCCAGCTCGCCGCCGACGGCGGTGCCGCGATGGCGATCACCGTCACCCATCTGTCGGCCGCCACCGCTTCACTCACTTGGGCATTGTGGGAGAAGTTCAAGTTCGGCAAGGCCTCTCTCGTCGGCCTCGTCACCGGCACCATCGCGGGGCTCGCCTCGATCACCCCGGCCTCGGGCTTCGTGGGCCCGGTCGAGGCGCTGATCATCGGCGCGGTGGCGGGCGTTCTGTGCCAGGAGGCCGTGCACCTGTTCCGGGTGAAGCTGAAGATCGACGACTCGCTCGACGTCTTCGCGGTCCATGGCGTGGGCGGCATCTTCGGCACGATCATGATCGCGGTCTTCGGCGCGGGCACGTGGGCCGCGCAGCTCGGCGGCCTAGCCGTGGTCGGTCTCTGGACCGTGGTGGCGACGGTGGTGCTGATCAAGTTGGTGGGTTTCGTGACGCCGCTCAGGGTCAGCCGCGACATCGAGACCGAGGGGCTCGACCTCGCGGTGCACGGCGAACGGGCCTACGACGCCGCCTCTTGAGGGCGGCTCGGGACAGGCTAGATTTCGCGGCGCGGCACCCTCGGGAGTCGCGCCGTTTTCAACTCAGGGGGCATCCATGAAGACCGCCAAGGACTATCTCGACGAGGCCAATGCGCAGGTCACGCGCATTCCGGCCAAGGAAGCCATCGGCAAGCACGGCGGCGACGCGCTGTTCGTAGATGTGCGCGACTCGGGCGCCATCGCCAAGACCGGCACCATCAAGGGCGCGCTGCGGGCGCCGCGTGGCTTCATCGAGTTCATGGCCGACGAGAACAGCCAGTTCCACGAGCCGAAATTCCGCAAGGATGCCGATATCCATCTCGTCTGTGGCGCTGGCGGGCAGGCCGCACTGGCGGGCAAAACGCTCAAGGAGATGGGCTTCGAGAAGGTCACCAATATCGGCGGCATCGGCGACTGGAAGGAAGCCGGCGGCCCGATGGAGGACTGAACCCTTCCTCGGTCGAGGAGCAGGGGCCGCGCCGAAGCCGCGGCCCCTTCGCGCGTCAAATGTTCATCGTGCCGACGGAGCCGCCGTCGACCCGGTAGGCCGAACCCACGGTGAAGCTGGCACGATCCGAGCACAGCAGCGCGATGACCGGGGCGACCTCCTCCACCTTGCCGCGACGGCCCAGCGTCAGGAACGGGCGCTCCTCCTTGAGGAAGCTCTCGATCGCCTCCTCCTTGGACACGCCCAGCTCCTTGGCGCGCTTTTCCATCATGCCGTCGGTCATCGGCGTTTCGATGAAGGCGGGCGAGACGGTGTTGAATAGCACGCCCTTGGGCGCATAGGGCATCGACACGCATTTGGTAAAGTTCAGAAGTGCCGCCTTGGCGGCGTTGTAGACCGCCTCGTCGGCATAGGGCTGCACCGCGTTTTCCGACGTCACGAAGACGACCCGGCCCCAGCCCTTCTCGACCATACCCGGCACCAGCGCGCGGCTGAGACGGACGGCGGACATGAAGTCGATCTCCCAGGCCTCCATCCAGTCATCATCGGTCATCTCGAGCGGATCGCCCTTGGCGCCGGTGACGCCGGCGGCATGGACGAGGATGTCGCAGCTGCCTTGTTCCGCGAGCTTGTCCTTAAGCGCCGAGATCTGGGCGGTGTCGGTGAGGTCGGCCGCCATGTAGCCCGCGGTGCCGCCGATCTGCCTGTCCGCCTCGGCGAGCGCGTCCTCGTCGATATCGGTGAGGAAGGGATGTGCGCCTTCCTGTATCAGTAGTTTGGCCACTTCGATGCCCATGCCGCCAGAGCCGCCGGTGATGAGGGCGCGCTTGCCCTTGATGCCGAGATCCATGCCATGTTCCGTTCATTGCTGGGATCGGGCCCATGGACCCGTTGCTGGCCCAAGAGCCGCGAAACCCGGCTGGTTCCCCGACAGGATGTCGCGCCGGATGGAACCGGCAGGGGCGCCGGCCTGTTCGCGCTACAGGGGCAAAGAGGACCATCATGACCAAGAACGACACGCCGCCGGCGGCAGGGGCGGCCGCATCTCGCAATCGCTGGGGCGCGCGGCCCGAAGGGAAGGGTCAGTGGCAATTCGGCCTATGGGCTCCCGCGGCCGAGAAGGTCGCACTCTGGCTCGACGGCTCCGAAACACCCATGACCCAAGACGATGACGGCTTCTGGAGCCTCGCGGCCAAAGCCGATCCGGGTCTCGAATACGCCTTCGTCATCGACGGCGAACGCCGTCCCGATCCGGCCGCGCGGCAGCAGGCGGGCGACGTGCATGGCCCCTCACTGCTGGTCGATACCGCAGCCCGGAAGTGGCGCTCGGAATGGAGCGGACGCGCTTGGGACGAGGCGGTGATCTACGAGATGCATGTCGGCACCTTCACCGAGGAAGGCACATTCGCCGCCGCCGCGAAACGGATGCAGGAGCTGGCCGATCTCGGCATCACCGCGATCGAGCTGATGCCCGTTAGCCAGTGGCAGGGCGCGCGCGGCTGGGGATATGACGGCGTGCTGCCTTACGCGCCGCACCCGGCCTATGGCACCCCCGAGGACATGCAGAAATTCGTCGAGGCGGCGCAGGCCGCCGGGATGATGGTGATCCTCGACGTGGTCTACAACCACTTCGGCCCCGACGGCGCCTATCTCCATGCCTATGCGCCCGAGTTCTTCGAGGAAGAGCGCCACACGCCCTGGGGTGCCGCGATCGACTTCACCGAACCGGCCGTGCGCGAGTACTTCATCGAGAACGCGATCTACTGGCTGCGCGACTACCGGCTCGACGGGCTCAGGCTCGACGCGGTGCACCAGATCATCGACCCCTCGCCGCATCATTTCCTCGTCGAACTGGGCGAGCGCGTGCAGGCGCTCGATCTCGATCGGCCGCTGCATCTGATTACCGAGGACGAGCGCAATGAGCCCGAACTGCGCGACACCGGCTGCTACGTCGCAAGCTGGAACGACGACTACCACCATTCGGTACACACCGCGCTCACCGGCGAGTCCGAGGGGTATTACGCCCCGTTCGCGCATGATCCGATCGGCGATCTGGTCCTGGCGCTGTCCCGGGGCCACGTCGAAGAAGGCCAGCCCCGCCACGGCAAGGAAACCCGCCGGGGCCGTCCGGCATCGCATTTGCCGTGGACCGGTTTCGTCAATTCCAACCAGACCCATGATCAGGTCGGCAACCGGGCCTTGGGCGAACGGCTGATCTCGCTCGCCGATCCGCGCGGGGTCGAGGTGGCGCATGCGATGCTGCTGACCGCGCCATTCATCCCGATGCTGTTCATGGGCGAAGAGGTGGGCGAGACCGCCCCCTTCCTGTTCTTTTGCGACCACGATGGCGAACTGGCGCGGCTTACCCGCGAGGGGCGGCAGAGGGAGTTCAAGGATTTCCTGAGCTTTGGTGAAGAGGTGCCGGACCCGAACGCTCCGGAAACCTTCGAACGCTCGCGCCCGTTCCGAGGCGATCCTGCGCATATGGAGCATTGGCGCGATCTCACGCGGCGCTTGCTGTCGCTGCGCGCCGAGCGCATCGTACCCTTGATGAAATCGGGCCGGGCAGGGCCCGCGCGCGTCACCCGCACCGGGCCGCGCGCGATCTCCGCCTGCTGGCCCTTCGCAGAGGGGCTCGTCGTGGCGCGTATCAATCTCGGTTCACCACCCGACACCCCGCCCACCGCCGAGCCCGAGGATTTCACCATCGGCGATCCCGCCGCCGATCCCTTTGCCTTTTCCCTGATCGTGAGCCCGCATAAATGAACGCTGCCCCGCTTCCCCGCGCCACTTATCGTCTGCAGCTGCGCGAGGGCGTCGATTTCGATACCGCGCGGCGGCTCGTGCCCTATCTGGCCGGGCTCGGCATCAGCCATCTCTACCTTTCGCCGATTTTCACCGCGGCCTCGGGGTCGACCCATGGCTACGACGTGACCAACCCGGCCGAGATAGATCCCTGCATCGGAGGCCGCGCGGGCTTCGAGGCGCTGGCCGAGGCAGCCCGGGCGGCGGGGCTCGGGATCATCCTCGACATCGTGCCCAACCACACCGCCTTCCATCTCGAGAACCCGTGGCTGCGCGACGTGCTGCGTCACGGCCAGGACAGCCGCTACGCGCGCCATTTCGACATCGACTGGGGCAAGGGGCGGCTGGTGCTGCCCTTCCTCGGCCAGCCCTTCGACGAGATGCTGGAGGCGGGCGCCTTCCGCCTCGAGGAAGGCGATGAGGGGCCGCAGCTCGCCACCGAGCATTTCGCGGTGCCGATGTCGCAGGGCACGCTGCCCTCGGAGGAGATGCGCCGCGATCCCGAGGCGATCCGCGACGCCCATGCCGCCCAGCCGTGGCGGCTGACTCATTGGGAGTACGAGCGCGACGGCGTCACGCATCGCCGCTTCTTCAACGTCACCGGGCTGATCGGCATGCGGGTCGAGGACGAGGCGGTGTTCGAGGAGATGCACGCGCTGCTGTTCGAACTGCTCGAAAAGGATCTGGTGCAGGGCATCCGGCTCGATCACATCGACGGGCTCGCCGATCCGGCGGCCTATCTGCGCCGCCTGCGCGAGCGCGTCGGCGATACACCGATCTGGATCGAGAAGATCCTCACCGGCGACGAGACCGTGCCGGCCTCATGGCCGATCCAGGGCACCACCGGCTACGAGGCGGCGCGGGCGATCTCGCGCATCCTCACCGATGCCGATGGGCTGGCGCGGCTCGACGAAAGCTGGCGCCGCGAGACCGGGCGCGAGGGCAGCTTTCACGACGCGCTCAAGACCGCCAAGCACGAGGTGATCCGGCAGGAGCTGGCAGCCGAGCTGCACCAGTTGATCGACATGGCGCGCACCGCCGTGGGTCCCGAGGATGCGCTGGAAATCGGCGACGAGGCGCTGCGCGAGGCGATCATCGCGCTGCTCGTGGCCTTTCCGCGCTACCGCACCTATTTCGCCGAAGGCGAAGCGCCCTCCGACGAAGAGCGCGCGCTGATGGACAGCGTGACCGCCGAGGCGGGCGAGGGGCTGCGCACGGACGCCACGGTCAAACGGATCGCGGGCCTCATCACCGATCCTGAAACCCCCGAGGAGCGGGCCCTGCAGGTGCGTTTCCAGCAGGTGACCGGCGCGCTTCTGGCAAAGGCGCATGAGGACACGGCGGGTTTCCGTTGGAACCGCTACATCGCCGCCAACGAGGTCGGCGCCGATCCCGACGAGCCGACCATCACGCCGGAAGAGCTTTCTGGTTGGCTGCAGCGCCGCGCGCCCTCCGAGATGACGCTGACTTCGACCCACGACACCAAGCGTTCCGAAGATGCGCGGATGCGGCTTGTAGCAATCAGCCATTTGCCCGAGGCGTTTCTGGCGCTTTGGGAGCACAGCGAGGATGTCGACGGTGCACATGACATCGATCCGAACCTGCGCTGGTATATCCTGCAGACGCTGCTGGCGATGTGGGAGGCGGGGCGCGGCGACATCGCCGAGCGGCTGGGTCAGCATGTCGAGAAGGCGATGCGCGAGGCCAAGGAAGTCACGACCTGGACGCATCAGAACCAGGAGGCCGAGGCCGATGCTCAGCGCTTTGCCAAGGCGCTGGCGCTGAGCTGGGAGGGTGAGCTGCCCGCCGGTGCGGGCCAGCTGATGGCACGCGGCGAGGCGCTGTCACTGGCACAGGCCGGGCTCAAGCTCGTCATGCCGGGCATCCCCGACATCTATCAGGGCACCGAGCTGGGGGCGTTCCAGCTGACCGATCCGGACAACCGCATGGCCGTGGATTTCCGTGCCGTCGCGGATCTCGCGATCCGGGGCGCGCCCGACTGCTTCGAAGGGGAGCTGACGCTCGACGAGATCCCCGGTGCGGCCGATTCCGACGGGCCGGATCCCGAGCCGGCCCCCGATCTCGACAGCTTCGCGGGCCGCAAGGCGCGGCTGATCTGTCACGGGTTGGCGCTGCGCCGCCGGATGCCGGGCTTCTTCGAGCAGGCCGAAACCCGGCTCGAAACCTTCGGCGATGGCCATCTGGTGCTGACCCGGCAAAGCGGCGAGGGTCGGTTGGAGCTGCGCATCGACCGCCAAGGCCACGGCCTGCCCGAAGCGGCGCGCGAAGCCGAGCGGATCTGGCCGCGGCACGAGGCCGATCTCGACGCACCGGTCTGCATCGATTGGATCGCGGCGGCGGGCTGATCCCCGGCCCACGGAACCGGGCTGCCGTTGCCGCGTTGCTGCGGCAGCCTCCAATCCGTGCGGGGGCCGTTCACGCGTGCCCCGCATCTCCAAGTTCCACCCCCTCCGGCGCATGCCCTCGCGCCGGTCAGCCGCGCCGCTCGTCTCCGAGCGCCGCCACGGAGTTCAGACATCCCGATGGCCAAGGACATCCAACCGAACCTGCCCAGCTTCGATCTCGCAGCCTCGCGCTCGGATGAGCTGGGCGCGAATTACGACGGCTACGGCACCAATTTCGCGCTCTGGTCCGAGAACGCGACCCGGGTGCAGCTCTGCCTCTTCGACGACGAGGGCGAAGAGCAGATCGCCTGCCTCGACATGCCGCGCATGGAGGGCGGGATCTGGCATGGCTACCTGCCCGATATCGGACCGGGCCAGGTCTATGGCTACCGGGTGCACGGGCCATGGGCGCCGGAAGAGGGGCACCGCTTCAATCCCAACAAGCTGCTGCTCGACCCCTATGCCCGCGAGCTCAAGGGCGACATCAAGTGGGACCCGGCGCTGTTCGGCTACACTCAGCCGGGCGATGACCTTCAGGGGCCCGATCCGCGCGATTCCGCGCCCTTTATGCCCAAGGGCGTGGTGGTCGACACCGATTTCGACTGGGAGGCCGACAGCGCGCTGCGTCGCCGCTGGCAGAACGGGCTGATCTACGAGACCCACGTCAAGGGTGCGACGATGCGCCATCCGGACGTGCCCGTGGAGGATCGCGGCACCTTCGCGGGTCTTGCCTCGGACGCCTTCATCGATCACCTGACCCGGATCGGCGCCAGCGCGGTCGAACTGCTACCGATCCATGCCTTCGCCAATGACGGTCATCTCGTCGACAAGGGGCTGTCGAACTACTGGGGCTACAACACGCTGTCCTTCTTCGCGCCGCACAAGCCCTACTTGAAATCGGGCTTCTACCGCGAGGTGAAGCAGGCGGTGAAGAAGTTCCACGCCGCCGGCCTCGAGGTGATCCTCGACGTGGTCTACAACCACACCTGCGAAGGCAACGAGATGGGGCCGACCCTGTCGTTCCGCGGCATCGACAACGCCTCATACTATCTGCTGTCGCCCGAGAACCCGCGCCACAGCTTCGACACCACCGGCACCGGCAACACGCTCAACGTGGCGCATCCGATGGTGCTGCGCATGGTGCTCGACAGCCTGCGCTACTGGGTGCAGGTGATGCATGTCGACGGCTTCCGCTTCGACCTTGCCTCGACGCTGGGCCGCGAGGCGCAGGGCTTCGAGCGCGAGGGGTCGTTCTTCGCGGCGATCCGTCAGGACCCCGTGCTCTCCAAGGTCAAGTTGATCGCCGAGCCTTGGGACATTGGCGATGGCGGCTATCAGGTCGGCGGCTTTCCCTGGCCGTTCCGCGAGTGGAACGACAAGGCGCGTGACGACATCCGCGCCTTCTGGCGCCGCGATCAGGGGCTGGTGCCAGCCATGGCGGAGCGGCTCTTGGGCTCGCCGGTGCAGTTCAACCACTCGCACCGCCCGGCCACGTCCTCGATCAACTTCATCGCCGCGCATGACGGCTTCACGCTGTGGGACACCGTCTCCTACAACGAGAAGCACAACGATGCGAATGGCGAGGACGGCAAGGACGGCCACTCCAACAACCTCTCCGACAATATGGGAGTCGAGGGCGCGACCGACGACGAGACCGTCAACGAAAGCCGCGTCCGTCGTGTGAAGGCGATGCTCGCCACGCTGCTGATGAGCCAGGGCGTGCCGATGATCCTCGCCGGTGACGATTTCGGCCAGACCCAAAACGGCAACAACAACGCCTATTGTCAGGACAACGAGATCACCTGGCTCGACTGGGAGAACAAGCGCGACGAGATCACCCGCGCGGTGGCCGACCTCATGGCGTTCCGCAAGGGCGAGGGCGGCCTGGCGCGGCTGCGCTTTGCCCGCGCGCCCGAGGATGCCCCCGATGGCGGCCCGACCGTCACTTGGCGCCACCCCGAGGGGCGCCGGATGGAGTCCGGCGATTGGGAGAATCCCGAACTGAGCTGCTTCGGCATGCGGCTGGTGCCGCATAGCGAGGGGCGCGAGGTGATGGTGGTGCTGAACTCGGGCGATAATTGCGAGTTCAAGCTACCCAAGGGCGGCTGGCGTCGCGCCATCGACACCACGCTGGACCCGGTGAGCTGCGACACGCCCGAGCAAGGCGTGGTCGGCGTCGGCTGGCAATCGGTGGTGGTCTGGGTGCCTGATCCCGAGGCGGAGATCGAAGCCGAGGACGAGGACGAGGTCGCGGAGGCTGATGCCGCTGGCGAGAGCAAGGCCGCCAGCGCCGAAAAGGGCTGATCCCCAGACGAGACCCTGTAAAGGAACGCCCCCGTGTCGCGAGACACGAGGGCGTTTTCTCAATGTACCAGCAAAGGGGCCTCAGCCCATGGCTTCCTCGGAGGTCGAGGGGTGCACGCCCAGCGCCCGGCGTATCGTCGCGCGGTCGGGACGGTGCAGCAACATCTGCGCGGCCCAACCGATCGCTTCATGCGCGCCCTCGGCCACGAGCGAGACCGAGGTGACCGCCGCTTCGGAGCCGCCCAGCCCCCAATAGTCCTGCGCTGCATCCGAGCGCAGCGCCGCCGATAGCGGAGACAGCGTGTTCTCCTCGAAGATATCTTCCTTCGAGGGCTGTCCGACCTCGGCCACCGGCGGCAGCACATAGGCGGACGTAGCGACATGGCGCAGATCGACCGGGGAGCGGTAGTCCCCGAAGAGCTGCAGCGCCAGCGTCTCGCCATCGCTTGAGGCGACCGGCGTCAGCGGCAACCGGTCGGCACAGTCGCCCACCGCATGCAGGCCGGGGAGCGAGGTCTCGAACCGCTCGTCGATCCGGATCACCCCTTTTTCGGTAAGCGCCACGCGCGCCTTCAGATCGCCCAGCGCCTCGAGGTTCGGCGCCCGCCCGGTGGCGGCCACGACCTTGTCGACCGACAGCACGCTATCGGCATCGAGCACGAGCTCCAGCCCGTCATCGCCGCGCCGCACCGCCTCGGGCGTGCAGGAGGTGACGATCCGGATCCCCTGCGCCTGCATGTTGGCCTGACCGACCAGAGCGGCTTTCTCAGAGAACTCGGTCAGCACGCGCTCGGTATCCGTCACCAGCGTCACGCGCACCCCCATCGCGGCATGGATCGCCGCCATCTCGCAGCCGATATAGCCGCCGCCGATGATCGCCATGGCGCGCGGCAGCTCGGTCCAGTTCAGCACTTCGTCGCTGTCGCAGGCCAGCTCGGCGCCGGGCATGTCGGGCTTGATCGGGTGGCCGCCCGTTGCCAGCACGATGCGGGGTGCCCGCAGACGCTGGCCCTGGATCGTGACCTCGCCCGGCGCGGTCAACTCCGCCGTCTCCTCGATCAGCGTGACACCCGCCTCGTGCAGCTTGTCGCGGTAGCTCTGGCGGATGTCTTCGAGCTTGGCGGCACGCGCGGCGCAGAGCCGCGGCATGTCGACTTGCGGGGTCGGACCAAGAAGCCCGGCGCGGGTCAGCCCGGTGCCCCGGTGCAGCGAGTCGGCCACGGTCCAGAGCATCTTCTTTGGCACGCAGCCGCGATTGACGCAGGTGCCGCCCAGCTTGTCGCGCTCGATCAGCGCGATCTTGCGCCCGTGCCCCGCCGCGTGGCGCGCAAAGGACAGCCCGGCGGAGCCGCCTCCGATGACGATCGCGTCGTAGTCCGTATCCATGGGCGCTCCTCCTGCGGGTCAGGTTGGCAACCGAAGGGCAGGGGCGCGGGTTCCGGATCGGCAAGGGCGGCGGATCGCCGCGCGACGGCCCCGAGGACGTCCCCCGACCGGGAACCCCGTCTTCCCGCTGCCGTTGTCGACATGAATACCCCCCACCCCGAAAACGACACTCCGAACCGGGAGATCGATCATGACCGAACCCAAGGACATGCCCGCGCAGAGCCAGGATCACATGCCGGGCGACGAGCACGAGATGCATCCCGCCCCCGACTACCGCCCGCGCCATCCCGGCGTCGGCAAGCTCAAGGGCAAGGTCGCCCTCGTGACCGGTGGCGACAGCGGTATTGGCCGCGCCGTCTCGGTGCTCTTCGCGCGCGAGGGCGCGAGGCTCGCCATCGCCTATCTCGAAGAGGACCGGGACGCCGAGGAAACCAAGCGGCTGGTCGAGGAAGAGGGCTCCGAGGCGCTGCTGATCCGCGGCGATCTGGGCCAGAAGGGGCATTGCGAAAGCGCCGTCGCCAAAACTGTGGAGCGATACGGCCAGCTCGACGTGCTGATCGTCAACGCCGCGCAGCAATGGCTCGATGACGGGCTCGAGGACATCTCGGAGGAGCGGCTGCGCCGCACCATCGACAGCAACATCATGCACCCGATGTTCATCACCCAGGCCGCGCTGCCGCATCTGAAGGAGGGCGACGCGGTGGTCTACACGACCTCCGTCAACGCCTTCAAAGGCAATGCCGGTCTCGTCACCTATTCGACCACGCGCGGCGCGACGTTGGCGCTGTCGCGCTCCATGTCCTCGGCACTGGCCGAGAAGGGCATCCGCGTGAACGCCGTGGCACCGGGGCCGATCTGGACCCCCTTCATCCCGGGTTCGATGCCGCCCGACAAAGTCGAGGGCTTTGGCAAGAACACGCCCTTGGGCCGGCCCGGGCAGCCTTGGGAGGTGGCCACCTCCTACCTGTTCCTCGCCTCGTCCGACGGCAACTACTTCACCGGCCAGACGCTGCACCCCAATGGCGGCAAGATCGTCGGGGCCTGAGGATCGGCGATCGACACGGACAGGGGCGCCGGCGGGTGCCCCTGTTCAGATCGAGTCGTAGCGCTTGCGGATCCTGTCCACCGGCGTGCCGTCCGAGAGCGGCACGGCGCTCAGCAGGTCCCAGTCGTCGAAGCCCATCGCCGCGTAGTAGCGCAGCCCAGCCGGGTTGTCGGCGCGGATCGTGGCATCCATCGCGACGACCCTGGCGGCTTTCGCCGCCACCCGCGTCGCCTCGAACATCGCCCGTCCGATACCTAGACCGGTCAATCCCCGCTGCACGAAGCTGGCGATCACCGCCCAGCCCTCCGGAAGCGGGTCCTCGGGATCGTCCGCCCATACGAGGGACTGGAACCCCACCACGCGCCCATCGAGTTCGGCCACCACGCAGCTGACCAGTTCGTCGGGGGCAAGATAGTGATGCAGCATCCGCGTCGCGTCGAAGGGCCGGCGATGCGCGGTACTGCCGCCCGCTGCGATCAGCGGGTTGAGGATGGCGCACATGGCATCGGCATCATCGGGCCGCGCCGGGCGGATCGATGGCGCCATCAGAACTCCACCTCGACACCGGGCAGGTCGAGCGCGCGCATCAGGTCGCGCAGTTCCTGGCGCGCCGCGACGTTGGAGATGTTGAGATTGCTCACCCCGACATCGCGCAGGTCCAGAAGCGTCAGCCCGCGCGGGAACAGTTCACGGAAGATCACCCGTTCGTTGAAGCCCGGGGCCGAGCGGAAGCCGATCCGCTCCGATAGCCGCGACAGCGCGCTTTCCATCTTCTGCTTGTTGACCATCTGCTGCGCACCGAGCCGGTTGCGCAGCACCACCCAGTCGATCGGGTCGAGACCGGCTTGCGCACGCAGCTGCCGCGCGCTCCAGACCATTTCGGAATAGACCGAAGGCCCGAGGATCGTCTCCCCGTCATTGTCGATCTTAGCCAGCAGGTCGAAGTCGATGAAGCTGTCATTAAGCGGGGTGAGCAGCGTATCGGCTAGCGAATGCGCCACTTGGCTGAGACGGGTATGGCTGCCGGGGCAGTCGATCAGGATGAAATCGCTGTCGTCCTCGAGCTGTGCCACCGCGGCCGAGAGCCGGTGATCCGAGGCGTTCTCGCCCGGCTGCAAGGCCGAGGCGTCGATCTCGGGCAGTTCGACATGGGCGGGCGAGGGCAACTCCAGCCCCGCGCGTTCGCAGTAGCGGCGGCGGTTCTCGATATAGCGCCCCAGCGATTTCTGCCGCAGATCGAGGTCGAGCGTGCCGATCTTGTGGCCCATTCGCGCGAGCGCGGTCGCGACATGCATCGCCACGGTGGATTTTCCGGCTCCGCCCTTCTCGTTGCCGACGACGATGATATGCGCCACGTGTTCCGTCCCCTCCGGCCGCAAGGGGCCGTTCCCGCACTGCTTTCCGGGGTAGGGGATGGCGCCTTACCGCGCAAGTCCCACGCGGCGCGCGAGGGCCCTGCCCATTGACTTGTGCGGCTTTCGGGTCCATCTGCCAGTCCAAGACCGAAGCGCTTGGCCCGCGTGAGCAGCCGCGCCGCCCCCGCAGGATCTGCGCTGGCGCCCGCACCGCTTCGGATCTCAGGTTCCCATTTCACGCAAGGGGCCGCGTCCTGTCGGCGCGTGGGCATTCGGCCCCGCGTGAGTGCAAGGGCGCAACCCGACCGTCGACCCGCATGCCGCGGGTCTGCGCCCATGCCGCGGTGCGTTTCGCGCCGCTTACAAGGATGCACATGGATTTCGACATGCTGGGGCTGGCGCCCCGTCTCGTTACCGCCCTCGCCGAGCAGGGCATCACCGATCCGACCCCCATTCAGACCCAGGCGATCCCGCACGCCATGAACGGCCGCGACGTGATGGGCCTCGCCCAGACCGGCACCGGCAAGACCGCGGCCTTTGGCCTGCCGATGATCGACCGGCTGATGAAATCGGGCGGCAAGCCCGCGCCGAAATCGGCCCGCGCGCTGGTGCTCGCGCCGACGCGCGAGCTGGCCAAGCAGATCGCCGACAACCTGACCGCCTATACCGCCGGCAGCCATCTCAAGACCGTTCTGGTCGTGGGTGGTGCTGGCATCAATGGCCAGATCAAGCGCATGGAAGGCGGCTGCAGCCTGCTTGTCGCCACGCCGGGCCGCCTGATTGACCTTCTCGACCGCCGCGCCGTGAACCTGAGCCAGACCGAGTTCCTGGTGCTCGACGAGGCCGACCAGATGCTCGACATGGGCTTCATTCATGCGCTGCGCCGGATCGCGCCCTTGCTGCCGAAGGAGCGTCAGACGATGCTGTTCTCGGCCACCATGCCCAAGCAGATGGAAGAGCTGGCCTCGGCCTATCTCACCGATGCGGTGCGGGTGCAGGTGAACCCCCCGGGTAAGGCCGCCGACAAGATCGACCAGTCGATCCATTTCGTCGCCAAGGCTGCCAAGACCGAGGTACTGGTCGAGCTTCTCGACCAGCACCGCGACGAACTTGCGCTGGTCTTCGGCCGCACCAAGCATGGCATGGAAAAGCTTTCCAAGCAGCTCGCTGCCGCTGGCTTCGCCGCCTCGGCGATCCATGGCAACAAGAGCCAGGGCCAGCGCGAACGGGCGATCCGCGATTTCCGCGAAGGCAAGATCCGGGTGCTGGTCGCCACCGATGTCGCCGCGCGCGGCATCGACATCCCGGGCGTGCGGCACGTCTATAACTACGAGCTGCCGAACGTGGCAGAGAACTATGTTCACCGGATCGGCCGCACCGCGCGTGCCGGTGCCGATGGCCGCGCCGTGGCGCTCTGCGCGCCCGACGAGATGGGTGAGCTGAAGGACATCGAAAAGGCGATGAAGGCGGCGATCCCGGTCGCCTCTGGCACCCGCTGGGACCCGGTCGAGCCCGAGAAGAAGGGCCGTCGCGGTGGTGGCGGCGGGGGTGGTCGCCGGTTCGGCGGCGGCGCGCCCAAGCCCGAGGGCGTGGCCAAGCCGGGCGGTCGCCCGGCCCGGCGTCGCAGGCCCGCACGCAAGGCCGCCTGAAGACGAAAACGCCGCCCCTCGGGGCGGCGTTTTTCATTTCCGGAAGCTGTTGGAAGCGATCAGACGTCGAGATCGACGCGCGCCCGTGGTTGGGTCGCGCCCAGAAGCCGCGCCCGGAGCGCGGCGCACTGCTCGGCAGTGACGATGTCGAAGCCGCCCGAGGCCGCCCGTGCGCGGTGTTTCTCGGCCAGCGCGCCATGCGGCCGGGCGGCGTGCGCCGCGCCGAATGCGGCCGCGATCTCCGACCAAGGCGCGATGCGGCTCAGCTCGTCCCACTGTGCCACCAGCGCAGGGCCGCGACCTTGGGCGAGCGCATCGGAGACCAGCCGGGCATTGGGCACCAGCATCCAGACCTCGCGGCGGGTTTGGCGGATCGGGCTCGCCTCCTCCCACCGCATGGCACGGGGACGCGCGGCGGCCTTGTGCATGCCATAGGCGGCCCGGCCCATCGTGGCTTTTTCGTGGCGCCCGCGCGGCTCGATCGGGGGCACCCGGCCGAGGATACGCATCATTTCATGATGATCGATCAGGTGGGCCTTGTCGGCGAAGGAACGGGCGCCGGAATGTTGCATCGAAAAAGCCCCTGAAATGACATATTTGTCATGGTCTAGCAGGGTCGAACGCATTGCGACACAATTAGGTGCCGATTGTTGCCCGCAAAACGCCATATTTCGACATCGCCTCGCCATTGTTGTGCGATGCAGGGGCAAATCGGGCGGGTTTTCGGGTCAGGACGGGCGCAGCGTCGCCGCAATTGCGCCACAAATGCAAAACGCCGCCCCGAAGGGCGGCGTTTCCGATTCGCAGAGGCCGGGGCTATCAGAAGCCGAGGCCGGCGTACTTGTTCTTGAACTTCGAGACGCGGCCGCCGGCATCCATCAGGCGCGAGGAGCCGCCGGTCCAGGCCGGGTGCACGGAGGGGTCGATGTCGAGCGACAGCTGGTCGCCTTCCTTGCCCCAGGTCGACTTCATCTTGACGACGGTGCCGTCGGTCATCTTGACGTCGATGACGTGGTAGTCGGGGTGGATGTCCGCTTTCATGTCGGCGCTCCTCAGGCCTGGGCCGCGGCCGTGTCGGCCTTGGGCTTGTAGTTGCTGACTTCGGCGATACGGGCCGACTTGCCGCGACGCGAACGCAGGTAGTAGAGCTTCGCGCGGCGCACGCGGCCACGACGCACCACCTCGATCGAATCGATGTTGGTCGCATAGAGCGGGAAGACGCGCTCGACGCCCTCGCCGAACGAGATCTTGCGCACGGTGAACGAGCCGGCGATGCCGGAGCCGTTCTTGCGGCTGATGCAGACGCCTTCGTACATCTGGACGCGGGTCCGGGTGCCCTCGGTCACCTTGTAGCCGACGCGCACGGTGTCACCGGCCTTGAAGTCGGGAATGGTCTTTCCCAGCGAAGCGATCTGCTCCGCTTCGAGCTGTGCGATCAGGTCCATGCCTGTCACTCCTTGATTGCTCGCGGTTATCTCCGCGAAGTTGCTCGCAACCTCAGAGCTCTCGGTCTTCATCCGGGTCCATACCGCGCGCCGCGCAATATGCCCGCCAGAGATCAGGTCGCCGTTCTTTCGTCAGCCTCTCGGCCATTTCCCGGCGCCAGTCGGTGATCTTCGCGTGATGGCCCGAGAGAAGAACCTCGGGGATCGCACGACCCTTCCAGAGCGCGGGCTTGGTGTACTGCGGGTGTTCGAGGAGGCCGTGGGAGAAGGATTCCTCCTCCGTGGACGCCTGATTCCCGAGCACGCGGGGTATAAGGCGGACCGTCGCGTCGATCAAGGCCTGCGCCGCGATCTCGCCGCCGGTCAACACGAAATCTCCGAGCGAAACCTCGAGGATGCTGTGTTCCTCGATCACCCGCTCGTCCACCCCCTCGAAGCGGCCGCAAAGCAGGATCACCCCGTCCGCCTGCGCCAGTTCCCGCGCCAGTGCCTGATCGAAGCGGCGACCGCGCGGCGAAAGGTAGATCACCGGCGTCACGCCCTTGGCGCGCGCCTTGGCGTCGTCGATGGCGCGGCCGACGATGTCGGGGCGCAGCACCATGCCGGCACCGCCGCCCGCGGGCGTGTCGTCGACATTGCGATGCTTGCCCTCGCCGTAGGGGCGCAGGTCGATCGGCTGTAGCTGCCACAGCCCGTCCTTCAGCGCCTTGCCGGTCAGGCTTTCGCCCAGCACACCGGGGAAGGCCTGCGGAAACAGGGTGACGACCTGCGCGGTCCAGGCCCCGGCCAGGTCCGGAGTGTCGGTCATCAGCTCGCGCGGCTGCGCCGAGGGGCGGGCGCTCAGCCGACCTGCGGCGCGGGAGGGGGGAGGGGTATCGCTCATGGCGACGGCTCTAGCGGATCACGGGCCGCCGGGAAAGATCCCGGCGGCCCGGAGCTTGCTGCGCGATCAGGCCGCGAGGCCGATGATCCCGAACAGCACCAGCAGGAACAGCACCAGCGCGATGATGGCGAGCCACTTGGCCCCGGTAAGCGCGGCGCCGGAGATCCGGCCCATGCCCAGAAGACCGGCGACGGCGGCGATGGCGAGGAGGATCAGAATCCATTCGATCATGTCATAGCCTTTCGGTCTGCGCCCGGAAAAACTCCGGTGCTTCAAGGGCTCAACACGGATGGGTAAGGCGGGTTCCGGGGCGTTCAACCCTCGAACAGGCCCTCCGGCGGATCGGCCACGATGCGCCCCGCCGCGAGATCGACGGTCGGCACGGCGGCGAGCGTGAAGGGCAGCAGAACCGTGGCCTGACCCTGCGGTGGCAGCACCTCCAGCAGGTCGCCGGCCCCGTGGTTGAGCACCGCGCGCACCGTGCCCAAGAGCGCGCCGCCGGTGTCGTGCACCGCGAGACCGATCAGGTCGGCGTGGTAGTATTCGTCGTCGGGCAGGGCCGGCAGCCGGTCGCGCGGCGCGAAGAGATCGGCGCCCTTGAGCGCGTCGGCCTCCTCCTTGGTGGTGATGCCGTCGACCCGGGCGGTATAGGCGCCCGAGCCCTGACCGGTCAGCACGATCTGCCGGAATTCGCGGCCATTGGCGGTGCTGAGCGGCACGTAGTCGACGATCGCCTCGGGGTCGGCGCAGAAGCTCTTGAGCCGCACCTCGCCGCGCACCCCGAAGGCGCCCGCCAGCCGCCCCACGCAGATCATGTCGCGCATGTCATGTCCTCCAAGCCTGTTCTCGCGCGTTGGAACAACAGCCCGGCCCCGAAGGCAAGGCTCAGCGCGTCTCGATGGGCAGGTGGCCGCGCCGGACTTCCCAGCCCTCGGCCTCGAGTTCGGGCACCCGGTCGAGCGCACGGGCGTAACCGACGCAGAGATAGCCCACCAGCGCCCAGCCGGGCGGGATGTCCAGGTCCCGCGCCAGCCGCTCGGGGTCGATGATCGAAACCCAGCCGGTGCCCAGCCCCTCGGCGCGCGCGGTGAGCCAGAACTGGGTGATCGCGGCGACGACCGAGTAGCGCCGCATCTCGGGCATGGTGGCCGCACCGAGGCCGTGGCCCTTGCCAGTGGTCTCGTCGCAATAGAC
This sequence comes from Limimaricola soesokkakensis, assembly GCF_900172345.1. Classification (GTDB taxonomy): domain Bacteria; phylum Pseudomonadota; class Alphaproteobacteria; order Rhodobacterales; family Rhodobacteraceae; genus Limimaricola; species Limimaricola soesokkakensis. The sequence continues at coordinate 21,816 of NZ_FWFY01000007.1, forward strand.
GGCAAGCTGCACCGGCGCGTCGCGCATACCCGACAGCTTGAGCCGCGCATAGAGCGTAGCGCGGTCGCGCGGCTGCCCCGCGAGGGCTTCGGCATTGGCCGTCTCGAAATTGGCGAGCGCCGCGGCGCGGGCACTCTCGCTTTCGACCCGGATCACCCGCCACGGCTCCGACAGCCCGACCGAGGGGGCGGTTAGAAACGAATCGAGGCAGCGCGTCAGCGCTGCCTCGTCCACCGGATCGGTGCGGAACCGGCGCACGTCGCGCCGGCGGTCCATCAGCCGGGCCAGTTCGGCCCGGAACTCCGGCGCGAAGGCGCCGGGGCGTTCCGGGCCATCGCCGATCACTCGGCGCTCTCTTCGGCCGGGGCGGCCTCGCGGGCAGCGCGCTTCTCGGCACGCTCCTTGGCGGCCTTGCCCGGCTCGCCCTTCTTGGGGTTGGAGCGGGTCTTCTTCTCGGAGACGCCGGCGGCTTCGAGCATGCGCGCAACGCGGTCGGTCGGCTGGGCGCCCTTGGCGATCCATTCCTGGATGCGCTCGATGTCCATCTTCACGCGGTCCTCGCTGTCCTTCGGGAGCAGCGGGTTGTAGGTGCCGAGCTTCTCGAGGAAGCGGCCGTCACGCGGCATGCGCGAGTCGGTGGCGACGATCGAGTAGTGGGGGCGCTTCTTGGAACCGCCGCGGGCGAGCCGGATCTTCATGGCCATGGGAGTATCTCCTTGGGTATGGCTGGTGACGGGGACGTCCCGTCAGGATTGATGTTTTTCGTGGTGCTTGATGACTTCCTGGATGATGAAGGCCAGGAATTTCTTGGCGAATTCGGGGTCGAGATCGGCCTCCTTCGCAAGATCGGTGAGCCGGGCGATCTGCGCTTCCTCGCGGATCGGATCGGCCGGGGGCAGGTCGTGCTCGGCCTTGAGCCGGCCGACCGCCTGGGTGTGCTTGAACCTTTCGCCCAGCGTGTAGACGAGGATCGCGTCGAGCCGGTCGATGCTCTCGCGGTGTTCGCGCAGAAGCTGCGCGGCACGGTTGCTGGCCTCGGTCATGGGCGCTCTCCCGTCAGGTCGTGGCGCCAGATCTCGACGGCGGGGCCGTCGGGATCGGCGCGAAATTCGCGGCCCGTGTTCTCGGCGCCGAGGCGGCGTGCGACCGACTGGCTCGCCGCGTTTGCCGGCGCGATCATCGAGGCCAGCTCGCGCATCCCGAGCCGGTCGCGCGCGAAATCGAGAACCGCCCGCCCGGCCTCTGTGGCATAGCCCTTGCCTTCGGCCTCCTCGTAGAGGTGGTAGGCCAGCTCAGGCATCGGCCAGGGTTCGGGACCCCAGAGACCGACGAGCCCGACCGGCGCGCCGCTATCGCGCTCGATCGCGGCCCACATGCCGTAGCCGAGGATCTGCCAGTGGCCCAGATGCAGCGCGATCACCCGCCACGCCTTGTGCCGGGGTGCCGGGCCGCCGACGAAGCTCGACCGCTCGGAGGCGAAGAACTCGCGCTCCGCCGGCAGCACCGACAGCGAAGGCGGCACGAGGTGCAGCCGGTCCGTGGCGAGCGACGGGATCATTTCTTCTTGCCGAAACCGGAGAGGCCCGAGGGCAGGCCCATGCCGCCGCCCATTCCCGGCATCTTGCCCATGCCCGGCGGCAGTTGCTTGCCGAGCATCTTGGCGGCCTTTTCCATCGCCGCGGGGTCGTTCATGTCGGGCATCTCGCCGCCCTTGCCGAACATGCCCTTCATGGCCTGTTTCAGCATGCCGCCCTTGCCCATTTTCTTCATGACATCGGCCATCTGCTTTTGCTGCTTGAGCAGCTTGTTCAGCTCCGACACCTCAAGCCCCGCGCCCTTGGCGATGCGCTTCTTGCGGCTGGCCTGAAGCAGGTCGGGGTTGGCGCGCTCCTTCTTGGTCATGGAGTTGATCAGCGCGATCTGCCGCTTGAGCATGGTGTCGTCGAAGCCCGCGGCCGAAGCCTGCTTGGCCATCTTGCCCATGCCGGGCAGCATGCCCATCAGGCTTTCCATGCCGCCCATCTTGAGCATCTGCTCGAGCTGCATCTTCAGGTCGTTCATGTTGAAGCGGCCCTTCTGGAACCGCTTCATCATCCGCTCGGCCTGTTCGGCCTCGATCGTCTGCTGCGCCTTTTCCACGAGGGCGACGATGTCGCCCATGCCAAGGATCCGGCCCGCGATGCGCTCGGCCTCGAAGGTCTCGATCGCGTCCATCTTCTCGCCGAGACCGACGAAGCGAATGGGCTTGCCGGTCACTTTGCGCATCGACAGCGCCGCACCGCCGCGCCCGTCGCCGTCCATCCGGGTCAGAATGACGCCCGAGACGCCGATCTTGTCGTCGAACTCGGTGGCGACGTTGACCGCGTCCTGACCGGTCAGGCCGTCGACCACGAGCAGCGTCTCGCGCGGGGTGACCGCGTCGCGCACGGCCGCCGCCTGGGCGATCAGTTCCTGATCGATATGCAGGCGTCCGGCGGTATCAAGCATGTAGACGTCATAGCCACCCAAGGACGCCTGCGTCTTGGCGCGCTTGGCAATGGCCACCGGGTCCTCGCCCCTGACGATCGGCAGCGTGTCGACGCCGATCTGGCGGCCGAGAATCTCCAGCTGCTCCATCGCGGCGGGGCGGTTCACGTCGAGCGAGGCCATCAGCACCCGCTTGCCCTCGCGCTCGGTGAGCCGCTTGGCGAGCTTGGCGGTGGTGGTGGTCTTGCCCGAGCCCTGCAGGCCGACCATCAGGATCGGCGCGGGCGGGCTGTCGATCTTGAGCTTGCCCGGGTCGCTGTCGCCGGTGAGCACCGAGACCAGCTCGTCATGCACGATCTTCACGACCTGCTGGCCCGGCGTAATCGACTTGGTCACCGCCTGGCCGGTGGCCTTTTCCTGCACGGCGGCGACGAAATCGCGCGCCACGCTGAGCGATACGTCGGCCTCCAGCAGTGCCACGCGCACTTCGCGCAGCGCGGTACGCACGTCCTCGTCGGAGAGGGCGCCCTGCTTGGTGAGCCTGTCGAAGACGCCTGAGAGGCGGTCTGAGAGCGATTCGAACATGGCGGTCCTTTCCGACCGTTGCGTCAGTCCCGGTTGCCCCATGCGGTTGCGCGCCCGTGGGCGCAACGCGCTGACGGACGGCGATCCCCGCAATGGCCGGGGACCGGAAAGCCTGAGCTTCCGGGTTTGGGGCTCGCAATTACGGCGGATCGCGCTTCCGGTCAAGAGGCGGGAGTCGCTTGGAGGCGGCGGAAATGCATCCTAGAAGAGGGTCCCACCCCCGAGGAGAGCCGCATGGACAACTGGGACGAAATCCGCACCGCCTTTCACGTGGCCCGCATGGGCACGGTCTCGGGTGCCGCCGACGTGCTGGGCGTGCATCATGCGACGGTGATCCGCCATGTCGACGCGCTCGAGACGCGGCTCGGGGTGAAGCTGTTCCAGCGCCACCCGCGCGGCTACACCGCGACCGAGGCGGGGCGCGACCTCTTGCAGGTGGCGCAGGCCACGGACGACCAGTTCGCGCAGCTGGTCAGCCGTCTCAAGGGGCAGGGCGACGGGGTCGAGGGCGAGCTGGCGGTGACCACGCTCGACACCTTGGCCGATCTGGTGACGCCGCTGCTGATCGATTTCCAGACCGAGTACCCATCCGTGATCGTGCGGCTGCTCACCGGCACCCGGCTGTTCCGGCTCGAATATGGCGAGGCGCATGTCGCGATCCGCGCGGGCGCCGCGCCGGACCAGCCCGACAACGTGGTGCAGCCGCTGCTGCGGATGCAGGTCGTGCTGGTGGCCTCGCGCAGCTATATCGCGCGCCACGGCCTGCCACGCGGGGTCGAGGATCTGGCCGAGCACCGTTTCGTGTGCTCCGACGATCTCGAAAGCCGGGCCCCCTTCTATCGCTGGCTGCGCGAGACCGTGCCGCTCGACCGGATCGCCTTTCGCGCCTTCGGCGAGCGCAACCAGCGCGACGCGGTGCTGGCCGGGGCGGGCTTAGGCTTCGTGCCGCTGCACGAGGCACAGACGCGCGACGATCTGGAGATCGTTCATGGGCCGCTGCCGGAATGGGAAGTGCCGATCTGGGTCGTCACCCATGTGGACCTGCACCGGACGCCCAAGGTGCAGGCCTTTCTCAAGGCTTTGAAGGACCGCGCGAAAAGCTGGAGCTAGGTCGAGGAACGATTTCGTGAGCGCGGCGTTGGCCCGACAGCTTCTTACTTAATTCATCTTGAAGGGCAGCCATGCGCAACATCATCTACATCATCGGTCTCGTCGTCGTCGTCATCGCCGTTCTCTCGCTGATCGGCCTGGTCTGAGATCAACCCTCCGCCGCTGCCGGGTCTTCGGAACCCTCCGCGGCGGACGCCCCCAGTTCCCGCGCGAGGAACCTCTCGAAGGCGTCGAGATCGATGCCTTCCATCTGCCCGAACCCCTGCATCCAGACCGAGGCCTCGCGCAGCCCGTCGGGCTCCAGCTGGCACCAGGTCACGCGGCCCCGGCGGTCGCGCGAGATCAGCCCCGCCTCGGCCAGAACCCCCAGATGCTTAGAGATCGCCGCGAGCGACATCTCGAACGGCTCCGCCACGTCGGTCACCGCCATGTCATCCTCAAGCAGCAGTGCGAGGATCGCGCGCCGGGTCGGGTCGGCAAGGGCGGAAAAGACGAGATCGAGAGATGCGGCCATGGCGCGACCTGACCCCGGGTCGGGGCAAACGTCAACCGCGCGGTTGAATGTCGCAACCACTGTTCCCACGGCCCCAACGCCGGGCCCTGCATGGCACGTTTCCGGAAATATCCAGCAATAACAGGGTGTAGGCTCGCTATCCCTCGTGGATTTCGCCTGCTTGACCAATCCGGCCCCGCGCTATAGCACCCTCCTCGACCGATGAGGGGGCCGACCCGGAGTGTCCGACAGCAACAACGACGACGATCACGAGGCGCGGTTGCGCGCGCTGGACGAGCGTCTCGCCAAGTTGAAGGGCAAGCCAGAGGAAGCCGCTCATCAGGAGAGCCATTACAGCCAGGCACAGGTCGCCTGGCGGATGGTGATCGAGCTTGTGGCCGGTCTCGGGATCGGCTTCGGGGTCGGGTACGGCTTGGACACCCTCTTCGGGACCATGCCGATATTCCTGATCCCGTTCATATTCCTGGGCCTCGCGGCGGGCGTGAAGACGATGCTGCGCACGGCCAAGGAGCTGCAGGTTAAACAGCAGGCCGATCAGGCCGGCGACGACGAGGGCTGAGAGAATGGCGACAGAAGCGGTGGCGTTGGTCGAGGGTGAAGAGCCGGGCGGTCTGGTGTTCCACCCGTTCGACCAGTTCGAGATCAAGCCGCTCTTCGGCGAGATCGGCGACCCGGTGTCCTGGTACACCATCTCCAATGCCACCTTCTGGATGGCGATGGCCGCGCTTTGCGTGATCGGGCTGCTGGTGATCGGCACCCGCGGCCGCGCCGTGATCCCGAGCCGGGTCCAGTCGGCCGCCGAGCTGGTATATGGCTTCGTCTACAAGATGGTCGAGGACGTCACCGGCAAGGAAGGTCTCAAATACTTCCCCTGGATCATGACGCTGTTCCTGTTCATCCTGTTCTCGAACTATCTCGGACTGCTGCCGCTGGCCTTCACGCCCACTTCGCACATCGCCGTCACCGCGGTGCTGGCGCTTGGCGTGTTCATCACCGTCACCGTGATCGGCTTCGTGAAGAACGGCATGGCTTTCCTCGGGCTGTTCTGGATGAAGGAAGCGCCGCTCTTCCTGCGCCCGGTCATCGCGATCATCGAGGTGATCTCGTATTTCGTGCGCCCGGTCAGCCACTCCATCCGTCTTGCCGGCAACCTCGTCGCCGGTCACGCGATGATCAAGGTGTTCGCGGGCTTTGCCGCCATCGCCGCGCTGTCGCCGCTCTCGGTCGTGGCGATCACCGCGATCTACGGGCTCGAAGTGCTCGTGGCCGGCATTCAGGCCTACGTGTTCACCATCCTCACCTGCATCTACCTCAAGGACGCGCTGCACCCGTCGCACTGAGACGGGGCGCGATCCGCCGAGGTCGGTTCACCCTTCACCAAACACGCAATTCCAAATCAGGAGATACCCCCATGGAAGGCGATATCGCACAATTCGGTCAGTTCATCGGCGCCGGCCTCGCGGCCATCGGCTCGGGCCTCGCGGCCATCGGTGTGGGCTCGGTCGCGGCGAACTACCTGGGCGGCGCGCTGCGCAACCCCTCGGCTGCTGCCTCGCAGACCGCCACGCTGTTCATCGGCCTGGCCTTCGCCGAAGCGCTCGGGATCTTCTCGTTCCTCGTCGCCCTGCTGCTGATGTTCGCGGTCTGATCCAGACCTCGATCTCCTGACCGGCGGCGCGGGCAATCCCGCGCCGCCATTTCCTTAGGGCTCGATGGAGGACGCCGTGGCGACCGAAACCATTACCGCCGAAGAAGCACTGGCGGTGCACGGAGCCGAAGCCGCTGGGCCGGGCATGCCCCAGCTCGACGTCTCCAGCTTCCCGAACCAGATTTTCTGGCTCCTGGTCACGCTCGGCGTGATCTATTTCGTCCTGTCCCGCTTTGCCCTGCCGCGCATCGGCGCGGTGCTGGCCGAGCGCGCGGGCACGATCACCAACGACATCGCCGCCGCCGAGGAGCTGCGGCATCGCGCCCGCGAGGCCGAGACCGCCTATGACAAGGCGCTGGCCGATGCGCGAGCCGAGGCCAACCGGATCGTCGCCGAGACCAAGGCGCAGATCCAGGCTGATCTCGATACCGAGATCGAAAAGGCCGATGCGCAGATCGCCGCGAAGACCGCCGAAAGCCAGGCGGCGATCGACGAGATCCGCGAAAGTGCCGCGCGCAACGTGAGCGAGGTCGCCCGCGACGTCGCCCGCGAGATCGTCGCCGCCTTCGGCGCCGATGCCGATGCCGCGAAGGTCGATGCCGCGGTCGACGCCAAGCTGGGAGAGCGCGCATGAAACTCGTTCTCGCAACCCTGGCCCTGAGCCTGACCGCCGCCCCGGCGATGGCCGCGACCGGGCCGTTCTTCTCGCTCCGCAACACCGACTTCATCGTGCTGCTGGCGTTCCTGCTCTTCGTCGGCGTGCTGCTCTACTTCCGCGTCCCGCGCGAAGTGGGCAAGCTGCTCGACAAGCGGGCCGATGGCATCCGTGCCGAACTCGACGAGGCCCGCGGGCTGCGCGAGGAAGCGCAATCGCTGCTGGCCTCCTACGAGCGCAAGCAGAAGGACGTGCAGACCCAGGCCGATCGCATCGTGTCGAACGCGCGCGAAGAGGCCAACCGCTCGGCCGAGCAGGCCAAGGTCGACATCGCGAAGTCGATCCAGCGCCGCCTGACCGCCGCCGAGGAGCAGATCCAGTCGGCTCAGGACAAGGCCGTCAAGGAGGTCCGCGACCAAGCCGTGGCCGTGGCCGTGGCCGCCGCGCGCCAGGTCATCGCCGAGCAGATGACCGCCCAGCGCGCCGACAAGATGATCGACGAGTCGATCCAGACGGTGGGCGCCAAGCTGCACTGATCGGATCGTCGAGACGACAGCGATGCGAAAGGCCCGGCCGCGACAGCGACCGGGCCTTTCCACTTTCGGATTATTCGCTTCAGCGGGGAGTGCTCGCGGCCTCGCTCGGCAGCGCGCCATCCAGCAGCGCCAGGAGATCGATCGAGGGGGCGGGGGTCTCGACGGGGGAGGCCGATGCCATCTCGCTGCTTTCGGGGAGGGAGCGGTCCTGCATGGCGTCGGCGGTGACATTGTGCCGATCACCGCAGCCGCCGGGCCCGGCCATCGCCGTGGAGGCCATCAGGAGCGCGGCGCAGGCCGCGGCCAGAAGTCGTGTCATCGCGTATCCTCCTGTGGTGCGATACGCGATCCTAGCATGGATCGGGTCTTCCGTCGCGCCTCAGCGGCCGGTTTCGCGGCTGAGCCTCCGCCGCGCGATCTCCTCGTTGCGATCGGCCTGCCGCTGATCGCTGAGGGCGCCTTGCACGTAGTCGAGATGCGCCGCAACGGCGGCGCGGGCGGCGGCAGGATCGCGCGCCTGCAGCGCCTCGTTGATCGCGCGGTGCTGTTCCAGCACCGAGGCCCGCGTGATGCGCTGGCGGAACATGACCTGGCGGTTGTAGAACACGCCCTCGCGCAGCAGGTCGTAGATCGAGCGCATCATGTGCAGCATGACGACGTTATGGCTCGCCTCGACGATGGCGAGGTGGAATTCGGCATCGAGCGCGGCCTCGGCCTCGGCATCGGCGGTGGGCTTGGACTGCGCCGCTTCCATCCGTGCGAAGACCGCGCCGATTACCGCGAGGTCGCTGTCGGAGCCGAGCTTGGCCGCGCGCTCCGCCGCCAGCCCCTCGATGTCGCGCCGGAACGCGACCATGTCCGATACCGCCTCCTCATGGGTGGCGAAGAGCCGTACGAGGGCGGGGGAAAAAGCCGAGCCGATGACGTTCGAGACATAGACGCCGGCACCGGCCCGAGTCTCTACCAGACCCCGTGTCTGCAACTCGGCCAGCGCTTCGCGAAGGCTCGGTCGCGACACGCCCAGTCGCTCGGCCAGCTCGCGCTCGGGCGGCAGCCGGTCGCCGGGGCGCAATATGCCGCGCAGCACCAGCTCCTCGATCTGGCGCACCACGCCATGCGAAAGCTTTTCGGGCTGGATCGGCTTGAAAGGCATGGTTTGCTCCGCGATTGGTAAATTTCTATTACCACGTGCGGCGGGGCTCAACCGAAAATAAAATAGGGCCGCCCTTCGTGGGCGGCCCCATCCTGTCCGATGTGATCCGGATCAGCTGTTCGGGGTGATGATGATCTCGACCCGACGGTTCTGGCGACGACCCTCGGGGCTCAGGTTCGAGGCGATGGGCTGGTCCTCGCCACGGCCGATGGCGCGGACGCGCGACGGCGACACACCGGCCGAGGTCAGCACCGAGGCGACGGCCTGGGCGCGGCGCTCGGAGAGCTGCTGGTTATAAGCGGCCGAGCCGGTGTTGTCGGCATGACCCACCACGTTGACCGTGGTGTTGGGATAGTTGTTGAGCGAGCCGGCGATGGCGCGCAGGTCGGTTTGCAGCGATCCGGTCAGCTGGGCGCTGTCGGTGGCGAACAGGATGTCCTGCGGCAGGGTCACGACCAGCTGTTCGCCGGTGTTGACGATGCCCACATTCGAGCCGAGCTGGTTGCGCAGTTCGGCTTCCTGACGGTCGAGCAGGGCACCGGTACCGGCACCGGCGGCACCGCCGATCGCCGCGCCGACGGCGGCGCGCTGCAGCCGCTCGTCGCTGTCATCGGCGGTCAGCGCGCCCACGGCCGCGCCGAGACCGGCACCGACGAGGGCGCCGCGGCGGGTGTTGGCGTTCGGGTCGGGGTTGTTCGGGGTGACGGGCTGGCAGGCGGCCACGGCAAGGGCCGACACGGTGACGAGCGCGAGGGGAAGCTTGGTGATCATCGGTTTATCCAATTCTTGCGAGTCGCGCGGGAAGTGATGCCCGCGCCTGTCCCGGTTTGATAGAGGCCGCGTGCGGCTGCTATGCAATAACGTAGCCTTGATAGGCGGGTTCCAGCCTTTTCGGGAACCAAACCGGCTGTTGCGCGGGGGCATCATGCCTCGCCCCGCGCAGCCTCCCATGCCAGCATCGCCCGCTTCACCGGCAGACCCCAGTGATAGCCCCCCAACTCGCCCGATTTGCGCAGCGCCCGGTGGCAGGGGATGAGCCACGAAACCGGGTTGCGCCCGACCGCCGTGGCGGCGGCGCGGATGGCGCGGGGCGCGCCGATCCGCGCGGCGATGTCGGAATAGGTGGTGACATGGCCCGAAGGCACCTCGAGCAGCGCCTGCCAGACCTTGATCGCGAAGGGGGCGCCGATGAGCGCGACCCGCGCCTCGCCCCGGCCTGCGAAGGCCGCCTCGACCCAGGGCGCGATGGCATGAGGCGCCTCCGAGAACCGCGCGGCGGGCCAGCGGTCGCACAGGTCCCTGAGCGTCGCATCCGTCCCGGTCTCGGCGGCGAAGCCGAGACCGCAAAGGCCGCGCTCCGTGCCCATGGCCACGACCGGACCGAACGGGCTGTCGAAATTGCCATAACGAATGTCGAGGCCGGCACCGCCGGCGCCATAATCGCCCGGGCTCATCGCTTCCCAGCGCAGGAACAGGTCGTGCAGCCGGCCCGTGCCGGATAGCCCCACCTCCTGCGCCGTCTCCAGTGTCGTGCGCCGCGCCCGCAATAGCGCCTTGGCGTGTCCGAGCGCCAGATATTGCTGATAGCGCTTGGGCGAGACGCCGACCCATGCGGAAAACACCCGCTGGAAATGGGCGGGCGACATCTCCATCCGTGCCGCAAGATCCTCGAGCGCGAGCGGGGCGGGCGCGGCGTCTATCGCCTCGATCGCGCGGCGCATGACGCCGTAATGATATGAATGGGTCTGGTCCATGGGTCGAGAATAGGCCGCCGCCGACGGCCGTGCGACCCGGAAGCTGCGCATCCGGGCAAACCGCGCGCGTCACCGAAGCGGCAGGCCATGCGTATTTAGGGAAAGATGAACGGGGCGGCGCGTGTCCTTGGTTCATCTTTCTTCAAATACGCATGGCGCCCGTGATCGACCCTCGGGGCGGCGGCCTTGTGAGCACGCCTTTGGCCGGGCATAGAGGCGTGATGACCCGACAGCTCGACTATCATGAGATCGACGCGATCTTCGCCCGCCTGCATGCCGCCGAGCCCGAGCCCAAGGGCGAGCTCGAGCATGTCAACGCCTACACGCTGCTCGTCGCCGTCGCGCTTTCGGCGCAAGCCACCGATGTGGGGGTGAACAAGGCCACCCGGAAGCTCTTCGAAATCGCCGATACGCCGCAGAAGATGCTCGACCTCGGCGAGGAGGGGCTGATTGAGCATATCAAGACGATCGGCCTTTACCGCAACAAGGCCAAGAACGTGATCCGGATGAGCGAGATCCTCGTTGAGCGTTTCGGCGGCGAGGTGCCCTCGTCGCGGGCCGCGCTGGTGTCGCTGCCGGGCGTCGGCCGCAAGACCGCCAATGTCGTGCTCAACATGTGGTGGAAGCATCCGGCGCAGGCGGTCGACACGCATATCTTCCGCGTCTGCAACCGCACGGGCATCGCGCCCGGCAAGGACGTCGACGCGGTCGAGCGCGGCATCGAGGACCACGTACCCGCACGCTGGCAGGGCCATGCGCATCACTGGCTGATCCTGCACGGGCGCTACATCTGCGTGGCGCGGAAGCCCAAATGCCCGGCCTGCCCGATCCGCGAATACTGTCTCTTCGAGGAGAAGACCGCATGAGCATTCCCCGCATCCTCGGCATCGGCAACGCCATCGTCGACGTCTTCGCGCAGGCCGATGACAGCTTTCTCGACCTGATGGGCATCGAGAAGGGCATCATGCAGCTGGTCGAGCGCGAGCGCGGCGAGATGCTCTACGGCGCCATGGAGGAGCGGCGGCAGGCGCCCGGCGGCTCCGTCGCCAACACGTTGGCGGGTTTGGGCAATCTCGGACTCGAGACGAGCTTCATCGGGCGGGTGCGCGACGACGCGCTGGGGCGCTTCTATGCCGCGAGCATGGAGGAGGGCGGTACCCGCTTTCCCAACCCGCCGGTTTCGGGCGGCGAACTGCCGACCTCGCGCTCGATGATCTTCGTGAGCCCGGATGGCGAGCGTTCGATGAACACCTATCTCGGCATCTCCGCCGAGCTCGGCCCCGACGACGTCTCCGATACGGTGGCGGGGCAGGCAGGGCTGCTTTATCTTGAGGGGTATCTCTACGACAAGCCCAAAGGCAAACAGGCCTTCGAACGCGCGGCGCGGCTGACCCAGAAGGGCGGCGGCATGGCCGGGATCGCGCTGTCGGACCCGTTCTGCGCTGACCGGCACCGCGCCGACTTCCAGAAGCTGGTGCGCGAGCTCGATTTCGTCATCGGCAACGAGCATGAATGGGAAAGCCTCTACGAATGCCGCCTTGACGAGGCGCTGACCCGCGCCGCCGCCGAGTGCCGGCTCGTGGTCTGCACCCGTTCCGGCGCGGACGTGGTGCTGATCCGGGGCGAGGAGCGGGTCGTGGTCCCGGTGCGCAAGGTGACACCGGTCGATGCTACCGGGGCGGGCGACCTGTTCGCCGCCGGATTCCTTTACGGTATCGCCACGGATCGGGATCTGGAGACGGCGGGACGCATGGGCTGCGTCGCCGCCGCCGAGGTGATCTCGCATTTCGGAGCGCGACCCGAGACGGATCTCAAGGCGCTCTTCGCTCAGGCCAGGCTGCTCTAGTCCTTGGCGTCTTCCGCAGGCTCGATCTGGCCCCGGCGCTGCAGCCATTGCGCGATCAGCAGGCACAGCACGGCCCAGCCCGCGCCCGCGGTCCAGCCGGCGATCACGTCGGTGGGCCAATGCACCCCGAGATAGACCCGGCTGGCACCGACGAGCCCGGTCAGGATGATCGCACAGGTCATGATGTAGACCTTGATGATGCGGCGCGGCTCGAGCCGCGACAGCATCACCGCGAGCGTCAGGTAGGTTACCGCCGAAAGCATGGTGTGCCCGGAGGGAAAACTCGCCGTGTAGACATAGGAGCCATGCGGCACGAGGTCGGGGCGGGCGCGCTCGAAGAAGATCTTGGCGGTGCGGCTGAGCAGCGTGCCGCTGCCGATCGCGATCAGCAGGAACCACATGGTGCGGGTATGGCGCGACAGCGCGAGGTAGCCCGCCACGCCGGCCGTCAGCAGGCTCAGCCAAGCCACGCCGCCCAGCGCCGTCATGTCGCGTGCCATCTCCTCGACCCAGTGCGAGCCGATCGGGTCGCTTAGATCGGCCGGGTTGCGCAGCGCCAGCAGAATCGCTTCGTCGAATGACGCCGTATCGCCCTCGACCACCTCGCCGGCGAGCAGGAAGAAGCCCAGCGCGGCCAGCGATACGAGAAACAGCAGCACCATCCACAGTTCGGGACGGCGCCGCAGCCGGGCGGGGATGTCTGTGGCAGCGGGATCAGGCATGTCGTTCCCTCAACAACGGGGTCGGGGCAGGGTTCCGGAGCCGCCTCATGCGCCGAGCTTCGCATGCACAGCGTCGAGATCGATCTCGCGTCTCGGCGCGCGCCGCGACGGGTCGTCGATGTCATAGCCGAACAGCTCGAAGTCGCGGCCATAGACCTCCCTCACGAGATGCATCGACAGGTCGTCGAAGAACGCCTCGACCGGGTGGGCGCGCTTGGGCCCATGCCCCTCGCTTTCGTTGAAACGCGGCATCGCGCCGAGATCGACCGGATGGCGCAGCGGTGCGCACGCCAGAACCCCGGCCATGCCGGCCTCGAAATCCTCGACATGCAGGATCACATCGTAACGCCCGCCCCCCTTGATCAGGGTCGAGACATGGCCCGACATCGCCGACCAGTGGATGTCGGGATCCATCGGCCTGTTGAAGCGGATCGTGTCGCGGACAAAGAGCAGGAACCGGCGAAAGCTGCGGATCTGGTCGAACTCGAAGCCGGTATCGGGATCGCCCACCTCGACCCCGTATGTCTCCATCAGCTTCGGAACGAGATTGCCGCGATAGCGTCGCCCGTTGCGCTGGATGCCGCAGATCTTGTCGAAGAAGGAGGACAGGATGCGCTCATAGGGATTGCGCACGCAGCTGAAGACGAGGCTCTTATGCGCGGTGACGTTATCCGAAATGGGGCCCCGGCTGTGGTCGAGGCCCCATTTGTGCAGCCCTTCCTGCGCGTCGTGGATGTCGCCGTCGAAGAACCGGCCGTGATCCGAGCGGTACATGATCTGGCCGATGGTCGAGCAGGCGCATTTCGGCACCACCCGATAGACCATGCTTTCGCTCTCGGTCATCCAGGTGCCCGGAAACCCCATGCGTGCTCTCCCATTCCTGCGTTGACGCGCCCGCGCCACAAGGGACGGCGAAATCCCCGCAGCCCTGTTTAGGGGAGGGTCGGACGGGCTATCAAGGCGCAAACCGCCGCCAGTTCCGGCGCGTGGCGCAGCGGAAACGGACATGACGCGCATCGCCTTCATCCTGCTGGTTCACAAGGACCCCGAGGCGGTCGTCCGACAGGCGCGCGGGCTCGCCGCCTCGGGTGACGCGGTGGCGGTTCATCTCGACGCCCGCGCCCCGGCCGAGGCCTGGCGGATCCTGCAGAATGGGTTGTGCGCCGAACCCGGCGTGGTGCTGGTCGAACGGCGCCGGCGCTGCGGCTGGGGCGGCTGGAGCCTCGTCGCCGCCACCATCTCGGCGCTGCGTCTCGCGCTCGCGCGGTTTCCCGATGCCACGCACTTCTACCTGCTGTCGGGCGACTGCATGGCAATCAAGTCTGCGGCCCATGCGCATGAGCTGTTGGCACGCGAGGATGCCGACTGGATCGAGAGCGTCGACTTCTTCGACGGCGGCTGGATCAAGACCGGCATGCAGGAGGAGCGGCTGACGCGCTGGCATCTCTTCAACGAGCGCGAGCGCAAGGGGTTGTTCTATGCCAGTCTCGGCCTGCAGCGACGGCTGGGGCTGCGCCGCCGGCTGCCCGCCGACATCCGGCTGATGATCGGCTCGCAATGGTGGTGCCTGCGCCGTGCCACGGTGGAGGCAGTGCTGCGTCTGCTGGACGAACGGCCCGATCTGCGGCGGCTGTTCCGCTGGAGCTGGATCCCCGACGAAACGCTGTTCCAGACGCTGGTGCGCCACCTCGTGCCCCGCGAAGAGATCCGATCGCGCAGCCCGACCTTTCTCGCCTTCACCGATTACGGCATGCCCGCGAGCTTCCACGACGACCATCACGAGATGCTGCTGGCACAGAACGCGCTCTTTGCACGCAAGATCAGCCCGTGCGCGACGCGGCTGCGGGCGCGGCTTTCGGAGCTGTGGGCATCGCAGCGACGCGATTTTCCACGCGGCGGCGACGGGCGGCGGCTGCATGACTACCTGACCGGGCGCGGCCGGATCGGGGAAAGATACGGGCCACGGGCGTGGGAGGTCGGCGGCAGGGTCGGGGTCGGGCGCGAGCTTTTGCTGATCGTCGCGCATAAGCGGCACGTGGCCAAGCGGCTGGTGGGCATGATCAGGCAGCTGGGCGATCCCGCCGTGTTCGACTACGTCTTCGACGAGGAGGGGGCGGCGTTGCCTCCGCTGGGCGGCTTCGAGCGTGGCCTTGCCAAGCGATCGCGGCACCCCCGGGCGATGCTGCGGGTGCTGTTCGAGGCACAGGACCTGGCGCGGCTGGCGATTTGTATCGATCCCTGCCGTCTCGACCTGGTCCAAGAGCTTACGGAAGACCGCACCGATCTGCGCGTTCTCGAGATCGCGACGCGGATCGACGACGCCTATCTGCGCCTGCATGCGCAGCGCCTGAAGCTTGCGGATACCGACGAGGCGGGGCTCGATCTGCTGATGCCGACGCTGCGCCGGCAGTTCGATGGCGAGAGCCGCGCCTTGGGCGAGGCGGGCATCGCGCGTCATTACCGGCTTGTCGAGGGCGCGCCCGCGGAGGACAACGCGAAGGCGTTGCAGGCGTTTCTCGACATCCCGGCGGATACTGCGCTGGGCATCGCGCGGACGCCGCACTTGTTCGACGACTGAGGAGGAAGCGATGCGCTTCGACTATGACGACCAGAACATCTTCGCGAAGATCCTGCGCGGTGAGATTCCCAACAAGACCGTGCTCGAGACCGAGCACACGCTCGCCTTCGAGGACATCGCGCCGCAGGCGCCGGTGCATGTGCTGGTGATCCCGAAGGGGGCCTATGTCAGCTACGACCACTTCGCGCGCGATGCCTCGGACGCGGAGATCCTCGACTTCACCCGCGCGGTGGCACGGATCTGCGAGGAGGCGGATGTCGAGGCCGGCTTCCGCGCGATCTCCAATGCCCGTGCCCATGGCGTGCAGGAGGTGCCGCATTTCCACGTGCACATCCTCGGCGGTCGGCCCTTGGGCCGGATGCTGGAGCGCGTCTGAGACCGGCAGGCGGCGCGACCCTGACATGGGGGTTTGCGCCGTCACCGGGGAGGGGTGCAGGGGATCAGGGCTTCTGCGAGGCGGCAGTGCGGATCGCATCGGCGATACGGCGCGGCTCAGGGCTGTCGCCCTTGGCGGGCCAGCCTTCGCGCTGGGCGGTACGGTCGCCGTCGGTTGCCTCCGTCTGGTCGTGGAACAGCACCATCCGGGTCGGGTAGGGCAGATCGACGCCCTTCTCGTTCAGCGCGTTGTAGGTGTCGCGGATCACCCGGCCCCAGACGTGCACCACGTTCGCACGGGCGGGTTCGGTCCACCAGCGCAGGCGGATCGTGTTGCCGTCGGCGTCCATGCCCCACGGGATCGCCTCGGGTGCGGGATCGGACAGCACGCCGTCGCAGCGGCTCGCGGCCTCGACCATGATCGCGCAGGCCCCGTCGATATCGTCGGAGCATCCGATCAGCACGTCGTACTGCGAGCGCCGCTTGTCGAAGGCCGTGTTGACCACCACCGCGTCGGTGTAGATGTCCGAGTTCGGGATCACCACGCGGCGGCCGTCATAGGTCTTGATGAGCGTGGCGCGGGTCTCGATCCGCTCGACCGTGCCTTCGTGCCCGCCTGAAACGATCTGGTCGCCCACCTCGAAGGGCTGGCGGATCAGGATCAGGATGCCCGCCAGCATGTTCTGCAGGATGTCCTTGAAGGCGAAGCCGATCGCGACCGAGCCGATCCCGAGGCCGGCGAAGAGATCGCCCGGCGAGATGGAGGGCGCGACGATGGTGACGGCGAGCATGATGCCGAGGATCGTCACCAGCCAGCGCAGCAGGCTCGCACCGACGTCCCCGAGGTTGTCGCGGCCGCGCTTCCTGCCGGAGCGGCGCACCAGCGCCGCCGCGCCGCGTGCGAGAAACCAGAAGAGGACCAGAAGCACGAGCGCCACGGCGATATTCGGCAGCAGCCGGAAGAAACCGTCGGCCCATGCGTCGATCTTCTCGAATATGTTGCCGGTGTCTGCCTCGACACCGGCGAAGCTGTCGATGTCCTCGCGCGGGGCGGTCTGCGTTTCTTCTTCCATGCGGTCCCTCCTGTCGGCGGAGGGGCAACCTCAGGCGGCGGAGACGGGTTCCTTGGCCTTGGAGGTCAGCTGCAGGAACACGTCCTCCAGATCCGCCTCCTCGGTCTTCACGTCCGAAAGCCGCATGCCGCCTGCGCGGATCGCGTCGAGCACCGTGCCCGCGCCCATCTTCGACGCGTCATAGCTGAAGGCCAGCGCCCCGCCCGGCCGCTCGGTAACGCTGACGCCCTCGGGCAGGGCCGGGATCGCGGCGGGGCCCTCGGGGGTCACCACCAGCGTCTTGCCGCTGACCCGGCCCACGAGGTTCGCGGTGGTGTCGCGGGTGATGACGCGGCCCTGGTCGATGATCGCGATCTCGTCGCACATCTCCTGCGCCTCTTCGAGGTAATGCGTCGTCAGGATGATCGTCGTGCCCTGCTCGTTGAGCTTGCGGACGTTGCGCCACAGCATGTTGCGCAGTTCGATGTCGACGCCCGCCGTCGGCTCGTCGAGCACCAGCACGCGGGGGGAGTGCACCAGCGCCTTGGCAAGCAGCAGCCGCCGCCGCATGCCGCCCGAGAGCGAACGGGCATAGGCATCGGCCTTGTCGGCAAGCCCCACGAGGTCGAGAAGCTCCATGGTGCGACGCTGGGATTTCGGCACGCCCCAGAGCCCCGCCTGCACGTCGAGCGCGCCCCGCGGTGTGAAGAACGGGTCGAGGACGAGTTCCTGCGGCATCACGCCGATCGCCGCGCGCGACTGGCGCGGGTTCACATCCTGATCGAAGCCCCAGATCTTCACCCGCCCTTCGGATTTGAGCACCAAGCCGGCCATGATGTTGATCATCGTCGACTTGCCGGCGCCGTTGGGGCCCAGGAGGCCGAAGATCGACCCCGCCGGGATCGACAGGTCGACGCCGTCGAGCGCCAGCTTGGCCGGAGATCTGGCGCTGGGTGCATAGGTCTTCTTCAGGCCGGTGATCTCGATGGCGGCGTCGGTCATGGCTCGTGTCCTTTCGCGTCTTGTCCCTGCGGGCGGGGCGGCTAGAATGTAGCGCGATCAGGGCCGGGTCCATGCCCGGCCGCTCCCGTTTGCAAGGCAAGGCCCCTCATGACACTTCCCGCGCCCGAGACCAAGATCGTCGACACCTGGCGCATCGCCTGCGACGGCGGCAGCGCGGGGCTCGGCCATCCGCGCGTCTGGCTGATGATCCCGCACGATACCGGCTGGGTCGACTGCTCCTATTGCGACGCGCGCTACATCCACCGTGACTTCGCCGAGAAGGGCGCGGAGGGGCTGGACGACATCACCCGCGGGCAGGATCGCTCGGGCCAGGAGAACGAAACCCGCTGAGGCGGGCGCTCCGGCCCCAATTTCCTTGCAAAGGAAATTGCCCGAATTCTTGCAAGAATTCGGTTTGAATTGACACGACATCGCGAAAGAGGGCGGGCATGACGCAATTCGGCAAGGGGTGCCACCTGCACCTGATCGACGGCTCGGCCTTCATTTTCCGCGCCTATCACGCGCTGCCACCGCTGACCCGCAAATCGGACGGTTTGCCGGTCGGCGCGGTGTCGGGCTTCGTCAACATGCTGCAGCGCTATATCGACGGCAACACTGGCCCCGACGCCGCCACCCATGTCGCGGTGATCTTCGACAAGGGCTCCCACACCTTCCGCAACGATCTCTACGACCTCTACAAGGCCAATCGCGAGGCGATGCCCGAGGATCTGCGGCCGCAGATCCCGCTGACGCGTCGCGCCACCGAGGCGTTCAATATCGCCTGCAAGGAGAAGGAAGGCTTCGAGGCCGACGACATCATCGCAGCACTTTCCTGCCAAGCCCGGGACGCCGGCGGCCGCGTCACCATTATCTCATCCGACAAGGACCTGATGCAACTCGTCGGCGACGGGGTTGAAATGCTCGACCCGATGAAGAGCCGCCGCATCGACCGCGACGGCGTATTCGAGAAATTCGGCGTCTGGCCCGACCGTGTCGTCGACGTGCAGGCGCTCGCGGGCGATTCGGTCGATAACGTTCCGGGCGCGCCCGGCATCGGCATCAAGACGGCGGCGCTCCTGATCAACGAGTTCGGCGATCTCGAGACGCTTCTGGAGCGCGCCGGCGAAATCAAGCAGCCCAAGCGACGCCAGACGCTGATCGAGCACGAAAAACAAATCCGGCTCTCGAAGCAGCTGGTGGCGCTGGATTGCGACTGCCCGCTCGACTTCACGCTCGACGATCTCGAGATCCGCGAGCCGGACCCCGAGGCGCTGTTGGGCTTTCTCGCCGAGATGGAGTTCCGAACCATCACCCGCCGCGTCGCCGAGAAACTGGGGCAGGAGGCGCCGGTGGTGCCCGAGGTGGCCGCGACCGAGGCGGTCGAGCCCGAGCCTGAGGTCCCCTTCGATCATGCCGGCTACCAGAAGGTGACGACGGCCGAGGAGCTGCAGGTCTGGATCGACGCGATCCGCGAGCTGGGCCATGTCGCGGTCGACACCGAGACCACCAGCCTCGACGAAATGCGTGCCGAGCTCGTCGGCATCTCGCTGGCGCTGACACCGGGTCATGCCTGCTACATCCCGCTGTGCCACAGCGAGGGCGGCGACGATCTGTTCGGGGGTGCCCAGCTCTGCGCGGGGCAGATGCCGATGGAGGAGGCGCTGGCGATGCTGAAGCCGGTGCTGGAGGACACCTCGATCCTCAAGATCGGCCAGAACATGAAATACGACCTGAAGATATTCGCCGGTCTCGGAATCGACGTGGCGCCCTTCGACGACACGATGCTCCTGAGCTACGCGATGCATGCGGGGCTGCATGGGCACGGCATGGATACGCTCAGCGAACGCTATCTCGGCCATCTGCCGATCCCGATCAAGCAAGTGATCGGCACCGGCAAGTCGGCGGTGACATTCGATCGGGTCGGCATCGACGAGGCGGTGAAATACGCGGCCGAGGACGCCGACATCACGCTGCGCCTGTGGAAGCGGTTCAAGCCGGAACTGCATCGCAACCGCGTCACCACCGTCTACGAGACGCTGGAGCGCCCGCTGGTGCCGGTACTGGCGCGGATGGAGCGGGCGGGCGTCGAGGTCGACCGCGAGGTGCTGTCGCGCATGTCCAACGCCTTCGCGCAGAAGATGGCGGGGCTGGAGGCCGAAATCCACGAGAAGGCCGGACGCCCCTTCAATGTCGGGAGCCCCAAGCAACTGGGCGAGATCCTGTTCGACGACCTCGGCCTGCCCGGCGGCAAGAAGGGCAAGACCGGGGCCTATGCGACGGGAGCCGACATCCTCGAAGATCTCGCCACCGAGCACGAGCTACCGCGCCTCGTGCTCGACTGGCGGCAGATCTCGAAGCTGAAATCGACCTATACCGACAGCCTGCAGGAGCACATCCACCCCGAGACCGGGCGGGTGCACACCTCGTATTCGATCGCGGGCGCCAACACCGGCCGCCTCGCTTCGACCGACCCGAATCTGCAGAACATCCCGATCCGCACCGACGAAGGCCGCCGCATCCGCGAGGCCTTCGTCGCGCCCAAGGGCCGGGTGCTGGTCTCGCTCGACTACAGCCAGATCGAGCTGCGTATCCTTGCCCACATGGCGGGGATCGAGGAGCTGAAACAGGCGTTCCGCGAGGGGCAGGACATCCACGCCGCCACCGCGTCGGAGATGTTCAACGTGCCCCTCGAGGAGATGACGCCCGAGATCCGGCGGCAGGCCAAGGCGATCAATTTCGGCGTGATCTACGGCATCTCGGGCTTCGGCCTCGCCCGCAACCTGCGGATTCCGCGCGAGCAGGCGCAGGGCTTCATCGACCGCTACTTCGAGCGTTTCCCAGGCATCCGCACTTACATGGACGAGACCACCGCCTTCGCGAAGGCCAATGGCTATGTCCAGACGCTGTTCGGGCGGCGCATCAACACGCCCGAGATCAACGCCAAGGGGCCGGGGGCGGGGTTCGCCAAGCGCGCCGCGATCAACGCGCCGATCCAGGGCACGGCGGCCGACATCATCCGCCGTGCGATGATCCGCATGGACGATGCCATCGCCGCCGTGCCTTCGGCGCGGATGCTGTTGCAGGTGCATGACGAATTGCTGTTTGAGGTCGACGAGGCCGAGGCCGATGCGCTGATCCCCATCGCCCGCGAGGTGATGGAAAACGCCGCGCGGCCCGCGGTGCATCTCGACGTGCAGCTGCTGGCCGAGGGCGGGCAGGGTCGGACCTGGGCCGAGGCGCACTGAACGGAACCGCGCCCCTCGCGCATCGTTGCCTTGCCGAAGCGGGCGGCGGCAACGTGGCCGCCCGTCCAGCACGAGGATTCAATGATGGGCGAGCACAGCCAAGAGAAGCGCGTGGAAATGTTCTGGAAGCGGATCGATGGTCTGCATGCCGGGCTGATCGGGCTGAAGGGCACCGACCGGCTGATTCCGATGGCGCATTACACCGACCCCGAAGCGGGCTGCCTGTGGTTCATCGGCCATGACGGCACCGAACTGGCGGAGCGGGCCGAGACCGGTCCGCAGGACGCGGTCTTCGCGGTGACCAGCGACGAACATGGCATCTACACCCATGTCCACGGCACGCTGACGCTGAGCCATGACGAGCAGAAGCTCGACGAGCTGTGGTCGAAGGTGGCCGCGAGCTGGTTCGAGGATGGGCGCCGCGATCCCGACATCCGGCTGCTATGCCTGACGCTGAACTCGGCCGAGGTCTGGACCTCGACCACCTCCGCCGCGCGGTTCCTCTACGAGACCGCCAAGGGCAACCTGTCGGAGAACAAGCCCGACGTGGGCGACAAGTATTCGCTGACGTTCTGAAACAAGGCGTCCATGATACGGGAAGGGCGGCCTTGGGGCCGCCCTTCCTTTATTTGCCGGCCCGGACGCGCTCTGTCTGATGTATACCGCGCCACGAAAAAGACGCGGGCCCTTGCGGACCCGCGCCCTCGCGCGGTGCGGTCACGACCGGCGCCTCACCGACCGACCGCGTCGCGCACGGCCGGCTGGAGTGCCCGACCGTATTCTCAGTTGACCGATTTCTCCTCGATCAGGTTCGCGTCCTGCGGCTTCTGGCTCGAGATCTCGATGCGGCGCGGCTTCAACGCTTCGGGCACCTCGCGGACCAAGTCGATATGCAACATGCCGTCGAGATGGCTGGCGCCCGTCACCTTCACGTGGTCGGCAAGGTGGAAGCGGCGCTCGAAGGCGCGCGTCGCGATGCCGCGATGCAGGAAAGTGCGGCCTTCCTGATCGTCCTCGGCCTTGCGCGCGGTCACGATCAGGGCGTTCTCGCGGACCTCGACGGCGAGGTCGTCGGCACCAAAGCCGGCAACGGCGATCGAGATGCGCCAGGCGCTCTCGTCGGTCTTCTCGATGTTGTAGGGCGGGTAGTTGTTCTGCGTGGTCTCGCCGGCAAGCACGCGGTCCATCAGGTCGGCAACCTGATCGAAGCCCACGGTGGCACGGTAGAGCGGGGCAAGATCGAACGTACGCATCATGGTCATCCTCTGTCTCAAAGCGATAACGTCGTGATGGCCCTCCCGACGGGGGACGGGCCGGAGATCCGGAGCCCGGTCTGGCGCTCCGTAACTGCAATGTGGGTGGGGATTTTCGGGCTTTCAAGAGCCCCGCGGTCGCGATCTCAGGGGCGGATGAAGCGGGCGCCGATCTCGGTTCTCTGGCCGGCGCCGACCACCCGGACCTGACCCGTGGACAGGCCGCCGAAGGCGCCGGTGCCGCTCTCCATGCGGGCCCGCAGATCGGGCAGGGGCCGGTCGAGCGCGACGCCGATGGCAACGTTGCGGCCATCCATCTCGGCCTTGGCCGAGATCACAGAAACGATCCGCGCCCGGCCGCCCTCGAAGCTGAAGACAGGCGAACCCGAGGAGCCGTAATCGACATCGCAGCCCATCACCAGAAGGCCGTTCTCCTCGCCCAGCACGTCGCAGGTCTCCTGCAGCGACGGTGCCTCGGCTCGGTCATGCGCGTAGGAGACCACGCCGACCTCGGCGCCCGCGACCACCCCTTCCAACGTCTCGAACGGGGTGATGCGGGCCGAGCGGATCGGCTGCGCGAGTTCGAGAAGTGCCACGTCCTCGGCGCTGGCCGCGCCGGATCCGGTGCCGACGAAGGCGTATCCTTCCGGGGCCAGTGCCCGGCGCACCGAGCGGTAGGCCAGAGCCCGGCCGCCCCGCATCCCGGCCTTGAACTCGATCTCGGACGGATCGATCCGATCGCCGCTGTCGCGGTCGTAAAGACAATGCGCGGCGGTGAGCACGAGGTCGGGTGCGATCAGCGCCCCCGTGCAGAAGCCGCGGCCTCCGAGATCGAGACGCCCCACAGCCTCCCAGCCGCGCGCGTCATCGCCCGTCACCATCTCGACGAGATCGTGACGATCCGCGCGCACCGGCAGCGACAGCGCCACCAGAACCAGCAAGGCGACCGCGATGGCCTGCCGCATCTGCCCTCCTTCGGGTCGCCGGGCAGGGAGCACCCGGTTCGCAGGCGAGACTAGGCCAGACGGCGATGGCTTCAAAGGGCAATCAAGCCGATTGTTTCGAAATCGCGGGAGGTTGCGGCCCGCCGGTCGCCCAGTCGAGAAGCTGCACGGAATGTACCACCGGCACGCCGGTACCGCGGCCGATCTGCATCATGCAGCCGATGTTGCCGGCGGCGATCACCTGCGGCTTCAGCACCTCCAGAGTCTCGACCTTGCGGTCGCGCAACTCGGCGGAAATCTCGGGCTGCATCAGGTTGTAGGTGCCCGCCGAGCCGCAGCACAGGTGGCTGTCGGCGGGCTCGAGCACCTCGAACCCCGCCTGCTTCAGCAGGTTCTTCGGTCCGGCCTTCAGCTTCTGGCCGTGCTGCAGTGAGCAGGCGGCGTGATAGGCCACGCGCAGGGGCGCGGCCTTCGCGCCTTCGGGCAGGCCCAGCTCGGCCACGATCTCCGACACGTCGCGGCACAGCCCGCCGATCCGCGCGGCCTCGGCCTCCATCTCGTGGCCCACGAACATGTGGCCGTAATCCTTCATCGTGGTGCCGCAGCCCGAGGTGTTGATCACCACGGCGTCGAGTCCCTCGATCGACGCCATCGACCGGATCAGCTTGGCTGCGGTACCGCGCGCCTCGCCATGCTTGCCCATGTGCTCGGTCAGCGCGCCGCAGCAGCCGACGCCCTCGGGGATCACCACCTCGCAGCCCAGCCGGGTGAGAAGCCGGATCGTCGCGTCGTTGATCTCGGTGTCGAGCGCGCGCTGGGCGCAGCCGATCGACAGACCCACGCGCAACCGCCGCTCGCCCATGGCGGGGAACACCTGCGGATCGTCGTTGCGCGACACCGGGGGGATCTTTGCGGGAGCCATCTCCAGCATCGCGCGCAGCCGGCGGTCGGGCATCAACCCCTTGAACGGCTTGCCGAGCTTCGCGGCCAGAAGCGCCAGTCGGAACCGGCCCGGATAGGGTAGGATCCGCGCCAGCACCCAGCGCAGGAAACGGTCCATCATCGGCCGTTCGTAATTCTTCTCGATATAGCCGCGGGCCTGGTCGATCAGGTGGCCGTAATGCACGCCCGAGGGACAGGTGGTCATGCAGGCGAGGCAGCCGAGGCAGCGGTCGAGATGGGTGACCGTCTTGTCGTCGGGGACGCGCTCGTTTTCGAGCATGTCCTTGATCAGGTAGATCCGGCCGCGCGGGCTGTCCAGCTCGTCGCCCAGCACCTGATAGGTCGGGCAGGTCGCCGTGCAGAAGCCGCAATGCACGCAGGATCGCAGGATCGCGTTGGCCTCGGCGATCTTTGGATCGCGCAGCTGCTCGGGGGTGAAACTGGTCTGCATGTGGTCTCCGTCAGGCGGCGAGGATGCCGCGCGGGTCGAATGTCTCGCGCAGGCCGCGGGTCAGCGCCTGTACCGCCAGCGGCTCGGGCTGCAGCGTGTGCAGCTTCGCGTGGGTTTCCGGGGCGGCGCGCACCAGCGTCGCATGGCCGTCATAGCGGCCGAGCCGCGCCCGCAGGTCGTCTCCCTCGGCGCAGCGCAGCCAGATCAGACCGCCGCCCCAGTCGTAGAAGGCTTGCTCGGCCCCGGCGCGGGCCACGAGCTCGGCGGCTTGGCTCGGGCGTACCGAGACGCGCCAGACATCGCCGGCGGTACCGTGGAAGGGGGCGACGTCGCGGATGCCGCGCCAATCGACGCGCACCGCCTCGCGGTCGGTCTCGACCTCCCAGGCGCCGTGCGACGCCAGCCGCTCGGCCAGCGCCCGGCAACGATATTCTACCGAGGGAGCAAAGCCCTCGATCCGCAGCACCGTGCGCGCCCCGCCTTGCGCCTGCGGGTCATGCGCGGCGCCCGACACCTCGAAGGGCGTGCCCAGCGCCTCGGACATCGCCCGAACCGCCGTGGCATCGTCGAGGCCGCGGATCACCAAGCTGGCAGCGGTTTCGGTCCCCGGCAGCACCTTGAGCGCGACCTCGGTGATCACGCCCAGCGCGCCGCGGCTGCCCGCGACGAGGCGGGCGAGATCGTAGCCGGTAACGTTCTTCATCACCCGGCCGCCATTCTTGACCACCGTGCCCTCGCCATCGACGAAGCGCAGCCCGAGCAAGTGGTCGCGCGCCGCACCGACCTGCATCCGGCGCGGACCCGACACGTTGGCCGCGACGACGCCGCCGATGGTCGGGGTGCCGGTTGTGCCCAGCAGCGCGCGATGATCCATCGGCTCGAAGGCAAGCCGCTGGTTGGCCTTGGCCAGCGCCGCGTCGATCTCCTCCACCGGCGTGCCCGCCAGTGCCACCAGCGTCAGCGCCGCCGGGTCGTGCAGGGTGATGCCCGACAGGGCCGAGGTGGAGAGAGGCGTGCCATCGGGCAGCAGCCCGCGCGTGCCGCCGCCGCGCACCGAGAGCGGACCGGTCGCGTCGCGCAGCGCTTCGGCCAACTCGGCCTCTGATCCGGGGCGGATCATGCCCGGCGTCCTTCGCTGGCCGCCAGCGGAAACACCTTGGCGGGGTTCAGCAGCCATTTCGGGTCGAACACGTCCTTCACCTTCATCTGCGCCTCGAGATCCTGCGGTTCGAACTGCACCGTCATCAGGTCGCGCTTTTCCACGCCGACTCCGTGCTCACCGGTCAGGCAGCCGCCGACCTCGACGCAAAGCCGCAGGATGTCGGCGCCCATCTCCTCGCATTTCTCCAGATCGCCTTCCTTGTTCGCGTCGAACAGGATCAGCGGATGCATGTTGCCGTCGCCCGCGTGGAACACGTTGGCGACGCCAAGCCCGTACTGGTCGCTCAACTCGCCGATGCGCTTGAGCACCTCGGGCAGGGCCGAGACCGGGATCGTGCCGTCGAGGCACATGTAGTCGTTAATCTGGCCCATCGCGCCGAAGGCGGATTTGCGCCCCAGCCAGATCCGCGCCGCCTCGTCGGCGTCTTGCGCCGCGCGGATCTCGACCGGGTCGTGGTCGCGGGCGATCTTCAGGATCGTCTCGAGCTGATGGTTGATCTCATCGGCCGAGCCCTCGACCTCGACGATTAAAAGCGCCTCGCAATCGGGGTAGCCCGCCTTGGCGAAGGCTTCGCAGGCGCGGATGCAGGGACGGTCCATGTATTCGATCGCCACCGGCAGAACGCCCGCCTTGATGATGTCGGCGACGCAGGCGCCCGCCGCCTCGGCGCTGTCGTAGCCCATCAGCACGGGCAGCGCGCCCTCGGGCTTGGGCAGGATGCGCAGCGTCGCCTCGGTGACGACGCCGAGCTGTCCCTCGGAGCCGCAGATCACGCCCAGGAGGTCGAGCCCGCCCGCATCCATATGCGCGCCGCCGATCTCGACCACGGTGCCGTCCATCTGCACCATGGTGACGCCGAGCAGGTTGTTGGTGGTCACCCCGTATTTCAGGCAATGCGCGCCGCCGGAATTCATCGCGATGTTGCCGGCGATGGCGCAGGCAAGCTGCGAGGAGGGGTCGGGGGCATAGAAGAAGCCCAACTCCTCCACCGCGCCGGTAACGCTCAGATTCGTGCGCCCGGTCTGCACCCGGATGATCCGGTCGGCGGTATCGGTTTCGAGCACCCGGTTCATCCGCGACACGCCCAGGATCACGGAATCGGCGGTCGGCAGCGCGCCCCCCGCGAGCGAGGTGCCGGAGCCGCGCGGCACCACCGGCACGTTCTCCTCGTGACAGATCCTGAGCGCCGCCGAGACCTCCTCGGTGGTCGAGGGCAGCACCACGCAAAGCGGCGGGCAGCGATAGGCGGTGAGCGCATCGCATTCATAGGCGCGGGTTTCGGAAGGATCGTGAATCACGCCCCTCTCGCCCAACGCCTCGGTCAGGCGCTGCACGACCTGTGCCTTCCGGGCCATGATGCGGGCGTCGGGAGATGGCATCTGCATGGCTCGCGCCTCCAATCTCGCAAGGGTCTGTCAGGGATTGGTAAGGAAATATAACCAAAACTGCCCCATGGCAAGCGCCCTGCAGCGTCGCTAGGTTGCGCGGCATGGATCCGCTTGCCAGCCTGCCGCATCTCACCTTGTTCGATACCCTCGGGCTCGCGCTTATGCTGGTGGGCTACTGGCTCATTGGCTGGCGCATCGAGCATCCGGGACGGCGCCCCTCGGTGACGGTGCTGATGGCCGAGCACCGGCGTGAGTGGATGCGCGAATTCGTGCTGCGCGGAAACCGGATCTTCGACGCGACGATCATGGGCAGCTTGCGGCAGGGCACCTCCTTCTTCGCCTCGACCTGCCTTCTGGCGGTGGGCGGCGTGTTGGCGCTGATCGGCAATACCGAGCCATTGCAGGGTGTGGCAGAGGGCTTCGGCCAGGACCGCCAGCCGGATGTGCTATGGCAGATCAAGCTGCTGCCGGTGGCACTGTTGCTGACGCATGCCTTCCTGAAATTCGTCTGGGCCCATCGGATCTTCGGCTATTGCTCGGTGCTGATGGCTTCGGTGCCCAACGCCGCCGAGGACCCGCGCGCCCTTCCACGCGCGATGCAGGCGGCGGAGCTTAACATCCGCGCGGCGTGGAACTTCAATCGCGGCTTGAGGGCCATGTATTTCGCGCTCGGCGCGCTGGCCTGGTTGCTGGGCGGCTGGGCGCTGATCCTCGCCATGGCGGCGGTATTGTGGGTGTTGTGGAGCCGGGAGTTCGCCTCGGTTCCCCGCGCGGTGCTTCTGGAACAAAGCTGAGGGGGCTGCCGCCCCCGCCGCTGCGCGGCCCCTCGCGCGTATTTGGGAAAGATGAAGCAGAGGGTGCGCCAGTCCGGCTCATCTTTCTCCAAATACGCAAATCCCGAATTTTCGGACTAGCGCCGCGCCTCGCGCAGCCAAGCGCCCAGCATCAGCGCCGCCGCCAGCAGCAGCAATGCCCAGGCGGGGACGAGCGGGATCACCGTGAGATCAAGCGTGCGGTAGGCGCCGCGCGGGGTCAGCCCGATCCATCCGCGTCCCGCGGCCGGTCGACCGGGGCGCACGTCCCGCAGCGCCGGCATTCCGTCCTCCATCGCCACGATGCCGCCGCGCGTTTTCGACACGGTGTCCTCCAGCGCCACGGCGCTGGCGATGGTGTCCTCGAACTCGCGCGGCGCGGCCGGACCGAGCGCGATCACCGCCTCCTGCTCGCCTTCCGACAGGCGGTAGAGCCCCATGCGCGGCGCGCCCCACAGCGCCTCGAAACGCCCTGGCTCGACCTCCTCGAGCTCGACCTCGGTTTCGCTGCCATCCGGGGCGGTCACCGTGACGGGGCCGATCTCCTGGGCGAGCGAGCGGCGCACGATGCGCATGACGAGCCCCGAGGGCTCCGCCCAGAGCGCCTCTTCCTCGAGCTCGGGCTCCTTCATCATCCAGTGCGCGAGACGGCGCAGCAGGTCGAGCTGCGGGCCGCCGCCATCATAGCCGCGCCCCCAGAGCCAAACCTGATCCGAGGCCAGGAGCGCGACGCGACCCTCGCCGACCCGATCAAGCGCCAGAAGCGGCCGCTCGCCCGGCCCGGTCAGGGCGATGGTGGCGCTCTGGGTCGGCTCGATCTCGATCTGCCGGAACCAGCGGCCCCAGTCGGGGGCGAGCGGATCGGCCCCGGCCTCGAGCCACGGGTCGGCGAGGCCGGAGGTGACGGGATGGCGCGCACCCAGCTCGGTCAACTCGGGGCGAAAGGCGCGCTCGACCACGCGGGCGCTGGGCATGCCGGGCAGGACGAAGCCCAGCGGGCTGCGATAGATGCTGTCGGCGCCCGCATATTCCGGCCCGGCGGTGACCAGCACCGCGCCGCCCTCTTCGACGTAGCGCGCGACGTTGGCGAAGTAGTCGGAGGGCAGGATGCCGCGTCTGCGGTAGCGGTCGAAGACGATCAGGTCGAACTCGTCGATCTTCTCGATGAACAGCTCGCGGGTCGGAAAGGCGATCAGCGACAGCTCCTCGACCGGCACCCCGTCCTGTTTCTCGGGCGGGCGCAGGATGGTGAAATGCACCAGATCGACCGAAGGGTCGGATTTCAGAAGGTTGCGCCAGGTCCGTTCGCCCGCATAGGGCTCGCCCGAGACCAGAAGCACGCGCAGCCGGTCGCGCACGCCGTTGATCTGCACGACGCTTTCGTTGTTGCGCACGGTCAGTTCGCCCTCGACCTCCGGCGTGGCGAATTGCAGCACGTTCATGCCGCCATGCGGCAGCGCGACCGGAAGCCGGATGTCGCGCCCGAGCGGTACTTCGAAACGCATCGGCTCGCCGCCGTCGATGGCGATGGTGAGCGGCACCGGCCCGGCGCTCTGTGGCGCCGCGCCGCTATCCTCGACCCGCAGGGTCAGCTCCACCTCCTCGCCGAGAATCGCGAAGGCCGGGGCGTTGCGCACCACGACGCGGCGGTCCCAGTCGCTGTCGCGCCCCGACAGCAGCACATGCGCGGGGGCGGGCAGGTCGGGGGCACGGGCGGCGTCGTGCAGCCGCCCGTCGGTCAGCATGACGATGCCCGCGACCCGACCCGCGGGCTCTTCGGCCAAGGCCTCGGAGAGCGCGGTCATCAGCTTGGTGCCGCCATCCTCCGGGGCGTCGCCGAGGCGCACCACGCGCAGCTCGGTGTTCTCGCGTGCCGCGATCCGGCCCTGCAGCGCCTCGAGTGCGGCCTCGGTCTGCTCGGCGCGATCCGACAGGGTCTGGCTCGCGCTTTCGTCCACGACGGCGATCACGATGTCCGAGAGCGGCTGGCGCTCCTCGCGCTGCAGCGCCGGGTTGGCGAGACCCGCCAGCAGAGCGAGCCCGGCGAGCGCCCGCAGCCACCATCCCGGCAGGCCGCGCCACAGCGCCAGCGCGACCACGAGAACGGTCAGCGCCGCAAGCGCCCAAAGCGCAGGCCATGGCAGCAGCGGGTCGAAGATCACCGTGCCGTTCACTGGCCAAGCCTCTCGAGCAGCGCCGGCACGTGGACCTGATCGGATTTGTAGTTGCCGGTGAGCACATGCATCACGAGGTTCACCCCGAAGCGATAGGCCATCTCGCGCTGGCGCTCGCCTGCCATGCCGCGCCCGACCGGGTAGAGCGGCATGCCGATCTCGTCCATCGCCCAGGCCGAGGCCCAGTCATTGCCACCGATCACCACAGGGGTCACGTTGTCGTTGAGGTTGCGGAACGGCATTCCGGGGGTCGGCTCCTCGTCCGGCGCCGCCTCGACCCAGACGTCGCGGCCCTGATGGCGGCCCGGGAAATCCTGCAGCAGGTAGAAGGTGCGCGTGAGCACGTGGTCCTCTGGCACCGGCGAGAGCGGCGGCACGTCGAGCGGGCGGGCGATGGCCTGGAGGCGGCGGCCCTCGGGCGTGGTCGTGCCGAGCCCCGCGATTCCGGCGTCGCGCGTGTCGAAGACGATCATCCCGCCGCCGCGCAGATAGGCGTTGAGCTTGTCATAGGCAGCCCCCGAAGGAATGGGCGTCGTAGCAGTGATCGGCCAGTAGAGTAGGGGGAAGAAGGCCAGCTCGTCGGTCTCGGGATCGACCGCCATCGGGGCGGCGGGCTCGACCGAGGTGCGCTGCCACAGCGTTCGGCCGAGCCCTTCGAGCCCAGCGCGGGCAATATCGTCCACGGCCGGATCGCCGGACAGGATGTGCCCCAGCACGACGGAGCCGGTGGCGGCTTGGGCAAAGTCTTCGGCCTGCGGGTCCATCGGTGGTTCGGCGGCGGCGGAGCCGGAAGGGGGCGTGTTGACCGGCGGCGTTGCGGGGGCGGTGCCCTCCTGTGCCTCGGCCGGCGGGACCGGCGCCAGCAGCAGTGCCAGCACCACGGATGCGGCCCGCAGGCCGCGCAGCCGGCCGCCGACCAGCAGCGAGGCGACGGCGTCGATGGCCATCAGCGCCACGGCCAGCGCCAGCAGCAGCCCGCCCAGCGGCCGTTCGGCCGGGCGGTCGAGCCCCTCGACCGCGATGCGGGCGGGCCAGCGGGCCGGCGCGAGCGTGGTGTCGGCACGGGTGACGTTGAGCGCGTAGCGCCCAGCCTCGCCCTCGTAGAGGCCCGGCGGCAATTCGGAACCCAGATCGCCCTTCGCGAGATCCTCGCCCGCCACGGCGGCGCGGGTGTCGGTCCCGGTCAGGCGGCCCTCGGCGTCCATCACCTCGACCGGCTGCCAGGTCGTCCCCGCGAGGTCCGCGCCGGCGTCCGCATCGGCCCGGGCCGAGATGGCGAGCCGCTCGAGCATCGACACGAACAGCCCCGACAGTGGCAGCGATGACCACTCGGCATTGGCGGTGACATGCATCAGCACCACCTGACCGTCGCCGAGCGGCTTGCGGGTGACCAGTGGCGTGCCGTCCGAAAGCTGGGCGATGACGCGGGCGGCCAGATCGGGGCCAGGCTGGGCAACGACCTGCGCGCGTACGGTCACGTCGTCGGGCACGGCGAGGCCATGGAACGGGCTGTCGGCCGCGAAGGGGGCGATGGTCTTGGGCTCGCCCCAGCTCATGCTGCCGCCGACCGAGCGGCCGCCAGCGCGCAGCCGCACCGGCATCAGGGGATCGTCGCCGTCGCGGCCCGCATCCGAGGCGGCGAGCCTAGGCCCGGCAAAGCGCAGCAGCAGCCCGCCATCCTCCACCCATGCCTGCAGCGCCTCGGCCTCGGCGGGCGGCAGGCTGCCGGCATCCGCGAGGACGATCACGTCCGGATTGGCGGGGATCAGCGCCGGCAGGTCGCCCGAGACAAGATCGGCCTGCGGCTCCAAGGCCACGCGCAGGTAATGCAGCGGCGACATCAGCTCGGTGGATTCGCGCGACTCGCGGCTTTCGACGAGGCCGATCTCGCGCCGCCGGAGCGCATCGTCGGTGAGCGCCACCGCGGCGGCGGAGCGCGCGCCATCGATCTCGAAGCGGGTGACGCGGTTGCGCAGTTCCGGCGGCAGCGACAGATCGGCTCGCGCCACCGCATTGCCGGGTGCGAAGTCGAGCGTAGCGGCGGCGAGGCGGCGCTCGATCCCGGCCGGGTCGAGACCATGCGCGGCGACGGTCACGCTCTCGGCGCCGCCGCTTGGCGTGCGCACGGCCTCCAGCGCGATGGCGGTGCCGTCGAGTTGCGGCGGCCGCAGCGCCGCGATCCGGCGCGGGGTCTGGATCACTCGGACCGGGCCATGCGTTTCAAGCACGGTCAGAAGGGTGTCGCGGCTGCCACGGGCGAGACCGTCGGAGAGCCAGACCGTCTCGAACCGCCCCTCCAGCGTTTCGGCCCAGTCAGCGAGCGCGGCCGGATCGGGTTGCCATGGCCGCGGCGCGACGCCGGGCAGGCTGGCCAGCACCGCTTCCGCGGGATCGAATCGCGTCTCGGGCGGCGGATCGGTCAGCGCCACCAAAGCGGCGGGGCGACCGGCGCGGCGCGCCTCGCCCAGCAGCGCTTCGATCCGGGCCGCGCGGGCCGGCCAGTCACGCGCATCGGCCCATGTGGCGTCGGCGAGGATCAGCAGCGGACCGCTGCCCGGCGCGGCGCGCTCGGACGGGTTCAGCACCGGCCCCGCGAAACCGATGATCGCGGCGGCGACGGCAAGGATGCGCAGCAGCAGGAGCCACCACGGCGTGCGGTCGGACTGGCTCTCGCGGTCGTCGAGGCCCAGAAGCAGCGCGACCCCCGGGAAACGGCGGCGCAGCGGCGCGGGCGGCACGGCGCGCAGGATCAGCCACAGCACCGGCAACAGCACCAGCCCTGCCAGCAGCCAGGGCGAGAGAAAGCCGACCGGGCCGAGGCTCCACATCAGCGCCGCTCCAGCGCGGCATAGAGCCACAGCAGCGCCGAGGCGGCGCTATCGGATGTGCGGTGGGTCGAGAATTGCCAGCCGGTGGCGCGGGCCAGATCGGCCAGCCGGTCACGACGCTCGGCCAGCCGCTGGAGATAGCGGTCGCGCAGATCGCCAGCCTTCAGGGTCTCGTGGCGCAGCGCGCCCGACATGCTTTCGAAGATGGTACGGCCATCATAGGGAAACGCCTCTTCGGCGGGGTCGAGCACCTGAAGGAGCGCGCCGCGCACGCCGCGATCGGCCGCGGCGGTAAGCATCGTCTCGACCGGCTCGACCGGCCCGAGAAAATCCGAGACCAGCACCGCCCGGCTTTGCGGCGCGAGGCCTTTCGCCTCGGGGGCACCGTGATCCTCGGCCGTGTCCTGCGACAGGAGTTGCGCCAGCCGCGACAGCTGTCCGCGGCCACGGCGCGGCGGCAGCCGCGCATCGGCGAGGCCCACCCGCTCGCCGCCGCGGGTCAGCACTACCGCGATGGCCAGCGCGATGAGCCGGGCGCGGTCGCTTTTGGGGGGCAGCTTCGGCGTCGAGGCAAAGCCCATCGAGGCCCCGTCATCGACCCAGAGCGCGACGCTCTGCGCGATCTGCCATTCCTTCTCCTGTACGAAGGCCTGATCGGCCCGGCCCGAGCGACGCCAGTCGATGGCGCGCGCGGTGTCGTACGGCTGCGCCGCGCGGTATTGCCAGAAATTGCTGCCCGCGCCGGCCCGCCTGCGGCCATGCTCGCCCATCAGCACGGTCTGGGCCAGCTGTTCGGCCTCGGCCAGGAGCGGCGGCAGCGGGCTCGCGAGGTCCTCCGCCCGGCCGCGCAGGCCGAGAGGGGCCGTGGTCGTGGCGGGGCTGGCGCTCACGCGGCCGCCTCGGCCCGCGTCACCCTCTCCGCCACGCTCTCGATCAATGCGGGCAGGTTTTCGCCCCGCGCCCGGGCGGCGAAGCCCAGCGCCATGCGGTGCTCCAGCACCGGCACCGCCAGCCGCGCCACGTCCTGCGGTCCCGGCGCCAGGCGGCCGTCGAGCAGTGCTTCGGCGCGCACCGCGAGCATCAGGGCCTGCGCCGCGCGCGGCCCCGGCCCCCAGCTCACCGATTGCCGCAACTCCGGCAGCGCCTCGGGCTCGTCTGGACGGCAGGCGCGCACCAGGTCGAGGATCAGCTCCATCACGCCTTCGCCCACCGGCATGCGGCGCAGCAGGCGCTGCGCCTCCAGCAATTCCTGCGCGGTGAAGACCGGCTCGGCCTCGGCCTCCTCGATGCCGGTGGTGGCCAGAAGGATCGCGCGCTCCGTGTCGCGGGTCGGGTAGGGCACGTCGATCTGGAACAGGAACCGGTCGAGCTGCGCCTCGGGCAGCGGGTAGGTGCCCTCC
Source organism: Limimaricola soesokkakensis (assembly GCF_900172345.1). Lineage (GTDB taxonomy): Bacteria > Pseudomonadota > Alphaproteobacteria > Rhodobacterales > Rhodobacteraceae > Limimaricola > Limimaricola soesokkakensis. Next base: position 56,411 of record NZ_FWFY01000007.1, read on the forward strand.
TGCTCCAGCGGGTTCTGCGTGGCCAGAACGTGGAACGGGCGGCCCAGCGGCCGGTGCTGCCCGGCGATCGTCACCTCGCGCTCCTGCATCGCCTGAAGGAGCGCCGACTGGGTGCGGGGCGAGGCACGGTTGATCTCATCGGCCATCAGCAGTTGGCAGAACACCGGACCCTCGATGAAGCGGAAGGCGCGGCTGCCGTCGGCGCCGGTCTCAAGAACCTCGGAGCCGAGGATGTCGGCGGGCATCAGGTCGGGGGTGAACTGGATTCGGCTTTCCGCGAGCCCCATTACCGTCGAGAGCGCGTCGACAAGCCGGGTCTTGCCCAAGCCAGGCAGGCCGACAAGCAGCGCGTGGCCGCCGCACAATAGCGCCGAAAGCGTCAGCCCGACCACGCGTTCCTGCCCGACGAAGCGCCGCGCCACGCTGTCGCGGGCCTGCGCGAGACGGTCGCCGAGGCGCTCGATTTCGGCGAGAAGATCGGCGTCGCTCACCTGCTCTGGCATGACAGCACTCCCGTCCTGGTCTAGCATTGCAGTCCCAGCAGATACCGTGGCGGGTCGCGATGGCAAACACAAAGAACAGTGAGACGACCGAAGCGCCTTCGGCGGAAAACCTCGCATCGGCGGCAAGCCGCGCCGGCGCGCGCGGCCCGGCGCCGGTACATTTGTGGGATCCGCCCTATTGCGGCGATCTCGACATGCGGATCGCGCGCGACGGCACCTGGTTTCACGAGGGCACTCCGATCGGCCGCGAACGCATGGTCAAGCTTTTCGCCTCGATCCTCAAGCGCGAGGGCGACAGGCACTACCTCGTCACCCCGGTCGAAAAGGTGGGCATCACCGTCGACGACGCGCCCTTCGTCGCGGTCGATGTCGCGCGGGAGGGAGAGGGGCTGCGCTTCACCACCAATCTCGACGAGACGGCGGTGGCGGGGCCTGAGCATCCGATCCGGGTGGCCCGCGACCCGGAAACGGGGGAGCCCGCGCCCTATATCGAGATCCGGTCGGGGCTGGAGGCGCTGATCGACCGCAAGAGCTTCTACCGGCTGGTGGAACTGGGCGAAACCGCGCCGCATGAGGGCGAGGACTGGTTCGGCGTGCGGTCGAACGGCATGTTCTTTCCGATCATCCCGGCGGCGGAACTTCCCTGACGTGATGGCACGCGGAAGCCCGAAGACCGGGCTTCCGCGCCACGCGTTACCAAGGTCACTCGTCAAGACGACGCCACGGGGCCGCATCGGGCGTCATCTCGTATGGTGCCGAAGAACTACGACATTGACGCGACGGCAATGTGTGGCAGGCGGGCCCCTTCGCTAAAGTTCGGGCATCCGCGCGAGGAAGTGGCACGGATGCCCGGCAAGCAGGCGGCATCTGCATCGCGATGCCGCCTTCTCGGACGGATCAGATCGAGCTGCAGATGTATTTCATCTCCAGATAGTCGTCGATTCCATGCCGCGAGCCCTCGCGGCCCAGCCCCGACTGCTTGACCCCGCCAAAGGGCGCGACCTCGGTCGAGATGATGCCGGTGTTCACCCCGACGATGCCGTATTCCAGCGCCTCGGCCACCTTGGTCACGCGGCTCAGATCCTTGGCGTAGAAATACGAGGCGAGGCCGAAGATCGTGTCGTTCGCCATCTCGATCACCTCTGCCTCATCCTCGAAGGCGAATAGCGGCGCAAAGGGACCGAAGGTTTCCTCATGGGCGACCTTCATGCCTTGTTTCGCGCCGGTGACGACGGTGGGCTGGAAGAACTGGCCGCCGAGATCATGCGCCTCGCCGCCGGTGAGCAGCGTCGCGCCGTGATCGAGCGCGTCCTTCAGGTGATCGCGCACCTTGTCGATGGCCGAGGGCTCGATCAGCGGTCCGAGATCGGTGCCTTCGGACAGCCCGTCGCCTACGCGCAGCTTCTCGACCGCGACCTTCAGGCGCTTGGCGAACTCGTCATAGACGCCCTTCTGGACGTAGATCCGGTTGGCGCAGACGCAGGTCTGGCCGTTGTTGCGGAACTTACACTGGATCGCGCCCTCGACCGCCGCGTCGAGATCGGCGTCGTCGAACACGATGAAGGGCGCGTTGCCGCCCAACTCCATCGAGCACTTCATCACTTGGTCGGCGGCTTGGCGCAGCAGGATGCGGCCGACCTCGGTGGAGCCGGTGAAGGTCAGCTTGCGGACCTTGGGGTTCTCGCAGAACTCCTTGCCCACTTCCGAGGCAGCGGAGGAGGTGGCCACCGAGAACACGCCCTCGGGCACGCCGGCCTCCTCGGCCAGCACCGCCATGGCGAGCGCCGAGAGCGGGGTGAGCGAGGCGGGGCGGATCACGAAAGAGCAGCCCGCGGCCAGCGCCGGGGCCACCTTGCGCGCGATCATCGCGTTGGGGAAGTTCCACGGCGTGATCCCGGCGGCGACGCCGATCGGCTGGCGGATCACGGTGATCCGCTTGTCGGGCATGTGGCCGGGGATGGTTTCGCCATAAACCCGCTTGGCCTCCTCGCCGAACCATTCGACGAAGCTGGCGCCATAGGCCACCTCGCCCCGGCTCTCGGCCAAGGGTTTGCCCTGCTCTGCGGTCATCAGGATCGCCAGATCCTCCTGATGCTCCATCATCAGGTCGTACCAGCGGCGCAGGATCTTGGCGCGGTCCTTGCCGGTCCTGGCGGCCCAGGGTTTTTGCGCCTCGTGGGCGATGTCGATGGCCTGCGCGATCTCGGCCCGGCTCAGATCGGCGACCGAGGCGAGAACGTCGCCGCGCGCCGGGTTGGTGACGTCGAAGGTCTTGCCGTCCTTGGCGGCGACCCACTTGCCGCCGAGAAAGGCGCGGTCGCGAACGAGATCGGGGCGGCGGAGCAGTGACTTGATGTCGGTGCGGTCGTCGAGCATGACTTTTCCTCCAGGAGTTCGGGCGCATCCTTCACCGCGAGGGTAGGGCGGGTCCAGCCCCCTGACAGGGAGGAACGAAATGACCGAGAACCGCACCGGGGCGCATGGGCAGAGCCGTGCCGAAATCGATGAAGCCTATGCCAATGCCAGCCACATCCCCGGCGGCATGGAATACCCCGCGCGCTGGGCCGCCGCCGCCGCCGCGTTCCGCGAAAACCACCCGCCGCAGGAGATCGCCTATGGCGATGGGGCGCGGCAACGGCTCGACCTGTTTCGGCCCGAAGGCGAGGCGCAGGGCGCGGTGGTCTTCGTGCATGGCGGTTTCTGGAGGGCGTTCGACAAGAGCGCTTGGTCGCATCTGGCGGCGGGCGCATTGGCGCGGGGCTGGGCCGTGGCGATGCCCTCATACACGCTGGCGCCCGAGGCACGGATCGGCGCGATGACGCGCGAGATCGAGGCTGCCATCGGCGCGGTGGCCGATGCCGTGCCGGGACCGCTCAGGCTCACCGGGCATTCGGCGGGCGGGCATCTGGTGGCGCGGATGGCCTGCGCCGATCTCACCCCCGGCTGGCGCGGCCGGGTGACGCGGATCGTACCGATCTCGCCCCTGTCGGATCTGCGCCCGCTCATGGGGGCCACGATGAACGAGGATCTGCGGCTCGACGAAGAGGAGGCCGTGGCCGAGAGCCCGGCGTTGCTGGATCAGGTCGATCTGCCTATGACGGTCTGGGTCGGCGCGGCCGAACGCCCTGCCTTCATCGATCAAGCACGCTGGCTCGCCGAGCGGCGCGACTGCGACTTGGTCGAGGCACCGGACCGGCACCATTTCGACGTGATCGAGGAACTGGCCGACCCGGCGGCTCCGCTGGTGGACAGGCTGCTGCGCTAGGCGCGTCTCCTAGTTCATCTTTCCGAAAATACGCATCGCTCCACCCGCCACCGTGCGCCCCGCATCGGAGCCGGGATCTGCGTATTTGAAGAAAGATGAAAGGGGTCAGGGCCCGAACCGCTCCTGCCAGCAGGGTTGTGGGCCGCCCGGGGCGGCGTGGAACACGGCGCGCGCGATGGCGCGGGCAAGGCAGGTCGCCGCGGCATGACCGATCCAGAGCGCGTCGCCGACCGGTTCCGTGAGCGGGCGGGCCCCCGTCGCGGCGGCAAAGACCAGATCGCCGTCGAGCGGCGTGTGCGAAGGCAGAAGCGCCCGGGCGATCCCATCCTGCGCCGCCACCGCCATGCGGCGGCAACCGGGTTTGTCGAGCGCGGCATTGGTGGCGACGATGGCGATGGTGGTGCTCTCTCCCGCGCGGGCCAGCTTGGTGGGCGGCTGCCCGCCGGGCGGCATCGCGAGACCGCGCCCGCCGAACTCGGCGCCGATCTCCCAGGGCGCGGCCCAGAACTCCGCACCGTCGCCGATCGTGGCCGACCCGACCGCGTTCACCGCCACCAGCGCGCCGACCATGTGGCCGCTCTCCAGCATCAGCGAGGCCGTGCCGATGCCACCGCGCAGCGTTGCGGTGGTGGCGCCGTATCCCGCGCCGTGGCTGCCCAGCGCCACTTCCGTGCCCGCCGCTTCGAACGCTGCGCGGCCCAGCGCGGCATAGGGGTTGGTGCTCCAGCCCTTGTCGCCGCCATTGCCGAGGTCGAACAGGATCGCGGCAGGGACGATCGGCACGCGCTGCCCCGCCGCCTCGAAGCCGCGCCCGGCGGCGCGCAGCGCATCGGCCACGCCCGAGGCCGCGTCGAGACCGAAGGCCGAGCCGCCTGAGAGCACCAGCGCATCGACCGCCTGCACCAGCCGGTCCGGCGCGAGCAGATCGGTTTCCCGTGTGCCCGGCGCGCCGCCCATTACATCGACCGAGGCGGTGAAGGGCGCAGCGCCCGTCAGCACCGTGACGCCCGAGCGCAGCGCCGCATCCTGCGCCTGACCGACCAGAAGACCGCTAACATCGGTGATGGCATTGCGCGGACCCGGCCTCATCGCGCCGCGCTCAAGCAGAATTTACTCTGCTTTGCGGCAAGGCCGTTCGTGCCATCGGACCTGTCGCGTGTCCAAGGCCCTGCCGAAATTGACATATTCCTCACCCTCGTCCTGATTGCCTTACCCTAGGCGGTGCGCGAGCCGGCCTCATTGCGGTTCCGGCCCGTGATGATAGGTTGCCGCGAAACCTTGCGTCAAAGGCTGCCATTGATGATGTCCCATTCTTCCGCGCTGACGCGCCGCCGTCTGCTGACCGGTGCGGCCGCGCTGACCGTGCTTCCTGCCTGCGCCGCGCAGGTCCCGTCCTCCTCCATCGCCACCAGCTCCGAGCAGGAAATCGGTGGCGTGCCGTTGAGCCAGATCGTCGATGGCTACGGGCTGATCGAGGATGCGGGCTACCGCCTGCCGCCGGTGCCGCCGAAATACCTGCAGGGTATGAATCGCCGCGCCTATGTGCCCTATCGGGGCTATGAGCCCGCCGGCACGATCGAGGCCGACCTGCACGCCAAGCTGCTCTACTGGATCGAGCCGGGCGGCATGGCCTGGCGCTTTCCCGTCGGCGTCGGCCGGCAGGGCCTGTCGATGAGCTACGACACCACGATCAAGCGCAAGGAGCAGTGGCCGAGCTGGACCCCGACCCAGAACATGCTGCGCCGCGAGCCGGAGATCTACGGCGAATACGCGGGCGGGGTTCCGGGCGGTCTCGCCAACCCGCTGGGGGCGCGCGCGCTCTACCTCTACCAGGGCAACCGCGACACCTATTACCGGATCCATGGCACCAACGACCTCGCCTCGATCGGCAATTCGGGCTCGGCCGGCTGTATCCGCATGTTCAATCACGACGTGATCTTCCTGTTCCCCAAGGTGCCGCTCGGCACCAAGGTGGTGATCCGCGACTACGAGGATTCGGTCGCGATCGAGGGGGCTGCCGTGGCGAACCGGGGTAGCGAGCTGCCGCCGACCTACGTGCCGCCCGAGGAACTCTACACGGCCGCCGCCGAGAGCGGCCCGCCGCAGTTCGGCACCGCCCCGAACGTCGAGAGCTTCGGCTACTGAGATGTGGTGGGGCCTCGTCCTGCCGGCGCTGGGCCTCGGCCTGGCCGGCTGGGCGGTGCCTTTGCTGCTGGCACGGGTCTGGCCCGAGGGGGTGGGTCCTCTGATCTGGCTCGGGCTGACGGCGACGGTCTTGATGCTGGCCCTGTCGATGGCGCTGTTTCTTGGCCTCTACATGGCGCAGGGCGTGCCGCTGGCCACGCTGGCGCGGCCCGGACCCGGTGCGCTGGCGCTGCACCTGCTTCGGCTCGGCATAGGGGCGGCGCTGATCTGGGGACCGGTGCAGGTGCTGACGATCGCGAGCTTGCCACGGCGCTGGCGACGCGCGACATGGTAGGTCACGGGGCGTGCGGCCGAATGCGCCGGGGCCCCACAGGAAAGGGATGAACGCGATGCGCTGGGTCGGCTGGATCTTCTGGGGGGTGGTGCTGGCGCTCGTCGCCGCGCTGCTGCACTACAATCTGCCGCGTCGCGAGATCGTCCGCATCACCGGCGTCGAGATCAAGCTCGAGCGGATCGACCCGAACTCGGTGTTCTGGGCCGCCTCCGAGAACGCCGCCACCGCCACCGGACTCGTGGAGCGCGACGTGCGCTTCATCGACACGGTACGCGCCGATGGCGGTGTCATGGTGTTTCGCAACGAGGACACGGGCGGCGGCTGGCCGCCCTATTTCAAGTTCGACAGCGCCAACTTGCAGGCCGAAGCGCGCAACCTCGTCTCCACCGCCAGCGATCCGCAATGGGTCGCGGTCCGTTATTACGGCTGGCGGCTGCCATTGCTCTCGGTCTACCCGAACGCGCTGTCGGTCCGGCCGGTCGAGGGGCCCGATACCCGGCTGATCCCCTGGTTCAACATCGTCTTCCTGACGGTGCTGCTCGCCGTGGTCTGGGCCGTCGGCGTGCGGCTGCGGCGCTGGTCGCGCCGCCATGTCTCGCCATGGCTCGACCGGGGCGACAGGCGTGTCGCGATCTGGACCGATGCGATTCGCCGCCGCCGCGATGCCCGCGCCGGACGCCGCGACGACAGCTAGCCGGGTTGCACCACGTCGCGCTGGCGGGCGCGGCGAAAGCGCTGCGGCGTTTCGCCATGCGCCTGGCGGAACAGCTTGTGGAAATGCGACAGGTTCGGCACGCCGCATTCGGCGGCAATCTCGGCGAGGCTGTCGGCGCTCCCTAGGAGCCGCCGCGCCGCGTAATCCATGCGCTGCGCGTTGATCCAGTCCGAGGGCGACATGTCGAGAAAGCGCCGCATGGAGCGGCTGACATGCGGATGCGCCTTGCCCGCGACGCGGGCAAAGCCCGAGGCCCCGTCCTGAAACACCTCCGGCGCGCGCGAGGCGGCGCAGGCGCGCGCCAACCAGTCGGGGGCGCCGCCGGGCAACGGCGCGGCCTCCTCGGCCAGCCCGCACAGCAGAGGCAGCAGGAAGGCCTCGGCGCCGAGCCGGTTGCGCCGGCCCCGCTCGAGCCGCAGCGCGGCGCGGTTCAGCTCGGCCATCTGGCGGCTGTCGCGCGACAGCCGCAGCGGCGCCGTGGCGCCGGCCCAGAACAGCCGCCCGGCAAGGTCGGGATGCCGCTCTCCGAGATCTGCGATCAACTCGGGATGCAGCGTTACCGAGACCAGCAGCGCGTCAGCGCCGCGACCCTGCAGCCCGTGCGAATGACCCGGCGCCACGAAGATCACGTCGCCCTCGACCAGATCCTCGCGCCCCTCGGGCAAATGGTGGCGCACCCGCCCGTTCTGCACCCAGGCCAGTTCGAAGAAGTCGTGCCCGTGCAGCACCGGCCGTCCCGTGCCGAGCATGGCGCGGGTCAGCGCCGCGCAGGCGCCGGGCGGCAGGATGTCCTCATGCGACAGGATCAGCGGAGCGGGTTGCATGACGCCACGTTAGCAGGAGTTTCTGCGGATGCGAAAGGCCGGTTGCGCACCGCGCGTGACGCGCGCGCGATTTCGCGCTAGGGCATGGCGCGACTGCACAGGGAGCCCCGCCGATGACCGCCTTCGACCGCAATCTCAAGATCGCCCCCTCGATCCTCTCCGCCGATTTCGCGGCGTTCGGGGCCGAGGTGCGCGCCATCGAGGCGCAGGGCGCCGACTGGGTCCATGTCGACGTGATGGACGGGCATTTCGTGCCCAACATCACCTTCGGGCCGCAGCTGGTGCGGGCGATCCGGCCGCATGTGACGACGGTGATGGACGTGCATCTGATGATCGCGCCGGTCGATCCCTATATCGACGCCTTCGCCGATGCGGGTGCCGACATCCTCACCGCCCATGTCGAGGCGGGACCGCATATCCACCGCACGCTTCAGGCGATCCGTGGCGCCGGGATGAAGGCCGGCGTGGCGCTCAACCCGGGCACGCCGGCCGAGGCGGTGGCGCCGCTCCTCGACGACGTTGACCTGGTGTTGGCGATGACCGTCAACCCGGGATTCGGCGGGCAGAAATTCCTGCATCCGATGCTCGACAAGATCGCCGCCCTGCGCGCCATGATCGGCAACCGCGAGATCCATCTCGAGGTCGATGGCGGCGTCGACACCGCCACGGCGCCGCTGGTGGCGCAGGCAGGCGCCGACGCGCTGGTCGCGGGCTCGGCGGTGTTCCGGGGCGGCTCGGTCGAGACGGCTTCGGTCTATGGTGAAAACATCGCCGCGATTCGCGCCGCGGCGCAGGGCTGAGGCGGAGCGCCATGCGTATTTGACGAAAGATGAAGGGGACGGTCGCGCCATCCCCTCCGTCTTTCCTCCAAATACGCGGATATCCTCATTTCCTCTGGCACGGAGGCGGGGGCGTGTGGCCTCAGTCGCCCGCGCTCATCCGTCGGATTGCCTCGACCCCGCTTTCTCCCAGCGGCACCACCGCGAAGGGCCCGCCGAGGCAGCGCTGCGCCCGGTCGGACGGGTCCGGCGTCTTCGCGGGTGGCAGCAGCCGGTCGGCCCAGTCCTCGGCGTTGTCCTGCGGGTGGTAGCCGAGGAACGAGACCTTGTGGTTCGATACCGGCGCGCGGCTGTTGGCCGAAACGCCCCAAGCCACGGTGAAGCCGGTAACCGGCGTCGTCACGGAGGCCTCGACCAGTCGCACCAGGTCGCCATGGCTCAGCCAGGTGTGCAGCGCCCGGGCGTTCTGCGGCTCGGGCGTGCAGGAAAAGATGCGCAGGCAGACCGCCTCGAGACCGCGCTTTTCCCAGAACATCCGGCCCATATCCTCGGCGAAGCATTTCGACAGGCCGTAGAAGCTGTCGGGCTTGTGCGGCACGTCGGTATCGTGGCCGGCCATCGTCTCCTGAAGCCCCACCGCATGCACCGAGGAGGCATAGACCACACGCCGCGCACCGGCGCGATGCGCCGCCTCCCAGACCGTGTAGGCGCCGATGTAGTTCGGGCCGAGCAACTCCTCGAAGGGCCGCTCGTCGGGGATCGCGCCGAAATGCACGACCATTTCGGCGTCCTGCATCAGCGTCTCGATTGCGGTGAGGTCGACGAGATCGGCCTGCACGAAGCGCTCGTTCGGCAGGAGCTCGGCCGGAGCCTCGGCGATGTCGGTCGAGAGCAGCTCGTCCGCGAGCTTCGAGAGCGGTTCGCGCAGCTTCGAGCCGAGAGCGCCGCAGGCGCCGGTGAGGACGATCTTCTTCATGGGAGTCTCCTTGGTCGTCGGGTCAGATCACCGCCGCTTCGGTGAGCGCCCGGCCCTCGACGAGGCGCGCCACCGAGAGCGGTGCAAGGTCGAGGCTGCGCCAGCCTCCGTGGATGATGTGCTCGGCGATGCCACGCCCCACCGCCGGGGCCTGCTGCAGCCCGTGACCGGAAAAGCCGTTGGCGAAGAGCAGGTTCGCGACCGCCGGATGCGGACCCAGCAGCGCGTTCTGGTCGAGCGTGTTGTAGGCGTAGTGACCGACCCATGAATTGCGCAGCTTCACCCGCTCGAAGGCGGGGATGCGGGCAGCCAGCGCCGGCCAGACGCGGTCCTCCCAGATCGCATGGTCCATGGCGAAATCGTCGGCGTCGCAGGCGCCGTCCGTCTCGGGCGGGCAGCCCGCCATGTAGAGCGCGCCGTCCGAACGATAGTGGATGCCGCAGGGATCGACGGTCAGCGGCAGCTTGCGCGGCAGTCTGTCCTCTGCCTCGAAGATGAAGGTATAGCGCTTGCGCGGCTCGACCGGGATGGCGATGCCGGCCATCGCCGCCACCCGTGCCGCGCGGGGCCCGGCGGCGTTCACGACATGGCCGCAGGCGACGGCGCTGCCGTCGGACAGCTCGACATGGGTGACGCGATCGCCCTCCATCCGCAACCCGGTGGCCTCGGCGCGGATTTCCTCGACGCCCATGCGCCGCGCCCGGCGGCGGAACTCCGAGAACATGGTGCCGCCGTCGAAACAGCCTTCCTCGCCGGGATTGTGACTGCCGAGCAGGATGTCGTCCCATGCCATGAAGGGAAAGGCCGTGCGAAGCTGCGCCGGTGTCAGCAGCCGCGTGCCCGCGCCCATCCGCGCCTGCAGCGCCTGCGCCGCACGCAACCTGTCGGCCGATACCTGGTCGGCGGCGAGATAGAGATAGCCGAAATCGTCTAGGTGAATCTCGGGCGCGTCCTCGCCCGCGTAATCCCGAAAGGCGCGAATGAACTCCAGCCCGAAGCGGCTGATCGCGACGTTCACCTCGGTACCGAACTGCATGCGGATGCAGGAATTGGTGTGGCTGGTCGAGGCGAACTCGAAGGAGGGATCGCGCTCGACCACGAGGATGCGGCCGCCGAAACCCGGATCGCGCGCCAGCCACCATGCCACGGCGCTGCCGATCATCGCGCCGCCGATGATCACCACGTCATATGAGGAATGCGCCGCTGCCATGGGGAGACGCTAGGCCGCTCGGAAGACAAAAGAAAGGGGCCGCTGCGGGCCCTTTTCTTCGAAGTTCGGCGAAGGTCTCAGCCCTTGACCGCCCCCTCTGAGAGCCCCGAGACGAGGTAGCGCTGGGCGATCAGGAACACGATGGTGATCGGCAGGCCCGAGAGGATCGCGGCGGCGGCGAAATCGCCCCAGAGATACTTGAACTCGTTGAGGTAGAGCCGCGAGCCGACCGCCAGAGTCATCTGGTCCTCGGAGCGGATCAGCACGCTGGCGATGGGATAGTCATTGATCACGCCGATGAAGCTCAGCACGAAGACCACCGCCATGATCGGCACCGCCAGCGGCAGGAAGATGTAGCGGAAGGTCTGCCATGGGCTCGCGCCGTCGATCTCGGCCGCCTTGTCGAGCGCGGTGTCGACGCTGTCGAAATAGCCCTTGATGGTCCAGATATGCAGGGTGATCTGGCTCAGATAGACGAGGATCAGCGCGAGGTGACTGTTGATCCCGAGCGCGGGCGTCACCTCGCCCAGCGCGTCGAAGATCGCGAAGATCGCCACCAGCGCCAGCGTCGTCGGGAACATCTGGATCAGGAACAGCCCGTCGAGCAGGCCCTGCTTGCCCCGAATGCGTATCCGGCTGAAGGCATAGGCCGAGATGGTCGAGAGCGCGAGCACGCCCGCGGAGGCGATCAACCCGATCTTGATCGAGTTCCACATCCACAAGAGCACAGGGTAGGGCGGCGCGACCACGGTGCCGTCGGCGCGGGTGTAGTCGAGCCCGAAGGCGAGGTACCAATGCTCCAGCGTCGGGTTCTCGGGCCAAAGCGATCCGGTGGCGAAGTTGCCCTCCCGGAAGCTGATCGAGACGATCATGAAGAACGGGAACAGGATCAGCGCCAGAAAGATCAGCATGAAGCCATGCGCGGCGATCTTCTTGAGCGCCAAGTCGCGCGGGCGTTCGACGATCATCGGCCGGACCTCTTGGCTGCGGCGCGGCGCATGGCCACGAAGTTGGCATAGGAAATGGCGGCCACGACGAGGAAGATCAGCAGCGTGATCGCCCCCGCGAGGCCGAATTGCTGGCCCGAATCCTGAAAGGCGAGGCGGTAGGTGAAGGAGGCGAGGATATCGGTCTCGCCAGCCGGAATCACCGTGCCGGGGATGTCGGGCCCGCCGCGCGTCAGCAGCAGGATCAGCACGAGGTTGTTGAAGTTGAAGGCGAAGGCCGCGATCAGCAGCGGCAGGAAGGGCGGGATGATCTGCGGCAGGGTGATGGTGAAGAACACCCGTAGGCTGGAAGCGCCTTCCAGCGCCGCGGCTTTCTTGTGGTCCTGCGGCACGGCCTGGAGAAAGCCCATCGCCAGCAGCATCATGTAGGGATAGCCCAGCCAGATATTGACGAAGAGGATCATCGCCCGGGCGAGATTGCCGTCGGTGAACCAGTCGGGGCGCAGCCCGAACAGCGCCTCGAGGATCAGGTTGATCTCGCCGAAGTTCTGGTTGAACAGCCCGCGAAACACGAGGATCGAGATGAAGCCCGGCACCGCGTAGGGCAGGATCAGCAGGATCCGGTACAGCGTCTTGAGGCGCAGATGCTCCCATTGGAGGATCACCGCCAGCAACAGCCCAACGGCGAAGACGCCCGCCACCGACAGCGCGGCGAAGGCGAAGGTCCAGGCAAAGATCGACAGCATCGGGCCGCGTACGCCCTTGGATTCGAGGATGCGCTCGAAATTGTCGAAGCCCACTGCGACGCGCCAGCCCGGCGGCACTGCCTCGCCTTCTGGCGTCTCGAAGAAGCCGGTCTCGTGGTTGGCGGTGAGCTTGAGCCCGTCCGCACTGCGGGTCAGCTCGTTCTCGCCGGTACGGACATAGTCGGGCGTGACGCTGGCGAATGTCCGCAGCCCCGCATTGCGCAAGGCGACCTCGTCCGGGGTGGTCAGCGTCAGGCTCTGCAGCCCTGCGCGCAGCTTGATCGCGTCGCGCGGGCTCAGCAATTTGAGCGGCGCTGTGCCCGGCGCCAGCGTGACCGCTTCCTCATCGGCGGCCAGTGTCACCGGCTCCGACAGCAATTCGCTCTCGGGCAGCCAGATGCGGTAGCCATCGCCGTCGGGCGCCACTGCGAAGGGCTGTTCGGTGGCGGGGTCGACGGTGCCGCGCGAGGTCAGGACCTCGATCGTGCGCTCGTAGGAGAGCAGGTTGAACGAGGAGTAGTTCGTGAAGCCCAGCCAGATCGTGTAGGCGACCGGAAAGGCGATGAAGACCAGCACCGCCGCGACGCCCGGGAAGATGAAGCGCGCGCCGTAGAAGCGGTTGGCGCCGAAGATCACCACGAAACCGGTGGCGACCGCCAGCAGGATCGCCCCGAAAAGCGGCTGGGCGATCTGGTAGAGGAAGAAGGCGCCATAGAGCATGGCGAGGCCGATCACGGCCACCACGGCGAGGCGCGCCCAAGGCCTGCGCGCGCCTGGGCTCTCAAGCGGAGCGGGCCCCGCATCGGCGATGGTCATGTCGGTGGTCTCCCCGGTGCCGCGTCGCCCGTCCCGAGGCTCCCCCGGCGGCGGCGGGGGCGGGGCCGTTTCGGTCGCGTGGCCGGGGCGGCGGACCGCCCCGGCGCGTCGCTCACTCGCCCTTGATGCGCGCGGCGGCGTCGTCGAGCGCCGCCTGAGGCTCCTGCGCGCCGTTGGTGATGTTGGTCAGCGCCGGCTGCATCGCGGCCCAGAATGCGCCCATCTCGGGGTTCGAGGGCATCGGGATGCCGTCCTTGGCGACGTCGAGCATGGCGCTCACCTTCTCGTCGTCCTGCGCTTCGGCGGCCGACTGGTCGGCCAGCGCGCCCAGTGCCCCGGTGCCGTTCCAGGTAGCGAGACCCTCATCGGTGAGCAGGTAGCTCTCGATAAACTCCTGCGCGAGGTCGAGATTCGGCGAGGCGGCGTTGAGCGCCAGCGCCTGCACGCCGAGGAAGGGCGGGGCCAGCTCGCCATCCACCTTGGGCAGCGGCGCCACGCCGAAATCGATGCCCGAGCTCGCGAGGTTGGCCCAGGCCCAGGGCCCGTTGATAACCATGGCGACCTCGCCATTGTTCATCGCCCCTTCCATCACGCCGTAATCGACGCCCTTTGGCATAACGCCGTCCTCGATCAGCGAGGCCAGCACCTCGGCGCCCTCGACCGCGCCCTCGGTGTTCACGCCCGAGGTCGCACCGTCATAGGAGCCGCCCACCTTCTGGAAGGCGAAGCCGCCATTGGCCGCGAGCATCGGGAAGGTGAAATAGGTGTTGTTGTAGTCCCAAAGGATCGGCGCCACGCCCTCGGGCAACTCCATGGCCGCGATCTCGGAGAAATCGGCCGGCGGCGTGTCGACGAATTCCTTGTTGTAGATCAGGTGCGCCGCCTCGACCGCGACCGGGTAGCCCCAGGTGGAGCCGTCGAAAGTCACCGCCTCCATGGCGGCGGGCAGGATGCCGTCGGTGAAATCGGCGCCGGGGGTCACGGGGGCGATGATGCCGCCCGTGGCCCATTCGCCGAGGCGGTCATGCGCGTGCATCACGATGTCCGGGCCGTCGCCGGTCGCGGCGGCCTGCTGGAACTTCTCGGGCAGCGGCTCGACCACGGCCACCTCGACCGGCACGCCGAACTCTTCCTCGAAGGTCTTGCCGATCTCGCGCAGCGCATCGGGGCCGCGGTTGTCGCCGGTCCAGATCAGCAGCTTGCCATCCTCGAAGGCCAGCGCCGGCGCGGCCGACAGCATCAACAGCGCCACGGCGCCGAGGGTCTTGGTCTTGGTCATGTCATCCTCCCAGATCGTCCCGCCGCCGGGTCCTCCCCACGGCGCGATTCGCGGCACGATAGCAAAGCGGCCAGTTTTCTCAAACCGCTTTGAGGCTGACGGCGGGACACCGAGCTTTTCGTTGCAATTGCGGAGGTGTGAGGCATAGATTGCCGCTGCAAGCGCTTTGAACGGCCGGGGGAGGGGTCGCGGCATGGCGACTCTCAAGGACATCTCCGCCGAACTCGGTCTCTCGGTCGCCACGGTGAGTCGGGCGCTCAACGGCTTTCCCGAGGTCGGCGCCCGGACCCGGGCGCGGGTGCAGGAGGCGGCGTCGCGGCTCGGCTACCGGCCCAACCGATCGGCGCAGCGGCTGGCCACCGGCCGCTCGGGCGTGGTCGGCATGATCGTCAAGCTGCGCGCCGACATGTCGGCCGACCAGACCTTCTTCGACGTGCTGACCACGCTGACCGCCGAACTGGCGGCGCGCGATCTCGACCTCGTGCTTTCGGTCGATCAGGGCAGCGACCCGGTCGCGCCCTACGAGCGGATGCTGGAGCGCGACCTGCTCGACGGTTTCGTGCTGAACGCGCCGGTGCCGAGCGATCCGCGGCCGGGCTTTCTCCGCGCGCGCGGCGTGCCCTTCGTGATGCACGGCCAGGCCCATGCCGCGCCGGATTACGCCTTCTTCGGCATCGACAATCGCGCCGTCTGCGTCGACGCGGTGGGGCTGCTTGCCAGCCTTGGCCATGCCCGTATTGCGCTGATCAACGGCGAGGCGCGCTTCGCCTTTGCCGAGGATCGCGAGCAGGGCTTTCGTGCTGCCATGGTGGCGGAGGGGCTGGCGGTGCCTGATGGTTTCGTCGCGGGCGGCGCGCCGACCGAGAGCACCGGCTACACGCAGGCGCTGGCCTGGCTGTCGGGCCGGGTCGGGCCGCGGCCCACCGCGATTCTTTGCGCCACCACCCCCGTGGCGCAGGGCGTGCTGCGCGCGGCGCGCGATCTCGGGCTTTCGGTACCGGGCGACCTCTCGGTCGTCGCGCATGACGACGCGCTGCCCGGCATCCGGCCTGCGCATTTCAACCCGGCCCTGACCGTGACCCACGCGCCGCTGCGCGACGCCTGCGCACCGCTGGCGCAGATGCTCGTCGATCATTTGAACGGCGCGCTGCCCGCGCGCCTGCAAACCGTGAACCGGGCCGGGCTGATCGTCCGGGCCTCGACCGGCCCCGTCCCGAAGGGAGAGGAAAGACCATGGCAGAACCCGTGACCAGCGCGTTGCGAGCCGACCGGCTCAAGAAGAGCTATGGCGGCGTCGAGGTGCTGCATTCGATCGATATCGACATGAAGCCGGGCGAATTCCTCGTCCTCGTCGGCCCGTCCGGCTGCGGCAAGTCCACGCTGCTCAACTGCATCGCCGGGCTCGAGGAGATCTCGGGCGGTGCGCTGGAGATCGGGGGGCGCGACGTGACGCACGAGCCGCCCAAGGACCGCGACATCGCCATGGTGTTCCAGTCCTACGCGCTCTATCCGACGATGAACGTGGCCGAGAACATCGGCTTCGGCATGAAGGTGCGCAAGGTCCCCAAGGCGCAGGCACAGGCAAAGATCGCGGAGGTGGCGAAGCTCCTGCAGATCGACCACCTGCTCGACCGCAAGCCTTCCCAGCTCTCGGGCGGCCAGCGCCAGCGCGTCGCGATGGGCCGGGCGCTGGTGCGCGATCCCAAGCTGTTCTTGTTCGACGAGCCGCTGTCGAACCTCGATGCCAAGCTGCGCGTCGAGATGCGCGCCGAGATCAAGCGCATCCACAAGACCACCCATGCCTCGATTGTCTACGTCACCCACGATCAGATCGAGGCGATGACGCTGGCCAGTAGGATCGTCGTGCTCAAGGGAGGGGTGGTGCAGCAGATCGGCACGCCGCAGGAGATCTACGACACGCCCGCCAATACCTTCGTCGCGGATTTCATGGGCTCGCCGCCGATGAACCTCGTGCCTGCCCGCGTCACCGAGGCCGGGCTCGACATCGACGGCATTGCGCTTGCCATGGGGCCCGGCTGGCGCGCGGCGGACCTGCCTGCGCGGGTAACGCTCGGCATCCGGCCCGAGCATCTGAGCCGTGCCACCGGCACCCCCGACCTCGTGGTCGCGCCGAAGATGATCGAGAACACCGGCGCCGAAGCCTATGTCAATTTCGTGCTCGGCGGCGAAACCATCACCGCGCGGCTGCCGGGCCGCATCCCCGAGGACGCAACCGACCATGTCGATCTCGCGGTGGCGCGAGAGGGGCTATGCCTGTTCGACATCGAGACCGGCACCCGGATCGAGCGGGTGCCGGCGCTCAGTGCAGCCGTCGCCGGCTGATCCCGGCGCGGCGCAGGCCGAGGCCCAGCGCCTCGGCCAGATAGGCGGCCTCCGCCGCAGCCTCCGGGCGCAGGAACGCCATGGCGAGCATCATCGCCTCCTCCCCTGCGGCTTCGGAGCCATGGCCGATCAGCCGCGCGAACCAGGCCTCGTCGGCGCCGAGACAGGCGCAGTCGGCGGCGTGGCGCATCAGCGGCCGACGACCCGTCGTGGCGCAGAGCCGCGCCAGCGCGTCGAGCGCGCGCGCCGCCGCACTGGCCGGGCCGGGGTCGAGATCCGGGGCGAGCCGGGCGGCCACGGCCTCGAAGCCGGCATCGCACCACAGCCTGAGCAGCCGCACGGCGCGCGCCTCGATCGCGCCGAGATCGTCGAGACGCCCTACCGGCGCACCGCCGATGGGACTGCGGGGACGGGAATCGTCGGAAGGAAAATCCTGGGTAAAGTCGCGGGGCATGGCGGGCCTCGATGGTCCTGAACGCGTCCGGCTTGCGACGGGTGGTCCGTCGTGGCTGATTTATACCTGACTATAAATGTCGGGTATGTCAATCACCCCTTGAGCAGCCGTAGTCCCTGGGTGACGTCGGTTCGCACCGCCAGCCGCAGCCCCGGCTCGTCTCCAGCCCGGAGCGCCGCGAGGATCAGCTTGTGATGATAGGGCGGCTCGGTGCGCCGCAGCCGCCCGTAGAGCGCCCGCATGGTGGGGCCGAGCTGCAGCCAGACGGTTTCGGTCATGGCAAGGATCGCAGGCGACTGGGCCCGCAGGTAGAGCGTGCGATGAAATTCGAGATTCATGCGGATATAGCCGGTGGCGTCGTGCCGGGCGACCATCTGGCTGACCCCTGCATTGATCGCTTCGAGCCGGTCGATCAGCGCGAAATGCGCCCGTGGCAGCGCCCGCGACGCCAGTTCCGGCTCGAGCATGGCGCGCAGCGCCGCCAGTTCCTCGATCCGTTCGTTGGTGAGCGCCGGCGTCGCGACACGGCCCGAGGAGGAGAGCGACAGTGCGCCCTCGGCCACCAGCCGTCGCACCGCTTCGCGGGCGGGGGTCATCGACACCTCGAACAGCTTGCCGATGCCGCGCAGCGTCAACGATTCACCGGGCGCGATCTCGCCATGCATGATGCGGGTCCTGAGCGACCGGTACACCCGGTCATGCGCGGCCCCGGTGGGGTCGGGGGCGCGGGGAGTAGCGACGGCGGGCGGGATCACGTGGTGGCTCCGGCGGGGGCCGTGAAATCGATCCGCTGCAGCGCGTCACCATGCAGCCGCAGCCAGTCGCGCGCGGCGCGGTGCTGCGGGAACAGTTGCTCGCACACCGCCCAGAAGGCGGGCGAATGGTTCATCTCGGCCAGATGCGCGACCTCGTGGGCGGCGACGTAATCGCCGATCTCGGGCGGCGCCATGACCAGCCGCCAGGACAGCATGATGTCGCCCTTCGAACTGCACGATCCCCAGCGCGAGCGGGTGTCGCGAAAGCTCAGCCGCCCGGTGCGGCGGCCCAGCGCGGCGGCGTGGCGGTCCACGGCAGCCGAGAGGCGATCGCGGGCGCGGGCCTTGAGGAAGGCCATCGCGCGCGCCGGCGCGCGCGCTGCGTCATCGGGCAGGAGCAGCACCCGGCCCTCGAGCCGCGGGCTGTGCAGGGCGGCGGGACGCAGCGCGATTTCCTCGCCCAGATAGGGCAGCGAGCCGCCCAGCCGCACCGCGCGCGGCGGCGCCACCCGTTCGAGGTGACCGCGCACCCAGGCCTCGCGTTCGCGCAGGAAGGCCAGCGCTTCACGCTCGGGCGTGCGGCGCGGCAGGGTCAGCGTCACCCGCCCGTCGCGATGCGAGACCCGCAGCGTGATTCGCCCCGCCCGATCGGAGCGGCGCAGCGCCACCGTCAGGGGCGGGTTGCCTGGCAGCACGTGTTCACCCATATCCCGCTTGCCTCCCTCCGCCCAAAGGCTTTGACAGCCTGCCGCGCTTATGGCAGGGGAGCGCGATCCGCCGCAAGGCCGAGGCGCGTTTCGCGCCCGGGCCGGCGCGCCCGCCGATCATCGTCGCACGGAACTGGAAGGACAGCCCATGCCGAAGGAAGAATGGGGAACCAAGCGCATCTGCCCGACCACGGGCAAGCGCTTCTATGACCTGAACGCTAACCCGATCATCAGCCCCTATACCGGGCAGGTGGTCACGCTCGACACCGGCAAGCACCGCACCATGGTGGCGGATGCCGAGGACGCGCAGACCAAGAAGATGAAGAAATCCTCGGAGGATGACGAGGAGCTGCTGCTCGACGACGACGACAGCGACGATGACGACGTCGATCTGGGCGATGACGTGCTCGACGATGACGACGACAGCGACGACGTGTCGCTCGACGAGCTGGCCGATGTTCCGGCCGAGGACGACGAGTAAGATTTTTCGGCCCGGGCGCGTGTTTTCCGCTTGCACCCGCCCGGCCCCACCCTTAGAGAGCGGCACACGGGCAGCGACGCTGACCGACACGGCGGAAACGCCGGACATGATGGGGCCTTAGCTCAGCTGGGAGAGCGCTTGCATGGCATGCAAGAGGTCAGGGGTTCGATCCCCCTAGGCTCCACCATCATCCTCCAGATGCATTTTGTATTGGCCATGTGGATCGGTCGTGGTCCGAACATGCCTCATTTGTCCTGAGCGGTCCTGACGGGCCCCTTGGATGTGCGAATGGCCACTCTTCGCTTCTTAGTGGCGGCTTCGGCAGGATATTCACACGTTCCGTGCCGCGTTCGTCTGCCCCGGTCTGCAGCAAGCCTGTTGCCGCGTGGTCAGGATCTGCCACCCCATGCGCAGGTCGTCCCGTTGCGCTTTTACAACCATCAGGCATGTTTTCGCAGCCGGAGGGCATGGCTGCTAAGTGGTACTTGTTCGGCAAAGTTCGGCTAGGTCGAACATCGTTTCGCGGCGCGAAACCGCCTTTTCTCCCTGGTACCGCCCCACCGGCTTCGCAATTCGAATGATCCTGCATAGGGCAACCGGCGCAAACCGGTACCGATCAAGGATCACCACTACACATGTCTATCGCGAACGACCTCGAACGGCAGATGCTGTCGCTGATCAACGAAGAGCGGACTACGCTCGGTCTCAGCCCCCTCAAGCTCGAACTCAATCTGAACGACTCGAGCGAGGACCACAGCAATTGGATGCTGCAGAGCGATACCTTCTCCCATACCGGCCAAGGCGGCTCGAACGCGACCGACCGCATGCGCGCCGCCGATTTCGATTTCTCCGGAAGCTGGGCCTCGGGCGAGAATCTCGCCTGGCAGTCCGAGCGCGGCGCCTCCGGGCTCTCCGATGACGTCGTCGATCTGCACGAATCGTTGATGAACAGCCCGGGCCACCGCGCCAACATCCTGAACCCCAACTTCGAATATGTCGGCATCGGGATCGAGCGCGGCGATTTCAAGGGTTGGGATGGTGTCATGGTCACCCAGAACTTTGCCCGCACCGGCGGACAGGTTGATCTGGATAAGGGCACTTCGGCGACCCCGTCGGAAACCTCGGTGTCCCAGAACACGCCGGTCGCGCAGGACACCGCACCGGTCGTTACCGTGGACGATGTGACGCTCGCCAAGGCGAAGGGCGGCTATCGGACCCGTCTCGACAAGCATCTCGAGGTCGCCGACTCCGATGGCGACGCGATCAAGTGGTTCGAACTGCGCGACACCGCGGGGCGCGACAACTTCATCTTCAAGGGCCAGGGCCGGATCGATGCCGATGACGGGGTTCGGATCGCCGCCGATGATCTCGACATGATCCGACTCCGGGTCAATCGCCGTCTCGGCGAGACAGAACTCGAGGTGCGGGCCTCCGACGGGCAGGACACTGGCGATTGGGAGGTTTTCACCCTCACCACGCTGAGCGCCGAGGACTGGCTCGCCTGACCGAGGCTGCGCTCAGATCGGAGAGCTTCGACGGCCGCCTTCGGGCGGCCGTCTCTTGTCTTGTGGCAGCCGAGGCGATCAGGCGTGGATCGCGCCGTCGCCCAGTGCCAGGGCCGCCTCGCGCACACCCTCGCTATAGGTGGGGTGGGCGTGGCAGGTGCGGGCCAGGTCCTCGGCCGCTGCTCCGAACTCCATCGCCACGCAGACCTCGTGGATCAGGTCGCCGGCCATCGGGCCGATGATATGTGCGCCGAGGATCCGGTCGGTCTCCTTGTCGGCGAGGATCTTCACGAAACCCTCGGCCGAGAAGTTGGCCTTGGCCCGCGCGTTGCCCATGAACGGGAACTTGCCGACCTTGTAGGCGCGGCCCTCCTCCTTGAGCTGCTCCTCGGTCTTGCCGACGGTCGCTACCTCGGGGTGGGTGTAGACGACGCCGGGGATCACCTCGTAATTCACGTGGCCCTTCTGGCCGGCGAGGATCTCGGCGATCGCCACGCCCTCGTCCTCGGCCTTGTGCGCGAGCATCAGGCCCGGCACCGCGTCGCCGATGGCATAGACGCCGTCGACGCTGGTCTTGAAATGATCGTCGATCTTGATCTGGCCGCGATCGGTCATCTCGACGCCCAGCTCTTCGAGACCCAGCCCTTCGACATAGGGCTTGCGACCGGTCGCCACGAGCACGCAATCGGCAGTCAGGCTTTCCTCGCTGTCGTCCTTGCGGCTCTTCCAGGTCACGGTGGCCTGATCGCCTTCGACCGTCACGCCCTGCACCGCCGAGCCCAGCACGAATTTCAGGCCCTGCTTGGTCAGGATCTTCTGGAAGTTGCGGGCGATCTCGGCATCCATGCCCGGCGTGATCGCGTCGAGATACTCGACCACGGTGACCTCGGTGCCGAGACGGCGATAGACCGAGCCCAGCTCGAGCCCGATCACGCCGGCGCCGATCACCACCATCTTCTCGGGGATGCGGCCCAGCTCCAGCGCGCCGGTCGAGGTCACGACGATCTTCTCGTCGATCTCGACATTGGGGATCGAGGAGGGGACGGAGCCGGAGGCGATGACGATGTGCTTGGCCTCGTGGGTCTCGTCGCCGACCTTGACCTTGCCCGCCTCGGGGATCGAGCCCCAGCCCTTGAGCCAGTCGATCTTGTTCTTCTTGAACAGGAACTCGATGCCGCCGGTGTTCTGACCGATGCTGTCGTTCTTGTAGGAGAGCATCTGCTCCCAATCGACCGTCGGCGTCTCGGCCTTCAGACCCATCTTGGCGAAGTTGTGCTCGGCCTCGTGCAGCGCGTGGGTGGCGTGCAGCAGTGCCTTGGAAGGGATGCAGCCCACGTTGAGGCAGGTGCCGCCCAGCGTCTCGCGCCCTTCGACCACCGCGGTCTTGAGGCCGAGCTGGGCCGCCTTGATGGCGCAGACATAGCCGCCGGGGCCGGCGCCGATGACGATGAGATCGTAGGATGCCATGGAAAACTCCTGTGGGGTGTCAGACGAGGGCGAGGCCGATCATCGCGATGGTGGCGCAGAACCCCACCAGCCAGATCAGCGACCGCCAGGGCCGGAGCCCGAAATAATAGGCGGGGACGTAGAGCACCCGCGCCGCGAGATAGGTCCAGGCCAGCAGGCCCGAAAGACCGGTGGTCTTGTCGCCAAGGATCAGCACGACGACGGCGAGGGTGAACAGGATCAACCCCTCGAAATGGTTGTTCAGCGCCCGGTAGAGCCGCCCGGTGCGCGGGCTGGCCAGCGCCTCTAGCGGTGCGCCGAGCCGCTGCGGATCGCGCGGCCCGAGCGTGCGGCCGAAGCCCAGCTCGCGGTTGGCGCGCACTGACAGCCAGACATATTGCCCGGCCTGCAGCAGCCCGGCCAAGGCCAGAACCTGGAGCTCGGGGGCCGTCATCGCGGCCCCGGCGACGCTAGAGGGCGGCGGCGTAGAGATAGAGCGTCGCGAAGAAGCCCAGACCCCAGACGGCGGTGCGGGCCCAGGGAATGCCGGCCGGGTAGAGCAGCGCATAGGCCAGCCGCGCGATCAGGAAGACCTGCGCCGCCAGCAGCGTGCCGCCGCCGAAGCCCTCGCGCACGGCCAAGATTAGCACGGCGGGCGCGAAGAGCGCCATGGCGGTAACCGAGTTGGCAACGCAGCGCTCCATCCGCCCCGCCACGCCAGTCAGCCGGGGCATGTCGTCGCGCGGCCGCGCCAGCATCGGCAGGCCGACCTGCGATATGGCGTAGATAACCTGCACCAAGATCAGCACGAGCACCAGCAGCCCGTAGATCGCCAAGATATTGAGTTCGCTGGACATGAAACCCCTCCCACAACCGATCTGCACGCGGTGAGTGTAGCACGATCACGCGCAGCAAGTGTTTGGAAGGGGCAGGGGCCATGTCAGGCGGTCTCGAGAAAGGTGCAGGTCATCGCGCCGCCAAAGCCCTGCTCCTTGGCGATCCAGGCCTCGGCGCGCTTGCGGTCATTGACCTTGAACAGCACCAGCACGGTGGAGCCGTGATCGGCGTCGCGCCAGATCTGCAGCTGGCTCAGGCCGGCTTGCATCCGCTCTTCGTAATCATCGTCGAAGGCGGCCTTCCAAGAGGCGAAATCGGGGGTGTCGATCTGACAGAGCATCTGCATGGCACGGGCCTTCGTTGTGGAATGGGGCCGGGCTCAACGCCCGGCCCCCTCACATGTTCACAGATCCATCAGCAGCCGGCGCGGATCCTCGAGCGCTTCCTTGACGCGCACGAGGAAGGTCACCGCGCCCTTGCCGTCGACGATGCGGTGATCGTAGCTCAGCGCCAGATACATCATCGGCCGGATCTCGACCTTGCCGTTGATCGCCATCGGACGGTCCTGGATCTTGTGCATGCCGAGGATGCCCGACTGCGGCGGGTTCAGGATCGGCGAGGACATCAGCGAGCCGTAGACGCCGCCGTTGGAGATGGTGAAGGAGCCGCCCTGCATGTCGGCCATGCTGAGCTTGCCGTCGCGCGCCTTCACGCCCATCTCGGCGATCGACTTCTCGATTTCGGCAAAGCCCATGCTGTCGGCGTTGCGGATCACCGGCACCACGAGGCCGGTGGGGGTGCCCACCGCGATGCCCATGTGGACGTAGTTCTTGTAGACCACGTGATCGCCGTCGATCTCGGCGTTGACGTCCGGGACCTCCTTGAGCGCGTGCACGCAGGCCTTGGTGAAGAAGGACATGAAGCCGAGCTTCACGCCGTGCTTCTTCTCGAACAGCGCCTTGTACTCGTTGCGCAGCTCCATCACCGCGGTCATGTCCACCTCGTTATAGGTGGTCAGCATCGCGGCGGTGTTCTGCGCCTCCTTGAGGCGGCGGGCGATGGTCTGGCGCAGACGGGTCATCTTGACCCGCTCCTCGCGGTCGGCGTCGTCCGACGACACCGGGCCGCGCGCGGCGGGCTTGGAGGTTTCGGCGGCCTTGGGCGCGTTGAGCGCCTTCAGCACGTCTTCCTTCATCACCCGGCCATCCTTGCCGGTGCCCTTGACATCGCCTTCCTTGAGGTTGTTCTCGGCCATCAGCTTCTTGGCCGAGGGCGCATCCTCGGTGTCGCCCTTGGCTTCGCCCTTTTCGGCGGGTTCGCCCTTGGGATCGCCCGAGACGTTGGTCGCCGCCTGCTGCTCCTTGGGGCCGTCCTCGGCCGGCGCCTCGGGCTCGGACTTGGCGGGCGCGTCGCCCTCGCTCACCTGGGCGAGCAGCGCGTCGACACCGACGGTGTCGCCTTCGGCTGCGACGATCTCCGACAGCGTGCCGGCGACGGGCGAGGGCACCTCGACCGTGACCTTGTCGGTTTCCAGCTCGCACAGCATCTCGTCCACCGCGACGGCGTCGCCCGGCTTCTTGAACCAGGTGGCGACGGTCGCCTCGGTGACGCTTTCGCCCAGGGTGGGGACGCGGACTTCGGTGCTCATTCTCAGTTTCCTTCGATGCTCAGCGCTTCGTTCACCAGCGCTTGCTGTTGGGTCTTGTGCTGGCTGGCGAGGCCGGTCGCGGGCGAGGCGCTCGCATGGCGGCCGACATAGGTGGGGCGCTTATGCGCGGCGTCGATCCGGCTCAGCACCCATTCGATGTTGGGCTCGATGAAGTTCCAGGCACCCTGGTTCTTGGGCTCCTCCTGGCACCAGACCATCTCGGCGCCCTTGAACCGCTCCAGCTCCTTCACGAGGCTCAGCGCCGGGAAGGGATAGAACTGCTCAATCCGCATCAGGTAGACATCGTCCAGCCCGCGCGCGTCGCGCTCCTCGAGCAGGTCGTAATAGACCTTGCCCGAGCACATCACGACGCGCTTGATCTCGCTGTCGGGCTTGAGCTGGGTATCGCTGTGGCCCTTCTCGGCGTCGTCCCACAGCACACGGTGGAAGGACGAGCCGGTGGTGAAGTCCTCGGCGTCCGAGATCGCCATCTTGTGGCGCAGCAGCGATTTCGGCGTCATCAGCACCAGCGGCTTGCGGAAGGTCCGGTGCAGCTGCCGGCGCAGGATGTGGAAGTAGTTCGCCGGGGTCGAGCAGTTGGCGACGATCCAGTTGTCCTGGCCGCACATCTGCAGGAACCGCTCCAGCCGCGCCGAGGAGTGCTCGGGGCCCTGGCCCTCGTAGCCATGCGGCAGCAGCATCACGAGGCCCGACATGCGCAGCCACTTCGATTCACCCGAGGAGATGAACTGGTCGAACATGATCTGCGCGCCGTTGGCGAAATCGCCGAACTGCGCTTCCCACATCACCAGCGCGTTGGGTTCGGCCAGCGTGTAGCCGTATTCGAAACCCAGCACCGCGTATTCGGAGAGCATCGAGTCGATGACCTCGTAGCGGGCCTGGCCTTCGCGGATGTTGTTGAGCGGGTAGTAGCGCTCCTCGTTCTCCTGGTTGATGAAGGCCGAGTGGCGCTGCGAGAAGGTGCCGCGGGTGCTGTCCTGGCCCGAGAGCC
The DNA here is from genome assembly GCF_900172345.1 of Limimaricola soesokkakensis. Classification (GTDB taxonomy): domain Bacteria; phylum Pseudomonadota; class Alphaproteobacteria; order Rhodobacterales; family Rhodobacteraceae; genus Limimaricola; species Limimaricola soesokkakensis. The sequence continues at coordinate 82,138 of NZ_FWFY01000007.1, forward strand.
GGACCGGGTAGCCCTCGGTCAGGAGCGAGCCGAAGGCCAGCGCCTCGGCGGTGGCCCAGTCGAAGCCCTTGCCGGTCTCGAACATCTGCCCCTTCGCCTCGAGCAGGCGCGAGACGGTGCGGTGCAGCGGGAAACCCTCGGGCGCACGGGTGAGCGCGCGGCCGATCTCGGTCATCGTCTTTTCGTCGATCGCGGTCTGGCCGCGCTGGTAGCTCTCGTGGTCGCGCCGGTCGAGATGGCTCCAGCGTCCGTCGAGCCAGTCGGCCTTGTTCGGGCGATAGGCCTTGCCGGCCTCGAACTCCTCGTTGAGCAGCGACTGGAACTGCGCCTTCATGTCCTCGATCTCGCCCTCGGGGATCAGCCCGTCGCGGACCAGCCGCTCGGTATAGAGGGTAAGCGTGGTCTTCTGGCTCTTGATCTTCTTGTACATCACCGGGTTGGTGAACATGGGCTCGTCGCCCTCGTTGTGACCGAAGCGTCGGTAGCAGAAGATGTCGATCACCACGTCCTTGTGGAACTTCTGCCGGAACTCGGTCGCCACCTTGGCGGCGTGCACCACCGCCTCCGGGTCGTCGCCGTTGACGTGGAAGATCGGCGCCTCGACCATCAGTGCGATGTCGGTCGGGTAGGGCGAGGAGCGCGAGAAATGCGGCGCGGTGGTGAAGCCGATCTGGTTGTTCACCACGATGTGGATCGTGCCGCCGGTGCGGTGGCCGACGAGGCCCGACAGGCCGAAGCCCTCGGCCACGACGCCTTGGCCCGCGAAGGCCGCATCGCCATGCAGCAGCACCGGGATCACCTGGGTGCGCTCGGTGTCGCCGAGCTGGCTCTGCTTGGCGCGCGCCTTGCCGAGCACGACCGGGTTCACCGCCTCGAGGTGAGAGGGGTTCGCGGTCAGCGACAGGTGCACCTTGTTGCCGTCGAACTCGCGGTCCGAGGAGGCGCCGAGGTGGTACTTCACATCGCCCGATCCATCGACTTCCTCGGGCTTGAAGCTGCCGCCCTGGAATTCGTGGAAGATCGCCCGGTAGGGCTTTTGCATGACGTTGGCGAGCACCGAGAGGCGGCCGCGATGCGGCATGCCGATCACGATGTCCTTCACGCCGAGGCTGCCGCCGCGCTTGATGATCTGCTCCATCGCCGGGATCAGCGCCTCGCCGCCGTCGAGGCCGAAGCGCTTGGTGCCCATGTACTTGACGTGAAGGAATTTTTCGAAGCCCTCGGCCTCGACCAGCTTGTTGAGGATCGCCTTGCGGCCTTCCTTGGTGAACTGGATCTCCTTGCCGTAGCCCTCGATCCGCTCCTTCAGCCAAGCCGACTGCTCGGGGTCGGAGATGTGCATGTATTGCAGCGCGAAGGTGCCGCAATAGGTGCGCTTCACCAGCGCCAGGATCTCGTTCATCGTCGCGATCTCGAGGCCGAGCACGTTGTCGATGAAGATCGGCCGGTCCATGTCGGCCTTGGTGAAGCCGTAATTCGCAGGGTCGAGCTCGGGATGCGGCGTCTGCTCGCGCAGGCCCAGCGGATCGAGATCGGCGGCGAGATGGCCGCGGATCCGGTAGGCGCGGATGATCATCAGCGCGCGGATGCTGTCGAGCACGGCGGCGCGCAGCTGCTGCTCGGACAGGCCCACGCCCTTCTCGGCGGCCTTGGCGGCAATCTTGTCGCGCGCGCCCTTGGCTTCGGCAGGCGCGGCCCACTGCCCGTCGAGCGCGGCCGTCAGGTCGTCATTGGGCTGCATCGGCCAATCGGCGCGGGCCCAGGAGGGGCCGGCGGCCTCGGCACGGGCATCCGAGCCGCTGTCGCCGAGGCTGCGGAAGAACTCCTGCCAGGCCTCGTCGACGCTCGACGGGTTCTCGGCATAGCGCGCGTGAAGCTGTTCGATGTAGTCGGCGTTCGTGCCCTGCAGGAAGGAAGAGGCGTGGAACACGTCGTTGGGGCTTTGCTCGGTCATGGCAGGATCCTTGATCCTCGGGGCAAAAACTGGGGATGCGCCGGGCCCAGATAGGGCGCGCGGCGCGGATGTCATGCGAAGGGGGCGGCACGGCCCCCTTCGCGAGGGGTTCAGCCGATCGCCTTGAGCACGGCTTCGCCGAGCGAGGCGGGGCTGTCGGCGACCACGATCCCGGCGGATTTCATCGCCTCGATCTTGCTCTCCGCGTCACCCTGACCGCCCGAGACGATCGCGCCCGCGTGGCCCATGCGGCGGCCCGGAGGGGCGGTGCGCCCGGCGATGAAACCGGCGGTCGGCTTCCAGCGGCCGCGCTTCTTCTCGTCGGCCAGGAACTGCGCCGCCTCTTCCTCGGCGGTGCCGCCGATCTCGCCGATCATGATGATCGACTGGGTCTCGTCATCGGCGAGGAACATCTCGAGGATGTCGATATGCTCCGAACCCTTGATCGGGTCGCCGCCGATGCCCACGGCCGTCGACTGGCCAAGGCCCGAATCCGAGGTCTGCTTGACCGCCTCGTAGGTCAGCGTGCCCGAGCGGGACACGACGCCCACCGAGCCGCGCTTGTGGATGTGGCCGGGCATGATGCCGATCTTGCAGGCGTCGGGGGTGATGACACCGGGGCAGTTCGGCCCGATCAGCCGGGTCTTGGAGTTCAGAAGCGCCCGCTTGACCTTCATCATGTCGAGCACCGGGATGCCCTCGGTGATGCAGATCACCAGCTCCATCTCGGCGTCGATCGCCTCCATGATGCTGTCGGCCGCGAAGGGCGGCGGCACGTAGATGACCGACGCGTTGGCTTCGGTCTTAGCCTTGGCCTCGTGCACGCTGTCGAACACGGGCAGGTCGAGATGGGTCTGGCCGCCCTTGCCCGGGGTGACGCCGCCGACCATCTTGGTGCCGTAGGCGATCGCCTGCTCGGTATGGAACGTGCCCTGCGAGCCGGTCAGGCCCTGACAGATGACCTTGGTGTTTTCGTCGACGAGAATCGCCATTGCTGTTACCCCTTCACCGCTTTGACGATCTTCTCGGCGGCGTCGGACAGGTTGTCCGCCGCGATCACGTCGAGACCGGAATTGTTGATGATCTCCTTGCCCTGATCGACATTCGTCCCTTCGAGACGCACGACCAGTGGCACTTGCAGACCGACTTCCTTGACGGCCGCGATCACGCCCTCGGCGATGACGTCGCAGCGCATGATGCCGCCGAAGATATTGACCAGGATGCCTTTGACGTTCTGGTCGGAGGTGATGATCTTGAAGGCCTCGGTGACCTTCTCCTTGGTCGCGCCGCCGCCCACGTCGAGGAAGTTGGCCGGTTCCGCGCCCTTGAGCTTGATGATGTCCATCGTCGCCATGGCGAGGCCCGCGCCGTTCACCATGCAGCCGATCTCGCCATCGAGCGCGATGTAGTTCAGGTCGTATTTCGAGGCGGCCAGCTCCTTGCTGTCCTCCTCGGTTTCGTCGCGCAGGGCGGCGATGTCGTCATGGCGGTAGATCGCGTTGCCGTCGAAGCCCATCTTGGCGTCGAGGCATTTCAGATCACCCTTGTCGGTGACGATCAGCGGGTTGATCTCCAGCATCTCCATGTCCTTCTCGACGAAGAGACGGTAGAGCGTGTCCATCAGCTTGACGCACTGCTTGACCTGCTGGCCCTTGAGGCCGAGGGCAAAGGCGATGCGGCGGCCGTGATAGGGCTGGTAGCCGGTGGCCGGATCGACCGAGAAGCTCAGGATCTTCTCGGGCGTCTTCTCGGCGACCTCCTCGATGTCCATGCCGCCCTCGGTCGAGCAGACGAAGGAGATGCGCGAGGTGGCGCGGTCGACCAGCAGCGCGAGGTAGAGCTCGGTCTCGATCTCCGAGCCGTCCTCGATGTAGATCCGGTTGACCTGCTTGCCCGCCGGACCGGTCTGGTGCGTGACCAGCGTGCGGCCGAGCATCTTCTTGGCTTCCTCGGCCGCCTCCTCGACGGAGCGGGCCAGGCGGACGCCGCCCTTCTCGCCGGCATCGGCTTCCTTGAAGCTGCCCTTGCCGCGGCCGCCGGCGTGGATCTGCGCCTTCACCACCCAAAGCGGGCCGTCGAGTTCGCCAGCCGCGGTTTTCGCCTCTTCGGCGCGCATGACGGGCCGCCCGTCCGAGACGGGCGCGCCGTAGCTGCGCAGAAGGGCCTTGGCCTGATATTCGTGGATGTTCATGGACCGGTCCTCGGTTGCCGTGATTTGGCCCCTTGAACCATATCGAAACCTACAAAAGAACCGGTTTGTCGGAACGCGGCCCAGAAATGCGACCAACGTGATCACAAGAAAAAATCATGTGATCACGTTTGGATCGATCATGATCGTTTTATTCAGGGCGCACCTCCGCGCTGGCAAAAACCCGCCTGCGCAACATCTGGAAAGAACCGAGCTGGGAGGTCATTTTGCCCCCTTCAACCGCCGAAGATTCGGGGCCCCTGCCGATGCAGGCTACGCCTGCTCTCGCTTCGAAGGATTTCCGGCGGTCCCCGAACCGGACCGCTCAGATGACCCGGCGCTTGAGATTGCCCAGAAAGCTGCGCCATCCCGTTCGGTGCGGCGTCGGCGCGACCGGCGCGCCGCCGGTGACCGGGGCGTAGTGGGTCAGGGTCTGATCGTTGTCGAGGAACTCGGCCAGCTTGGCGACCTGCGGCGGGGCCAGAACCTCATCCGGCGAGAAGGGGCGGAGCGGGTCGCCCGCGGGCTTCTGGTGCAGCTTGGGCTCATGAAGCAGGCGAGGCGCGGTATAGCCATTGCCGTTCAGCATGAAGGGGCGGAAGAACATGACATTGTATTCCACCGGCAGCACATGCAGCCGAAGATCGCCCTCGTAGAGCAGCACCCGCAGCGCCGGCTGGTCGAACTTCTGGGTGCCGTCATGCACCATGGCATGCCAGTCCTCCAGAAAGCGGTCGGTCGCGGCGTTGCGCCGGATCGCCATCACGCCGCCATTCATCTGCGGAAAGGCCGGCGGCACCGGATGGCCCGGATACTGCTCGCGATTTCGGTAGTCGTTGCGCCGCTGGCTCGCCGTCACGGCGATATCGAAGCGGTCGAGAATGTCGAATACGTCGTCGAGCGGCGCCAGCGTGACGATGTCGGCATCGAGATAGATGGTCCGCGCGAATCTCGAACGCTGCAGGGATTCCATCTTGGGTCGGCGGGACACCTGTTCGAGAAGGTGAACCCGGTCGAAGACCTCGTCTTCGAGGGGCGCGTCGGTGAAGAGGTCGATCTTCACCGAGGGCATGACCCCCCTGAGGTTGCGCGCCGCGCGCCGGGCGAGGGTGACATAGTCCTTGCCGGTCACCGCGAAAACGAAACCGCGGTCGAGGTCTTGATCCGTCATCTGCGCCGGGGTCCTTGCTGGGGCGGGCCCGGTATGGCCCGCCCCGGAGGCCTACGATCAGGCGAGGCTCTGATCAATGCCCTTGCAGGCGTCGACGAGGCCCTTCACCGCATCGACCGATTTGTCGAACATCGCCTGCTCGTCGCGGTTCATCTTGATGTCGATGATCCGCTCGACACCGCCGGCGCCGATCACCGTCGGCACGCCGACATACATGCCGTTCAGGCCCAGCGCGCCATCGACATAGGCGGCGCAGGGCAGCACGCGCTTCTGGTCCTTGAGGTAGGCCTCGGCCATCTCGATCGCGCTGGTCGCCGGCGCGTAGAAGGCCGAGCCGGTCTTCAGCAGGCCGACGATCTCGGCACCGCCGTCGCGGGTGCGCTGGATGATCGCGTCGAGCTTTTCCTGCGTGGTCCAGCCCATCTGCACCAGGTCGGGCAGGGGGATGCCGCCGACGGTGGAATAGCGCGCCAGCGGCACCATCGTGTCGCCATGGCCACCCAGCACGAAGGCAGTGACGTCGCGCATCGAGACGTTGAACTCGAGGCTCAGGAAATGGCGGAAGCGGGCGCTGTCGAGCACGCCAGCCATGCCGCAGACTTTCTCGTGCGGCAGGCCCGAGAATTCGCGCAGCGCCCAGACCATCGCATCGAGCGGGTTGGTGATGCAGATGACGAAGGCGTCGGGGGCGTGCTTGGCGATGCCCTCGCCCACCGATTTCATGACCTTGAGGTTGATGCCGAGCAGGTCGTCGCGGCTCATGCCGGGCTTGCGCGGCACGCCGGCGGTGACGATGCACACATCGGCGCCGGCGATGTCGGCATAGTCGTTGGTGCCCTTGAGGACGGCGTCGAAGCCCTCGGCCGGACCGGATTCGGCGATGTCCAGCGCCTTGCCCTGGGGGGTGCCTTCCGCGATGTCGAACAGCACGACATCGCCGAGTTCCTTGATCGCGGCGAGATGGGCGAGCGTGCCGCCGATCTGACCGGCGCCGATGAGGGCGATCTTGGGTCTGGCCATGAATGGCTCCTGTCGAGAATGTGTTTGCGAGGCTTTGCCTAAGCCGCGCGGAACGCTCTTGCAAGGCTGACGGGCCCGGCGGGGGCCAAGGCGCCGGATGTTTGCGCAAACGCAAATGGCCGCCCCGGAGGGCGGCCATCTCGTCAGGCAAGAGTAAACCTTACTGCGCGGCGGGCGCGGTTTCGGTCTCCATTTCCGTCTCGGCTTCGGTCTCCATGCCAGCATCCATCGCCGCCTCTTCGGGCGCCTCGTAGGCCGGCAGCGCCTTCAGCTCGTCCTCGGTGGCGCTGATATAGACACGGATGTCCGAGCCGTCTTCGTTGGTCAGGATCTGCAGATCCTCGAAGTTCACGGCGACCTTCTTCTCGCCGATGCCGAGGAAGCCGCCGACGCCGATCACGGCCTCGGTGATCTCGCCGCTATCGGAAGCCACGAGGTCTTCGATCTCGCCAATATTGTCGTCATCAGCGCCATAAACGGTGGCACCGGTCAGCTCGTCGGTGCTGAGATCGCTGACGGCCGCGGTGGTGTAGCCTTCACGCTCGACCATGCCGGTGGCGCCGGTCACCGGGGCGGTCTCGGTCATCTCGGCTTCGCCTTCGGCCATCTCGGTCTCGACCTCGGCCTCCACGGCCTCCATCTCGGCTTCGCCCTCGGCCATCTCGGTCTCGACCTCGGCCTCCATGGCCTCCATCTCGGCTTCGCCTTCGGCCATCTCGGTCTCGACTTCGGCCTCCATGGCCTCCATCTCGGCTTCGCCCTCGGCCATCTCGGTCTCGACCTCGGCTTCCATGGTCTCCATCTCGGCCTCACCCTCGACCATCTCGGTCTCGGCTTCGGCTTCGGTTTCCATCTCGGCTTCGCCCTCGGCCATGGTGGCCGTGGCGGCCGCCGTCGCGGCGGCGGCATCGGTCTGCTCGACCATGCCCGGCTCGGCGGCCTCGCCCTCGGTCATCGCGGTGTCTTCGGCGGTCGCGCGCTCGAAGGCCGGGGCGGCCTCGAGGGCCTCTTGGCTGGAGTTGATCACGAGGAACCGCTCGCCGTTCTCGTCATCATAGGTGCGGACCTGATCCATGGTGAGGGCGACGTCCTTCTCGCCGATCCCGAGGAAACCGCCCACACCGACGATCACCGCCTGCACCGAGCCATCCTCGGAGATGACCAGGTCGTTGATCTCGCCGATGTCGTCCCACTGCTGTTCAGTGAAGTTGATCGGGTCGCCATTCTCGCCAAGCTCCTGCTCGGAGGAGTAGACGCGCATTCCCATCAGGTTGGAGGCGTAGAAGTCGTCTGCCGAGACTTCGTAGCTCCCCATGCCCATCGCATGCGATTCGGCGTAGGCGGTCGTCCCCATGACGAGCGCGGTCGCCGCAGTGGTCAGAAGAATTTTCATCGTTCCAGAACCTTTCGTCCTTCCGGGTTCCGCGCCGATCCGGTTCGGATGCGCTACCCGTTACGAAAGTTGAACACGTGGTGTGGGCACGGGTTGCATGGCAGGAACGAATTTTTTTCACTCTGGGCGCGGGTAGCTGAAACCGGCGCAACCCCGAGGGCAAAACAAGCTGTTTTCAGCCACTCAGGCATTCGGATCCGTCGGGGCGAGGCGCTCGTCGAGCGGCTCGTATGCCTGCCCTGCCGCCAGGAGGCAGCTTTGTCCGTCGGCGCGGGTGACCAGCAGCGTCCAGCTTCCCGTGTCGTCCGAGGCGAAGACCTCGACGACCTGATTCGCGCCGTCGAGCGCGATGGCCTTCCGGCTTTCTCCGTAGCGTTCCGCCAACTGCGCGACGATCGCGTCATGCGCGCCGCAGCGTGGCATCGCGGCCGCGGGCAGGGCGAGCGCACAGAGCGGCAGCGAGAACAGCATCGTCCGGATCGGGTCCATGGGTGTCTCCTCGGTATCGGGCAGCCTTTCAGTCATCGGACAGCCTGCCGCTTTCCGGCGAAGATGCGGTTAACGGTGCCACCGTTGCGCCCGAGGTCGCGGCGCTGCACTCTCCGAGTGGTCCATTCCAGGAGGCCTGCCTTGCCGATCCGCTCCCTTCTCTACGTGCCCGCCTCGAATGCCCGCGCGCTGGAAAAATCTCGCTCCCTGTCATGCGACGGCGTGATCATCGATCTCGAGGATGCGGTCGCGCCGCAGGCAAAGGCGGCCGCTCGCGCGGCGCTGCCCGCCGCCCTGGAGGGGGGCGCGGGCCGTAACCGGCTGCGGCTGGTGCGGATCAACGCGCTGTCGAGCCCCTGGGGCCAAGACGATCTCGTCGCGCTGGGCGGTCTCGGTTGTGACGGGGTTGCGGTGCCCAAGGTGTCCGGACCGGCCGATCTCGATGCGGTGGCCGCGCGCTGCGATCTGCCGCTCTGGGCGATGATCGAGACGGCGCGCGGCGTGCTGTCGGCGCCCGCGATCTGCGGGCATCCCCGCCTCGCCGGGGTGATCATGGGGACCAACGATCTCGCGCGCGAACTGGGCGCGAGACCGCGCGCCGACCGGATGCCGCTCTGGACCGCGCTACAAGGCGTGCTGCTCGCGGCGCGTGCCGCCGGGGTGCCGGCGATCGACGGCGTGTGCAACGCGCTCGATGAGCCCGAGCGCTTTGCCGCCGAATGCGTGCAGGGGCGCGACATGGGCTTCGATGGCAAGAGCCTGATCCACCCGGCCCAGATCGCCGCCGCCAACGCGGCCTTCGCACCGAGCGCCGACGAGATCGACCTGGCGCGGCGCCGCATCGCCGGCTTCGAGGCCGCGCAGGCGGCGGGGCAGGGGGTGGCGGTGGTCGATGGCGAGATCGTCGAGGCGCTGCACGTGGAGACCGCCCGCAAGACCTTGGCCCTCGCCGAGCGGATCGCAGCGGAAGTGGACGCATGACGGCGCTTGTCCTCGGGCTGGCGTTGTGGAGCGCGGCGCATCTGATGCCGCGCCTCGCGCCCAGGCTGCATGCCCGGCTGGGCAGCTCCGCGCGCGGGGTCGTGGCGGGGCTGGTGCTGCTCGGGCTGCTGTTGATGATCTTCGGCTACGGCGCTTGGGACGCGGCCCAACATCACGTGCCCGCCCCGTGGACGCGCCACCTCAACAACCTGATGATGCTGGTCGCCGTCTATCTCTTCGCCGCCTCGGGGCTGAAGACCCGCGTCGCCGCCGCGCTGCGCCATCCACAGCTTTTCGCGGTGACGCTCTGGGCAGGGGCGCATCTGCTGGCCAATGGCGACTGGGCCTCCTTCGTGCTATTCGGAGGGCTCGGGCTCTGGGCCGTGATCGAGATGGCGCTGCTCGACGTCCGCGCCCCCGTTCCGCACTTCGCGCCCTCTACCAGGGCGCGCGAAGTACGGGCCGTGATCGGCGGGGTGGTGGTTTTCATCCTGATCGGGCTGGTGCATGGCTGGATCGGACCCAACCCATTCGGAGCCATGTCATGAAGATCTACCGCTTTCTCACCGGGGACGACACCTCGGCATTCTGCCACAAGGTGACCGAGGCCCTGTCGAAGGGCTGGGAGCTTTATGGCGAGCCTAGCTACGCCTATGACGCCGCCAATGGCGTGATGCGCTGCGGCCAGGCCGTCACCAAGGAGGCGGATGTCGACTATTCCGCGGATCTCAAGCTCGGCCAGCTCTGAGCCGGCTTCGAGACCACCTCGGGACGAGGCGGATCGCCGCAGCGGCTGGGCCGGGGAATCGCCGCCTCTATATGAGGCGCATGTCGGTCACTCGCAGCGCAGCCCGCATGGAAGCTCCCGTGATCACAGTCTTGAGGACTGTGATCACGCCCGGCATTTTCCCGCCTGATTTGGCGAATTTCCCACGGCTTTCAGCGAAGGCATGGGTGACAGACGGTCCAAAATCGCTAGGGATAAGCCAGCCGGGGCCGCCCGAGGGCCGGCCCGCACGCCAGATAAGGACGACGCCATGGCCGATGTGAACCGGGGCAACCGCCCGCTTTCGCCCCATATCACGATCTACCGACCGCAGCTCACCTCGATCACCTCGATCCTGACGCGGATCACCGGCAACGCGATGATCGTCGCCGCCGCCTTGATCGTCTGGTGGTTCGCCGCCGCCGCCGCCGGGCCCGAAAGCTTTGCCACCGCCGACGGTTTCCTGCGCAGCTGGTTCGGCGATCTGGTGCTGTTCTTCTCGGTTCTGGGCCTGTGGTACCACACGCTCGCGGGCATCCGGCATCTGATCTGGGACGAGGTGAAGATGCTCGAGATCGACAAGGCCGAGTTGCTTGGCCAGATCATCCTGATCGTCTCGGTCCTGCTGACCATCTTCACCGTCGTCGTTCTCTGAAGGGGCACCCAATGGCTTTTCTGACCGATCGCAAGCGCGCGCACGGCCTCGGGGCGTCGCATTCCGGAACCCGGCAGCACTGGCGCATGAGCATGTCCTCGGTGGCACTGGCGCTGCTGATCCCGCTCTTCGTCTTTACCTTCGGCGCCGTGCTGGGCGGCACCTATGAAGAGGTGGTGATCTACTACCAGCGGCCGATCCCGGCGGCCATCGCCGTCCTGACCTTCCTCGTCGGCTTCTGGCACTTCCGGGCCGGCGCCCAGATCATGATCGAGGATTACGCGCAGGGCCTGACCCGCAAGGCGCTGATTATCGGCGTGACCTGTCTTTCCTATGCTCTGGCCGCGATCGGCGTTCTCGCCCTGATCCGCCTCGCCCTCTGATCGGAGACCCCTGATGGCAGCCTACGAATACGAGACCCACGAATACGACGTGGTGGTGGTCGGCGCCGGTGGCGCGGGCCTGCGCGCCACGCTCGGCATGGCCGAGCAGGGCCTGCGCACCGCCTGCATCTCCAAGGTCTTCCCGACCCGCTCGCATACCGTCGCGGCGCAGGGCGGCATCGCCGCCTCGCTTGGAAACATGGGCCCCGACAGCTGGCAGTGGCACATGTACGACACGGTGAAGGGCTCCGACTGGCTCGGCGATACCGATGCCATGGAATATCTCGCTCGCGAGGCCCCCAAGGCGGTCTACGAGTTGGAGCATTACGGAGTGCCCTTCTCGCGCACCGAGGAGGGCCGGATCTACCAGCGCCCCTTCGGTGGCCACACCACCGAGTACGGCGAGGGCCCGCCGGTGCAGCGCACCTGCGCCGCCGCCGACCGCACCGGCCACGCGATTCTGCACACGCTCTATGGCCAGTCGCTCAAGCAGAAGGCCGAGTTCTACATCGAGTATTTCGCCATCGACCTGCTGATGGACGATGACGGCACCTGCCGCGGCGTTCTGGCGTGGAAACTCGACGACGGCACGATGCACGTCTTCGCCGCCAAGACCGTGGTTCTGGCGACCGGCGGCTACGGACGGGCCTACTTCTCCGCAACCTCGGCCCATACCTGCACCGGTGACGGCGGCGGCATGGTGGCGCGGGCCGGACTGCCGCTGCAGGACATGGAGTTCGTGCAGTTCCACCCGACCGGCATCTATGGCGCGGGCTGCCTGATCACCGAAGGCGCGCGCGGCGAAGGCGGCTATCTCACCAACTCCGAGGGCGAGCGCTTCATGGAGCGCTACGCGCCGACCTACAAGGATCTCGCCTCGCGCGACGTGGTCTCGCGCTGCATGACCATGGAGATCCGCGAGGGCCGCGGCGTCGGCAAGGATGGCGACCACATCCACCTGCACCTCAACCATCTGCCGCCCGAGACCCTGGCCGAGCGCCTGCCCGGCATCTCGGAATCGGCGCGCATCTTCGCGGGCGTCGACCTGACGAAAGAGCCGATCCCGGTGCTGCCGACCGTGCATTACAACATGGGCGGCATCCCCACGAACTACTGGGGCGAGGTGCTCAATCCGACGGCCGAGAACCCCGACGCGGTGACGCCGGGCCTGATGGCGGTGGGCGAGGCGGGCTGCGCCAGCGTTCACGGCGCCAACCGTCTCGGCTCCAACTCGCTGATCGACCTCGTGGTGTTCGGCCGTGCCGCGGCGATCCGGGCACGCGAGGTGGTCGATCCGGCGACCTCTGTGAAGGCTCCGGCCAAGGCGTCGATCGAGAAGGCCTTCGATCGTTTCGACGGTCTGCGCCATGCCAAGGGCGATGTGCCGACCGCCGAGCTGCGACTCGAGATGCAGCGCAACATGCAGGCCGATGCGGCGGTGTTCCGCACCGACAAGACCCTCGCGGAAGGCATGCAGAAGATGCAGGCCACGGCGGCGAAGATGGACGACATCCATGTCACCGACCGCAGCCTCGTGTGGAACTCGGACCTGATGGAGACGCTGGAACTCGCCAACCTGATGCCCAACGCGCTGGCTACCATCACCGCCGCGGAGGCGCGCAAGGAAAGCCGCGGCGCTCATGCGCACGAGGATTATCCTGATCGGGACGACGAGAACTGGCGCAAGCATTCCCTCGCCTGGATCGAGGGCAACACCGCGCGGCTCGACTATCGCCCGGTGCATCTCGACCCGCTGACCAAGGCGGAAGAGGGCGGCATCGATCTCAAGAAGATCGCGCCCAAGGCGCGGGTCTACTGATGCGCCCGGCGCTGTTCCTGGCGCTGGCGCTGCCGCTGCTGGCAGGGGCCTGTATGCAGGCCCCGCTCTCGCCGCTCGACGCGGCGCGGGTCTGCGAGGAGCGCGCGCGCGCCGCGCAGGGCCCCACCGGCAGCGTCAGCGTCGGCGCCAGCTCGCGCAGCGGCCTGTCCTCGGGTATCTCGATCGGGGTGACCGACGACTACCTGCGCGGTCGTGACCCCTACGAGGTCTACGAGGACTGCGTCGTGGCCCGCAGCGGTCAGGCGCCGGTACGGCCACCGCGCCTCAGATGATCCAGATCCATGCGACGACGACCGGGGGCACGACCCCCGGCGCTTTCCCCAAGGAGACCTGACCATGGTCCAGCTCACCCTTCCGAAGAACAGCCGCATCACCCATGGCAAGACCTGGCCCAAGCCCGAGGGCGCGACCAACTTGCGCAAGGTGCAGATCTATCGCTGGAACCCCGATGACGGGAAGAACCCGCGCGTCGATACCTATTTCGTCGATGTCGACAGCTGCGGGCCGATGATTCTCGACGCTCTGATCAAGATCAAGAGCGAGATCGACCCGACCCTGACCTTCCGCCGCTCCTGCCGCGAGGGGATCTGCGGCTCCTGCGCAATGAACATCGACGGCATCAACACGCTGGCCTGCACCTATGGCCTCGACGAGGTGAAGGGGGACATCAAGATCTATCCGCTGCCGCATATGCCGGTGGTCAAGGACCTGATCCCCGACCTGACCCATTTCTACGCCCAGCATGCGAGCATCAAGCCGTGGCTGGAGACCGAGACCAACACCCCAGCCAAGGAGTGGCGCCAGTCGATCGAGGACCGCAAGAAGCTCGACGGCCTCTATGAATGCATCATGTGCGCGTCCTGCTCGACGGCATGCCCCTCCTACTGGTGGAACGGCGATCGCTATCTCGGGCCGGCCGCGCTGCTGCATGCCTATCGCTGGATCGTCGACAGCCGCGACGAGGCCACTGGCGAGCGGCTCGACGATCTCGAGGACGAGTTCAAGCTCTACCGCTGCCACACCATCATGAACTGCGCCAAGACCTGCCCCAAGGGGCTGAACCCGGCCAAGGCGATCCAGTCGATCAAGCACATGATGGTCGAGCGCGCCGTATGACGCAGCCGCCGCCCGACGCCGATGCGCGCCGGGCGGCGCCCCCGGTTCTCGTCTATCCGGACGGGAGCCTGAGCCCGCCGCCGATGGGCCTCTACGCCCGCGCCGCCGCGACGGCGCAGCCGGTGTCGGAGGTGATCGTGCCACCGCGCGACGCGGCCGCAATCGAGGTTCCGGCGGGTTCGATCCTGCGGCTGGGCTGCCCGGAGGGACCCCAGGTGGGGGATCTGAACCTCTTTGCCCGCGACGACCTCTCCGAGCGGTTCTTCTCCGGCAAGACCCGCGCCCTGCACGGCACCCATGTGAGTACCGGCGACCGGCTCTGGTCGTGCTTCCCGTATCTGCGCCCGATAGCTACGATCATCGCCGACAGCCTCGATTGGTACGGCATCGACGCCGATGGCGCCTCGGTACATGACGTGATCGGCACGCGCTGCGACCCCTATACGCATCACCTGCTCTCAGGCGAGGATTACGACCGCTGCTGCCATTCCAACCTGACCCGCGCCTTGGCGACGCATGCTGGGCTGTCGCTGGCCGAAGCCGAGCGCCATGTGCATGACGTGCTGAACGTCTTCATGTGTACCGGCTTCACCCGCGATACCGGGCGCTATTTCATGAAGGCGAGCCCGGTTAGGGCAGGGGATCATCTCGACCTTTTCGCCGAGATCGATCTGTTGGCGGTGATGAGCGCTTGCCCGGGCGGCGATTGCGGGGTCGGGCATTCGAGCGACCGCGCAGCCTGCTACCCGCTCTCCATGACCGTGCTACAGCTGGAGCCGGGCGTGCTGAAGGGATGGGAGAGCCCGCCGCGCAACGGCTATGCGGGCGGGCACGGGGCCTAGGCGAAAGCCGCTTCCAACGCGATCTCGACCATGTCGCCGAAGCTCTGTTCGCGCTCGATCGCCGGCAGGTCCTCGCCGGTGACGAGATGGTCCGAGACGGTCAGCACGGCGAGCGCGCGACGCCCGTGGCGCGCGGCGAGGGTGTAAAGCTCCGCCGCCTCCATCTCGACCGCGAGGATGCCGTGCCGCACCATCTGCTCGTGCAGGTCGGGGCGCTCGTCATAGAAGGTGTCCGAGGAATAGATCCCGCCCACATGCACCGGCGTGCCGCGACGCGCGGCCGCGTCATGCGCCGCGCGCAGCAGCGCATAATCGGCATGCGGCGCGTAATGTATTTCGCGCAACATAGCGCGCGACGGATTTCCCACGCTGGAGGCGGTCATCGCGAGCACTACGTCGCGAACCGCAATATCCGCCTGCATCGCGCCGCAAGAGCCGATGCGAATGAGCGTCCGGGCGTCGTATTCCCGGATCAACTCGTTCGCATAGATTGACAGGGAGGGCATTCCCATGCCCGACCCTTGAATCGTGACCTCGTTTCCGCGCCATTTCCCGGTGAATCCGAGCATGCCGCGAACCTCGTTGATGCAGCGCGGCGCATCGAGAAAGCGCTCCGCGGCCCATTTGGCGCGCAGCGGATCGCCCGGCATCAACACCGTCGATGCGATGTCCCCCGGTTCCGCTCCGATATGCGTGCTCATATGCGCCTCGCTCATTACGATGGGTCAGGCCGGGTCCCGCGACCCGGTATCGATAAATCAGATCTCGAAATCCGACAGGGGCCGACCGGCCGCTTCTGCCTCGTTGATCCAGCGCGGCTTGCGGCCACGGCCCGACCAGGTCTGGGTCGGATCTTCGGGGTTGCGGTACTTCGCAGGATTCTTCGTCTTGGATTTCCGGCCCTTGCCGGCGGCATCGGCCAGCTCGGCCAGCGAAAACCCATGCTCGGCCGCGGCCCGCTCGGCAGCCTCGAGGGCGGCTTTACGCTCCCGCTGGGAAACGGTCGACAAAGCTTCGTCGATATCCTTCCGAAGCTTCTCGAGTTCTTTGCGGGACATTTCGTGCAGGTTATGCGCCATGGTCTCTCTTTCCGTATTTGAGTGATGTTTTCATCACCGCTCATTGTAATGAATATTGGAAAGCTGCGAGATGGCTAAAAGTTCAGGCGAAGCAATATTTTGTATCAGTATGTACCGGAATTTCGCAACGTCACGAGCTCGGCCAGGTCATTCAGAAAGGTCTGCGCCGATATTTCGCCGGCCGCTCTGAGGTGAACCTCCGTCTGAAATTCACCTTGCGTTGCGTATTTGCAATCGAAACCCAAGAGGCAGAGCGTCGGGATCATGCCGAAACCGGCTTGTCTCAATGCATCGATGCTTTCGATCGCCATTTCGACCGATTGCGACGAATGGATGGCGAAGATCAGCACATGCGGCCGGTCCCGCGACACCGCTGCGGCGATATCGGCGGGCAAACGGCGCGGACCGGGATCGCGCAATTCGACGCCGCAATCCTGTGCCGCGCGCAGCAGCGGCAGCCCGGCGGGTGGCCGCGCATCGAGGCCGGGGCGAACCACGAGAACGGTAACCGGACGGGCTAGGCCACGGGCGGCCTGCTCAATCGACGCGCAGGCATCGTCCAGATCGCCAAGGTTCGTGACGGCGGGGATCTCGTGAACGAGCAGCGGTTCGGCCGCGGGCAGGGCGTCGGCGAGCACGCGGGCCCATTCGCCCGTCGTCACCCCCGCCTTGGCGCAGGCCACCGAGGGACCCATGATGTTGATGCCGCGCTTGGCCGCCTCGCGCAGGGCCAGGAGCGATTTCTGCACCGCGTTGCCGTCACGCTCTCGCCGCCACCGCGCCAGCGCCTCTGTCCGGTCCTCCGGCACCGCCGCGGGAGGGGGAGGGGTGTCCGCGAGGGAATGGCAGATCGCCTCGCGCTCGACCCGTTCGAGTGCCTCACGCAGCTCGGCCGCGCTAATCGCATTCTCGATCCGAGCGGGGGCCACGGCATCGCTTCGATAAAGAACGAGATCATCCCGGCGGGCGAAATCCGGCCCGTGCCGCTCGACCAGCAGATCGTGCCACAGCGCGGCGAGGATCGCGCCGGCGGCCCGATGCTGCGCGCTGTCGCCGGGCATCACGAACTCGACGCCTTGGGCGGCGGCACGCAGATGCTCCGGTTTCTCGCGCCGCGACGATGCTGCGAGCAGCGCCAGACCCGATCGCAGGGCCATGGCCATCGCGGTGACCGGATCGCCCTGCGACGACACGTGCAGCCGCGCGCCCCGCAGATCAGGAAGAACCCGGCGGGTCCATGACAGGGTGTCCGCCCCAAGGTCCAAGGCAGCGGCGGTCGACCAGCGCGGGGCCGCCGGGGACTGCGCGTCGGCGATAACGTCGTTGCACAGCGCGCCGCGCAGCGTCTCGCGTGCCACGCCCCGGATCTCTGTCAATGCCACCAGCATCGCCAGCATCCACGGCCCGGTCGCGTCGGACATGATCTCGACCGGTCCTGCATCGCCATTCGGCAAGAGCGCCGCGAGGTCACCCAGATGCGAGAGGGCGGGGCCATCGACCGCTGCCATCCCTTTCGCCAGCGGGTGATCGGAATCGAAACCCGCACGGCTCGGCAAATCGGGCCGCAGCGTCAGGACGGCGGCATCGGATGGCCGGGGCGGCTGGCGGCGGTGATCGGTCATGGCAATCGTCCGGTTCGCGGGGGTGGGGCCAGACATGCCATGCCCGGGAAACCGACGCTTCCGCCGGTACCCCACCACTGAAATTGGCCCGCATTCTGCGGAGCCTCATGATGGGCTTTCCGCAAGGAGGCGTCCAGACCGGCCCAAAGGAAACGCCCCGAACGGGCCATCCGGCCACGGTTTCGGTGGTATGCGGGGCGATGGCGAGTGCGGCGCCCAGGCGTGATCGAAACGCATCGCTCCCCCGTCCGAAGGTGTGCCCGCCCCCCAGGCGCGATCCTGGACGCTACCGTTCCGCGCCGGATTGCGGCAGGGTCGCCCCATGTTCAGATCCGTCGAGATCCCGCTCTGGCTGCTGGTGCTGATCGTGCTTTTCGCCACGGTCACCTTTGCCTCGCATTTCCTGTTCCCCTCGGTGCGCTGGTTCTTTCGCAAGCGGATGGAGCGGGCGGTGGCGCGGCTCAACACGCGGCTCGCGCGCCCGATCGAACCGTTCAAGCTCGCGCGGCGCCACGACATGATCCAGCGGCTGATCTACGATCCCGCCGTGGCGCAGGCGGTGGTCGAACATGCGCAAAGCCACGGCGTGCCCGAGAACGTAGCCTTCGAGCTGGCCGGCGATTACGCCCGCGAGATCGTGCCCTCCTTTTCCGCCACCGCCTATTTCACCTTCGGCACGCGGCTGGCGAAGTGGCTCAGCCGTGCACTCTACCGGATCCGGCTGGGGGCTTTCGATCGCGATGCGCTCGACGCGATCGATCCGGGCGCGGCGGTGGTCTTCGTCATGAACCACCGCTCCAACATGGATTACGTCCTCGTCACCTGGCTGGCCGCGCGCACCTCGGCGCTCTCCTACGCGGTGGGAGAATGGGCGCGGGTCTGGCCGCTATCGCCGGTGATCCGGGCGATGGGGGCCTATTTCATCCGGCGGCGCGACCGCGGCGCGCTTTATCGCCGGGTGCTGCAGCGCTACGTGCAGATGGCGACCGCCGGGGGCGTCACGCAGGCGATCTTTCCCGAAGGCGGGCTGAGCCTGACCGGCCGCATGGCCACGCCAAAGACCGGTCTTCTGGGGCATATCGTCGAGGATTTCGACAATCACGGGCGCGACGTGATCTTCGTGCCCGTGGCGCTCAACTACGACCGGGTGCTCGAGGACCGGGTGCTGATCGGCGCGGCGGCGGCCGGAAACCGGCGCTTCCGCGTGCCGCCCTCGCGGCTCGCGAGCGCGGTGCTGGCGCATCTGGGGCAACGTATTTCCGGCCAGTTCAAGAGCTTCGGCACCGCCTCGGTGGGCTTCGGCCGTCCGCTTTCGCTGGCCGAGTTCCTGGGCGGCGCGACGCCCGGGCCGCAGGACACGGCGCGGCTCGCGCACGAGATGAAGACGCGGATCGAGGAGGTGATGCCGGTGCTGCCGGTGCCGCTGGTCGCGGGCATCCTGCTCGACGTCTCGCCGCTGCCCCCCGAACGGATCGAGATCCGGGTCGCGGCGCGGCTCGGCATGCTGCATGCGCGCGGCGTGGCCCTGCCGCGCCGCGACGCCACGCGGATCACCGCCGATGCGCTGGAGATCCTGCGAAAGCGGGGGCTGCTGCGCGAGGGGGGCGATGGGCTGCGCCCGGCGCCGGGGGCCGAGCCGCTGCTGCGCTTCTACGCGGATTCGGTGGCACATCACTTCGCGCCCGCGCGGCTTGCGGCACCGGTGTCGGCCGCTATTCCCCTGCCGCCTGCGCGCTGAGCTCGAAGGGCGCGGCTGGGGCCACGAGGTCGTCGGTGTTCAGGCTGTCGCTCGGTTTGGCCAGCATCGAGCGCACCACCCAGCGCAGCTCGCGCTCGGCGCGGGTGATCGCGACGTAGGCCAGCCGCTTCCATAGCGGCTGCCCGGCCTCGACCCGGCCCATGCGCGAGGCGATCTCGATGTCGGGGGCAAAGACCTGCACCGTGTCCCACTGGGACCCTTGGGCCTTGTGGATCGTCACCGCCGCGCCGTGCAGGAAGGTGGCGCCCATCCGCGCAGCATAGGGGATGAAGGGCTCCGCATCGCCCTCCTGCTCGATCCGCACGATCGAGGCGGCCGAGAGCTGCGGCTCTGGCGCGCCCATCACGTGCAGTCGCGAGAAGCCCGGCTTGCGACCGGGACCCATATAGACCACCTGCGCCCCCTTGATCAGGCCGCGCGCCTCCAGATCGAGCCGCTTCTTGCGGTGCTTGAGCGGCAGCTCGATGCCGTCGCAGATCAGCGGCTCGCCAGGCAGCAGGTCGCCCTCGGGCGCGCCATAGGCGGCGCGGAAGGCGTGGATCAGCCGGATCCGCGTGGCGTTGCGCCACACGAGCACCGGCGAGCGCGCCATCAGTTCGGCCTCGACCCGGCGCGCCATCACCACCCGCTCGTCGCGCGCCGCGGCCTCCTGCACCAGCCGCTCGAAGGCGTAGAAATCGACCTGCGGATCGGCCAGCGCGTGGGCGAGATCGAGGATCGGGTTGTCGGCGTCCTGCCGGTGAATCCGGTGCAGGACGTGCTTGTCCTTGTCGGGCATCGCGTCGAACACCATGCCGCCCGAGGACTGGACGGGGGGCAGCTGCGCCGGATCGCCGAACAGCACCAGCGTCGGGAAGATTTCCTTGAGATCCTCGACCTGCTTCTCGTCGAGCATCGAGCTTTCGTCGATGAAGCCGATGTCGAGCGGCTCCTCGCGGCGCTTCCAGCCGGTGATGAAGTCCGAGCCCCTGAGCCCGGCCGCGGCCAGCGCGGCGGGCACCGAGCCATGCGTGGCGAAGGCGCTGGCGGCGCGGGCCAGCGCCTCCTCGGTGAGGCCCTCGATGTTGGGCTTCTCTCCGTCGCCGCCGAGCCATTCGGCGATCTTCTCGTATTCCGGATCATAGACCGGGGTGTAGAGGATGCGGTGGATCGTCGTCGCGGGCACGCCGCGATTGCGCAGCACGCTCGCGGCCTTGTTGGTCGGCGCGAGGATCGCCAGCGTGCGGCGGTCCTTCTTCTTGCGGCCCTCCCAATCGCCCGAGACGATGTCGACGCCCGCCTTCTTGAGCGCGGCGGTCAGCTCGGCGAGCAGAAGCGTCTTGCCCGAGCCGGCCTTGCCGATGACGGCGATGGCGCGGCGCGCCTCCGAGGCGGGGGCGCTCAGCAGTTCGTCGTCGAGATCGATGCCGGTGAGACGCAGAAGCTGCGTCACGGCATCCCAGGCTTCGGCCTGGTCGGAGGAGAACGTCACGGCGGGAAGTGTCATGGCGCGACCCTATCCCCGCGCCGCGGCGGGGGCCAGAGGTGGGGCTGCGCCTATTCGGCGCGCCGCGACAGCGACAGGGGCGGCTCGCCGCGCTCCGTTCGCTGCGCGGCGGCCAGCTCATGCGCGGCCTGACCCGCGGCGAGTGACAACCTATTGGCGAGTTGGGGCAGCCCGTTGCAGCGGGCATAGGTTTCAAGATCGCTCAATACCTCGAACATCCAGCGATGAGACATCGGTGCTCCTCTTGGCCTGTGTGCAATTCCCCCAAATGCCAAGCTAGCATGAGGATGCGGTCACCGGGGAGCCGCCGAATAGCCGGGATTTTAACGGGTCTCAGCGCCGCCAGCCGGCGAAGGCGGCCGAGGCCGCCCAACCCGCCATGATTGCCAAGGCCAGCGACATCAGCCCGTAAAGCGCCGCCCGCTCCTGGGCGAAATTGTAGAGCCAGCGTTCGATGCCGACCTTCTGCACGCCGATCACCGTTTCGTAGCTGTCGACCACCGCGCCCTCGCGCGTCAGGAAGATCCGCGTGGTGTAGTTGCCCTCGACAAGGTTCGCGGGGAGCGCCAGCGAGGTGCGGAACAGGGTCTCCTCCTCGAGATCGACGGCGCCCTCCTGCAGCCGGTAGACATCGGCGTCCTCGCGGATCCGCACCAGCGCCGAGACGTAATCCCCGGCACCGGCGATGCGGTTGCCCACGGCGCGGATCGCGCGCGGGATCGAGACCGCGTGCCGCAGATCCTCGGTGGCGGTCAGCACCTGCGCCAGCGGCGCGGTGGTGGCCACCGCGTAAAAGGAGGGTGCGGCATCCACCTCGAAGGCCTCGGTGTTGGTCCAGATCCCGGCGCGGCGTTCCTTGCGCCGTACCATGGCCGGGGCGAGCGGGCCGGAGACCGTCACGATCACCTGCAGCGGCGCCGCGTTCGGGGGCGGCGGCGCCTCGCGCCGCACCGCGCCGAAGATCAGGATCTCCGAGCCGTCGAAGGTGGCGGTGATCGCCACCTCGTCGCGGCTCAGCCCGAGCACGATTTCCTCGGCGCGAGCGGGCTGGGCGGCGGGCAGGGCAAGCGCGACGAGCAGGAGGACCAGCCGGATCATGCGGCGTCCACCAGCTCGATCTCGTAGAGCTCGGCGGGCCGCAACACGAGGCCAAGCGCCAGCTGGCCGCAGACCGCGAGCACCAGAAGCGCCAGCAGGATGCGCAGCTGTTCGGCGCGCATCCGTGCGCCGATGCGGCTACCGAGCTGCGCGCCGACCACGCCGCCCGCGATCAGCAGCAGCGCCAAGGCGATATCCACCGTCTGGTTGGTGATGGCATGCAGCATGGTGGTGAAGGCGGTGACGAAGATGATCTGGAACAGCGAGGTGCCGATCACCACCTTGGTCGGCATGCCGAGCAGGTAGATCATCGCCGGCACCATGACAAAGCCGCCACCCACGCCCATGATCGCCGCCAGTACCCCGACCGCGAGCCCCACCAGCAGCGGTGGGATCATCGAAATATAGAGCCCCGAGACGCGGAACTTCATCTTCAGCGGCAAGGCGTGGACCCAGTTGTGCCGGCGCCGCTTGGGCCGGGCGCCGGGACGGCGCGACTTCACCAGCGCGTTCACGCTCTCGACGAACATCATCGCACCGACGGTGCCGAGGAAGATCACGTAACTCAGCTCGACCAGCAGGTCGACTTGACCGCGCGCCCGCAGCCAGTTGAACACTACCATGCCCAGTGCCGACCCGGCGAGTCCGCCCACGAGCAGCACCGAGCCCATCGTGATGTCGACGGTGCGCCGTCGCAGATGCCCCAGCAACGCCGAGAAGGAGGAGGCGACGATCTGGTTGGGGGAGGTGGCGACCGCGACCGCCGGGGGGATGCCCGCGAAAAACAGCAGCGGCGTGATCAGGAAACCGCCACCGACACCGAACATGCCCGACAGCACGCCCACCAGCCCACCGAGGCCGAGGATCAGGAAGATATTGACCGAAACCTCGGCGATGGGGAGGTAGAGCTGCATGATCGACCCCTTGCGGTAGGTCGATTAAGGCAGCCCCCGCCGGGTTTTCCAAGCCCCGGCAGGGAAGAATGCCGCGATGCGGCGGCGGCGCTTCGCTCAGCCCGCGTCGCGCAGCATCCGTCGGAGAACCTGCTCGAGCTTGGCGGCGCCCAGCGGCGCCATCGCCTTGGTATGCTCGTGGCCGATCGCCTCGTCGGACATGCCGGCGGCCATGTTGGTGATCGCTGAAACGGCCATCGTCTTGAGCCCGAGGAAGCGGGCGAGGATCACCTCCGGCACGGTCGACATGCCGGTCGCGTCGACGCCCAGCGTGCGCATCGCGCGGATCTCGGCCGGAGTCTCGAAAGAGGGTCCGGAATACCAGGCATAGACGCCCTCGTGCAGCTCTACCCCCTCGGCCTCGGCCGCCGCGCGCAGCTTCGCGCGCAGCTCTGGGTCGTGGGCATCGCCCATCGGCACGAAACGGGCATCGGTCTTTTCGCCGATCAGCGGGTTCAGCCCCGAGAAGTTGACATGATCCGACAGCGCCATGATCGAGCCGGTGGGCATGTCGGCGCGCAGGCTTCCGGCGGCGTTGGTCAGGATCACCGCCTCGGCGCCAAGCGCCTTGAGCACCTCGAGCGGCAGCCGCATCTCGTTGGGATTGCCGTTCTCGTAATAATGCGCCCGACCCCCGAACACCGCGACGCGCTGCCCCTCGAGGTCGCCTACGGCGAGCACCGGGTTGTGGCCCGACACGCCCGCATGCGGAAAGCCCGCGAGCTTGTCATAGGGGATGGTGACGCCGTCGACGGCACCGGCGATATGGCCGAGGCCAGAGCCGAGGATCAGCCCGTATTTGACCGGTTCCTGCCCGGCCTGGGCCCGGATCAGGCCCGCGAGTTCAACGCTCTTTGACATAGGGTTCGCCTCCGGCGCGGGGCGGGATCGCGCGGCCGACGAAGCCTGCAAGGATCACCACCGTGAGAATGTAGGGAAGGGCGTCGAGAAGCTGTACGCCCACTTCGAAGCCGAGCGTGCTCTCGATCACGTCCGGGCGCAGCGCCAGCGCCTGCAGGAAGCCGAACAGCAGGCAGGCGCCGAGCGCGTACCACGGCCGCCACTTGGCGAAGATCAGGGCGGCGAGCGCGATATAGCCGCGCCCGGCCGTCATGTCCTTGACGAAGCCAGCCTGCAGGCCGGTCGAGAGATAGGCACCGGCGAGGCCGGTGAGCAGGCCGCAGATCGCCACGGCGGCAAAGCGCAGCCCCACCACCGAGATGCCGGCGGTATCGACCGCGGCGGGGTTCTCGCCCACCGCGCGCAGCCGCAGTCCGAAGCGGGTCCGGAACAGCACCCACCAGGTCACCGGCACCGCCAGCAGGCCGATATAGACCAGCAGCGAATGTCCGGAGATCAACTCGGCATAGATCGGGCCGATGAACGGAATGTCGCCGCGCATCTCGCCGGCAAGCGGCAGGTCGATCGTCTCGAAGCGGGCGCTGCCCGAAAGCTGCGGCGTGCGGCCGCCTTGGCCGAACCAGCTTTGGGCGATCACCACGGTGAGGCCGGCGGCGAGGAAGTTGATCGCGACGCCGGAGATCAGCTGATTGCCACGGAAGGTGATCGAGGCAAGGCCGTGGATGCCCGAGAGCATCAGGGCCGCGCCGATGCCCGCCGCGGTGCCGATCAGCACCGAGCCGGTGACGGCGGCGACCGCGGCGGTGAGGAAGGCCGAGGCCAGCATCTTGCCTTCGAGGCCGATGTCGAAGATGCCCGCGCGCTCGGAGAACAGCCCGGCGAGGCAGGCCAGCAGCAGCGGCGTGGCAAGCCGGATGGTGGTGTCGAGCACCTGCAGAAGGGTCAGGAAATCCATGGGCTCACTCCGCCGGTTCGGTCTTGCGGGCGGGCTTCGGCGCCGGCCTCAGCCTCAGGAACATCGCCTCGAGCGGCATCCGCACCATGTTGTCGAGCGCGCCGGTGAAGAGGATCACGAGCGCTTGGATCACCACGATCAGTTCGCGCGGGATCGAGGTCCAGAGCGCCAGCTCGGCGCCGCCCTGATAGAGAAATCCGAACAGGAGTGCGGCGAGCAGAACGCCGAAGGGATGGCTGCGGCCCATCAGGGCCACTGCGATTCCGATGAAACCGGCGCCCTCGACGGCGTTGAGCACCAGACGCTCGGCCTCGCCCATGACGTTGTTGATCGCCATCATGCCCGCCAGTCCGCCGGACATCAGCATGGTCACGACAATGATCCGGGTGGGCGAGATGCCCGCGTATTTCGCGGCCGATTCAGACTGGCCGAAGGCACGGATCTCGTAGCCGAGCCGGGTGCGCCAGATCAGCGCCCAGACCGCGACGCAGGCCAGAAGCGCCACGAAGAACGACACGTTGACCGGCGCGCCACGGAACAGCGCCGTCTCGGCGGTCGAGAACATGTCCTGGAAGGTCGGCAGATGCGTGGCTTCGGGGAAGCGGCCCGTGGCGGGCTCCATCGAGCCCGAGGGCTTGAGTGCGCCGATCAGCAGGTAGTTCAGAAGCGCCGCGGCGATGAAGTTGAACATGATCGTGGTGATCACGATATGGCTGCCGCGCTTGGCCTGCAGCCAGGCCGGAATCAGCGCCCAGGCCGCGCCGAACAGCGCCGCGCCGACCGCGCCGCCCAGGAGTGCGAGGCTCCAGTGCGGCCACGGGATGAAGAGCGCGATCAGCGCCACGCCGAGGCCGCCCAGCATCGCCTGTCCCTCGCCGCCGATGTTGAACAGGCGCGCATGGATGGCGATCGCCACGGCGAGGCCGGTGAAGATGAAATTGGTGGTGTAGTAGAGCGTGTAGCCCCAGGCATAGGTCGAGCCGAGCGAGCCCTCGACCATCAGCTTCAGCGCGGCCCAGGGGTTCTCGCCGATGGCGAGGATCACCAGGGCCGAGAGCAGGGCGGCAAGGATCAGGCTGATCAGTGGGATCAGCACGACATCCGCCCATTGCGGCATCTTCTGCATCTCAGGCCTCCTTCGCGGCGCTGGCGCGCTTCTTGGCAAGGTTGGCCTCGATCTCGGCCTCGCTATGCGGTTTGTCGGTATCGGTGATGCCCGCCATCAACAGGCCCAGCTCGCGCTCGTCGGTCTCCGACGGCAGGCGCTCGCCCATGATCTGGCCGTCGAACATCACCGCGATGCGGTCCGACAGGGACATGATCTCGTCGAGTTCGACCGACACCAGAAGCACGGCCTTGCCCATATCGCGCAGCGCCACGATCTGCTCGTGAATGAACTCGATCGCGCCGATGTCGACGCCGCGGGTCGGCTGGCCGATCAGAAGCAGGTCGGGGTTGCGCTCGATTTCGCGCGCCACGACGATCTTCTGCTGGTTGCCGCCCGAGAAGTTCTTGGCGGCGAGGTTCGGGTTCGGCGGGCGCACGTCGAAGCGCTCCATCTTCGCGGCGGCGTCGGCCTTGATGGCCGCGTTGTCCATGAAGATGCCTTTGTTGAACTCGGGCTTGTCGTGATAGCCGAAGGCCACGTTCTCCCACGCGGTGAAGTCGAGGATCAGCCCCTCGTGATGCCGGTCCTCCGGCACGTGGGCGATGCCCCGCGCGCGCCGGGTGCGGGCGTCCGACTTGCGGCCGGTGAGGTCGATCTCCTCGCCGTTGAGGCGGATCCGGCCCTCGGCCTTGCGGTAGCCGCCCAGCACCTCGAGCAGCTCGGACTGGCCGTTGCCGGCGACGCCGGCGAGGCCGAGGATCTCGCCGGCGCGGATCTCGAGCCCGATGCCGCGCAGCCGCTCGACCCCCTTGCTGTCGATTACCGTCAGGTTCTCGACCTCGAGGATCGTCCGGCCCGGCGTGGCGGGGGCCTTCTCGACCTGCAGCAGCACCTTGCGGCCGACCATCAGCTCGGCCAGCTCCGGCGGCGAGGTCTCGGCGGTCTGGACGGTGGCGGTCATCTCGCCGCGCCGCATCACGCTCACCGTGTCGGTGATCTCCATGATCTCGCGCAGCTTGTGGGTGATCAGGATGATCGTCTTGCCCTGGTCGCGCAGCCCCTTGAGGATGCGGAACAGGTGGTCTGCCTCGGCCGGGGTCAGCACGCCCGTGGGCTCGTCGAGGATCAGGATGTCGGCCTGTCGGTACAGCGCCTTGAGGATCTCGACCCGCTGCTGCATGCCGACGCCGATATCCTCGATCCGCGCATCGGGATCGATGTTGAGCTCGTATTCGGCGGCCAGCTGCTTGAGCTGGCGCCGCGCCTTGGCGAGCGACGGGCGCAGCATCGCGCCTTCCTCGGCCCCGAGCACGACGTTCTCGAGCACGGTGAAGTTCTGCACCAGCTTGAAGTGCTGAAACACCATGCCGATGCCGGCGCGGATCGCGGCCTGGCTGTCGGGGATCTGGGTCGGGCGGCCATTGATAAAGATCTCGCCCGCATCGGCCTTGTAGAAGCCGTAGAGGATCGACATCAGCGTCGATTTGCCGGCGCCGTTCTCGCCGATGATGCCATGGATCGTGCCCGGCATCACCCGGATCGAGATGTCCTTGTTGGCCTGCACGGGGCCAAAGGCCTTGGAGATGCCCTTGAGCTCGATCGCGGGGGTGTGGTCGGTCATGTGATGTCCGGTCCTCGGGTGCGAAACGGGGCCGCGCTTTGCGGCGCGGCCCCTCGTGTCATGCCCTGAAGGGCGATCAGAAATCGAGCGAGGGGCAGCTCTCGTCGCTCATGTAGTCGTGCACCGCGATCTCGCCCGAGGCGATCTTGGTCTTGGCGTCCTCGACGGCCGCGGTCATCTCCTCGGTGACGAGCGCCTCGTTGTGCTCGTCCACGGCGATGCCGACGCCCTCGTTGTTCACGCCCATGACGTTGATGCCGGTCTCGATCTCGGTGCCCGCCTCGAAGGCGTCGTAGACGGCGTTGTCGACGCGCTTGACCATCGAGGTCAGCACCTTGCCCGGCTGCAGGTAGTTCTGGTTGCTGTCGACGCCGATCGACAGGATGTCCTGATCGGCGGCGGTCTGCAGCACGCCGATGCCGGTGCCGCCGGCGGCGGCATAGATCACGTCGGCGCCTTGGGAGATCTGCGCCTGGGTCAGCTCGGAGCCCTTGACGGGATCGTTCCATGCGGCGGGGGTGGTGCCGGTCATGTTCGACAGCACGGTGATGTCGGGGTTCACCGACTGCGCGCCTTGAGCGTAGCCGCAGGCGAACTTGCGGATCAGCGGGATGTCCATGCCGCCGATGAAGCCGATGGTACCGCTCTCGGAGGCCATCGCCGCCATCTGGCCGACGAGGTAGGAGCCCTCATGCTCGTTGAAGACGACCGAGCGGACGTTGGGCTGATCGACCACGCCGTCGATGATCACGAACTTGGTGTCCGGGTAGTCGCCGGCGATCTCCTCGAGCGGGGTCATGAAGGAGAAGCCCACCGTGACGATCGGGTTGTTGCCGGCTTCGGCGAAGCGGCGCAGCGCCTGCTCGCGCTGGGCGTCGGACTGCAGCTCGACCTCGGCATAGGAGTTGCCGGTTTCCTCGGCCCAACGAGTGGCGCCGTTATGGGCGCTTTCGTTGAAGGATTTGTCGAACTTGCCGCCCAGATCGTAGATCAGCGCCGGGTCGGCCAGCGCGGCGCCGGCCGAGATCGCCAGCGCGGCGGTCGCGCCGAGGAATTTCGCGAGATGAGTCATCTAAAGCTCCCTGTCAGGTCACGGCGCGGTGCCGTCCCGGCGCCGCGCGTCTGCCGGTCATGCGCCGGCTCATGGCAGGATAAGGCAATGCGCGGCGCTTTCGGGTCAACTGATTTTTCCATGATTTGCGCCAAGTCACCGGGACTTCGCAGCGTTACGGCCCACCTCTGAGGCGACTGACGCAAGGGTATGTTATCGCAATGGGCGGGTCAGGATCAGCGCTGCCGCGGGCGATTGCCCGGCCCGTGGATAATAGCCCGGCCGCCGACCGGCCCGCGCGTATCCCATCCGCTCGTAGAGCGCCCGCGCCGGGGCGTTGTCCTCCGCCACCTCGAGAAAGATTGTCACCGCTCCGGCAGCACGCGCCGCGTCATGAAACGCCTCCAGCGCGGCGCGGGCGCGGCCCTGCCTGCGATGGTCGGGGTGGGTGGCCAGGGTGATGATCTCGGCCTCGTCCAGGGTCACGCGGCCCAGCACGAAACCCGAGGCGTCGCCCGCGAGGATCGCGCCGGGCGCAGCGAGCAGCGCGGCGAACTCCTCCGCGCTCCAGCCGCGCTCGTCCGGGAAGGCCGCCGCATAGGTCGCGGCGAGCGCCCGCGGCGCGCTCATTCGATCAGGACGGGGGCCGGGTCGCGCGGCGGTGCCGCGTCGGCGGGGCGGACGTAGAGCGGTGCGGGGCGGGGCTGCGGCGTCCCGGCACGCTCGCGGGCGATCCGCGCGATGGCGCGCACGAGGGCCTCGGGTTCGGGGGCGTGCAGCACCTCACCGGCCTCGGCGACGGGGGCAAGGCGCGGGGCCTCGGCACCGGCATCGGTCAGCCGTTGCAGCCAGAGATGATCGCGGGGGGCGGGCAGGGCGACGGTGAGAGGGCGCGGATGATCCAGAGCCGCCGCCTCGAAGCCCGAGACCCCGATGGCCGGGATGCCCAAGCCCAGAGACAGGCCGCGCGCCGCCGAGACGCCGATCCTCAGTCCGGTGAAATTGCCGGGCCCGGTGCCGACGCCGATCGCCGCGAGATCGCCCCAGGCCAGCCCCTCGTGCTGCAGCAATTCCTCGAGAAACGGCATCAGCCGCTCGGCCTGGCCCTTGGCCATCGGTTCGACACGGGCGACCATGCGATCACCCAGATGCAGAGCGGCCGCGCAATGCGCGGCCGAGCTGTCGAATGCCAATAGCGGGCGCATCAGGCTGCGACGGGCCGGACCTCGACCACTTCGGGGATGTAGTGGCGCAGCAGGTTCTCGATGCCCATCTTGAGCGTCAGCGTCGAGGACGGGCAGCCGGCGCAGGCGCCCTGCATGTGCAGATAGACCACGCCACGGTCGAAGCCGTGGAAAGTGATGTCGCCGCCATCCTGCGCCACGGCGGGCCGTACGCGGGTGTCGAGCAATTCCTTGATCTGCTCGACGATGGCGCCGTCCTCGCCGGTATGTTCGGCATGGCCGCCCGAGGCGCTGTTCGAGGTGCCGTCATCGATCGCCGGAGCGCCGGACTGGAAATGCTCCATCACCGCGCCGAGCACGGCGGGCTTGATGTGATCCCACTCGACGGCTTCGGTCTTGGTCACGGTGACGAAGTCAGAGCCGAGGAACACGCCGGCCACGCCGCCGGTCGCGAAGATGCGCTTGGCCAGCGGGCTCGAC
This sequence comes from Limimaricola soesokkakensis, assembly GCF_900172345.1. Lineage (GTDB taxonomy): Bacteria > Pseudomonadota > Alphaproteobacteria > Rhodobacterales > Rhodobacteraceae > Limimaricola > Limimaricola soesokkakensis. The sequence continues at coordinate 112,193 of NZ_FWFY01000007.1, forward strand.
TGAGCGGCTTCCTCGGAGGGGAAATCGGCCGTGCCCATCTCGAGCACGGTCTGCCCCGGCAGGAACTTCAGCGTCGCGGGGTTCGGCGTGGATTCGGTCTGGATGAACATCGGACCACCTTTCGTTTCAGGTCCCCGATATGCGCCTCGCCGGACCCGAAGTCAAGATTTGGAACGGTTCTAAATCGCCGGACGGAAGCGGTTCAGGTGATCGCTTCGAGCCGCTCCTTGGAGATGTCGCCCGGCACGATGGTGATGGGCACCGGCAGGCTGCCGGCCTCGCGGGTGAGTTGGCTCACCAATGGCCCCGGCCCCTTGCGGTCGTCGCCCGCGCCGAGCACCAGCACGCCGATCTCCGGATCCTCGCGGATCTGAGCGAGGATCTCGGGCACCGCTTCGCCCTCGCGGATCACCAGGTCGGGATGCACGTTCTGGCGGTCGCGCATCCATTTGGCGAAGACCTCGAAATGCACCTCGATGCGCTCGCGCGCCTCGGCCCGCATGATCTCGCCCACCCCCACCCAGTGGTTGAACTCGTCCGGGGGGATCACCGACAGGATGGTGACACCGCCGCCGGTCTTGCCGGCGCGCATCGCCGCGAAACGCATCGCGTTGAGGCATTCGCGGGTATCGTCGAGGATCACGAGGAACTTGCGCATGGGTCGTCCTGTCGGAGCTATTCCGCCGGAGTGTGACCCAGCACCGGACGCGGGGCAACCGGGCGGTGTATGGCCGGGCGGCGCAGCGGCGGGTCGGGACGCAGCTGCGGCTGTGGCCGGGTCAGCGGCGGCTCGGCGCGCGGGGCGGGGGCTTCGCGTGCCGCCTGCCGGAGCTGCGCTTGCACCGGCGCGCGGATCAGCGACAGCAGCATCCGGCCGACCCGCTCACCGAGGAAGATCAGCACCTGGCCCGCCAGCAGCCACAAGAGCGCCGCCGCGCCGATCGCGAGGTCCGACAGCCGCACAAGCGCGCGGAAGGCGCGGCCCTTGCCGAGAATGTCGAGCGTGGCGCGGGTATCCGGACCGGCGGCGTCCGAGAGCCGGGCCAGTCGCCGCGCATCGGCGGCATTATCGACATGGCGCAGCATTAGCACCGCGTCGGTGAGCGAGCTATTCGCGGCGACGCGGCCCAGATCCGAGGCCAGCTCGCCCACCCGGGCGAGCTTCACCGGATCGGCCACCTCGTCGAGCCCCACCTTGCCGAGGGCGAGATCGTCGAGCCGATCCGGGCGGAAGTCGACATCGGACAGCCGCCGCAGATCGTCGGCGAAGCTCGTGCTGACGGTGCCGAGCCGCCGCGCCAACCGCAGCGAGGTCGCGCCGACCTTCACCGTGGCGCTGGTGCCGCCCGAGGCCAGCACCAGGCCGGTGGCTCCGAGCCCGACGCCCGCGAGCGCCACCTCGATACGGTCGATCTCCTCGCCGGCGATGCCGGCCTGCGCCGCCCGCCTCAGCGCGTTCAGATCGCCCAGCGGCGTCATCTCGACGGTGACGCCGCACATCGCCAGAAGCGCCACGCGCGGGCAGGCGGTGATGTCGGCGGCGCAGACCGCGCAGTCGCGTGCCGCCGCCAGCGCCCCGGTCTCTCGCGCCTCCAGCGCCTGCATCCGGCCCAGAAGCGCCGGCGAAGGCGCGATGCCATGGCGCCCGCCCACCGCCGAAACCATGCGCATCGCGTCGAGATCCTCGGCCAGAAGCGCCCGGTCCATCTCGGCCATGTACCATTCCGGCGTCACTTCACGCGCCAAGGCGGCGCGCAACTCCAGCGCCACCGCCTCGGTGCTGCGCTCCAGATAGGGCGCGGCGAAGGGGTTCTGCGACATCAAGAGCGCCAGCGCCACCGTGCTCAGCGCGACGGGCAGGAACGCCAGCAGCCGATCGAGGGCACGCCAGAGCCGCATCTCAGCCCGCCGTCGCCGCCCAGTCCCAGTACATCTCGCGCACCCGCTTCGTCACCGGGCCGATCGGATAGGCCGTGTCGTCGAAGGCGGTGACCGGCGTGACCTTGTGCATGTTGCCCGACAGGAACACCTCGTCGGCGGCGTGCACGTCCTCGAAGGACATGGTGACCTCGTGCACCTTCACGCCATCGGCGCGCAGATTGGCGATGTGACGCGCCCGGGTGATGCCCGCGAGGAAGGTACCGTTGGGGATCGGCGTGAACACCTCGCCGTCGCGCACGATGAAGACGTTGGAACTGGCACTCTCGGCAACATTGCCCAGAGCGTCGGCTACCAGCGCGTTGCCGAAGCCCTTCGCGCGCGCCTCGGCGATCATCCGGGCGTTGTTGGGGTAGAGGCAGCCCGCCTTGGCGTTGACCACCGCATCCTCCATCACGGGGCGGCGGAAGCGGGTGGTGGTGAGCGTGGTCGAAGCGTCGGGCGGCGCCATCGGGATCGTCTCCAGCGCCACGGCGAACCCGGTCGTGCCCTCTTTGGGCAGGATGCCCAGATGGCCGCCATCTAGGGCCCAGTACATCGGTCGGATGTAGATCGCGGCATCCTTCGGGCAGGCCGCCAGCCCCTCGCGGACGATGCCGACCATCTCCTGCGTCGAGACGGTGGGGGTGATCATCAGCGCCTCGGCCGAGGCGTTGGCCCGGGCGCAGTGGCGGTCGAGATCGGGTGCGAGGCCATGCGCGTAGCGTGCGCCGTCGAACACGGTCGTGCCGAGCCACGCGCCGTGATCCGAGGCACGGATCACGGCGATGTCGCCCTTGTGCCAACGCCCTTCGAAATAGGTCCGGATATCGGTGCCCGTCGCCATGCCTGTCCTCCGCTTTGGAGCGCAGGCTAGGCCAGCGGCGCAAATCGGTCGAGAGGCGGCGGCGATCCGCCGATCCGCAATGCCCGGGCGTTGCGCTCAAGCCTCGGCCAGCAGCGCCTCGAGATCGAGCCGGGCATTGCGCATCGAAAGCCCGCCCTTGGCATCGCGCGGCCAGTCGGCCTCGGCGCGGTCGCGGTAGATCTCGACCCCGTTGCCGTCCGGATCGCGGAAATAGATCGCCTCGCTCACCCCGTGATCCGCGGCGCCCTCGATCTCGACCCCGGCCGCGATGACCCGCTGCAGCGCCTGCGCCAATGACTTGCGGTCCGGGTATAGGATCGCGGTGTGGTAAAGGCCGGTATGGCCCGGCGGCGGCGGCTCGGCGCCGAGGCTCTCCCAGGTGTTGAGGCCGATATGGTGGTGATAGCCCCCGGCCGAGAGAAAGGCGGCGCCGGAGCCGTATCGCTGCATCAGCTCGAAACCCAACACCTCGCCATAGAAGGCAATGGCACGGTCGAGATCGGCGACGCGCAGATGCACGTGACCGATGCGGGTCGCGGCGGGGGCGATGGTGGTGGTCATTTCAGCTCTCCGGTCCTGACGGGCTCTACCGATCAGATAGGGGCTCCGCCGAAGGCGCGGCAGTCGCCAGTTTCGCACGGCATCGGTGCAACAGCGCGAAAGCGCGATGCCCCCGCTCGCGCCGACGTGAGTTGATCCTCCCGCGCGGGAAGGGGGAAAGGAGGCGCAAACAGGCAAGGAGTTCCCATGACCCAGACCCGACGCGGTTTCATCGCCAGCGGCGCCGCCGGCCTCGTCACGCTCGCCGCACCGGCCATCGCCGCCCAGAGCGCGGTGCAGCGCAACGTCTCTGCGCTGCAGAAGATCGACTGGCGCGACCATTTCGACGCGCTGGGCGTGGGTGTCATCGTCGCCGACACGAGCGCCCGGGCGGTGCATTTCTGGGGCGGCGACGGCGAAACCTACCGCCTCTACCCCTCGTCGGTGCCGGTCAGCCCGGAGCTGACCAAGCTCGGCTACACCGAGGTGGTGCGCAAGGTCGACGGGCCGACATGGACCCCGACACCGTCGATGCGAGAGCGCGACCCGTCGCTTCCGGCCGTGGTCCCCGCCGGTCCCGGCAACCCGCTCGGCACCCATGCGCTATACCTGTCATGGCAGTACTACCGCATCCACGGCACCCATGACACGCGCAAGATCGGGCGCCCGTCCTCGGACGGCTGCATCGGGCTCTACAACGAGCACATCGCCAAGCTCTTCGCGCTGGCCGAGGTGGGCACGCAGGTGCGGCTGATCTGAGCCGTTCCGGCGGAAGGGGACGACGCGCCCCTTCCTGCCGTGGTCCGGGACCTAGGTGCGAGCAGCCTGATCGGTGCGCAAACTGCGACCCTTCGGACTGCGTATTTCTGGAACAAAGTGGCCATGCAGCGCACTTTTCTTCTTGCCGTATCCACTGAAGGAATACGACTCCAGGCAGGCTAGTGCGGGGATCCTGCTCGTCTTGAAGGGACAGGGCGCATGGCGCCCCGCCCCGGGGGCTCAGCGGATGAGCCCCATGATCTCGGAGGTCTTGGCCACGATCGGATCGGCGATGGCGCGGGCGCGCTCGGCGCCGCGCTCCATGATCCGGTCGATCTCGGTCGGGTCGTCCATCAGGCGCGCCATCTCGGACGAGATCGGCGCCAGCTTCTCGACCGCCAGATCCGCGAGCGCCGGCTTGAACTGACCCCAGCCCGCGCCGCCATGCTCGGCGATCACCTGCTCGGCCGTCATGCCCGACAGCCCGGCATAGATGTTGACGAGGTTCTTCGCCTCGGGACGGTCCGCGAGGCCCTCGACGCTCTCGGGCAGGGGGGCGGGGTCGGTGCGGGCCTTCTTGAACTTCTTGGCGATGGCGTCGGCATCATCCGTCATGTTGATGCGTTCCATGTCGCTCTCGCCCGATTTCGACATCTTCTGGGTGCCGTCGCGCAGGTTCATCACCCGCATCGCTGGCCCCTCGATCACCGGGTTGGTGAGCGGGAAGAAATCAGTCTTGTAGTCGTGGTTGAACTTGGCCGCGATGTCGCGGGTCAGCTCCACATGCTGCTTCTGGTCCTCGCCCACCGGCACGTGGGTGGCGTGATAGGCGAGAATATCGGCGGCCATCAGCGACGGGTAGGCGTAGAGGCCCAAGCTCTGCTTCTCGGCGTTCTTGCCCGCCTTTTCCTTGAACTGGGTCATCCGGTTCATCCAGCCGACGCGCGCCACGCAGTTGAACAGCCAGCCCAGCTCGGCATGGGCCGAGACGCGGGACTGGTTGAACAGGATCGACTTTTCCGGATCGATGCCCGAGGCGAGGTAGCTCGCCGCCACCTCGCGGGTGGCACGGCGCAGCTCCTCCGGATCCTGCCAGACGGTGATCGCGTGCAGGTCGACGACGCAGTAGATCGTCTCGAATTCGCCGCCCTGCATCTCGACGAAGCGCTTGATGGCCCCCAGATAGTTGCCGAGCGTCAGACCCCCCGAGGGCTTGATGCCGGAAAAGACGCGGGGGGCGAACGTAGTGTCGGTCATGGCGCGTGTCCTGCTGGAAACCGGGTGGCATTCCGATTAGCCATGCCCCCTGTCGAGGTCAACCGAAGGGACCCCAAGGATGCGACCGCAAGGCTATTACGAACGGCCCGATCCGAACCACGCGCCCATGGAGGGCCCCTTCGGCACGCTGCCGCCGCTGATCGTTGTGCTGGCGCTGGCGATGGCGGCGATCGAGGCGGCGCTGTCGCTCGGGGCCACCGGGCTTATCGGCGGGCCGCAGGCGGTGGGCTGGCGCATCGGCGCGATCGAGGGATGGGGCTTTGCCCCTGCGGTGCTCGACCGACTGCTGACGGGCTGGGACTGGGGCCTCGCCTCGCGGCTACTGAGCTACCCCTTCGTGCATATGAGCATGACCCATGCGCTCTTCGCGGTGGCGCTGCTGCTGGCGCTGGGCAAGTTCGTGGGCGAGGTGCTGCATCCGCTCGCCTTGGGCGTGATGCTGGTCGCCACGACACTGGCGGGCGGGCTGGCCTTCGGGCTGTTCATCAGCACCAACTACCCGCTGATCGGCGCCTTTCCGGCAGTCTACGGGCTGATCGGCGGCTTCACCTACCTGATGTGGTTGCAGCTCGGACGCACAGGCTCGAACCGGCTTGCCGCCTTCCGGTTGATCGGCGTGCTGCTGGCGCTGCAGCTCGTGTTCGGTCTGATGTTCGGCGCCGACCCCTCTTGGGTGGCCGACGCCGCCGGCTTCGTGACCGGGCTGGCGCTGTCGCCGCTGCTCGCGCCGGGTGGCACCCGCGCCTTTCTCGCGCGGATGCGGGCGCGCTAGCGCCGCACCGCGCGACGGAATTCGGCGAGACGGAACGCGCCCAGGAGCTGGCCGAAGCCGAAATAGCCGGCCATGCCGAGCGCCACGAGCAGGGCCAGCGCGAGGTAGCGCACCGAAGCGGTGGCGAGGAACGGGCCGAGCAGGGCCGCGGTGCCGAGCAGCAGCGCCCCCATCAGCGCCGAGGCGCCGCAGATTCGCCACAGCCGGTGGCGGAACCGGTCGTCCCACTCGGCGGCGTGACCCATCGAGCGCGAGCCGCGCCACAACAGCCAGACCATCGCCCAGCCAGCGAGCGTCGTGCCCAGCGCCGCGGCGATGAAACCGATCACCGGGGCGAGACCCACCGCCACCACCACGTTCACCAGCATCGCAGCAAGCGCGTAGCGGAACGGGGATCGCGTGTCCTCGCGCGCGAAGAACAGCGGTTGCAGCGCCTTTTGCAGCACGAAGGCGGGCAGGCCGAGACCGTAGACCGCCACCGCCAGCGCCGTCGCCATGGTGTCGTCGGTGGTGAAGGCGCCACGCTCGAACAGCACCGAGACCAGCGGCACCGGGATCACCACGAGCGCCACTGCGGCGGGGATGGTCAGGGCAAGGCTCATTTCGGCGGCGCGGTTGAATGCGTCGCGTCCGCCCGCCTCGTCGCCCGCCCGCAACCGCCGCGACAGATCCGGCAGCAGCACCACGCCTACGGCGATGCCGACCACGCCCAGGGGCAGCTGGTAGAGCCGATCGGCATAGTTGAGCCAGGCCACCGCCCCTTCGAAGAAGCTTGCCACCTGCCGGCCGACCAGCAGGTTGATCTGCACCACGCCGCCCGCAAGCGCCGCAGGCGCGGCGATCGCGGCGAGCTTCTTCAGCTCCGGCGTCATCCGCGGCCGCGCGAGCCGCAGGTGGAAGCCCGCGCGCTTGGCGGCGATCCAGACGAGGCCGAGCTGCACGAGGCCGGCCAGAGGCACCGAGGCGGCGAGCGTGTCGCCGACCCTGAGGCCCAGCGCCCGGTCGATGCCCAGCCCGAGGCTTTCCGAGGGGTCGCGCCCCATCGCCGCGCCGATCAGCACCGCCACGATGAAGATGACGTTCAGGAGCACTGGCGCCGCGGCCGCGGCCATGAAGCGCCCTGTGGCGTTCAACACGCCGGAGACCAGCGCCGCGAGAGAGATGAACAGGATGTAGGGGAAAGCGATCCGGCCGTATTCGACCGCGAGTTCGAACCGCTCGTCTTCGGCAAAGCCCGAGGCCATGGCGAAGACCAGCCCCGGCATGGCGAGGATGCCGATCACGGTGAAGATCGTGAGCAGGAAGGCCATGCCCGCGAAGGCCTCCTGCGCGAAACGCTCGGCGTCTTCGCCCGCTTCGACCTTTTTCGAGAACATCGGCACGAAGGCCATGTTGAACGCGCCTTCGGCGAAGAAGCGGCGGAACATGTTGGGCAGGGAGAAGGCCACGAGGAAGGCCTCGGCCACCGGGCCAGCGCCGAGATAGCCCGCGATCATGATGTCGCGGGCGAATCCGAAGACACGGGAGAGGAGGGTCCAGATGCCGACGGTGAGAAAGCCCTGCACGAGGCGTATGGGCTTCAAGACACGGCCCTCCGTGCGCCCGCTTCGATGGCCTCGCGCAGGCGGCGCTCGAGCGCGCGCTGCTTCGACTCAGAATGGTATTTCAATCCGAACATGTCCTTGACGTAGAAGGTATCGACCGCCTGCTCCCCATAGGTCGCGATGACGGCGGAGGAAATATAGACGTTTGCGGCGGCCAGCGTCCGGGTCAGGTCGAACAGCAGGCCGGGGCGGTCGCGGGTGTCGACCTCGATGATGGTGAAGATCTCCGAGCCCTCGTTGTCGAAGGCGATCGAGGTCGGCACCCGGAAGGCGCGCTCGCGCTTGCGGATCTTGTCGCGGTCCTTGATCGCGTCGCGCGCCACCACCTCGCCCCTGAGCGTCTTGCCGATCATCTGTTCGAGCCGCGGCAGCCGGGCCTCCTCGTAGGGGTGCCCCTCGGCGTCCTGAATCCAGAACACGGCGGTGCACAGCCCGTCCTTGGCGGTATAGGTGCGCGCGTCGACGATGTTGGCGCCGACCAGCGCCAGCGCCCCGGTGAGCCGCGAGAACAGCCCCGGGTGGTCGGTGGTGGCGAAGCTGACCCGCGTCGCGTCGCGATCGGCATCGAGCATCAGGTCGGTACGAATCTCGTCGACGCCGAGGCCGCGCAGCAGATGCGCAAAGCGGACATGGCTGTCGAGCGGCAGACCCTGCCAGTAGGGGCCGTAATGCCGCGTCGTCTCGGCCCGAAGCTCGGCCTGCGGCCAGTCCGACAGCGCCTCGCGCAGCGCCTTCTTGGCCTCGGCCTCGCGGGCGCCGCGGTTGAGATCCTCCAACCCAGTGGCCAGCGCCTCCTCGGTCGCGGTGTAAAGGCCGCGCAGCAGCATGGCCTTCCAGTTGTTCCAAGTGCCCGGGCCGACGCCGCGGATATCGCAGACGGTAAGCACGCAGAGCAGGTCGAGCCGCTCCTTGGTCTTCACCGCACGGGCGAAGTCGCGCACCGTGCGCGGCTCGGCGATGTCGCGCTTCTGCGCCATATCCGACATCAGCAGGTGGTGGCGGACCAGCCATTCCACCGTCTCGGACTCCTTGCGACTGAGGCCCAGCCGTGGCGCCACGCGGCGGGCGATCTGCGCGCCCAGAACCGAATGGTCCTCGTCCCGGCCCTTGCCGATGTCGTGCAGCAGCAGCGCCACGTAGAGCACACGGCGATTCACCCCGGCCTTGAGGATGCCCGAGGCCACGGGCAGTTCCTCGACCAGCTCTTCGCGCTCGATCTGCGCCAGTGTCGAGATACATTGGATGGTGTGCTCGTCCACCGTGTAGTGGTGATACATGTTGAACTGCATCATCGCGACGATCGGCGCGAATTCGGGCAGGAACGCCGCCAGCACGCCGAGCTCGTTCATCCGTCGCAGCGCCCGCTCGGGGTTGCCGCGCCGGATCATCAGGTCGAGGAAGATGCGGTTGGCCTCCCGGTCCTCGCGCAGCTTCGCGTCGATGAGATGCAGGTTGGCCGAGATCAGCCGCATCGCGTCGGGGTGCAGCAGATGGCCGGTACGCAGGCTTTCGTCGAAGATCCTGAGCAGGTTCACCGGTTCGGCGAGGAACGCCGCCTCGTCGGCCACGTCGAGCCGGTTGTGCACGATGCGGTAGGGCGGGCGGGCGCGTTTGCGGCGCGCCAGCAGCCGGGTCAGCATCGGCTCTGATTTCAGATGCGTGGCCTCCTGCGCGGTCAGGAAGATCCGCGTCAGCTCTCCGACCCGGGTCGCGTGGCGGAAGTAATCCTGCATGAAATGCTCGACCGCGCGCCGTCCGCCGCCATCGACATAGCCCATGCGCTCGGCCACCTCGACCTGCATGTCGAAGGTGAGCTGGTCCATCGCCCGGTTGGTGATCAGGTGCAGGTGGCAGCGCACCGCCCAGAGGAAATCCTCGGCCCGCACGAACTCGGCGTATTCCTCGTCGGTGAAGACGCCGCGGCCCACCAGCTCGGCCGCGTCCTGCACGCCGTAGACGTATTTGCCGATCCAGTAGAGCGACTGCAGGTCGCGTAGTCCGCCCTTGCCCTCCTTGACGTTGGGCTCGACCACGTAGCGCTGACCGCCCTGCTTGAGATGGCGCGCGTCGCGCTCCGCCAGCTTGGCGGCGATGAATTCGGGCGCGGTATTGCGAAACAGCTCGGTCCACAGCCGCTCCTTGAGACTCGCCGCCAGCGCCGTGTCGCCGGCGAGGCGGCGGCATTCGACCAGCGAGGTACGGATCGTGAAATCCTCCTTCGCCAGCCGCAGGCAGTCCTTCACGGTACGGCTCGCATGGCCAACCTTCAGCTTCAGGTCCCACAGCATGTAGAGCATCGATTCGATGACGCTCTCGGCCCAGGGCGTGATCTTCCACGGCGTCAGGAACAGCAGGTCGACGTCGGAATGCGGCGCCATCTCGCCGCGGCCGTAGCCGCCGACGCCCAGAAGCGACAGGCGCTCGCCCTCGGTGGGATTGTGCAGCGGATGCAGCGCACGCGCCACGTCGAAGCTCGCGGTGACGATCCGGTCGGTAAGCCAGGCATGGGCCCGTGTCACAGGGCGCGCTGCGAAGGGGCGCGTGGCGAAGGCGTCCGCGAGCGCCTCGCGGCCTTGGCGCCGGGCCTCTGCCAGCACCGCGACGGCGGCGCGGCGCGCGGCCATCGCGTCCCCGGCCTCGGCCATGGCAGTCTCGAGTTGCCGTGTCACGGCCTCGGTGTCGAATATGTCGCGCGCCGGAAGGATCAGATCCTCCGGCGCGTCGGTCGTGTCGGGCTTCGCGAGGGACGGCGTCTTAGAAGCCGGCGCCGCGGAAGCTTGTGGGAGCAGGGTCAAGGATAACCACCTGGTTGTTGCGGATCGTGGCCACGGCCAGTCCCCGCTGGTTGGTGCCGTTGGACAGCAGCCGGAAGATCCCCGACGTGCCCTTGAAGCCCTGGCTCTGGACCAGAGCGCCCTGGGTCAGGGCATCGGCGCGGCCGGTCGCGGCCAGTGCGCCGATGGCGGCGATGCCGTCATAGGCGAGACCGGCGAGCGGGTGCGGCTGCGCGCCATAGGTCGCCGAGTAGCGCTGCTCGAAGGCGCGCGTGCGGTTGGTGTCGGGCACGGCGAAGAGGCCGTTCTGCAGACCCGGGAGCGCCAGCGCCTGCGGCGCCGCGTCCCAACGGGTCAGGCCCAGCATCCGCGCCTGCTGCGGCGTGATTCCGGCCTCGTTCAGCGCGGTGGCGAGGATCGGCAGATCGGCATTGACGCCCGCCGTGGTGAAGACGCCGGTGGCGCCGGAGCCGCGCACCGTCTCGGCCACGCGCGGCGCGGCGGATTGCACACCGGCCTGGCTCAGCTCGTAGGGTTGGGTTCCGGCGACGGCGCCGCCCGACCGGTTGACGGCGCTGACGATCGCGTCGCGGCCGATCGTGCCCTGCAGGTCGTTGCCATAGGCCACCACGTAACGCTGGATGCCGTTGCGCATGCCGTATTGCACCAGCCGATCGGCGGTGTTGGCGAAGGTCGGCCCGAGGATGAAGACGTTGCCGCCGGCGATCGTCGGGTTGTTCGAGAAGGCGAGCACGTTAACGCCCTGGTTCGCCACCGCGACGCCGGCGGCGTTGGCGGCCTCGGCATAGAGCGGCCCGAGGATGATCTGCGCGCCCTCGGACACGGCCGTGGTCGCGGCCTGCGCGGCACGGCCCGGATCGCCAGCGGTCGGGTAGACCTTCATGTCGATCTCGACATTGCCGAGATCGGCGATGGCAAGGCGGGCGGCGTTTTCGAGATTGCTGGCGAGCAGTTGGTCGGCCCCGGAGGAGGAGCCGGCGGGCACGAGAAGCGCCACCTTCACGGGGGCGCCGGGCGTCACGCGCTGCGCATCCGAGACCGGGCCGGTGGCCACGATCGGCTGGCACGCGGCAAGCCAAACGAGTGAGAACAGGGCGAGAAGTCGGGCCGCGGCCTTGCGAGGCTGCGTCAAACGGGCGAACATGGGCATCACTTTCTCCGGCACGGGCGCGGGGCAGGTTCGCAACCAATCATAAACCGGGGCGGGCAGGGGTCCAGTGACGAATTTCGAAACACGGCCGGTGGCACCGGGGCTGCACTTCGTGGCGACGCCGATCGGCACCGCGCGCGACATCACGCTGCGGGCGCTCGACCTTCTGGCGAATGCCGACGCGCTTGCCGCCGAAGACACGCGGACGCTGCGCAAGCTCATGGAAATCCATGGCATTCCGCTGAACAGCCGGCCGCTTCTGGCCTATCACGACCATTCCGGCGCCGGCGATCGCAACCGCATTCTCGCCGTGCTCGAGCGTGGCGGCTCCGTGGCCTATGTCTCCGAAGCCGGAACGCCGCTCGTTGCGGATCCGGGCTATGCGCTGGGCCGAGCCGCGATCGCCGCGGGGTACACGGTTCTGGCGGCGCCCGGCGCATCGGCGGTGCTGGCGGCGCTGGCGGTCTCCGGGCTGCCCACCGACCGCTTCGCCTTCGCGGGCTTCCTGCCCCCCGCCAAGACCCAGCGCGAGACCGAGATCGCGGCGCTCAGGTCGCTGCCCTTCACGCTGGTGCTCTATGAGAGCCCCAAACGCGTTCACGAATTGTTGGGAAGTTTGCGCGACATTCTGGGGGCGGACCGGCCGGTGGCGCTGTGCCGCGAACTGACCAAGCGGTTCGAAGAGGTGATCCGCGGCACAGCGGCCGAGGTCTGCGCGGCGATCGAGGGCCGCACGCTCAAGGGCGAGATCGTCGTGCTCGTCGGTCGGGCCGAGACCGAAGAGGTCACCGGGGCCGATCTGGAAACCGCGCTGCGCGATGCGATGCGCACGATGCGCATGAAGGACGCGGCGACGGCGGTGGCCGGTGCGCTGGGGCTGCCGCGCCGCGAGGTCTATCAGGCGGCGCTGGCGCTGGAGAAAGGGACCGAGGATGCAGAAGAGGATGAGAGCTGACAGCGGAAGGGCGGTACGCGCGCCAGCCCGGACGCAGGGCTTAGATGCGCTGACGATGCCGTGGCGGTGGCTACGAAGTATCGCGTCCCATTCCAGCGATTTTCTTCTGTGGCCCGAACAGACGGGTCGGATCCGATCACCCGCGCTCATCCGTAACCCCGGCCTTCAACAGAGGGCGATGAGCCGACCCGAACGACCCAGATGACCCATGCCCACCCGCATCGCGTGGAACGCGGCAGCCGCGCCCGGCTGTCGGGGCTTGCTGCCGAGGAAAGCGTCGCTCGGCATTACGCTCGCAGCGGCCGCGCCGTGCTGGCGTGGCGTTGGCGGGGCCCGGGCGGCGAGATCGACCTGATCGTCCGCGAGGGCGCGCGGCTTGTCTTCGTCGAGGTCAAGGCAAGCCGCAGTTTCGAAGCGGCTACGGCGCAGCTGGGCCGTCGCCAGATGGACCGCATCTGCCGTTCCGCCGAGGCCTATTGCGGCGAGATGCCTGACGGGGCGCTCACCGAAATGCGCTTTGATCTGGCGCTGGTGGACGGGCAGGGCGAGGTACGGGTGATCGAGAACGCTTTCGACGGCGGCTGAAGCGGGACCGGCCCCGTGCAGGGGCGCGCAGGTGCGGCGCATTGCGGAGCGGGCGCGCTTCGGGCATGGATCGGGAACCGCATTCCCAGCGAAAGATCGTCGCCATGCCCAAGCCCCTTAAGGTCGCCCTCCAGATGGACCCGATCGGCAGCGTCAACATAGACGCCGACACCACCTTTCGCATCGGCGAGGAGGCACAAGCGCGCGGGCACGAGCTGTTCTACTACACCCCCGACCGCCTCGCCTTTCAGGAAGGGCGGGTGACGGCGCGGGGCTGGCCGCTGGAACTGCGCCGCGAAAAGGGCAACCATTACAGCCTCGGCGAGGAGCGGGAGGTCGATCTGTCGGAGATGGACGTGGTCTGGCTGCGCCAGGACCCGCCCTTCGACATGGGCTACATCACCACCACGCATCTTCTGGACATGATTCACCCCGGCACGCTGGTGGTGAACGACCCCTTCTGGGTGCGCAACTACCCCGAGAAGCTGCTGGTCCTGAGCTTTCCCGACCTGACGCCGCCGACCGCCATCGCCCGCGATCTGGCGACGCTGCGGTCGTTCCGCGACCGGCACGGCGACATCATCCTCAAGCCGCTCTACGGCAATGGCGGCGCGGGGGTGTTCAAGCTGCACAGCCGGGACGGCAACCTCGCCTCGCTGCACGAGATGTTCTCGGGCATCAATCGCGAGCCGCTGATCGTGCAGAAATACCTGCCCGACGTGACCAAGGGCGACAAGCGGGTGCTGCTGGTCGATGGCGAGCCGGTGGGCGCGATCAACCGCGTGCCGGCCGAGGGCGAAACCCGCTCGAACATGCATGTCGGCGGCCGGCCCGAAAAGGTCGAGCTGACCGCGCGCGACCGCGAAATCTGCGAAAAGATCGGGCCGCTTCTGCGGGAGAAGGGCCAGATCCTCGTAGGTATCGACGTGATCGGCGACTGGCTCACCGAGATCAACGTGACCTCGCCCACCGGCATTCAGGAGCTGGAGCGTTTCGACGGTATCAACGTCGCGGCGAAGATCTGGGAAGCGATCGAGGCGAAGCGCTAGGTTTCGCCGCCTGGCCTCAGGGCGCGCGGTTCGACGCGAGCCGATAGCCGACCGCCTCGGCCACATGGGGCCGCCGGACCGTCTCAGACCCGTCCAGATCGGCGATGGTCCGCGCCACCCGCAGCACCCGGTGGTAGCCGCGCGCCGACAGGCCGAAGCGCTCGGCCACCCGTAGCAGCAATTCCCGGCCCTCGGTGTCGGGGGCGGCGATTTCCTCCAGAAGCTGTCCTTCGGCATCGGCGTTGACCCGCGCCGCCATTCCCTCGAAGCGCGCCGTCTGGATTTCTCGCGCCGCCGACACCCGGAGTGCCACCTCGGCCGAGCCCTCGGCGGGATCGGGCAGGTCGAGATCAGTAAAGGCGACGGGCGGCACCTCGACCCGCAGGTCGATCCGGTCGAGGAGCGGCCCGGAGATCCGCCCGAGATAGTCCTCGCCGCAGGCCGGGGCCCGGGCGCAGGCCCGGTCCGGGTCCGAGAGATAGCCGCAGCGGCAGGGGTTGGCAGCGGCGACCAGCAGGAACCGGCAGGGATAGCGCAGATGCGCGTTGGCGCGCGCCACCACCACCTCGCCCGTTTCGATCGGCTGGCGCAGCGTTTCGAGCACCGTGCGCGGAAACTCGGGCAACTCGTCCATGAACAGCACGCCGTTATGCGCGAGGCTGATCTCGCCGGGCTTCGCGTCGCGCCCGCCGCCAGCGATCGCGGCGATGGAGGCAGTGTGATGCGGTTCGCGAAAGGGGCGGGCGCGGCTGATCCCCCCCTCGGTCAGAAGCCCCGAAACGGAATGGATCATCGAGGTTTCCAAGGCCTCTACCGGCGACAGCGGCGGCAGCAGCCCCGGCAGGCGGGCGGCGAGCATCGATTTGCCCGATCCCGGCGTGCCCAGTAGCAGCAGATGATGCCTGCCGGCGGCGGCGATTTCCAGCGCCCGCTTGGCGCGCTCCTGTCCCTTCACGTCACGCAGGTCGCGGGGCGAGACGCAGGCGGGCGCGATCCCCGCCTGCGCGGGTTCGAGCGGTTGCTGGCCGGTGAAATGCCGGATCGCGCGGGCCAGCGAAGGGGCCGCAATCACTTCGACCGCTTCGACCCAGGCCGCCTCGGCGCCGCAGGCGGCCGGGCAGAGCAGGCGCCGCGCCTCTTCGGCTGCGGCCATCGCGGCGGGCAGAGCGCCGATCACCGGCACCAGATCGCCCGAGAGAGACAGCTCGCCCAAGGCCACGGTGCCGGCCACCTCATCCTCGGGAAGCACCTCGATCGCCGCCAGCAACGCCAGCGCGATCGGCAGGTCGAAATGCGAGCCTTCCTTCGGCAGGTCGGCTGGCGAGAGGTTCACCGTGACCTTCTTGGAGGGCAGGGCGATGGAAAGGGCCGAGAGCGCCGCGCGCACCCGCTCGCGCGCCTCGCTCACCGCCTTGTTCGGCAGGCCGACGATGGTAAAGCCGGGCAGCCCTGCGGTCACGGCGCATTGCACCTCGACGAGCCGCGCCTCTACCCCCTCGAAGGCCACCGTATAGGCCCGCGCCACCATGTCGCCGCCCCCCTTTTCCGTCCCGCTAGGCTCGCGCGGGAATGGTTCAGGAAAGGTTAACCGTCGTCGTCAGGATCGGGGGGCGGCCGAAGCAGCTTCGGCAGGCTTGGAAGGGCGCTCAGGGGAAGGCGTTGATCTCGATCACCCGCCAGACGCCATCCTCACGGCTCAGCCGGGTTAACGAAAGCGGCTCGATCCGGTGGCCGAAGACCTCGAGCGCCTCGCAGCCGAGCGCGCGCTGCAGCTGGGTCAGGATCACCCCGAAATGCGCCACCACGATCAGGTCGCCGCCGTTCCAGAGCCGATCGATGGCGCCATCGCAACGGGTACGCAACGCGTTCCAGCTTTCGCCGCCCGGCGGAGCGACATCGCCGGGTCGATCCCAGAAGTCGCGGATCAGCGCCGGGGTCTCGGCCTCGATCTCGTCGTGGCGCCGCAACTCCCAGTCGCCGAAATGCATCTCGCGCAGCGCCCGCTCATGCGCAAGGCGTGGCCGGTCCTGCGCAAGCGCATCGGCGGTTCGCACCGCCCGGTTGAGATCCGAGGAAACCACCGGCGCCTCGGGCAGCCGGGCCGAGAGCCGCGCCAGCGCCGCCAAATCGGACAGGTCGGCGGGCAGGTCGGACCAGCCGCACATGCCCTTTGCGTGGGTGGGCCCGTGCCGGATCAACCACAGCGCGCTCATGGCATTTCGCCCTTGAGCGCGAAGGGCAGCCCCGCCATCACCCCGATCACCGTATCGGCCCGCGCGGCGAGGCGCCGGTTGAAGCCGCCCTGCGCGGCGCGGAACCGCCGCGCGAGCGCGTTTTCCGGCACGATCCCGGCACCGACCTCGTTTGAGACCACGATGACCGGGGCCTGGCAGTCGGCAAGGGCCGCGAAAAGCCGTGCTTCCTCGGCGGCAAGATCGGCCTCTGCAAGAAGCAGGTTCGACAGCCACAGCGTCGCGCAGTCGAGCAGCGCGATCTCGCCAGCCTCAAGGCTGGAAAAGGCCGAACTCGGGTCGAGCGGTGTCTCGACCGTGCGCCAACCGGGGCCCCGCGACTGGCGGTGCCGGTCGATCTTTTCCTGCATCTCGCGATCGAAGGCCTGCGCGGTGGCGATATAGACGAGCTGCTTCTCGGCCTTTTTCGCAAGGCTTTCGGCAAAGTCCGACTTGCCCGATGCGGCCCCGCCTAGAACCAACGTCAAATTCTGCAAGGTCATGTCGGAAACTTTCTCGAAGGGTGCCGCGTTAACGGTCAGCAAGGTGACTAGCAGGCCGTCCGGCCATGGCAAGCGCACCGACCCTCTAATGTCCCGGGGACGATGACATGGCTTTTGACGGATTTGCGGACCAGTCGATGACCCGCAACGCGATGCGGGCAGAACTCCTAGACGCCGAGACCGAGCTGCGACTCGCCTATGCCTGGCGCGACCAGCGTTGCGAGAAATCGCTGCACCGGCTCATCACCGCCTATATGCGCCTCGCCATCTCCATGGCTTCGAAGTTCCGCCGCTACGGCGCGCCGATGAACGACCTCATTCAGGAGGCCTCGCTGGGTCTCATGAAGGCGGCCGACAAGTTCGACCCCGATCGCGGAGTGCGCTTCTCGACCTATGCGGTCTGGTGGATCAAGGCGTCGATTCAGGACTACGTGATGCGCAACTGGTCGATGGTGCGTACCGGCTCGACCTCGTCCCAGAAATCGCTGTTCTTCAACATGCGCCGGGTGCAGGCCCGGATCGAGCGCGAGGCCGCGGCCGAAGGGCGCGAACTCGATGGCGCGACGCTGCGCAAGATGATCGCCAAGGAGGTGGGCGTACCGCTCGCCGACGTGGAGATGATGGAGGGCCGTCTGTCCGGGTCCGATTTCTCGCTCAACGCGACACAATCGACCGAGGATGAGGGCCGCGAATGGATCGAGGCGCTCGAAGACGAGGGTATCCAGGCCGCGGAGCTGGTCCAGAACAACCACGACACCGACATGCTGCGGCAATGGCTGCTTTCGGCGCTCTCGGCGCTCAATGCCCGCGAGCAGTTCATCGTGCGCGAGCGCAAGCTGCGCGACGAGCCGCGCACGCTCGAAAGCCTCGGTGACGAGCTGGGCCTGTCGAAGGAACGGGTGCGCCAGCTCGAAGCGGCCGCCTTCGGCAAGATGCGCCGCAGCCTCGAGACGCAGTCGCGCGAGGTCCGCGGCTTCTTCGCCTGAGCCGCCGATTGCCCCCGCCGCATCAAAGCCCTAGGGTCGCCCCGCATTGACTGCGGGGCGAAGCCATGTCGCACATCCTCCTGATCATCGGCGGCGGCATCGCAGCCTACAAGTCGCTTGAGTTGATCCGGCAGCTGTCGAAGGCGGGTCATGAGGTGACGCCGGTCATGACCGAAAGCGCGGGCCAGTTCGTCACGCCGCTCTCGGTCTCGGCCCTTGCAGGCAGAAAGGTTCACGAGGCGCTGTTCGACCTCACCGCCGAGGCGGAGATGGGGCATATCCAGCTGTCGCGCGTGGCCGATCTATTGGTGGTGGCTCCGGCCACAGCCGAAATGATGGCCAAGATGGCGCAGGGCCGGGCTTCGGATCTCGCCTCGACGCTGCTCTTGGCCACCGACACGCCGGTGCTGATCGCGCCTGCGATGAACGTGCGGATGTGGGAGCATCCCGCGACCCGGCGCAACCTCGCGATCTTGAAGGGCGACGGCGTGATGGTGGTCGGTCCCGACGAAGGCGAGATGGCCTGCGGCGAATACGGGCCGGGGCGAATGTCCGAACCTGCCGCGATCCTCGCTGCGATCGAGGCCGCTCTCGCTCCCGCCGATCGTCCGCTTTCGGGGCGTCACGTGCTTGTCACCTCGGGGCCCACCCATGAGCCGATCGACCCGGTGCGCTATATCGCCAACCGGTCGTCGGGCGCGCAGGGCACGGCCATCGCGACGGCGCTGCTGCGGCTGGGGGCGCGCGTCACCTTCGTGACCGGCCCAGCCAGTGCAGCCCCGCCGGAGGGCGCGGAGATCGTGGCGGTGGAAACCGCGGCCGAGATGCTCGCCGCCGTCGAGGCGGCGCTGCCCGCCGACGCGGCGATCTTTGCCGCTGCCGTGGCCGACTGGCGCGTCGGGACCGCCTCGGATCGAAAGATCAAGAAGCGCGCCGGGGCGCTGCCTGACCTGTCTCTGACCGAGAATGCCGACATCCTTGCGCGCGTCGCGGGCATGGCGGTGGGGCGGCCCGAACTCGTCGTGGGCTTTGCCGCCGAGACCGACGACGTGATCGCCAACGCCACCGCCAAGCGGGCGCGCAAGGGGTGCGACTGGATCGTCGCCAATGATGTCTCGCCGGGCACCGGGATCATGGGTGGCACCGAGAACGCGGTGACGCTGATTACCGAAGAAGGGGCCGAGGAATGGCCTCGCATGGCCAAGCGGGCGGTGGCCGAGCGGCTCGCGCAGAAGCTGGCCGAGGCGCTGGGCCCGGCCGGCGGGACCGCCTCCGGCGGGCGTATTTGAGGAAAGATGAACATGGGATCGCGCATCGGGGTGAGGCTGTGCTGGACCGACACGGCGGACCGGTCGCTGCCGCTGCCGACCTACCAGACGGCCGGGGCGGCGGGGGCGGACCTGGTGGCCAATCTCGACCCTCTTGACCGCGAGGCGGGGATCCTGCTCGTCCCGGGCGCCCGCGCTCTGGTGCCGACGGGGCTGCGCGTCGCGGTGCCCGAAGGCTATGAGTTGCAGCTGCGGCCCCGGTCGGGGCTGGCGCTGAAGCACGGCATCACCCTGCCGAACAGCCCCGGCACCATCGACAGCGATTATCGCGGGCCCTTGGGGGTGATCGTCATGAATGCCGGGCAGGAAAGCTTCACCATCGCCCATGGCATGCGCATCGCCCAGGCGGTGCTGGCGCCCGTGGTCATGGCGGACTTCGATCTGGCCACGGATCTCGACGACACGGCGCGCGGGCAAGGCGGCTTCGGCTCGACCGGGGGCATCGCATGATCCTGGTGGGCGTGATGATCGCCGCGCTGTGGGGCATCGGCGCGCTCACCGGCGCGCCGCGCCGCGCCCGGCTTTACATGATAGGCCTCCTGATGACCGGCGTGATCGCCGCGCATCTGGTGCTGCCCGACGGTCATCCGCTGCGCGAGGCAATGGGTGGCGAGGCGGCGTTCTGGCTGCTGCTTCTGGCAGGCGGCGCGCTGGTCTGGCTTTATTCCAAGGGGCTGCGGCGGTTGAAATCGCGTGCGGCGCCTGCGGCCGTTCCGGCCCCGCGCAAGGGGTTCTCGGAAACCGAACTGACCCGCTACGCGCGCCACATCACCCTGCGAGAAATCGGCGGGCCGGGGCAGGGTGCGCTC
Source organism: Limimaricola soesokkakensis (assembly GCF_900172345.1). GTDB lineage: Bacteria > Pseudomonadota > Alphaproteobacteria > Rhodobacterales > Rhodobacteraceae > Limimaricola > Limimaricola soesokkakensis. The sequence continues at coordinate 132,322 of NZ_FWFY01000007.1, forward strand.
AGGCGCGCGAAAGTGCTGGTCGTCGGCGCGGGTGGCCTGGGCTGTCCGGCGCTGACCTATCTCGCGGCCTCGGGCGTCGGCACCATCGGTGTGATCGACGACGACGCGGTGGATCTGAGCAATCTTGGGCGGCAGGTGCTGTTCGACGAGGCGCAAATCGGCATGCCCAAGGTCCACGCCGCCGCCGCCAAGCTGCGCGCGCAGAACCCGCATGTGGAGATCCGGCCCTATGAGCGCCGCCTGACGCCCGAGATCGCGGAGGATCTCTTCGAGGATTACGACCTCGTGCTCGACGGCACCGACAACTTCGCCACCCGCGAGGCGGTCAACGCCGCCGCCGTCGCGACCGAAAAGCCGCTCGTGGCGGCGGCCTTGACCCAATGGGAAGGGCAGATCTCGCTTTACGAGCCGGCGCGCGGCACGCCCTGTTGGGCCTGCGTCTTTCCCGAGCGGCCCGACGCCTCGCTCATCCCCTCCTGCGCCGAGGCGGGGGTGCTGTCGCCGCTGCCGGGCATCGTCGGCGCGACGATGGCGGCCGAGGCGATCAAGCGGCTGACGGGGGCGGGCGAGACGCTGGCGGGGCGGCTGGCGATCATCGACACGCTCTATGCCGAGAACCGCAGTATTGTGATCCGGCCCCGCCCGGGCTGCCCGGTCTGCGGCGGGCGGGGGCTGGAAGCGCGGGCCGCGCACCCATAGGTTTCCCGACAAAGGAGACCTGCATGACCAATCCGCTACTGGCGCCCTGGGACACGCCCTTCGGCCTGCCGCCCTATGACCGCATCGAAGACGATCACTGGATGCCCGCGGCAGAGGCGGTGATCGCCGAGGCGCGTGTCGCCGTCGAGGCGATTGCCGCGAACCCCGAGCCGCCCAGCTTCGACAACACCATCGCCGCTTTGGAGATGTCCGATGAGGGCATAGGCCGGGTGTTCGGCGCCTTTTACGCCGTGGCCAGCGCCGACAGCACGCCGGCGCGCCAGTCGCTCCAGCGCGACTTCGCGCCGATGCTCTCGGCCTACACCTCCTGGGTGATCGGCAACCGCGCGCTGTTCGAGCGGATCGATACGCTTTGGCAATCGCGCGAGACGCTCGACCTCGACCCGGAAGCGGCGCGGGTGCTGATGCTGACGCATCGCCGCTTCGTGCGGGCCGGGGCGCGGCTCGAAGGCGCACAGGCGGAACGCATGGCCGAGATCCGCGCAAGGCTCTCGGTGCTGGGCACGCAGTTCTCGCAGAACCTGCTTGCGGACGAGGCGGGCTGGACCATGCCGCTGTCGCCCGAAGCGCTGGCGCCGCTGCCCGCCGGTCTGCGGTCGGCCGCGAAATCCGCAGGTGGCGAGAACGGGCCGGTCATCACCCTCTCGCGTTCGCTGGTGGTGCCGTTCCTGCAATATTCGCCGGACCGGGCGCTGAGGAAGAAGGCTTTCGAGGCGTGGACCGCTCGGGGCATGAATGGCGGCGAAACCGACAACCGCGCCATCGCCGCCGAAACGCTGAGGCTGCGTGAGGAACGTGCGAAGCTTCTGGGCCACGATGACTACGCCGCGTGGAAGCTCGAAACCGAGATGGCGGGGGATCCGCAATCTGTGCGCGAGCTTCTGCACGCGGTCTGGGATCCGGCGCGCGCCGCGGCCGAAGCCGATGCCGAGATCTACGAGGAGATGCTGCGTGCCGACGGGCATGAGGGGCCACTGGAGCCTTGGGACTGGCGCTACTATGCCGAGGCCCGCCGCCGGGCCGAGCACGAGATCGATGACGGCACGCTCAAGCCCTATCTCCAGCTCGACCGGATGATCGAGGCCGCCTTTTCTGTGGCGCATCGCCTGTTCGGGATCGAAGTGCGCGAGATCGAGGCACCGCTCTACCACCCCGATGCCCGCGCCTTCGAGATCACCCGGGCCGGCAAGCACCTTGCCGTCTTCATCGGCGACTGGTTCGCCCGGCCGTCCAAGCGCTCCGGTGCGTGGTGCACGACGATGCGCCAGCAGCATCGCATGGGCGGGCAGGAGGTGCGGCCGCTGGTGCTCAACGTGTGCAACTTCGCGAAGCCCGACGCGGGCGAACCGGCGCTGCTCTCCTTCGACGATGCGCGCACCCTCTTCCACGAGTTCGGTCACGCGCTGCACCAGATGCTGTCCGACGTGACATGGGAGAGCATCTCGGGCACCTCGGTGGCGCGCGATTTCGTCGAACTTCCGAGCCAGCTTTTCGAACACTGGCTCGAGGTGCCGCAGGTGCTGCGCGAATTCGCCACCCATGCCGAAACCGGCGCGCCGATGCCCGAGGCGCTGATGGAAAAGATGCTGGCAGCGGCGAATTTCGATCAAGGCTTCGCCACGGTCGAACAGACGGCCTCGGCCATCGTCGATCTCGAGTTTCATTGCGGCCCGGCCCCCGCCGACCCGATGCAGCGACAGGCGGAACTGCTGGAAGAGATCCGTATGCCCCGCGCCATCGCGATGCGCCACGCCACGCCGCATTTCGCGCATGTCTTCTCGGGCGACGGCTATGCGGCGGGCTATTACAGCTACCTGTGGTCCGAGATGATGGATGCGGACGCCTTCGAGGCGTTCCGCGAGACCGGCGATCCCTTCGATCCCGACACCGCGCGCAGGCTCGAGGCGCATGTGCTGTCACGCGGCGGCTCGGAGGAGGCCGGGGTGCTCTACGAGCGGTTCCGGGGCGCGACGCCGAGCGTCGAGGCCCTCTTGAAGGGGCGGGGACTGGCGGCCTGAACTGACGCGAGGGGAAGGTCGGAGCGGGATGGGACGGGGAACTGCGCCCCGCCCGGCCCGTTGAGTCGGCAACACGGACCAACAAAGGAACGCCCAAGATGAAACTCTTCACCGCAAGCGCCCTCGCCCTTTCCGTCGTCGCCACCGGCGCGCTGGCCGAAAGCCACGTCATGACCGAGACCCCGGCGATGACGAGCGCCGACCTGTCGGGCATGCAGGGGGATCTGATCCGGACCCGCGACATCACCGGCGGGGCGATCTACACCACTAACGAGGCCGATGACGAAGGCTGGGACGGCGTCAGCGCCTATGATGAACTTGGCGCGGACTGGAACGAGATCGGCGAGATCGAGGACGTGGTCCTGTCGAGGGACGGCCAGATGGTCGGCGTGGTGGCCGAGGTCGGCGGCTTTCTCGACATCGCGGACAAGCACGTGATGCTGGCCACCGGCGATGTCCGCCTCGTCGCTGTCGACGACGCGACCTATGCGATCGTGACCCGCCTGAGCGAAGAGGAGCTGGAAGCGCTCGAAGGCGTGGATGAAGGCTTTTGGGACTGAGTGTCCCGGTAGTGCCCCAAAGACATTGAGGGGGGCGCGGTTTTCCGCGCCCCTTTTTCATCGCCATGCGGATCAGACCGCCTTGCGATGCGCCTCGGCGGCTTCGAAGATGTGGTGCATCTCGTCGGCGAGGGCGCCCTCGATTGAGAGGCCTTCGCCGGGCACCGCGCCGGGGTCCTCTTCGTCGGCGATCATGTGGCTGCGGTCGCGGATGTAGTCGCGCAGCTCGTCGCCCGCCGGCCCGTCGAGTGCGGCGACCAGCCGGGCAAGCACCTTGCGCTGGGCCAGGAGACGGCCTTCGAGCGTATCTGGATTGGCGGACATGGGCGGCCTCCGGGTTTGATTGATCCTGTCAGGCCAACGTTGGCTGAAGGTGGGACGTTCCCGGAACGAGCCCAACGGGCAGGCGTTTCCTCCCCAAGGACAGGGATCGGAGACACGTCATGCGACATCACCGAAAACGCGGGCCCGCGCTTTTGCCGGCGCTGGCCCTTCTGGGCGGCGCGGTTTGGCTGGTCCGGCGCTATCGCAGCGAGATCCGCGAGGCGGCCGAGGCCGGAATGGATCGGATACAGGCCAGCCAGGTCCGCCATGGGGGCTACGCGGCCTTCGCCCATGACGATGGCGGGCCGGTGCGGCAGGCCGGGCGCGAGGAAATGCGCGATCCGCCGCGGCGCTGGGACCTGCAGGACGAGACGGCGGACGAAAGCTTTCCGGCCTCGGACCCGCCCTCGAGCTACTGACCTCAGACCGGGTCCTTGTGGATGATCACGTCGGCGCGCGGGTATCGGGCGAGGATCTCGTGCTTGAGCGCGGCGCCGATGGCATGCGCCTCCTGCAGGCTCTGCGTGCCGTCGAGCTCGATATGCAGGTTCACGAAGACCCGGCCGCCGGAGCGACGCGTGCGCAGGTCGTGATGCCCGTGCACGCCCGGGAAATCGTTGGCGATCGCCTCGATCCCGGCGACGGTTTCGGCATCCACCGCCCGGTCCATCAGCGCGTCCCAGGCGTCGCGCCCGATGATCAGCGCGCCGCGCGCCATCAGCAGCGCGGCGCCGATCGCGACGACCGGGTCGACCCAGCCCAGCCCGAAGCGACGCGAGGCCCATAGCGCGCCGATCGCGCCGAGCGCGGGCACGAGGTCGCCGAGGTAATGCAGCGAATCCGCCGCCACCACGCGGTTGCCGGTGGCGCGCGCCACGTGGCGCTGCCAGCCGACGAGGGCCAGCGTCAACCCGATCGACAGCGACATCACCGCGATGCCCGCCCCTTCCGCGGTGGGCATCGCGGGGGCGGGGTTGGCGAGGCGCTGCGCCCCGGCGCCTCCGATCAGCGCGGCCGAGGCGAGGATGAACAGGCATTGCCCCAGCGCCGCGAGATCCTCGGCCGAGCCATGGCCGAAGGCGTGGTCGTCATCGGCCGGCCGCGCCGCATAGGCTATCGCCGCCAGCGCGCCCAGCGACATCGCCAGATCCAACGCCGAATCGGCCAGTGTGGCGGCGACCGACAGGGCGCCGGTCTGGAACAGCGCCCAGAGCTTGGCCGCGATCAGGATCAGGGCCACCGCAACGGAGGCGATCCCGGCCGAGAGGTTCAGCCGGTCGTCGTCGCGCTGCGCTGCCATGCGATCAGTCCCGGATCTCGTCCGGGGCGACGCCCCAGATCAGCGTCTTGGGCGCCCAGCCCTTGTAGCCGCCGGCGGTGAGGCGGCACCAGTCCGGTTCGCATTCGCCCAGCCGTGCCACCACGCCGGCCTCGAGTTGCGCCACCACTGTGGCGTTCTCCTGCGGCCGGCTGCGCAGGGGCAGCAGTTCGGCATCGACGATCACCGTGCGCACGCCGGACAGCATCGCGTAGTGCATCCAGCCGCCCACCCCCTCGCGGTCGGTGACGCGGCGCCAGTGACCGTATTCGGCGGTCACCTGCAGCGGCATGTCACGGCGCAGGAACACCCAGTCGATCCGGTGCGACAGCGACGGGCCGCGCCGGACGTTGCCGCGATCGGTCGAAAGCGACACGAAGCGCGGCAGCGGCAGGTTGGTTTCGGGACCCCGCTCGGGCCCTTCCGGCACCGCGATCTCGCGCGAGGCGGCGGGCGAGGCGGGGTCGGGCGCCGGCTGCGGCGCCGCTGCCACGGTCTCCGACCGCTCGGGCCGGGGCTTGGGGCGGCTGCCCGGCGCGTCCTGCGCCAGCACCGGCTGTGCCGCCAGAGCCAACAGCAGCGTCACGATTGGTCCGAAATGCGTCATCCGCGCCCTGTCCGTCTGGTCCCGATGCCGAGGCCACTGGCCCGCAGAAGGCGCGTTCTTGCGTCGCGCGCCCGGTCCCGGCACTCTGTCATGAAGCCGGTTCGGGGAAAAGCGCAAGGGACGTTCGCATGTCGGAGAAGCGGCTTCGTGTGATCGCCACGCGACGCCTGCCCGAAGGGGTGGAGCGACAATTCGCGGCACGGTTCGATTTCACGCCGGGACCGGCGGAGGCACCGCTCGGGGGCGAGGCGCTCGATGCGGCACTGCGCGAGGCCGAAGTGCTGGTCACCACCCTTTCGGACCGGATCAGTGCCGCGTGTCTCGAGGCGGCGGGAGAGCGGCTGCGGCTTCTGGCCAATTTCGGCGCGGGCGTCGATCATATCGACGTCGCCGCCGCGGCGCGGCATGGTATCGCGGTGACCAACACCCCCGATGTCGCAACCGAGGACACCGCCGACGTGACAATGGTGCTGATCCTCGCGGTGACGCGCCGGTTGCCGGAGGCCTTCGCGCTGCTGCAGTCGGGCGAATGGGACGGCTGGTCGCCGGACCTGCTCTTGGGTGGCCGGATCGCCGGTCGCAACCTGGCGATTCTCGGCATGGGCCGGATCGGTCAGGCGGTCGCTCGCCGCGCTGCCGCCTTCGGCATGACGATCGGCTATCACAACCGCAACAGGCTGCCGATGGAAGTCGAGGAGGCGCTTGGGGCGCGCTGGTGGTCCAGCCTCGACCAGATGATCGCGCAGGCCGACGTGCTGTCGATCAACTGCCCGCATACCCCGGCCACCTACCATCTGGTCAATGCGCGCCGGATCGCGCTGATGAAGCCGGGCGCGGTCGTGGTGAACACGTCGCGCGGCGAGGTGATCGACGAGAATGCCCTGACCCGGGCGCTGCGCGCGGGCGAAATCGGCGGCGCCGGACTCGACGTGTTCGAGAAGCGGCGCGAGATCAATCCGCGGCTGCGGGCACTGCCGAACGTTGTGCTGCTTCCGCATATGGGCTCGGCCACGGTGGAGGGGCGCCTGGCGATGGGCGATCGGGTGATCGCCAATATCGCGGCGCTGGCCGAAGGGGTGCCGCTTCCCGATCTCGTGAGGCCGCAGGACGCCTGAGAACGTCCATGTCATCGGAACCGAAAACGTGTCAGGCGCGTTGCACGGGCGACTGAAACCAACGGGATTCAAGTTTCAATGCGCAACTGGGCCATCGCATTTTTCGCGCTCGCGTTCCTGTCGGGGCTGGTCTGCCTCGGGTCGAACACGCCTGCGGATCTGAGCGTCGCGCGCACGCTGATGGTCCTGTTCGGTGTGCTGGCCGCCTATGCGGCGACCGCTCACAGGCTGCAGGCCCGTTTGCGAGAGCGGCCCGGCAGGGGCGGGCCGCTCGGTACCTGATCAGTTCAAACGGTACCTGATCAGTTCGACATGCGCCGCACGAGACGCTGGCCCGGCAGATCGCCGCCCAGCACCTGTTCGCGCGTGTCGCGTGCAAAGGCCGCCAGCAGATCGCGGTAATACCCGCCCGCCGAGTTGGTCACCGCGCCGACAAGCGTGCCGGTCCGGGTTTCGGCGGCCTCGCCCGCAAGGACCTGCACCGTGTAGCTGCCGCGCAGCGCCCCCGTTGGATCGATGACGCGCACCGCCCCCGAAAGCCGCGATTGGTCGCGTCCCCGCGCCGTCGCGGTACCACCGGCGAGATTGACCCGGGATACCTCGACCAGCATCCGCCATTGGCCGCCCCGGCCCAACCTGTCGGCGAATTCCCGGCTCAGCGCCGCGTCGAGATCGGGCGCGATACGGCTCGTGTAGTCACGGGCCGCGCCGCTCTCGAAGCCCGCGCCCTCGGCCGTGACCATGATGTCGGCAAGCTGCAACTCGCTACGCGCCGTGCGCGACAGCGGGTTCGGATCGGGCGTGCCGCAGGCCGCAAGAAGCCCGGCGAAGCCAAGGGCGATCAGGTGACGACGATGGAACATCGGTATCCTTTCAACAACATGTGTCAGCGGTATACCTCGTCCTCCGTCGGAAAGGCGCGTGACTTCACGTCCTCGGCGTAGCGTTTTACGGAATCTTCAATCATCGGGCCGAGCTGGCCATAGACCTTCACGAATTTCGGGGTCCACGGATTCAGTCCCAGCATGTCCTCGAGCACCAGAATCTGGCCGTCGCATTCGGCCGATGCGCCGATGCCGATGGTCGGGATCTCCACCGCCTTGGTGATCTTGGCGGCCAGCGGCTCGACCATGCCCTCGAGCACCACCGCAAAGGCGCCGGCCTCGGCCACGGCGCGCGCATCCTCGAGATGCGCCTCCCAGGTCTCTTCGTCACGGCCCTGGGTCTTGAAGCCACCCATGACGTGGCTCGACTGCGGCGTCAGGCCGATATGGGCCATCACCGGGATGCCACGCTCCACGAGGAAGCGGATCGTCTCGGCCATGCGGGCGCCGCCCTCCAGCTTCACAGCGCCGCACTGGGTTTCCTTCATCACCCGTGCGGCATTGCGAAAGGCCATGGCGGGGCTTTCCTCGTAGCTGCCGAAGGGCATGTCGACCACGACCAGCGCCTTCTTGGTGCCGCGCACCACGGCGCGGCCATGCATGATCATCAGGTCGAGCGAGACGCCGACCGTGCTTTCCATGCCATGCATCACCATGCCGAGGCTGTCGCCCACGAGGATGAAATCCGCGTGGCGATCGACGATCGCGGCAGTGTGCGCGTGGTAGGAGGTGAGCGAGACGATCGGCTCGCCGCCCTTGCGGCGGGCGATCTGCGGGACCGTCGTGCGGCGGATCGTTTCGGTCTGGGTGCTCATGGGGCGATCTCCCTCTGATCGATCAAGAGGACCTCGCCGAACTGCGCCGAGATCATGATGGCTACGGGCTCCGACAGGGGTATGTCGGCGGATTGCGAAAGCGGTGCGAGGTCGCCGGGCCGTGCCAGGTCGAGCCCGGTCAGCGTCGCGCGCGGCTCGTCGGCGAGGCAGGCGCGGATCGCGGCCTCGATCTGCGCCGGACTGGCGCGCTCGATGGCCATCCGCTCGGCCCGATCGAGCGCGCGGTTCAGCACCACCGCCGCGGCCCGGTCCTCGGGCCCCAGCCGGACGTTGCGCGACGACATGGCGAGCCCGTCCGCCTCGCGCATGGTCGGTACGCCGACGATGTCGATGTTCATGTGCAGATCGCGCGCCATGCGGCGGATCACCTGCAGCTGCTGGTAGTCCTTTTCGCCGAAATAGGCGGCGTCGGGGCGGGTGATGTTGAACAGCTTGGTGACGACGGTGGCGACGCCCCGGAAATGGCCGGGTCGCACCGCGCCATGCAGCCGCACGGCGAGGTCTCTCGTTTCGACGATGGTCTCGTCGCCTTCGGGATAGATCTCGTCGGCGCGCGGGATCAGCACCGCGTCGCAGCCCGCCGCCTCCAGCATCGCCAGATCGGCCTCTTCGGTGCGTGGATAGGTCTCAAGATCCTTCGGATCGCCGAACTGGGTCGGGTTTACGAAGATCGTCGCGACGACCCGGCCATGATCGCGTCTGGCCGCGTCGATCAGGCTCATATGGCCGGCATGCAGGGCGCCCATGGTGGTGACGAGGCCGATGCTCTGGCCTTCGGCGCGAAACCCTGCGACCGCGTCGCGGATGGCGGCGATGCTTCGGCAGATCTGCATGAGGTCCTCCCAGACGTTGCGCGTCTTTTACGGGGGCGCGGGGGGCTTCACAACCGGGCAGGCGAGGGCGCTCAGGCGCTGGGCGGCCAGGCCTTGGGGAAGGTCGGGGGCAGGGGCCCCTGCTCGAGCAACTCGGCATAGCTCGCGATCGAATGCCCCTCCTCGACATCGCTCACCGGCGGGCTCAGCCAGTGCACCGAGCCGATATGGCGAAAGCCGAAGAAGCGCGGCGGCAGGTGGCACAGCGTGTCGTCGGTGCGGCAGATGTTGAGCACGAAGCCCTCGCGGCCGAAATGCGTGCGCCCGAGATGCGTGCGCGGGCTGCCGAAGGAAAGGCTCGGCACCCCGAGCGAGGCGCCGACGATCTGCGCCGAGGCCCCGCCAAGCGAATGACCGATGATGAAGGCGGGCTTCTGCGGCTTGGCAAAGGCATAGACGATCTGCGCATGTTCGAGGAATCCCGCATGCCAGATCGCACCGCTGTCGCCCGCCGCCATGCGAAAGCCATGCGCATCGGGCGCGCGGTCGTGGATGAAATCGAAATTGAACTCGAACCAGTCCGAGAATTCGTTGGTTCCGGCAATGTAGAGGATGCCGCGTTTCAGCATTGCCGCCTGCACGCCGCGCAGGTCGATGGTTTCGACGACGTCGGGCCCGTCCAGCCCCCTATCCATCCGGTCGATGATCCGCGCCGCCTCGGTGACATCGAGCGTCTTCATGGCTGCTCCCGGGACTATGCGCAGAGGGTGGCGTCATTGGACGTCATGCTTGCCGCACCTGTCCAGAGTTTCCGCGCCTCTGCGCCGCTCTTGTCGCATTCGGCGCGCGAGAGGTCGCCGGGCTTCGGGCCGTTTCGCGGATTCGCGCGATGGTGCGGGCAAGGCCAGCCCCGGAGTGCGCGCGATGAAGACCCATGTGAAAGCCCTTGTCGTCGGCGGTGGCGCCGTCGGCACCTCGATCGCCTATCACCTCGCGAAAGCCGGGTGGGATGACGTGATGCTTCTTGAGCGCGACGAGCTGACCTCGGGCTCGACATGGCACGCCGCCGGCCTCTTGCCCTATTTCAACATGTCCTACGCCACGACCTGGATCCACGACCACTCGATCAAGCTCTACAAGACGCTGGAGGCGGAGACCGGCCTCGACGCAGGCTTCTTCGTGGTGGGCAACCTGCGCATGGCGCAGTCGAAGGCGCGCATGGACGAATACATGCTTTACGCCTCGACCGCCGAGACGGTCGGCGTGCCGTTCGAATGGATGACGCCCGCGCAGATCAAGGAGCGCTGGCCGCTGGTCCGGACCGAGGACCTCGAAGGCGCGATCTTCCATCCGACCGACGGCTACATAAATCCCGCCGATGTCACCATGGCGATGGCGAAGGGCGCGCGGCAGCGCGGCGTGACGATCGAGCGCAAGTGGCAGGTCGATGGCTACGCGTGGACAGGCTCGGAATGGCGCGTGACGGTGACCAAGATGATCGAGAGGGGCGGCAACCTCGTCCCATCCGACGAGCAACAGGTCATCACCGCCGAGCATGTCGTCACCGCCACCGGCAACCACGCCCAGCGCACCGCGCGGCTTCTGGGCATCAAGATCCCGGCGATCCCGGTCGAGCACCAGTTCATCGTCACCGAGCCTGACCCGGCCCTGGTCGAATGGCGCAAGGACAACCCGCAGCACCCGGTGCTGCGCGACGCTGACGCCAAGTGGTACGTGCGCGAGGAGCGCGGTGGTTGGATTCTTGGCCCCTACGAACGCGGCGCGCCCGCGCGTTTTCCCTATGGCGTCCCCGACAGCTTCCGCGCCGACCTGTTCCCGCTCGATCTCGACCGGATCGAGGAGGAATACATGTCGATGATCCACCGCATCCCGTCCTCGGAGACGGTGGGGCTCAAGGACGATTTCAACGGCCCGATCTGCTACACGCCCGACGGCAACCCGCTGATCGGCCCGGCGCCGGGGCTGCGCAACATGTGGCTGGCCGAAGGTTTCTCCTTCGGCATCACTGCCGCCGGTGGCGCGGGGCATTACCTCGCGCAGTTGATGGTGGAGGGCGAGGCCGAGATCGATATGGCGAGCCTCGACCCCAAGCGGTTCGGCTCATGGATGACCACCGATTATGCCGTGGCCAAGAACGAGGAGGCCTACGAGCACGTCTACATCCTGCACCACCCCGACGAGGAGCGCCCGGCGGCGCGCCCGCTGCGCACCTCCCCCGCCTATGACCGGCAGAAGGAGAAGGGCGCGCAGTTCGGGCAGGTGAACGGCTGGGAACGGCCGAATTATTACGGCCCCGTGGATGCGCCCGAGGGCTTCGATCACGACGCCCGCTCGTTCCGGCGCGGCGGCTGGTGGGAATACGCCGCCGCCGAGGCCAAGGCGATCCGCGAGGGCGTCGGTCTGATCGACGCCACCGCTTTTGCCAAGCACATGGTCACCGGGCCGGGTGCGGCCGCCTTCCTCGACTGGTTCACCACCAACAGGCTGCCGAAGGTCGGGCGCATCAACCTGACCTACGCGCTGACGGATGCCGGCACCACGCGCACCGAATACACCATCGTGCGGCTGGCCGAGGACCGGTTCTACCTCGTCTCGGCGGGGGCCTGGAGCGCCTATGACGGCGATTTCCTGAGGAAGGCCGTCGAGGACAAGGAGGCCGAGTTCGGCCGGATCGACGTGCAGGACGTGACCACGCAATGGGGCGTCTTCGCCATCGCGGGGCCGCGCTCGCGCGAGGTGCTGAACCGGCTGGTGCGCGACGCCGATGCGGCGACAGTGCTGTCGAACAAGCGCTTCCCGTGGCTGTCGTGCCGCGAAATCGAGCTGGGCATGGTGCCGGTGCGGGCGCTGCGGGTGGCATATACCGGCGAGCTGGGCTGGGAGCTGCATCACCCGATCGAGATGCAGAACCACCTGTGGGACAAGCTGATGGAGGCGGGCGCGTCTTCGGGGATGAAGCTGGTGGGCGCGCGGGCGCAGAACTGGCTGCGGCAGGAGAAGTCCTACCGCGCCTTCGGCACCGAGCTGGGCCGCGACGCGACGCCGCTCGAGGCCGGTCTCGACCGCTTCGTCGATCTCTCCAAGGAATTCCACGGCAAGGCGGCGATGGAGGGCATCGGCATCCGCTCGAAATGCGTGACGCTGCTGATCGACGGACCGGCGGACGCCGATCCGTGGGGCCGCGAGGCGCTCTATGCGGGTGGCGAGAAGGTCGGGCGTTTGACCTCCGGCGGCTGGTCGGCGGCCTTCGGCAAGTCCATCGGCATGGGTTACGTGCGCCCCGATCTGGCCGCGCCGGGGACGAAGCTCAAGGTCCGGATGTTCCGCGAACTTTGGGACGCCGAGGTGACCGAGGACAGCCCCTACGATCCGACCAACGCCACGATCCGCGCCGACGGCTGAGTAGAGAAGGGGCGGCGTCAGCCGCCCTCCCAGGCGCGGCGGAGCGCTGCGAGATCGAGCTTCACCATCTCCATCATCGCCGCCATCAACCGTTTCGACTGCTCCTCGTCGGCGTCGCGCATCATCTGCTCGAAGGGCTCGGGCACCAGTTGCCAGCGCAGGCCGAAGCGGTCCTTCAGCCAGCCGCACTGCATCTCCTCTCCGCCATCCGCGAGCAGGGCGGACCAGAGCCGGTCCAGTTCGGCCTGGTCGGAGCAGGGGACCGACAGCGACACGGACTCGTTGAATGTGGTGTAGGGCCCGCCGTTCAGCGCCTGCATCTCCTGTCCGTCGAGGCTGAACTCGACGAGGACGACGTCGCCCGCCTTGCCGCCGGGCCAATCCACGGCGCTGGTGTTGCGGGCGGTGACTCGCGAGTTCGGGAACACCGAGACGTAGAATTCGGCGGCCTGCTCCGCTTGTCCGTCGTACCACAGGCAGGGTCTGATCTTCGGCATGTCGAATCCTCCTCTGGTGGTAGGATGCCACACCAAGACGCGCCGCCGGGCAAAAAAAGGCCCGCCATGAGGGCGGGCCTTCGATAGGCTGTCGAGAGCGCCGCTTACTGCGGGATATCGCCCGTGAGCCCCTCGACGTAGAAGTTCATGCCGGCGAGCGTCGCGTCATCGGCCACTTCGCCCTCGGCGAGCCAGTCCGAGCCGTCCTGCTTCTTGAGCGGGCCGGTGAAGGGGTGCACTTCGCCCGAGGCGATCGCGTCCTTGAGCGCCAGCGCGGCTTCCTTCACCTCGGCGGGCACCGCGTCGGTGATCTCGCCGATCTCGACCATGCCGGCATCGATGCCGTCCCAGGTGTCCTTCGACTCCCAGGTGCCGTCGATCACCGCGCCGACGCGGTCAATGTAGTACTGGTTCCAGTTGTCGATGATCGAGCTGACGCGCGGCTTCGGCGCGTAGTCGAGCATGTCCGAGGCCTGGCCGAAGGTGATGACGTCGCCCGCCTCCTGCGCCGCGGCCTGCGGCGCGGTGGAATCGGTGTGCTGGAGGATCACGTCGGCGCCGGCGTCGATCAGCGCCTTGGCCGCCTCGGCTTCCTTGGCCGGGTCGAACCAGGTGTAGGCCCAGACCACGCGGAACTCGACCTCGGGGTTCACCTTCTTGGCCTGGATGTAGGCGGCGTTGATGCCGCGGATCACCTCGGGGATCGGGTAGGAGCCGATATAGCCGATGATGTTGCTCTCGGTCATCTCGCCCGCGATCAGGCCCTGCACCGCGCGGCCCTCGTAGAAGCGGGCGGAGTAGGTCGAGACGTTGTCAGCGCGCTGGTAGCCGGTGGCGTGCTCGAACTTCACGTCCGGAAACTTCTGGGCGACGTTCATCGTCGCTTCCATGAAGCCGAAGGAGGTGGTGAAGATCAGGTCCGCGCCCTGCAGCGCCATCTGCGTCAGCACGCGCTCGGCGTCGGGGCCTTCGGGGACGCTCTCGACATAAACGGTCTCGACCTTGTCGCCGTATTCCTCCTCGACGGCGAGGCGGCCCTGGTCGTGCTGGTAGGTCCAGCCGAGATCGCCCACCGGCCCGACATAGATGAAGCCCACCTTGGTCTTGTCGTCCTGCGCCATCGCCCCGGTGGCGAGGCCCATGGCGGCGGTGGCACCGAGAAGCACTGTCTTGAAGGTCATGTCGTTGTTCCCTGTTGGTGGATCTTCCGCCTCAGCTCGAGGCGTGGAAGGGGCGGCCGAGCGAGCCGGGGGCGCGCCCCGCCCGCAGGATGACGAGAACGAGGATGGTCGCCAAGTAGGGAGCCATCTGCAGGTATTCGATCGGGATCTGCACGCCGCCCGAGGCCTGCAGCGCCAGTTGCAGCGCCGTGGCGCCGCCGAACAGCCAGGCGCCCAGCACTAGGCGGCCGGGCCGCCAGCTGGCGAAGACCACGATCGCCAGCGCGATCCAGCCCGCCCCGGCGGTCATGCCTTCGGTCCATTGCGGCACGCGCACGAGGCTCAGATAGGCGCCGCCAAGTCCGGCGCAGGCGCCGCCAAAGGCGATCGCGGCAAGCCGCAGACGCACGACCTTGTAGCCCAGCGCATGGGCGGCGTCGTGGTTTTCGCCGACGGCGCGCAGCACCCGGCCGGCGCGGGTCCGGTTCAGGAACAGCCAGACCAGCGCGACGATCAGCAGCGCGATGTAGACCATCGCGTCATGGCGGAACATCACCGGCCCGAGAAACGGGATGTCGCGCAGCCCCGGCAAGTAGAGGTCGGGCACCACGGGGCCCTTCACGCCGATATAGCCCTGACCCAGAAGGGCCGAGAGGCCAAGGCCGAACAGCGTCAGCGCAAGCCCGGTGGCCACCTGATTGGACAGGAAGAGCTGGGTCAGGATCCCGAACACCATCGACAGAAGCGCCCCGCCCAGCGCCGCGCCCGCGAAGCCCAGCCATGGCGAGCCGGTCGCGGTCGCCACGACGAAGCCGCAGACCGCGCCGGTGATCATCATGCCCTCGACGCCGAGATTGAGCACGCCCGCGCGCTCGACGACCAGCTCGCCGATCGCCGCCAGCAGGATCGGTGTCGAGACGACGATGATCGCCGACAGCAGCAGGATTGGATCGATGTTGCTCATGCCACCGCCCTCCGGCCGAACCGGAAGCTGAAATTCGTCAGGACGTCGATCGCCAGCAGGAAGAACAGCAGCATCCCCTGGAACATCTGGATCGCGGCGAGCGGCAGGTTCATCTGCAGCTGCGCCAGCTCGCCGCCGATATAGGTGAGCGCCATCAGCAGCCCGGCCAGCAGGATGCCGATGGGGTTCAGCCGCCCGAGGAAGGCCACGATGATCGCGGTGAAGCCGTAGCCCACGTTGAAGTCGATGCTGAGCCGACCCGCGGGTCCGGCCACCTCGAACATCCCCGCGAGCCCGGCAAGCCCGCCGGAGATGCCCATGCAGACCACGACGAGCCAGCCCGGATTGACGCCGCCGAAGACGGCGGCGCGCGGGCTCTGCCCGGCGAGGCGGACCCTGAAGCCGAGCTGGTGGCGGGTCATCACCACCTGGCCCACGATCACCGCGGCGAAGGCCAGCGCCACGCCCCAATGCAGCCCCGTGCCCGGGATCAGGTCGAGATTGGCGGCGGAGGGGTATTGCGCGAGGTTGCGCGACCCGGGAAAGCCCATGCCCTCGGGATTGCGCAGCAGCCCCAGCGACATCGAGGCCAGCAGCGCTTCGGCGACATAGACCAGCATCAGGGAGACCAGTACCTCGTTGGTGCCGAAGCGGACCTTCAGCAGCGCCGGGATCATCGCCCAGAGCAGCCCGCCCAGCGCGCCCGCGACGATCATCGCGGGAAACACGATCCACGTTTCGGCGGGATAGATGGCAAGGCCGGTGGCAGCAGCGCAGATCGCCCCGAGGATGTACTGCCCCTCGGCGCCGATGTTCCAGATCCCGGCCCGGAAGCCCAGGGAAAGACCGATGGCGATGAGGATCAGCGGCCCCGCCTTCACGAGGAGCTGTGGCCGCGAATAGGAGGCGAAATCCCCGAAGAGCGGATCCCAGAAGATGGTGCGGATCGCCTCGACCGGGTCCTTGCCCAGGAGCGCGAACATCAGCCCGCCCGCCACCATGGTCAGCGCCACGGCAACGAAGGGCGTGGCGATCGTCCAGGCGCGGGACGGTTCGGGTCGGCGGTCGAGCCGGATCACGCGGTGGCTCCCGAGGCGCGGGGCCCCTGCTTCTTCACTCCGGAAATACTCAAGATCCCTCAGCCTTCCCCATGCGCTGGCGTCATGTCATGCGCGCCGCCCAGCATCATCCCGATCTCGTCGATGCCCAGCCCCTCTGCCGGGCGCGGTGGGCTCAGGCTGCCGCCGTTCAGCGCCGCAAAACGGTCCGAGATCTCCATCAGCTCGTCGAGGTCCTGGCTGATGACGATCAGCGCCGCACCCGCCTCGGCGAGGTCCAAGAGCGCCTGCCGGATCGTTGCGGCGGCGGCGGCGTCGACGCCCCAGGTGGGCTGGTTCACGACCAGCACTTCGGGGCGCTGCATGATCTCGCGACCGATGACGAATTTCTGCAGGTTGCCGCCCGACAGCGCCCGCGCCGCGGTGCCGGGGCCCGGCGTGCGGACGTCGAAACGCTCGATCACTCGCTCGGCGAAACCGCGGGCCCTGCCCCAGCGCAAAAAGCCGTGCCGCACCAGATCCTCGCGCGGACCGGCGGTCAGCAGCGCGTTCTCGGTGAGGCTCATATCCGGCGCGGCAGCGTGGCCCATGCGCTCCTCGGGGGCGCAGAGAAGGCCCATCCGGCGGCGGGCGTTGACGCCAACGGTACCGATCTCGCGGTCCTTCAGCCGGATCATGCCGGGTGCCACGGACATCTCGCCCGACAGCGCCATGGCCAGCTCGTCCTGACCGTTGCCGGCGACGCCGCCGATGCCCAGCACCTCGCCTGCCCGCAGGCTCAGGTCGATATTCTTGAGCGCGGTGCCGAAGGCGCGCGGGGCGGGGGCCGACAGGCCGCTCAGCTCCAGCACCACCTCGCCGGTGCGGCCGCCCGCGCGCGAAGGCGTGGCCAGCGTCGCGCCGACCATCTGCTCAGCCATGTCGCGCGCCGCCGTGGCCTTGGGGTCGCATTTGCCGACCACCTTGCCGTGGCGCAGGATCGTCGCGCTGTCGCAGATGGTGCGGATCTCTTCCAGCTTGTGGCTGATATAGAGGATCGACACGCCCTCCGCGCGCAGCTTGCGCAGCGTCTCGAACAGGATCTGCACCTCCTGCGGGGTCAGCACCGAGGTCGGCTCGTCCATGATCAGGAGCCGCGGCTCCTGCAGCAGGCAGCGCACGATCTCGACCCGCTGGCGTTCGCCGGCCGAGAGGTCTCCGACGATGCGGTCGGGGTCGAGCGGCAGGCCGTAGGATTGCGAGACTTCGCGGATCTGCGCCGCGAGACGGTTCAGCGCGGGCGGCGTTTCCATGCCCAGCGCCACGTTCTCGGCCACGCTCATCGCGTCGAAGAGCGAGAAATGCTGGAATACCATGGCGACGCCGGCGGCGCGCGCAGCACGGGGTTCCGGCGGCGCGAAGTGCTGGCCGTCGAGGCGCATGGTCCCGGCATCGGGTTGCACGAGGCCGTAGATCGTCTTGACCAGCGTCGACTTGCCCGCGCCGTTCTCGCCCAGAAGCGCATGGACCTCGCCGCGGGCGATCTCGAAGGATACCTCCGAATTGGCCACGACGCCGGGATAGGCCTTGGTCAGGCCGGACAGCTCCAGCAACGGCGTCGTCATACGGCCCGGTCCCTCGTCATCGTCTTGTTCCCGGACCTCAGTAGCGCGGCGGCCACGCCGACGGCAATGGCTTGGGGATCTCTGCCCAAGGAGGTGTCACCGATTGGACAGGCAATGCGGGAAATCAAGGCGTTGGAATGACCCAGCGCCGCAAGACGCGACCGGAAGCGGGCCCATTTCGTGGCCGAGCCGATCAGCCCGCAGCTGGCGAAACCATGGGTGAGAGCGGCGTGGCAGAGCGCGAGATCGAGGTCGTGGTCGCGGGTCAGGATCAGGTGGTCGGCGTCGCGCGGCGCGCGCGGCATCAGCGCGGGCGGGGTCGCGGCGGGGATCACCGTGACGCCTTCGGGGACGGCTTCGGGAAAGCAATCGGGCGCGAGGTCGATCCAAGTGATCGCCCGGCCCGGCAGCGGCGCCATCACCGAGACGACGGCGCGGCCGACATGGCCCGCCCCCCAGACCCAGAGCGCTCGGGCCGCGGGCAGGGGCGCCTCGACGAGCCAGTTCTCGACGATGGCCGGGGTCGCGCCGGCGGGCATGGCAGCAAGCTTGCGCGCGACGGCGGTGGGCATCACTCCGGCGGACCCGAGCGGGCGGGCGCGGGGCAGGGTCTCGGGCAGTTCGCCTGCCGCAAAGCGCTCCCAGACCAGCGTGACCGCGCCGCCGCAGCATTGGCGGAGCGCAGGGCCCAGAGGCAGTCGGCGCTGGGCCGTGGCCCGGCCCATGGCCAGCATGTCACGCGCCGTTTCCACCGCCTCGTGCTCCAGCGCGCCGCCGCCGATGGTGCCGGACTGACCACCCTGCCAGACCAGCATCGAGGTGCCGGCATCGCGCGGGGCCGATCCGGCGGTCGCGACCACCAGCACCCTGATCACCGGGCCATGCGCGGCAACAGCGGCAGCGAGGTTGTCGCGGTCGAAGCTCACCCCTTTGCCCTCCGAACGGCAGCGAGCACGCGCTCGGCCGTGGCGGGCGCGTCGAGGCGCGGGTAGTTCGGCCCGCAGGCCGAGGCCGCGTGGCTCAGCGCGAGAAAGGCCGAGATGCCGAGCATGAAGGGCGGCTCGCCCACCGCCTTGGAGCGGTAGATCGTCTGCGCCGGGTTCGGCGCGTCCCACAGATCCACGTGAAACAGGTCCGGCCGATCCGAACAGGCGGGGATCTTATAGGTCGAAGGGGCGTGGGTCCTGAGCGCGCCCTTGTCGTCCCAGATCAGCTCCTCGGTGGTGAGCCAGCCCGCGCCCTGCACGTAGCCGCCCTCGATCTGACCCTTGTCGAGCGCCGGGTTCAGCGAATGGCCCGCATCGTGCAGGATGTCGGTCCGCAGGATCCGGTTCTCGCCGGTGAGCGTGTCGATCGCCACCTCGGTCACGGCAGCGCCGTGGGCGAAGTAGAAGAAGGGCCGGCCCTGGCCCTTGATCCGGTCCCATTTCAGGTCCGGCGTCTTGTAGAAGCCGGTGGCCGAGAGGCTGACCCGCGCCTCGTAGGCGAGCTTCACCGCCTGCTCGAAGCTCAGTGTTTCGCCGCCGACATGGACCTGGTCGTCGGCGAAGCGCACCTCCGAGGCGCTGCATTGATGCAGCCCGGCGAGGAACTCGGCGATCCGGGTCCGGATCGTGTCGCAGGCGGCCTTCGCCGCCATGCCGTTCAGATCCGATCCGGAAGAGGCGGCGGTGGCCGAGGTGTTGGGCACCTTGTGGGTATCGGTCGCGGTGATCCGCACCCGCTCGGGCGAGACGCCGAAGCGCGAAGCGGCGACCTGCGCCACCTTGCGGAACAGGCCCTGTCCCATCTCGGTGCCGCCATGGTTCAGGTGAATCGAACCATCCTGGTAGACATGCACCAGCGCACCAGCCTGGTTCAGGTGGGTCAGCGTGAAGGAGATGCCGAACTTCACCGGCGAAAAGGCGATGCCGCGCTTGAGGATCGGGTTTTCGGCGTTCCACTGCGCGATGGCCTCGCGGCGGGCCTTGTAATCCGAGGTCGCCAGCAGCCGCTCGGTCATCTCGTGCAGGATGAAATCGGTGACCTCCATGCCGTAGGGCGTGGTGTTGCGGCCCTCTTCCGGCCGGGCGTCGCCCGCCGGGAGTTGCGCCTGGGCCCCGCGCGAGGCGAGGTCGGTGTCGCCATCGGCGGGCAGGGCGGGGGCCGGGTCGTCGTGGTGCTGCGGCGCCTCGTTCAGCTCGGAGGCCGCGCGGTAGTAGTTGCGCTGCCGTACCTCGACCGGGTCGATGCCCAGCTCATGCGCCACCTCGTCCATCACCCGCTCGATGCCGAGCACGCCCTGCGGTCCGCCAAAGCCGCGGAATGCGGTGGCAGATTGGGTGTTGGTCTTGAGCCGGTGAGAGGTGATCCGCACCGCATCCAGCAGATATGCGTTGTCGGAATGCAGCATCGCCCGGTCGGCCACCGGCAGCGACAGGTCGAGCGACCAGCCGCAGCGGGTGTAATGGGTGAAGTCGATGCCCAGAACCCGGCCGCTCTCGTCGTAGCCCACCTCGTAATCGACGCGGAAATCATGCCGTTTGCCGGTGATGGTCATGTCGTCGTCGCGGTCGTAGCGCATCCGGCAGGCGCGGCCCGTTTTCGAGGCCATGATCGCGCAGGCCACGGCGAGCGCGTTGCCCTGGCTTTCCTTGCCGCCGAAGCCGCCGCCCATGCGGCGACACTCGACCTTCACCGCCGACATCGGCAGGCCGAGCGCGTCGGCTACCTTATGCTGGATCTCGGTCGGGTGCTGGGTCGAGGAGTGGATCGTGACCCCGTCCTCCTGCGGCTGGGCCATCGCGGCCATGCCTTCGAGATAGAAGTGCTCCTGGCCGCCCATCTCGATCCGGCCCTTGAGCTTGCGGGGGGCGTTCGCGATGGCGGCCTCGGCGTCGCCCTTGGACCAGATGCGCGGCCCGTCCTCGAAGCGCGAATTGGCGGCGAGCGCCTGCTCCACGGTGAGGATCGGCTTCTCTTCCTCGTATTCGACCTCTGCCAGCCTAGCGGCCTTGCGCGCGGCGAGATGGCTGTCGGCGGCGACGAGGAAGAGCTGCTGGCCGAGGTAATGCACGGTGCCGTCCGACAGGAGCGGCTCGTCATGCGCGCTGGGCGAGCAATCGGCGGGCCGGTCGAGATCCGCGGCCGTCAGCACCATGGCGACACCGGGGGCGGCGCGCACCTTGTCGAGATTCATCGACACGATCCGCCCGCGCGCGATGCGCGACAGGCCGAAGGCGAGGTGCAGCGCGTGGGCGGGGGCGGGGATATCGTCGATGTAGCGCGCCTGTCCGGTGACGTGCAGCACCGCGCTGTCATGCGGGAGGGGTTTGCCGACGCTCATGCCCGCACCTCCAGAACGTTGGTTCGCTGGCCCGACGCTTCGGCGAAGTAGCGCCGCACGAGGCCCTGCGCCGCCTCCAGCCGATATTGGGCCGAGGCGCGCATGTCGGTGAGCGGGGTAAAGTCCTCGGCGAGAGCGGGTAGCGCCGCCTCGACGCTCTCCATGTTCCATGGCTTGCCGGTGAGCGCGGCCTCGAAGGCCGGGGCGCGCTTGGGCGTCGCGGCCATGCCACCGAAGCCGGTGCGGATCGCGGTAACCACTCCGTTCTCGACGGTCGCGTCGAAAGCGGCGCAGACGGCGGAGATGTCCTGGTCGAAGCGCTTGGAGATCTTGTAGACGCGGAAACTTTTGCGCGTTTCGGGCAGGCTCACCGCCTCGACGAACTCGCCGGGCTGGCGGTCCTGCTTGCCGTAGTCGATGAAGAAATCCTCGAGCGGCAGCTCGCGGCGGTCGTCGCCGCGGCGGAGGTGGATCGTGGCGCCCAGCGCGATCAGCGCAGGGGCGTTGTCGCCGATTGGCGAGCCATTGGCGAGGCTGCCGCCGATCGTGGCGGCATTGCGCACCTGCACCGAGCCGTAGCGGCGCACCATCTCGGCATAGGAGGGGTAGGGCGCGGCGAGCGTTTCCATGACTCGCGTCATCGTCACACCCGCACCGAAGCGGATGCGGCCATCCTTGATCTCGATGCGCTTCAGATCCTCGCAACGGTTGAGGAACGCCGTCTCCGGCAGGGCGCGCAGCCCCTTGGTGACCCAAAGCCCGACATCGGTGGCGCCCGCGATCAGCGTCGCCTCGGGGTGGTCGAGATACCATGCGGCCAGTTCGTCGGCGCTCTCGGGGATGAAGCCGGGCGCTTCGGTCAACGTCGTATCGCTGCCTCGCCCCGCCTCGGGCTCGTAGGGCACACAACCGCCCGCCGGGCCGCTGGCAGCGTCGGCGCTCCGGGCGGCGTCGCCCGCGACCTGCGCGGCGGTGAGCGTCGCGAGCTTCTCGCGGTCGCTTGCGATCCACGCGGGCAGGGCGGTGCCTTCGGCGGCCTCGGCCGCGCGGATGATCGGCGCGTAGCCGGTGCAGCGGCACAGATTGCCCGCAAGCTGGTCGTCGTGATCGGTGCGGCCCTGCGCATGGGCGGCCGCCATCGCCATCACGAAGCCCGGCGTGCAGAAGCCGCACTGGCTGCCATGATGCTCGACCATGGCCTGCTGGACAGGATGCAGCGCACCGCCCTCGGCCAGCCCCTCGACCGTGCGCACGGCACGGCCCTGAAGCTGCGGCAGGAACAGGATGCAGGCGTTGAGCGCGCGCAGCCCCCCTTCGGAGTCGGTGACGATCACCGTGCAGGCGCCGCAATCGCCCTCGTTGCATCCCTCCTTGGTGCCGGTCAGGCCCCGTTGTTCACGAAGGTAATCGAGCAGGCTGCGCGTCGGCGCTCCGCCTGCGCGTACCGTCTCTCCGTTGAGAAGAAACGCGATCTCGGTCATCGCTAGATCCGCCGCCTTACCATGTGCCTTTGGGTGATCCTACCCGGTCGATGCGGCGTAGACCGGGACACCCTCATGTCGAACAACATGAAACCCGATGCGGGCCGCGCTTGGCAAGTGTCTCGTATCTGCCGTTGCGGAACGCGAGTCGAGGGTTGCGCGCTCGCCCGAAAGATGGGTCCCAAAGGAGGCCGCCCATGGATCGCCCGAGCCAAGTCGCCATCCTCGTCACGTAATCGCCGCCCGATGCCATCGGAGTTACCGCTGACGAGCCGATATCCACGGCTGCTCATCACTGATCATCTGGGCTTGGAGCGGACCGGCAGCATTGGCGAAGCCGTCGGCACAGTGTGTTATTTCGTAGCGATCCCCGGCGGCGACCTCGTGATGGCGCGGGTCGACGCCCCGGACGGCGCGCGCCGCGCCGTATTTCTGGAGCTGATGGCGGTGGAGAGTGCCGATGGCAAGGCGATCCGGGCCACGCAGGCGGCCGCCGATCTCACCGGCTCTCGGAAGCTCGTGGATCTCGCATCACAACTTTCGGACTGACCGGGGGGCAGGGGCGGCGTGCGCTTCCCGCGCCCGCCCCGTCGGGATAGAACTGCGGCATGGCCAATCCCCGATTCATACATCTGCGCGTTCACACCGAGCATTCGCTGCTCGAAGGCGCGATCCCCGTGAAGAAGCTGCCGGGGCTCGCCGCCAAGGCGGAGATGCCCGCCGTGGCGATCACCGACACCAATAACATGTTCGCGGCACTCGAATTCTCCGAGACGGCGGCAAAATCCGGGGTGCAGCCGATCGTCGGCTGCCAGGTCGACCTGTGCTATCTGCCGCCCGAGCCGGGCAAGCGTCCCGAGCTGCCCGCGCCGATCGTTCTGCTGGCGCAGAGCGAGGCCGGCTACATGAACCTGATGAAGCTGAACTCCTGTCTCTACCTCAAGAGCGACGGGCAGCTTCCGCAGGTATCGATCGAGGAGATCGAGGCGCTGTCGGGCGGGCTGATCTGCCTGTCGGGCGGCCCCGACGGGCCGGTCGGTCGGCTCTTGCGGCAGGGCCAGAGGCCCAAGGCCGAGGCGCTGATGGGGCGGCTGAAGGCGGCCTTCCCAGACAGGCTCTATGTCGAGCTACAAAGGCATCCGGGCGAGGACGGGCTGCCCGAGGCCGAGAAGCTGTCGGAGCGCGGCCATGTCGAGATGGCTTACGCGATGGATCTGCCGCTGGTCGCGACCAACGACGTGTATTTTCCGAAACCGGAGATCTACGAGGCGCATGACGCGCTGATCTGCATCGCGCAGGGCGCCTATGTCGACCAGCAGGAGCCGCGTCGCAGGCTTACCGCGCAGCACTATTTCAAAAGCCCTCAGGAGATGGCGACGCTGTTCGCCGATCTGCCCGAGGCGCTGGAGAACACGGTCGAGATCGCGAAGCGCTGCGCCTTCAAGACCTACAAGCGCGCGCCGATCCTGCCGAAATTCGCCGATGACGAGGTGGTGGAACTGCGGCGTCAGGCGCAGGAGGGGCTCAAGGCCCGCCTCGCAGTGATCCCGCATGCGGTGAGCGTCGAGGAATACGAGCAGCGGCTCGAATTCGAGCTGGGCATCATCGAGGGGATGGGATTTCCCGGCTACTTCCTGATCGTGGCCGACTTCATCAAGTGGGCCAAGGATCACGACATCCCCGTGGGCCCGGGCCGGGGCTCGGGTGCGGGCTCTCTCGTGGCCTACGCGCTGACCATCACCGACCTCGACCCGCTGCGCTACTCGCTGCTGTTCGAGCGCTTCCTCAACCCCGAGCGGGTCTCGATGCCCGACTTCGACATCGACTTCTGCATGGATCGCCGGGAGGAGGTGATCCGCTACGTGCAGGAGAAATACGGCCGCGAGAAGGTAGGGCAGATCATCACCTTCGGCGCGCTTCTGTCCAAGGCCGCCGTGCGCGACGTGGGCCGAGTGCTGCAGATGCCCTACGGCCAAGTCGACCGGCTGTCGAAGATGATCCCGGTCGAGGGGGTCAAGCCGGTCTCGATCGAGAAGGCTTTGGCCGACGAGCCGCGTCTGCGCGAGGAGGCCAAGAACGAGGAGGTGGTGAACCGCCTGCTGACCTATGCGCAGCAGGTCGAAGGGCTCTACCGCAACGCCTCGACCCACGCCGCCGGCGTGGTGATCGGCGACCGGCCGCTCGACGCGCTGGTGCCGCTCTACCGCGATCCGCGCTCGGATATGCCCGCGACCCAGTTCAACATGAAATGGGTCGAGCAGGCGGGTCTGGTGAAGTTCGACTTCCTCGGCCTCAAGACGCTGACGGTGATCCAGAACGCGATGGATCTGATCCTGAAATCGGGCCGGCCATTGCATGTGGCGGCCGACGGGACCGAACTCTACACCCCGCCCGAGGGGGCGGAGAACCAGATCAACCTGATCCCACTCGACGACGAAAAGACCTATGAACTCTATTCGCGCGCCAAGACGGTGGCGGTGTTCCAGGTGGAATCCTCGGGCATGATGGATGCGCTCAAGCGCATGAAGCCCACCTGCATCGAGGACATCGTTGCGCTGGTGGCGCTCTATCGCCCCGGCCCGATGGAGAACATCCCGGTCTATTGCGAGGTCAAGAACGGCCAGCGCGAGATCACCTCGATCCATCCCAGCATCGACTACATCCTTGCCGAGACGCAGGGCATCATCGTCTACCAGGAACAGGTGATGCAGATCGCGCAGGTCATGGCGGGCTACAGCCTTGGTGGCGCCGACCTCTTGCGCCGCGCCATGGGCAAGAAGATCGCCGAGGAGATGGCCAAGGAGCGCCCTAAATTCGTCGAAGGGGCGATGAAGAACGGGGTCGACAAGAAGAAGGCGATGGAGGTCTTCGACCTTCTCGAGAAGTTCGCCAATTACGGCTTCAACAAGTCGCACGCCGCAGCCTACGCCGTGGTCAGCTACCAGACCGCCTGGCTCAAGGCGAACCATCCGGTGGAGTTCATGGCCGGTGTCATGAACTGCGACATCCATCTCACGGACAAGCTCGCGATCTACTTCCAGGAGGTCCGCAAGGGCCTGTCGCTCGAATGGACCCCGCCTTGCGTGAACCGCTCCCAAGCTACCTTCGACGTGAAGGACGGCAAGCTGGTCTACGCGCTGGGCGCGCTCAAGAACGTGGGCGTTGAGGCGATGCGGCTGATCGTCGAGGGCCGGGGCGAAAAGCAATTTGCCACGCTCTACGACCTCGCGCGCCGCGTCGATCTCAAGAAAGTGGGCAAACGGCCATTGGAAATGCTGGCCCGTGCCGGGGCCTTCGACGCGCTCGACCGCAACCGGCGGCGGGTGTTCTCGGGGCTCGACGCACTGGTCGCCTATTCGGCCGCGATCCATGAACAGAAGGCCAGCGCGCAGGTCTCCCTCTTCGGCGAGGCGGGCGACGATCTGCCCGAGCCGCGGATGCCGCAGGTCACCGACTGGTTGCCTGCCGAGCGGCTGGCCGAGGAGTTCAAGGCCGTCGGCTTCTATCTCTCGGGTCACCCGCTCGACGACTACCTCGCGCCATTGAAGCGCAAAGGGGTGATGACGCTGGACGAGGTGCTCGAGCAGGCAGGCGCGCGCGGCGCCTTCGTCGGCAAGATGGCCGGTACCGTGGCCGGGCGGCAGGAGCGCAAATCGGCGCGCGGCAACCGCTTTGCCTTCGTGCAGCTGTCGGACCCGACGGGGCAGTTCGAGGTGACGATGTTCTCCGACACGCTGGAGGCGGCGCGCGAGCATCTGGAGACCGGCTCACAGGTGGTGGTGCAGGTCGAGGCGACGATGGAGAGCGACCAGCTCAAGCTTCTGGGCCGCTCGGTCGCGCCGATCGAGGGGGTGGTCGCGGATGCGGGTGGCTCGGGACTGCGCGTGTTCCTCGAACAGCCCGACGCGATCACCATGCTGGCCAATGTGCTGGAACGGGCCGGGCGCGAGGTGCCGAAGGGCCAGCGCATCGCGCGCGGGCCGATCAGCATCTGCCTGATGGGCGAGGGGCTTCCCGGCGAAGTCGAGATCGACTGCGGCGCCGACTGGCCGGTGACGCCACAGATCAAGGGCGCGCTTCGCTCGCTGCCGGGGGTGATCGAGGTCGAGGAGGTCTGAGCGGGCTCCCGCCCGCGCGATGGACGCGGGGGAGCGGCGCGCTAGAACCGGGCAAGGCCCAACCGGAGATCACCCATGCGCCCTGCCATCGTGTTCTGCGCCCTGACCTTGCTCGCCGCCTGCGAGGCCGGGGTCGGCGGTGGCAGCGCCACGCTCTCGACCCCCGGACCCGATACCCGGGAGGTTGCGCCCGGCACGGCGCTGCCGTTCGGGCAGATGGCAAAGGTGTGCGGCTTGTCGGCTTCGGCGCTGGGCACCCCGGTGGCCACCGAGGCGGGCTTCACCCTCTACGACACAGCCGCGACATCGACCGCGCAGCGCACGCAATACGTGACTGGCTTCGCCGATGGCTGCGTACGGCAATTCACGGCGGCCCTGGCGCTGTTCGGCAATGTCGGAACGCTCGAGGCCACCTCTTACGGCGCAGGGATCTCGCACAGCCCGGTCGTGCCCGCCTATGAGGAGGTGAAGCGACAGATCTGCGGCGTGCCGAGGGGACAGCCCTGCGGCCGCGCAACCGCCCGGTTGGCACGCAACACGACCTTCCTCACCGCCTATGCCGCCTTCGGCGCGAGCGGGCGCCATGCCGACATGCTGCTGCATGACGGACGCGCACTAGCGATGGGGGTCGAGGGCTGAGCCTCAGTAATGCGGCGGGCGCTCGTTGCCGATGGTGACGCCGCTGTCGGCCTCGGCCTCCGCTTCGGCCAGACGCTCGCCCAGCATACGCATGCGCCGGGTAAGGGCGTCGATGTCGCGCTCCTGCCGCGCCACCACGTCGGACAGGTCCTCGACCGTGCGGATCAGGTGGCTCAGCCGCTCTTCGATGTCGATCTGGTCGGTCATGCCCTCTAAACACATCAGTGGCGCGTGGGTTTCAAGCCCGAAGGTTGCCCCCGCGAGCGGCCCGCGCTAAGCCCGCGCGCGACTCCGCTCCCGAAAGGATGCCGATCCATGGCCAAGGACAAGATCCGCCGCCCCCGCGCCGAGACGCCGAAGGGGTTCCGTGACTATTTCGGCGCCGAGGTCACCGCGCGCGCCGCGATGCTGCGCCGGATCGCCGAGGTCTATCATCGCTACGGATTCGAGGCGCTGGAAACGAGCGGCGTCGAGACGGTCGAGGCGCTGGGCAAGTTCCTCCCCGATGTCGATCGCCCGAACGAGGGCGTCTTCGCTTGGCAGGAGGACGCCGAAGGCGACAAGCCCGGCGACTGGCTGGCGCTGCGCTACGACCTGACCGCGCCGCTGGCGCGGGTCTATGCCCAGCACCGCAACGACCTGCCGACCCCCTATCGCCGCTACGCGATGGGTCCGGTCTGGCGCAACGAGAAGCCCGGTCCGGGCCGGTTCCGCCAATTCTACCAGTGCGACGCCGATACGGTGGGCGCGCCTTCGGTGGCCGCCGATGCCGAGATCTGCGCCATGCTCGCGGACACGCTGGAAGCCGTCGGCATTTCGCGCGGCGACTACATCGTGCGCGTCAACAACCGCAAGGTCCTCAACGGCGTGATGGAAGTGGCGGGCGTTCTGGATCCGTCCGATCCCGAGAAGTTCGGGCATGAGCGCGGCATCGTGCTGCGCGCCATCGACAAGCTCGACCGTCTGGGCACGGAGGGCGTGCGGGCGCTCTTGGGCGAGGGCCGCAAGGACGAATCCGGCGACTTTACCAAGGGTGCCGGGCTCGGTGCCGAGCAAGCCGAGGTCGTGATGGGCTTCGTCGAAGCCAAGCAGCAAGTCGTAGATCGGCTGTCCGCCAAAGTTGGATTGCCTGACGTTTCTTTCGAAGAGAAATGGGATGCATTGTTTGCAAGTTTTGCAATCGATGGGCCTGATGCCAACGATCCTGCGGTTTCCGTAGATGATGTTCGTAGGTGGAACGACGAGATACTAGAGCATCTCGAGAAACTTGTTGAAGGTTCGAATACTGGCGAAAGTGGTGTTGCTGAGTTGCGTGAAATGGCGGGGCTACTGGCGGCTCAGGGTATGGGACCTGACCGCGTAATAGTTGACCCCTCGGTCGTGCGGGGCCTTGGCTACTATACCGGCCCGGTCTTCGAGGCCGAGCTGACCTTCGAGATCCTCGACGAGAAGGGCCGGCCGCGCCAGTTCGGCTCGGTCGCGGGGGGCGGGCGCTACGACGATCTGGTCAAGCGCTTCACCGGGCAGGCCGTGCCTGCCACCGGCGTCTCGATCGGCGTCGACCGGCTGCTCGCGGCGCTGGCTGCCAAG
Source organism: Limimaricola soesokkakensis (assembly GCF_900172345.1). Taxonomy (GTDB): domain Bacteria; phylum Pseudomonadota; class Alphaproteobacteria; order Rhodobacterales; family Rhodobacteraceae; genus Limimaricola; species Limimaricola soesokkakensis. The sequence continues at coordinate 161,375 of NZ_FWFY01000007.1, forward strand.
GGGCGCGGCGAGGCGGAGGCGCAGGGACCGGTCGTTGTCACCGTCATGGATCGCGACCGCATGGCCGATTACCAGGCGATGGCCTCCGAGTTGCGCGCCGCCGGCATCCGCGCCGAGGTCTATCTCGGCAACCCGAAGAACTTCGGCAACCAGATGAAATACGCCGACCGGCGCGGCAGCCCGGTCGCGGTGATCGAGGGGGCTGACGAGAAGGAGCGCGGCGTGGTGCAGGTCAAGGACCTGATCCTCGGCGCGCAGATTGCCAAGGAGGCCACGCTCGAGGAGTGGAAGGACCGCCCCTCCCAGATCGAGGTGCCGCGCGACGAGCTGGTCGAGCGGGTTCGCGCGATGATCGAAAGCCAATCATCATGATGCCCGGACCCATGGGGCCGGAGGCCCGCGCCGAGGCGGCGCGGCTCTCGGCCATCTTCGAGGGCTTGGGCGCGCAGCCGGTCGACACCTCGATCCTGCAGCCCGCCGACGTGCTGCTCGACCTCTATGGCGAGGACATCCGCGCCCGCGCCTACGTCACCGCCGACCCGCTGCGCGGAGAAATGATGCTGCGCCCGGACTTCACCGTCCCGGTTGTGCGCGCGCATATGGATGAGGGCGGCGATCCGGCCCGCTACAGCTATGCGGGCGAGGTGTTCCGGCGTCAGGAAACCGATCCGGCGCGGCCGATCGAATTCCTGCAGGTGGGCTTCGAGATCTTCGGCGGAGAGCCGGCGCAGGCCGATGCCGAGGTTTTTGCGACCATTTCGGGGGCGCTCGAGGGGCTCGAACTTCGGCCCGCCACCGGCGATATCGGCATCCTGATGGCGGCGGTCCGCGGCCTGAAGACATCCGAGGCCCGCAAGGGCGCGCTGCTGCGCCATGTCTGGCGGCCGCGCCGGTTCCGGGCGCTGCTCGACCGTTATGGCGCGCGCACGCCGCTACCTGCCCACAAGAAGGCGCTGTTGGCCGCCGCCGACCCCTTCGAGGGTGCCGGGCCGGCGCTCGGTCTTCGCAGCCGGCGCGAGGTCGAGGCGCGCCTCGCCACGCTGCGCGCGGAGGCCGACACGCGGCCGCTCTCCGAGGAGGAGATGGCGCTGGTCGACATGATCCTCGACCTCCGCGAGACCGCGCCCAACGTGCTGTCGGCGCTGCGCGACATCGCCGTGGACATGCCGGCCATCGGCGACGCGGTGACCGGGCTGACCCGCCGTCTCGACGCCATGTCGGCGCGCGGCATCGACGTGGACGCACTGCCCTTTGAGGGCAGCTTCGGCCGCACCACGCTCGAATATTACGATGGCTTCGTCTTCGGCTTCCAATCCCCCACCCGCGCCGACCTGCCGCCGGTGGCCACCGGCGGGCGCTACGACGCGCTGACCCGGCATCTCGGGCGGGGCCGTGCCGTGCCCGCCGTGGGCGGCGTGATCCGGCCCGAGCTGGCGGTGCAGATCAGGGAGGGCCGGGCATGACGATCCGTCTCGGCGTGCCGTCCAAGGGGCGGCTGATGGAAAAGACCTTCGACTGGTTCGGCGCGCGCGGCCTGACCCTGCGCAAGCGCGGCAACGACCGCGAATACGCGGGCGTGGTCGAGGGCATCGACGGTGTCGAGCTGGCGCTCCTGTCGGCGGGCGAGATCCCGCGCGAGCTGGCCGCCGGCCGGCTGCATCTCGGTGTCACCGGATCGGATCTGGTGCGCGAGAAGGTGGCGGGCTGGGACCTGCGCCTGCGCGAACTGGCGCAGATGGGCTTCGGCGGGGCCGATCTCGTGATCGCCGTGCCGCAGGGCTGGGTCGATGTCGACACGCTCGACGATCTCGACGCGGTGGCCGCGGCCTTCCGGCGTGACCATGGCTTCCGGCTGCGCATCGCCACCAAGTATCACCGGCTCACCCGGGAATTCCTACGTGAGCACGGCGTCGCCGACTACCAGCTGGTCGACAGCCAGGGTGCGACCGAGGGCGTGGTCCGCAACGAAACCGCCGAGGCGATCTCGGATATCACCTCGACCGGCGAGACGCTGCGCGCCAACGGGCTCAAGATCCTGTCCGACGGGATGATACATTCGAGCCAAGCGACGCTGTTCCGCTCGAGCACGGCCGAATGGTCTGAGGCGCATCGCGCTACGCTCGACGCGCTCGAGGACAAGCTCGGCCTTTAAAGGACGCCGATTTCGGCCAGCGCCGCCTGTAGCGCGGGCGGCAACGGTTCCTCGGCCTCGCGCCCGGGCGCGAGATCGCGCGGCGCGTCGCCGGCGGCAAGGTAGCGCCAGCCTTGGAAAGCGCGCTTGGGCGTCGCCGCGACCCGCACCAGCCCCGGCTCGCAGACGATGGCGCAGCGGCGGATGCCGTCGCCGCGATCCACCTCGTCGAAGCGGATCACCCGCTGGCGGCACAGGATCACGCCCTTGATCACCCAGTAGATCGATCCGCCGTCGAGCACCTCCTCGGCACGCTTGGGCCACATGCGGGTGACGTGGCGTGGCAGCCCGTCGGGGCCCTGTCCGCGCCGGTCGGCCTGCCAGGCCGCGAGGTCCGAGACGTCTTCGGTCCCGACCGAGAGCTTGATGAGATGCAGCATGATGAAGGACTTAGAAGCCGGGGAAGGGGGCCGCAAGTCGCGATTTCGTGTTGTGATAAAATCGCAATTTCTTGTGGATAAGGCTGTGTCAAACACAATCTGTAGCTTGGAACGTGCTATGATACACTATATCGACGGTGACCGTCGGGACCTGAGTCCCTCATGCATTTCCAATAAGTTCAAAGCCGAAGGACCGCCCTCATGACCCGTTTTTCCGCGCCGATCGCCGAACAGATCTGGGACATGAAATATCGCTTCAAGCAGAGCGACGGCACGCCGATCGATAACAGCGTCGAGGATAGCTGGCGCCGCATCGCCCGGGCGCTGGCGGCCCCCGAGAAGGACCCGGCGCATTGGGAAGAGAAGTTCTACGGCGCGCTCGAGAACTTTCGCTACCTGCCCGCCGGCCGGATCACCGCCGGCGCCGGTACCGCCCGCGCCGTGACGCTGTTCAACTGCTTCGTCATGGGCACCGTGCCGGATTCGATGTCGGGCATCTTCGACATGCTCAAGGAAGCGGCGCTGACCATGCAGCAGGGCGGCGGCATCGGCTACGACTTCTCGACCATCCGGCCGCGCGGCGCCGAGGTGAAGGGCGTGGCCGCCGATGCCTCGGGCCCGCTGTCCTTCATGGATGTCTGGGATGCGATGTGCCGCACCATCATGTCAGCCGGCTCGCGCCGCGGCGCGATGATGGCGACGATGCGCTGCGACCACCCCGACGTCGAGGCCTTCATCACCGCGAAATCCGACCCGGCCCGGCTGCGCATGTTCAACATGTCGGTGCTGGTCACCGATCCGTTCATGGAGGCCGTGAAGGCCGACGGCACCTGGGACCTCGTCTTCAAGGACAAGGTCTACAAGACCGTGCAGGCGCGCGACCTGTGGAACGCCATCATGAAGTCGACCTATGAGCAGGCCGAGCCCGGCGTGATCTTCATCGACCGCATCAACCAGATGAACAATCTGGGCTATTGCGAGAGCATCTCGGCCACCAACCCCTGCGGCGAGCAGCCGCTGCCGCCCTATGGCGCCTGCCTGCTGGGCTCGATCAACCTTGCCAAGCTGGTGAAGAACGAATTCGAGACCGGTGCCAAACTCGACGAGGCCGAACTCGACGATCTCGTCGCCATGGCTGTGCGGATGATGGACAACGTCGTCGACGCCTCGAACTTCCCGCTGCCGGCGCAGGCCGAAGAAGCCCGCAACAAGCGCCGGATCGGCCTCGGCGTCACCGGCCTCGCGGACGCGCTCTTGATGGTCGGGCTGCGCTATGGTTCCGACGAGGCGGCGGCGCAGACCGAGGCCTGGATGAAGCGCATCGCGCGCGCCTCCTATCTCGCCTCCGTCGAACTGGCGAAGGAGAAGGGCGCCTTCCCGCTGTTCGACGCCAAGAAGTATCTCGCCTCGGGCAACATGCATCAGATGGACAAGGACGTGCGCGACGCGATTTCCAAGCACGGCATCCGCAACGCGCTGCTGACCTCGATCGCGCCCACCGGCACCATCTCGCTCTACGCGGGCAACGTGTCCTCGGGCATCGAGCCGGTCTTCGCCTATGCCTACACACGCAAGGTGCTGCAGAAGGACGGCTCGCGCACCGAGGAGGAGGTCGTCGACTACGCCGTGCAGGCCTGGCGCGAGAAGTTCGGCGACAAGGAGCTTCCCGATTACTTCGTCAACGCTCAAACGCTGGCGCCGCTCGACCACGTGAAGATGCAGGCCGCGGCGCAGAAGTGGATCGACAGCTCGATCTCCAAGACGATCAACTGCCCCGAGGACATCTCCTTCGAGGCGTTCAAGGACGTCTACATGGAAGCCTACGAGACCGGCTGCAAGGGCTGCACCACCTACCGGCCGAACGACATCACCGGCTCGGTGCTGTCGGTGTCCGAGCCCGCCAAGGCGCCCGAGGCCAAGTCGGCGCCCGCCGAGCCCACCGGTGGCGAGGTGATCTACATGTCCGAGCCGCTCGACCGGCCCGCCGAGCTCGAGGGCGCGACCTACAAGCTGAAGTGGCCGGACAGCGAGCACGCGATCTACATCACCGTCAACGACCTTGTCGTCGGCGGCCACCGTCGCCCCTTCGAGGTGTTCATCAACTCCAAGAACATGGAGCATTTCGCCTGGACCGTGGCGCTGACCCGGATGGTCTCGGCGGTGTTCCGGCGCGGCGGCGACGTGTCCTTCGTGGTCGAGGAACTGAAGGCTGTCTTCGACCCGCGCGGCGGCGCCTGGATGCAGGGCAAATACGTCCCCTCGATCCTTGCGGCCATTGGCGGGGTGATCGAGAAGCACATGATCTCCACTGGCTTCCTCGCTGGCGAAGGGCAGGGGCTCAAGGAGGACCCGCAGCAGCAGGTCGTCAACCTCGACGCCCCGCGCGGCAAGTCCTGCCCCTCCTGCGGTAGCTTCGAGTTGCGCATGGTCGAGGGCTGCATGACCTGCGGCAGCTGCGGTCACTCGAAGTGCGGGTGATGTAAGCTGTTACATTGCCAGAAAGGCATATTATGCTGACAGCCAATGTTTACACATTTTCGGGGTTTTGGCGCACTTTCTGCAAGGAAAGTGTGCACCCCGGGGTCTTGTAAGATTGGCTGCCTTGATTTGCGATTTTCACGCTGCTGCTTGCAGAACTGGGCATGCAGGCCAGGTCGAGGCGGTGCTCAGGCCAGGGTGTCGCCTCCTCGGGGATCGAAAACTGAAAAAGAGCCGCGCCATTGCCGCGGCTCTTTTCTCGTCCGGCATGGTAATTTCGCCGCCATAACATGACGATTGCCTCAGACCCTTTGCGTCCGCGCAGCTGTTAGCCAGAAGCCATTTCAATCATTTCCCGGTCATATAACCATTCGGGAACATCAATCATGACCATAGTTTAACCAGTAGGCCAACCCTCGTTGCGGGCTGAGCATGAAGGGCGGAGAGCTAACATTCGCCGCAAGCCGGGCAAAGGTCAGCTCAGCGGACGAAGCTGACGTTCGCTGAGGGTGCACGATCAGAATAAGTGCTCGCGGTGCTTTCCAAAAATGATGGGGAGTAGAATTTATCTGCGCATGAACTTCTGGCGAGCTTCACGAGCGATATTGTATCGCAGTTCAAGGCGAGCGAGTTCAGCCATCGCTTCCTTCCGTTCAGGCCCGTTCGCAAGCGTGGCGAGGTGGCTCTGATGCGCAGCCATCTTCTTCTTGAGTTCGATTTCTGCCGGCACGACACCGGCCTGAGCCATGATGCGGAACCCCACTGCTTCTCCCGCATCCACAAAAGCATCCGCAGAGCAATCGGGCAGTGGTTTGCCTTCGCCTTCAAGACCTTCAAGCTGACCTTGCAGCTTCGCCTTCTGTATCTGGCGCTCAATGAGTCTCTGAAGATTTCGGATCATGCTGACCAATAGCACAGTATTGAGGTAACGGATACTAAGGGCTCGAAGCGGGCCTTGGACGCTGCCAAGATCAAGGACAGCTGAGCGGACATTCCTGCTGTTCACTGCGGACATCCAATATTGGCCTCGCATGCGAACTGCCCGTCACGAAGAGCGGATTTGGGACATTTGCTGCGCGCCATCTTACCGGTGCATACCAATTGATGCAGACATTCGAATGGCATCATAAATCGGAAGCCGCTCTCGTATCAAAGAGTGCATCGAGAAGTCAAAATCACCTATAAATGCGCGGGTCAGGTGTAATCCGATTTGTGACACCTATCATTCGAGCGTAAACTCCGCCCGAACCTTGTCCTGTGCTTCACGCAGCGCGATCTCCAAGCGCGTTTTGATGTCTGCGAAACGCATTGTTGGTACCGGTACCGAAATCGCGTGGTAACTTCCGCTCAGGTCACGGAATGCAAATCCGATGGCGGAAATACCGGCGGTGTGTTCGTCGATGTCATAGGCCAGACCGTTCGCGCGAATATCTTCCAGCTTGCCCAGCAATGCCTGTAGATCGCCATCTGCCAATCCACCCGCGGTTTCTTGGTCGATCAGGTGCCGCGACTGGTCTTCTGGCATCAGCGCCAGACAGGCGCGACCGTTGGCGGTGGTGGTCAGCGGAAAGATCTCCCCGACGGACGACACGGTACGCAGCCGGTGCAACCCGGGCACCTGATCGAGGAAGATCATACCGCCATTGCGGAGCACCGCGAGATCTGTGGTTTCGCCGGTCTTCTGGGTTACGTCGTTCAGGATCGCGCGGCATCGCTCTACGATGTTGAAGTTCGCCGCTTCGGCAAATGCACCCAGTTCCGGGCCGAGCCGGATACCGCCGCCGTTCGGGTCCTGCATGATGAACCGCTCTGCGGACAAGGCACCCGTGATTCGCTGTACCGTAGAGCGGGGCAAGTCGACGCGCCGCGCGATCTGACCAAGGCTGAGCCCGCTTCGCTCCTCCTTGAGGACGCGGAGGATAGCGGCGGCCCGCGCAATGACCTGAACGCCGGATCGGTCCTTTGCGTCATTTTTCTCAATCATTAGAGGAGTTTGCCTTTCAGTTTAGCACGCGCTGCTCGGGCTTCAGTTCGGATCGTTATGTACCGCGATGCGGTGCGGGTCAACCGGATAACAGGTTTTGATTGACCGCATCGCGGACTGATGTACCGTAATTCGGGACGGGAGGGGGAGCTTCCTGCATAGACATTTATTTCGACACCGGCCCTCTGCCGGTGAACAGAGAAGGTGCATCCGATGGTCGAAATCCGCGGGATCGAGTTTCAGGGAAATACCAATAACGACATGGGACTGGAGTTTTACAATCTCAGTCACCGCTTCGGGTTCCAGAACCCGAACTGGCCGTACTTTCAGGATACCAAGATCGAACGTATCCACTACATGGCCAAATCCGGCGTGCTGAGCCAGCGCATCACCACCACGATGCATGCGACCACCCACATTGACGCTCCGGCGCACGTGGTGCAGGGCACGCCCTTTATTGACGAAGTACCGCTGCCGCATTTCTTCGGTACTGGTATTGTCGTGTCTATCCCAAAGAAGAAGTGGGAGCCCATTACCGGTGAGGATCTGGAAAAGGCCTGCGGTCATGCCATCCGCAAAGGCGACGTTCTGATCATCAACACCGGTTGGCATCATGACTACGAGGACGGCGACTACTTCGCCTATTGCCCGGGTCTCGTGCCCTCGGCTGGCGAATGGATGGTCGAGAAGGGTATCAAGGTTGTCGGGCATGACACCCAGGCCAACGACCACCCGCTGGCCACCGCGATCGGCCCGCAGCGCAACGGACCGCTGCTGCCGCATCTGGAACAGGAATACAGGGAATGGTCCGGCGGTAACGACTGGAAAGACGACTTCCCTGAGTGGGAGCCCGTGCACAACATCCTGTTCAAGAACGGCATCTTGGGCATCGAGAACGTCGGCGGCGATCTTGATGCCGTGACCGGAAAGCGCTGCACCTTTGCCTTCTTCCCGTGGAACTGGGACCGCGGCGACGGCTGCATCATCCGCCTCGTGGCGATGATCGACAAGTCGCAGAACTTCCGCATCGACGACGGTTCCGAATTCTGAACGCTCCCTGACTGGCCGCCGGGGGACTGGCGGCCTCTTTTCACGATGCGAGTGCGAGGGAGGACGCCATGCATGTAAAACGTTTCGAGGATGCGCAGCCCTATACCGCCCCCAATCATTTCGATTGCCATGGGCTCAGGCTTCAGGGCTTCGAGGAAGGTGGACCGACAAACCAGTGGATCGGGTTCAGCCAGTTCCTGCCCGGCGGCGGCGCGGGGCCGGACAGTACCCCCTATGAGAAAGTCTACGTCGTGCTCGAAGGCGAGATGACGGTGATCGTGGATGGCGAGGAAACCGTGCTCGGTCGGATGGATAGTTGCACCATCCCGCCAAACGAGGTCCGCAAGATCGAGAACCGCATCAACGACACGTGCAAGATGCTGGTCGTCATTCCCTATCCCCCGGAGGTCTGAGGCATGAACGTGATGGCAAATCCCCTCTCAATGTTCGAGGTCAAGGATCGGGTGGCGCTGATCACCGGGGCCTCGGGCGCTTTCGGCATGGTCGCGGCGCGTGTCCTCGCCGGGGCGGGCTGCAAGCTGGTGCTCGTTGCCGGCAACCAGAACGCACTGGATGAAATCTCCGAGGAGTGCCGCGGCATGGGCGCCGAAGTGACGGCGATCAACAAACGCCCCTCGGACGAGGAAACCTGCAATGGCCTCGTGGCACGGGCAGTTGAGGCCTACGGTCGGCTCGACATTCTCGTCGTCGCCTCGGGCATGAACAAGGTTGCGCTGATCAACGACATGGCACCCGATACCTTTGAATCCGTAATGGATGCCAATGTCACGCAAAGCTGGCTGCTGGCGCGTGCCGCTGCGGGGCAGATGAAAGCGCAGGGCGAGGGTGGCAAGATCGTGCTGGTCTCGTCGGCACGCGGGCTCTTGGGCCATCCGGCGGGCTACACCGCCTATTGCGCCTCCAAGGCCGCGACCGACGGCATCGTGAGGGCTCTTGGCTGCGAGCTTGGCCCCACCGGCATCACCGTCAATGCCATAGCACCCACCGTTTTCCGCTCGCCATTGACCGCTTGGATGTTCAGCGACGACGAAAAGGCCAAGGCGGTGCGCGAAGGTTTCCTCGCGCGTGTGCCCAAGGGCCGCCTGGGTGAGCCAGAAGACCTTGCCGGGCCGCTGCTGTTCCTCGCCTCCAAGGCATCCGACTTCTACACCGGGCATATTCTCTATGCCGACGGTGGCTATACGGCGGGCTGAGCAATGGTTCCCAAGAAGCAGCAGATAGCGGTCATCGGAGCCGGACTTATGGGGCATGGCATCGCGCTGACGCTGGCGCGCGCCGGGCAATACGTGACCATCACCGACCCGCATGCCGAAACGCTGAAATCCGCACCAAAGCGGATTTCCGACAGCCTGCGGGTGATGGGCGCCGAGGATAACGAGATCGCTCGCACATTGAAGATGATCGAGCTGTGTTCGTCGGTCGGGTCGGCTGTCTGCAAAGCGGATTTCGTCTTCGAGGCCGCGCCGGAGAAGCTGGACCTCAAGCGCCAGATCTTCGCCGATGTCGAAGCGCATGCACCCGTCGCCGCGGTGCTGGCCTCCAACACTTCGGTCATCCAGATCACCAAGATCATGGACGGGCTGAAACACCCCGGACGGGCGCTTGGCACCCATTGGTGGAATCCGCCCCATCTGATCCCGCTGGTCGAAGTGATCAAGACCGGATGGACCGACGGCGAGGTCGCCGAACGGATGATGGCCCTGCTGGCCAGCGCCGGGAAAACTCCGGTGATGGTGGAGAAGGACGTGCCCGGGTTTATCGGCAACCGCCTGCAACACGCGCTCTGGCGCGAGGCGGTGAGCCTTGTCGAACGCGGCATTTGTGATGCGGAAGCGGTCGATACGGTTGTGAAGTCCTGCTTTGGCCGCAGACTGGCCGTGCTCGGCCCGTTGGAAAACGCCGATCTCGTTGGCACCGACCTGACGCTGGATATCCACGAAAACGTGCTGTTCGACCTCGAAAGCCGGCAAGGCCCGTCACCCTACCTCCAGCAACTCGTGAAGGACGGCAAGCTGGGTATGAAATCCGGCGAAGGCTTCCGCAAATGGACGGAAGATGAAGCCAATGCGGTGCGCGCCCGCGTGGGCCGCCACCTGACCCGGCTCGAAGGCATTCTCGACGACTGAAACTGCCCTGACTTCAGATCAAACCCGGCGGGGAGGCCGGGAGGAGGAGACAAACATGAAAAAACTGCTAACCCCCACACGTCGCCGGTTCCTGACCGGTTCCGCCGCGATGCTGGCCGCCCCGGCGATCCTGCGCGGAACCCGCGCCTACGCGCAGACCCCGACATTGAGAGTCGGTCATGTCAGCCCGCGCACCGGGCCGCTGGCCGGGTTTGCCGAGGCCGATGACTACGTGCTGGCCGCCATTCAGGACCACTTCAACGCCGGTGTCGAAAACAACGGCAAAATCTGGAACATCGAGATCATCTCGAAGGACAGTCAGTCCAACCCGAACCGTGCCGCCGAAGTGGCTGCCGACCTGATCCTCGGAGACGAGGTCGACATCATCGTCGCCGCGTCTACCCCCGACACCGTGAACCCGGTCTCGGACCAGGCCGAGATCAACGAGGTGCCCTGCATCACCACGGATTGCCCTTGGCAGCCTTATTTCTTTGGCCGCAACGGCGTGCCAGGCGAAGGGTTCGACTATACCTATCACTTCTTCTGGGGACTTGAGGACGTGATTGGTGCCTTCCTCGACATGTGGGACCAATCCGGCGTGACGAAGGTGGTCGGAGGGCTGTTTCCGAACGACGCCGACGGCAATGCTTGGGGCGACGCCGAGCTGGGCCTGCCCAAACCGCTGGCCGCCGCCGGCTACGACCTGACCGATCCCGGGCGGTATCAGCCTTTGACCGATGACTTCTCCAACTACATCAACGCCTTCAAGGACGCCGGCGCAGAGATCGTGACCGGCAACATGATCGCGCCCGACTTTGCTACCTTCTGGTCACAGGCGGCGCAGCAGGGCTTTAGCCCCAAGATCGTGACCATCGGCAAGGCGCTGCTTTTTCCTTCGGTAATCGAGTCGCTGGGCGACCGAGGCGATGGCCTCTCGTCCGAGGTCTGGTGGTCGCCCAACCATCCGTTCAACTCATCACTCACCGGCGCCAGTGCCAAGGATTTGGCCGAGGGCTATGCTGCCGCCTCGGGCCGCCCCTGGACCCAGCCCATCGGCTTCAAGCATGCGCTCTTCGAAGTGGTGGCGGATGTCGTCAGACGCGCCGAGGACCTGGATGACTACGAATCAATCGCTGCGGCGATCCCAGAGACCAAGCTCGACACCATCGTCGGCCCGGTCGACTGGTCGAACGGGCCGATCAACAACGTTACCAAGACGCCGTTGGTCGCCGGCCAGTGGCAGAAGGAGGGCGATGCCTTTGATCTCAAGATCGTGGCCAATTCCGCGGCACCGGACATTCCGCTTACCGGTGAGCTGAAACTTCTCTGACCCCAAAGGGGCGGCGGGTGCCGCCGCCTGACACCGCCGATGGGAGACCCCGATGGCGCAGATCCTTCAACTCGACGGCGTGTCGAAATCCTTCGGCGCTGTCACCGTCGCTGACGGCCTCAGCTATGGGCTGGCAAAAGGCGAGGCGCTTGGCGTGCTCGGTCCCAACGGTGCCGGCAAGACCTCGATGTTCAATCTGATCACCGGCACGCTCATGGCTGATAGCGGGCGCATCAGCTTTGAAGGCGAGGACATTACCCGCATGAGTGCCGCGCGCCGATCACGCGCCGGCATCGCCCGCAGCTTCCAAGTGCCGCAGCCTTTCACCCATATGACGGTGTTCGAGAATGCGATGGTGGCGGCCACGCAATCCGCCGGTCTGTCCGGACGCGAGGCCGAGCGGCTCTGCATCGACGTGCTCGACCAGACCGAGCTTCTGGGAAAGGCCAACGACCGCGCCGGCGGGCTGACCTTGCTCAACCGCAAGCGGCTTGAACTGACCCGCGCGCTTTGCGCCAAGCCCCGCCTGCTCTTGCTCGACGAGATCGCGGGGGGGCTGACCGAGGCGGAATGCACATCTCTGATCGCCACCATCAAGTCGATCCACGCCAGCGGCGTCTCGATCATCTGGATCGAACACGTGGTGCACGCGCTGATGGCGGTGGTCGAGCGGCTGATCGTGATCGATTTCGGCCGCAAGATCGCCGAGGGCGAACCCCGGGCGATTATGGAGAGCCCGGAAGTGCAGGAAATCTACCTGGGGATTGAGGCCGATGCCTGAACCGATCCTGACGCTCACCGGCCTCGATGCCTTCTATGGTGATTTCCAAGCGCTCTACGGCGTCGACCTGGAGGTCAGCGAGGGTGAAGTCTTGGCCATTATCGGGGCCAACGGCGCCGGCAAGACGACGCTGCTGCGCTCGATCGCCGGGCTGATCGGGAACGAGGCGTCGCAGATCACCTATCGCGGCAGGTCGATCGGCAATGCGCGCCCCGACGTGGTGGCGCAGATGGGCCTCGCCATGGTGCCCGAGGGCCGACAGCTCTTTCCCTCACTCTCGGTCGAGGAGAACCTGATGATCGGCGGGAGGGTTAATCGCGAGGGCCCGTGGAACCTGCGCAAGGTCTATGACCTCTTCCCTATCTTGGAGGAACGCAAGGCGCAGGCCTCGACCTCGCTCTCGGGCGGTCAGCAGCAGATGGTCGCCATCGGCCGGGCACTGATGGCCAACCCCGACCTGATCATGTTCGACGAGATCAGCCTCGGCCTCGCGCCGGTCATCATCCGCGACATCTATAAGGCGCTGCCCGGCATCGTCGGCGGCGGCATGAGCGCGGTGATCGTCGAGCAGGACATCACCAAGGCGCTTGCCGTGTCGTCCCGTGTCTACTGCCTGCAAGAGGGTCGGGTGTCGCTCGAGGGCAGGTCCGACGCAGTTTCGCGCGAAGATATCGCGCGCGCCTATTTCGGAGTGGAATGACATGGATTTCTTGAATGCAGTGGTTCAGGGCACCTTGCTGGGGGGGCTCTATGCGCTCTTTGCCGCCGGGCTGTCGCTGATCTTCGGAGTGATGCGGCTGGTCAATATTGCGCATGGCGATCTGATCGTTCTGGCTGCCTATCTGGGGCTGACCACGACCGTTGTGCTGGGAGTGCATCCGCTGGTGGCGCTAATCGTTGTGGTGCCGGCGATGGCCGGGATCGGCTATGTGCTGCAACGGGGGGTGCTGAACCATACCCTGGGCGATGACATCCTGCCGCCTCTGCTTGTCACCTTCGGGCTATCAGTGATTATCCAGAACGCTCTGCTGGAAGGCTATTCCGCCGATCCGCAGAAAATGGACGCCGGTGTGCTTGAGACTGCCTCGGTCGCGCTCGGCCCGCTGTCGCTGGGACTGTTGCCGCTGCTTACCTTCGCTATCGCAGTCGCAGTCATCGCGGGGCTGCAATGGACCTTCTATCGCACGCCGCTGGGCCGCGCCTTTCGTGCCACGTCGGACAACCAAGATATCGCTCAGCTCATGGGCCTGAACAAGCGCCATGTCTTCGGACTCGCCATGGCGCTCGCGCTCGCAGTGACGGCGGTTGCGGGCATTCTGCTGGGTATCCGCACCAGCTTCGACCCGTCGGTCGGTGGCGGGCGACTCATTTTCGGCTTCGAGGCAGTGATCATCGGTGGTCTTGGAAACCTCTGGGGCACGCTTGTCGGTGGCGTCATCCTTGGCGTTGCTCAGACCTTGGGCGCGACGATCAACCCCGGCTGGCAGCTTCTGGCTGGCCACATCGCCTTTCTCGTCATTCTTGCCGTGCGTCCCAACGGCCTATTCCCGAGGATCAGCGGATGAACACAGATATCCGGGTAAGCCGTACCTCTAACGCCGCGAAGGTCGCGGCCGCGCTCGGTGCGCTGATCGTCGTGATCCTGATCGCCGCGCCGTACTGGGCGGGCCGGGCCGATCTGCGGCTGATGGGCGAGGTCTTTCTCTACCTCGCGCTGGCCTCGCTGTGGAACCTGCTGGCGGGCTACGCCGGGCTGGTCTCGGTCGGACAGCAGGCCTATGTCGGCTTCGGCGGTTACATGCTGTTCGCGCTGACCATATTTGCGGGTCTGCCCCCGCTGGTTGCCATTGCTCTGGCGGGCGTGCTCGGCGCGCTGATCTCGATCCCCGTTGCAGCGTTGATCTTCCGCCTTAGGGGGGCCTATTTCGCCATTGGCACCTGGGTCATGGCCGAGGTCTTCCGGCTGGTCTTCGCACAGGTTTCGGCATTGGGAGGCGGCTCCGGCACCTCGTTGCCCACCGATATCGTGCGCTCCATGGCCGATGATCGCTCGGCACGAGAGGCACTCAGCTACTGGCTGGCACTCGGCGCGGCGTTGATCGTCGTCACCGCCGTCTACCTGCTGCTGCGCTCGCGCAAGGGGTTGGCGTTGACCGCGATCCGCGACAACGAGTTGGCCTCAGCCTCGCTGGGCATCGACATCTGGCGGACGAAGTTCTTCGTCTATGTCGTCACCTCCGGCCTGACCGCCGTGATCGGCGCGCTGATTTTTCTGCAAAAGCTACGTATCTCCCCCGACGCCGCGTTCAGCGTCAATGACTGGACCGCCTTCGTGATCTTCATCGTCGTTATCGGCGGGATCGGCACCATCGAGGGCCCGATCATCGGCACGCTGGTCTTCTTCCTGCTGCGTGAAACGCTGGCGGACCTTGGCACCATCTACCTGATGGTCCTCGGTCTCGTTGCCATCGTGGTGATGCTGAAGGCGCCGCACGGCATCTGGGGCTTCATCCGGCACCGCTTCAATCTGCAACTCTTTCCACTCGGCTACCGCGTCGTGATTGCGGACCATACCAAAGGAGTCTGACCCATGGCACGTCAGAAAACCGTCATCACCTGCGCCATCACAGGCGCGATCCACACCCCCACCATGTCGGACGCGTTGCCTTATTCCTATGACGATATCGCGCAGCAGGCCGTCGCGGCGGCTGAGGCCGGTGCGTCGATCCTGCACTTGCACGCCCGAGACAACGAGACCGGCGCGCCGTCGGTCGACGTCAAGGATTTCCAGCCCTTCCTGCCGCGGATCAAGCAGGCGACGGATGCGGTGCTGAATATCTCCACCGGTGGCTCGCTGTCGCTGTCGATCCAAGACCGAATAACGCCGGCCAAGACCTTCAGTCCCGAGATGTGCTCACTGAACATGGGAAGCATGAACTTTTCGTTCCACCCGCTCGCCAATCGCTTCAAGGAGGACGACTGGAAATTCGACTGGGAGAAGGACTACGTCGCCAACTCCGACGGCAACATCTTCCGCAACACCTTCCGCGACATCAAGGAGGCCGCCGACACGCTGGCCCCGCACGACATCAAGTTCGAGCATGAATGCTATGACGTCGGCCACCTCTACAATCTGAAATTTTGTATGGATATCGGCCTGTTCAAAGCGCCAGTGTTCATCCAGTTCATTTTCGGCATCCTCGGCGGCATCGGGCCGGAGGTCGATAACCTGGTGTTCATGAAACGCACCGCCGACCGCCTTTTTGGCAACGATTACCGATGGTCGGTTCTGGGCGCAGGCGGCGCGCAGATGACCCTCGCCACGACCGCGAGCCAGATGGGCGGCAACGTGCGCGTCGGTCTGGAAGACAGCCTGTTCATTTCGCGTGGAAAGCTGGCCGAAAGCAACGCCCAGCAGGTCACCAAGATTCGCCGGATCGTCGAGGATCTCGGTTGCGAAGTCGCCACGCCGGACGAGGCGCGAGAAATCCTCGCGCTAAAAGGCGGCGATAGGGTCAATTTTTGAAGAAGACCGCCATCACCGCAGCGCTAATCAGTCGGCCCTCTTTAGCTGACCTTCACCCGGTATTACCCCCCCGAGGGCAGTTCTCAACTCGCGGGCAAGCTCAAACAAGATCTGTTCTTTCTCCGCCCCGAGCATCGATCCGATCATGATATCCATATCCTGCCATGCACTGCGAATATCTACGACCATACGCGCGCCAGCCGGGGACAGCGCAATGACATCACCGCGTTTGTCCTTCTCGCTTTTGTGGCGCACGACGAGATTGAGGGTCAGAAGCCGGTCGATCATCGTACTCATGCTGCCTTTGGTAATATCGAACTCGCGCGCCAGGACCGTCTGTGACGTCGGACCGATGACGTCGATCGCCACGAGGATTCTGGCCTGACGCGGCCGAACGCCCAAAGGGGCGAGCCGTTCGGTCAGGCGCTTTTCGAGCAGATCGGCGCTGTGGAGCAGCGCGTGAAACTTGGCATGCTGTGTCGTCATACCTGCCTTTAACATGAAATGGTTTGTATACAAACTAAGTTATGCTACCTGTCTTCCCGGTTTCAATCCCGAACGCCGAACGGCCCGCTGACCCGAACTGCACAGGTCGGGTTGCCTTTGGTGAGATGAAAGGACGATGTCTTGCAACACGCTGGAAAGATTGCGTTGTTCGTCGCTATTGCCGGTCTCGTCGGCGTGGCGCTCATGCTGTTTGGCGCACGATTCGGGCTCTGGGAGCCGATCGTGGGCTTTGGCCTCTATCGGACCTACCTCACCCCTCTGGGCGCGACCGTCGCGGGGCTGGGCCTGCTCGCGGTGGTCATCCATGCCGTGCGCAAGGAGCGAAAGGGCGCACTTGCCGGTGGTCTTGCGGCCGTGATCGGGGTGGCCTGTCTGGCCCCCACGATCGCCAGCGCGATCAACCCGCCTCCGCGCGCCGCTCCGATCCACGACATTTCGACCGATACGGTGAACCCGCCCGAGTTCGAAGTCCTCGACGAGACCCGTGCGGGGGCCAGCAACACGCTGGACTACGGCGGGGCCGAACTGGCTGCCGCGCAGGCCGCCAGCTATCCCGATATCGCGCCGCTCGAGACGGATCTGTCCCCCGACGCTGCCTATCAGCGCGCCCTGACGGTCGCCGAAGACATGGGGTGGGACATCGTCGCCTCGGACCCGGATCGGCTTCGCTTCGAAGCGACGGCGCGCACGTCCGTTTTCTACTTTGCCGATGACGTGGTGGTTGTCGTTGCGGCGCAGGACGAGGGCAGCCGTATCGATATGCGGGGCGTGTCCCGAGTGGGGCGCAGCGACCAAGGCGTGAACGCCGCGCGCATTCGCGCCTTTCAGGACCGGTTTGGCGAATAACCAAGCGCCCGTCCGACCGTGCCCGACGGAAAGGCACGGCACGTTCGCTCGCAAATGATCTGGAAGAAGCAGGAGTTGGTCGAAAATGCCCGAACTTACGTCAAGTCTGACAAGAGGTGCTTCGCTCAGCACCGCCGTTCTCGCCGCGATCGCAGGTTTCATCCTGCCTCAAGTGTCGCTGGCCGATAGCCCCGTCATCCAGACCGAAGGGCCGGTCATCTACCTCTCGGACAATCTCGACGAAGAGGCCAATCTCGGCTGGTGCATCGACACCGAAGGTCGCGGGGAAAGCGATCAGCTTCACGCGCATTCCTGCAAACCGACGGGGGACGACGTGCTGTTCTCCTATGCACCGGAGAGCGAGAGGATTGAATCGGCGACCTACGCGGGCTTGTGCATGGCGTACAACGCGCCGGACGACGAGGAAAACCCCTTCGGACTGATCGCCTGCGACGATACCGATCCGAACCAGCGCTTTGAATACGATACCGAGACCGGTCAGATCCATCTGGGCAGCGATGCAACGCAATGCGTGACGGTCAGCGCCCAAATCGACGACGCCGGACCTTTCCAGTCGCGGGACCTGCTTCTGGCGGCCTGTGATGAACTCGACCAGAGCTTCAAGACATGGACCGTTCGCGACTGACCCGGTCCGTGTCAGCTTGTTTGCTCCAGAATGTATCACGCCGGCATCCCGCGACAATTTGCGACAAAACCCTTTGTCCGAGGACGGTCAGTTTCCTCGGCGCATGGTCCATAGGAGGTGTCGAGACGCCTCGAGAATCACGGTCCTCAACGGGTGCCAAACCACGACCCACGGCGTCGATGCCGTGGGTCCAACGCAAAGAACGTCCCGACGGGCGAAGCACATTTAGGAGCTGAGAAGACCTTGAAGAAATTGATCGTTCTCATCCTTTCGCTGGGCGTCCTTGCAGGGGCCTACAGCATTGCCTTCGGCGTGCCCGAGCAGGTCGCGCAGATCTGGGGCGGCACCTCCGCACCTGCCGAAGAGGCCGAGGCGCCGCGCGGCGCGGCCGGGGGCCCGCCGGGCGGCCCGCCGGGGCAGGGGCGGGAAACGACCGTCGTTCTCGCCCCGCTCGAAGAGCGCGCCTACACGCTGGTTCTGCGCACGGTCGGCAGCGCCGTCTCCCTGCGCCGGTCCGAAGTGATCGCCACCGAGGCCGGCGAGGTTGTCGAAGCCGCGCTGCAAGCCAACAGGCTGGTTGAAAAGGGAGACGTTCTGCTGCGTCTGGATGATCGCACCGAACAACTCGCACTGGAAAGCGCGCGCGCCAACCGCGATCAGGCGCAAGCCACCGTCACCCGTTACCAAGGGCTTCACCAAGATGGCAGCGCCGTCGTGACGGATGTCGCCCTGTCCGAGGCCGAAGTTGCGCTGCGGCTGGCCGAGGTCGAGGTCGGACTGGCCGAGGTCGCACTGGAGGACCGCACCGTGGTCGCGCCGATCTCCGGGCGTCTGGGGCTGAGCGACGTCACGGTCGGGGACCGGTTGTCCAATGGTGATGCCATCGTGACGATCGACGACTCCGCGACCCTGCTGGCGACATTCGAGGTCCCCGAACGCTCGATCGGATTGCTGGCCGAGGGCAAGCCGGTGCTCGTCACGACGCCGACCTACGAGGGGCGGGTCTTCGAGGGCACCATCACCTCCTACGACAGCCGCCTCGACAGCGTGACCCGCAGCGCCACCGTGCGGGCGCAGATCGACAATGCCGAAGGGCTGCTGCTGTCGGGCATGACCTTCACGATCCGCATGACCGAAGAGACGGCCCCCTTGCCCGTCGTGCCCGCCACCGCGATCACCTGGGACCGATCCGGCGCGGGCATCTGGGTCGCCGAGGACGGCCGCACGAGCCGCGTTCCTGTCACCGTCCGGTATCGCGACGGCGACCAAGTCTGGATCGAGACCGACGCCCCCGTAGGCGCGCAGGTCGTGACCGAAGGCGCGTCGAAGCTGCGCGACGGGGCACAGGTTACCACGGCGGATGCCGGCAAGGGGTCGGGCGCATGAGCATCGAAAAGCGGGCGCACAAGGCCGGGTTCGCCGACACCTTCGTGGCGCGGCCGATCTTCGGGATCGTGCTCAACCTTCTCATCATCATCGCGGGGCTTGCGGCGCTTACCAGCGTCGACATCCGCGAGATGCCCGACGTGGATCAGCCCGTGCTGTCGGTGCGGACCACCTATGAGGGTGCGGTGGCAAGCACCGTGGACACTGAGGTGACACAGGTTCTCGAGGACGCGCTGAGCGCGCTCGAGGGCATGTCCTACATCGAATCGACCTCCAGCGCCGGGTCGAGCAGCATCACCATCGACCTGTCCGATGGCACGGATGTCGACGTCGCCGCCAACGAGGCGCGCGAGATCGTGTCGAGCACACTTCGCTCCCTGCCAGACGACATCGACGACCCCAGCGTGAGCAAGAGCGACAGCAACGCGGACGCGATCATCCGCCTCGCCCTTCTGGGCGATGCCAGCTTCGACGAGCTGACCCAGCTCGCCGAAGGCACTGTCTACGAGCGCCTGTCCCTGATCGAGGGCATCGCCGAGGTGACCGTGCGCGGCAACCGGGCCAACGAGTTCCGCGTGGCGGTGAACATGCCCTCCCTGCTGAGCCGTGGCCTGACCGTCTTCGACGTCTCCACCGCGCTGGCCCAGCTGCGGGACGACACGGCACTGGGTTCGCTTTCGACGCAGTCCCAGACCCTGTCCCTTCGCGTCGGCAACGACGAGGTCACCGTCGACAGCATCAACCAGCTGCCGATCAACGACACCACCCAGGTGGCCGACGTGGCCTTCGTCCAGCTGATCCCGGAAGACGCGAGCGTCTACACGCGGGTGAACGGCGAAACCGCCGTCAGCCTCGACATCACCCGGCAATCCGTCGGCAACACGCTGGAGATCTCGCGCGACGTGGGCACCGCCGTCGAGGAGCTGCGCGACCAGCTGCCCGAGGGCGTGCAGCTTCTGGTGACCTCGGATGACGGTATCTTCATCGAGGGCTCGATCAACGAGGTGGTCAAATCCATCCTGCTGGCCACGGTGATCGTGGTCGCGGTGATCTTCGTGTTCCTGCGCTCGCCGCGGGCGACGCTCATCCCCGCCGTGACGATCCCCGTGGCCCTGATCGGCACGCTGGCCGCGATCTGGCTCACCGGGTTCTCGGTCAACACGATCAGCCTTCTGGCACTGGTTCTGGCGACGGGCATGGTCGTGGACGACGCCATCGTCGTGATCGAGAACATCGTGCGCAAACGCAAATCCGGCATGGGGGCCTTCGCCGCCGCCGCCTCCGGAACGAACGAGGTGTTCTTCGCCGTCATTTCGACGACGGCCACCTTGGCGGCCGTGTTCATCCCGATCTCCTTTCTGCCCGGTCAGGCCGGCGGCGTGTTCTCCGAGTTCGGCTTCGTGCTGGCCTTCGCGGTCACCCTGTCGTCGATCACGGCGCTCACGCTGGCGCCGGTTCTGGCGGCCCTGCTCGATCCGGGGAGGTCGTCGGTCGAGGTCGGGGACACCAGGCCAGGCGCGCTCGCACGCGCCTTCGACAAGGTGATGGATTTCGCCATCCGCACACCGCTGCTCGTGCTCTCCGTCGCCATCGGCTTTGCCATGATCGCCCTGGGCGCGGCCGCGACGCTGCCCTCCACCATCACCCCCGACGAAGACCGCGGCTTCTTTCTCGTGCAGGCGCGCGGAGCATCGGACACCACCGTCGAGTATCTCGACACGCAGGTCATGCTGGTCGAGGACATCCTCGCACCCTATCTGGAGAACGGTCAGGTCGCAGCGGTACAGAGCATCATCGGCATCGGCGGCGGCAACAGCGCCTTCATCGTCGTGCGCCTGCCCGACTGGGCCGAGCGCGACTTCAGCCAGCAGGAACTGATCGCGCAGATCAGCGGCCAGTTGTCGGCGGTGCCCGGGGTGCAGGTCAGCGCGCGCTCCACCAACAGCCTCAACATCCGCGGCGCGGGCGGCGGGCTTGGATTCGCGGTCACCGGCACGAACCTTGCCAACATGACGGAGGCGGCCGACAGCCTCGTCGCGGCCATGTCCCAAGACGACACCTTCCTCAACCCGCAGCTCTCCAACAACAGCGTCGATGCGCAGCTCGAAGTGACCGTGGACACCGCCGCGGCGAGCGACATGGGGCTGAACAGCTCCGACGTCACCCGCCTTGTGAGCGCCATGGTCCAGGGCGAGGTCGCGGTCAGCGTCTTCTCCGATGACGTGGAAGTCGACGTCAACGTCGTCCCCGGCGGCCCGCCGATCGACGACCCCTCCGACATCGCCTCCCTCTCCATCCGGCTGGACAGCGGCGACTACATCCCGCTTTCGGCGGTGGCCTCGCTCGAAACCGTGGTCAGCGATGCCCAGATCGAACGGCTGGGCGGCGCCCTGTCGGTGGCCTTGCAGGCGAACCTCGGCCAGGGGGTCGATCTGTCGACCGCGATGGACCGCGTGCTGGAGATCGCGGACGAGGTCCTGCCCGACGGCATGGGCATCACCTTCACCGGCGAGGCCGCGACGCTGAATGACACCGAGGGGGGCCTCTATGCCGTCTTCGGCGTCGCCCTGATCGTCGTGCTTCTGGTCCTCTCCGCCCAGTTCGAAAGCTTTGCCAGCGCGGTCGTCATCATGATGACGGTGCCCTTCGGTCTGGCCGCGGCGCTGCTGGCGATCTCGCTGACGGGGGGCTCGCTGAACTACTACAGCCAGATCGGTCTCGTGATGCTGATCGGGGTGATGGCTAAGAACGGCATCCTGATCGTCGAGTTCGCCAACCAGCTGCGCGAAGCCGGTGAGGATATCGACAGCGCCATCCGCAACGCCCTGCGCCTGCGCATCCGGCCGGTGATGATGACGATGGTCTCCACGGTCTTCGGCGGCCTGCCCCTGATCGTGACATCAGGCGCCGGCGCCGAAGCCCGTATTGCCGTCGGCTGGGTGATCGTCGGGGGGCTGGGATTTGCGACCGTGTTCACCCTGTTCCTGACGCCGATCTTCTATCGCTGGATCGCCGTCTGGGGCGCCGAACCGGGTGCGGCGGCCTCACGGCTCCGGACCGAGGTCGCGGAGACGGTGGAGGCATAGGGCTGTGCCGTATCACCGACACCCCTGTGCCGCGTTAGGGGCGAGCGGCAGGCAAAAAGTCGCTTCTCTGCACGCTGTAAATGCGCGAACCAGTCCTACTTCGGGTGCGGCCCCCATTCCCATGACGGGCCGCATCGCAGCATCCGGAGTAGGCATTGGATAACAATTCGGAGCGGCTCATTGTCGTCGTGCTGACCCCTTTGCGCCAAGAACGTGGCTTCCGCTACGCGCATCTTGCGGCAGATTTCACCCACCGTGGTTCCTGTCTCCGCCTGTCTCAGCGCGAAGGCAATCTATTCATCTGAAAATCGCTTCCTGGGCATCTGGGCACTCCTCCGTCGGAAGTGTGCCCGAAAAATTCGCATGCAGCTTGGACCAGTTTGCCGGGTCAGGACCCGCCGAAGAGTGCCTTGAGCTCTTCAGGGCCCTGATGGGACCGGAGCGGCTTCGTGTAGCAGACCTTTCGATTTCAGCGAAATCCAAAGTTCATCCGGGATTGGCGTCGTGAACCATTCGAGGTTCTGCTGGAGCTCGGCCTTGTCTCGGGGCCCCGGGATCACCGAGGTGACGATGTCGCTTCCAAGTGGGAATTGCAGGGCGGCCGCTGCCAGTGGCACCCCGAATGCATCAGCGACCTTCGCGAGTGCACGGGCCTTGTCGACTACCTCCGCCGGGGCTTTCGCGTAGTTCCAGGTTTTACGACCCACGAGGATGCCAGAGTTGAAGGGGCCACCGCAGATGATCGTGGTGCCGGCGCTCCGGCAGGCTGGGAAGAGCGCATCAATCGGTGTCTGCTCCAAGAGTGTGTATCGGCCCGCGAGGAGGAACACGTCCCATTCACCGATCCCAAGGGCGTCCATGCAAACCTGGTTCTCGTTGACGCCGAGGCCGATCGCCTTGACCTGGGCGGATCTGCGCAGCTCGTCCATCGCGCGATAGCCGCCCTCGGCGAGGTCTGCGAAATGGCGGGCGTTGTCCTCGCCATGAGTGAAGACGCCGATGTCGTGTGCCAGCAGGATATCGATGCGGTCGAGCCCCAGGCGCTGGAGGTTGTCCTCGAAGGCTCGCATGATCCCGTCATAGCCGTAGTCGTAGGCGACGTGGAACGGCAGCGGATCGATCATGCCGTAGTCCGCGGGATTCTCCACCCCGCCGGGCTTCAGAAGCCGACCGACCTTGTCCGACAAGACGTAGTCCGTACCGCGCAGCATGTCGCCCATGACGCGTTCCGACCGGCCGAAGCCATACCACGGTGCCGTGTCGTAATACCGAAGCCCTGCTTCTTGGGCGGCTCGGATCAGTTCGGCCGCCTGGGCATAGTCCAAGTCGACGAAGTTTCCGCCGAGCGGCGCGCCACCAAGCCCAAATGTGTCGATCATCAGATCCGTTCGTCCGACCCGTCGCTGTTCCATCGCTTCGCTCCAACATTTGGTTCGCATTCGAGATAACCCGGGGAGACAAGTCCAGCTCTCGGCACGGTTCGGCCGCGCTGAAAAAATTCAGAATTTCGTTTCGTGTTTTTTCCGCCCGGCCAACCTTCCTTTTGAAGCCACGACGGACACCCCCAGAGAGGAGGGGAGGGGGCCTTGAAGCTGCCGCAACGGAGCAGCGCAAACCGAGAAAAGACAGTCGATGTTCGACTTCACTCATACTGAACCCGCACGCGAAACCTTCGACCTCGCACGTACCCTCTTCCTCGACCATGGACAGGACTTGGCGAATGCAGCACGACATTTGGGCGGTGACCTGAGACCCTGTTCCTCCTCCAGTTTGGGGTAGAGTCCGTCCAACTCAGGAGACGGACATGAAGCGATCGCGTTTCGCGGAAGAGCAGATCATTGGAATGCTGAAGGAACAGGAGGCCGGGCT